>NZ_PPXC01000010.1 GCF_002909445.1 Arthrobacter glacialis
GAACACCTCGCCCACATCGCCGAAGGCATCGAAGACTCCGGCCACACCCGCCAAGAAGCAGCCTCACTCATAACAGCACAATAATTCCTCCGTTTACCCGCTAGAATTGACTTACTATGGCCAAAACCACTGACTTCTCACAGACAGACGCTGAACAACCCAAGCGTTCCCTCTTTTCTCGTAGCCCCAAGGCTGACAAGCCGAAGAAGACGAAGAAGCCCAGCCGCATCAAGCAAATGGTGGACATCTTCAAGATGACCCGCCGCCACGACCCCATGGTCACGTGGCTGATGTTGGGTGCTTTCTTGGGTCCGATCGCCCTCAGCCTGCTTGTTGGCTTCCTGTTCAACAACTGGATCACGGGCCTGCTGATCGGCATCCCGCTGGGTCTGCTGTGTGCACTGCTGATCATGTCGCGCCGCGCCGAGCGTGCGGCGTATTCACAGATCGAGGGCAAGCCCGGTGCTGCCGGTGCCGCACTGAGCTCGCTGAAGCGAGGCTGGATCTTTGACGAGCAGCCTGCCTCGGTGAACCCGCGCACCCAAGATGTGGTGTTCCGTGCCATTGGCCGTCCCGGTATTGTTCTGGTGACTGAGGGGCCCTCCGCTCGTGTGAAGGGTCTTGTTGATGCAGAACGACGCCGTTTGAGCAGGATTCTGCCCAACGTCACCATCACGGTTATCGAGACGGGCAAGGGCGAAGGCCAGGTCCCGATCGCCCAGATCACCAAGAAGATGAACAAGCTCAAGAATGAACTGACCAAAATTGAGGTCAGCGCAGTCAACAAGCGCATCGCCTCCATGGGAACCAAGCTCCCCATCCCCAAGGGCATTGACCCTTACAAGGCCCGACCTGACCGCAAGGCATCGCGCGGACGCTAAGGCGCCCAAGCAATATCTAGGTTAGTCAGTGACAAAGAATGGCCCGGCAGGTTTTCCTGCCGGGCCATTGTCATTTCTAGTTCCGGTGGTCCTGCCAAGCAACCCCGACTCGTGCCACCCACTTCGAAACCGCAGCTGATGCGGGTCTCAGGCTCCGGGACCCACATCAGCTGTAGTTTCAACTCAAGACATCACCGTGCCAGGCTAGCGACGGACCAAAATAGTTTTCATGGCCTTGTCGTGCAGACCACGGTGATCGGCGTCAACAATGATCACTGGAATCACCAAGCACAGCAGCAAGGCACGAACCATGCCTGCCAGCAGACCGGGCGGGCCGCCGTCGAGCCTCATGACCTGGATGCCCATGATCCTGTGTCCAATGCTGTAGCCAAGCGTGCCAACCAGCAGTATTTGTTCTGCCGCGAAAATGGTCAGAATCGCATTGGGGTGGCCGTCAAAGAAGGCCGCCGCAATGAGATAGGACAGGCCCCAGTCAATGCAGAGCGCGATGATGCGGCGCCCGGCACGGGCCATGGAGCCGCGCCCGGATTCGGGCAAACCTAAGCGTTCGCCGGGGAATTTGGATATATTGGAAGTGTCCGGCCCACTGAGCCAAGAACCTATGTCTTTACGTTCTACCACTCCCCCAGCCTACCGGCGCCAGCTTGATGCCGAACACAGCAGGATCTAGGAGTGCGTGTAACGTGCCGGAAACAATTCGGACACGGACGAGAAATAGCACGGTTCTAGTCTTATGTCAGTTGCACATGCACCATGGCCGCACCCAGCCGGCCAAAACCCCCAGCGCCAAGGAGCGTAGATGTTCAAGAACGCGGAAGAAGTACTTCAGTTCATCAAGGACGAAGATGTAAAATTCGTGGATATTCGATTCACCGACCTGCCCGGCGTCCAGCAGCACTTCAACGTGCCCGCCAAGACTGTAGACCTTGACTTCTTCGTCAACGGCCAGCTCTTTGATGGTTCCTCCATCCGCGGCTTCCAGGGCATCGCCGAATCCGACATGCAGCTCATCCCGGACCCCACCACAGCTTTTGTTGACACGTTCCGCCTGGAGAAGACCCTCGCGTTGAACTTCTCGATCGTCAACCCGCGCACGGGAGACCCGTACCACCGCGACCCGCGCGGCGTTGCCGAAAAGGCTGAGGCCTACCTCGCCTCCACTGGCATCGCCGACACCGCTTTCTTCGGCGCAGAAGCCGAATTCTTTGTCTTCGACAACATCCAGTACGAGTCCTCACCGCAGGGATCTTTCTACAAGATCGACTCCGAAGAGGCCAACTGGAACACGGGCCGACCGGAAGAGGGTGGCAACCTCGGTTACAAGACCCCCGTCAAGGGCGGCTACTTCCCGGTTGCACCCATTGACCACCAGGCCGACCTGCGCGATGCCATGTGCATCGAACTGGACGCTGCCGGCCTTGAAGTTGAGCGCTCACACCACGAGGTTGGCGCAGCCGGCCAGGCTGAAATCAACTACAAGTTCAACACCCTGGTTCACTCAGCCGATGACCTGCAGAAGTTCAAGTACGTCATCAAGAACACCGCCTGGGCCTGGGGCAAGTCTGTAACGTTCATGCCCAAGCCCGTCTTCGGCGACAACGGCTCAGGCATGCACTGCCACCAGTCATTGTGGAGCAACGGCGTTCCGTTGTTCTACGACGAGAAGGGCTACGCTGGCCTGTCCGACATGGCTCGCTGGTACATTGGTGGCTTGCTCAAGCACTCCTCCGCTGTGTTGGCTTTCACCAACCCGACGGTGAACTCCTACCGCCGCTTGGTCAAGGGCTTCGAAGCCCCCGTGAACATGGTGTACTCGCAGGGCAACCGCTCAGCCGGTATCCGCATCCCGATCACGGGTTCCAACCCGAAGGCCAAGCGCCTCGAGTTCCGCGCACCGGACCCCTCCTCCAACCCGTACCTGGCCTTCTCAGCTCAGCTGATGGCCGGCCTTGACGGTATCAAGAACCGGATCGAACCCCCGGCTCCCATCGACAAGGACCTGTACGAGCTGCCTCCGGAGGAAGCCAAGGACATCCCCAAGGCTCCCGAGTCCCTCGAAGAGGCACTGATCGCCTTGGAGAACGACAACGAGTTCCTGCAGGCCGGTGGCGTGTTCACCCAGGACCTGATTGACACTTGGATCGACTACAAGCGCGAATACGAGATCAAGCCGCTCTCACTGCGCCCGAACCCGTACGAGTTCGAGCTGTACTACGGCTGCTAAGCCACACACGCCGGCCTGAGGCCGGCTCCATGTGACGGCGTGCAAAACTGGCGGGGACCCATGAAATTTCATGCGTCCCCGCCAGTTTTGCACGCCGTCACTGTTTAAGTGCACGACGGCGGCACGGCGTGGTTGGGCCCACGCGCCCGAGGGTCCCGCCGCGAGCTTGCGATCAGGTGGCACGGCGTGGTTGGGCCCACGCGCCCGAGGGTCCCGCCACGAGCTTGCGAGCGGTGGGAGGGTGTGGGGACTAACGCTTCCCATACTTCTTGTGAACAGCCTGCTTGCTCACGCCCAGGCACAAGGCGACTGCCTCCCAGGAGAGCCCTGCCGCCCGCGCCCGCGCCACCATCTCGGATTCAGTCCGGGCCAGCTCCTTGCGCCATTGCGCAACCGCATACAAGGCCTCAGCTGGGCCCATTCCATCCATATTGCCAACCAGTGTCTTCATCGCAATACCTCCACCGTCAACATTAGTTGACGCCGCCAGTGCCGTCAACTAATGTTGACGTGGGTGCTCAGGAGCTATGAGAACGGGCTGTACATTATGTGTTGAGGCCCGGACCGACCTCCCAGAAAACGTCCCTTGACCGCAAACCCGGCCCTCAAGTAGGCGTCATGGGCCACCCTGTTGTCCACGCTGACTCCCAACACCACACCCTTGGCTGGCAGCTGGAGCGCACTCGTCAATTCCCGCGCCAGTTCGACGGCGGCCATGGTCGCCGCGCTGCCGTACCCTTGACCCTGCTGGCGGTGATCCACGAGGAACCCGCGTAGCAGCACGGCACCCTGCGCGTCCGGCCATCCGGCATCGGTAGCCGCACCAACGTGCAGAATACCCATGCCGATAACCCGCACATCCATTCCTGTAGACACGACAGCGAAGGGATGGCGTGCTGGATCGTCCAACGCCACCTGCGTCATCTGCAACGGGTTGCCCACAAATACCTCCTGACCGAGAGCCAATTCGAGCCGGGCGATGCCGTTCCGCAAGGCGTCCCGCTGGGCTTCAGGCGCAAATTTCAAAGCAACCAACACCACGGTCGGCGAAGAATTCGTCATGGAAAAGCCTCTCTGTACGCTAGGACACTTGGCGCTGGAGAAGCCGCCGGGCACTCACAGCAAGCGCCTAGAAGATCGACCAGCCGGTCTTCGCGGTGAACTCATCCAGGGCCGCCATGCCCGCCACCGAGTTGCCGTTGGGGCCTAGCGAGGGACCCCAGACTGTGACAACGCAGCGTCCGGGCACAACGGCAACGATGCCGCCGCCCACCCCGCTCTTGCCGGGCAGGCCCACACGGTAGGCGAACTCCCCCGCGGCGTCATAGGTGCCACAGGTCAGCATGACGGCGTTGACACGCTTGCTCTGGCTGGGCTGCAGGAACGGGCTCCCACCGGCTGACACGCCGTCGCGGGCCAGGAACAGCGCCGCCTTGGCCAGGTCCTCGCAGCACAGCTCCAGGGCACACTGGGCAAAGTAGTTGGCCAGGACGTCCTCAACGGGATTTTCCAGGTTCCCGTAGCTTGCCAACAGATGGGCCATGGCCGCGTTGCGGTGCCCATGGTCGGCTTCGGAGGCTGCCACCTCGGCATCGACGTCGATGGACGGGTTCCCTGCCTCCTGCCGCAAGAGTCCGCGCACAGCTCCGGCCGCATCCCCCGTCAACGTCAGCAGCCTGTCCGTGACGACCAGGGCGCCGGCATTGATGAAAGGATTTCGCGGAATGCCGCGGTCAGCTTCCAGCTGGATCATCGAGTTAAAGGGGGTCCCGGAGGGTTCACGGAACACACGCTTCCAAATGGAGTCGTAGTCGTACGACATCACCAGTGCCAGCGAAAAAACTTTGGAAATACTTTGGATCGAGAAGGGCTTGCGCCAGTCCCCCGCACCGTAAATCGCACCGTCAGCCGTGGCCACACAAATGCCAAAATTGTCCGGCGAAACAACGCCAAGACTGGGAATGTAGGAGGCAACCTCACCCTGACGGCACAGCGGCGCAACGTGGGTAACAATGTCTTCAAGGATGCCTTGCAGATCCATGACGTACGCTCCTTTACTCTTGGGCCGGCGTGGGCCATTGAAAACTTAAACAGAAAGGGTGGCCAGCCCCCAGGCCGGCCACCCCTCACAGCGCTTTAGAGGACTTTCGCGAGGAATTCCTGCAAACGCGGCTGCTGAGCATTGCTGAAGATGGCCTCGGGGGTGCCTTCCTCGCAAATGTACCCTGCATCCATGAAGATGACGCGGTCGGCAACTTCGCGGGCAAAGCCCATCTCGTGGGTCACTACAACCATGGTCATGCCCTCGGCGGCGAGGTCGCGGATCACCTGCAGCACCTCACCCACCATTTCGGGGTCCAGTGCACTGGTGGCCTCGTCGAAGAGCATGATGCCGGGGTTCATGGCCAGCGCGCGGGCAATCGCCACACGCTGCTTCTGGCCGCCCGAGAGCGACGCCGGACGGGCGTCAGCCTTCTCAGCCAGACCCACGCGCCGCAACAGTTCCATGGCCTTTTCGCGGGCACCGGCCTTGTCCAGCTTTTTCAGCTCAACCGGAGCCAGCATGATGTTTTGGATGACGCTCATGTGCGGGAACAGGTTGAAGTGCTGGAACACCATGCCAATGTTTTGGCGGACAGTGTTCAAATCAACCTTGGCGTCCGTCAGGTCAAAGCCGTTGACAGTGACGGTGCCGGCGGTGATGTCTTCCAGCTTGTTCAAGCAACGCAGGAACGTTGACTTGCCCGATCCTGAGGGGCCAATGACGCACACCACCTCGCCCTCGGCAACGTCAACGTCCAGGCCCTTGAGCACCTCGTTGGAGCCAAATGACTTCTTCAGGCCGCGGACACTGATCTTTGCGGACTTGTCAGTTGCGGTTGCGCTCATTTGTTGAACTTCCTGTCCAGGACGTTGGAAAGCTGGGTCAAGGCGGTGATCACAATGAAGTACAGGGCTGCCACGATCAGCAGTGTTTCACCCGTACGGAAGTTGGACGCGTAGATCTGCTGGCCCTGGTAGGTCAGCTCCGCGAAGCCAATGACGGCCAGCAAGGAGGTGTCCTTCAAGGTGATGACGAACTGGTTGATGAACGACGGCGTCATGATCTTGATCGCCTGCGGAACCACTACCCGGCGCATGGAGGTGACGTAGCTCAAGCCCAGGCTGCGGCTGGCTTCCAGCTGGCCAGGATCCACCGACTGGATGCCGCCACGGACAATTTCCGTCATGTAGGCACCGGCGTTGAGGCTCAAGGTGAGCACACCGGCGGTGAGAACATCGATGGGCTGACCGGTCATCTGCGGCAGGCCAAAGTAGAAGAAGAAGGCCTGAACCAGCAGCGGCGTGCCACGGAAAATGGCCACATAGGTGGTGGCAACGCCACGCAGAATCTTGCTTTCGGAGACCTTGAAGAAACCAAAGAGAACACCCAATACCAGGGCGACGGCCAGCGAAAGAACCGTGGCAACAATGGTCAGCCACAGGCCCTTCATGAGGGCCGGGAAGCTGTCCTTGACCAACTCGAAGAAGCCGCCTTGCTCCGTGGACTCAGCCTTGGCCAGGTACTTGTCCAGGATCTTGTCGTATTCGCCATTGGCCTTCAGATTGGCCAGGCCAGCATCGAAGGCCGTCAGGAGGTCCGCATTGGCACCCTTGTTGACGGCGAAGCCGTAGGAGCTTCCCTGTTCCTTCTCGGTAACAATCTTCAGGCCGTTGTTCTGGCTGACACCGTAAGCGAGCACCGGGTAGTCGTCAAAGACGGCCACAGAATTGCCGGCCTTGACGTCGTCGTACATCGTCGCGGAATCAGCAAGGGCCTTGACCTTGAAGCCGTACTGGTCCTTGATGGAGTTGGCGAACGTTTCGCCTTCACTGCCACGCTTGGCTGTTACGGTCTTGCCTGTCAGTCCCTCGTAGGACTTGATGTCCTGGTCATTCTTGGCAACAGCCATCTGGACGCCGGAGTCAAAGTACGGGGCGGAGAAGTCAAAGATCTTCTTGCGCTCGTCAGTGATGGACATGCCGGCAATGACGCCAGCCACCTGGTTGGACTGCAATGCCTGCAACGCTGCGTCAAAGCCGAGGGACTTGATGTCAACCTCGAAGCCTTGATCCTTGGCAATGGCACGGATCAGGTCCATGTCAATGCCCACCAGTTCGCCACTGCCATCACGGAACTCAAACGGCGCAAACGTGGTGTCGGTGGCAATCGCGAACGTCTTACCATTGACATCGGCGGCCTGGACGCCGGCCGAGACTGCGCTGGCCGGAGCCGGCATGCTCAGCGCTGTCGCGCCGCCCATTCCGAAGAACATGATGACAACAGTAAAAAAGGCGGCGAGAGCGGCAAATGAGCCGCCTCTACGCCGCCGTATGGGTGGTAGCTTTCGCATTAATTTTCCCTTACAACGGTTCTTCGCCCCTCCTGGGCCGAATCAAGTACCCCTCGACGTTACAGCCTTTAGCGAAATCATGCGAGACGAAGGCCACTGTTCCTACCATTTACACCCACCTTTGTACCAGCTGAGTTCAGCAATCAAGACGAACATCTCGAGTATTGTGGATGTGGTTTGAGTTACTTCTCCCCCTGCAGCCGTTGCCGCCAAGAGAAAGAAGCACATGAATAGGCCCAATGTGATACTGATCTGTGTCGATGAGTGGCGTGGCGATTGCTTGGGCGCGGAGGGTCACCCGCATGTTCAAACGCCACACCTGGATGAGCTGGCCGCCAAGGGAACACGGTTCCGGCACGCATACTCCGCCACCCCCACCTGCGTCCCAGCCCGGGTGGCCTTGTTTACCGGCCAGTCCCAGGAACGTCACGGCCGGGTGGGCTATCAGGAAGGCGTGAAGTTCGACGACGTCCACCCAGTCACGCTCGCTGGCGAGTTCGGCAAGGCCGGGTACCAGACCCAGGCCATTGGCAAGCTGCATGTCTACCCGGAGCGCAACCGGGTTGGTTTTGACGATGTGATGCTGCACGACGGATTCTTGCACTTTGCCCGCAAACAACATCGCCGGGACTTTAAGTTTTTTGACGACTACGTCCCGTGGCTGCGCCGTCAGCCCGGTGTGACCGCCGATGAGGAGTACTTTGACCATGGGGTCGGCTGCAATTCCACCGTGGCCAGGCCATGGGATAAGGCCGAGCGCCTGCACCCCACCTCATGGACGGGCTCCCAAGCCGTGGAATGGCTGTACCGGCGGGACCCCACAGTTCCCTTCTTCTTGTACCTTTCCTTCCACCGCCCGCACCCGCCGTACGATCCGCCGTCGTGGGCCATGGACATGTACCTGGACCTGCCGGCCTTCAAGCGGCGGCTGGGCGATTGGGAGCACCACTACGAGTCGGTGCGCACGGACGGTAACCACCAGTTGGCTTTCGGCACCCTGTCCGAGGCCGTGACCCACCGGGCCCGGGCCGGCTACTACGGGCTCATGACGCAGATCGACATGCAGCTCATGCGGCTCTTTGAGGCTCTGTACGACTTTGACCTGGCCGATGACACCATCATCGCCTTCACCTCCGACCACGGTGAAATGCTGGGCGACCACGACTTTTACCGCAAGGCCGTGGGCTTCGAGGGTTCCGCGCGGGTGCCGTTCATTGTGACTCCCGCACCCAATGATCCTGCTGCGAAGCGTGGCGGCGTGGTGGATGAGGTGGTGGAACTGCGCGACATCATGCCCACCCTGCTGGAGCTGGCCGGCGTCCCGGTGCCGGAATCCTGTGACGGGAAGTCATTGGCACGCTTTGTGCGCGAACCCCCCGCCGGCACACCTGAGCCTGAGCCGTGGCGTGACTGGCTGCACGGGGAGCACGTCTACTTTGGCCAGTCGCTGCAGTGGGTCACTGACGGCCACATCAAGTACTTGTGGGCGTCCGGCTGGGGCACGGAAGAACTCTTTGACCTCGACGCCGATCCCGGGGAGATGCACAACCTTGCACCGCTGCCAGAACATGCCAGCTTGTTGGCCCTGTGGAAAGGCAGGCTCATTGCCGATCTCACGGGACGTGAGGAGGGTTTTGTGCACGACGGCGACTTGGTGAAGGGCGCCGCTGTTGTCACCATGCTGGCCCACGCCCGCGCGCTCGTGAAGTCCTAGTGGTGTGTCCGGAAAGTTAAAGCAGCCGCGCCCGTCCCCGCTTTTCGCACCCGTAGGGACGGGTGCGAAAAGCGGGGACGGGCGCGGCACTGTCCTGCTTGGCCGTGATCTCCGGCCAGGCCTCTGCGCTAGCTGTGGCTGGCGCGGTGGCGTCGGCGCATAACTGTCATGGCAGTCATGGCAAGTCCACCCACCAGCAGCAAGCCTGCCACGCCGATCAGCGGAGCACTGTTGGTTCCGGTCTCGGACAGTTCAGCGCCAGCAGCTGTGATACCGCTGGGCTTCGGTGCTGTGGCCGTGGTGGTTACCGCCGGAGGGGCCGTGCCTGCACCCGGCACCGTGGGGGGCACAGTGGTTGAGTCCGGCACTGTAGGGGGAACGCTGGTCACCGGCGGCATGGTTGGGGCAGCCGTGGTGGGTACTGTAGTGGCGCTAGGCTCCGTCGTCGGATTAGTCGACGGAGCCACGGTAGGGTCCGTGGTGGCCGGCGCCGTCGTAGCAGGAGCAGTCGTTGCCGGAGCCGTAGTTGCTGGCGCCGTTGTTGGCGGGAGCACCACAGCCGGAACAAACGCCATCGCGAAGATGTGAATATTGGCGTTGTTGGGCAGGGTCACCATGCTGACAGTCTTGGTCTGATCGATGGCGATGGTGTTGCTGAACAGGCGGTAGTCGAATTCGGCATTTGCGTAGCCAGCGGGCGTGTTGCGACCCTTGGTGGTCTTTTCGAGTTTGGCACCGTGGGCTGTGACTTCCTGGAAGCCCCAGTTCGGGAAACCAAAGGTACCCTTTGAACTTGATCCGTCGGTGTAGTGCACTGTGGCTTCACCCGAGGCGCCGTTGGCGACACCTGCACCAAGGAAGGCCAGCTTGCTGCCCTGGCCGGCGAACTTGAAGGTCTGTCCGCTGCCCGTCACGTTGTCCGGCGCGCCTGCCGCGGCGGCGGGCCAGGTGAATTCCGTTCCCGCGGCCGCGACCTTGGCACCAGGCGTGATGCCCTGTTCGGCAAGGCGCTCACGGGAGAAACTGTTCTTCTCGCCGTCGTAGTTGCCTTGGGCCAGGGTGGCAATGGTTGTGGTGCCCACGTTGTTGAACAGTTCGGCCAGGGTTGCCGGAACGGGGCCTGAGAACTGGTTGCGCTCTTCGAAGGAGGTCTTGACGCCGTCACCGCCAGCGTAGGAGGCCGTGGCGCTGAAGTTTCGTGTGACTGAACCAGCGGGATTGTTGGGCACGTGAATCTCGGTGGTCACGGTTGTGGTGGCCCCGGCAGCCAAGGGGGCTGCGAGGGTATGGGTGTCCGGGTACAGCGACCAGTTGATGGGTCCTGTGACCTTGACTTTAACATCCGTCATGGACGCTGCTGAGGTGTTTTTCAGGGTTACTACAATGTCGGAAATGGCTGGCCCTTCCAGGCCAACCTCGGCAATGCTCATGACCAGTGCGGAGTTGGTGCCTTCTGCACCTGCCGGTGTACTGATAACTGTCATGGCGCCACCGAATACCAGCGCGGTGGCCAGCATGGCAATGATTGCTCTTATTTTTTTCATTTCTTGGTTACTCCTTCCTGCGATAAATTGTTAGACCACTGCTGGCATGTCGAGGGCAACTGAATCCAGGCCAACGCGGGGACGGACCCAACCGCCGCGGGTGAAGTCGGGGATCTCCACTGGAGCACCGCCGTCGGCCAGCGACAAAACGCTCAAGGGTACCGGAGCACACCACGCCGCTGAATCATAAACGTCGATGTCGGCCGTGGTGCCTGTGCGCATGGACTGGATGGTGCGCCACTGCAGGATGTAGTCCATGCCGCCGTGGCCACCGTTGGCGGCCGCGTCCTCACCCACCTTTTTCCAAAGCCAGTGGTCAATTTTTTGCTGGGACGGAGCAAAGTCCTTCCAGGCGTGGCCGCCGTGGTCCGGTTCCAGGTATACGCGCGCACCTGTGCTGCCACCGCCGGCGTAGTCCTCAAAGAGTCCGCGACTGCCAGCCAGGCTGTTGATGCGACTGTAGGGGCGCGGGGTGGAGACATCATGTTCGGCCCTGATGATCCGGCCCTTTTCGGTGCTAATTAAGCAGGTGACCAGATCTCCGTTGAGGTATTCCTCGTTCCAGGATCTGTGGCCCTTGGGCACAAAGCGGGCACGGTAGTCCGCCAGACCTTTGGGAGGTGTTGCTGTGGCGGAGAGGGTTTTCATCCGGTCGCCGCGGTTGATGTCCATGGCTGCCGCTATGGGGGCCAGACCGTGCATGGCGTAGAAGCTGGCGGTGCTGCGGGTGTGCCATTTGCGGCGCCAGTCGTCGGTGTAGTAGCCGTCAGCGAACAGCAGCTCCCGGAGATCGTGCAGGTAGCCGCCATGGCCGTTGGTCACGTCACCAAAGACACCCTCGTGGGCCATCTTCAGCATGGCGAGTTCGTTGCGCCCGTAGCTGCAGTTTTCGGCCAGCATCAGGTGCTTGCGGGTCTTCTCGGAGGTGTCGACCAGATCCCACAGTTCAGCCAGCTCCGTGGCCACGGGCAGTTCCACCATGACGTGGGCGCCCGCCAGCATGGCGGCCTTGCCTTGTTCGTGGTGGAATTCCCACGGCGTGGCGATGTAGACCAAATCCAGGTCCATGTCGCTGAGCATTTGCTTATAGGAGTCGGCGGTTCCACCGTATTCGGCGGGGCGTTCACGCCCCTTGGAGACCAGGCTGTTGGCTATGTTGGTGGCGCGGGCCTTGCGGATATCGCAGACGGCCACCACTTTCGCCCCGGGGACTGCGGCCCAGCCGATGGTCATGCTATTGCCCCGGTTTCCGACGCCGATAATGCCCACGCGGACACTTTGATGCCGTTCGAACGGCACACCTATCATTGTTTCCTGGCCGGGAGGCCGAACTTGTGCGCTCCTGTTTGCCAGGGAGTTTGGCGCCATTGCGGCCATAAGTCCGGTTGCCAGCGCACCTCCCAGAACTGTTCGTCGAGAAGCTGTGGATAGTTGAACCATGCGCAATCCTCCTGCAAGAATCCAGCCCGCAGCGTAGCTGCTCAAGGGGGCCGGGTTGGTGTAGTGATGCTTATCAAAGTGATATGAGTCATAATTCCAACGCTGATTCGAGACTGTCAATTCACGATCGTCACTAAGTGTTAACGGTCACAAGCAATCATCGCGTTTTACACATTTCCGCACAGGAACCCCGAGGTCGCCATTCTTGCGGGGCGCGAAGGAATTCCGGCAATGACATGAATGTTATGGATAACCCATGCATTTGGCGACTTTTGCGTCCCGACAAATTTTCGGGCAATTCAGTGCCGAGGGAATATGATTGCCTGAGGCAATGATCAGTTGATGAGCGCGGTGATTACCCTCGGGTCCAGCGCCGAAATTGGCCCAATTTTCGACGCAGTCCTGCTGCAAATTGTGTGTAAATGATTGAAATTGGGTGAAACTTCATCCGATGTTTCGTCATCATGACGTGCGGCGACGCCCGGTTCCAATGACCCGGGTGTCAGCGCACGGACGCCGGTACTAGCCGTAGAAGAGGCGCTCAAAAACAGCTCGGGCACGACGAGTCAAGCCAAGATACTCTTCCTCGAAAGCCGCGGCATGGCCCGGCTCATAACCGCACCAACGGGCCACCGCCTCCAAATCACGGCGCGCCAGGGGCAAAAGGTCGGAGGTATTTCCCGTCCACATCACATTGGCATTGCGTATTTTGCCGGCCAACCGCCAAGCGGCCTCCAAAAGTGCGGCGTCGGCGTCATCCACCAGTCCCAGTGCATGGGCGGCATGGAGCGCAGGCAAGGTATGAGTGGTGCGCAGGGCAGCATGCTCATGGGCGTGTTGGAGTTGCCAAAGCTGGACCAGCCATTCCACGTCGCTCAGACCCCCGCGGCCCAGTTTAACGTGTCTGGCCGGATCGGCACCCCGTGGCAGCCGTTCGGATTCCATTCGGGCCTTGATGCGCTTGATCTCGCGCAGGTCAGACTCACTCAACACCAGCGGGTATCGGATGGGATCGGCCATGGCGACAAACTCACGCGCCAAATCATCCGACCCTGCCATGGGCCGTGCACGCAACAACGCCTGCGCCTCCCAGGCTGAGGACCAGCGCGTGTAGTACTCCTGGTAGGCCGCCAAGGAGCGGACCAGCGGACCGTTGCGTCCCTCGGGGCGCAGGTCCGCGTCCACCTTCAGCACCCGTTCGGCTTGGATGGCAGGACGCACGGGAGCTGTCAGCAGAGCTGTCATCTTTTGGACGATCGCCTTGGCCTGCGCGGTCGCCTCCCCCGCCAGCTCCGGAGCCAGCCCTTCAAGTGGCCGGTGCACAAACAGCACGTCGGCGTCGGAACCGTAGCCAATCTCCCGCCCACCTTGGCGGCCCATGGCCACCACCAGTACCTGCGTGAGCACCTCGGCTCCTGCATAGACCGCGGCCTCGGCCACCATGAGGGCCCCAAGAACCGCCGCCCTGTCAACGTCGCTGAGAGCCTCGGCGACGGCTTCCTGGCTCAGTAGCCCGCAGCTGTCGGCGATGGCAACGCGCAAAATTTCACGCTGCCTGATGAGGCGGATGAGCCGGATGGCATCCGTGGATTCAGTGTGGCGTGAAATGGTGGCCTGAATTTCGCTCCACTGCTGCTCGAAAGTCTGCGGCAGCAATTCCTTATCATTGCCCAGCCACGCCGTGGCCTCCGGGGAGACTTCCAGCAAATCAGACACCAGCCGTGAACTGGACAGCAGATGGCACAGTCGCTCGGCCGCGGCCTGGTGGTCACGCAGCATGCCCAGGTACCAGTGTGAAGTTCCCAGCGCGTCGCTCACGCGGCGGAACGCGAGCAATCCGGCGTCGGGATCCACGCCGTCGGCCAACCAGCCCAGGAGGACTGGCAGCAGCTGACGCTGCAGGGCAGCACGGCGGCTGACACCGGCTGTCAAGGCCGCAATGTGCCGCGCGGCCCCCGCTGCGTCCCGGTAGCCGAGGGCAGCAAGTCTGGCCTTGGCCGCATCCGTGGTCAGGGTTGCGTCCTCAACACTCAGATGCGCTGCGGAAGCCAAAATGGGGTGGTAGAAAATCCGCTCGTGCAGGGAACTCACTGAGCGCTTGACCTTGGCCCACTCCTCCAGCAAAGAGTCGGCACTGGGCCGCTTGAGGCTCAGTGGACCCGCCACGGCACGGGCCAACGCGCGCAGCTGGTCCTGCGCAGTGGGCATCAGGTGGGTGCGGCGCATTTGCACCAGCTGGATTCGGTGCTCCAGAACGCGCAGATACGTGTAGTGGTCCAGAAGCTTCGCGGCGTCCGTGCGGCCAATGTAGCCGGCCTGGGTCAACGCCTTGATGGCGGCCGTGGTGGCCGGGACGCGGATGCGCGGATCGGTCTTTCCGTGAACCAGCTGCAGCAGCTGAACAGTGAATTCAACATCCCGCAGGCCGCCCCTGCCCAGCTTGATCTGGCGGCCGGCGTCGGCATCACGAATATTTGCCGTGACGCGGCGGCGCATGGATTGCACCGACTCCACAAAACCCTCACGTTCGGAGGAGGCCCAGATCAGGGGTGAGACCGCTTCTTCAAACTCCAAGCCCAGGGCCTGGTCCCCGGCGATTGCCCGGGACTTGAGCAGTGCCTGGAACTCCCAGCTCTGCGCCCAGCGGTGGTAGTACGCCAGGAAAGAATCCAGGGTGCGCACCAACGGGCCGTCCTTGCCCTCGGGACGCAGATTCGCATCAACCTCCCACAAGCCGGGCTCGCGTTCGGGGGCGTAAATGATCTTCGAGACAGCACCCGCCAGGGCATTGCCCACTGTGACGGCCCGCGCCTCGTCCACGGTGTCAGCCTGCATGACGTCGCCCAGCCCTGGCGGGTTGCTGATGCCAATGACGTACATGACATCGACGTCGGAAATGTAGTTCAATTCCCGCGCCCCGCACTTGCCCATGCCCACAACGGCCAAGCGAACCCGGGCCACCAGCTCGTCCCCCATGGCGGCGCCTACTTCGTGCCGGGCAACGGCCAGCGCAGCGTCCAGGGCTGCTGAAGCCAAGTCCGCCAGCTCCGCCCCAACCAGCGGCATGACAGCCTGGGGTGACGCGGCAGCAAGATCCCGCATGGCCAATTCACACAAGTGCCGCCGGTACGCCGTCCGCAAGGCTATCCGCGCCTCCGTGCCACCCAAGGCCGCTATTGGCATGCTCGAGGACGGCTCGGCACCAACGGCACGCAGCAGCGACGCCTGGAAATGCTGCGCAGGAACGGCCACGGGTTCCGGGGAGGGGGCAGCGTCCAAAACATCAAGATGCTCCGGATGCCTCATCAGGAAATCCGCCATGGCCTCCGAGGCACCCAAAAGCCTGAACATGGGCTCATTGGAAACCCACCGGCCTGAGGATGGGTCCAGAACACGGAGCTTGTCACGGCTTTCGGGGACTGCACTGAGCAGCCTCACCAACGATTGCAGCGCCAGATCGGGGTTGTCGGCAACAGCGAGTGCCTCCAGCAATTGTGTTTGGTCCAGGTCAGCCAGTTCGGCAAAACCCAGGAACCTTTCACATTTTTCCAGGTCGGAGAAGCCACGGGAGATCAGGGTGCGGGTGAGCGAGCTCATGGCAGGACTTAGAGTATCCCCAGGTAGCGGTTGATCTCGTACGGGGTGACCTGCAGCCTGTATTCCTGCCATTCGTCGCGCTTGTTGCGCAGGAAGTTTTCAAACACCTGCTCGCCCAGGATCTCCGGCATGAGTTCGGAATCCTCCATCTGGCGTACGGCGTCGTGCAGGCTGGATGGCAATGGATGGTGTCCCATTAGCCGGCGTTCGGCACTCGTGAGCAGGCTGACGTCTTCCACGGCGGCCGGCGGCAGCTCGTAGCCTTCCTCGATCCCCTTCAAGCCGGCACCCAGCAGCACCGCGTAAGCCAGGTAGGGGTTGGCTGCGGAGTCAATGCCCCGGTATTCCAAGCGCGCGGCCTGGCCCTTGCCCGGCTTGTACAGCGGAACCCGCATCAGGGCGGAGCGGTTGTTGTGGCCCCACGATACGTAGCTGGGGGCTTCTCCCCCACCCCAGAGTCGCTTGTAGGAGTTCACAAACTGATTGGTGACGGCCGTGAATTCGGGGGCGTGCTTGAGAATGCCCGCCATGAACTGCCGCGCCGTTTTGGACAGCTGGTACTCGGCACCTGGTTCGTGGAAGGCGTTGCTGTCGCCCTCAAACAGGGAAAAGTGTGTGTGCATGCCCGAACCCGGGTGGTCGGAGAACGGCTTGGGCATGAACGTGGCGTAGGTGCCCTGCTGGATGGCCACCTCGCGGATGACTGTGCGGAAGGTCATGATGTTGTCGGCCGTCTGCAGGGCATCCGCGTAGCGCAGGTCAATCTCGTTTTGCCCGGGCCCGCCTTCGTGGTGGCTGAACTCCACGGAGATGCCCACATCCTCGAGCATGGTCACGGCCGTGCGGCGGAAGTCTTGGGCCACACCCCCTGGAACATGGTCAAAGTAGCCGGCCTGGTCCACGGGGACGGGGACGCCGTCGGGTCCCGGCCGGTCCGATTTGAGCAGGTAAAACTCAATCTCCGGGTGGGTGTAGCAGGTGAAGCCCATGTCCGCGGCTTTCGCCAGGGTGCGCTTGAGCACGTTGCGCGGGTCAGCTGCGGAGGGTTCGCCGTCGGGCGTCAGAACATCGCAAAACATGCGTGAGGTCTGCTCGGTGGCACCGCGCCAGGGCAGGATCTGGAAGGTGGACGGATCCGGCTGTGCCAGCATGTCCGATTCAAAGACACGGGCCAGGCCTTCAATGGCTGAGCCGTCAAAGCCCAGGCCCTCCTCGAAGGCGCCCTCCACTTCGGCCGGAGCCAGGGCCACCGATTTCAAGCTGCCCACCACGTCGGTGAACCACAGGCGCACAAACCGCACGTCGCGCTCTTCGATGGTGCGCAACACAAATTCCTGCTGACGGTCCACGTATGTGCCTCTTCCCTCTTGAACTCTCGCACAGCAGCACACCGGAGAGCCGGCCCGCAGCGAACGGGTTAGCGGGCACGTATGTTGCCCGCAGTGCATACTCTACTAAGGACTGCGCCCCCGTTTGCTCAATTCGAGCCCCGACTCGTAATAAGCTGGGTGCCATGGCTCCCACAAGTACCCCTGATTCGTCCGCGTCCGCCGAGCTGGCAGCTCCTTATGGCTCCGGCGCCAAGGACGCAAGCGCGTCTCCGGCCGCAGGAATCCCTGCGACAACAGCCAAAGTGCGCACCCACCACCTGCAGGCGGCCAAGCTGGCAGGACAGAAGTTTGCCATGTTGACTGCCTATGACCAGTACACGGCCCAAATTTTTGATGAGGCAGGCATCGAGGTGCTGCTCGTGGGGGATTCAGCCTCCAACAACGTCTTGGGCAACGAGACTTCACTGCCCATCACCTTGGATGAAATGATCATCTTCTCCCGCGCAGTCACAGCCGGATCCAAACGCGCCTTGGTGGTGGCGGATCTGCCCTTTGGCAGCTACGAACAGTCTCCCGAACAGGCCATCGCCTCCTCGGTGCGTCTGATGAAGGAGGGCTTGGTGCATGCCGTCAAGATGGAGGGCGGGGCCTACTACGCCCCCACCGTGCGGGCCCTGACCCAGGCGGGCATCCCCGTCATGGCTCACATCGGCTTCACCCCGCAGAGCGAGCACATGCTGGGCGGTTACCGGGTACAGGGCCGGGGAGACGCCGCGGCGGGCATGATTGACGACGCCGTTGCCCTCACCGATGCTGGCGTTTTCGCCGTGCTGATGGAAATGGTTCCGGCCACCACTGCTGTTGCCGTGGAAGCCGCAATTGCGGTCCCCACCATCGGGATTGGCGCCGGCAACAGCACCACAGGCCAAGTTTTGGTGTGGCAGGACATGGCGGGCTTGCGCACGGGCAAGATGGCCAAGTTCGTGAAGCAGTACGCCCACATGCGCACTGTTCTCTCCGACGCCGCCAAGGAGTATGCGCAGGAAGTCCGGACCGGCGTGTTCCCCGGCCCGGAACACACCTTCTAATCCCCACGTCCTCCCTACCCTCGCTTCGCTCAGCCCGGGAACCCTCGGACGCGTGGGCCCACCAGAGTTTGTGGTGAAGCTACTCGGCGTCGTCCTCGTCCTGGTCCAGGGCATCGGCTGCTTCGTTGCGTTCGCGCACCTTGGCCAATGCCCCCTCTGCCTCTTCGCGACTCTCGTAGGGGCCAATGAGTGAACGCCAGCCGGATTGGGCGTCCTTCTCCACTTGGTGGGTCTCCACGTTGTACCAGTACTGCGCCATGGCGTAATCCTCAATGTTGGTGCGCCGCTGGGTTCGGCACCTAGCGCTCATCTTAGGCTGAATCCGGCCCCGGAAGCACCCGCCAACACAGGCAGTGCACAAACACTTATAGAATGGTTTTATGTCTTCCACAGCACTTACGGCTCCCCTGGGCAAGCTAGTCCCGGGCACCATCAGCCCGCAGCTCCCCGTCCCCCACACCATCCCGCGGCCCGAATACGTGGGCAAGGCTGGCCCTGCCCCGTTTAAGGGTTCGGAGGTCAAGGACGCTGAAACGCTGGACAAGATCCGCATCTCCGCCAAAATTGCGGCCCAGGCCATTGTGGAGGTGGGCAAACACATTGTCCCCGGAGTCACCACTGACGCCCTTGACCGCATAGGTCATGAGTTCCTGCTCGATAACAAGGCGTACCCCTCCACGCTGGGCTACCGGGGCTTCCCCAAATCCCTTTGCTCCTCCATCAATGAAGTCATTTGCCACGGCATCCCCGACACCACGGTTGTTGAAGATGGCGACATCATCAACATTGACATCACGGCCTTCAAGAACGGTGTCCACGGCGACACCAACTGGACCTTCACAGTGGGCGACGTCGATGAAGAGTCACGCCTGCTGGTGGAGCGGACCCAAGAGTCTCTCAATAGGGCCATCAAAGCGGTAGCTCCGGGCCGTGAAATCAATATTATTGGCCGGGCCATCGAGTCCTACGCCAAGCGTTTTGGCTACGGCGTAGTGCGCGACTTTACCGGCCACGGCGTGGGTGAAGCTTTCCACACCGGCTTGATTATTCCGCACTATGACGCAGCTCCGGCCTACAACACTGTGCTTGAAGAGGGAATGGTGTTTACTATCGAACCCATGCTTACTCTTGGCACCGTTGACTGGGACATGTGGGCTGACGACTGGACAGTTGTCACCCGTGACCGGAAGCGTACAGCCCAGTTTGAGCACACCATGGTGGTTACTGCCACCGGTGCCGAAGTTCTCACCCTGCCCTAAGGCTGCACCCGTACGGCCGGCTGCTGTACTGCCTTGGCGTAACCCGCCAGCCTGAACCAGCCTTGTCACTTTCTATTTTGTTTGGAGCATGCATGTCTAAGAAGCACTCACCCAGCACCACAGTTATTGGCGTCGACATTGGCGGCACGGGCATCAAGGGCGGAATTGTTGACCTGCACAGCGGCGAAGTGGTGGGTAGCAGGTACAGGATCCCCACACCCAGCCCTTCCACACCGCAGGAAGTGGCCAAAGTGGTCAAGGCTATCGTTGACGAGCTGATGACCCGCCCCCACGCCCCCAGCGAAGACGCCCCTGTGGGCATCACGTTCCCGGCCATCATTTCCCACGGTGTGGCCCGCTCTGCAGCCAATGTGGACAAGTCCTGGATCGATGCCGACGTGGATGCCATCTTCACCGAGGAACTGGGCCGCGACGTTCAGGTCATGAATGACGCCGACGCGGCAGGACTGGCCGAGGCCCGCTATGGCGCCGGCAAGGATGTCAAGGGCACCGTCCTGGTCATCACCTTGGGCACGGGCATTGGTTCGGCGTTCATTTACAACGGCAAGTTGATCCCCAATGTTGAGCTGGGCCATCTGGAATTGGACAGCTTTGTCGCCGAAACCAAGGCGTCAGCCAGTGCCCGTGAACGCGACGAGCTGAGCTGGGATGAGTACTCCGTTCGCCTCCAGCGCTACTTCTCCCACGTGGAATTCTTGTTCTCCCCCGAGCTGTTCATCATTGGCGGCGGCATCTCCAAGCGCAGCGAAGACTACCTGCCGCAGTTGAATCTGGCCACGAAGATCATTCCTGCCGAGCTGGCAAACAATGCAGGCATTGTGGGCGGCGCGCTGCAGGCAGCCGTGCATTTCAAGCTGACCAAATAAGTCAGCCGCGGCAGCCTGCACCACCGGCCAACCAACTGACCCGCAGAAATCGCCGAAAATTGACGGTTTTCACGCGATTTTCGGCGATTTCTGCGGGTCAGTTGGTGTGCAGCTTTGGCTCTGCCTCGCGCAAGGAGCCAGTGTTGCGCAGCTTTGACACTGGCGCCATGCCCGGTATCAGCAGTGCGCATGGCCAAAGCCGCCCCGGCTTATGCGCCACACCAACTCCCAGGCTGGCGCATGAGCTGCCCAACTCACCCTATTTACGTGTTAGTTGTTTAAGGTGGTGGTGCTGGAGGTCTGGGCCAACGGTCCCGAGCCTTGGGCCCCTGCCTTAGATTCGCAGCGCAGCGTTGCAATCGCGCTTTCAAAGTCCTCGAGGGACTCAAAGGCCTGATAGACGCTGGCAAACCGCAAATACGCCACCAGGTCCAGACGTTGCAGGGGTGCCAAAATGGCAAGACCCACGTCATTGGCGTCAATTTCTGCCGCGCCGCTGGCCCTGATGGACTCTTCAACTTCCTGGGCGAGCTTGGCAAGGTCGTCATCGGTGACAGGCCGGCCCTGGCATGCCTTGCGCACGCCGCTGATGATCTTGCTGCGGCTGAAGGGCTCGGCCACCCCTGATCGTTTCGTCACGGACAGGCTGGCCGTTTCCATGGTGCTGAACCGGCGGCCGCATTCGGTGCATTGGCGGCGGCGCCGGATGGAGGAACCGTCGTCGGACAGGCGGGAATCAACCACGCGTGAGTCGGGATTACGGCAAAACGGGCAGTACATGCATATCCCTTCAGGTCCTAATTAGTCCCAGTGTAGAACCAACGGCGGTGAAACTACAATCGTGTAACTACCACACCCGACTCGACCTGTCTAGAGATTCCGGCCAGGGATTAAGAGAAACGCACGGCCACTGCATCACCGTGGGCCGGCAGACCTTCCGCCTTGGACAAAGTGATGACGTGTTCGGCCACCTGGGCCAGGGCATCCTTGTTGTAGTTGATCACCTGAACGGCACGCAGGAACGTGGTGACATTCAAGCCCGAGGAGAAGGCTGCAGTTCCGCTGGTTGGCAGCACGTGGTTGGACCCTGCGCAGTAGTCGCCAAGGCTCACGGGGCTGTAGTCCCCCACAAAAATGGCTCCGGCGTTGGTGATCCGGGCAGCCACGGCGGCAGCGTTCTCGGTAACCACTTCCAGGTGCTCGGCGGCGTAGGCATTGCACACGGCCACGCCCTGCGCCAGATCGTCAACAAGAACTATGCCTGACTGAACGCCCGCAAGGGCTGTTTCCACCCGTTCCCGGTGAGCCGTGAGGGCTACCTGGCGGCCCAATTCAACCTCGACGGCGTTGGCCAGGGCGGTGGATGTGGTGATCAGGACGGAGGCGGCGTTGGGATCGTGCTCGGCCTGGCTGATCAGATCGGCTGCCACGAAGACAGGGTTGGCAGTGTGATCGGCCAAGACGGCTATTTCGGTGGCGCCGGCTTCGGAGTCAATTCCCACCACGCCCTTGACCAGGCGCTTGGCCGTGGCAACGAAAATATTTCCGGGACCTGTAACCACGTCCACCGGCTCCAGGGCTTCTCCCCCGCCGCTGGCCGTGGTGCCGGCCGCAATGCCATAGGCAAAGGCCGCAATGGCTTGTGCACCGCCCATGGCGTACACCTCGTCAATGCCCAGCAGGGCGGCTGCGGCCAGGACGGTGAGATCCGGCAGTCCGCCGAATTCCTTTTGTGGCGGCGATGCCAGGGCCACCGATCCCACACCCGCTGCGAGGGCGGGAACCACATTCATGATCACCGAGGACGGGTAGGCAGCCAAGCCGCCGGGTACATAGAGACCCACACGGCGGACGGGAATCCAGTGGGAGGAAACCACGGCTCCGTTCGCCACGGGGAAATCAACGTCTGCAGGCTTTTGCGCCTGGGCAAAGGCCTTCGCCCGGGCAATGGACTCTTCCAAGGCTGCCCGAACCGCCGGGTCCAATGATTCAAGCGCCTGCGCAAGCGCAGCGGCAGGGACGCGCGGGTGTTCCTGGGTGACGCCGTCGAACTTCTGCGCCAACTCCGCCAGGGCTGCATGGCCGCGCTGGCGGACATCGGCGATGATGCCGGCAACGGCGTTCTCAGCCGTGGTGACAGTTGACTGGGCCGTGCGGGGAACGGCCTTTTTGAGTTCCGCCAGGGTCAGGGTGCGGCCGCGCAGGTCTGTACGGTTCAACGTCAGGGGGGCCACTGAAGATTCAAGATTGCTCACAACAGCCCAGTTTACCCGTAGCTGATGCACGCACCCCGCATCATTTCACGATGTGGGAACTGGCTGGTTTTGATGCGTATGGCTGGGCAGCGTTTGCTCGGTCGCACCCTGTGCGGGTGTGGGAGTGGCCGGGTAAGTCGCGTAGCTAAACAGTTGCGCGATGAACGCCGTGATGACGCTGGCCAACGGCCACAGGATGAGCACTGTTGGGGACCTGAGCGAAAACACCATGCTGGGGTGCGGCAAATTGTTGGCCGGGGTGTGAAACAAGTCCCCCGCGAAGACACCCATCCGCCAGGCAATCACCGAGCCCACAAAGCCGCCCACCACCATCCCCGCAAAGGCAGCCACGGGCAAGGGGCCGTGGGCCGATGCCCGGCGCTGACGCAGCAGCCACACGGCACTGAGAATGCCACCGGCCACCATCAGCACGGCCAGGACCGCGTCCCTGGGGAACCACGCCGTGTAGTCCTCCCCGTCACCGTAGAAGGCTCCTCCCGGCGCCAGCAGCCACCAAGCGACACCGAGCACGGCGCCCAGCACGGCCGAGAAGCCCAGCCCGTGGCGCCAGTGCGTCCTGGAATCTGTCGCTTGCGGGGCGTGGCTCCATGCGCTTTTGCGACGTGCCGGGTAGCCCCTGCGCAACTCACTGCGGGAGAGCTCAGCCGGAACTGGCGGTGGCGTGGGGAGGGCTGGCGGGACCTGCGGAAGAATCTCACTCATTGATTAACCGTAACCGTAGTTGGCTGCTCATCAGCCTTCCAGACAGGTGGGTCCCAGGAGGACCTTCAGGTCACCAAAGAGGGATGGCGTCGGATTGACCCTGTGGTGCAGTGGCAGCTTCATGACCTTCACCGACCGGCTGCCGGACAGGTGCATTTTGACTTCGGTGTTTCCGCGGTGATCACCCAGGATTGATTTCAGGGCCAGCAGCACCTGCTCATTGGCCTTGTGCTCGGGCATGGAAATCACCAGCGGGCCGGCCAGACCCTCGCTGAGATCCGGCACCGTCAATTCCATGGCGTTCAAGGTGATGGCGCCGTCGTCGCGCTTTTGCAACCTGCCCTTGACAACAACAATGAGGTCTTCAGCCAGGATGGTGGCGATGGGCCCGTACACCTGGCCAAAGAACATGACTTCAACGGAGCCGCCCAGGTCCTCAATTTCACAGCGGGCATAGGGGTTTCCGCTGCTCTTGGCTATCCGCCGCTGCAGGTTGGTGATCATTCCCGAAATGGTGATGATGTGGCCATCTTGGGGGCCGTCGTCGGAAAGCAGCTGCGTGATGGAAATGTCCGCGTTTTGGCTCAGCACCCCCTCCAGACCACGTAACGGGTGGTCGGAGACGTACAAGCCAAGCATGTCGCGCTCAAACGCCAGCTTGTCCTTCTTCTCCCATTCGGGAAGGTCGGGGATCTCGGTAATGAGGGCCGATTCTGGTTCGACATCACCGCCCATTCCGGCGAAGAGGTCAAACTGTCCCACGGCCTCGTTGCGTTTGATGGTGATGACCGAATCCACGGCTTCTTCGTGGATCATGGCCAGGGCGCGCCGGGGATGGCCCAGGGAATCAAAGGCGCCGGCCTTGATCAAGGACTCGATGGTGCGCTTGTTGCAGACCACGGCCGGGACTTTCATGAGGAAGTCGGAGAAGTTCTCAAAGTTCCCGCGCTCCAGCCGGGATTCCACCAGGCCGTTGACAACGTTGGCACCTACGTTGCGGATGGCACCCATGCCGAAGCGGATGTCAGTGCCAATGGGCGTGAAGTTCAGCGCCGATTCATTGACATCCGGGGCCAGCACTGTAATGCCCATGTGGCGGCACTCATTCAGGTACAGGGCCAGCTTGTCCTTGTCATCACCAACGCTGGTGAGCAGGGCGGCCATGTATTCGGCCGGGTAGTGCGCCTTGAGATAGGCCGTCCAGTAGCTGATGACGCCGTAGGCGGCCGAGTGGGCCTTGTTGAAGGCGTAGTCGGAGAAGGGCAGCAGGATGGCCCAGAGGGTCTTGACGGCCTCGTCGGTGTAGCCATTGTCGATCATGCCCTGGTGGAAGCCCGCGTATTGCTTGTCCAGCTCGGATTTCTTCTTCTTGCCCATGGCACGGCGCAAGATGTCTGCCCGGCCCAGGGAGTAGCCGGCCAGTTTCTGCGCGATGGACATGACCTGCTCTTGGTACACGATCAGCCCGTAGGTGCCGCCAAGAATGTCCGCCAGGGGCTCTTCCAGCGTGGGGTGGATGGGGGTGATAGGCTGGAGCCCGTTTTTGCGCAGGGCATAGTTGGTGTGCGAATCGGCACCCATGGGGCCGGGCCGGTACAGAGCCAAGACGGCGGAGATATCTTCAAAGTTGTCGGGGCGCATGAGCTTGAGCAGCGACCGCATGGGTCCGCCGTCGAGCTGGAAAACACCCAGGGTGTCACCGCGCGCCATGAGTTCATAGGAGGCGACATCGTCGTACTCCAAACCTTCAAGGTCTAGCTCAAAGCCCTGGTTGGCCTTGATGTTCTCCAGGGCGTCGGTGATGATGGTGAGGTTTCGCAACCCCAAGAAGTCCATCTTGATCAGGCCAAGGCCCTCACTGGTGGGGTAATCGAACTGAGTGATGACCTGGCCGTCTTGGATGCGGCGCATGATGGGGATGACATCGATGATGGGATCCGAGCTCATGATCACGCCGGCCGCGTGCACGCCCCACTGGCGTTTGAGACCTTCCAGGCCCTTGGAGAGTTCAAAGACCTTGGCCGCTTCGGGATCAGTGTTGATCAGGTTGCGGAAGTCCGCCGCCTCGCCGTAGCGCTTGGCCTCGGGATTCTCAATGTCACTGAGCAAAATGTCCTTGGCCATGACGGCCGGCGGCAGCGCCTTGGTCAGCATTTCACCCATGCTGAAGGGGTGCCCCAGCACGCGCGAGGAGTCCTTCAATGCCTGCTTGGTTTTGATGCTGCCGTAGGTGACAATCATGGCAACACGTTCGTCACCGTACTTTTCCGTCACATACTTGATGACCTCATGGCGGCGCCGATCATCGAAGTCCACGTCAAAGTCGGGCATGGACACACGTTCCGGGTTGAGGAAACGCTCAAAGATCAGCCCGTGGCGCAACGGGTCAAGGTCGGTGATGCGCATGGCGTACGCCACCATGGAACCGGCACCGGAACCACGCCCGGGACCTACGCGGATGCCGTGGTCCTTGGACCAGTTAATGAAGTCGGCCACCACCAGGAAGTAGCCGGGGAAGCCCATCTTGATGATGACATCAAGTTCATAGTCCGCCTGCTTGCGTACGGCGTCAGGGATTCCGCCCGGGTACCTGTAGCGCAGGCCCGTGTCCACCTCCTTGACCAGCCAGGATGTTTCGTCCTCGCCCGGCGGGCAGGGGAACTTGGGCATGTAGTTGGCATTGGTGTTGAAGGAAACGTCGCAGCGCTCGGCGATCAGCAGCGTGTTGTCACAGGCCTCAGGCAGCTCCGAGAACAGTTGGCGCATTTCCGCCGGCGACTTGAGGTAGTAGCCGCTGCCACTAAAGGCAAAACGCTTGCCGCCCTCGTCATAGGTGGGTTCGGTCAGGGTCGACGCCGACTGCAGGGCCAGCAGGGCCTCATGCGCCTTGGCGTCATGCTCGTGGGTGTAGTGGAGGTCGTTGGTGGCCACCAGCGGGATCTCAAGTTCCCGGGCCAGGCGCAGCAGGTCCTTGGTGACGCGGCGCTCAATGTCCAGGCCATGGTCCATGAGCTCGCAGAAGTAATTCTCTTTGCCGAAAATGTCCTGGAATTCCGACGCCGCAGCCTTGGCCTCGTTGTACTGACCCAGGCGGAGCCTGGTTTGCACCTCACCCGAGGGGCAGCCCGTGGTGGCGATCAAACCCGAGTGGTACTGGTTGAGCAGTTCCCGGTCCAGGCGCGGGTACTTGCCCATGGGCGAATCCAGGGAACCCAGGGAGGAAGCCCTGAACAGGTTCCGCATGCCCTGGTTGTTGTAGCTGAGCAGCGTCATGTGCGTGTAGAAGCCACCGCCGGAGACGTCGTCCTTGCGCTGGCTCTCATCCGTGCGCCACTTGACCCTGGTCTTGTCGGTGCGCGCCGTGCCGGGAGTGACATAGGCTTCAACGCCAATGATCGGCTTGATGCCGGCGTCGGTGGCCTTCTTCCAGAAGTCGAAGGCACCGAACAGATATCCATGGTCCGTGGTGGCCAGCGCCGGCATGTCCAGGCGTTTGGCTTCCTCAAACAGCTCGGTCAGGCGCGCAGCACCGTCCAGCATGGAGTATTCGGTGTGCGTATGGAGATGGACAAAACTGTCAGTCGATGAGCTAGCCACCGAACCATTCTAGTGCTCAAAAAACAACACCGCCCCGACACGGGGTCGGGGCGGTGTGTGCTTTGATGCTTAAACGCGCCCTAGTGCTCGCCACGCAAGTGGTCCAGGGCATAGATCAAGTCCTGGGGGTAGGGGCTGGTAACCATGACCGGCTCCCCCGACGACGGATGCGTGAAGCCCAGCTTGTGGGCGTGCAGCCATTGGCGGGTCAGGCCCAGTTCTGCTGCCAGCGTGGGATCAGCCCCGTAGGTGAGATCCCCGGCACAGGGGTGGCGCAGGGCTGAGAAATGTACGCGAATCTGGTGGGTCCGCCCGGTTTCCAAGTGCACCTCCACCAGGGACGCCTTGCCGAACGCTTCGAGCACTTCGTAGTGGGTGATGGAGGGCCGGCCATCCTCGATCACGGCAAAACGCCAGTCGAAGCCCGGATGCCGGCCGATGGGCGCATCAATGGTGCCGCGGAGGGGATCGGGCAGACCCTGGACCACTGCGTGATACACCTTCTCCACCGTGCGTTCCCTAAACGCCTGCTTCAGAATCGTGTAGGCGTGCTCGGTCTTGGCCACCACCATGGCCCCGGAAGTGCCAACATCCAAACGGTGCACAATGCCCACACGTTCCGGCGCGCCCGAGGTGGAGATGCGGAAGCCGGCTGCGGCCAGCCCACCCACCACTGTGGGGCCAACCCAGCCCGGGGACGGGTGCGCTGCCACGCCCACGGGCTTGTCCACCACAACAAAGTCTTCGTCGTCGAGCAAAATGTTCAAGCCTTCAACGGGCTCCACCACCACTTCCAGCGGGTCGCGGCGCTCGGGGATGGTCACCTGGACACTGGCACCGGCCTTGAACTTCTCGCTCTTGCCCAGCACCGCACCGTCCTGCAACACGTTGCCCTCGGCGCAGAGCAATGCTGCGGCGGAACGGGAGATGCCCAGCAGGGCTGCCAATCCGGCGTCGGCCCGGCGTCCGGCAACGTCCTCGGGGACGCTAAAAGTTTCAGTCATTCTTGGCACCCTTGCCCTGATCCTCGGTGGTCTGCTCAGTAGTGGTCTGCTCAGTGGTTGCCTGCTCAGTTTCCTTCGCGGCCATTTCCTTGGCCGTAGTGCGGGAACCGTCCAGGCCAATGCCCAGCAGGGTCAGGATGCAGATGACGATGACGCCGCCCACCACACCCATGTCGGCCATGTTGAAGATGGCAAAGTTGGGGAAGGAGATGAAGTCAACCACATGGCCCATACCGAACGACGGCGGGCGGAACAGCCTGTCGGTCAGGTTACCCAAGGCCCCACCCAGGACCAGGCCCAAGCCGATGGCCCACCACAGGGAGGAAATGCGGCGTGACATGACGATGATGGCCACAGCAACAGCTGCCATGATCAGGGTGAAGAACCACGTGAAGTCTTCGCCGATGGAGAACGCAGCCCCGGAGTTCCGGATGAAGTACCACTGCAGCAATCCGTCAATGACGGGGATGGTTTGGCCTTCCACCATGGTGGAGGTGACCCACCACTTGGTCAACTGGTCGCATACATAAGCGAAGGCGGCAACGCCGAGCCACAACAACCATGCGGATCTACGGAAGGGTTTGGGGGCGGCCACCTGGCCAGACAGAGAGTTCTCGCTCATGACGCTTTCATTTGTTCTTGGACAAAAGGATTGATTCAATCATAGGTTGCTTGGCAGCCGGCCCGGCCCAGCAAGCATGGGGCGTTAAAGAACTAAAAGCCGGTGGCTCAAGTTTCCTTGGGCCACCGGCTTTTAGTTAGGTGCTTTAAGAATCGGTGTTGCTCTCAGAGAAATCCGGTGCTGCCACCGAACCGCGAGCATCCAAGTCACGCAGCTGACCTTCAATGTAGGTCTTCAGGCGTGAACGGTAATCGCGTTCGAAACCGCGCAACTGCTCAACCTTGCGTTCGAGCACTGACCGCTGCTGCTCCAGGGCACCGAGCGTCTTGCGGCTCTTCTCCTGGGCATCGTTGACCAAGGTGCTGGCCTCGATCTGTGCTTCTGCAATGATCTTGTCGCGCTGCTCCATGCCTGCACCGACGTATTCGTCGTGGAGTCGCTGGGCCAAGGCAATAACACCCGAAGCTGCATCGGCAGAGGATGCGGTGGCGGCCGGCGCTGGCGCAGCTACTACAACTTCCTCAACAACCGGTGCCGGTTCAACGGCCTTCTCCTTCACCTTGGCAACAGGCTCAGCAGGAGCGGCTTCAACCACTGCCTCAGGAGCCTTGGCCAGCAGCGGTGCTGCCTGCGCAGGGGCTGCTGCAGTGTTTGGTGAGCCGTCTGCGAGCTGCTTGCGCAGTTCGTCGTTCTCTTGATGCAATCGGCGAAGCTCTACGACGATTTCGTCAAGAAAATCGTCGACTTCGTCCTGGTCATAGCCTTCACGGAACTTGGTCGGCTGGAACCGTTTGTTGACAACGTCTTCTGGCGTAAGCGCCATCTAGTCACCTCATTGGTCTTAGTGAGTCTGGAACCGGCCGAAACCTTACCGACTACGGTACCGAATACAAATCTAGCGATCTGCACTGGGGGTCTATCGCTTTTTACAATATAACTTTTCGTGCCTGAAAACTAACGACGCGGCGCTAATTCACAAAACTTTTTGTGACACTCATCCCAATACCCACGCCGACGAGCAATAATATGAAGCCAATATCCAGCGCCATGGAGCCGATCCGGAGCGGCGGGATCAAGGCGCGGAGCTTGCGCAGCGGCGGGTCGGTCAAGCGGTAGACGACCGAGGCGCCCACCAGGGCCGCACCCTTGGGCCGCCAATCCCGGGCGAATACCTGTATCCAATCGAACACCATGCGTAGCAAAAGCGTAAGAAAGTACAGCAGCAGCAACAGGTACAGAAGAACGAAAACAATTGACACGGGTGCACACAATCCCTAGGTAGAGAAATACCGGAGCTTTGACTCTAAGAATAAACCAGTCCAAGGCGGCCGGGTCGGCAGCTTTGGAGCCGGGACTTTTTTATCCCGCACTGTAGATAACGCACGGCCCGGACACTTGGTGCCCGGGCCGTTAAAAAACGTTGCTTGCGCAGTGATTTAGCTCTGGTTGAAAAAGCTTGCCTGTGTGTCGGAGAGCTTCTTGTCATCGCCAAGGACTTCGATATATGACGGCGAGAGAAGAAACACCTTGTTGGTGACTCGTTCAATGGACCCGCGCAAGCCGAAAACCAGGCCAGCTGAGAAGTCCACCAGGCGCTTGGCGTCAGCCTCACCCATGTCTGTCACGTTCATGATGACCGGAATGCCATCGCGGAAGCTCTCGCCAATGATCTTCGCGTCATTGTAGGAGCGAGGATGAACGGTGGTGATCTGACGCAAGCTGACAGCCTCTTCCCGGTTTGATGCGGCACGTTTAATGGGGGTCACCGGAGCCCGGTATTCTTCGTCGCCAGCCTTGGGTGCGGGCGATTCTGCTACTTGAGTCGGGGCCGGCGCTGGTTCGCGCTCATACACCTCGGCATACTCTTCGTCCTTGGGGACAGACGGAGCATGCTCAGCGTCATAGTGCTCGTCACCGTCGGCGAGCCCAAGAAAGATCATTGTCTTGCGCATAGCGCCAGCCATGGTAGCTCCTCATTTGTCTGGAAAACACTAAACCATTTGAACGTTTGAACTCAAGGACACCACAGGCAGGTGCGCGAAACTTCAGTTGTTTTCAACACTCAAAACGCTACAGCACCACGGGACGCGGGCCGAGTATATCGGAACCGACACGCAGGTGTGTTGCCCCGGCAGCCATGGCAGCCTCAAGATCGTGGCTCATGCCGGCGGAAATTCCCGTGGCCCCCGGATGCTGCGCCACGAGCTGGGCGGAAAGCTGGGCCAGCAGCTCAAAGGCCGGTTCGGGGCTGACACCAAGGGGCGCCACCGCCATCAATCCAGCGAGCGTGAGGCCGGGCGTGTCGGCAATGAGGTCTGCCAGCGCCGCCATGTTCGACGGCGCGAGCCCTCCCCGGCCGCTGTTGGCGTCGCCATCGGGGGCGGCCAGGGCCGGGTAGACGGAGGAAAGGTCCAGCTGCAGGAAACAGGCCAGGGGCTTTCGGCCGGTAGCGTCCTGCTGCTGCGCCATGGCGTTGCCCAAGGCACCAACCAGAGAGGCCCTGTCGATCGAGTGGACCGAATGGGCGTAGGCGGCCACAGATTTAGCCTTATTCTTTTGGAGCTGTCCAATGAAGTGCCAGCGCAGATCCGGATCCGCCACCTGCGCCGCTTTTGCCGCGGCCTCCTGGTCACGGTTTTCACCAACGTCACCAACGCCTAACTGGCGCAGGCGCAGCACATCCGCGGCTGGATGAAACTTGGTCACAACTATCAGCGTGGGCTTCACCGTGGAGTTTGCTGCGGCGGCTGCCGCAATGCGCTGCTGAACCACGTCGAGTCGTTCTGAGAGTTGCTCGAAGCGGGGGTCGTGCGAGGTCATACTGTGGATTCCTTTTTTGCTGCTGTGTCCGCTGGGGCGGCCTTGCCCTGCTTGGTGGCGTCTGTGGTGACAAAGCCAATGAAGCGGCCCTCCACCTCCCCGTCCCGTACTGCACGGCGGTGAGAGAAGAACCGGGGGTCTTCCAGGGTGCACACGCCCGCCGGGTGGGCCAGCACTGCCGCGGCGGCCAGCTGGGCGAGCACTGCAGCGGGCAGGTCAAGGGCTGGTGTGTTCCATAAGGTGGTGGCGTAGGCGGCCGGCACCACCGCGGACACTGCGGCCCGCATGGAATCGGGGACTTCGTAGCATTGCCCGCAAATGCTGGGCCCAAGCCATGCCTCAATTCCTTCGGCACCGGCACTGCGCATTTGGGCTACAACGGCAGCTATCACGCCGCTTTCCACCCCGGGCCGGCCCGCATGGGCCACGGCCACCACGGGACTCCCTCCGGGTTTCTCACCCACCAACACGACCGGGACGCAGTCGGCCACCATCACGGCCAAGGCCCGGTCCAACGAGACCATGGCATCAGCCGTGGGAACAGTATCCGCAGCATTGGCCTCACCCGGTGGAGGTGGTGTCGGGTGTGCAACGACAGCCCCATGAACCTGGTTCATGTAGGCCAGGGGCAGGCTCGCCGTGGAACTGCCCAAGGCAGCCAATTCACTGTCCAGGGCGGCCCGGCGTCGTGTCACCTCAACACTGTCATCACCAACATGAAAGGCCAGATTGCCGGCTGTGGTGTCTGTAAAGCCCACCCATACTCCGGGGCGTACTTGTTCAGAAAACCACATACCGTCAACCTGACCATTCAAGGGTGCCTGTGCTGAAGATCAGCAGGCGCGCGTGCTATTTACTTCAAGAAGTCCGGAACATCCAGATCATCGGCACGGTGGCCTGTGAGGTCCGGCTCCACAATGGCAGGCAGTTCAACGTCAAAGCCACCGTCGGCAGGCACGTGGGACCCTGACTGCTGGCCCCACTGGTTCAGGTTGGTGACGGTTGCGCTGCTGGGCACTGCCGCGGGTACGGGCGGAGCCAACTGGGCAGCCGGCTCCTGCGTCTCGCCAGGCTTGTCCGGAGCGTCAAAACCGGCGGCAATGACAGTGACGCGCACTTCGTCGCCCAGGGCGTCGTCAATGACGGCACCGAAGATGATGTTGGCCTCGGGGTGGGCAACTTCCTGGACCAGGCGGGCAGCTTCGTTGATCTCGAACAGACCAAGATCGGAGCCACCCTGGATGGACAGCAGAACGCCGTGCGCACCGTCGATGGACGCTTCCAGCAGCGGGGAAGCAATGGCCAGCTCAGCTGCCTTGACGGCGCGGTCTTCGCCACGTGCCGAGCCAATGCCCATCAAGGCCGAGCCTGCGCCCTGCATCACGGACTTGACGTCAGCGAAGTCAAGGTTGATCAAGCCGGGAGTGGTGATGAGGTCGGTGATGCCCTGAACACCTGACAGCAGCACCTGGTCGGCTGAGCGGAAAGCTTCAAGCACCGAGACATTGCGGTCACTGATGGACAGGAGGCGATCGTTGGGGATCACGATCAGCGTGTCCACCTCGTCACGCAGTGCTTCAATGCCACTGTCGGCGCTGGTGGCGCGACGGCGGCCTTCGAAGGTGAACGGGCGGGTGACCACACCAATGGTCAGCGCGCCTAGGCCGCGGGCAATGCGGGCCACAACAGGCGCGCCACCAGTTCCGGTGCCACCACCTTCACCGGCGGTGACGAAGACCATGTCCGCACCGCGGAGCACCTCTTCGATCTCTTCCTGGTGGTCTTCGGCCGCCTGGCGTCCCACATCGGGGTTGGCGCCGGCACCCAAACCGCGCGTCAGCTCCCGGCCAACGTCAAGCTTGACGTCGGCGTCACTCATCAGCAAGGCCTGTGCGTCGGTGTTGATGGCGATGAACTCAACGCCGCGCAAGCCCACGTCAATCATGCGGTTCACTGCATTTACGCCGCCGCCGCCGATGCCGACGACCTTGATGACTGCCAAGTAATTCTGGGGTGCTGCCACGTTAAGTGTCCCTTGTTCGTATGTTGCCAGAAGTTCTAAAAATCGCTGGTGGCTACCGATGCTTTGAGCCATTTTGTTGCTGCCAGCATGGTTCCTGGGAGCAAACAACAAATTGTACTTGAAGCTTCTGTAGCCTAACCTTCAACTTGAAGGTTATAGTTATGTCAACTATCTCTTCTTAGTGACGCTATGGTGCATCCGTGCTGCATGCAATTACCGCCCCCGCGTGTCGAAAAGAATCCTTACAAAAAGTCCCCAAAACTTCCCCTGGCGCACCCTGTTGTTGGCCGGCAGGACACCTCACCGAGTCACGGGGTGACGCGGGGCACTGACGTCAAAGACCTTCGCCGGCACTGGTGCCGGTTTGCCCGGCACCGCGGTGGGCGGCGGGGCATTCAGCAAGGCCTCCAACACCTGCGCCTTGAGCACCATGTCGCTGGCGTTGCCCCAGGTAACGCTGCGCCCGTCCGCAAGCTTAAGCTCCACGGCGTCGGGAGACTTGGCCGAAGCATTGGCCAGCTGCCCCAAGATGGACTGCGGCAGGTTGGCCAACACCGCGGTCATGGCTGCGAAGGTGTCCTTGCCAATGGCTGCCGTGCCGCCGTCGATCAAGGGCAATGCCACCGAGCTCGGATCCTTGGTGGCCGCCAGCTGCACGCCGTCCTGGTCCACCAAAAGGTAGTCCTCACCATTTTTCAACAGCGCCACAGGCACCCGCTCCACAATGTGGACCACCAGCGTAGATGGCGGCCTGGCCTCGATGCGCGAACTCTTGACTTGAATAATGGGTTTGAGCAGTTCCCCAACCTCAACACCCCTCACCTGCGGCAAGGGCCTGGACACCAGCGGCGCAACCGCCTCTTGGAGGATCTGCTCCCCCACCAGCTTTTGACCTTCAAATACCACCGTCTTCACGGCCAGCGCCGGTGAAAACAAGGCCATCGCCATGACCAACGCCACGACTGCCGCAACTGCCAGGGAAGAGAAAAGCAAAGTTCGACGGCGGCGCTTGTGTTCAGGCATGGGGAACGCCAGGACCTGCGCTTGTTGCCCGGCCATGGGCTCCTGCGTGGGCTGGGCCTGCTTGTCCTGCTTGTCCTGCTTGTCCTGCGCAACGGGCTTGGCCGGCCTGGCGAACACCTGGCCCATACCTGCCAGCTTCTTCTTGCCGGGCGGCTTTGCGGTGGCCCCCGCTTCGACTGTTCCAGCCACGTCAGACTGAGCCAACGCTGCCGCCGGTGTTGCCGTATCCGCGGGCAGCGGAGCAACGGAGACCTTGGAGCTGGTGGCCCGAACGGCGGATGACGGCTCCGCCGCACTGTCCTGCCGCGCCGCAGCCAGAGTCTGGGCACGGTCAGGCTGGGCACGGTCAGCCTGGGCGGCACCGGAATTTTCCGCCTGCGCCCGGACAGTCTCGGGCCGGGTCCTGATGACCCGTGGTTTGCGTGGTTCAGCCATCGCTGCGGCCGCCGTCGAGCCCGATGGGTGGGACGTCGGGGGATGCGGGTTCGACGCCGGCATTCAAGGCGGCCACCAAGGCGGGGCCGTACTCGGTGACGTCACCCGCCCCAACAGTTAAGATGATGTCGCCGGGCACAGCCAGGGCCGCCAGCTGCGCCACCGCGGCAGCGGGATCCGGTGCGTAACCAAACGGTGTTGAAAGTGCCCGGGTGATGAGTTCGCTGGTGACACCGGGGACGGGGTCTTCACGAGAGGCGAAAATGTCCAGGACGGCTACTGTGTCCGCCAAGTCCAGGGCCTTGGCGAACTCCGTGGCGAACTCGGCTGTCCTGGAAAACAGGTGCGGCTGAAACAACACGTGAACCTTGTGGCTGCCAGCCACAGTTCTTGCCGCCTTGAGCGCAGCAGTGACTTCAGTGGGATGGTGGGCGTAGTCGTCAAAGACCCTTACCCCGCGTCCTTGCCCCTTGTCTTCAAAGCGCCTGCCAGCACCTCTGAAACCGGCCAGTGCATCCAGTGCAGCCGGCAGTTCTACCCCCAGAGTCAGGGCAACGGCCACAGCGGCCGCAGCATTGCTGAGGTTGTGATCTCCCGGAACCTGCAAACGAAGGGTGTGGGAGCCGGCACCGCCCAGATGATCCGCGAGAACTACCGTGGCCGTGGTGTGCAAGCCGTCGTGGGTGCCCGGAATCAGACGGATGTCAGCTGCCGGGGAGAACCCGTAGCTGATACACCGCTTTCCGGCAGCTGCGGCTTGGGCAGCCAAGGCGGCCGATCCGGCGTCGTCGGCGCAGGCAACCAGCGTGCCATCCGCCGGCAGGAGACCCATGAACTGCTCAAAGGCAGCAAACACGGCCTCGGCCGTGCCGTAGTGGTCCAGGTGGTCGGCCTCAAGGTTGGTCACCACCGCAATGTTCGGCCTGTAGTTCAGGAAGGAGGCATCGGACTCGTCGGCCTCTGCCACAAACACGGCGGCACTGCCGTGGGCTGCGTTGACGCCCAGGCCCGCAACGGTGCCACCCACAGCAAAGGAGGCATCCACCCCTGCGCCCTTGAGCATCACGGTGATCATGGAGGTGGTGGTGGTTTTGCCGTGGGTGCCTGCCACGGCAACCACGACATCCTCGGCCATGGCGGCGGCGAGGGCCTGGGATCTGTGCAGGACACGGAGCCCGCCGGCACGGGCAGCCATAAGTTCAGGGTTGTTCTCCCTGATGGCCGTGGAAACAACCACTGTGTCAACGGCTGCAACGTTTTCGGCGGCCTGGCCCACGTGGACTATGGCACCCATGGCGCCGAGCTCAGCCAGAGCCGCTGATGCTTTGGCGTCCGAGCCGCTCACGGCAAGGCCCTGTCCCAGCATGATCCGGGCAATGGCGGACATGCCGGCCCCGCCCATGCCAATGAAATGCACGCGGCCCAGTTCCGCCAGCGTTGGCGGCTGGTACGGCGCTGAGGTGTTCTTGCCACTCATGTGATTCACTTCCCGCCTGCAGCCAAAACCATGTCCGCCATGCGTTCGGCGGCGTCACGAATACCCCAATGCGAAGCAGTGCTGGACATCTTGTCCAGCCGCGGCTCGTCGAGGCACAAGGGAATTAGTTCACTTTCAATCCAGTGGGCATCCAGTTCGGCATCGGGCACCAGCAGCGCAGCACCGGCGCCCACCAGCTCGGCGGCGTTACGGGCTTGTTCGCCGTTGCCTATGGGCAGCGGCACAAACACGGCAGGAAGTCCGACGGCCGCCACCTCCGACACTGTGCCGGCACCTGAGCGGCACAACAGCAGACTTGCCGCGGCGTACACGTCCTCCATGGCGTCAACATATTCCACCTGGCGGTAATGATCTGCGCGCAGCAGTTCCCCGTCGTGGGCCTTGACGGATTTGCCCTTGCCGGTGATGTGCAGGGTTTGAATCCCTGCCGCTGCCAGGGCTTCAACGGCCCCGGCCACGGCGTTGTTCAGGCGCAGTGCGCCCAGGGATCCTCCGGTGACGATCAAGGTGGGCAGGTGCGCATCCAAGCCCAGCCGTTCGCGGGCGGCACTTTGCGCCTTGGCCCGGTTCAACGTTGCCACACTGTGCCGCATGGGCATCCCCACCAGGTGGGCGTGGCGGATCTTGGTTGCGGCAAAGGCCGTGCCAACGTAGGTGGTGTAGCGGGCGCCAAGCTTGTTGGCAATCCCTGCCTTGGTATTGGCCTCATGGATAACAATGGGCACCTGCAGCGACTTTGCGGCCAGATACATGGGTGTGCAGACGTAGCCGCCCACACCCACCAAAACATCCGCTTTGGCATCACGGAGTATTTTCTTGGCCGTGCGCACAGCTCCCCGCATGCGCCACGGCAGCTTGAGCAGGTCAATGGATGGTTTGCGTGGCAGCGGGATGCGGTCAATCAGCACCAGTTCAAACCCGGCTGCCGGAACCAAGGTTGTTTCCAATCCTGCTTCAGTGCCCACGGCCACGATGGCCGCTTGGGGTGTCCTGTCTCGGATGGCTGCGGCGATGGCAAGGAGCGGGCTGACATGCCCTGCGGACCCTCCCCCGGCCAGGACTACTGACAGTGGGGAGTTGTGGTTCTGCGTCATGACGTCTTCAGGGTGCTTTCTGGGTCAGTTCGGGAAAAGGAAAGGACTACGCCCAGGGCCGCCAGCACCATGATCAGTGCCGTCCCGCCGTAGGAAATTAGTGGCAGGGGAACACCAATGACTGGCAACAGGCCAACCACCACCGCAATGTTCACCACGGCCTGGCCAATGATCCAAGTCAAGATCATCCCACACACGATCCGGGAGAAGGGGTCGTTGCGGGTGTTGATGACACGGAAAATGGCGAATGCCAATACCCCGTACAGGCCAACAATCACCAGGGTGCCCAGCAGACCAAATTCTTCCCCGATGATGGCGAAGATGAAGTCGTTATGCGCTTCAGGGATCCAGTTCCACTTTTGCCTGCTTTGACCCAGGCCAACACCAAACCAGCCGCCGGAGGCCAGGGCATACATGCCATTCAAGTACTGGTCACACACACCTGGCTCGCTGCAGTCACCGAGCCAGGCCGAAAAGCGGCTGGTGCGGTTGCTGCTGAGTAGGGAAAGCAGTGCTGCAGCGACGCCGGCCAGCACAAGGGCCAGCGCCAGAAACCGCTTCTGGACCCCCGCGAAGGCCAGGCCGGCCAGCACCATCATGCCCACAATGATCGCCGTGCCCATATCCTTGCCGAACAGAATCAAACCCAGAATAATACCTGCCCCAAGACCCACGGGGAAGAGGACGTGCGGCAGCTTGCGCACCAGACGCCCCTTCGTGGCCAGCACTGCCCCCATCCAGATGGCCAGGGCAAGTTTTGCGGCCTCGGAGGGCTGGAACTGAACGGGTCCAATTTCGAGCCAGTTCTTGTTACCTGCGATGTCCACTCCCATGGGGGTGAAAATCAGGGCCAGCAACAAAATTGCCAGGCCCATCAAGGGATAGGAAAGCTTCTTGTACCAGGCGGAAGGCAAGCAGGAGAGGATAAACATCAGCACCATCCCGCCCACGGCAAATTGGGATTCCCGAATGAAAAGACCGTAGGGGTCCTTGCCTTCGGAAATTGTTTCAGCCGTTGAGGCGGACAGGACAGTCATGCGCCCAATGATGGTCAGGGTGACGGTTGTTCCGATGATCCAGTAGTAGGACGCCGTGGGCCTTCCCACATGCGCGTTGAACCAGTCCCTGTGCCGTTTAAACGGGCGCGCCTTAGCAGGTGTCTGCGCGGTGGCCCGCGGTTTTGACTGCTTGGCAGCCGGCGTGGAAACCTCGGCCGATGGCTCCACAACAGCTTTGCCCTTGGCGGGGCGAACGGCGGATGTGCCTGGCTGTGTGGGCGTCTTGGCCACTATGACTCCTTTTTGGCGCTTGCCCGTGATTCCAACAGTTCCCTGACGGCGTCAATAAACGCCTGGCCACGGTGGGCGTAGGACGTGAATTGGTCCATCGAGGCCGACGCCGGCGCCATGAGCACCGTGTCCCCCGGTGTGGAGAGAGCCGCGGCTTCTGCCACTGCTTGTGCCATCACACCATCACCATTGGCTGTTTTCCCAACAGTTTCAGTGTGCGCCCCACTCGCCATGATCACACGGACATTGGGGGCGTGGCGTGCCAACGAGTTGGCCAGGGCTGAGCTGTCCTCCCCGATGAGGACAACTGCTTTGAGTCGGGGCGCGTGCTCTCGCACCAGCTCGTTGTAGTCAACACCTTTTGACAGTCCGCCGGCAATCCAGATCACGGGATTGAAAGAAGCCAGTGAGGCCGCTGCCGCATGCGGGTTGGTGGCCTTTGAGTCATTGACCCACAGCACTCCCTCCGCGGACGCCACGGCCTGAATCCTGTGGTCACCGTTATGGTAGGCCTGCAGGCCCTTGCGCACATCAGCAGGCGTCAAGCCGTAGGCCAGGACTAGGGCAGCAGCGGCAGCAGCATTGGCCACCAGGTGCCGCGGCACAAGATCACCAATGTCGCTGATCGCAGCCAGTTCGGTGGCTGAATCCTTGCGTTCGGCAAGGAAAGCTCTATCGACCAGCAAGCCCTCAACCACACCCACCATGCTGATGGCGGGGATGGAGGTGGTGAATCCTACGGCGCGGCAGCCCTCTTGAACGTCTGCCGCTTCAACCATGCGTTCGGTTTCGATTTGTTCGGCGTTGTACACGCAGGCTATCTGGGTGTTGGCATAGATCTTGGCCTTGTCGCTGGCATAGGCATCAAAGCCACCGTGCCAGTCAACATGGTCTTCGGCAAGGTTGAGGCAGACGCTGGCCACGGGCGCCACGGATTCGGTCCAGTGCAATTGAAAGCTGGAAAGTTCCACTGCCAGTGCGTCATAGCCTTCCGGGTCACGCACGGCGTCGAGGATGGGAGTGCCAATATTGCCCGCCGCTATGGCTCGCAAACCGGCGCCCTGCAACATCGATTCCACCATGGTGGTTGTGGTGGTCTTGCCGTTGGTGCCGGTAATAGTGATCCATGCAGCCGTCTTCCGGCCGGCCTTGGTGCGCACCCGCCACGCCAGTTCAACATCGCCCCAAATGGGGATGTTGGCCGCTGCGGCGGCAGCCAGCAAGGGATGGTCGGGCCGGTATCCGGGGCTTGTCACCACCAGCTGCGGTTGTTCACCCTCAACCAGGGGCAGCATTGTTGAGGTTGCCGCACCAAGGATGACGTCCTTGACGCCCACAATCTTCAGCGTGTCGGCAAGAGCCAGGGATTCGGCGTCGTCCGAGGCGGCCACCACCACCACGCGGGCACCCAACTCGGCCAAGGTGTCTGCAACGGAAAACCCGGTCTTGCTGATGCCGGTCACAACCACCGCCAGTCCGGCCCAATCGGCGTCCCAGGAGGTCAGCGATTCGAGGCGGTGGGCGGTTGTGTCCGTTGGTGCAGTTTCACTCACAGTCGAACAATCCATTCAGCGTAGAAGGCGCCAAGGCCCACGGCGACCATGAGTCCAGCCAAAATCCAGAACCGCACAACCACTGTGACTTCCTTCCAGCCCTTGAGCTCGAAGTGGTGCTGCAGGGGTGCCATGAGGAACACTCGCTTGCCCTTGGAGAGCTTGAAGAAGCCCACCTGGATGATGACGGAGAACGTGATCAGGACGAAGAGGCCGCCAATGATGGCCAGCAGCAGTTCGGTGCGCGAGAGGATGGCGAAGCCTGCCATGGCGCCGCCAATGGCCAGGGAGCCGGTGTCGCCCATGAAAATCTTTGCCGGTGAGGTGTTCCACCACAGGAACCCAATCAGGGCAGCAAACATGATGGCTGCCAGCAGGGACAGGTCCAACGGGTCGCGGACTTCGTAGCAGACGGTTTCCGCCGGGAGTTTGCCGCCGCCGCAGGCTTGGCTGCTCTGCCACATGCCAATGAGCGTGTAGGCGCCAAAGACCAGGATCGCAGCGCCCGTGGCCAGGCCATCCAGCCCGTCGGTCAGGTTCACGCCGTTGGTGGCTGCGGCAATGATCAGGTTTGACCACACCACGAACAAGACAACGCCCAAACCTGCCCCGGCAAAGGCCAGGTTCAGTGAGGGGATGTCCCTGGCAAAGGAGATGAAGGTGCTGGCAGGTGTTCGCCCCAACTCATTGGGGAACCCCAAGGCCATGATGGCGAAGGCGATGCCCACGATTGCCTGGCCGGCCAGCTTGCTCTTGGCGTTCAAGCCAGTGTTGTGTTGCTTGGTGATTTTGAGGAAGTCATCCAGGAAGCCCACCAATCCCATGCCCACCATCAGGAAGATCATGAGCAGTCCCGAGGCTGTGGGGCCGGCGGAGTTCGGGTTCAGGAGCCACACAATCAGGTGTGTGATGAAGTAGGAGGCCACCACGGAGCCGACCACCACTGTGCCGCCCATGGTGGGCGTGCCGCGTTTGATTTGGTGGCTGGTGGGACCGTCCTCGCGGATGATCTGTCCATAGCCTTGCTTAACCAGGAAACGGATAAACAAGGGGGTGCCGATCATGGCGAAGGCCAAGGCCAAGCCAGCACCAATGAGCAATGCAATCATGGCTGGTCAGTCCTTTCACCTGTTGTTATGTCACTTATTTCTGTGGGGCCGTTCCCCGAAGGTAATGCTATCCGATCACCTAGGAACCTCAGCCCTGAACCATTGGATGATTTGACCAAAACTATGTCCCCTGGCTCAAGTTCTGCCTCCAGTACTTGGTAGGCGGCGTCGGCATCGTCAAAGAACATGGATTCGTTGCCCCATGATCCTTCCATGACGGCGCCCACGTGCATGGCCCGGGCGCCTGTGCCCACCACCAGCAGTCGGGAGATGTTCAGCCGCACGGCAACCCGGCCCACGGCGTCATGCTCCAACACCGAGTCATTGCCGAGTTCAAGCATCTCGCCCAGCACCGCCCAGGTGCGCCGGGCGCCACTTCCGCCGAGCTCGGCAAGGGTGCGCAGGGCCGCCCGCATGGATTCGGGGTTGGCGTTGTAGGCGTCATTGATGATGCTCACACCGTCGCTGCGGTCAGTGCGCTCCATCCGGTACCGGCTGGCAGCTTTTTGCACATTCAGCGATGAAACAATGTCGGCAGGGCCAATGCCCAGGGCATGGGCGGCGGATGCGGCAGCCAAAAGATTGGTGACATGGTGGAGCCCCAGCAATTTGCTGCGCACCTGCCATGGTTGGGTGCTGCCCGGGAAGATCAGGTCAAACTCGGGCTGACCGTCTGCGTTGGTTTGCACATTGCGGGCCTGCAGGAAGTCCTGCCCGCCTTCGGTGGTTTCTTCAGCCACGGCCGCATCGGCGCTGCTGAAGTAGGTAATGGGTGCAGTGGAGCGCTGCGCCATGGCCCGGACCCGCTGGTCATCAAAGTTCAGCAGTGCCCGGCCAGCAGGGGCCAGTGACTCCACCAGTTCACCCTTGGCAACGGCAATGTTGTCTATGGAGCCAAACTCGCCGGCGTGGGCGCTGCCCACACACAAGACAACACCAAGGTCGGGGCGGACCATGCTGGAAAGGTAGGAAATCTGCCCCATTTTGGTGGCGCCCATTTCAATGATCAAGTACCGGGTGCTCTCCACTGCACGGAATACAGTCAGCGGCACACCCACTTCACCGTTATAGGACCCCACGGGCGCCACTGTCTCACCCTGTGGGGACAAAATGCCGCTCAAGAGGTCCTTCGTGGTGGTCTTTCCGGCTGAACCGGTAATCCCAATGACGCTTACGGGTGAGTGGGCCCGAATACGCCGCAAGACCTCGGCGGCCAAGACGCCCATGGCGAGCACGGCGTCGGCAACAATAACAGCCGGGAAGGGAGTGCCGGCGTCGTCCGAAGCAACCTGGCGCTCGGCCAGCACAGCAACTGCACCGGCGGCAAGCGCCGCGCCAATGAAGTCATGGCCGTCGGAGTTTTCCCCCGCCTTGGCCACGTACATGCTCCCCGGAACTGCGTCGCGGGAATCGGTGACGATCTTGGCCACGTCCACAGACGTGTTCGGATCAAGGGTGGCTGAAAGCGTGCCATTGGTAAGCGCGGCAATGTGGGCCGCAGAAAATTCAATCATCAGTTGAGGACTCTATCGTGGTTGGCGCTGTGATCGGGAATCCGCGGGCTGTCAAGGCAGCCCGCAATTCGACCCTGTCATCGAGGGAAAGATTGACCCCTTTGACTTCTTGATAAACTTCGTGGCCGCGCCCGGCCACCAATATGACGTCGACGGCCGTGGCCAGCTCAACGGCGCGGTCAATGGCGTTGGCCCGCTGGTCGAATTCTTCGATAATCCGGCCCAAGGCGCCACGCTCATTGGCCGCAACGGCCCCGGCCAGCACGTCTGCCCGGATGGCTGCCGGGTCCTCATCATGCGGATCGTCGTCGGTGATAATCACCACGTCGGCGTATTGGGCCACCACAGCACCCATAATGGGGCGTTTGGTGGCGTCCCGCTCCCCCGTGGCACCAAAGACAGCAATCACGCGGGCGCCGGCGGTGGCCGGGCGGACAGCCTGCAGGGCCCTTTGAAGGGCGTCAGGATTGTGCGCAAAATCGACCACTGCCACGGGGGCGGTGCCAATGAGCTGCATACGCCCGGGCACTTCAACGGAGAACGGGTCATGACTGTCCAGGGCGTGTTGCAGGCGTGCCAGCACCTCCTGGCTCGCAGCGTGGGGCACTGCGCCGTCCCCGGGCTGGGCAGCTTCGGCAAGCAGTTGCGTGGTCACCATGAGCAACGCCAGGGCGGCGTTGGAGACGTTGAAGTCACCGGGCAGGGCTGTGCCGGCCCGCAAAACTTCACCGGCCGGTCCGTGCAGGCTGAAGCGTGAGCCGATTCCGTCCCGGCGCACAGTGCGCACCTCCCAGTGGTTCGCCGCATTCGTGGGGGTGATGCTGGCGTCCGTGGTGGACAAGGTGACTGTGGGCACGTTGCTGGCGGCGGCCATCCGCAGGCCCCAGCTGTCATCAACGCAGATCACGGCCGCGCTGGCGTGCTGGGGCGTGAACAGGGCCGCCTTGGTTTCGAAGTAGGCTTCCATGCCCCCGTGCAGGTCCAGGTGGTCCTGGGTCAGGTTGGTAAATCCTGCCACGTTGAAACGCACCGAATCCACCCGCCCGAAGGCCAAGGCGTGCGAGGAGACCTCCATCGAGGCGGCTGCTATGCCACGCTCAGCCATGACGGCCAGCAGGGCGTGAATGTCAGTGGATTCCGGGGTGGTCAACTTGCTGGGGATGGCAACATCCCCAGCAAGAATCTCAATGGTGCCTATGAGCCCTGTGGTGTTCCCCAAGGCCTGAAGCAATGAATTCAAGAAGTACGTTGTGGTGGTCTTGCCGTTGGTGCCGGTAACAGCAAACAATGGCAGCGTGTTGCTGATGGCGGCTGTGCCGTAAACAGTGGCGGCCACAACGCCAGTGGCTGCCCGGGCATCGTCGACAGTGAGCACCGGAACATTGGACCCTCCGGCCAAAAGGCGCGTGCCGGCGTCGTCCGTCAAGATGGCAGCGGCACCACTGGCAACGGCTGAGGCAGCAAATTGCGCACCATGGGTTTTGGCGCCCGGCAGGGCAATATAGAGATCGCCCGGACAAATGGCGCGTGAGTCCAGGCTGACGCCGGTGACCCGCAGGGCTGCCGCGGTGTCCATGGGGTGGCTCAGTGCGGCTTCCAGCAAGGCTGCAAGCTCTCCGAGGGTGGCCCCTTGGGGGTGGTGCGGACGCAGCGGCGCCGACGGAATATTCACAGGCACTTCCACGCCATCCTTTTCATTCACAATACTTATTTCCCTGGTTCCGTTTTACTTGTAGAACTTGGGCAGCTTGACGGGGGCTGTGGTCGACGGCGGAACATCGTTGCTGCGCAGCACCTGGCCCATCACTTGATTAAACGTTACCCCCTGGGTGACGCCATAAATTTCTCCTTGGGGGCGTTGGACGGTAATACCCACCACATAGCGGGGATCCTCCATGGGTGCCATGCCGATGAACGATGACGTGTAACCGTCAAAGCCCACACCGTTGTCCGCAGGCGCTTCCGAGGTGCCTGTCTTGCCACCGGTCCGGTAGCCGGGAATGCCCACCACCTTGTAGTCGGTCATGGTCACCACGCCCTCGAGCATGTCCTTGGCATCCTGCGCTGTCTCGGGACTGATGACCTTGACGCCGGGGGCTTGCGCGGGCGTTTCCACCGTTCCGTCGGCGGCTGTGAACGAATCAATGATGGTGGGCTTGAGCCTGACGCCATTGTTGGCCACCGTTTGGAAGATCATGGTGGTCTGCAGAGGTGTTTGAGCCACGCCCTGACCAAACAGCACTGTGTACTGCTGGCGGCCATCCCAGTTCTTCCAGTCAGCCAGAATGCCGGGGCTTTCGCCGGGCAGCTCAATGCCCGTTTTTTCGCCAACACCGAACTTGCGCAGGTAGTCATAGCGTTGTTGCAAGGACAGCTTGGACCCTGCCATGACAGTTCCGGTGTTCATGGAATCGGCAATGATGCCCGCCAGGGTACGTTGTTCTGTTCCGTGGTCGAAGGCGTCGGAGAAGTTCTGGCCGCCAATGTTCAACGATGACGGAACCAGGAACTCGCTCATGGGCGTGGCCAGGCCCTCCTCCACCACTGCCGAGGCAGTGACGATCTTGTCTGTTGAACCAGGCTCGACCACCGAACTCACTGTGCGTGAGCCAATGTTGTTGGGATCGGAGGCGCCCACGTTGTTGGGATCGTAGGAATCGCTGTCTGCCAGGGCCACCACTTTGCCAGTTTTGACTTCAATGACTGAAACGCTGGCCCACTGGGCGCTGTATTGCTGCTTTTGCTGCTGGGCGGCCTGTTGGGCGTAGTACTGCATGTCTTGATCGATGGTCAGTTTAACGGTTTGACCGTCGACGGCCGGGACGGTGCGCACCGGTGCGGTGGGAATGATGATGCCATTCTTGCCAGCCTGGTAGGTGCGGCTGCCGTCGGTGCCTGTGAGCTTGGAGTTCATGGTCTGCTCAACGCCGGCCAGCGGCTGGCCGTCGGCGTCAACAAAGCCAACGATCGGCCCGCCCACGGCTCCCATGGGGTAGACACGTTTCGTGACAGCTTCGGAGTAGATGCCGGGCACGCCAAGCCCCGCAATTTCCTTCTCCACCAGCGGGCTGACGTCCATGGCCAGGTAGTTGTGGTTCTTGGTTCCCGTTGCGTTCTTCTTCACGTCCGCAAAGGCCAGACCCAGAACATCGGCAACCTTCTTCAGGCCTTCGTCCTTGGTGAATTCTTCGATCACGCCCGTATCAGCGTTCCGGTGCGCATATTCCTCAAAATCCGCAACATTGATTTGGGAGACGGTGATGTTGTAGCGAATGATGCTCTCGGCCAGGACCTTGCCCTTGGAATCAATGATTTTGCCCCGAACGGCCGGCAATTTCTGAACCACCGTCCGCTGATTCTCGGCAGCCTGGGCCATGTTGCCAGTGTCCAGACCTTGAACCATGATCAAGCGACCGGCAATGACCAGCAGGACCGCCAGCATGATGATGAAACCAAGCCGCATCCGTCCGCGGCCAACCTTGTTGAGTTGGAGGGCATTGACGCCCGGTGCGCTCTGGTTGGAGTTTTGTGCCACTGCTACGATTCCTTGCACTCAAGCGTTGGGGCAGTCAAAGCTGCCAGGCCCTTTCGAATAGCCTAACTGTCCTTTTGGGCGGGGGCCGGGATGGTCCCGCCGTTGAGTTCAGGACTCACGGCTGCGGCTGGATTGGGAGCTGGTGTAGTGGGCGCCGGCTGCTGGGACTTTTCGCCCGACTGGGCAATGGCGGCAGGACTCAACACAGGCTCTGCAGGCGCCACTGCTGTGGGCGGGTCAATCAGTGCTGGCGGGATGCTGGCCAGGCCCTTGGTATCTGCTGTGGCAGGCAGCGGTGAACCGCTGACAGTTTTGTTCCGCACATCTATCTGGCCGGTGGTTCCGGCCGGCACCATGCCCAGGGCTGCGGCCCTTGAAACAAGGTTCTGCGGCGCCTGGCGGGCAGCGATCTCCTGCTCCAGCGTCTGGTTGGCTTTGTGCAGATCAGACTGCTGGTTCTTCAACCCCACTAGCTCATACTGGCCCTTGCTTACGGAGATGCTGGTGCCCAGGACTACGGCTGTTGCTGCCAGGATCACCAGAAAGAAGATGACCACCACGGAGGAGCGACTCCGGCGTGGCGTTGAGACCACCAGGGAGAGCGGTGTGCGCGCCTTCTTGGTTTTGGGGTCCGGGAGCAAAAGTTCGGGGTCGTCGTGCTGCAGTCTCAGTGCCGTGTTGCCCTCGGTCACGGTGAAGGTGCGTGATGCACGCTGGCTCATGATGCACTCCTGACTCTGATCTTTTCCACTGCCCGCAGCCGCGCCGATGCGGCCCTTGGATTTTCTGCGATTTCCTCATCCGTGGGGATTTCGGTTCCCTTGGTGAGACGTTTAAGAGTTGCCTTGTGTTCTTCGAGTTCCACCGGGAAGCCGGCCGGGGCCGAGGAAGAGGAGCCAGCGGCGAAGACTGCCTTGACGATCTTGTCCTCAAGGGAGTGGTAGGACATGACTACTGCGCGGCCGTGGAGGGCCAGGGCGTCAACGGCTGCTGGAATGGCGGTTTCCAGGACGCTGAGTTCCTCGTTGACTTCAATGCGCAAGGCCTGGAATGTTCGCTTGGCGGGGTGGCCACCCGTTTTGGCGGCGCCGGAGGGGACAACATTTCGGATGATATCCACCAACTCCCCGGTTCGGGTTAGCGGCGCAACGTTTCGCGCTGCAACAATATGGTTCGCGATGCGGCCGGCAAATTTTTCCTCGCCCCATTTGCGGATGATGCGAACCAGGTCCTCCTCGGAGTACTGGTTGATGACGTCCGCAGCTGTTTGGCCCCGACTGGTATCCATGCGCATGTCCAAGGGAGCATCGAAGGAATAAGCGAAGCCGCGCTCACGCTCATCCAGTTGCAAGGACGAGACGCCCAGATCCATGAGGATGCCGTCAATGCGCCGAATGCCAAGATCATCCAGCACAGAGGCGATTTCGTCGTAGACAGCGTGCACCAGATCGGTGCGGTCCGCGAAGGGTGAAAGCCGCTCCCCCGCCAAACCCAGCGCTTCGGTGTCCCGGTCAATGCCAATCAGGTGCAGATCCGGGTAGCGCTGCAGCATAGCTTCGCTGTGGCCGCCCATGCCCAGTGTCGCGTCAATGACGATGGGGGTGCGGCCGGCTGCCCGGGCAACCTCAAAAGCCGGGGCCAGGAGATTGATGCAGCGATCTTTCAAAACGGGAGTGTGGCGTTCGGACGTTGGTGGCGTGGGGTTTTCCGACGTCATCACGACTCCGTTTCTCTTCGGTCAAAACCGGAAGGGGAAAAAATCGTTCCCCAGTGGCAATGCAAATATGGCAATGAAAATCTTTTCTGGTGCTGCTGTACTGCTGTGCTGGAATCCGTCGACACCGGCGCCTCTTGCGTGGTGTGTTCTTAAACCAGATCCCCCTCCGCGCCAAGCTTTGTCCTGCCTGGCTCCGGGGAAGGTGAGTCAGGTCGAACCATGCTGGGCGGCTGGAGATCTCGCTCAAGATCATCACCAGTGAAACGAAAGTGCTCTAGCTAATTCCGGGAATTGCTTGTTCATCAGTGGCCGAGAACGCACCCTCCTTGGCTGCCAAGTACTCGCGCCAAGCTGTTGCATCCCAGATCTCCGCCCGGCTGCCGGCACCAATGACCACCAGTTCCTTCTCCAGGCCCGCATAGGAACGCAAGGTGGCCGGAATGGTCACGCGTCCCTGTTTGTCAGGCACCTCATCTGAGGCGCCTGAGAGAAAGATTCGGATGTAGTCGCGGGCCGCCATGTTCGACAGTGGCGCATCCTGCATTTGCGCCAAGACCTTTTCAAACTCCCGGGCACTGAAGACGTAGATGCAGTTTTCCTGCCCTTTGGTAAGGACAAGTCCGCTGGAAAGCTCCTCCCGGAACTTTGCGGGAAGAATGATCCTTCCCTTCTCATCAAGGCGCGGTGAGTGTGTTCCGAGAAACAACCCATCACCACCTTCAATGTCGAGACTTTAGGACCAACCTAGCCCTATTCCCTCTTACGTGCTCCACATTACTCCACAATCCTCCACCGTCAATTCCATTTGAGCCCGTGTTCCCCGCAAATGTTCCATAGATTTCCCGTGTTTCCGGGGAAGTGATCCGTGTCAACATAGTGGAGGGGAAAAATCAACAATGACGTCGCGAACTGGATTTTTGCCACATTTTCACCCCACCAGGGGCCAATCTGGGGGCGATTGCCGCCTCTAGGGGGGAAAGTGGAGGACTTTGGTGGCCACTGTGGAGGACTTTGGCGCCACCCGGCGTGTGTGGGCGCGGACAGGTAGGGCACCCGACGGGGTCGTGAACCTCATCCGTTGGGAAAAGATCACTTAAACACAAATAGGCCCCCCAGGGGGCCTATTTATTGGGAATCTCATGGCTCAGGCACAGCCTGAATGTAAAGGCCAGCTTGATCCGGCCGACGGACGCTCGTTAATACCTCACGCGCACGTCAACCCATCGCCTACTGTTCGCGGCGGCGCTCGTCCCACTTCTCTTCAAGATTGTTCATGAAGCCGCTCTTGGGCTTGGCACCGGCATTGCCGCCAGCTTTACCAACCCTTTGCGGGTCAGCCCCAAACTTCGGTTTCGAGATGGCCAAGTAAACTCCTGCACCCATGACGAGGAATCCTAGAATTCCCACGACTATTAGTTGGGAGGCCACACCGCCCAACAAGATCATCAACCCGATGATCACCACCAGCACGCCGATCACAATGTTCCGTGTGGACAGTGATCTGCTGGGTGAGGTGGACAAGACGTTGGCAAACTTGGGATCTTCAGCATGCAACTGCTGCTCCAGCTGGTCCAACAGTCTCTGCTCGTGCTCAGAGAGGGGCATGACGACCTCCTTCAGGTCAGGGCCGTAGGCGTCTGTACTCGTTAACGTCCTTGCAACGTCATCGGTTCCCCGGGGGTCAGGTGCACGCCGTGTCCCTAATTTACCCAGATCGTCAATGAGTTGGGAAGCCATCCAAGATTTAACTCCTTGTACTAACAATAGGCTTGATTTTGCCGATCTGAAACCCGCATCTGCAAAGGTGTTGACAAGCTCCACGTGAGAGTTGCGAGTCGCCGTTCAGGGCCTAGAAAACGCGCCCCACCCGTCCTGCACGGTGGCGTAACAAACGCAATTTTTGTTTACGGTGAATCCCGCGGTTTCAGGAGCCTGGCCGGCACGATTTTGGCGCTGCCAAAGCGTGCCGCAATGGCATCACCCACCACCTCTGTACTGCGGTTATTGTCCTCACGCGGGTCCAGGGAAAATTGCAGTGGGGCAGAGTCCACCGATTCCAGCTGGTCAATGCGCACCCCTATCAGGCGCACGCTCTGGGGTCTGGTCCCGAGGGCAAGTAGCAGCGCCACGGCCCCTGCGTAGATTTGGGCGGCACTATCAGTGCCCGCTCCCAAGGTTTTGGACCGGGTGATGGTCGAAAAGTCTGTGTACTTGATTTTCAAGGCCAGGGTGCGGCCACTGAGGTTGGCAAGCCGCAGCCGCGCGGCCACCCGGTGCGAGAGGCGCAACAGTTCACGGGTGAGAATCTCGTCGTCGTACGTGTCTTGGGCGAAAGTCTCCTCGGCACCAATACTCTTCTCCGCGCGCACCGTTGACACGGGGCGCGGATCGATCCCCCATGACAGCGCGTGCAGGGCGGGCCCTGTGCTGCCCAGGGCCTTTTGCAAGCTTGCCACGGGAGTGGCGGCAACATCCGCCACGGTGAAGATCCCCAGACGGGCCAGGACTTCACGGGTTTTTACCCCCACTCCCCACAGGGCTTCCACCGGCAAGGTGTGCAGGTAGGCCACTGTGCCTTCCTTCTCGATCAGCAGCATCCCATTGGGTTTGCACCGGGTTGACGCCACCTTGGCCACAAATTTGCTCGCCGCTATCCCCACCGAGGCAGTAATTCCTATCTCCGCAGAGATCCGCGAACGGATCAACGCCCCAATTTCCAAGGGCGTACCCAAACGCCGGAGAGCACCGCGAATGTCCAGAAACGCCTCATCCACACTCAGTTGCTCCACCGTGTCAGTGATGGAGTTGAAGACCTCCATCACCTGGGCCGAAACCTGATAGTAGAGCTGGTGGCGAGGTTCAATCACGACGGCGGTCGGGCACAGGCGTAGCGCAGTCGCCATGGGCATGGCCGAGCGAACCCCCACGGCCCGGGCTTCATAGGAGGCTGAAAGCACCACCGAACGTCCCAGCGGGTGGCCAACTATAACCTTCTTGCCCACCAAATCCGGGCGCTCGCGCAACTCCACCGAGACAAAGAACGCGTCCATGTCAACATGCATGATGGTGCAGCCGTCTTGCTCGGGAAGCTTGTCCTGCTGCAGTTGCTGGTTCACCCCTCAAGTCTAGTGATGGTGAACGCTGCACCCCGCTGCGGGAGTGAGGTGCACAACATGTGCTGGGGTACCGTTGCCCGTAGTGGGTAAACTGAGAGTTGGTGCCAACGCACCGGCACCGGCAGCAAAGGAAAAGTCATGACAAACTCCACACCCCGCCCCGGCTCCCCCCTGTTGCTCGCACGCAGGGGCCTGTTCGGCGTCGCGGCAAGTTCCGCCGTGATACTTTTGGCCGCTTGCTCAAGCCCGGCCACACCCACCAACACGCCAACTGCAACCGCGTCAAGCGCGCCAGCGGCTACACCCTCAACCGCTGCGGCTACTGCCTCAGGCACCGCAACGGCCGCTGCCACCGCAAAGTCGGCTGTGAAGGAGCTCGTTGACGGCTTTCCCAAGACGGTGGTCCCGCTCATGACGGGCGCGCAGATCCAGGCGTCCAGCGTTCAGCTGACCACACCTGTTTCCGTTGCCGCACTGACTGCCACAGTGACGGCCCCTGCCGCCGATGTTTTGAGCTACTACTCCAAGGTCTTTACCGACCAGGGCTTCACTGCCCAGCCCGGCGACGCCGTGGACGGAGTGCCGCTGAAGACTTTTATCCGGGCTGGGGGCCAGGAAATCATCACCGTCTCGGTGGTCCAAACAGCGGCCACAGCCACCTTCACGGTGGGCGCCACATTGTTGCCTGCCTCGCTGAAGTAGATTCACCCAGTTCAACGGCGCAGCATGCCCCGGGCAAGACTATGCCCTCCCTGCGCACCCCCCCTACGACCGGCCAGCACCTCCCACAGCTAGGAACTCTGAAAGCATGAACGCAACGCCTGAGCAGACTGACGCCGCCATTGCTGGTGAAAACGAGGCCTACATTGCTGGCGTTGCCGCGCAATTGAATGACTTCCTGGCCGAGAAGCACCAGCTCTTGGCCGAGATTTCTCCGGCGACGCTGGTCCTGATCGATTCCATCAAGACACTTGTCACTGGTGGAAAACGGATGCGCGCGCTGCTGTGTTACTGGGGTTGGCGCGGCGCGGGGGGCGCCGCCGATTCGACGTCAATCATTGCCGCGGGAGCGGCCCTGGAACTCTTTCAAGCCGCGGCCTTGATCCACGATGACATTATTGACCGCTCGGATACCCGCCGCGGCGGGCCCAGCGTGCACAAGCAGTTCAGCACGCTCCACGCTGATCAGGGCTGGGCTTTGGACGCTGAACGATTCGGCCATGCTGCGGCCATTCTGACAGGCGACCTGTGCCTGTCCCTGAGCGAGGAAATGTTCGCCCGCGTGGACCAGGGCAGCAACCCACGGGCCCGTGCGGTTTTCAACCTCATGCGAACAGAGGTCATGGCGGGGCAGTACCTGGATATTTTGGAAGAAGTGGCCGGCCCCTCAAAACCACACAACACTGCTGTGGCCAGGGCATCGGCCATCATTCGCTTTAAGAGTGCCAAATACTCCTCGGAGCACCCCCTGGTGCTCGGTGGCGCACTGGCCGGCGCCCAAGAGTCACTTCTGGCGGGTTACAGCGCCTTCGCCCTGCCTTTGGGTGAGGCCTTCCAACTGCGCGACGACGTCCTGGGAGTTTTTGGGGACCCGGTACAAACGGGAAAGCCGGCTGGCGACGATCTTCGCGAAGGCAAACGAACGGTCTTGGTGGGACTGACCATTGACGCCGCGGCAGAGGCCGAGAAGGAATTTGTTGATAAAAATCTGGGCCGCCAGGACTTGACGGACGCCGAGGTGGCCCGCCTGTGCGCCATCATGGTCGAGTCGGGGGCGCTTGCCAGCACCGAGGCCATGATCGCGGATCTCAGTGAAACGGCCTTTGCCGCCTTGGACACGTTGCCCATCGAGGACTTTGTGTCGGTGGCGCTGTCAGCTTTGGGCCGCGGCGCCGTTTCCAGGACGTCCTAGTCCCCAGCTCCTCTCCAACGGTTAAGCAGACGCGCCCGTCCCCGCTTTTCGCACCCGTAGGAACGGGTGCGAAAAGCGGGGACGGGCGCGCTGGCAGTGCCAGGCCCGCGACGCTGGGGCCCAACACTTCAAAGGTTTTGAATTACCAGCCCAAGGCTGATGCGCGACGGCGAATTTCAGTCTTCCGGCCGGCGTGCAGGGCATCGATGGGACGGCCCGGCAATGACTCATCAAAGGTGAAGAGCCAAACAATGGCTTCGTCATCTTCAAATCCTGCATCGTGAAGCACCGAGATGGTGCCGCGCAGGCTTTCCAGGATGTGGTCATCGGCAAAGAATTCGGCCGGAACAGCTCGAATTGAGCGTTCACCTATACGTGCTGCCAGCAAGGAACCGTCCTTGACCATGGCGTGGACTTTGGTGACCGAGACATCAAGTTTCTCGGCTACATCGGGCAGGGGCAGCCATTCGCTGACTACTGTTTCAACTTTACTCACACTCAAAGGTTCCCACAGATCAGCTCCCACGGTATAAAGCTGCCAATAAATTGTGCCTGATTCCACAAATAAACCCGCCACGCTGGTGGTTCAGTGTAGGTTCAATTTGAGTCACATCAGTAACATCGTTACCAATAGCATCATCCGTAACGGAAAACTTGAGGTATGCACCCATGACACCCACACGCCCCTCGACTACCGCCGGCAAGCAGCTAGCAGCAGTCGCCACAGCAGCCATTCCCGTAGTCATGCTCTCCTCCTTAGCCATGGCCCCGCCCGCAACGGCCGCTCCGGTCAAGACCCAAACAGCGCCCCACGGCGCCATTGACGGCAAGAGCGTCCTTGCCGCAGTCAAGGCCCGTACGTCCACCGGCACCAGCATTTCGGCTGCTGTCGTGGCAACGTCGGTTCCCCGCGGACTTCCCGCCAAGGCAACCATGCCCGCGCAAACCGCCACCAACAGCAAGCACACCGTTGCCGCAGGCGACACCGTCTCAGCGATTGGCGCACGCTACGGTGTCTCCACGCAGTCAGTGCTCACACTGAACAACCTCTCCGCCACTTCGATCATCCACCCCGGCAAGGTCCTGCTCATTTCCGGAGACCAGGCAGCTGCTGCCAGCCCCACGACGGCAACCGCGGCAGCTAGCTACACAGTGCGCAGCGGTGACACGCTCAGCGGAATTGCGGCCCAGCACAAGGTGAGCCTGACAACGGTATTGTCCTTGAACAATCTCAATGGCAGCTCCATCATCCATCCCGGCCAGGAGATCAAGGTGGGTGGCCAGGCGGCGGCTGCGCCGTCGTCCCCGCAGGTCTCCACTGCCCAGCCTGCCGGCGGAGACAACTATGTCATCAAGGCCGGGGACACCCTCTCCGCCATTGCGGCGAACCACGATGTGAGCGTTTCGGCGTTGGCATCCGCGAACAGCATGGAGCTGCGCAGCACCATCCATCCGGGCAAAACCCTGGTGATCCCCGGAATCGGAACTGCCTCCAGCGACATCACGCCGCTGGCGCCGTCACCGGCGGCCCCGGGCGCCCTGACCGAGGACCAGAAGGTGCCCAATACCTTCCTGCACTACGTCTACCCCGATGCCGTTGTCAGTGACGCCAACAAGAACAAGGCTGAACTTCTGGCAGCGCCGGCACCCAACCGGGCGCAGATGAAGGAGATTGTTGCCAGCACAGCAGCAAGCATGGGAGTGGATCCCGCGCTGGCCCTGGCGTTCGCGCAGCAGGAATCCGGTTTCAACCACCAGTCAGTCTCACCGGCCAACGCCATTGGCACCATGCAGGTCATCCCGGATGCCGGCGACTGGGCCTCGGGCTTGGTGGGCCGGAAGCTGAATTTGTTGGACCCGCAGGACAATGTGACGGCCGGCGTGGCGATTATTCGGGCGCTGCTCAAGGGTGCACCCTCGGAGGATTTGGCCATTGCCGGTTACTACCAGGGCCAATACTCGGTCAGTGTGAACGGCATGTTCAAGGACACCGTCATTTACGTGGCCGGCATCAAAGCCAACCGTGCGCTTTTTAGCTGAATTGTTTTCACTAAACTTTTAGCCCGCTAAAGTACGCTCTCAACGAAAAGGGACGCCCTGCACTGTGTTGCAGGGTGTCCCTTTTCGTTTCAACTCATAAGCTGGAAGAGTGCAAGATCCCGCAGCTGACCCCCTGATCGGGTCCACCGTTGATGAGCGCTACCTGGTTTTGTCCAAGGTGGCTCACGGCGGCATGTCCACAGTGTATTTAGCCAAGGACTTGCGCCTACACAGAAACATTGCGCTAAAGATCCTGCATCCGCACCTGGCCACCGATGCCGCCTTCATTGCCCGGCTGCAGCGGGAGGCCCAAAGTGCGGCGAGCCTCTCCCACCCCCATGTGGTGCAAATCCATGACCACGGTGTGGGCCCGCAGCACGCCTACCTGGTCTTTGAATTCATTGACGGCTACACCCTGCGTGATGTCATCAATCAACGTGGGGCCCTGAGCCCACGGCAGGCGCTGGAACTGCTGGATCCCGTCGTTGAGGGCCTGGCGGCCGCGCACAACGCCAGCCTGGTTCACCGGGACGTAAAGCCCGAGAACGTGCTGATTTCACGTCAGGGCTGGGTCAAGATCGGTGACTTCGGCTTGTCCCGTGCCGTCACCACCAACACCAACACGGGAACCTTGCTGGGCACAGTGGGCTACATTGCCCCTGAGCTTGCCCAGGGCCACAATGGCGATGCCCGCAGCGACATTTATTCCGCCGGCATCATGCTCTATGAACTACTCACAGGCGTCCAGCCCTTCCGCGGCACAGTGCCGGTTGCCGTGGTCATGGCGCACATCCAAGATGACGTTCCGGCGCCTTCCCTTGCCATTGCCGGGCTCCCTCCGGTCATGGACGAGCTGGTGCGCTACATGACCGAGAAGGATCCTGACCACAGGCCTGCCAATGGCGCCGCACTCCTGGAGGACCTCCGCCATATCCGCCAGACACTCACGCCTGCCGAATTGGATTTTGGCGGCACCCCGTTGGGCCAGCGTCCCGTGGTGGGATCCAACGCCAACACCGAGGCTATTTCCCAGGCAACCTCTGCGATTCCCAACGATGCCACCAGCGTGATTGCCGCCCCCAACTTCCCCACCTCAGTTCTGCCGCCGTCGTCGAGGCTGTACACCGAGGATTCCCGCACGGACATGTACGACGCCGGGAACACCAGCGCCGCGCACATCGGCGCCAGCTCCTATGCCCAGGCGGGAGACGGCACCTCCGCGCCTGCCCTTTCCAAGCGCCAGGCCAGCGCCGATGCCAAGGCCCGCGCCAAGGCAGCCGCCACACCGCAAATAGTTCTTGGCCCCAAAAACCCCCGGCGCAGGGCCCTGTTGTGGAGCCTTCTGGTGGTGCTGCTCTTCGTCGTTGTCGCGGTTGCCGGCTGGTTCCTCGCTTTGGGTCCCGGCGCCCTGTCAACGGTCCCTGACGTCCACAACAAGACAGTGGCACAAGCCCAGGAACTGCTGCAGGCCCAAGGGTTTGAGCTGCTACCAACCTCCAACGTGTTTGATGAGAAGGTTGCTGCCGGTTTTGTGGTGGCCACCGATCCCGGCGCCGGGGAATCGATCCGGAAGTTTCAATCGGTCACCTTGAAAGTCTCGGCAGGGCCTGTTCTCTACAAGGTCCCCGCCGTGACCGGGCAGGCACTGGACGCGGCCCAGAAACTCCTCACCGACGGCCAACTGGCCGTGGGCACCGTCACGGAGACCTTCGACGAGAAGGTGCCGGCCGGCGTCGTACTGAGTCAGGATCCAGCCACGGGGAAAGAGTTCCGGGCCAACACCAAAGTGAACCTGGTGGTCTCCAAGGGGCCGGAGCCCATCCCTGTCCCGGCCTTGGCAGGCAAAACCGAAGCCGACGCCGTGGCAGCCCTGAAGGCCGTGGGTCTGGTGGCAGCCATCGCTCCCGAGCGCGTCAACAGTCTCACGGTTCGCACCGGCTCGGTAGTCTCCCAAAGTCCGGACGCGGGCAACCTCAAGGCCGGCGACACCGTCACCCTGACGCTCTCCAAGGGACCGCGGATGATCACTGTACCCAACCAGGTGGGCAAGCAGGTTGACGCCGCCACCAAGGCGCTGGAGGACCTGGGCTTCAAGGTCAGCGTGGAGAAGCTGCTGGGTGGATTCTTCGGAACAGTGCGCTTCCAGACGCCCGACGGCGGCCAAGCCCCGGAAGGCTCCACCATCGTGCTGCAGGTCATCTAGCGCCGCCCCTGTCGCTGGGACGACGAAACGGTCATCCGCTGACGCTATTTCAGCAGCGGATGACCGTTTCGGTGTCTCAAGGATGAGCGGGTGCAGAAAAGTCCCGTTCAAAGGACCCGGGAACGGCTTCGGGCGTCCGCGAAGCGGGCGGGGTCCTTTGAACGGGACTTTTCTGCGGGAACTACTTGGACTTGCCCAGTGCTTCAGCGACCAGGAATGCCATTTCCAGTGACTGCTTGTGGTTCAGTCGGGGGTCGCAAACAGACTCGTAGCCGGTCAGGAACGCTTCCTGGTCCACGGGGTCGGCGCCACCGAGGCACTCGGCCACGTCGTCGCCGGTCATCTCCACGTGCAGGCCACCCGGGAAGGTACCCTGGGCCTGGTGAACTTCGAAGAAGCCGCGGACTTCATCAATGACGTCGTCAAAGTTGCGGGTCTTGTAGCCGTTGGGCGAGGTGACTGTGTTGCCGTGCATGGGGTCTGTGACCCACAGCACCTGCGCACCGGAGGCCGTTACTTTCTCCACCAGGTTCGGCAGCTTCTCCCGAATGTTGGTGGCACCCATGCGCGTGATGAACGTCAGGCGGCCGGGTTCGCGGTTCGGGTCAAGCTTTTCAATGAGGCGCAGTGCATCATCAGGGGACGTGGTGGGGCCAAGCTTCACACCGATCGGGTTGCGGACACGGGAGAGGAACTCCACGTGGGCCTGATCCAGGTCCCGGGTGCGCTCACCAATCCACAAGAAGTGGGCGGAGGTGTCGTAAGGAAGGCCCGTGCGTGAGTCGATCCGCGTCAGTGCGCGCTCGTAGTCCAGCAGCAGTGCCTCGTGGCTGGCAAAGAATTCAACAGTCTTCAATGCCTCAAAATCGGCACCGCAGGACGCCATGAACTTAATCGCGTTGTCGATGTCCTTGGCCAGCTGCTCGTAGCGGCTGTGGGCCGGGTTGGAGGTGAAGCCCTTGTTCCACTCGTGCACGCTGCGCAGATCGGCAAAGCCGCCCTGCGTGAAGGCGCGGATCAGATTCAAGGTGGATGCCGAGGTGTGGTAGGCCTTGAGCATGCGCGCGGGATCGTGCTGGCGGGATTCCGGGGTGAAGTCGTAGCCGTTCACGATGTCGCCACGGTATGCCGGGAGGGTCACGCCGTCGCGCGTTTCATCATTGGAGGAACGCGGCTTGGCGAACTGGCCGGCCATGCGGCCCATCTTGATGACAGGCAGCTGGGCGCCGTAAGTGAGCACCACTGCCATCTGCAGGATGGTCTTGACGCGGGCGCTGATCTTATCCGCCGTGGCGGCTTCGAAAGTTTCGGCACAGTCGCCGCCCTGAAGCAGGAACGCCTTGCCCTGGGCAGCCTGGGCCAACCGTGAACGCAACACGTCCACTTCACCGGCAAACACCAGCGGCGGCAGGACCGAAAGCTCCTTCACCGTGGGCTCAAAGGCCGGGGACTCGGACCAGGTGGGCTGCTGGGCAATAGGCAACTCGCGCCAAGCATCCAGGCCCGGATATACGGCAGCACCGGGGACGGAAATTCCGGCGGCGGGTGCTTGTGTCGAGGTAAAAGTTAGATCAGTCACGCCTTAAGCCTATCCCCCCGAACGACTGGCCAGAAACCAGTCCATGTCCTGAGATGGCGCCTGGACTAGATACCGGCCGGTGCGGCTGGTATTTGGCCCCTATTTGGCTGATTCCTGCGGGTCTTCCACAGCGGGAGGCATGGCCTCCTGAGTATTCGTCTTGGCACCAATGATGCTTACCGTACCGGGCAACAACGTCGGTTCCGGTTCCAGCCGCACAGCACCGGCCGGATTCTTGGCATCGCCTACGGTTGCTTTGCCATCCTTGCCGTCTTTGCCGGGGGCCGCCTTGGTGTTCTTCTCGGCCTTTTCGGCCGCCAGTTTCTCCTTAACGGTGGTGGCGTAGGAGTCAACATATTCCTGGCCGGAAAGTCGCATGAGTTCATACATGATCTCATCCGTGACGGACCGCTGCACGAACCTGTCATCGGCCATGCCCTGGTACCGGCTAAAGTCCATGGGTTCACCAAAAATCACACCCAGGCGGCGGATGGTGGGGATCCGCCGGCCAATGGGCTGGACCTTGTCGGTGCCAATCATGGCGACAGGGATCACCGGCACGTTGGCCGTGAGCACAAGCTTGGCCACCCCCACTTTGCCACGGTAAAGCCTGCCATCGGGGCTGCGTGTGCCCTCGGGATAAATGCCCAAAAGCCCGCCATCCTTGAGCACCTGGACGCCCGTGTCCAGGGAACTCGCGGATGCGGCGCCTCCCGAACGGTCCATGGGCAGCTGGTTGGTGAGCTTAAAGAAGGCCGCCGTCAGCCGGCCCTTGATGCCCTTGCCGGTGAAGTAGTCGCTCTTGGCCAGAAAAACCACTGGCCGCGGCACCATGAGGGGCATAAAAATGGAATCGGAGAAGGACAAATGGTTGCTGGCCAGCACCGCCGGACCCTCGGTCGGCAAGTTGTCCAGGCCCTTCGTCCAGGGACGGAACAGTACCTTCAGGACCGGGCCCAGAAAAATCTTCTTCAATACCCAATAGATCACTGTGGTGTTCCTCCTCTGGTGCTCCCGGCTGCAGGCAGACCGAGTTCAGCGCGGTACCCCCGCCATGGACGTACCAACAGTAGTCTAGTGACAGCGGCAGCAATTAGTGCACAGCCCAGCCGTGCCAAATCAAGCAATCTATCCGGCGAATCACACCGGGCAGGAAAGGGGCCATCACCATGGCGCTAGCGTTCCGTTCAGAGGGGCACGGGGATTTGGCCCGTGTCGGTGTTGCTGTTTGCCATGGGTTCACTGGTTCGCCGGTCAGCATGCAGGGATGGAGCGATTATCTGGCTCAGGAAGGATTCGCCGTCAACATGCCCTTGCTGGCTGGCCACGGCACCACCTGGCAGGAGCTGTCCAAAACTCCGTGGGAGCATTGGTACCGGGACTTTGAGGCGTCCTATTTGGAACTGGCAGCCCGGTGCGACACTGTTTTTGTTGCCGGCATGTCCATGGGAGGGGCCTTGGCGTTGCGGGTGGCGGCACTTCATCCTGTGGCGGGGGTGGCCGTGGTGAACCCGGGGCTGACGTTCAGTGATCCGCGGGCCAAATACTCCGGGCTGCTCAAGTGGCTGCTCAAGAGCGTGCCCGCCATTGGGGACGACATCAAAATGACTGGGATCAGCGAGGAGGCCTACACCCGCACACCCGTCGCAGCCGTGCACGAACTGTCCCAACTCTTCGCGGACACCATTGCCAGGTTGCCGCAGGTTACGGCAGCCACGCTGGTATTCCGCTCCAGCGTGGACCACGTGGTGCCCGACACCAGCATTTCCTTGCTGAAGGAAAACCTCAGCAATGCCGAGCTGCAGCTGGTGACGCTGGAAAACAGTTACCATGTAGCCACCATGGACAACGATGCACCGTTGATCTTTTCCCAGTCAGCTGACTTCTTTCGGAGGAACATTCATGCACTCTGACCCCGGCGCGGGCACCCCGCACCCCGGCGGCACTGACGATGAGGTGTGGCGCGACCTTGTAGCCCGGCTGGAAGAACCCGAAGATTCGTTTCTGGACGCCCCCGATGCGACAGCACTACCACCAGCCACCGTCGAGCCCGACACCAAGGGCGTCGTTGACTTTGACCCCCTGGGCGTGTGGCAGCGTCAGGAGGCTCCGGCACCCATGGAACGCCCCGGAACTGATTACACAGCAGACGGTGCCCCGTCACAGGGTCCCCGCGACTATGTTGCCGAGGACGACGACGAGGGCTTTGTGCCGGAGGAACTGCCCAGCCTGGCCAATTCCGAACCAGCCATCGTGCTGTCTTGGATCGGCGCGGCCGGCGGCCCCATTTTTCTCGTCATTGCTGCCATTTTTTGGCGCCAAATCCCCATGATGCTCGTGATTGGTGTGATAGCGGCATTCCTGGCCGGAACCGGCTACTTGCTGTACCGGCTGCCGAACCACCGCGACCACGACAGCGGCGACGGCGCCGTTGTCTAGTTGGCTCCACAGGATCGGCTCAGGCGCCGCGGCGAAGTTGGCAAGCGGCTAGGCGCTGGCGTCTCGTTCCTTGTGCGCCCTGACCCGGGCCAGGTCGGCTGCGCCGATCAACCCGGCAGCCGGACCCAATTGGGCCACCGTGATGTGGGCTTCTTTTCTGTAGCCCCGTCCGGTGAGATTCCGGGCATAGGCTCGGCGGGCAGGCTCCAACAACAGCTCACCGGCGGTGCTTAACCCGCCCCCGATGATGAAGAGCGCAGGATCCAAGGCGGCAGCCAAGTTGGCGATGCCCAGCCCAAGCCACTCGCCCACCTCGGCGACCAGTTCCTTCGCCGTCGCCTCACCCTGCAAGGCGAGCTCCGTGACAACAGTGCCGGTGATGTCCTTGCCCCGACCGTTGACGGCGCCCAACAATCCGGCAGCCATGGGTGAATGCTTCTTGGCTAGTTCCCGGCCTTCACGGCCTAGTGCATTGCCCGAGGCGTACTGCTCCCAGCAACCCCGATTGCCGCACTCACAGCGGTGGCCGCCCGGCATGATGATTTGATGGCCAAACTCGCCAGCCATGCCAAAACTGCCGCGCTCCACCCGCCCGTCCATGACCAGTGCCCCGCCAATGCCGGTTCCCAGCGTCAGCATGACGAGCCTGTTCTGGCCGCGGCCGGCTCCAAAGCGCCATTCGGCCCAGCCCGCAGCGTCGGCGTCGTTGGTCACCAGGACTGGGCGCCCCAGCATGGCTTCCAGGGTCTGGCGCAGGGGCTCCTCGCGCCACGCCAAATGCGGGCTGAAAACCACCGTGGACCCGTCCAAGTCCATCCACCCCGCAGCCCCAATGCCAATGGACTCCACGTGGTACTTCGCATCGAGTTCGTTGACCAGCTCCACAATGACGGCTTCCACGGCACGGGCATCACGCCCGGGCGTATCCCGGCGCAGTTGAGCCAAGATGGCGCCGTTTCCATCCACCACCCCGGCAGCAACTTTGGTGCCCCCAATGTCAATGCCCAGAGCCAGGCCGCCACGGTTGGGGCCGCTTACGGGCGCGGCCAGGGCGGGTGCGGGGTTCGGAGCTGGAACAGCGGAATCGGGAGGCGGCAATTGCATTGGCTCAGTCTAGTCAGCACGGCGAATCAATTCACCAAATTGAAAGTGTGAGCTGGACAACATAAAGTTACTCACCGGTAACAAAATTGTCCCGGCAGATGGCCTGCTGGCCGGATAGAGTAAAGCAACACCAACGCAGGCCCACATATCAAAGGAGCTATTGTGCAAGAGATTTCTGTTCCGGCCAAGGTCGTCAGCCCGCCCACCATGAATGTCACCGATTTCGTGCTGCGTCAGGCGAAGCTGGCCAACAACCCGTCACTTTTCTCCCGTCGCAATGAAGACAATGTGTGGGTCGATGTTTCCGCCAAGGAATTCCATGCAGATGTCTGCGCCATCGCCAAGGGCCTGATAGCCGTCGGAGTCAATGTTGGCGACAGGGTGGGCATCATGGCCCGCACCCGCTACGAATGGTCCCTGGTGGACTTCGCCATCTGGTTTGCCGGTGCCGTTTCCGTGCCGATCTACGAAACCTCCTCCCCGTCCCAGGTGGCATGGAACCTGGGCGACTCCAACGCCGTCGCCGTCTTTGCCGAGTCCGGCAAACACGAGAACATCGTTCGGCAGGCCGCTCACAACGAAGGCCTGGATGCCTTGGCCCATGTGTGGCAGCTGGAGGGCGACGGCCTGGACACTCTGCGCGACGCTGGCAAGGACGTCCCGGATGAGGCACTCGAGGCAGCACGCACCGCCAATGGCTTGGCCGATGTGGCCACCATCATTTACACCTCCGGCACCACGGGGCGCCCCAAGGGCTGCATGTTGACGCACTCAAACTTTGTGGAGCTCAGCGAGAATGCCTTGGCTGTTTTGGGGGCGACCGTGGTGGTCCCGGGTTCGCAAACCATCATGTTCCTTCCGCTGGCCCACGTTTTTGCCCGCTACATCTCCGTGCTGGCTGTCGCAGGCGGTGCCAAAGTTGGCCACACTCCGGACATCAAGCATCTCCTGGAAGACCTCCAGAGCTTCAAGCCAACCTTCATCCTGGCCGTTCCGCGCGTCTTTGAAAAAGTGTACAACTCGGCCACCCTCAAAGCCGAGAGCGAGGGCAAAGGAAAAATCTTCGCGGCGGCCACCAAGACCGCCATTGAGTTCTCCCGCGCAACCCAGGATGGCAAGGTTGGCTTGGGCCTGAAGCTCAAGCACCTGGTTTTTGACAAGCTGGTGTACGTCAAGTTGCGCAACGCCATGGGCGGCAACGTCCGCCACGCAGTTTCCGGCGGCGGCCCGTTGGGCGAGCGCCTTGGCCACTTCTTCCAGGGCATCGGACTGCAGATTCTTGAGGGCTACGGGCTCACGGAAACCACCGCCCCCATCACTGTCAACCGCCCCGAACACATCCGCATCGGCACAGTCGGCGCCCCTCTGCCCGGCAACGCGGTAAAGATAGCCGACGACGGCGAGATCCTCGCCAAGGGTGTTTGCGTCATGAAGGGCTACTTTGGCCGCGAGGACTTGACGGCTGAAACCTTTGTTGACGGCTGGTTCCGAACGGGCGACATTGGCGAGCTGGACGATGAAGGATTCTTGAAGATCACAGGTCGCAAGAAGGAAATCATCGTCACCTCCAGCGGAAAGAACGTGGTTCCGGCCCTGTTGGAGGACCAGATCCGTGCCGATGCCATCGTCTCGCAGTGCGTGGTCATTGGCGACCAGCGCCCGTTCATCGCCGCCATAGTGACCATTGACGAGGAGGCACTGCCGCAGTGGGGCAAGGCGCACGGCCTCACGGCCGGCATCAGCGTTGCCGCGGCAGCCAAGGACCCCATTGTCATTGCCGCTGTGCAGGGCGCAGTGTCCCGAGCCAACAGCACAGTTTCTGCTGCTGAGGCCATCAAGCAGTTCCGGATCGTTGACACCGACTTCACCGAAACATCGGGCCACCTGACGCCGTCCATGAAGGTCAAGCGCGCACAGGTGCTGAAGGACTTTGACACCGTGGTGGATGAAATCTACCTAAGCAAGAAGCCCGTCTAGCCACCAAAAAAGTGACCCGCAGTAGTGGTCGAAAAAACGCGATTTCGCGTTGTTTTTCGACCACTACTGCGGGTCAGTTTTGTTTTAGGAGATGACTGCCAGCAGGTCCCCGCCTTGGACCTGGGCGACCTCAGCGACAGCCAGTCGGGTCACTGTGCCGCCCACCGGCGTCGTAATGGATGCTTCCATCTTCATGGCCTCAATGGTGGCAATGGTGGCACCGGCTTCGACCACATCCCCCACGGCAACCTGCAGGCTCACGGCGCCCGCGAAGGGCGCAGCAACCTGGCCCGCAACTGACTCATCGGCCTTCTCGGCAACCTTGACGGTGCTTTCAATGCTCCTGTCCCGCACCGTGACGGGACGGCTCTGGCCGTTGAGCTTGCAGGTAACAGTGCGCATGCCCTTTTCATCGGCCTCGGAGATGGTTTCCAGCTCCGCGATCAAGTGCACTCCCTTGCCCAGATCCATGACATGTTCCACGCCGCGGCGCAGCCCGTACAGGTAATCGCGGGTGTCCAGCACGGAGACGTCACCGTAGGTTTTGCGCACGGCCTGGAAATCCTTGGTCGGGCCGGCAAACAGCAGTCGGTTCAAGGCTGCCCGGCGGGTGGTGCTCTCGCCGGCCAATTCAGCACTGTCGGCCCCAGTCAAGGTGCCCATGCGCTCAACAATGGTGCGCCCCTGCAAGGCCTTGGTGCGGAACGGTTCCGGCCAGCCACCGGGAGGGGTGCCCAGCTCGCCGCCCAGGAAGCCCACCACGGAATCGGGGATGTCGTAGTTTTGCGGGTTTGCCTCGAAATCGGCAGGATCGGCCTTGATGCCCACCAGGTGCAGGGCCAAATCGCCCACCACCTTGGACGACGGAGTGACCTTGACCAGGTGTCCCAGGATCCTGTCCGCCGCCGTGTACATATCCTCGATCTCCTCGAAGCGCTCCCCCAAGCCCAAGGCGATGGCCTGTTGGCGCAGGTTCGACAGCTGGCCGCCCGGGATTTCGTGCAGGTACACACGGCCCGTGGGCGCTGCCAGTCCTGATTCGAAGGGCGAGTACAGGCGCCGCACGGCTTCCCAGTACGGTTCCAGCGAGCTGATGGCCGCCAGGTCAATGCCTGTGTCGCGTTCGGTGTGTGCCAGGGCTGCAACCAGGGCCGAGGCAGAGGGTTGGCTGGTGGTGCCGGCCAACGACGCCGAGGCGACGTCAACGGCGTCGACCCCTGCATTGATGGCCGCCATCAGCGTGGCCAGCTGGCCGCCCGCCGTGTCGTGCGTGTGCAGGTGCACCGGCAGGTCAAAGCGTTCGCGCAGTGCCGTGACCAGCTTGGCGGCGGCTGCCGGGCGCAAAACCCCAGCCATATCCTTGATGGCCAGGATGTGGGCGCCGGCATCGACAATGCGCTTCGCCAGTTCCAGGTAGTAGTCAAGGGTGTAGATGGTCTCGGCTGGGTCCAGCAGGTCACCCGTGTAGCAGAGGGCTACTTCGGCGACGGCTGTCCCCGTGGCGCGCACAGCCTTGATGGCAGGTTCCATCTGGTCAACGTCGTTGAGGGCGTCGAAGATGCGGAAGATGTCGATGCCACTGGCTGCAGCTTCAGCCACGAACGCATCCGTAACTTCTGCCGGGTAGGGCGTGTAGCCAACAGTGTTGCGCCCGCGCAGGAGCATTTGCAAACACACGTTGGGCAGGGCTTCGCGCAGTTTGGCCAGGCGCTCCCAGGGGTCCTCACCGAGGAAGCGGAGGGCAACGTCATAGGTGGCACCACCCCAGGCCTCAACCGAGAGCAGCTGGGGCGTCAGGACCGACACTGCCGGGCCGGCTGCCAGCAGGTCCCGGGTGCGCACGCGGGTGGCCAGCAGGGACTGGTGCGCGTCGCGGAAGGTGGTGTCAGTGACGGCCACAGCAGTTTGAGCGCGCAACGCTGCGGCGAACCCTTCCGGACCCAGCTCGGCGAGCAGTTGCCGTGTTCCGGCCGGAGCCTGGGCCACGTCGACCTCGGGCAGTTTGCTGGCGGGGTCTGCCAGCACGGTCAGCTCCCCGTGCGGCTTGTTGACGCTCACATCAGCCAACCAGGTCAGCAGCTTGGTGCCACGGTCCGAGGAGACATGTGAGTTCAGCAATTCGGGGCGCTCATCGATGAAGGACGTTGCCACATCGCCTGCGTTGAAGGCGGGGTCTTCCAAAACTGCCTGCAGGAAGGAAATGTTGGTGGACACGCCGCGGATTCGGAACTCTGCCAGGGCGCGTCGGGCACGGGCCACCGCTGCCGGGTAGTCGCGCCCGCGGCAGGTGAGCTTGACCAGCATGGAATCAAAGTGCGGGCTGATCTCGGCACCGGCGTAAATGGTGCCGCCGTCGAGCCTGATGCCCGCGCCACCAGCTGAGCGGTAGGTGGTGATCTTTCCGACGTCGGGCCGGAAGCCGTTTGAGGGGTCTTCGGTGGTGATGCGGCACTGCAGGGCGGCACCCTTGACGTGGATGTTTTCCTGGGTCAGGCCCAGATCGGCCAGGGTCTCCCCCGCGGCGATGCGCAGCTGGGCTTGGACCAGGTCGACGTCGGTGATCTCCTCGGTGACCGTGTGCTCCACCTGGATGCGCGGGTTCATCTCAATAAAGACGTGCTGGCCGGCCCGCTCCCCCACGGTGTCCACGAGGAACTCGACTGTGCCGGCGTTGACGTACCCCATGGCCTTGGCGAACTTCACGGCGTCACTGTGGAGGGCCTTGCGGATGTTCTCATCAAGGTTCGGCGCCGGGGCGATTTCAATGACTTTTTGGTGGCGGCGCTGCAGGGAGCAGTCACGCTCAAAGAGGTGGACCACATTGCCTTCGCCGTCGGCCAGAATCTGGACCTCAATGTGGCGCGGGCGCAATACGGCCTGTTCCAGGAACATGGTGGCGTCCCCGAATGCGGAGTCCGCTTCACGCATGGCGGCTTTCAAAGCTTCCTCAAGGTCTTCTGGCTTGTCCACACGGCGCATGCCGCGGCCGCCACCGCCTGCCACAGCCTTGGCAAAGATGGGGAAACCAATGTCCGCAGCCGATGCCAGCAGTTCTTCCAAGTTGTCGCTGGGCGCACTGGATTTGAGGACCGGAATGCCTGCTGCTCTGGCCGCGTCAATGGCATGGACCTTGTTGCCCGTGAGTTCGAGGACCTCGGCTGGGGGGCCGACGAAGGTGATGCCGGCTTCCTTGGCAGCTGCCGCAAGATCCGGGTTTTCAGACAGGAAGCCGTAGCCGGGGTAGATGGCGTCCGCGCCGGCTTCCTTGGCAACGCGGATGACCTCTGCCACGTCCAGGTAGGCGCGCACCGGGTGCCCCTCTTCGCCTATCAGGTACGCCTCATCGGCCTTTTGCCGGTGGATGGACGTTCTGTCCTCATAAGGGAAAACAGCAACAGTCTTGGCCCCGAGCTCGTAGCTGGCCCGGAAAGCACGGATAGCGATTTCGCCGCGATTGGCAACCAGAATCTTCGAAAACATCTCACTCCTGTGTGAACGATGGTGTGGTGGCACGCACAAGCCGTAAGTGGAGTGCGCGGATCACAATCGAGAGCACAGTGTTCGGCGCCTTGCAAGCCCCGAAACCGTGCCGCCTTGTAAAAAACTAATGTTGTACTGCGACACAAAGTGGTGCCAGTCTCACCCCGCCAACTGGCATGCACCAAATTGTGTGGCGCATCTCACCGTAGGTCCCGTAATAAACAGTACCGCCGGTCCCAACGCCTAGAGGCGGCCAGCGCCAGACCAGTCCTGGAAACCACAGGACTGGGCCCCCCACCCCGAGGGCCCCAACTTTTGGGTCGCTTGCGACCCAAAAGTTGGGAGGGGCTGGGGACTAGAAGGCTTCTGCCAGTTCCTCAATGGACGGGCAGGAGCAGACCAGGTTCCTGTCGCCGTAGGCTTGGTCGATGCGGCGCACAATGGGCCAGTACTTGGCCCGCGGGTCCACGCCTGCCGGGAAGACGGCGTCTTCACGGCTGTAGGGGTGCTCCCATTCCTGGGTGATGCTTTGGGCGGTGTGCGGGGCGTTGACCAGCGGGTTGTCCTCGGCCGGCCAGAGGCCGTCCTGGACGGCGGCGATTTCCTTGCGGATGGAGATCATGGCGTTGATGAAACGGTCAATCTCGCCCAAGTCTTCGGACTCGGTGGGCTCCACCATCAAGGTGCCGGCCACCGGGAAGGACATGGTGGGTGCGTGGAAGCCGTAGTCGATGAGGCGCTTGGCCACATCGTCAACGGTCACCCCGGAGTCTGCCGTGATGCCGCGCAGGTCCAGGATGCACTCGTGCGCCACCAAATCGTGGGCCCCCGTGTACAGCACCGGATAGTGGTCGCGCAGGCGGCGGGCAATGTAGTTGGCGGACAGGATCGCAGTCTGGGTGGCCAGGCGCAGACCGTCCGGGCCCATCATGCGAATGTAGGCCCAGGAGATGGGAAGGATCGACGCCGAACCGTACGGCGCGCTGGACACCAGACCAACGGAGGAGTCAATGCCTAGTTCGCGAGCGGGCAGGTGCTTGGCCAGGTGCGCGCCAACGGCTACGGGTCCCACACCGGGACCACCGCCGCCGTGCGGGATGCAGAAGGTCTTATGCAGGTTCAGGTGGGAAACGTCGGCACCAAACTTGCCCGGCTGGGCCAGGCCCACCAGGGCGTTGAGGTTGGCGCCGTCAACGTAAACCTGGCCTCCGGCGTCGTGAATCATGGCGCAGATGGTGCTGATCTCGGTCTCGAACACGCCATGGGTTGAGGGGTAGGTGACCATGATGGCGGCCAGGCGGTTCTCGTGTGTGGCGATCTGGCGCTTGAGGTCGTCGATGTCGATGTTGCCGAATCCGTCGGTGGCCACAGCAACAACCTTCAGCCCGGCCATGACGGCGGATGCCGCGTTGGTGCCGTGGGCGGAGGTCGGGATCAGCACGATGTCTCGGTCCGGGTTGCCGTTTTCCACGTGGAAGGCGCGGATGGCCATGAGGCCGGCAAACTCGCCCTGTGAGCCGGCGTTGGGCTGCACGGAGACGGCGTCGTAGCCGGTGATCTCGGCCAGCCATGACTCCAGCTGAGTTGCCATTTCCACCATGCCGACGGTGTCCGAGGCAGGCGCAAAGGGGTGCAGATTGGAGAACTCGGGCCAGGTCACGGCAGCCATCTCGGCCGTGGCGTTGAGCTTCATGGTGCATGAACCCAGCGGAATCATGCCGCGATCCAGCGCGTAGTCCGCGTCCGAGAGCTTGCGCAGGTAGCGCAGCATCTGGGTTTCGGAGTTGTGCGCATGGAACACGGGGTTGGTCATGTAATCCGTGGCCCGGACGGGTGTTGGAAGCACGACGGCGGCCGCACCGTTGGCGGATTCCGGCGCCTCAGCGCCGAACAAGGCCGCCAACGCAGCAACATCGGCCTCTGTGGTGGTCTCGTCCACGGCGATCTGGAGGTGGTCATGGTCAACCTGGCGGAGCAGGTAGCCGGCGCGGTGGGCTGCGGCAACCAGCTCTGCGGCCGCGTGTCCGCTCTGCAAAGTGACCTTGATCTTGACGGTGTCAAAGAAGTTGGCGTGGATAATCGTGTGGCCTGCCGCGGTTGCTGCCGCTGCCACGGACTGTGCCCGGACATGGACACGGGTGGCGATCTTTCGCAGCCCTTCCGGGCCGTGGTAGACGGCGTACATGCCGGCCATGACTGCCAGCAGAACCTGTGCTGTACAGATGTTGGAGGTGGCCTTTTCGCGGCGGATGTGCTGCTCGCGGGTCTGCAGGGCCAGGCGGTAGGCCTGGTTCCCGGCGGCGTCCTTGGACACACCCACCAGGCGCCCCGGCAGGGACCGTTCAAGGCCCTTGCGCACTGCCATGTAGCCTGCGTGCGGGCCACCAAAGCCCATGGGAACGCCGAATCGCTGGGAGGTGCCAACGGCCAGGTCGGCGCCCAGTGCACCCGGGGATTCCAGCAGGGTCAGCGCCAGCAGGTCGGCGGCAACCGCCACCACGGCCTTACGCTCCTTGGCGGCGGCAATGATCGGGGCAATCTCGCGGACCCGGCCGGAATCGCCCGGGTACTGCAGAAGCACGCCAAAGAACTCAACGTCAGGGAGTTCGCCGTCGAAGTCGTGAACCAGCAGTGGCAGGCCCATGGCCTTGGCGCGGGTGGTCACCACGGCCAGGGTCTGCGGGAACACATCGGCGTCCACCAACAGAACGGCACTGTCCGGGGCGGTGCGGTTGGTGCGGCGCATGAGGGCCACAGCCTCGGCGGCGGCGGTTCCCTCATCCAGCATGGAGGCGTTGGCCGTGAGCATGCCACTCAAATCCGACACGACAGTTTGGAAATTCAGCAGAGCTTCCAGGCGGCCCTGGGAAATTTCCGGCTGATAAGGGGTGTAGGCCGTGTACCAGGCGGGACTTTCCAGCACGTTGCGCTGAATCACACCCGGGGTGTGGGTGCCGTAGTAGCCCTGGCCGATGAAGGACTTGTTTACCGTGTTTTTGCCCGCCAGAGCCCGCAATTCAGCAAGCATTGCTTCCTCGGAGACGGCGGCTTGGAGCTTCATCGGCTCAGCCGTATAGATAGATTCCGGCAGCGCGGCCTCCGAAAGCTCCTCTAAAGAGCCAAATTCAAGAGTGCTCAACATATGATGAATGTGGGGCTGCGCAGTAACCCCAATGTGTCGATCACTAAACACGGCCGACACGAGGTCGTTTGTGTTCTGGTGTCCGGGCAAATTTTCAGCGGTATTTGTCAATGGGTTCTCCAAGTCGCGAACGTTCCACAGCCATTGTATGTGTCACGGCTATTCGCAGCAGCACATGTTTGAGTAAGCAACGCAAAGGGTAATGGTTCATCCGTGCAAGTAGTGAGTATCAGCAGCCTCAAAGGTGGGGTCGGCAAGACCTCAGTCACGCTTGGCTTGGCGTCAGCAGCATTGGCGGCGGGCATCCCCACCCTGGTGATTGACCTTGACCCGCACGCCGACGCCACCACAGGCCTGGGCGTTGCGGCGCGTGGCCAGCTGGACATCGGCCAGCTCATCAAGACCTCCCGCAAGGCAGATCTGGGCGCCAATGTGGTTCCCAGCGGGTGGCTTGCCGCCCATAAGCACGACGGCGTGGCCACACCAACCCTTGACGTCGCCATGGGCTCGGCGTTCAGCGGCATCTACGACCGCCCCGATTTAGGCAAACGCGATCTCCGCCGGCTCGCCACAGTTTTGGCGAATGCCGACCGGGACGGCACAGCACCGTACCAATTGGTGCTCATCGACTGCCCGCCGTCACTGAACGGCCTGACCCGCATGGCCTGGACGGCCAGCAGCCGTGTGCTCCTGGTGGCTGAGCCTGGCCTGTTCTCCGTGGCCGGCACCCAGCGCACCCTGCGCGCCATTGAACTGTTCCGCACAGAATTTGCCCCGGCACTGGTTCCGGCCGGCATTGTGGCCAACCGTGTCCGCACTGGCTCCAACGAGCATGCTTACCGGTTGGCCGAGATGAACACCATGTTCGGCGAGTTGCTGCTCTCCCCCACCATTCCCGAGCAGGCCAACTGGCAGCAGATCCAGGGCGCCGCCCACCCGGTGCACCAGTGGCCCGGCGATTCTGCCAAAAACGCCTCGGCGTTGTTCGACCGGTTGTTGGATTCGGTGCTCAACCAGAGCGCCACCAGAAGTCGCCTCTACCGCGGCTAGCTTTCCAACTGACCCGCAGAAACTGCCGAAAATTACGCGAAAAACGTTACTTTTCGCCGTTTTCTGCGGGTCAGTTGCTTAATGGGCCGCCAACTGTGGATAACCCAAACGCTGAACCAGAATAGTTGCCATGCTGGAACCATGTTCCATCCAGAAAACTTTCCACCCGAGTTGCTCGCAGGGCCGTTCAGCATTGAACTGGCCAATTTCCTTGGCGTAGGCCCGGGCAGGCTCAAGCACGCCGATGTGCTCAGGCTCAGCCGCGGCATCAAGGCCATCAACATCCAGGACGCATCTCTGGCGCTGCTCACCGCACCGTTCACGCAGGTAACCGGATATTCGGCAGCATCCCATGCCACGGCGTTCACTATTTGGGAGTTTCCGGGTTTCCTGCCCGGCAGTGACGACAACGTGATCCACATTTCCCGCCAAGCGCCCCACGATGAACCCCGACGTGCCGGAATCCATGGCCACACGACCAAATTCCGTGACGACGAGGTGTTCTGCCTCGACGGGCTGTGGCTCACCACGCGGGTCCGCACGTGGCTAGATTGCTCACGGCGCATGTCCATCGAGGAGCTGGTTGTTGTGGCCGACCATCTCCTCCGACTCCCGCGCCCCGAGTTCGAAGACCGGACCGAACCCTACGCAACCCTTGCAGAACTCGAACAAATGCTGGAACGCCACAAAGGGACACCCGGAATCCAGAAGGCCAGACAAGCCCTGACACTGGCCCGCGTGGGTTCGGATTCTGCACCTGAAACCCGGCTGCGTCTGGCTCTTGCCGATGCAGGTTTGCCGGAGCCACTGATCAACGTACCCGTGGCTCTGGCCCATGGAAAGTCACGCACACCCGACGCGCAGTTCCCCGACTATTGTGTTGCTGTTGAATATGACGGCGGCACCCACAATGAGTCAGAGCAGGTGGGCCGCGACATCCTGCGCCAAGAGGACTTTCAGGAAGCTGGGTGGGTTGAGGTGCGCATCGGCAAGATTCACATGCGTGACGATGCCAAGGCGGCCGTCCGCAAAGTCCGCGACGCGCTCTACAGCCGTGGCTGGCGGCCCAAAAAGAACTGACCCGCAGAAAACGGCGAAAATCACGGTAAAACCGTGTATTTTCGCCGTTTTCTGCGGGTCAGTTGGAAAAGCTAGGAGATTTTGCGGTTGGCGCGGCGTTTGCTGAGCTCGTCGTCGGCGTAGCCCTGAACCGCTGCGTGTTCGCTGGGCAGGGCTGCCAGGCTGCCTTCAACCTCGCGCCACACACGGCCCACGGCAATGCCGAACACGCCTTGGCCGCCTTGCACCAGATCGATGACCTCATCGGCTGAGGTGCACTCGTATACCGATGCGCCATCGCTCATCAAGGTGATTTGGGCGAGGTCCTCAACGCCGCGCTCACGCAGGTGTTCAACGGCTGTGCGAATTTGCTGCAGTGATACGCCGGTGTCCAAAAGGCGCTTGACGACTTTGAGCACCAAGATGTCTCGGAAACCATAGAGGCGCTGTGATCCTGAACCTGCGGCGCCTCGCACGGCCGGTTCGACTAAGCCGGTGCGGGCCCAGTAGTCCAGCTGGCGGTAGGTGATCCCGGCCGCTTTGCACGCTGTAGGTCCGCGGTAGCCGGCATGTTCGTCAAGAACAGGCAGATCCTCGGTGAAGAGCAAGCCCTGGGCACCGGCCCTTGTAGCGGGGCTGGGGACAACGGTTGCCGCCAGCTCGCCAGCGTCGCTCGTGGGACTCACGTTATCCTCCTGTTGACAGTCCCCGAATGGATGGGCTGCCAACTCGCAGCACAGCACAAAACACCCGGAATGAGACTTTAAATGAGACTTTAACGGCTCTAATCTTCCAGTGTGCCCGTACCAGCCGCGGCTCGCAATGGGGAACTCTATACTTCGACGTTAGAACGCCGCGGGAGCAAGGTCAAAGACGTTTGCACAACAATTTTGCCGTGTCGAAAGTTTCAGCCTCAGCTTTAAGGTTAGAGATTCGCCAAAATTCCCTAGAATACGCGAACTATTGGCCGAAATCCTCGGGCTCAACGTCGTTGAGGAATTCGCGGAACTGACGAAGCTCACGTTCCTTGGCCTCGTCGTCGACCACCTCGGACTCGGTGCCGTCCTCATCATGATCACCGATCACGACGCCGGCCTCCTCCACCAGGCTCTCGACGGCCCAGATAGCGCACTGGGCCCGCTGCGCAATGGCGATGGCATCCGAGGCACGTGAACTCACTGTGGTGCCGTCGTCAAAGACCAGCTCCGCGTAGAAGACACCGTCCTCAACTTTTGTCAGATTGACCCGCACAATGCTGTGGCCCAGGGCCAGCACAACTCCGCACAGCAAGTCATGGGTGAGGGGCCGCGGCGGCACCACGCCTTGTTCAGCCATGGCTATGGCCGTGGCCTCTGCGGCACCAATCCAGATCGGGATATGGCGTTCGCCCAAGAGCTCGCGCAGCAGCACCAGGGGCTGATTTGAGGGCATCTCGATCCGCACCCCAACGATGGTGACCTCAATCATGGTGCTTCCATGTCTGCGATGCGGGCATGGACCAGAGCGCTGTGCAGGCTCAGGCACAGCTCGGCAATCTCCCGTGCGGCTTCAGCGGCCCGCACGGCCGAAGTGCTGTCCTTGCGTGAGGACAACGGCGCAACCGCCCGCTCCACCAGACCAAACTCCCTGTCCGCTGCGGCCTGAAACGGACGCAGATGCCGCGGTTCCAGTCCGTGGGCGGCCAGGGCCGTGCAGGCCTGGGCCACTTTGAGGGCGTGGTCATCGAAGGTGCCCCTGTGCGATTCCACCAGTCCGTAGCTGAGCATGGTCTCGAACAGCTGCTCGCTGGCACCGGATTCGCGCAGCAGTTCCTCAGGGGTAAACCGGCGCGACCTGCCGTTGAGTTCACGGGCCAGATCTTCGGAAACCATGCGCGGTGCCACGGAAACACCGGGCGGAAGATTTTGCGGCGTAAGTCCCGCATCAAGGTCATCGAGGTAGTCGCGGATGACCTTCAGCGGCAGGTAGTGGTCGCGTTGGAGGCCCAGCACAAACCGCAGGCGTTCGACGTCGGACTCCCGGAATTGCCGGTACCCTGCAGGGGTGCGCTGGGGGCTGATCAAGCCCTTTTCCTCATAAAAACGAATTTTCGATGCCGTCACCGAGGGGAAGTCCGTGGTCAAAAGAGCCAGGACCTCGCCAATGTTCAATACGGCGGCAGCACCGTTCCGCCGATTGGTGGATTGCACATCCACCAATCGGCGTCCGGCAGCGGCGTTCAAACTTGCCACTCTCGCCCCTAGGAGCCGGTAGCGGGTTCGCTGGCGCTGAAGTAGTACGTCAAGCGGAACTTGCCGATCTGCACTTCATTGCCGGTCCGCAGGCGCACCGAGTCAACCCTGTCCCCGTTAACGTAGGTGCCATTCAGGCTTCCGGCGTCGAGAACCTCAAAACCGCCGTCGCACTTCATGAAATTCACGTGACGGCGCGAAACTGTCACATCATCCAGGAAGATGTCTGCATCGGGGTGGCGGCCAGCCGTGGTGACGGCGCTGTCCAGCAGGAAACGTGCCCCTGCGTTGGGTCCAACATGCGCAATGAGCAGTGCGGAACCGGCAGGAAGCGAGTTCACGGCATTTTGCTCATCAGGGGCCAACACGGGAACCGATGTGGGTCCCCCAGTCGCCACTAATGGGAGCGCAATTGAGGTGGTGTCCGTGGCACCAGGCTGGTCCTGGGAGTTCGCCTGACCCGTAACACCGGCGTCATTACTCCTGTCAACCATTGGTACTCCTCCTAGCAAAAAAGATGATGGGAATTCTGTTGAGTTCCCAAGTACTACAAACCTACGAGCCGTGGCTGGGAAAGGCCTGCATGATCTCACGTGCCCCGTGTTGGTGGAGCTGGTGAATCCATGCAAACGACCTTTAACTCCCTAGCCTACCTTTTCTTGGTACTGCGCTGCGCTGAGCAAAGCGCCGTAGCTGGCGGCGTCGGAAAGGGTAATTTCAAGCAACCAGCCAGCACCGTAGGGATCGGAGTTAATCAAGGCTGGCTCTGCATCCAAAGCCTCGTTGCGGGCGCTGACCACACCACCCAAGGGGGCGTAAATGTCGCTGACGCTCTTGGTGGATTCAACCTCTCCCACCACGGTGTCGGCAGTGACGTCGGTGCCACTCTCGGGCACCTGGACGTAAACCACGTCACCGAGGGCGTCCTGGGCGAAATCGGTGATGCCCACGCGCACCACACCGTCCGCGGAGGGTGCTGACACCCATTCGTGCTCTGCTGTGTAGGACAAGTCTGCGGGAATGTTGCTCATGGTGGGCACCTTTCAAGGTTCATCGCGGCCGGGCGAAGAATATGACTAAACAAAAACTAGTTGAACTAGTAGAACACGGCGCAGGAAGGACGTTTCTTTCCATAAACCATATCCAGTCTTTAGTGTGTCAGCATTATTCACAAGTCGAAGGTACCTTCTAGCAATTTTGGCCAGTATTTTATCCGCAGGCGGCCTCATCTCTGCGATGATTTAGCTATGACCGATTCCGCATCACCTACTCCGGCCAGCCAACCCCAAGCCACACTGAGCGCCGATGGGGACAAGAAAACGAAGGCCGCCATGCCGCAGTGGTTGCTCTTCACCATTTTTGGCGTGGGCGGGGCGGCGCTTTTGGTGATTGCCTTTCTCATCGCCTCAGTCACTGTTCCCTTGGTGTGGGCGAATTCCATCCGGGACCAGGTGGGCAGCCAGCTGCAAAACAGCATTCCGCTGGGCATGTTTTACGGTTTCATCTTCACTTTTTTCCCGGTTCTCCTGGTGTGGCAGGCACGCCGCCCCAAGCTGAACAAGTGGGTCAGAATTTCCCTCCTGGCAGTGGGTCTGTTGCTCACCTTGCCAAATCTGCTCACCTTGGCAGTCCTGTACGGGGACACGGGAACTGCGGCCGACGCGCGGGCCACCTGGGCCACCGGCGCCAATTGGTTCGGCACCTGGAGCCAACTTTTCATGGTGATTGGTGTTGTCAGTGGAGTAGCGGTGATCGTCCTGGGCCGGATGTTGTTGCGCCGTGGCAAGAGTATCCGCGAATTCAAGGCTGCACAGAAACTGGTCCGTGAGACTGAGCAGGCCCAAGCCCGCACCGCCAAGGAGAACGCCAAGATGGCCGAAAAAAAGGCCCGTGAGGATGCCCGGGCAGCCGAGAAGGCCGAGAAGGCTGCGGCACGGGCCAACCGCCGCGGCCCGGGCGGGGCGCCCGACAATGCCAGCAGCTCCGGCGCTGGCTCCCCTCCGGAACCACCCCAGGCCTAGATGGTTGCGTCAATGCGGATTGTTTCAATGCCGTGCGTGCTGGTGGGCGTCTACCCCGGGCAGCCGGCGGCGGTGGTGCATGAGGGGGCAAAGTTGGCTGACGCTTTGGGCTATCCCCTGGTGTGTGCCTATTCCAACCCGGCCAGATATCTAGTCAGCGAAGCCACTGACGGAAGCGTCACCTCGGCGTCCGTTGACCCCGATTTCGCTGACGACGCCGACGCAGATTTCCCCACCGGCCTTGCGATTGCCTTGGCGGGGCAGCTCGCCACGCTGCACATGCCGTGGCGTACGCTGCTTTTGGCCGGCGACCCCGCGCAGTCCCTGGCCCGTTGCGCCAACACCCTGGCCGCCGGCATGATCGTGGTAGGCACCCATGGCGACGCCCACACCTCGCTGCGGCAGGTTTTCAGCCATTCCGTCGCCGCCAGGCTTGCCCGCCAACAGCACCGGCCCGTTCTCGTCATCCCCACACACCACCGGCCGCCGGAGCCCAAGTGAGCCTGCCATTCCTGCGCCCGCAATCCTTGGGTTGGGTGGCGCTCGGGGGCACTCTTGGCGCCGGGGCACGCGAGGCGCTGATTCTGGGGATGCCCGACGTCGGTCACGTTCCTTGGGCAATAGTCCTTGCGAACATTGTGGGCGCGTTCCTCTTGGGATTGCTCTATTCAGCCTTGTCCACGATCCCCCAGGCGCGCGCGCAGCGAACCAGGCGGCTGCGGTTGCTGCTGGGCACTGGTTTTTGTGGCGGATTCACCACCTACAGCACCTTGGCCTTGGGTGTTGTTGTGATGGCCGGATCCGGGGGCCTGTTCTGGGCCACCGCCTATGCCTTGGGCACAGTTTTGTTCGGGGCACTTGCCACCTGGGCCGGAATAGCTGTGGGGATCCTGGCCGGTCCAGGCGCCGTCCATCGCCCGTTGAAAACAGACGGCCAGCGATGACACCTCTGATTTTTCTGGCCATTGCCGTTGCTGGCGGTGTGGGGGCTGCGGCCCGTTTTGCCTTGGACGGGTTCATCGGCCACAAGCTGCAAGCCTCTTTTCCGTGGGCCACCTTCATCATCAACGTCTCCGGTTCATTGGCCTTGGGCTTGTTGTCGGCTGCGGCCGCTGGGGTCTTCCTGCCGCCGGAGTGGTCCCTGATTTTGGGTGTCGGATTCCTAGGCGGTTACACCACCTTCAGCAGCACCAGCTATGAAACCATCCGGCTGTTGATGGACAGGCGCATTCTGGCCTCATTGACCAATGCCCTGGGCACACTGGCGGCCAGTGTTGGGGCTGCGGCGTTGGGATATGGGCTGGGAAGCCTGCTCTGACGCCGCCCAGCTAGCCCGTTGGCTCAACGCTCCAGCTCATGTGCAGGAGCGGGAACGGCAATCCCTGGGCGTCTGTTTCCGAACGGCCCCGTGGCTTGAAACCGCGCCTGATGTAGAAAACTGCAGCCCGCGGGTTTTGTTCGTTGACATCCAGGGTCAAGGTGGAAAAGCGCTGCTTGGCCCAGTCAAGAAGCATGCTGCCAACGCCCATTGACCGCGCCTCGTCGGCCACGAAGAGCATGGCAATTTGCCGGGCCTGCATGCCAATGAACCCCACAAGGCAACCGTTGACCTCCGCCACCTGCACCGTCAGGTTTGGCAGGTACTCATCCCGGACCACCGGTTCCAGCCGATCAATCACTTCCGGGGGCAGGAAGTGATGGGTTGCTTCCACGGAATCGCGCCAAATATTGGTGAGTTCTTCCAAGTCTTCAGGTCCGCGAGATTCTCGCAGGGTCAGAACGGGTGCACTTTTCATGGTCCCGTCATCGTCCCCTGGGCTGGTCTTGGTGGTGAGTGCTTCTGCGCGTCCGTCGCTGAGCAATTCTCACCCTACAGCCGGGCCATGCCGGATGTGCCCGATGAGATCAAAATGTTATTGCCGCTGCTTGTCGATGACATATTTTCCGCGTCTGGGGCCGTTGCAGACATTCGCTGGCGACAGGGTGCCTCTGGCGAAAGAACACAAAGGCCCCCGGACACATCAGGGCAACAAAAAACCGCTTCAACACCCGATGTTGCAGGTGGTGAAGCGGTTCTTTTTGGTGCACCCCTCCGGACTTGAACCGGAAACCCATTGATTAAGAGTCAATTGCTCTGCCAATTGAGCTAGAGGTGCATGTACGGCATTTACCACTCTCAACATGCTCCCCAGTGGAGAATTTGTTAAGGCGACTCGCACAGCATCGGCGAGATACTGTACGAGCCTAACCGCCGCTAACCCTGAGAAGGGCGCCTTGGCTACGTAGAATAATACCTGCCCCCAGCCGGATTATCGGCATCGAAACAGCCAAATGAGGGAAAGGTCACTTTGGTGGTCATTTGGCTGTCAGTTGGACCGCCACAACCCGGCCCGACGCCGGCAGTGACTGATCCATAACACCGGGCCAATCCGCAACCAGCGCGTACAGAGTGTTGGCGTCATCGCCGCCCACGGCGCAGGAGAAGCAGGCCTGTTCGAAGGCAACAGTGCGCACCACGTGGCCGCCCTCGGCAACCAGCACGCAGTGCCGTTGCCCCACATCGGCATACCAAATCCCGCCCTCACCCCAGCAAATCCCATCCGGGGCACTACCCGGCACGGCTGCCCACACGCGCCGATTGGTCAGCGAACCATCGTCGTGGATATCAAAAGCCGTGAGGTGCCCCGCGTGGGATTCGGCAACCACCAGAGTTCCGCCGTCGCCGGTAACAACCATCCCATTGGGGAAGGCCAGGCCGTCAGCAACAACCCGGGACGCGCCGTCGGGAGTCACCAGGGCAATAGTCCCGGCAACTGCGGCAGGACCGGGGAAAGTGAATCCAATGCAGTTGACGTAGGCGTTGGCACCTGCAGTGGCCACCTCATTCCACGGGGAACCCGAGTGCTGGCCAAGATCCGCAACGTCCTCAAGGGTGCCCGCCGGACTCAGGCGCAGAAGTTTGCACTCCGAGCCGGAGACGATCAGCAACTGGCCGTCCGGGAGCCAGTCGAAGGTGATGGGGAACGACGGGACGGGGATGCTTTGATGGTCCAGGCCGGCCGGATCCATGGCATGGATGTGGCCCTGGAGCCAGTCGGCGTACCAAAACCGGCCGCCATGCCAGCGGGCCGACTCACCCATGCCGAGCCCTTCGGCCAGCACACGCATGTTATTCATGGAGGCTCCTTCACCTTCGCCGTGACTTGCACCGTGAATCCGCCGTCAACTGGCCCGGAAACAGAGGGCTGAAATGATGCGCGGGCCACGCTCCTCCACAGGAATTGTTTCATGCGGCACCAGCCCGCCCAACAGCACAATGCTCTGCCCCGGTACGGCCTTCACCATGCCCGCACCACCCTTCGGGTCCCTGCGCACGGCGTCAAGGTCCGCACCCCGGTAGCCGGGATGGACCAGAAGTGCCCCTGCCGGATCATCCGGCGGTGAATCATCGCGCAACACAGTGATCAGGGTGACGTCGCAGGCGTCGATGTCCAGGTGAAGGCCCAAATAGTCACCCGGGCGCACGTAGTAGCTGTAGCTGCCGCGCCCACCAGTGGGCGAAACCGGTGCACCGCACAGCTCAGACAGATAGTCGGACAGCCAAGGGGCGGCATATAAGGCATCCTGTACCAGTCCCCCGCCTGAGGTGAAGAGCTGGCGCGGAGGGGCTCCCCCACGTCCGGTGGCCCCGTCGCCTTCGAATACTCGTTGCTCGTCGGCGCCGGGATACAGCATCATTGCCTCGGCCAGCAGTTCGGCGGCTTGCGTCGTCCCGGGCAGGCCGTCCACCACAATCACGCCCCCGCCCTGAGCCAATGGGCCCATGGCCAGGCGTTCTGCGGCCCCGCTTCGCAGCTGTGTGATCAACCGTCGCCTCCCATCAATTCTGTCGGTGGTTCAAACACCACGGCGCGCACCATGGCCCGTTCGTGGTCCGGCAGTCCGTCCAGCGGAAGTTCGGCTTGCCCTGCTGCCGACCAGCCCCCATCCGCCGACTTCACTGGTGTGACGCCGAAGTACCGCCGAAAGATGCTGGCAGGCCCCTCGATGGAAAACGAAATGCCCACCGGCTGATGAACAGTGAACCCCGCCGCAGCCAGCTCGGATTGGACTGCGGCAAAGGCTCCAGACGCAGGCAGGTGCCGCGCGAGTGTCGCAGCGGTGAGTTCGGTATCCAAGGGCGGGCCACCTGGTGATTGTAGGACCACCAGCGCGACCAGCCCGTCGGTTTCAGCCACGGTTCTACAGCTCCGGAGGTTGGGGCGACTCGATGATGAACCGCTCAATTTCCGTCACGTCTTGGTCTGTCAACGACATCCCCTCAGATTCCATCCGCCCCTCGTCGTCTTGTCCGATGATCGGAGGAATCGGCCCAAACGGCGGCCGGAACGGGATGATCGGCACAATGGGTCCAACCGGCGGCCGGAAGGGGATCACCGGCACGATGGGCCCAAAGGGCGGCCGGAACGGGATGATGGGAACGATCGGCCCCACCGGAACAATCGGCCCAAAGGGCGGCCGGAACGGGATCACCGGAACAATCGGCGGAAGCGGACGGACGGGGCGGACGATGCGGCAGCGCAGCTTGGCGATGAGCACCGCCCTGTGCGCGTCAACAAGACCGTGGCCGGTGGCGGTGTCGGGGCCAACCACGGCCACGTTGCCGAAGTTCGGATGGTTGGTTCCGGCGGTGACGTCCTGTGCCGTGGTCATGAGGATGTCCCGGATGGCCGCCGGATTCAACCGGGGGCACGTCTGTCGGATCAAGGCGCAGACTCCTGCAATCTGAGGCGCCGCAGCCGAGGTGCCACTAAAGGCAGCCCAGCCGTCATTGGTGAGCGTCTGGTCCCCGTTGGGATGCGTGCCGCCGCCGTTGCCGACGTCGATGGCGCAACCTTCCGGGATGGGCAGCATGATGTACATCGCCCGAGGCAGCATGCCGACAAGGCCCGACACGTCGGGCACCCGCCGCCCGGCGTAGATGTTGGACATGAACCCGCTGGTGTAGTTTGAGGCACGCAGCGCCCCGTTGCGTTCGCGGTTGACGCCGCCGACGGAAATAACATCCGGATGCTGGCCCGGGAAGCCCCAGCCACCGTTGCCGGCAGAGAACACCACAGTAATTCCGCCGGAGACAGCGGCAGCGACTGCTGCCGCCAGCGCCTGGTTGGCCGCGCTCAACGGGCCGTTCTGCTGGTCCGATCCCCAACTGTTGGTAATGATGTCAGGTCCCAGGGCCACAGCGGCGTTAAAGGCCGCGGTGACGTTCACGAGTGCGCCGGTCGCCGTCGCCGTCTTGACCGGGAACAAGGTGACGTCCGGTGCCGTCGCGAAAATGTTGGCAGATTCGCCGGTACCGTGCCCGTTCTCGTCAACTGTGGGGTCAGCCGTGCCCGGGCCCCAAGTTGTGGGCTGCACCAGGTAGCCGTGCTCGGTGAAGAACGGGTGCGTTTGAAATCCGGTGTCAACCATGGCCACCTTGACGCCCTTGCCGGTAATACCGGAGCGATGGGGGTGTTCGGCGTTGAGCCCCACGGAAACGTCGTCGGGGACGTTCAGATGAAAATAGTTGACCGTTGGCGGCAGCGAGTCCGCCGTGTGCAGGTAGTAAGGTTCCTCGATGGCGATGCCATCGAGGACGCCCTCAAACACTGTCCCAGCCGGATCGATCAAACCAGGGATGTCCGTGTCGGCGTTGTCGATGAAAGTAGCCAACCCCTCGACACCGCCGGGCTTATGGACGGGCCGTTCCTGGGTGTAGAGGTGGGCGCCGAACGCTGAATCAAACAAAGCGCGTGAGCCGCAAAAGTTGACCATGAGATTGGTGGCCTGGAGTACTTCGAAGCCTGCCTCGCTGAGAGCCGCAATGGCTCTCTCGACAACCTCATCGTCTGAGAAATGCAGCCCGAGCGTGTCCACGGTCGGTACCAGGCCCGGAGTGAACATCGAGACTCCGCCGACGGACTGTGGCGAAGCCATGGCGAAGATGCGGTCCGGGAACTTGCTTGCCGCAGGCGGTGAGGACGCCTTCCCTTTGCCCTTTCCAGCGCCGTGGGCCGCACCAGCGCTCACGGCCTTTTTGCCTGCTGCTTTGCTAACCATGACTCTCCCCTTACAATCGTATTTTCTTGATGATCGACGTCAATGACGGCTGGCGAGGCTACCGTCCAGCCAGCGGGTAATGCTCCCCTGATTGCCTGAGTAGTAGTGGCACAACGTCCACCCGGCCCTGTCCGGGTCAGTGGCGGTGAATTCCCCATTCTGGGCCACGTCGGCCGGACTGAAATCGCCGGTGCGCAGCGCGGGCAGCGCCCCCAGAGCAAGCCACGTGGCAATCTCCTCTAGGATCCATTGGTTGGCCGAGGGGAAAGGGAGGGCCCGGGCCAACTGTGTGGCGGAGGCCAGCTGGTAGGCCTGCTCGACGCCGTCGAGCATCCCAAAGCGGGCATCGGAACGGTGTCCCGGGTGCAGCGACATCCACAGCAACAGTTGCCAGGCGCACTCGATGAACCAGCCCTCCACCAGGGAAAGCTGCTCCCAGATCCGGTGGTTCAGCAACACCACGCCAGTGTTGAACGGGGGTACCGCGGCCACACCCATGGCGCTGCACAGGCGCAGCAGCGCTGGCTCGTCAAGAAACACGGCGTCCGGACCGTGGTGGCTGCGCGAGCTGTGAACCTCCTCGCGGGCCACAATGTCGGGCTCCCGGTAGGCCCGAATCAGGTGATCGACGTCGGCCCGGAAAATTGTGTCACAGTCGCAGTACAGCACCTGCTGTGCCGGGGTGTGTGCCAGCCACGAGTTGTTCAGGAACTTGTGCAGCGCAGGGTACCGGGCCAAAACGGGCCAGCCACGGGGACACAGCTCCGCCAACCGGCGGGAGTAGTCGCCCTGCAGCTGGAGCCAGGCGCGTTGTTCAGCGCAGATCCGGACAAGGTGCGGGGTGGGGGTGCCGTACAGGAAGACGACGACGGCAATGCTCCCGTTGTGGCGGCGAAGGCTGGCCAGGCTGCGCTCGAGTTGGCGCAACAACGGGTCGGTTCTGTCGCCGTCGGCCAATGAGACTGAATAACAAACTAGGCGCTCAGTCTGGTCCATCAGGTCCTCCAGAAAACCCATCCAACGGTGCCGCGTGCCAGCGATTTTGAACCCGCCGCTGTACTGACAAGCATCCTCGGTGCGATCCCCGGCCGTCAAGAAATAATTGCACGCACTAGGTTCCCGACGACGGGACGTCAGCCATCCGGGCAGGGCAGGCGCTGCTGGCGCAGCCAAGTCGCCAAGCCCAGGGAGTCGAAGAATTCCGGGCGCATGGTTGTCCTCCCTGCGGCGTCCACGGCAAAAGCTGCCAAAGCCAATGACCCAGCGGGCGCACCCACGTGCCTTTTGGGCCCAGGGCAAGGGTGAGTTTTCCGGCGTCGAGCGTCATGGCAGTTCCTGCGCCCAAGACGAACACACCTGAGTGTCCCCGGCCAACCCGGCCTCCGGGCTGGGTGCCCACAGTGAAGCCAAATCCGTCATTGCATGGGCGCTGGTCGGGGAAGGCCGAATCTTCCGCGCAACCCTCACCACCCTTGGTGACGTGCGACACGTTACTGATTGGTAACAAATACCTTCCACAAAGCGATTCCCCCGGGGTACGCTGGCGTTTATGAGCCAATACCAGCCCCCCATTGCCGACATTGCCTTCGCCCTGGAACACGTCGTGGGGTACCCAGACCTGGCCAAACTGCCCGGCTTCGAGCACGCTGACCTTGAAACTGTGGTGGAACTTCTTGAGCAGTGCGGGGAGTTCATGGCCGAGGTGGTGGCGCCCACCAACCGCCGGGGCGACACGGAAGGATCACGCCTGCTGCCCGGCGGTGCGGTCGTCACGCCCAGCGGGTTCAAGGAGGTCTACCAGCAGTACGTCGACGCCGGGTGGGGCTCGGTGCCACTGCCGGAGGAGTATGGCGGCGGCGGATTCCCCCGCACGGTAGGCCTTGTCATCCAGGAGCTCATGACCAGCGCCAACATGGCGTTCTCGCTGTGCCCGCTGCTGACCCAGGGCGCCATTGAGGCCCTGCTGCACTACGGCGACGACGCACTCAAGCAGCGCTACCTGCCCAAGATGATCAGCGGGGAATGGACCGGCACCATGAACCTGACCGAACCTGCGGCCGGGTCCGACGTCGGGGCTCTCACCACCCGTGCGGTGCCCCGGGCCGACGGCAGCTACGCCATCACCGGGCAAAAGATCTTCATCACCTACGGCGATCACGACATGGCTGACCAGATTGTCCATCTGGTGCTGGCACGCACGCCTGGCGCCCCGGAAGGAACCCGCGGCATCTCCTGCTTCATTGTGCCCAAATTCCTGATCAACGACGACGGTTCGCTGGGCGAGCGCAACACCGTCCAGACGGTTTCCCTTGAGCACAAGATGGGCATCCACGCCTCCCCCACCTGCGTACTTTCATACGAGGACGCCACCGGATATCTCATCGGAGAAGAGAACCTGGGCATGCGCATCATGTTTGTCATGATGAACAGTGCCCGCCTCGGGGTTGGGGTGCAGGGCCTGGCCGTTGCGGAACGGGCCTACCAGCAGTCCCTCGCCTATGCGCAGGAGCGCAGGCAAGGACGTGCCATCGGCGCATCCGGGACCAGTTCGGCCATCATCGAATTCCCCGATGTGCGGCGCATGTTGCTGACCCAGCGCGCCCATCTGGCCGCCATGCGTTACCTCATGCTGCTCGACGCCAGCTATGTGGACAAGAGCACCCACGATCCAGACCCGGCCGTGCGTGCACGGGCAGCCGAGATCGTAGGGCTGCTCACCCCCATTTGCAAGTCATTCGGCACAGACCTGGGCAACGAGCTGACCTCGCTTGCCCTCCAAATTCAAGGCGGCATGGGCTTCATCGAGGAAACCGGGGCCGCCCAGCACGTGCGCGATATTCGGATAGCCGCCATCTACGAGGGCACCAACGGAATCCAGGCCGCGGACCTGGTGGGGCGCAAGCTCGGCATCCGCGGCGGGGCATCCGTCCTGGAGTTCATCGCCACCATGCGTGAGCTTGAAACCGAGCTGTCCCAGGCCGGTCCGGAGTTCGGCAGTATCGCGGCGGAACTTGGCCGGCAGTTTGACGCCCTTGAGGAGGCCACCCACTGGATGCTGCGCACGGGCGCCACTGACCCCAATGCAGCCCTCTCCGGTTCGACGCCGTTCCTGCGCATGTGGGGGCTGTGCACCGGCGCGTGGATGCTGGCCCGGGCGGCCCTGGCTGCCGCCGCCACGAACGACGCCGCACTGGCGCAGAGCCAGCTGGTGCTGGCACGATTCTACGCGGAGCAACTGCTCCCGGCGTCGGCCGGTTTGCTGGGAGCCGCCACAGCCGGTTCTCACGACTTGTTTGGCTTGGACGCGCACCAGCTCGCTGGCGTTGCCAGTCCTCGGATTCGGATCTAGCAACCACCCTCGTCTAGGGTGCTGTCGCCTTCAGGTTGTCCAGCAGCACCGTCAGCGGTGCGTTGTTGGCGGTGCCGGAGAGGTAGCTTGCAAAGCCCACGCTGCCTGGGCCTTGCAGGGCTGCCGTCGTGTCTGTGATGCTGCGCTGCCATGTGGCTGGCTTGGGACGTCCCTGTTCCCACACTCTGGCCCTGATGGTGGTGGGCGACGTTCCGGTCACCTGCAAGGATGGCCGCCAGGGGCCCAGAGAGGGCCCGCCCCCACGAGCAACACAATAATGGCCAGCTCCGCTGTCAAGATTCGACAGTTGCTCCTGACGCACTCCAACGAACACATTTCCGGATGCCGGAAGACACTTTTCAGTGGCGAACCACGGGTTGCCGCAAGATGGTTTTGAGTTTGTCAGGCGCTGCACGGCGGGGGTCACCGAGATAAATTTCGTGGTGCTTGCCGTTGAACACCAATCCGTTCTCCGGCATGAAGTGATCGTGCAAACGGGCCAAGGTGGGGGCCTCGTCGTCGTACGGGCCAATATGGAGGATCTGCACGCACAATCCCTCGTTCAGGTCCATGACACGCAACTGGGCCAGGCCGGGCAAGGTTTTCTTCGCAGAAGCCTGCTCGACGGCGGCCGCCACCATGTCCGGAGTGATCCAGTCGGGTTGGCTGATCATCATGGTCCAGTCCCACTGGTCCTTGTCCCCGGCCGTGAACGCGCCCATGTCCGCAGCCCACCAGAGTCCCTCCAAAGGGGCCACAACAAAGTCACGCCCGAGCACGTTCTTGCTGGCGAACTTCACTCCATAAGCCGTTGAGTAGAGGGCCTCGAGAGCCTCCGTATATGCGGAGGAGGTTCCGGGCTTGCCATGCCCGTCAATCGCAAGGTACTGAACCGGGGGCACCTCAACCAGGGAAAAGTCCTTGGCGCTGGGCGCAAAGAGCTCCTTATAAGCTTTCTTGACGTCAAATTTGTCCATCTCAGGCATCCTCTTCTCCGGCACAGGCCCCTGCTGCGGCACAGTCGTTGATGTCCAGTCTAGGATCATGCCAACCGCAACTAGCCAAGGAGTGCTGTGCCGACCACATCAACGTCCGTCGTCCGGCCGCTATGGTGGGGGTTTGTCCCCTACATCGTAGTGTCGATAGTCCACGTCGCCGCGCGCTTCGCCGCTCATGATGCGCTGGCAGATCCCACCAAATTGTTACTCATGCCTGCTCTAATGCTTGCAGTATTCTGGGGCTGGCACCGGCTCGGCGCCCCGCACGCTCGTGGCTTGTTGTTGGCAGGTTTACTGTTCTCCTGGCTGGGCGACGGCGCTGGCACCTTCTTTCCCCTCGCCCCCACCCTGCCACTGATGCTCCTCTTCTTTGGGGTGGCGCACCTGTGCTACATGCGGGCGTTTTGGCAACACTTAGCCGTCAAGAAACTGTCGTGTTGGGCATTCTCCTTCGCCGCATGGTGGCTGGTGCTGGTGATAGTTATCGGACCCAGAGCGGGAGGGTTGATCATCGCAGTGGCGATGTACGGCGTCGTACTGGGCGGAACAGCTGCCCTCTCGACTCGCTGCCACCCCCTGGTCATGTGCGGTGGCCTGTTCTTCCTCGCCTCGGACACCATCTTGTCCTTCCGCATCTTTGCCCTTGAACTCATGCCGGACTGGACCAGCGGCATGGTCATGCTCACGTACACGGTGGGCCAAGGCCTCATAGCGGCCGGGGCGCTGCTCACCGTGCGCCGCCGTGCCGCGCTCGCGCAAGGGCTCAGAACTTAACTCGATCAAGCTCCCGCAGCAGCCTGGGACGGTTGCGGTTCCGCTCTCGCAGCGAGGCAACGAGCCCGGCAGTGGCTTCCGGGCGACCGGCAACCGCAGCGATGGCGCGATGTTTGCGCAGCCGCGCCACTGCCATTTTGTAATTGCGCACCTCAGCCACGGTGAGGCCGGCCTCGACGATGCTTTCCAGCACGGGCAGGACGGCGACAGGGTCATGCACCTGATAGGCGGCGATGAGCCGATCCCACAGCTCTGTTCTGGCCAGGTCCAGCCGATGCGCCTCCGTCCACGCCAGCGGCACATTGTGAAGTGTCTCCAACGGGAACTCAATGTAGTCGTCAGGGCGAGCGGCCAAGGCAACCAAGACATCCGCTTCCTGTGGCGGCCATGCCCCTGAAGCGACAGCGTGGAGTCGGTTTGCAGTGCCCAAGCGTGGCCACCGCTCAAAGAGCGTGCGGCGAGCATCTAGCTCTTCCTCTCCCCGGTGTTCGTGCAACAGCTGACACCAGTACTCCCCTGCAGCCTCGGCCTGGTGGCTTTCCTCCAAGTGCGGGCGCGTAGTTGACTGGGTCAGGCTGGACGTAGTCTTGCCCGTCGCCGAACTGGAACGTGATCAGCCACCCGATCAACTTTGCCGTTGTTGGCGGTGCTTCCCTGCACAGCTCGGCATGGAGTTCCAGCAGGTGGCAGAAGACGTCGCTGATGCTGCCGTTGGAGTCATCGGCACGCAAGAGAACACTGCCCATCGCGGTGAGGGCTTTTTGTACCACCGGCACCACCGCCGCCGCACCCTCATGCTCCCGGGCCTGTTCCAGCACCCCAACACCTTCCCAAGCTTGGGCGCAATAGCGATCGACAGCATCCCAGCGGAATAGGTTGGCCCGGCTGCGAAACATTGGCAGCACCTGCTGCGCTAAATTTTTCTCGTGCCCCCTTTCATTCGCCCCTGCCGGACTCCCGTCCAGCGACCCGCAGCACGGCGGACCGCCCCGGTTGCGCTGCCTCGCTAGGATGGGCACAGCCATATTTGTGGATCCCAAGGCGGCAGCTCGGACAAGAACAATTCAGGCCATGACCAGCACAAGCTAAGGAGCAGGACAATGAGCGAACCCCGGCGCAGCGTTGGCGCGGCTATCATCCCCCACCTCATCCGCTGGAGAGGCTCCAAAAGAGAGTACTCATCGCCCACGGCATCGCTGCGCAAAGCTGATGAACACCTCCTTCGACCTCAGTCCTACGCGCCACCAAAAGCGCTGGATCGATCGGTGAAGTTGACAGTGCGCCAAGTCAGCGGCTGGCCGATCTATACCGTTGCCCCCAAGCACGGACCGATTCACCGCCGAGCGCTCTACGTTCACGGTGGAGCATGGGTCAAGGAGATCTCGCCGTTTCATTGGCGGCTGATCGCAGAACTCGCCTCGAGCACAGGAACCGAATTCACCGTGCCCATCTATCCCCTGGTTCCTAGCGGCACCGCAGGCACAGTAGTGCCCATCATTGCCGACCTGGCCGAAGCCCTCATTGAGGACGTGGGCGCCTCACAGGTGGTACTCCTCGGCGACTCCGCTGGCGGCGCCCTCATCCTCTCTGCCGCGATGCTGCTGCGCGACCGTCAGCGACCCGCCCCGCGCGACATCGTACTCATTGCCCCGGTGGTCGATTTGACATTCACCGACCCGTTGATCTACGAAATCGAACCGAGCGATCCGTGGCTGAACGTCCCTGGGCCTGCGGCGATTGCGCAGAGGTGGCGAGGAGATCTCTCGATCCAGGATCCTCTAGTCAGCCCCGTCAATGCACCCTTGTCGGGACTGGGCCGAATCACACTGTTCAGTGGCACCCGGGACATCACCCACGCCGACGCTCTCACCATGGCCCGCAAAGCCGAAGCCGAACATCACCCGTTTGATTTGCACCAGCATGCTGACATGATCCATGTTTACCCACTACTACCCATCCGCGAAGGGGCACACGCGCGCAAGCTCATCAAAAACGTTCTGGTCAACACGCCGAAGTAGCCGGTCCTCGCCAGTAGAAACGCTGAGCGACGCCGATATGGTCATTCTCTGTGTTTATATCAGCAGCGAATGACCATATCGACAGCGGAAGGCCCAAACCCCGGCAGCTGCGCACGGCGGCCCTCCACATTCCACGGTCACGCTCACGCTGGGTACAGATCCAGAACTGTACATTCTGTACAGTCGGCAAGATTGGCGCCGACTCGATACTTTAAGCATGAACTCACGCACCCCGCTCAAACCGTCCACCCTAAATATCCGAAAAACCAACTTGACTGCTGCAGCCTCGGCGCGCACTCCGGTGTCCCTTCCCGCGTTCCGAAAGATCATCTGGCTGATGCCCGCAGCCTATCTCCTGCACATTGTTGAAGAGTATGCCGGCAATTTCCCGGCGTGGGTATCCGAGGACGTGCACGGCAAGTTCAACTACTTCGGCTTCGATACGAACAACATCATGTTCATGATCGTGCTTCTGACACTGGTGACCTTGAATTTTAGAAAGGCATCAACAAGGACGGCGATCGCACTCACGGTGTTCGCCAGCGCCAACCTCTTTTGGGACGCCCTTTTTCATCTCTTCATGACCCCGCTTCTCGACCGCTATTCCCCGGGCTTGGTCACGGCGGTGCTGCTGTACGTCCCGATCTCGCTCCTGGTGGGGATCGTCGTCATCAAAAACCGAATTCTCCGGCCACGCACTTTCGCGATTGCTGTGGGCGGCGGCGCCGTCCTATTCGGCTTCGTTGTCTGGTACGGCCTGTTCCACTTCGCCGTCTAACCGCCACCAAGGACTTCTCTGATGCCACTCGAAAACGCCCCATCTTCCCCTCGCCGACGCTCGTTCACCATGCCGAAAATGCGCCCCTGGCTCCTCAAAGTCATCACCGTCACAGCGATCCTCGCCGTCATCGGTGCAATAATCGGACTCGATGTCCTGCGACGCCACAACGGGGAGGGCACAGATCAGCTCAGCAATCCGGCTTTCTATTCGATGCCAAGTCCCCTTCCAGTGGGTGCACCCGGGGAAATTATCCGATCCGAGCAGATCGCCGGGGCCCCGTCGCAAACTTCAGCCTGGCGGGTCATCTATCACTCGCGGGACCTTGCTGGCCGTGACATCCCGGTCTCCGGAATGGTGATAGTGCCCAGCAGCCCGGCTCCAGCGGGCGGGCGAACCGTCGTGGCATGGGCGCACCCGACCACCGGTGCCGCGCAGAACTGTGCGCCTTCCTTGGCGATGGATCCGTTCCAGCTCATCGAAGGGATGCACCTGTTACTTGACGCGGGATTCGCCATCGCCGCGACTGACTACCCCGGTTTGGGTGTCGCGGGCGAATCTTCCTACCTACTTGGCGTCCCTGAATCGAACAGCGTGCTTGACTCCGTGCGGGCGGCACGTCAGATAGACGAGGTCCACGCGAGCACGAATGTGCTGCTCTGGGGTCACTCGCAAGGCGGCCAGGCTGCTCTCTTCGCCGCTCAGCGAGCCGCGGAATACTCACCAGAACTTCACCTCAAAGGCGTCGCTGTGGCTGCGCCGGCAGCCGACCTACGTGCGCTGATGACGGCAAACCTGAACAACATCTCTGGCGTCACGATTACCTCTTACGCGGTGACCTCCTATGAGGCGGCCTATGCGCAGCCAGAGTCGTCCTCCCAGATCGATGACATCCTCACCTCCAAAGGCGCGGCCGCAACGCCCGCCATGGCTGCGCTCTGCCTGATCACCCAGACGGAACAGATCCATGCGATCGCCACTCCCCTCATCGGCAGCTACGTCACCAGCGATCCATCGACGACGGCGCCATGGCAGGAGCTGCTCGCGGAAAACAGCGCCGGAGGATCGCCGATCAACGTACCGATCTTCGTCGGGCAGGGCTTAGCCGACAAACTCGTTGCCCCGGCCTCAACGAGGGAGTTCGTCGCTGGACTGTGCGCTGCGGAGGAGGACGTGAGCTTCCACGAGTACCCCGGTGTGGACCACACGTTCGCGGCCTACGCGTCGCTGCCCGCCCTAGCCGACTGGCTTATCAGGGTCGAGGCAGGGCAATCTCCTGCCAACTGTTAGTCCGATCGTGCGGTAACTCAGCCCCCTGACCAAACACTGGTTATTTTGCCCAGTCAGCGTCGCACCGTCCCTCTCCACAATGGATATATGAGAACAACATCAGCTCCCACAGACCAGCCCACCTCCCGTGCTAAGCGCTCGCTCGCCGGCGGCATCCTGCCTCTCATCGGCACGATCCTCTTCGTGATCGTCACGGTCCTCCAGTTCGCAGGGGGCGCCGGCGAAGACTGGGGACCACAACTGGTCACCAACGCCGTGACCTACATGATCGGCTGGGCCGGCGTTGGCGCTGGCATCTCGCACCTCTTCTTCAGCAACAAGATCTCCAAGACGATCGGCTTTGAAAAGAGCCCCTACCAACACGAAGTCGGATTCGCCGACCTCTCGATGGGCATTGTCGCCCTGATGGCTGCCAGTTACTCCACCGAGTTCGCCCTATCCGTGATCCTGGTCAGCTCCTTCTACCGCTTTGGCTGCGGCATCGGCCACATCCGCTCGATGATCAAGGACCACAACTTCGCTATCAACAACACCCTGATCCTGTTCACCAACTTCCTCGTGCCCGCATTCCTGATCTTCGCGTACTACAACTGGGCATGATCCACTACACCCCATCAGGGGTCCGCCTCACCGAGCACATCCGCCGGCCAGGAAATCTCAACTGGCTATTCCTCCCCGGCGGCCCCGGCATCGGCTCGGAAAGCCTAACTGGCCTCGTCGACCTGCTCGAGGTGCCCGGCACCAGCTGGCTTGTCGATCTCCCCGGTGATGGTTCAAACGTCGAAGGGCCCGGAATCTTGGATGATCCCTTCCGCCACTGGCCCAACGTACTCACCGAAGCCGCAGGAACGGTCGCCAACCCGGTGTTCGTCGGTCATTCAACGGGCGGGATGTACCTGCTCGCAACAGCCGAGCTCGAACAACTACTCGTGGGACTAGTGCTCATCAGCACCGCACCGGACGCATCATGGCTACCAGCCTTCACCACCATGACCGAGCAGAATCCACTACCCCAAGTCGAGCTCACAACGGCCCGCTACGAATCCGAGCCCACCAACGAGAACCTAGCCGCCGTCGCGGTTGCCTCAACACCCTGGAACTTTGGCACCACCACGCTCGAGACTGGCGCCAAGTTTCTCGCAACCATGCCCTACAACGGCGCCGCCGTCGCCTGGTCCGAGGAAAACTTTGATCACGACTACGAATACGCATGGTGGCCAACACTCATCCCCACCCTCATCGTGAGCGGCAGCGAGGACCGAATCGTCACCCAAGAGCTCTGGAATGACAAACGGTTCACGGGCAATAACATCCACCATGCCCGAATCGAACGAGGCGCCCATTTCCCCTGGTTTGAGAACCCAGCCGCCGTGAAGGCGACCTTCGAGAAGTATTCCGAATCCCTGGCGCGAGCCATGTTAGAGTCACCTTACTGAGGTTAGATCCGAGCAACGGGTGGGGTTCACATGATGCTCGTCGAACGGGCACACGCCCATGTCATCGACAACGCGATCGAGAGCGCGCGCACCGGGCATCCAACAGTTCTCGTGATCGAGGGCGTAGCGGGGACAGGCAAATCTACCCTCATGACTCAAATCTGCGGCCGTGCACGGGGGTACCTGTCACGTACGGCTGAGGGTGATGATGGAGAGCATGGCTCGCCGTTTCAAACTCTCGAGAGCTGGGGCGTCACTGTCGCACGAGGGAGCAATGGCGCGAGTCCGACGTCGTTCGTCGTAGCGCAGCAGCTTCGCGAGCTGGTCGACGATCTGGGCACCAGCGGGCCGGTACTGCTTCAGCTGGACGACCTGCAGTGGGCCGACCCCGAGTCGGTGCAAGCCTTGACGTGGCTCCTTGAACGCGTCGCCGGTGACCGGCTGCTCGTCGTCGTGGGCACCCGGCCTCTGGCCCCGCGCGACCATGACGCTTGGCAGCGGTTCATCGCCTCGTCAAACACTGTGCACACGTTGGCGTTGAACGGGCTCAGCAACGACCTTGCCACAGAGCTCATTCAGGGCGTTCATCCCGGAGTTTCCAACGACGTCGCGCATTACCTCTGGGAGCACACTGGAGGTAACCCGCTCTACCTGACATCCCTGCTCCGAGGGCATGATCTCCCCGAGTTAAGCCGCATGCGCGTGCTGCCTGCGCCCGCTGAGTTCGCCAGAACCCTCAGTGCCAGGGTCGAGCGCTTGAGCGATGCCGCTGTCCGACTGCTGCGGGCCGCTGCCGTCCTGGGTCAGAGCTGGATGGCACTGCCTGAGGTGGCGCTTGTTGCTCACGTTGCTACGCCGACGGATGCAGCGGCCGAACTGGCGGCACACGAACTGCTCCTGCAACGCGCTACCAACCCGGGCCTGTCGGTCAGGCTTCCCCACGCGCTGATACGTGCGGCGGTGTACCAATACATTCCGCTACCCGAACGACGGCAACTGCATCTGTGGGCTGCCGAGGTGGTTGATGACGAGTCAGCCGCTCTCGAACACCGCCTCGCGGCAGCAGAACAGTTCGACGACGTATTGGCGGACGAGCTTGAGCGCTTCGCACGTGCACGGCATGCCCATCGCGAGCATCGCGTTGCCGCCCAGCACTACCGATGGTCAAGCCGGGTCACCTCGAACAGTCTTTTGCGCAACCGCCGCTGGCTCGATGGTTTGTTTGAGAGCGTGCTCGCCGGTGACATCGCTCTGGCGCAGGATGAACTGGCCGAGAATCCACACTCTCGAGACCATGTGCGGCGCGCTCTGGTGACCGGCGCAATCGAAGTGTTCGCCAGCAATTGGCGCAGTGCCCTGCAGAACTTTGCACCGGTAGCGAACGAGGAAACAGATTCACTCACCCGTTACCGCCTTGAGGTTCTCACGGGGTGGTCTCAACTCGGATCCGGGGGTGAGACCCAGGACGTGGTGCGCGCCCTGAGCATCGCCACCAGCCAGGGCCAGCAAGACGGCTCACTCGACGGATTTGTCTCCTTCACCCTCGGCATGATCGGGGGCCGTACCGGCAGCACCACGGCGTTGGCAGAAACGTTTGCGTCCCTTCCGAAGATCGCCTCAGCGACGCCGATCGAACTCACCTATCTTCTTGCCTGGCGTGGGATGATATTCCTTCGTCGCGGCTTCCACGAAGAGGCGATCGCCGACCTGACCGAGGTCGACCGACGCATTCAAGATGGCTTCCCTGACATCAGCGACGGTCGGTTTATGGCCAGTTTAGCGGCGGCGCTTCTCAGCTCTGGTCAGGTCCCTCTTGCCGACGCGAAAATGCGCGTTGCCCTTGACTCGGCCCGCAACACCAACAATCCGCTCCTTCAAACCCTCGCCGCATGGGTTCCTATTGCACTGGGCGATATGGAACGCGCCAACGAACACTTACTCAACGCCACAGAGTGGCTGCGCCGGATGCCATGGCCTGAGGCGTTCGAGACTCTCCTCGTGGCGCAAGTGATGCAGCTCCACCTGAGTGAGGATCACGGTGCACGGGCTCGTCTACTCGGGGATCATCGCCGCATGTTCGGCCGCCGCACTCTCGATCCGGAGGGGTCGATGAATCCGTTCTGGATTCTCCACGCAGCCATGGCGTGTGTGTGGTCCAACGAATTGGAGAGTGCCGCCGGGCTGCTGGCACAAATCCAGCACGATGCGCTCACACCGGAGTGGATCCACGCCGGTGAGCGGTGGGTGAACGGACTCATCGCCGAGGCCAGGGGCAATGACTCGCACGCTCTGGCCCTGTTTGACGAAGCCGACACGAACTGGCCAGACCCCGGGCACCTTTATCTCGCACATATGCACTTTGACCGGGTGCGGGTCGCGGAGCGTCTGGGCGAACAGCACGCAGCCACAACGTCCCGAGCCATCGCCAGGGACATCTACGAGAAGGCGGGAGCCCTGGGTTATCTCGCACGACTGGGCGAATCTGAAGAGGCATCCACTGCCCAAGCATCTCTGACGATGCTCTCTGACCGCGAGCGTGACGTCGTCGCCCTGCTAGCCACGGGCCACAGTTACGTGCAGATCGCACGCGACCTCTACATCAGCCGCAGTACTGTCGGTTTTCACCTGTCCAACATTTACGCCAAGACGGGAACCTCGAATCGACACGAGCTGATCGACTTGGTGCGGACCTAAAGCACCGGCAGAAACGCTGAGCGACATCGATATGGTCATTCGCTGTGGTTATATCAGCAGCGAATGACCATATCGACAGCGGAACGCCAAAAAACCCGCTGTCTCTCAGTTATAAACTAAGGAACAGCGGGTTTGTTTCGGTCGGGCTGACAGGATTTGAACCTGCGACCCCCTGACCCCCAGTCAGGTGCGCTACCAAGCTGCGCTACAGCCCGAAAGGTTCAACGCTTGGAAAGTATCTCCCGTGGCTGAACCACCTGAAATAGTTTACTCCATATATATGGTGGCCATGACCATTTCAGATGTGAGCCGCATTACTTCTTGCGGCTGCGCTTTTCACGCACGCGCATGTTGACCTCGATGGGGGTTCCCTCGAAGCCAAAGGTCTCGCGGAGACGGCGGGTGATGAAGCGGCGGTACCCGGGATCCAGGAAGCCGGTGGTGAACAAAACGAACTTCGGCGGGCGGCTGGAAGCCTGTGTGCCGAACAGGATGCGCGGCTGCTTGCCACCACGGACCGGGTGGGGGTGCTCGGACACCAATTCGCCCAGGAACGCATTCAAGCGGCCCGTGGGGATGCGGCGGTCCCAGTTTTCCAGGGCCAAGTCCAAGGCTGGTACCAGCTTGTCCTTGTGCCAGCCGGTCTTGGCCGAAATGTTCACCCGCGGTGCCCACTCGACGTGTGCCAGGTCCTGCTCAATTTCGCGTTCCAGGTACTTGCGGCGTTCGTCATCCAGCAAGTCCCACTTGTTGAAGGCGAGCACCAAGGCACGGCCGGATTCGATGGCGAGCTGCAGAATGCGCACATCCTGCTCGCTGAGCACCTCATCCACGGCCAACAGAACAACGGCAACTTCAGCCTTCTCCAAGGCACCCTGGGTGCGCAAGGAGGCGTAGAAGTCGGCGCCCTGTGCCATGTGCTGGCGACGGCGGATGCCCGCGGTGTCCACGAAGCGCCAGGTGCGGTCGCCCAATTCAATGAGCTCATCCACCGGGTCGCGAGTGGTGCCGGCAACATTGTCAACAACAACGCGTTCGGTGCCAGCCAGCTTGTTCAGCAGCGAGGACTTGCCTACGTTCGGACGGCCAATCAACGCCACGCGGCGCGGTCCGCCTGTGCGCTCAATACCGTCGACGGCGGAGAACTCGGGCAAGACGTCCATGACACGGTCCAGCATGTCGGCAACACCGCGGCCGTGAACAGCTGAGACGGGGTGCGGCTCGCCCAAACCGAGGCCCCACAGTGAGGCGGCGTCGGCTTCCTGCACCAGGTCGTCCACCTTGTTGCCTACCAGGATGACGGGCTTCTTGGACTTGCGCAGCATCTGCACAATGGCCTCGTCTGAGGCGGTGATGCCCACCACGGAGTCAACCACCAGCAGGACGGCGTCGGCCATCTCCACAGCAATTTCAGCCTGCTCAGCCACGCGCTGGTCAATGCCGCGAGCCTTGCTCTCCCAACCACCAGTGTCAACCAGGGTGAAGTTGCGCCCGTTCCACGTGGCCGGGTACTGGACACGGTCACGGGTGACGCCGGGAGTGTCCTCCACGACAGCTTCGCGGCGGCCCAGGATACGGTTCACCAGGGTGGACTTGCCCACGTTGGGCCGGCCAACAATGGCCAGTACGGGGTCCTGGCGGAGGGCATCTTCGGAGGTGCCGTCGTCGAACTCGCCGGAGAGCAGCTTGGCGTCTTCCTCGTCGAGTTCGTAGTTGGCTAGGCCTGCGAGCAGGCCGGCAGCGCGTGCTTCGGCGTCCTCGTCGGTGATTTCCGCAAGCCGCTCAGCAATGTGGTCAGCTCCCGTGGGCTCGTAGTCCCGGTGACTAAACTCACCCTCATCGGGGCGCGTGGCAGACTGTGAGTCGCTCATGGTTACTGTCCTTCTTGCTTAAGAGGTGTGTCTTCATCCGCAGGTAAATCCTGGCCTGTGACCGCTATGGCGGCAGCAATATGGGCTGCCAGCCGCAGACGGATCACATCGGTTGCTCTGTCCATTGAAACACGCCCGGAAACTCCAGGCTCACGTTCAATGGTCATCGCTTCTCCGAAGACCACATGCAGATGCCGGCGAGGTGCCGGAATTTTGTCTCGATGTTCGTCGCCAACCCGGGTTCCCAGGATGGCAACAGGGACGACGACGGCACTTGAGTTCAGTGCCAGCCACGCCACCCCGCTGTTCATGCTTGCGGCATCCCCGGTCCCCCTGGTGCCTTCGGGCAGAATGCCCACGCAGTCATTGCGGTCAAGGACAGCCTTGGCATGTTGCAATGCCGCCCTGTCCCCTGCCCTGTTGACGGGAATCTGGCCGGAGGCATGCAATACCCCGCCCAAAAATCCCTTGAACATGTCGTGGCGGACCATGACATGCATGTATCGATTTGCCGCACCCACCATGACGGGGCCGTCAAGGTAGCTCAGGTGGTTGGCTGCAAAAACTATTGGGCCGGCAGCGGGAATGTTCTCCCGGCCGTGCACAGTGGTTTTGTACACCACATGATCCAACACCCGGCCCAGCGGCCGGCTCCACCGGGTCTTCCAACGCGGCGGCGCCGCACTCAAGGTCCGCAGTGGTTTAGCCGCAGAGCTCATGCAGCGGGGCCTTCGTTCACAGCCGATCGCACCACATTGATAACCGCCGTGACAGTTTCCTCGAAGTCAAGATCCGAGGAATCAACCGTGTACACACCATCCGCCGCACGCTGGAAATCAACCACGGTGGAATCCTTGGCGTCGCGCGCCAAAACCTGCTGGACCAGCTGCTCGGCACTCTGGGTGCCACCCAACTGAAGTCCCCGGCGTCGCATCCTGGCTTCCTCACTGGCTGTCAGGATCAAACGGGCTTGGGCTTGCGGGGCCACAACGGTGGTAATGTCCCGGCCTTCCACCACAATGCGATGGCCGCACTGGGCAATGACGGCCTGCTGGCGGCGCACCAATTCCTTGCGGGCACCCAAGTTGGTGGCCACGGCGCTGACGTTTTTGGAAATTTCCGGATCACGGATGGGCTCGGTGACGGTGATGCCATTGACCTTGACGAACTCGCCCTCGGGTGTGAGGTTTTGTTCCAGGCTGATGGTGCGGGCGGCAGCCTCTACGGCGGCGGCATCGTGCAAGTCGATGCGGCCGTTGAGGCAATGCCACGTCAGTGCCCGGTACATGGCACCGGTGTCCAAAAACGCCAAACCAAGCCGCTTCGCGACAGCTTTACTGACACTTGATTTGCCGGATCCCGAGGGGCCGTCAATGGCTATCACCAGGGGCTTGCCCTGGCGCAACTGCACACTAGCTGTCACTGAATGACCTTCCAACCGCGTTCCGTCAAATCCTGTACCAAATTCACACGTTTGGACGGCAGCACTGAAAGCTCCACCATCCCCACCTGCAGCCCGGCAGAGTGGTCCAGGCGAAGATCTTCCACGTTGACACCAATCTCACCGATCTCGGTCAACAATTTTGCAATCTGACCGGGCTTGTCATCCACCAGGACCGTCAGCCACGAGTACTGCTGGGGCGGGCCGCCGTGCTTGCCGGGAATCCTGCTCTGGCCCGCGTTGCCTTCAGCCATGAGCTGCGCCAAATCCAGGCGCGCTCCAGGGGCTGTGGGGGCGCTGAGCGTGCTAATCAGCCGGTCCAAATCGAGCCGGACACCCTGCATGATCTCCAGCAATTTAGGGGCGTTGGCCCCCAAGATCTGCACCCACAGGGAGGGGTCGCTGGCGGCGATGCGGGTGACATCGCGCAAACCATTGCCTGCCAGCGACAGCGCATGGGCCGGCGTTTCCGCCAGCCTGCTGGCCACCAGGGAGGACATGATCTGCGGCAAATGCGAAACCAGCGCCACAGCTTCATCATGTTCCTCGGGAGAGAAACGGAACACCACCGCGTCAAGGTCGATAGCCAATGAATGGGCCACCTTGACCGCGTGGGCACTGCTCACTTCCGAGGGGCACAGCACCCACGGCATCGAGTTGAACAGTTCCCCGCGCGCAGCCACGGGCCCTGAGCGCTCCCGCCCGGCCATGGGGTGGGTGCCCACATAGCGCGACAAGAGGCCCAAGTCCTCGCCCACCAGGGTGCGGAGTTCAGCCAGCACGGCAAATTTGACGCTTGCAATGTCCACCACGACGGCGGACGGGTACCTTCGCAGGGCTGCGGCCACCACTGTGGCACTCACGTCCGGCGGAGCAGCCACAACCACCAGCTCAGGGTTCAGTGGCTCCGCGAGCTCAAGGGCGCGCCCGGCACCAATGTCCACTGCCACTGCTTGCGCTGACGGCGAGGGGTCGCTGAGCACCACATCGACGCCGCGGGCACGCAGCCCCAGGCCAATGCTGGCTCCCAGCAGTCCACTGCCAAGAACCAGCACGGGCCCCAATAAGTGCGAAGGATTCATGGGTTTGGTTACATTCCCACGTCTGCGAGCAGGTAACCCACCTCGTGGCGACCCAAAACGCGGACGCTGCCCTGGCGCTGGTCGCCCAGGGCGATGGGGCCGAACTTGACGCGCACCAGGCGCTCCACGGGGTAACCCACGGCGTCAAACATGCGTCGCACAATGCGGTTTTTGCCGGAGTGCAAAACAACCTCGGCCAACACGTGGCCGGGGGTGGAGTCCACCAGCCGGAAGGAATCCACACGCTGCCAGCCGTCTTCGAGCTCCACGCCGTCCTTGAGCTGGGCGCCAACACCCTGTGCCATCGGTCCCTTCACCTGGACCAGGTAGGTCTTGGGGATGCCGTACTTGGGGTGGCTCAAACGGTTGGCGAGTTCGCCGTCGTTCGTCAGGAGCAACAGGCCCTCAGTGGCCGTATCCAAACGGCCCACGTGGAAGAGGCGCTCGGCGGTCTGGCGCTTCTTGAGGAAGTCGCTGATGCACGGGCGGCCTTCGGGGTCATCCATGGTGGAGACAACGCCCTTGGGCTTGTTGAACACCATGTACACCATCTGGTCATTGGTCTGGATGGTCATGCCGTCAACGGTGATGTCAACGGTTGCCGGATCCACGCGCAGGCCCAGCTGGTTTACAGTGACGCCGTCAACCTGGACACGGCCCTCAAGGATCATGTCCTCGCACAGGCGGCGCGAGGCCACACCTGCCATGGCCATGACCTTTTGCAGGCGCACACCCTCGGCATTGTGAATGTCAATGTCGTCCGTGGTGGTCAGCGGGCGGCGGTTCTGCTCGGTGGGCCGATTCTTGCTCGAGGTGACGGTGCGGCCGTACTGCTCATTCTTGAACGGGCGTGCGCCGGTCTGGCTGGGCTTGCGTGCACCGGGCTTGCCGGTGGCCGACTTGGGCCCGCCCAGCTTTGAGCCGCCGGAGCGGAAGCCGCCCTCGCTGGCCGCCTTGGCCGCATTGGCCGCCCGGTCGGTGTTGTAGCCGGCGGCGCGCAGGGCGCCGGGCTTGAAGCCGCCATCGCTGGAGCCGCCGGACCTGTTGTTGCCGCCGGAACGGTAGCCGCCATCGCTGGAGCCGCCGGAGCGGTAGCCGCCATCGCTGGAGCCACCCTTGTAACCGCCCTCACTGGAGCCGCCCTTGTAGCCGCCGGACTTGAAGCCACCGGATTTGGGTGCGCCGGACTTAAAACCGCCCGACTTGGGGGCGCCAGATTTGAAGCCACCTGATTTGGGGGCGCCTGAGCGCGGATTACCTCCACGCGGCTGGTTCTGCCCGGAAGAGTTTCCGGAGCGGTGCGACGGTGTCGGTGTCATGGGAATATCCTTAAAGTACTAAATGTTGTGGTCAAGCTAAAAGTGTGAATCATCGATTTCATGAAGGTTTTCCAGACCGGGCAGGTGCTGTGCAATTTGCGGCAACTGATCCACGCTACCCATCCCCAGCCGTTCTAAAAAGTACGCCGTGGTGCGGTACAGGAATGCCCCGGACACCTCATCGGTGCCCACTTCCTCAATCAGTCCGCGCTGCGCCAGCGTCCTCACCACGGAGTCCACGTTTACGCCTCGAATGGCGGAAACACGGGCCCGCGAAACTGGTTGGCGGTAAGCAATCACCGCCAAAGTCTCCAAGGCCGCCTGCGTGAGCCGGGCTGTCTGGCCGTCCACAACAAACTGTGACACGATATCGGCGTAAGCAGCTCGTGAATAAACACGCCAACCTCCGGCAAGTTGCCGAAGTTCAAAGCCGCGAACCGGTACGGTGTCACCCTTCCTAGTATAGCCGTCGTACTCCCGTGCCAGTTCGTGTAATTGCTCACGTATTGCCGCAGCGGGCAAACCGACCACGGCAGCCAATGCCTCCTCGGTAACCGGCTCATCCACCACCATGAGCACAGCCTCCAGTGCAGCCCTGACGCCGTGCGCTGTTTCGAGCAGATCCGCAGCCTCTTCGGGCTGCGCCATGGATGCGTCAACGGTGCTTGAATTCTCGCTCATGATGCCACCTCCTTGCGTTCGTGTTCAGTTGCTTCAGCGGGGTCACCGTGGGGCGACTCCTCATCAAAGTCGCTGTCGGTGGCAAGACTGTGCTGGGCTCCCGCGCTCCACCGCACCAGCAGCTCACCCAGCGGATTGGCCTGTTCAAAGGTGACCACCTGGTCCCTGAACAGTTCCAGCAGGGCCAGGAACCGGGCAATGACCACCATGGAGGAGGATGCGTCGGCGCTCAAGGCGGCAAAGGAAAGCTGGGCTCCGAGCCAGGTGGCTGCGCCGGGATCGCCTTCTTGGGGCATGCCAGCGGTGAGCATGAGCGTCACGATGGCCGCTTGGTCGCGCACACTGACGTGCTGCACGTGCAGGTGTGCCAGGCCCACTTCGGTGATGGGTGCTTGTTTGGGTTCCATGGCCTTGGCGGCCAGTTGCGCGAACTGTTCGGGGGTGTGCCGCCACACCAGTTCCGGCAGCAGGGCGGCAAAGTGCGGTTCCAACCCGGCTTGGCGGGGGAAGCGCTGAGCCTCACGGTCAAGTTCGGCGCCCAGCAGGGCGGCAACTTCCTTGAACGCCTTGTACTGCAAAAGCCGTGCGAACAAGAGGTCACGGGCCTCCAAAAGGGCCAGGTCCTCGTCGTTCTCCACCTCACCGGCGGGCAGCAGCCGGGCAGCCTTCAAATCCAAAAGGGTCGCAGCCAGGACAAGGAATTCGCTGGCCTCATCCAACGCCCACTCCTGCCCCAATGACTGGAGTGCCTTCAGGTAGCTGATGAACTCATCCGTGACGGTGGCGATGGCCACGTCGGTGATGTCCAGTTCGTGTTTGGAAATCAGGCCAAGGAGCAAGTCAAAGGGACCGGTGAAGTTATCCAGCCGGACTTCAAAACGCTTGGGGCTGCTCCCCTGCGTACGTGCCGCGATCCCCGCGGCCTGTGATGGTGAAAGCAAGTTAGGGCGAGCCGCCCCGGGCGATCAGTTCCTTGGCCAGCCGGCGGTAGGAGTCGGCGCCCTGATGGTTGGCGGCGTAGGAGGTGATGGGCTCTGCAGCAACGGAGGCGTCGGCAAACTTGATGGTGCGCTTGATGACCGTTTCAAACACCTTGTCGCCAAACGCTTCCACCAGGCGGGCCAGCACTTCACGCCCATGCAGGGTCCGCGCGTCGTACATGGTGGCCAGGACGCCATCAACCTGCAGGCCGGGGTTCAAGCGGTCCTGCACCTTGTCAATGGTTTCCACCAGCAAAGCCACGGCGCGCAGGGCGAAGAATTCACAGATCAGCGGAATGATCACGCCGTGCGCGGCAGTCAGCGCATTGACCGTCAGCAGGCCAAGGGAGGGCTGGCAGTCGATCAGGACAACGTCGTAGTCGTCCTCAACCTTGCGCAGGGCACTGGCCAGGACCTGTTCGCGGGCAACCTCGTTGACCAGCTGAACCTCGGCGGCGGAGAGGTCAATGTTGGCGGGGAGAATGTCAATGTTCTCAACGTCCGTGTGGATGATGGCGTCACGAATGTCCACCTTCCGGTCCATCAAGACGTTGTACACGGTGATGTCGAGCTCGTGGGGGTTGGTGCCCAAGCCGGCAGACAGCGCGCCCTGCGGGTCAAAGTCCACCAGGAGGACCTTGCGGCCTGCTTCTGCGAGGGCGGCACCAAGGTTGATGGTCGACGTCGTTTTTCCCACGCCGCCTTTTTGGTTGACCATGGCAATAATGCGTGCCGGGCCATGGGAGGTAAGAACCGGGGGCTCGGGGAATTCCGTCAAGGGTCGTCCGGTTGGGCCCAGAACGTCCTCGCCCACGAGTGCCGTTGCACCCTGCTCGTTGCTCACCTGTCAGTCCACACTTTCGCTGCTTTGCCCTTACATCACTTCCAGTGACTAGGTTACCGGGTTGGGCGGGCATGTTTGGAACATTTAGCCCGGTTGGGTTTTGAGCCTTGACCCTCAAGTTGAAGCTGAATGTTGGTGGTGGGGGTGCCAGCCTATACTTCGAAGTGATGAGCAAAGTATCCGATTCCTCCCCCGGCGGTCCCCGCCTCCCCTCCTCTGCCGCCAGCCCTTCCACCCCCGCCCAGCGCAAGGATGTGGTGCGGGCAGAGAAGCTGCAGGCCGGCTACAGCGGCAATCCTGTCTGTGGTGTGGTCAGCTTCAGTGTCCACTCGCACCAGTCCCTTGCCTTGGTTGGCCCCAATGGCGCGGGCAAATCGACTGTTGTCAAGACCGTGGTGGGCCAGCTGGAGCCCCTCTCCGGCACAACCCTTATCAACGGCGCCGAGGTGGATGACAGAACCTTGGACTTCCGCCGTGAAGTGGCCGTGGTGTTTGATGACGATGCCTTCTTCCCCGCCCTCACGGTGGAGGAGCATCTTGCCATTGTTTCCGCCGGGCACGGGGTGGAGGATGTCGAGGACGTCATCGCCGCCGAGTTGGAGTTCTTTGGCCTCTCGGAGCAGGCTAAGTCGCGGCCGTACAACCTCTCCTCTGGGCAGCGCCGGCGCATGCTGCTGGCATCGGCCTTTGTGCGGCCCCGCTCCCTGCTGGTTCTGGACGAGCCCGAGCAGCGCCTGGACACGGCCATGCGGCACAAGCTGGCCACCAGGCTGCGGGCCGAGGTGGATGCCGGCCTGGCTTTGCTGGTGGTCACCCACGATCCGGACTTCCTCACCACGGTGGCCACCAAAGCCCTGTTTGTTGCCGACACCATTCATGTCATGACGCCCCAGCGTGCGGCTGCGGCCATCGCCTCCGAGAACCCGTACGCGGAGTAGCCACCCATGAGCATACAAACACGTGAGCGCTTCAGTGCCAGGGAAATCCGGCAGTACACCTTCAGGGCCGGGCTGAGCCGCACCCAGGGCGGGCTGATGGAGCTCATCTCCGAGGTGTACACCTCCATTCTGGGCGGCTTGACACTGCTGGCCATGGCCGGGGCGCTCATTGTTGCCCTGCGCCACAGCCTGGGTGTGGGCACCGAATCGGCATTGGCGGTAACAGCCGTTGCGCCGGGCTTCCACTCGGTGGCGCTGCTGCAGGCGAGCGCCACTGTGCTGCTGGCCCTGGCTGCTGCGTTGCTGAGCGTTGAGATGACCATGGGTCCGGTGGCCATGACCTTGCCGCAGACCGCGTGGTGGCTGGGGCTGCCTGTCCGGCGCAGGGGTTTCATCCAGCCAGGCTTTCTAAAATCGCTGCTGTGGCCAACCATTGCCGCCATCTTGGTGGTGGTGCCGTTGGCTCTGGGCATGGCGGACCATCCGGCTGCCGGCAACATCGCCCTGGCGGCACTGTGCGGCGTGGGCCTGGCCTGGCTTCTCCATGGTGTGGCGGGGTGGTGTCAAATCACCAATTCCGGCGCCTGGCTCAAGACCGTCATGGGGGCAGTCACCCTGGTGGCGCCACTGACCTTGGTGGCCACGGCACTGTACAACAATGTGGCCGGTTCCGGTGCGGTGACAGCCACCCAGACTGCCTGGATGGAGTACCTGCCCACCAGCTGGCCGCTCTTGGTGGCCGACGGCGCACGCTGGCCGCTGCTATTGGTGGCTCTTGCGCTGGGGCTGCTGACCCTGGTGTATGTGAACCTTGAGCGCATCACCACAGCGCAGCTCAAGGCCAGTGCGGCCGCCGGCGCCTACGCTGCCAGTTCCCTGCTGTCCATGGATGCCACTGAGCTCTCACGCTCCCTGAGCACGGGCCCTGCCGTGGGCCGCAGCAAGCTGCGACTCCCCATGGTTTTCAAGAAAGGCTCCGCCACCTCACGCAGCGTCAAGACGTTGCTAAGCACCCATGCAACCATGGCCCTGCGCTCCCCCAGCACCCTGCTGCGCGTACTGGTGCTCGCCGCCGTCCCCGCGTCACTGGCTGCCGTTGAGTTTCTGGGCAATGCCATCTTGATAGCCGTGGTGCTTTTCCTGTGCGCCTACTTTGCTGCCACAGCCCTTGGCGCAACCGCTCGTTTTGCCGCGGGCAATCCGGCTGTCGACGCGCTCATGCCCCTGCCGGCGAAGGTGGTGCGCCGGGTGCACTATGTGCTTCCTGCCGTGGCCATGACGATCTGGGCTGCAGTGTGCCTTGGCTTGTTGCTGGCCCTGGGAGTGGGTTCACCGGCCCTGCTCATTTTGGCCATCTTTGCGGGTCCGGGGCTGGGGGCCGCCACCTTGCGGGCCGCCTTCAGGCCTGCACCTGACTGGAACATGCCCGCCGTCGCCTCCCCCACGGGCCCCATCCCCACCGGTGCCATCCGGTCCTTTTTGTCCGGCCCGGACCTGACCCTCATTGTGTTGCTGCCGGTCCTGATCTGCCTGATCTCCGGCGGCGTGCCCGCCGTAGCGTTCCCGGCCCAGCTGACACTCTCCTACCTGGCCTTCTTGTGGGGAACGCACGTGCGCAAACCCAAATCAGCCAAGGATGGCGGATTATTTGGCACACCAGCAGCGACAGCAGCTGCGAAGTAAATCTCCCCCGCGAAACCACAGCGAACGTACAGCAGGTGACAATGTTTGCGCCAAACATTGTCACCTGCTGTACGTTCGCTGTGCGGCTACGGCAGCTACACGCGGGCCGGGACCCGCTCTTCACTGGGAGCTGGCAACGTAACGGACGGGCCGCCGTCGTGCCCGGTGCCGTGGCCGTCTTCATCCAGGGACATCTCATCAAAGGGGTCCCGGCCGGAGAGCACTTCACGGGCCTTGTCCATGTCAATCTCCTTGGTCCACTTGCCGATCAGCAAGGTGGCGACGGCGTTTCCAGTGAAGTTGGTGAGGGCGCGGCACTCGGACATGAACTTGTCGATGCCGACAATCACTCCCATGCCGTCGAGCAGGACCGGCTTGTGGGCGGCTAGGCCGGCGGCAAGTGTGGCCAACCCTGCACCGGTCACACCGGCAGCACCCTTGGAGGCGATGACCATGAAGACCAGCAGGCCGATCTGCTCGCCGAGGTTCATGGGCAGGCCCATGGCGGTGGAGATGAACAGGGCGCTCATGGTCAGGTAGATGGCCGTGCCGTCAAGGTTGAAGGAGTAGCCGGTGGGAACGGTGATGCCAACCACCGGCTTGGACACTCCTGCATGCTCCATCTTGGCCATCAGGCGCGGCAGGGCTGATTCGGAGGAGGATGTGGCGAAGATCAGCAGGTACTCGCGGGCCAGGTAGCGCATCAAGGCGAAGATGTTCAGACCGGTGACGAGACGCAACAGGCTGCCAAGGATGACCACGATGAACAGGGCACAGGTCAGGTAGAACGCGCCCATGAGGATGGCCATGGAGCCAATGGCGGCCCAGCCGGTGGCGCCAACCACGGCGGCAATGGCACCAAAGGCGCCTATCGGGGCAAGCCACATGATCATGGTCATCAGCTTGAACACCACTTTTTGGATGTGCTTGACGGCGTTGAGCACCGGTTCCCCGGACTTTCCGAGGGACTGCACGGCGAAACCGACCATGAGCGCCAGCACCAGGGTGGGCAGCACGGGGATGTCACCCGGGATCATCTCCATCAGGAACTTCACCGTGGAGTTCTCCTCGGCACCGCCGGAAGCTTCGTAAGGCTTCAGGTGCAGGCCGGCGCCGGGGTGGATGATGTTGCCCACCACCAGGCCGATGCCCAGCGCAACGGTGGACATGGTCATGAAGTACAGCAGCGCCAAGCCGCCCACCTTGCCCACTGTTGCGGCCTTGGCAATGGAGCCAACACCAATCACCAGGGTGCAAAAAATGATGGGCGCAATGACCATCTTGATCAGCGAGATGAACATGGTCCCCAACGGCTTGAGGGCCTTGCCGAGTTCGGGGGCCAGCAAGCCGATCGCCGCACCGAAAACCACCGCCGCGATGACTGCGATATACAGCCAATGGGTTTTGTCCATCCTGCGGCGCGTAGCCTTGGTGGCTGTGGCGGTCCCTCGTCCTTGAGAGCTCATGGTGACTCCTTGTGATACTGGTGATTAGCATTGGTGGGTGGGCGTGCGATCCGCCTCACACAAGATTGCCCGGGAACGTGACTTATCTCACCGTTGTGTTCATATTGGTCGCACGAAAGGTGAAACATGTTTTGGCGAGGCTGGAGTATTGCCCGCAGGCTCTTCGTTGCCAACCTGCTCTTTGTGGTGCTCCTGACCGCTGGTCTGGCCATTGTCATGGTGTCCGACGCCGGCTCCCGGACATATGAGCAGACCCGCCAGCGCATGCTCTCGGTCGCCACCGCCATGGCGGATTCGCCGGTTGTGGTCGCGGCCGCGTCGGAACCGAACCCGCAGGCCACCCTGCAGCCCTACGCGAAGGCAGTCATGCGCGATGCCCACGTGGATTTCATCACCATCATGGACCCGCAAGGCATCCGCTGGACCCACCCAAACCCGGAGGAAATCGGCAAACCATACGTCGGTTCCATTGCCCAGGCACAGGCGGGGAACACGTATTTTGAGACCACCGCTGGCACATTGGGCCCGTCGGTACGCGTCATTGTGCCCATCAAGGACGCGGCCGGGACCGTCACCGGCATGGTGGCCGCGGGCGTGACCGTCAACAACGTCCAGGTGCTCGTAGCAGCCCGGATCCCGGCGGTGCTGGGTCTGGCCGCGGCGCTATTATTGGCGGGATCGCTGGCCGCCTGGGCCCTGGGCCGGTACCTTAAACGCGTGACCTTTGGCTGGGGTCCCGAGGAACTGGGGCAGCTTTTTGCCTACTACGAATCGGTGCTGCATTCCGTGCGCGAGGGCCTGATTCTGGTGGACACGCGCGAGACCATGGTCCTCTACAACGACCATGCCGCCCTCTTGCTGGGCATTGACTCACCCGGTTCCGGCACTGCGGGCAATGGCCCATCCAGGCGCACCGCCGGAACCAAGGGCAGTGGCGCATCCAGGGGCACCGCTGCCTCCCCCAGCACCGGGTCAGCTGCCGCGCGGCCCACGTTGGATTCACTGGGGCTGCCCGAGTCGCTGAGGGAACTGTTGGCCAGCGGGCGCACGGCCACCGACGAAGTCCACCTGGCCGGCGACCGTCTGCTGGTGGTCAGCCAGCGTCCGGCCCGGGCACCGGGCAGCAACAGTCCGGCCGGCACCGTGGCAACATTGCGTGATCACACCGAATTGACGGCCCTGGCGGGCAGCCTCAGCAGCACCCAGACACTGGTGGAGGCGCTGCGCTCTCAAACGCACGAACACGCAAACCGCTTGCACGCCATCATTTCCTTGATCGAGCTGGACCGCCCCCGTGAAGCCTTGGCCTTTGCCACGTCCGAACATTTAGAGAATGTGCACCTTGGCGGAAAGTTTGTGGACACCTTCGACGAGCCGTTCCTCGCCGCACTGTTGCTGGGCAAGCGCGCCCAGGCCGATGAACGCGGGGTGACGCTTGCGCTCACAGCTTCCGGGACCTTGCCACCGGACACCTTGGACACCCGCGAACTGGTGACACTGCTGGGCAACTTGGTGGACAACGCCATCGACGCGGCGGCGCAAAGCCCGGATGCATCCGGCACCGCCGCACAGTCAGCTTCTCAACCCCCCACCGTTTGGGTTGACCTTCTGGTGGCCGAGGGCACCCTGACCCTCACCGTGGCGGACAATGGCCCCGGTCTGCCCACCACCGATCTTGACGTGCTCGGGCGCATCGGCACCACTGACAAAGCGTCTGTGGCCCCTGGCGGGCGCGGCTATGGCATTGCCCTCATCCGCCGGGCCACCGCCGCACTGGGAGGCACCATCACGGCCGAGAACGACGGCGGCGCCGTCATGACCGCCGTCGTGCCCCTTGGCCCTCCTTTCGAAACCACGTCTGAAAATCGAGGAAATCAATGACCGGCCCATCCCCCATCCGAGTGCTCGTGGTGGACGATGAGCCCATCGCGCTGGCTGCGCACGCAGATTATGTCCGGCGGCTGGACGGCTTTGAGGTGGTGGCCGCAGCGCACGGCATGGGGGCGGCATTGGCGGTCTTGAATGACCCCGCCACCCCCACCATCCAGCTAATTTTGTTGGACATGAACCTGACCGACGGCCACGGGCTCGACCTGCTGCGGCGCATCCACGGGCTGGGACTGGTCCCAGACGTTGTGGCCATCACGGCGGTGCGGGATGTCCATGTGGTGCGTTCTGCCATCGCCTTGGGCATTACGGCATACCTGATCAAACCCTTTACCTTTGCCGCGTTCAGGGAAAAGTTGGAGAACTACCGCAATTATCACGCTGTCTTGGCGGACAGGACGCAGACGTCGCAGGATGCCGTTGACAGGGCGTTGTCCCAGCTGCGCCCCACCGGGAAGTTGACGCTGCCCAAGGGCATGTTGCCCGAGACGCTCAGCGCCGTGGCGGACTGGCTGCGAACCCGGGAACAGCCAGCATCAGCCACCGAAGCCGCAGCGGGCCTGGCCATGTCACGTGTCACGGCGCGGCGCTACCTGGATCACCTGGTCGAGACCGGATCCGCAAGCAAGGCCCCAAGGCACGGCTCCCCCGGCCGGCCGGAGTTGGAGTACAGCTGGTCCCGCCTCCGTTGAGAGAGGAGTCGCTCGCCGCGCCCTCCCGCGCGGTAAAGGAGTTAGGCGACGGGCACCTGATTTCGGGGAATGGCCCGCACCGCTTAGTATTGCTGAGGCGTGTTTCGCGCCACAATCCATTCGCGCACTACCGTGCGCCCCCCATCCCGTGATCTTGAGGCCCCAATGAAGCTGCTGAAATCGATCCCCCTGCTCGGGTGGATCATCATATCTATCGTCCTGGGCATTCTGACCGGCCCGTTCATCCCCGCGTGGCTCGGCGGGGCATTCCTGACGTACAACTCAATCTTCTCGGGGTTCCTGGGCTTTATCGTGCCACTGATCATCGTGGGGCTCGTTACGCCCGCAATCGCTGAGCTCGGCAAAGGCGCCGGGAAGTGGCTCGGGATCACTGCCATGATCGCTTACGGATCCACGATCCTGGCGGGGCTGCTCGCTTACTTCGTGAGCCGCTGGGTCTTCACCTCAACCTTGGCCGGCGGCGGCCTCGACGCCCTTGGCGATGAATCCGGATCAGGTTTCACACCGTACCTGACGGTCGTGGGTGCCGCCGGCGACTCGGCGACCGAGATTGTCCTTGAGCCAGTGATTGGCGTCATGAGCGCACTCGTGCTCGCGTTCGTGATCGGCATCGGCGTTACCTCATTCCACAGCAAGGTGCTCTTTCGCGGAGCCATCGAGTTCCGCACGATCATCGAGTCCGTGATCCGGCGCATCATCGTGCCCGCGCTGCCACTGTTCATCTTCGGCATCTTCATGGACCTCTCAGCGAGCGGCTCCGCCATGACTGTCGTGACGAAGTTCCTGCTCGTGGCCCTCGTCTCCTTTGCATTGACCTTTGTCGTCTTGCTCCTGCAGTACTCGATCGCGGGCATGATGGCTGGAATCAACCCGCTCAAGGCGCTGTGGAACATGCGTGATGCCTACTTCACGGCGCTTGGCACGTCATCCTCGGCCGCAACGATTCCAGTAACCCTCGCGTCAACCAAGAAGAACGGTGTCTCCGATTCTGTTGCGGGCTTTGTCATCCCACTGTGCGCCACGATTCACTTGTCAGGTTCAATGGTAAAGATCACCTGCTTCTCGATCGCGGTGCTGCTGCTCACCGGCGGTGACGTCACGTTCGGCGCGTACTTCCCGTTCATCTTGATGCTTGGCGTCATGATGATCGCCGCCCCGGGCGTTCCCGGCGGCGCGATCGCCGCAGCCGCCGGCCTGCTCGCCCAGATGCTCGGCTTCGGCGAGGTCGAGGTGGGGCTCATGTTCGCGGCCTACATCGCGCTCGACAGCTTCGGTACGGCAACGAACGTGACCGGCGATGGTGCCATCGCCTTGATCATGAACAAGCTCACCCGCGGCAAGCTCGGCACACAGGCGCAGGATCCGGCAGACGAAACAGTGGAAGCCGGAGAGGGTAGCGAGACAGCGTCGCATACTTTGGCCCAGTAACTCTTCAACCGTGCCCGCGCAGCTCACCAACGGCTGCGCTAAGAACGCACCGAAGCTCCAGACGTTGCCGCTACGGATCGGCAACGTCTGGAGCTTCGTGGTTAACAACACCGCCTGAACCCGGCCGCTCATGACCGCCCTGCCCTGGCTCAGGGCTCTAGCTCGGGCGCAGGACCGGGACGAGCGCATCAATGACGGCGGGGTCCTCGATGGTGGACGGGACCGCATAGTCGTCGCCGTCGGCAATTTGGCGCATGGTCTTGCGCAGGATCTTTCCGGAACGGGTCTTCGGCAGGGCATCCACCACTACCGCCATTTTGAAGTCGGCCACGGGCCCAATCTCGCGCCGCACCAGTGCTACCAGCTCCTTTTGCAGCTCCTCCGGTGCCAGCGTAACGCCGGACTTAACGACCACGAAACCCACGGCCTTTTGACCCTTGAGCGGGTCGGCAATACCAATGACGGCACATTCGGCCACGGCCGGGTGCGTGCCGATGACCTGCTCGATGGCGCCGGTGGAGAGCCTGTGGCCGGCCACATTGATGACATCGTCGGTGCGACCCATGACAAACACGTAACCGTCCTCGTCCTGGTAGCCGGAATCGCCCGTGACGTAAAAGCCCTCAAAGGCGCTCAGATAGGAATCGATAAAGCGCTGATCGTCATTCCACAGCGTGGGCAGCGTGCCCGGAGGCAGCGGCAGGCCAAGCACAATGTTGCCCTCCTCCCCCGTGGCTACGTCGACGCCCATGCCGTCCACAATCCGCAGGTCAAAGCCGGGCATCGGCACCGTGGGCGAGCCCGCCTTCAGTGGCAGGGGCTCCAGCCCGCGTGGATTGCCCACAATGACCCAGCCGGTTTCGGTCTGCCACCAGTGGTCAACGACCGGCACTCCGAGTACCTTGCCGGCCCAATGATAGGTACCGGTGTCCAAGCGCTCGCCCGCGGTGAACAGCGTTTGGAGGCTGCCGACGTCGTACTTCTCCAACAGTGCAGCCTCCGGATCCATCTTGCGGATGGCCCGCAGCGCGGTGGGCGCCGTGAACAGCGCCTTGACCTTGTGCTGCTCAATGACACGCCAAAACGCACCGGCGTCGGGGGTGCCCACGGGCTTGCCCTCATACATCACGGTCGTGGCCCCGGCCAGCAGCGGCCCGTACACAATGTAGGAATGCCCCACCACCCAGCCAACATCGGAGGCCGTCCACCAGACATCGCCCGGTCCAATATCGTAGTGGTTGGCCATGGTCCATAGAAGTGCGACGGCGTGACCCCCATTATCGCGAACCACACCCTTGGGAGCCCCGGTGGTTCCGGAGGTGTAGAGCACGTAGAGCGGGTCGGTCGCCTTCACCGGCACGGGCGCGGCGGGTTCGGTGGCTGCGAGCGCAGTGTCCCAATCCATGGCATTCAGACCGAGGGCGGAAGGATCGGTTGCAAAGCCATCACGGTGCTTGATGATCACCGGCAGCTGGGGGACCCCGGCTTTGGCCAGTGCTTCGTGGACGGTGGGCAGGTACTCGACGAGTCGGTTGGGCTCCAACCCTCCTGAGGTGGTGACAACAACTGTGGGCCCGGCATCTTGGATGCGCACGGCCAGCTCACTGGCGGCGAACCCGCCAAACACCACCGAGTGGATCGCTCCGAGGCGTGCGGTGGCCAGCATGGCAATGGCGGCCTCGGGAATCATGGGCAGGTAGATCAGTACCCTGTCGCCCTTGCCTACCCCTTGTTCCCGGAGCACACCGGCAAAGCGAGCCACCAGGTCGGTAAGCTCGGCGAAGGTGTAGACACGCTGCGTATCCTGCATGGCTGAATCGTGAATCAGGGCCGGCTGCTCCCCGCGCCCCGCCTCAACATGCCTGTCCAGGGCGTTGTAGCAAGTATTGAGTTCACCGTCGGCAAACCAACGACCGCGCGGCGCTTGTTCCTTGTTGTGTCCTTGAGTAGGCGCCACCACCCAATCAACGGCCTGCGCCGCCTGGAGCCAGAACCCGTCAGGATTGCTCATACTGCGCTGGTATTCATCCCGGTAGCTTAAGGCGTCCAATGCCATGGTGGTTCTCCATCCACGTTGATGTGATGTGAGCCATGCTACAGTCGCGGTTCAGCCCATGACAAGAACCAATGTATACACAGAATGAATTTATGCTGGATATTTTGCAAATATTGCCTAAATGGACTGTTCTTTGTATACACTGAGCGGGTATTGTGTTCTGTACTGCACATCCACCACGCCCGGTCCGGATGTCTGACTCACCGAGGAGGGTCCATGCGAGCCAGCGAACGTGCCTATGTCACCTTGCGCGCTGACATCATCAACTGGCACCTCACTCCGGGAACCGTCCTGGGAGAGGTTGAACTCTCCGAACGCTTGGGAGTATCCCGCACCCCCATCCGCGAAGCACTGGCCAAGCTCACCGCTGAGGGGCTGACCGAACCGCAAAGCGGTCGTGGCATGGTGGTGAGCGAAATTTCCCTTGACCACCTGGATGAACTCTTCGAGCTCCGCTCCGCCCTTGAATGCAGGGCAGCAGAATTGGCCGCCCAGCGTTGCGATCCGGAGATCTTCTTGGCCCTGCACCACCAACTCACCAACGCCGGTGAGCTCATTACGGCCCAGGACCCCGCCCGCACTGACTATTACCAGCTGGCCGGCGAGCTCGACATCGCGGTGGATGCCGCCGTCGGCAATCACTACCTGACCCAGGCGCTGAAGAACCTGCGCGTCCATCTTGTCCGTGTGCGGCGTCTGGGCAAGGACAACCCCACCCGGCTCCGTGATGCAGCCCGCGAACATGCGGCGATTGCTCTGGCCATTGCCCACGGCAAGCCCGCCGTGGCCAGCGCGGCTACCACTGTCCACCTGGACAACAGCCTGCGCCACCTACTGAGCACCACACACTAAATTTTCACAGCACCCTTAGACAAGGAACACCATGACCATTGAGCACAACGTCCGCGTTTACAAGAGCGAAGAGAACCTGGCCCGGCAGGACCAGCTGGCACACAAGATCGCCACCGTGGCCGCCGATCCCGTGGCCGTCACGGCCGAGGTCACCGAGATGATCATCAACCGTGTCATTGACAACGCGTCCGTGGCGATCGCCTCGCTGAACCGTGGCCCCATTGTTGCCGCCCGCGCCCAGGCACTGACCCACGCCCCTTCCACCGGCGGCTCCGGCGCCTCCGTCTTCGGCATCACCGAAAAAGTCTCCCCCGAGTGGGCGGCCTGGGCCAACGGCGTGGCCGTGCGTGAACTCGACTACCATGACACCTTCCTGGCCGCCGAGTACTCCCACCCCGGCGATAACATCCCGCCGATCCTGGCCGTCGCCCAGCACACCGGAGCCTCAGGCGCTGACCTGATCCGCGGCATTGCCACCGGCTACGAGATCCAGGTGGACCTGGTGAAGGCCATCTGCTTGCACAAGCACAAGATTGACCATGTGGCCCACCTGGGCCCGTCGGCCGCCGCCGGCATTGGCACCTTGTTGAACCTTGAGGTGGAAACCATCTTCCAGGCCGTGGGCCAGGGCCTGCACACCACCACGGCCACCCGCCAGTCACGCAAGGGCGAGATCTCCACGTGGAAGGCACACGCCCCCGCCTTCGCCGGCAAGATGGCCGTTGAAGCTGCCGACCGTGCCATGCGCGGACAGACCTCACCGGTGCCGATCTACGAGGGCGAAGACGGCGTCATCGCCTGGATGCTCGACGGCGCCGACGCCCAGTACACCGTCCCCCTGCCGGCCGCCGGAGAAGCCAAGCGCGCCATCATGGACACGTATACAAAGGAACACTCCGCCGAGTACCAGGCCCAGGCCTGGATCGACTTGGCCCGCAAGCTCCACGGCGAGCACCCCGAGGCCACAGACCCGGCCAATGTCGCAAGCGTGCTGATCAAGACCAGCCACCACACCCACTACGTGATCGGCTCCGGCGCCAACGATCCGCAGAAATACGATCCCACCGCGTCACGGGAAACCCTTGACCACTCCATCCCGTACATCTTCACGGTGGCCTTGCAGGACGGCGCGTGGCACCACGTGGACTCCTACTCCCCCGAGCGCGCTGGCCGCCCCGACACCGTGGAGCTATGGCACAAGGTCACCACGGAAGAGGACGCCGAATGGACGCGCCGCTACCACTCTCTGGACATTGCCGAGAAGGCCTTCGGCGGCACTGTGGAGATCACGCTCAATGACGGCACGCTCATCACGGACTCCATCGCCGTCGCTGACGCCCACCCGCTCGGCGCCCGGCCCTTTGCCCGCGAGCAGTACATCAACAAGTTCCGCACCCTGGCCGCTGGCCTGGTGGAGGAAGCCGAGATCAACCGCTTCATCGCGGCAGCAGAGAACCTTCCCCACCTGGCCGCCGGGGAACTGGGCCAGCTCAACATCACCGCAGCTCCCGGCGTCGTGGATCTCGCCAAGGGACCGAAGGGGTTGTTCTAACATGCTGTATTCCAAGAAAACTCCTGAGCAGAAGCGCCGTGACCTGCGCGCCATGCTGGTTCCGGGCGCTGCTGTCCAGTTCCCGGGCGCGTTCAACCCGCTCTCGGCGCGCCTCATTGAGGAAAAGAAGTTCGACGGCGTGTACATCTCCGGCGCTGTCCTCGCCAACGATTTGGGGTTGCCGGACATTGGCATGACCACGCTGACCGAGGTGGCCGCCCGCGGTGGTCAGATTGCGCGCATGACGGACTTGCCGTGCCTGATCGACGCCGACACCGGTTTTGGCGAGCCCATGAATGTGGCCCGCACCATCCAGGAGCTGGAAAATGCCGGGCTGGCCGGTTGCCACATTGAGGACCAGTTCAACCCCAAGCGTTGCGGCCACCTCGACGGCAAGAACATGGTGGATTTGGATACGGCGATCAAGCGTATCGCCGCCGCCGCCGATGCCCGCAGGGATGAAAACTTCCTGATCATGGCCCGCACCGACATCCGCGCCGTGGAAGGCCTGGATGCTGCCATTGACCGTGCCAAGGCTCTCGTTGACGCCGGAGCGGATGCCATCTTCCCCGAAGCCATGAAAAGCGTGGCCGAATTTGAGGCCGTGTGCAAGGCGGTCAACGTGCCGGTGTTGGCGAACATGACCGAGTTTGGCAAGAGCGAACTGTTCACCCGGGATGCGCTGGCCGCGGCCGGCGTGGCCATGATCATCTACCCGGTCACGCTGCTGCGCAGTGCCATGGGTGCGGCCGAGCGCGTTTTGGACGCGATATCCGCCGACGGCACCCAGAAGGCTGCGGTGCCGGAGATGTTGACCCGGGCCCGGCTCTATGAATTAGTTGACTATGAGGCGTATAACCAGTTTGATACGTCCATCTTTAATTTTCAGGTCCCCGGCCTGGATACCGACAGCAACAGCGCAAACCTTTAGGCATCAGTTCATTTTCAAGAAGGAGTACCAACTGTGAGTGACGAAGACGTTCGTAAGGGTCTTGCTGGCATTGTGGCCGACTACACCGCTGTTTCCAAGGTGAACCCGGACTCCAACTCGCTGCTGTACCGCGGCTATCCGGTGCAGGAATTGGCGGCCAGCAAGTCCTTTGAGGAAGTGGCACTGCTGCTGTGGACCGGGGAACTGCCCACCGATGAAGAGTTGGCCGCGTTCGAGTCCTTTGAACGCGCCAACCGTGCGCTTGATGTTAATGTTCGCGCGGCGATTGACCTGCTGCCGCTGGACTGCCACCCCATGGATGTTGCCCGCACGGCCGTCTCCGTTTTGGGTGCCAACCACCCGTTGGCCGAGGACTCCTCCCCGGAGGCCGAGGTTGAGAAGGCTAAGTCGCTTTTTGCCCAGTTCCCGGCCGTCGTTGCCTACGACCAGCGCCGCCGTCGTTCCTTATCCATGGTGGAACCCCGCGCTGACTTGGACTACTCGCAGAATTTCCTGTGGATGAGCTTCGGCGAGGAAGCGGCCCCGGAGGTGGTGGATGCCTTCCGGGTGTCGATGGTGCTCTACGCCGAGCACTCCTTCAACGCCTCGACGTTTACTGCACGCGTCATCACCTCGACGCTCTCGGACCTGCACTCGGCCGTGACAGGTGCCATCGGCGCGCTGAAGGGCCCGCTGCACGGCGGCGCCAACGAGGCCGTCATGCACACCTTTGACGAGATCGGCATCCGCAAGGAGGAGTCTCGCGAGGAGGCCGCCGCCCGTGCCAAGGCGTGGATGGAGGACGCCCTGGCCGCGAAGAAGAAGGTCATGGGCTTCGGCCACCGCGTCTACAAGCACGGCGATTCCCGCGTGCCCACCATGAAGGGGGCGCTGGATAAGATGATCGCGCACTTCGACCGACCCGAGATGCTGGGCCTGTACGACGGGCTGGAACAGGCCATGGACGAGGCCAAGGCCATCAAGCCCAACCTCGACTACCCGGCGGGGCCCACGTATCATTTGATGGGCTTTGACACGGACATGTTCACACCCATTTTCATTGCCTCCCGCATCACCGGCTGGACAGCCCACATCATGGAACAGCGGGCAAGCAACGCACTGATCCGCCCCCTGAGCGCCTACAACGGCGTGCCGGAGCGCCACCTGGCCTAACTCTTCCTGAGCCTGTGCCCACGGGCGGGAGGTCACCTTTCCATGAGGGGTGGCCTCCCGTCGTCGTCCACCGCCCACTCCCGGGACACGTGGTAACAACTGTGTCGCCAACCACCCGTTGCGGGTAGTCTGAGGAAAAGTACGGCAGCTTCCGATCAGTTCAAAGGAGCATCGTGGAAAAATCATCACTGACGGCACTGGCCCGGGAACTTTTGGGAGGCGCCAAGACCAAGAACAGCGGCCGTAGTTCCAGAACGGTGTACGGCGGGCACGAACGGGTCTTGCGCCAAACGGTGGTTGCCCTCACAGCCGGATCCAGGCTGGACGAGCACGACAATCCCGGAGAGGCCACGATTCAGGTGCTCAGCGGGCGCATAGCCCTGGTTTCCGGCGGCGTCACATGGGAAGGCTCGCCGGGAGACCATTTGGTGGTGCCCATGGCACGCCACAGCGTGGACGCCTTGGAAGATTCAACGTTCCTGTTGACCGTGGCCAAACCGTAGCTGGCCAACGTGCATTTGTGCGCCTGGTGGTCTTGTCTGCGCTTTAGCGGCTTGCAGGCGGTTGGTGAACCGCCCACAAGCCGCTAAAGCGCATAAATGCCAAGTGGCCCGGCAGCAAACTAGCTGCCCATGCCCCGACTGTCTGCCGGGACGGCACCCAGTGGCGGTGTGTGGATGCTCGATGCAACAGTTTCATTGTCGTCATTGAGGACTACGCGCCAGTGGCCACGCTCCCCCGACAGGAACGCCGGGAGCCAGTGGCTGGCATCTGCCCACATGTGCGCATGGGGCAAATCCCCCACCGGGTGCCATTGTGGCGCAATTTCATCGCTTTCAACGGCGTCGCCGGCGAACGTCCGGCACAAGAACACTGTGGTGAACATGTCCCATTCGGGCTTGGCCGGGAACACGAAGGCCACGGTGCCCGCAGGAATCAGGTCCATCGCCCCAATGACGAGGCTAGTTTCCTCGGCAACTTCACGGCAAATCGCCGCAACAATGCTCTCCCCCGGCTCTACATGGCCGCCAATCCCCACAACTTTTCCCGCGCCGAAGCCAGTCTTTTTCAGCCCCAGCAGCACCTGCTCCCGGCCCTCATGGGTACGGAGCATGAAACACAGAGTTACAGGGGCGGAAGTCATGACTCCAGCCTAGGCCACCGGCAAACCTTCCAGCACTAGCAAGGAATTTGACACATTTTCACCACAAGGTCCCACATCACAAGTGTGTGACGCGTGTCAAATAACAAATATAGATTTTGCATAGCGAAACTTATGCGGAATGTGCTTCGTCCCACTCCTCGGGCCCTCCTAATGTCATCTCATGCCCGCTGCGATTTCTGCCAGCGCCCACACCTGACCAACACCCCTGGAGGAACCGTGAAGATCTCACGCATGCTCGCCGTAGCTACACTGGCTGCCCTGGCCCTGACCAGCTGCGCACCCCCAACATCCAACAACGCTGCCTCAACGCAGGACGACAAGACAGGCACCTTGCGCGTCTGGCTCTTCTCCGAAGTCAACCAGGACCCCAAGTCGGCCGTGGTCAACGCAACCATCAAGGAATTCGAAGCAACCCACAAGGACGTCAAAGTCGACGTCCAGTACATCCCCGTTGACACTCGTGCCGAGAAGTTCAAGGCCGCCTTCAACGACCCCTCCAGCGCCCCTGACGTGGCCGAGTACGGCAACACAGACCTGGCCAGCTATGTGGCAGCCGGCGGCCTCGCCGACATCACCTCCAGCATCAAGTCCTGGGACGAGGGCAAGGACCTGGACCCCAAGGTGCTGGCCACCACCGCACTGGACGGCAAGAACTACGGCGTGCCGTGGTTTGTGGGCGTCCGGGCCCTGTACTTCCGCACCGACATCCTCAAGGCTGCCGGCGTCGAAGTCCCCAAGACCATGGCGGAGATTGAAACGGCCGCCCGTGCAGTGCGCGCCAAGAACCCCGGCATGCTGGGCATCTCCGTAGGCGGCAAGGCACAGTTCTCCGCCATGCCGTACCTGTGGGCCCATGGCGGCGCCATCGCGGCAGACACCAACGGCACTTTCTCCTCGAAGCTGGACACACCCGAGTCGCAGGCCGGGATCGCGGCCTACACCAACTTGATGAAGGATGACATCTGCCCGGCGCAGACCTGCGCCGAATTTGGCGGCAACGCCAGCGTCCAGCAGTTCATTGCGGGCAAGGCCGGGATGACCATTGGTGGCGACTTCAACTACAAGGCCATCGCGGCCAGCGAATTCAAGGACAAGTTCGGCGTGGTGCCCGTTCCCGGCGTCGAGGCCGGTTCCATTGCCCCGGCCTTTGCCGGCGGCAACAACTTGGGCGTCTTCAAGAGCTCCAAGAAGAGCACCCTGTCCAACGAGTTCGTCCAGGCCCTGGCCAGCAAGAAGTCCCAGCTGGCCATGTTCGACGCCATGGGCAACCTGCCCACCTTCACCGATGTGCAAAAGAGCGTCGCCGAGGAGAACCCGTACGTGGCGCCGTTCATTGACACGATCGCCGCCGGCACCAACTTTGTGCCGATCACCTCGACCTGGTCAACCGTTGACGCCAAGGGCTTGTTCACCAACATGTACCAGCAGGTTGTCACCGGCAAGGCTGACGTCCCCACGGCAGCCAAGGACACCACAGCAGCCATGAACAAGATTTTTGAAGCAAAGTAGTCACCAAATGACCCTTCAACTTCCCGCAAAGCCTTCCCTGCAGGAGCCGAAGCCGGCCACCCCGTCGCCGCGCCGCACGAAGCGCCGCGGCGGGGTGAGCCGGTTTGAGCACTGGCTGTACCTGGCTCCGGCCCTGATAGTGCTGATCGCCCTGATGGGCTACCCGCTGTTCCAGCTGGTCAACGTGTCACTCTACGACTACCGCCAGGACCAGGTCAGCGGCAACGCGCCCCTTGACTTCATCGGACTGGAAAACTACCGGACGCTCATGGCGGACCCGGAATTCTGGCAGGTGCTCGCCAACACCGTCATCTTCGCCTCGGCCTGCGTGATTCTCACCCTGGTGACGGGCTCCGCCCTGGCCGTCCTGGCCACCCGTTTGCGCCCGTGGGTCCGCAACACGCTCTTTGCCGTCTCGCTCGGCGCGTGGGCAACCCCCGCCGTGACAGGCAGCGCCGTCTGGCTGTTCCTGTTCGATCCCACCCAGGGCCTGATCAACAAGATGCTGGCCGGCATTGGGCTGAGCCAATTCGTGGATCATTCCTGGACGTATGAGAAGTGGTCGGCGTTTGGCCTGGTTGCCAGCGAAGTTGTCTGGTGCTCGTTCCCGTTCGTCATGGTCACCGTCTACGCCGGCATCCAGGCGATTCCCACTGAAGTCATTGAGGCGGCCCGCCTTGACGGGGCCTCCATGCCGCGCATCTTCTCCAACATCATGCTGCCCATGCTGCGCCCCATCGTCATCATCGTGACCATCCAGTCCATCATCTGGAACTTCAAGATTTTCTCCCAGATCTACATCATGACCAGCGGCGGCGGCATTGCCGGCCAAAACATGGTCTTGAACGTGTACGGCTACCAGCAGGCCTTCGCGGCCAGCCTGTACGGCCTTGGCTCCGCCCTGGGCGTCATCATGACGGTCCTGCTGCTGGTCATCACCCTTGTTTACCTGCGACTACTCAAAAGGAGTGGTGAAGTCCTGTGACAACGCTCAAACTGGACGGGCCCGCCAAGCCGGCCTCCCGCCGTCGTATATTCCCCGCCCGCAGGGGCTGGACCGTGAACATCATCGGCCTGCTCATAGCTGTTGCCGTCGCCTTCCCGCTGTACTGGATGGTGCTGTCGGCCCTGAAGCCGGCCACGGCGCTCGACGCCGGAGACTCCACCCCGTGGACCCTCACCCCGTCCTTTGACTCGTTCGCCCGGGTCCTGAACGTGAACAACTTCGGCCAATACTTCTTGAACTCGCTCATTGTGGCACTCAGCGTGGTGGTCCTGTCCACGCTCTTCGCGTTCCTGGCCGCCGTGGCCGTGACCCGCTACAACTTCAAGATGCGCACCAAGCTGCTCATTATCATCCTCGTGGCCCAGATGGTGCCCGTGGAGGCCCTGACCATTCCGTTGTTCTTCTTGTTCCGCAACTTTGGCGAAACCATGCCGGCGATCGGCCTGAACCACTTGGGCTCGCTGATCCTGGTGCATGTGGGCTTCAGCATTCCGTTCGCCATCTGGATGCTGCGCGGCTTTGTGGCCGCGGTGCCGCTGGAGCTGGAGGAGGCCGCCAAGCTCGACGGCGCCAGCAGCTTCCGCTTTGTCCGCTCGGTCCTGTTTCCGCTGGTGGCCCCGGGCGTGGTGGCATGTTCGGTGTTTGCCTTCATTTCCACGTGGAACGACTTCCTGTTCGCGAAGACGTTCATCATCTCGGCCCAGGAAAACTCCACCCTGCCCATGGCTCTGCTGACCTTCTTCAAGCCGGACCAGAACGATTGGGGCGCCATCATGGCCGGCTCGGTCATCATGACCATCCCGGTCCTCATCTTCTTCATCGCTGTCCAGCGCAAGCTCGTCTCCGGACTGGCCGGCGCCGTCAAGGGCTAAGAAAGGCCTTCCATGCATTCCTTGCTCCCCGCCCCCGGCTCCTTCACCGCAACAGGTTCCACCCTCCACCTTGACGACTCCACTTCTGTGGCCTCATCCCCGGAACTGGCCGCCGCCCGGCGCTGGTTTGTGGGCGCGCTCGGTGCCGCCACCGGATGGGAGCTGGCCGGCACCGCGTCCGCCGACGCACCGGCCGCCACCATCGTGTTCGCCCTGGACCCCTCCGTGGAACCCGAGGGCTACACGCTGACCATCGACACGGCTGTGCGGATCACGGCCTCGGACAACGCCGGCGCCCTGTACGGTGCCCAGACACTGCGCCAGCTGCTGGGTCCGGCGGCGCACCGCCAGGCTCCGACGGCGTCCTCCTGGGAGCTGCCCACGGCCGTCATCACCGACCGGCCCCGCTTCAGCTACCGCGGGGTCATGCTGGATGTGGCCCGGCACTTCATCCCCAAAAATGATGTGCTGCGCTTCATCGACGTCGTTGCCGCGCACAAGCTCAACGTGCTGCACCTGCACCTGACCGATGACCAGGGCTGGAGGGTGGAAATCAAGAAGTACCCGCGTTTGACCGAAGTGGGCGCCTGGCGCAAGGAATCCAACCTGGGGGCCTGGCGTGCGGGCATCTTTGACGCCACCCCGCACGGCGGCTTCTACACCCAGGAAGACCTGCGCGAGATCGTGGCGTTCGCCGCCGCCCGGAACATCACAGTCATCCCGGAAATTGATGTGCCCGGCCACTCCCAGGCAGCCATTGCCGCCTACCCGGAGCTGGGCCTGGCTGGCAAGCCCCTGGAGGTGTGGACCCGATGGGGCATTAACGAAAACGTCCTTGAACCCACCGCCTATGCGGTGCAGTTCTACCGGGACGTGCTCGATGAGGTCATGGACATCTTCCCCTCCCCCTGGATCAGCCTGGGCGGCGACGAAGTCCCCCTGGACCAGTGGAATGCCAGCCCGTTCGCGCTCAAGGCTGCCGCCAATCTGGGCTTCGAGTCCGTTGCGGGCCTCCACGGCTGGTTTGTGGGACAGCTGGCCGAACACCTGCACCAGAACGGGCGCAAGTCCGGCGTATGGGATGAGATTGGCGACGTCGGCCTGCCCGACGGCGCCCTGGTCGCCTCATGGCGCGGCTACGAAGGCGGCTTGGATGCCCTGGCCAAGGGTTACGATGTGGTCATGTGCCCCGAACACAAACTGTACTTGGACCACCGCCAGTCGGCCCTTGAAGAGGAACCCGTCCCGGTTGGCTTCGTCACCACCCTTGAGGCGGTGTACAACTTTGACCCCATGCCCGACGCCGGTGACAAGGACTTCCCGGGCCGGCTGTTGGGGGCGCAGGCCAACATCTGGACCGAGCACCTCCCCTCGGCACGGCGCATCGACTATGCCGCGTTCCCCCGGTTGAGCGCCATCGCCGAAGTTTTTTGGTCCACCCCGGACACACGCGACTACGCCGACTTCCACGCCCGGCTTTCCCCTGCCCACCTGGACCGGCTCTCCGCCATGGGCGTGGAGTTCCGGCCGCTGGACGGCCCCCGCCCCTGGCAGCAGCGCCCCGGCGTCGCAGGTTGGAAGCGGGACTACGAGGCGGAGCAGGCGGCAGCAGCCCAGGCCGCCGAAGCCCAGTGAGCGAACCGGAAGACAGCAGCGAGAAGCGGAACTCGTCGTCGTCCCTGCGGAAGGCGCTGAGCCTGCTGTCCGTCGTGGCTGAACAGTCCACCGACCCGGAAGGCATGTCCCTGCTGGACCTGGCCAAGCGCTCGGGCATCAACAAGAGCACAGTGCTGCGCCTGACCACCCCGCTCATCGATGAGAACCTCCTTGAGCGGGACCGGCAAAGCGGGAAGTTCCGTCTGGGCTTTGGCAGTCTGCGGCTGGGGCAGTCGTACCTGGATTCGCTGGACCTGCGCAGCGCCGCCAATGCGGAGCTGCGCGCGTTGATGCGCAAGACTGCCAACACGGTTCACCTGGTGGTCCTCTCCGGCCATGAGGTGGTGTACCTGGACAAGGTGGAGGACGAGGCCACCGTGCGCATGGCATCGCGCGTGGGCGCCACCATGCCCGCGTACTGCACGGCCGTGGGCAAGGCGATCATGGCGTACAGCTCCGAGGAGGTGGTGTCCTCGATTCTGTCCGTGCCGCTGGCGCCCATCACGGCCAAGACCATCACCGATCCGGCAGCACTGCGCCAGGAACTCGCCGCCGTGCGCCGCCGCGGCTACTCGATTGATGACAGGGAGAACGAGCCCGAGGTGCGTTGCGTTGCGGCGCCAATCTTCAACCACGATGACGTCGTGGTGGCGGCGCTGAGCGTTTCTTCGCTGACCTCCCGCATGACGCCGGCCAAGGTGCGCGAGGTGGGGCCCATGGCTGCTGCCGTGGGACTGCGGATCTCGGTGAAGCTGGGGTCGCGCCGCTCGGCAACGCTGCTGAAGTAGTGCCCGCACCGCTTCACGGTGACTGCGTGCCAAAGTTGCGTTCCTCCAGTGATGGCGTGCCAAACAGGTCAGGGCCCATGAAATTTCATGGGCCCTGACCTGTTTGGCACGCAGTCGCTGCAGTGCGATGTGGAGACGCTTAGTCAACCATCCGCCGCTGCGCGTTCAGCATGGCAGCCTTGATGCGCCGGCGCAGAAGTTCGGGGTTCGCCAGATCCGCCCAGACCACCCGGATGAAGCTCCACCCCGCCTCCATCAGTTCGCGTTCACGCAGCCGTTCCTCATAAATGGCCTCATCCGTGGGTTTGAAGTCGAAGTACTTGGTTTTGCCGTCAAACTCCAAGGCCAATTTGATGTCTCGCCATGCCCCGTCCACCCGGTAGGCGTTTCCCCGGACAATCAACCGCACTTGGTACTCCGGCGCGGGGATGTCCATACCTGCGATGAACAATCGTGTCCGGGTTTCCCCTGCTGACTCTGAGCCGCTATCCAGTGCGTCAATGACCTTGCGCGCCGCGGCCACGCCGCGGTGGCCGGCAAGTGTGTCCAGCAGCGCGAGCATTGCTTCGATCTTGGCTCCCTGGTGCAATCCGCTGTCACCAATGATGACTGCTGTGACAAAAGGCGATGTCCGGGCACAGTCAACAATGGTTTGCTCCAGCGACGTGAGCCTCACGATCCCCATGTGACGGCGCCGAATCCGCATCAGCTGTTCCGGGGACACCGTACGCCGGTGCACTGTGACGCCCCGAACCTTACTGGTGGACGATAGGGAAGAAGGTGAACTCACGTGAATCTCGCGGCCTGCATTCCACACCCGCAACCCCAGCAAACGGGCGGCGCTGAGATGGCTGTAGCAGGCGTTTCCGTGAGTGGCCAGGGCATGGGCGCGAAGTCTGAGCATGTCCTGCTCCCACGGCGTCTTCTGCTGCCACTCCACCAGTCGGATGTAGACACCGTGCCTGATGCGAAACAGCAGGCCGCTCGCCCTTGCTGCGTTCAACACCCGCGGGCCAAGCCCGGCCGCAGTCAGTTGGTCCGTCGCGGCAATGGTCTTCCCTGCGGGCCAGTCCCGGGTGATTCTGCTGGCCAGATCGCGCGTTTCCATGAATCCAGCATCGCCCTGCATTCAACCCAATTCAACGGGGGCGTGGCGCTCCTGTGGATAACCTCGACCATGCAAACGGCGACCGCGACCCCTCACTTTCCTCGAGGGACCGCCGTCGAACGTAAAGGTTGGTGGCTAGACGAACTGCCAAATCAAGGCAGCCATGCCGAAGCCCACAATGGACAGCACAGTTTCCAGCACAGTCCAGGTCTTCAAGGTGTCCTTGACGGACATGTTGAAGTATTTGGAGATGATCCAGAAGCCGCCGTCGTTGACGTGGCTGGCAATGACGGAACCGGAGGCAATGGCCATGACAATCAGGGCCAGCTGCGGTTGCGAATACCCGGCGGCGAGAACACTGGGGGCCAGGATACCGCCGGTGGTCACAATGGCCACTGTCGCCGAGCCTTGGGCAATGCGCATTCCGGCGGAGATGACGAACGCGGAGAGCAGCAGCGGCAAGCCAGCCGTGGACAGCGAGTCGGCGACGGCCTTGCCCACACCGGTTGCACCAAGGACGGCACCGAAGAAGGCGCCGGCACCCACCACCAGCAGGATCATGCCGACAGGTCGCAGCGACGTTGATGTCAGCTCGGCCAGTTCGTCCCGGCTCATGCCGCGGCGCGTGCCAAGCAGCCACATGGCCAGCAGCACGGCCACTGTCAGGGCGATGGCCGGGTTACCCAGGAATTGCAAGGTGGTACGCAGGCCGCCGTCGGGCAGCGCAATGTTTCCAAAGGTGCCGCCCAGGATCAGGATCATCGGGGTGCCGATGGCCAGCAGCACGGTGCCCAGGCCGGGATCGCCGAGGGCCTTGGCCTCATCCGATTCCTCAATAACACTGTCCTCAGGCACGTTCACCATGACGCGCTTGCCAATCCAGGTCCCCCAGAGAATGCCGGAGGCAAACCAGGCCGGGATGCCGCAGGCCAGGCCCATGATGATGATCCAGCCCAGTTCCACGTGGAAAAGTCCGGCAGCGGCCACGGGTCCGGGGTGCGGGGGCAGGAATGCGTGGGTGACTGACAAGCCGGCCAGCAGCGGCAAGGCGTACAGGGCCAGCGACTTCCCGCCCTTGATGGCGGCCACGTAAACCAGCGGCGCCAACACGAAAATGCCAATGTCGAAGAACACAGGAATACCCAGCACAAAGCCTGTGATACCCATGGCCAGGGGCGTGCCCTTTTCGCCAAAGATCTTGACGAGCCGGCCCAGCAGCACCTCGGCGCCGCCCGAGCGTTCCAGGATGGCGCCCAGCACAGTGCCCAGGCCGATGATGACGGTGATGTGGCCAAGGATCCCGGCGAAGCCCTTTTCAATGATGGCGTCGCTGCTCTTGGTGGCCGAACCGACCAGGTCCTGCACGGACACACCGCCGGCCAGTGCCACCAGGACACCCACCACCAGAAGGGCAATAAAGGGTTCCAGCTTGACCTTGATGATCAAGACCAGCAGGACGGCAATGCCCACGCCAGCCAGGAGCAGGAGCCCCGCCGTGTCGTGGTGCAGCCAATTAACAAACTCTGTCATGGGAGGAACTTTCGAAAGAAGATGATTAGCGAAGAATGCTGGTGAATGCGGCAGCGCGTGCTGTGATGTCTGCCCAGGTTCCGGCAGCCACGACGGCGGGCGGCACCACTGCCGTGCCGCAACAGACGGCGAGTGCGCCGGCGGCGAGGAAGTCTTGTGCATTGGCCGCGTTGATTCCGCCAGAAGGCAGCAGCTTGACGCCCGGGTAGGGGCCCTGCAGGTCCTTCAGGTAGGCCGGGCCCATGGCGCTGGCCGGGAAGATCTTTACGACGGCGGAGCCCAGGTCAAGCGCCATGGCCACCTCCGTGGGGGTCAGGGCGCCCAGGGCGAAGGGGATGCCGGCGTCCGCGGCAACCTTGGCCACCTCGGGGCGGATGCCCGGTGTCACCAGGAACTGGGCGCCGGAATCGATGGCTGCCTTGGCCTGCTCGGCGGTGAGGACGGTGCCCACACCCACCACGGCACCGTGTTCGGCGGCGGTTTCGGCGGCACGGGCAACGTGCTTGAGCAAGTTGGGGGTGGTGTAGGTCAGCTCGACCCCGGTGATGCCGCCTGCCACGAGGGCGCGGCATAGTTCTGCGGCGTCGGCAATGTCCGGGGCGCGCACTACTGCGATGGTGCGGTCTGCTTCGAGCCGGGCAATAAATTCTAGATTGTTCATGGTGTGGTTCGTGTTCCTTCCTGGGTGCGGCGCAGGGCCCGGCCGGCGCGTGCACCGGTGGGTTTGCCTGCCGCGATGGCGGCAACGCCGTTGACAAAGACGTAGTGGATGCCGGCTGCGGCCTGGCGCGGCTCGGCAAAGGTGGCTGTGGCGTTGACGGTTTCCGGGTCAAAGAGCACAAGGTCCGCGGCGTAGCCGGCCCGGACCAGGCCGCGGTCCACGAGCTTGAGACGTGCGGCGGGGCGGCCGGTGAGGTGGTTGACTGTTTCCTCAAGGGTCAGCAGTCCCAGTTCGCGGCTGTAGTGGCCCAGGTAGCGCGGGAACGTGCCCCAGGCCCGCGGATGCGGTTTGCCGCCAACAAGGATGCCGTCGGAACCACCGGTGTGGGTTTTGTGCACCATGATGGCCTGCACGTTTTCCTCGTGGCCCACGTGCTGCAGGATGCCCGTGGCCATCTCGTCGCGCAGCAGGATGTCAACGAAAACGTCAAAGGGGTCCTGTCCGGTTTCCTCGGCAATCCGGGCCACGGTCTTGCCCACATAGCCATCCAGGTCAGGGTTCCTGACCCCCGAAATTTCCAGCGTCTCCCACTCAGCCACCACGCCGTGGCAGCCATCGGAACCGTAGATCTCCACGTTTTCACGAATGCGCATCAAGGTGTCCGGGTCGCGGAGCCGTTCCATGGTGGGCATGCTGCCGCCGGCCGAGGCCCAGCTGGGCAGGATCGCCGACAAGGTGGTGGCACCTGGCAGGTACGGGTACGTGTCCAAGGTGATGTCCACGCCGTCGTCCAGGGCACGGTCAATGAGCCCCAGCAGTTCCGGAGCACGGCCCTTGTTCGGGGCAAAGTTCATGGTGGCATGGGAGAGGTGCAGGGCGCAGCCGGTTTCGCGGCTCAATTCAATCATTTCGTCGTACGCCTCGAGGGCGCCCTTCCCGTAGGAACGGTGGTGCGGGGCGTAGAAACCGCCAAACTCGGCCACAGTGGAGCACAGCTGCGCCAACTCCTCGGTGGTGGCGTACATGCCCGGGGTGTAGGTCAGCCCGGAGGACATGCCCACGGCGCCTTCCTCCATGCCTTGGCGGATAACGGCCTGCTGCGCAGCGATCTCCTCGGCACTGGCGTCGCCCTCGCCGAAGCCACGCACCATGGCGCGGACAGTGCCCTGGGGAATCAGGTAGGCCGCATTGGTGGCAATGCCCTCGTCAAGGCGGTCCAGGTACTCCCCCACGGTGCGCCAATTGAAGTCGAAGTCCTCGGGGTTGTCATTCCAGCCGGCAATCTTTTGCCGCACGCCCTCAAGCGTGAGGTCATCGATCGGCGCGTAGGAGAGCCCGTCCTGTCCCAGCAGTTCGGTGGTGACACCTTGGCTGAGTTTGGCGTAGTGCTCCGGGTTCAGGAACAACTGCAGGTCTGAGTGGGCGTGCATGTCGATGAACCCCGGGCTCAGCACCAGCCCGCTGGCGTCAATGGCGCCGTCGTCCAACGGAATCGTGCCGGGGGCGGTGATGCTGTGGATGGCGCCGTTTTCAAGGACGACGTCGGCGGCGAACCTGGGCGTGCCGCTGCCGTCCACGACGGTTGCGTTGGTGATGACTGTGCGCACGGCAGCGTTTGGGGTCGCCATGGATTAGAAGAACGTGTGGATGAGATCCACAACGCGGTTGTCGCTGTCGGCATCGGCCAGGACGGGGATGAGCGTCCACTTGTCAAAGGCTGTGCAGGGGTGGGAAAGACCCAAACGGACCACATCGCCGATGTTCACGGTGGTGGTTTCAGGATCAAAACGCAGGAAGCAATGCTGGTCATTGACGGCGCTGATGCTGGCGCCGGCCAGCTCTGCCATCTCACCACCCAGAGACGTCCCGAGCAGTTGCGGTTCAGGCAGGCCCTCATCGACGGGCATGTCCCGCTTACCGGCGTCGAGGATGGCCAGGCCCGGTTCGGGTGCGGAGACCACACGGGCCCAGGCATGCATGGCTGAGGCGAAGGGCGCCTGCCCGGCTTCCGCACGTGCACCACGGGCGAAGGGGGAAATGCCGCGGTAGAAGCCGTCGTCGTGCACCATGTAGGCGCCGCTGCGGATGATCACGTCAATGCGGGGGCCGCCGTTTGCGCCGTCGCTCGAGCAGCCGCCGAGCACGTCCACGACCTCGTCAAAGTAGGCGCTGCCACCGGCTGTGACGATGATGTCGGCATCGTGGGCGTAGAGTCCTTCGCCCAGCAGGGCCTCGTGGAGGTCCTTGACGCCCGAAAGGTAGCCACGGACAGCGGTGAGGGCATCGGCGTCGGCCGTGTGAGCCAGGGAGCCTTCGTAGCCGCCCACGCCAACCAGGCGCAAATGCTTAGCGGCGTTGACGGCCCGGGCAAGTTCAAGGGCCTGCGCAACAGTCCGGATGCCGGTGCGTCCGCCGTTTCCGCCCAATTCCACGATCACGTCAATGACCGAGCCGGGAATTGCCGAGAGCACGTGCTCCTGCAGGGCCACTGTTTGCAGGGAGTCAACCCAGGACACCACGGAGAAGGCTGGGCCTTGGGTGGCCGCCAGCCAGGTGATGGCAGCGGGGTCGGTCAGGCTGTTGGCAACCATGACGCGCTGAAGCCCAAAGGCGTGGCCCACCCGCAGCTGGGAGGCGTTGGCCAAGGTGATGCCCCAGGCGCCATGGTCAAGCTGCTCGCGCCACATTTGCGGTGCCATGGTGGTCTTGCCGTGAGGTGCCAGCAGCACGCCCTTGCCAGCGCACCAATCTGCCATGTGCTCAACGTTGGCACCCAAGGCGGCAGCGTCAAGGGTCAGCAGGGGTGTTGGCAGCTCAGCCAGGGTGACGCCGGAGGCCACAAACGCGCCGGCACTCTGGCCGTGGGACGATGCCGGAACAGCCTTGTACTTCCAGCTCAATTCAATCGCATCCAGCGCATCCACCATGGCGGAATTGATGGCGGATCCAGTTTTGACCGCGTTGTTCACCGATGCTTGCGTGCTGCCCATTGTTGCTTCCCTTCACGGGCCAGACATCCGGCCCCGTTGCGTATTTTGCAACGCTAGTTGCAAACTCACCAAGAGCATGTCTAACATGGTCTGGATTCGTCCGTCAAGGCGGGAATGAGATGCCAAGCACAGCCAAGGCTGTTGGAAACTCCCTCCGTCCCCTTGATTTACCAGTGAAATTAGTCGCCCAACCGTGTGAGAGGAAGTGCAGAGAGTCCATGCTTTCAGTTGTTTGCATCGGAGAGACGATGGCCATGCTCACCCCCACACACCAAGTGCCGCTAGCTGAGGCCACGGAACTGTTTTATGGCGTGGGCGGAGCAGAATCCAATGTGGCCATGGGCCTGGCCGCCATGGGTGTTGCTGCCCATTGGGTGGGCCGTGTTGGCGACGACGGTTTTGGCACCCGCATCCTCAACGACCTGTCATCCCATGATGTGGGCGTCAGCGGCGTGGAACGTGATGACACCCGCGCCACGGGCCTTTACGTGAAGATTCCGGCGTCCGCGCAGTCGGACTCCGAGGAAAGCTCCGTGCTGTACTACCGCCACGGCTCTGCAGCCTCGGCCATGAGCCCTGCCATGCTGGACAACCCCGCCGTGGCAACCCTGCTGGATCAGGCCGCCCTGATCCACCTCAGCGGCATCACGGCAGCGCTCTCCCCCGACTGCCGGGCCCTGCTGGCAGGCATTCTGGCCCTTCCCCGCAACGGCCGGCTGGTCTCCTTTGACGTGAACTGGCGCGGGGCACTGTGGGCCCAGGAGGACGAAAGCATCCTGCGCACCCTGGCCAACCAGTCCGACGTCGTGCTGGTGGGCGCCGATGAAGGCATTGCGGCCTTCGGCACCAATGACGAAGCGGAACTGCGGGCCATGCTGCCGGACCCGGCGGTCATTGTCCTCAAGAACGCGCACACCTCGGCGATTGCCCTGATGCGCGACGGCGGCCGGGTGGAAGTGCCGTCCCTGAGCGTCTCGGTGCTGGAGCCTGTGGGTGCCGGCGACGCCTTCGCTGCCGGCTACCTCAGCGGCATGCTCTTTGGCCTTGACCAGCGCTCATCCCTGCGCCGCGGCCACTTGAGCGCCGCAGCCACCCTGACTGTCCCCGGGGACCGCGGCCCGCTGCCCAGCACCGAGGTGCTGGAAAAGATCCTGGCCTGCTCCGAGGCTGACTGGGCCGCCACGCATGTGGCGCCCGGCCGGATCGACTCCCCCGTACTGACAGGAGCCCTGCCATGAGCCAAAGCCTGGTCCGCGCCCTAGATCTGATGGCGCAGCTGGCGAAGCAGCCCGCCACGCTCGATGAGCTGGCCTCCACCTCCAACGTCCACAAGACCACCGTGATGCGCCTTTTGCACTCACTGGAGGCCGAACATTTTCTGGTGCGCAACAACGCCGGGCAGTTCCAGTTGGGGCGCAAACTCTTTGAACTGTCCTCTCTGGCGCTGGAACAACGGGATCTGCGGCAGGTGGCCCGCCCACATCTAGCCAGGCTGAACGACCAAACAGGTCACACCGTGCACTTGGCTGAGCTGGAGGGCGCCGAGGTGGTGTACATCGACAAATTCGAGTCGCACCACCCGGTCCGGATGTACTCCAGGATCGGCCTCACCGCGGCGCTACATTCTGCGGCCGTGGCAAAGGTCATCCTCGCTGACATGCCGCGCTCGCGCCAGGAACAAATTGCTGCCGGGCTGGACTACGTCAAAATGACGGAGAACACCCTCACCACCCCTGAAGCATTGCTGGCTGAGCTGGCCACTGTGCGCGACCAGGGGTGGGCGCAGGACAAATCGGAGCATGAAGCGATTGTGCACTGCGTGGCAGCACCCATCAGGGACGCATCGGGACGTGTGGTGGGGGCGGCATCATTCTCGGTCCCGGTCGTGCTGCTGAACTATGAAGACTTGCTGAAATTACTGCCAATACTAATAAACGGGACCGAGGCCATCTCGAAGGATTTGGGCTGGGTCTCCAATGAAAGGAACACTCGATGAGTGAAAAAACTATCGTCTTGACCGAAAACGCTCCGGCCCCGGCGCATGTCTTCTCCCAGGGAGTCAAGAAGGGCGGCCTGTTCCAGGTCTCCGGCCAGGGCCCCATGGACCCCACCGTCAATGAGTACATTGGCGCCGGCGACGTCCGCGTCCAGACCCGCCGCACGCTCGAGAACGTCAAGGCCATCCTGGAAGCCGGCGGCTCCAGCGTTGAAGACGTCATCATGTTCCGCGTCTACCTGACCACGCGCGACGACTTCCCCGCCATGAACGAGGTTTACGGCGACTTCATCAAGGAGAACGTGCCCAGCGGCGCACTCCCCTCCCGCACCACCGTCTTCGTTGACCTGCCGCACGAAGTCATGCTCGTGGAGATCGACGCCCTGGCCGTCACCGCCTAATCCCCTTTTTTACAACTGACCCGCAGAAAACGCCGAAAAATCGATGAAAATCGTGTTTTTTCGTCGTTTACTGCGGGTCAGTTTGCATTTTAGGCCACCGTGACGAGCGGATCGCTGGGAGGCGATGTGACGCCGTCGGAGGACTCCACTGGCAGGCCGTTCCTGGCCCAGTATTCAAGGCCGCCCAACATTTCCTTGACCGGATAGCCCAGCTCGGCGAAGGCGAGGGCGGCAAAGGTGCTGCCGTTGCAGCCCGGCCCCCACGAATACACCACTACCGGTGTCCCGGCGGGGATGAACACGGCCGCCTGGGCCGGGATGAGCGCCGTGGGCAGGTGCAGGGCTCCCGGGATGTGCCCGTGCTCCCAGGAGGCGTGGCGGCGGGTGTCCACCAGCACAAACTCCCCCGACGCGAGACTCCCGTGGACGTCCATCACGTCAATCTCAAAATCCAATTTGTTCCGAAAATACTCGGTGGCTGCGCTCATGCTTCCAGCATAAAGCGGCATCATGACCGCACTTCAAACTGACCCGCAGAAAACGCCGAAAACGCCCCAAATTCGCGTTTTTTCGGCGTTTTCTGCGGGTCAGTTGTAAAAGTTAGCCGAGGGCCCTTGGATGCGCCGCAGCATAAACTTCACGCAGCGTTTCGGCCGTGACGAGCGTGTACACCTGCGTGGTGGTGACCGAGGCGTGGCCCAGCAGTTCCTGCACCACGCGGACATCGGCACCGCCCTCCAGCAGGTGTGTGGCAAAGGAATGGCGCAGCGTGTGCGGGGAGACGACTGTCTGGACCTGTGCAGCCTCGGCGGCGGCCTTCAGGATTGTCCACACGCTTTGCCGGCTGATCCGGCCACCTCTGGCATTGAGGAACAGGGCAGGCGTGCCGGCGCCCTTGGCCACCAAAACGGGGCGCCCGCGCACCAGGTAGGCCTCCAGGGCGCGCAGGGCGTACGAGCCAATGGGCACAATGCGTTCCTTGGAGCCCTTGCCGAAGAGCCGCACCAGCGACGGTCCGTCATCGAGACTCTCGGGAAGAACCAGGTCGTCAACGTCAAGCCCCACTGCCTCGCTGATGCGGGCACCGGTGGAGTACAGGAATTCGAGCATGGCCGCATCCCGCAGGCCGGTGGGGGTGTCCGTGCCGGCCGCTTCCAGGATGCGCGTGACGTCGTACACGCTGATGGCTTTAGGCAATCGCTGCCCGGCTTGGGGCGGGTGTATGTCTGCTGCGGGATCGGCGTCGCTCATGCCCTCCAAAGCCCAGAACTTGTGCAGGCCGCGCACAGCCACCACTGTTCTTGCCACCGAGCGCAGGCCCAGGGCTGAGCCGCCGTCGGCCCCGTCAGACAGCCCTTGGGCAAACTCGCTGACATGGTGGCGGGTGATGTGGCCCAGTTCGGTGACGTGGGCGGCGGCAAGAAACTCCTCGTAGCGCCGCAAGTCCCTGGCATAGGCCTGCAAGGTATTGGCCGCCAAGCCACGTTCAACGCCAACGTGGAGCAGATAATCTTGAATGCTCCTGGCCAGCACCGAGGAAGTTTCCGGCGAGGTCACCGCTGGCGCTGGGCCGGGTGTTCTGGCCATGGCGCACCAGCCGGGCGCAAGGAGGCAAAGCCGTCACGTTGCGCCTGAGCTGCCGCCAAAATGCCTACGACGGCGGACGGGTTGTGTATGCGCCCCTCCAGCACGGCGGTGGCGGCCTCGGCAAGGTCAACCCAGCGGAACTCGATTTCGGCTTCCTCTTCCGTGCGCACGTGGCGGTCGGCCTCGGGCACCATGGAAAGTCCGCGTGCCAGATAGATTCTGATGGCTTCGCTGGAGGAACCGGGAGAGTTGAAGAAGTCGGTCAGAACATGCCATTGGGCTGCCACAAGATCGGCCTCTTCAGCCAATTCGCGGGCGGCACCTACAACATAGTCCTCGCCCTCCACATCCAAAAGGCCGGCCGGGATCTCCCAGAGGACCATCTGGACGGGATGCCTGTACTGGCTCAGCATCAGGACTTGGTTGTGGTCGTTCAGCACCACAACGGCCACCGCCCCAGGGTGGGCAATGTAGTCACGGGTCAGCGGCTTGGCACCGGGAGCCAGCGAAAAAGTGTCTGAGACTACGTCCCAGATGCGGCCCTGGTACACCGTCGAGGAGGACTGCAAGGGGCGGTGGCTGAGAGTGTCAGCCACCGGCTCCCCCGCTGGGTGCATCGTGTCCGTCCAGGACGGTGTACCGGGCGCGGTCATTAAACTTCCAACAACTGTGTTGCTTTTTGGCGTTCCAGGGCTGCAGCCACCAGACCGGCAAAGAGCGGGTGCGGCCGGGTGGGGCGCGAGCTCAATTCCGGGTGTGCCTGGGTGGAAACGTAGTACGGGTGCACCTCACGGGGCAGTTCAACAAATTCCACGAGCTTGCCGTCAGGTGATGTTCCGGAGAACACCAAGCCAGCTGCTGCAATCTGCTCGCGGTACTTGTTGTTGACCTCGTAGCGGTGACGGTGGCGTTCGGAAACGTCCGTGGTGCCGTAGGTCTCCGCAATGACGGAGCCTTCGGTCAGCACTGCGGGGTAGAGGCCCAGGCGCATGGTGCCGCCCAGATCGCCCTTGCCGCCCACAATGTCCAGCTGCTCTTCCATGGTGGCAATGACGGGGTACGTGGGGTTGTCGTCGAACTCGGAGGACGATGCGCCTTCCAAGCCAACAATGTTCCGTGCGTACTCAATCACCATGGACTGCAGGCCGAGGCAAAGACCCAGCGTGGGGATCTTGTTTTCGCGGGCAAACTTCAGCGCGCCAAGCTTGCCTTCCAGGCCACGGATGCCGAAGCCGCCGGGCACGCAGATGGCGTCAACGTCGCCCAGTGCCGTGCGGGCACCGACTTCGGTTTCGCAGTCATCGGAGGGGACCCAGCGAATCTTGACCTTGGTGCTGTTGGCGAAACCGCCGGCACGCAGGGCTTCGGTAACGGACAGGTAAGCGTCCGGCAGGTCAATGTACTTGCCCACCAAGGCGATCACAATGTGGTGAAGGGGGTTGTGGACGGCTTCAAGAAGCTTGTCCCACTTGGTCCAGTCCACGTCCTTGAACGGCAGGTCCAGGGCACGCACAATGTAGGAATCCAGGCCCTGCGAGTGCAAGGTCTTGGGGATGTCGTAGATGCTGGGGGCGTCCGGGCAGCCAATGACTGCTTCGACGTCAACATCGCAGGCGCGGCCAATCTTGGTGTGCATTGCCGCGGGCAGGACACGGTCGGAGCGCAGGATGAGGGCGTCGGGCTGGATGCCCAGTGAGCGCAACGCTGCAACAGAGTGCTGCGTGGGCTTGGTCTTCAGTTCCTGGGACGGGCCAATGTAGGGCACCAGGGAAACGTGTGCGAAGAACACATTGTTGCGGCCAATGTCCTGGCGGACCTGGCGTGCCGACTCCAGGAACGGCTGGGATTCGATGTCGCCAACAGTGCCACCAATTTCGGTGATGATGACGTCGGGGGCGTTCTTGCCTTCGGCAGGCAGGCGCATGCGACGCTTGATCTCGTCGGTGATATGCGGGATGACCTGAACAGTGTCACCGAGGTATTCGCCGCGGCGTTCCTTGGCAATAACTGTTGAGTACACCTGACCTGTGGTGACATTGGCGGAGCCCTCAAGATTTTCATCAAGGAAGCGCTCGTAATGGCCAATGTCCAGGTCTGTTTCGGCGCCGTCGTCAGTGACGAAGACTTCACCGTGCTGGAAGGGATTCATTGTGCCAGGATCCACATTGAGATAGGGATCGAGTTTTTGCATTGTGACCGACAGGCCGCGTGCACGGAGAAGGTGGCCGAGGCTGGAAGCCGTCAGTCCCTTACCGAGCGAGGACGCGACTCCGCCGGTGACGAAGATGTGTTTGGTCGTCTTGGACTGACCACTGAACCGGGAATTTGATCGTTGCACCACGGGATTCGAGCCTATCATCTAATGAGCCAATAAACGTTCGCGGACGGTACTTACATTAAGCATAGGCGCCCCTTGTCCTAGGATGCGGGGCGTGCTGCCTGCGCCAACAATTCCTTGGCGTGGGCCTGCGCAGTGGCTGAGTCCTCCTGCCCTGCAAGCATTCGAGCCAATTCCACAACCCGTTCCTCGTACGTCAAAAGCCGCACATTGCTGGTGGTAATTCCTGTTGAGTTTTTGCTCACAGAACTCTTGGTGACCAGGATGTGTTGGTCCGCAAATGCCGCAACCTGTGGCAAGTGTGTGACCACCAATACCTGCACATGTTGGGCCAGCATGGCCAGCCTGCGCCCAATTTCCACCGCAGCCTTGCCGCCTACGCCGGAATCAACCTCGTCAAAAACAAAAGTCGGCACCGGGTCCACGGCTGCCAGCACCACTTCAAGGGCCAGCATCACGCGGGAGAGCTCACCACCGGAGGCGCCCTTGCCCAGTGGCCGCGGCAGCGCGCCTGCGTGCGGGGCCAGCAGGAAGGCAATATCGTCCTCGCCGTGGATGCTGCGCTCGGCCGTGGTGATGTCGATGACCAGTTTGGCGTCCGGCATGGCCAGCGCTTTCAGTTCGGCGCTGACAGCCTTGGCCAGCTTGGCAGCTGCCGAACTGCGCAAGGTGGTGACCTCGGCTGCCAGGACGCCCAACTCAGCCAGTGCGGCCGTCTCCTGCGCCTCGAGGGACTCGATGCGGCCCGAATCATCGCTGAGATCCGCCAGCCGAACACGTGCAGAGTTGGCCCAGGCAAGGACTTCATCAATGCTCGGGGCGTATTTGCGCACCAACACGGCCAGGGCTCCCCGCCGGTCCTCCACCTCGGAAAGCCGCCCGGGACCGTCCGAATCCAGGGAGGTGGCGTAGCTGGCCAGGTCCCGGGCGATGTCGGCCAACAGGTATCCCACCTCGGAAAGCCGCTTGGCGGTTTGCGTCAGCTCCTCATCGCTGGCGGCAACAGCCTCGACCAAGCGTTTTGCTGTGTCCACCAGGGCCGCCGCGTCAACGCCATCACCGTAGTCGGCAGCACTCAGCGCCTCATGGGCGCCCAAGGCGGCTTTGCGCAGCTCCTCAACATTTCCCAGCTTCACAGCCTGGGCCTTGAGGATCTCGTCCTCGGCCGGCAAAGGGTCCACGGCATCGATCTCGGCCAAGGCCGTTGACAACGACTCAGCTTCGCGCAGGCGTTCCCGGCTGGCTGAGCGCAGCAGCGCCAGCTCGGCCTGCGTTTCACGCCACCGCTCAAAGACCTGCTTGTAGTTGCGCAGTTTGGCAGCAAAACCCTTGTTGGCTTCGGCCGCAAACTTGTCCAGGGCCACTCGCTGGGCAGAGGGGTTCTTGAGCCGGATCTGGTCCGACTGCCCATGCACGGCAACCAGGGCCTCCCCCAGCTCGTTGAGCACACCAATGGGTGCACTGCGCCCGCCAACATGGGCCCGGCTGCGCCCATCGGCACTGACTGTGCGGGCCAGGATCAGTTGCGCACCGCCGTCGAACTCGTCAATGTCGGCCCCCGCCTCCAGGGCGCGCAGCAGTGCCGGATGGCCCGCAGGCAGAGTCAGGGTCGCTTCAGCGGAGGCTGACTTTGCCCCATTGCGGACGGCTCCGGCATCTGCCCTGTTGCCCAGTAGAAGTCCGACGGCGGTCACCACCATGGTCTTGCCGGCGCCGGTCTCGCCGCTGACGACGCTCAGGCCTGGGCCCAGCGGCAGGGTTGATTCGGAAATGACGCCAAGGTCGCGAATGCGAATCTCTTCAATCACTTGGTCTCCTCTCCGTAGAACCCCTGGGTGCCGGAGTACTGGCTTTCCTGGGGTGGAATTCTCAAATCCGGCAGCTGGGGAATGGGCCCCGTGCGTGGGCCTTCCAAGGATGTTTTAGGGCGCAGGGTGTTGATGATGGGCAGCTGGGTGGTGGTTGGCTGGGACTCCTCGGCCGAAGGGCCGCGCCAGCCTTGCACCGGCAGCTCAAACTTGCGCACCAGGCGTTCGGAGAAGGTGGATTGCTGTGTCCTGGCCAACTTGACCGGCTTAGACGAGCGGGTGACCTCGATGCGGGCGCCGGGGAGCAGATCCACCGTGCGCCTGCCATCGCACCAAATGACGCCGTAGGCGCCGTTGCGGGTCAGCACTTCAACGGCCAAGGTGGAGGTGGGTGCCACCACCAGCGGCTTGGCAAAAAGTGCGTGGGCGCTGATGGGGACCATGAGCAGGGCTTCCACCCCGGGCCACACCACGGGGCCGCCGGCAGAAAAGGCGTAGGCCGTGGAACCTGTGGGCGTGGCCATCACCACGCCGTCGCAGCCAAAGGAGGTCAGCGGCCTGCCATCGACTTCGGTGACGACTTCAATCATGCGTTCGCGGTTGCCCTTTTCCAAGGCAACTTCATTCAGCGCCCAGGTGTGCGCCACCACTTTGCCGGCGACCTTGACCACCACGTCAAGGCACATACGTTCCTCGACGGTGTACTTGCGCTGCACCACTGCCGCAACAGTTTGGATGAGCTCCTCGCGCTCGCTCTCGGCCAAAAAGCCCACATGGCCCAGGTTGACGCCGAGCAGGGGCAGGTCAAAGTCGCGCACAATTTCTGCGGCCCGCAGAATGGTGCCGTCGCCGCCCAGGACCATGACCAGTTCAATGTCGGCCAAGGTGACATCCCTGTCAAGGATCTCCATTTTGACCCCGGAAACCCCCAGGTAGCCTGTCATGTCTGCCAGTTCGTCGGCGTACATGACGGGAACAATACTGTTTGCATGAAGTTCCACGCACGCCTCGAGGGCTGCCAGCATCGACTCTTCACGGCCGGTATGGGCCAGAATCAAGACGCGCCGTGTCATGTGCTGTTTCCTCATCACGTTGTAGCAGGAGAACTTATTACTGGACTACTTGCTGCCAGCCCCTTGCACAGCAGGCCACAGCTGGGCCAGCAATGTCTGAACTGCCAGCTCTTGTTCTTCGATCTTAGGCGCAGGCCCTGACACTTCACGGCTAGCCAGCAGAAAATACTCAACATTTCCCTCTTGGCCGGGCAGGGAACTGGTGCCAATGCCGTGCAGGCGCAAGCCATTGGCGACGGCGGACTGGGCAACCAGGGCCACTGCCCGGCGTCGTTCATTCTCACTGCTGACAACTCCCGTGCGGGCCAGGCGGTCCTTGCCCACCTCAAACTGGGGCTTGACCATGAGCAGCAGCTCACCGCCCTCCTTGGTGGCCAAGGTCAAGGGGCCCATGACCTTGGTCAGGGAGATGAAGGACAGGTCACAAACTGTGAGGTCTGCTGCACCGCCCATGTCCTCGGGGTGCATGTAGCGAATGTTGAGGCCCTCGTAGACTTCCACACGAGGATCGTTGCGCAGGGACTCAACGAGCTGTCCGTGCCCCACATCCACGGCGGCGACCTTGGCCGCACCGTTGCGCAGCAAAACGTCAGTGAAGCCACCTGTTGAGGCGCCTGCGTCAAAGCAGCGCTTGCCGGCAATGCTGACCTGCGGGAAATGCGCCAGGGCACCAGCCAGTTTGTGGCCGGCGCGGGAGACGTAGTCCTCTTCAGTCCCCGGGGCCAGCTCCAGCTGCGTCAGCTCCGTGACAGAATGCGCGGCCTTGGCTGAGGTGATGCCATCAACGCTGACCCGGCCAGCCTTGATGAACGTGGCGGCCATGGTCCGTGACTGGGCAAGGCCGCGGTTGACCAGTTCTTGGTCCAAACGGGTCATGGGGATACTCCTTTGAGTGCAGCGGAGGGGTCGGCGTTGAGTTCAATTTCCAGCCCCACTAAGACGGTGGCGTACAGCTCTTTGTGGTCCCCCACCGGGAGCTGGCCAGCCTGAGCGGCCAGCTCGACCAGCGCGTCAACGCCGGGATCGCCGGTGGGCTCGGACGCTGCGATTATTACTTCGTTCATGGGAGGGTGCTGTGCCAAGTGATGACTGGTGTGGTTGCCGCATCCGCCTGGGGCACTGCAGCCCACCACGCGGCACACGCGGCCCGCCACGCATCTGGATCGTCGGTGGTGCCGGCAATGTGAACCGTGTCCACGGACTCGCCGTCACTGCCACGCGTTACGGTCGCGGCAGCGGCACCACAGGTGACTGTTGCGCCGTCGAACTCAATGGCCGGGTAGGCGCTGTACAGCTCCTTCAGCGTGGGGATGATGAACGTGGGCCGCTCAGCTGTGCAGGCGCGCAGCGCAGCCTCGCCCGAATCCACACCCGTCAGGACCAGGGCCGTGGCCATTCCGGCGTTGTTGCCGCCCAGAATGTCGGTGTCCAGCCGGTCACCCACCACCAGGGGCGCCTTGGCACCCAAACGATTGGCGGCTGTGTGGAAGAGTGGCGCTTCAGGTTTTCCTGCCACCAAGGGGTCGTGGCCGACGGCGGCACGCACCGCTGCGACCAAGGTCCCGTTGCCGGGGGCGATCCCCCGATCCCGGGGAATGGTCATGTCCGTGTTGGTGGCGATCCATACCGCACCAGCATTGATGGCGTAGGTGGCCTCGGCCAGATCAGCCCAGCCAAGTCCCGGGTCAAAGCCCTGGATGACTACCTGCGGTGAGTCGGCAGCGCCTGCAACGATCTCCATGCCAAAGGCCTGAACTTCCTGAGCCAAGGCCTCGCTGCCGGTGACCAGAACCTTCGTTCCGGCCGGAAACTTTTGGGCCAGGAGGGCAGCGCCAGCCTGTGCAGAGCTGACCACTTGATCGTCGTCGGCAGGGGCGCCAAGCTCGCGCAAATGGGCAGCGACCTGCGCTGGCGTACGTGAGGCATTATTCGTCACGTACGCCAGCTTTACGTTGAGCGAGGCAAGGCCGCTCAACGCGTCAATGGCGCCGGGAATGGCGGCCGGACCGGCGTAAACCACGCCGTCCAGATCCGCCAAAACCGCGTCATAGTCAGTGAGCAAATTCTTAGCTGTCACTGTTGTTGTGCTCGCCGGAATCCTCGCCTTCGGCGAAGGCTACGTCAGCTGAATCAACCTCGTCAGCACTGTCCTGATCTGATTCAGCATCATCAGATTCAAAGTAGGAAGACTCGGCGTCGTCAACGTTCGGCTCGTCCAACTCTGCCGCCTCGGCATCGCTGGAGGTGAGCTCGGCTGCTGCCAAGGTAGCGGCGTCGTTGATGACAGGTGCCGTGGCCGGAGCCATGACATCGGAAACGCGAACACGAGCGCGCGGCGCGTCCAACGGGATGTCTTCATCGTCGCCCAGGTCCATGATGATCTGGTCGGTGCTGTCATCGATGCCCAAGGCTTCCTCGGCCACCAATGCCTGGCGTTCCCACGTCTTGGCCTCATCCTTGCGGTCAGCTGCGCGCAACACCATGCCATAGGCACGGAACAGGCGCGGGCTGAAGGAGAACGCACGGTTGATGTCCAGCTGCGGGATTTCCAAGGCCGACAGAGCAGCGTCAAGTTCGCCAAGATCGCCGCGGGCACCGGATTCAACAATGGCCAATTCAACCTTGCCGGCCGTGTCCAACGTTGCTGCGTCCTCAGACTTGATCAAGTCCAGTGCGCGGTCCGGGCGGCCCAAGCCGCGTTCGCAGTCTGCCATCAAGGGCAGGTGAACGTTGGAGCCACTGATGCGACGGAAGGTGCGCAATTCACGCAACGCCTCGTCGTACTTGCCGGCTGCATAGGCCGTCATGGCCACTGCTTCACGGACACAAGCCAAACGGCCACCACGACGGCTTGCTGCCAGCGCGTGCTCGAAAGCCAGCTCCGGTTCGAAGTCGATCAAACGGCCGGCCATGACCAAGTGCTTGGAAACCCATTCGTTGTTGCGGGAATCCAGGATGCGCAGCTGGGCGCGGGTTACCTTGTCCAGCTCTTCACCCGTGACATCGCTGTCGATGTGCGGTGAACGGTCGCGGTCCGGGCGGTTGGAGCTGCGCAGATCGCCAGCGTTACGCTCCGGAGCCGTGCGGGGGCCGCGTTCTTCGCGTGCACCGCGGTTGTCACGGTCACCCGACGGGCGGTCGTTGCTGCGTGCGGGACGGTCACCGTAGGGGCGGTCGCCACCGGAGCGTGCCGGACGGTCGTCACGGTTGCCATATGTGGGGCGGTCGCCTGAGGGACGGTCGTTGCTGCGTGCCGGACGGTCACCGTAGGAGGGACGGTCACCTGATGGGCGTCCACCCTGGCCACCGCGGTCATCGCGGCCGCCGAAGGAGGGGCGGTCGCCCGAGGGGCGGCCACCCTGGCCACCGCGGTCATCGCGGCCGCCGTAAGAAGGGCGGTCGCCCGAGGGGCGTCCACCGCGGTCGTCACGGTTGCCGTAAGAAGGGCGGTCGCCTGAGGGACGGTCGTTGCTGCGTGCCGGACGGTCACCATAGGACGGGCGGTCCCCTGAAGGGCGTCCACCCTGGCCACCACGGTTGTCGCGGTCACCAAAAGGCTTGCGGTCTTCGCGACGGCCATTCACCATGGGACGGTCAGCACCGCGGTTGTCACGGTCACCGTATGAAGGGCGATCGTTGCTGCGTGCCGGACGGTCACCATAGGACGGACGGTCGCCTGAAGGGCGGCCACCCTGGCCACCACGGTCGTCGCGGCCACCGAAGGAGGGGCGATCGTTGCTGCGCGCGGGGCGGTCGCCGTAGGGACGGTCGCCACCGGAGCGGGCCGGACGGTCGTCACGGTTGCCGTACGAGGGACGGTCGCCTGAGGGACGTCCACCCTGGCCACCCTGGCCACCGCGGTTGTCGCGATCGCCGTAGGAGGGGCGGTCGTTGCTGCGTGCCGGACGGTCGGTGTAGGGACGCGCCGGCTGGCGGTCGTTGGTCGCCGGACGGTCACTGTAAGGACGGCCACCACCATTGTTGTTGTCGCGTCCGCGGGAGTTACCCTCGCTCTTGCCTTCGTAATGCTCAGCCATGTCGACTCCTAAACCTTCGAGCGCACTAACTGGCACAGTAACAGCCGCTCTTCACTATTGATGATCTTTGAAAAATCTCTGGACCCATTGGTCCATCTACCAGTCTAGTCGAGCTTTACGGCTCCACCCATGAATCTGGCGTATCTGGAGCAGATGAGTGGCCAATCACAGACAAACACGCCGTCAGAGGCACTCTCGAGCCCAGAAACCTGCTGGTAATCGATTCTGACGCGGGTCATGTCCCCGTCAACCGGTTCAAAATGGATTTCTATCTCAGCTGTGCCGAACTGCTCTTGGCCCAAGGTCCACTGCAATTTGATGAACGACGGCGATTCCCACTCATGGACGTCGGCCCAGACCAGTTCGTCGCCGTCCAACGATTCCTCCACCAGGTGGTCGCGCAAAATGGCAACCGTGCTGCCATCGCCGAAGACGCTCTGCTCCGAGACCGGCCACCACAGATGGATGGCGTCGGTGAAGCCGTCAAACGCCTGGTCGACTGGAACATCGATCACAACCGACTCAACAAACGATTCAGCGGCCCGGGGCGATACATAGTCCGGTTCATGTGCGTGGGAAAAAAGATTAGGCATCCACCTACTTTACGTCTCCAACACCTGGATGGCATGACCCAAGGCTGCATGAAAATCCTACAGGCCGGCTGTTAAACATCTGACCCGCAGTAGTGGTCGAAAAAACGTGTTTTTGGCGTGTTTTTCGACTGCTACTGCGGGTCAGTTGTTGTTTTAATGAAGGGAGGCCCCTCACCGTGGTGTGGGGCCTCTACCTTTTTTACGTGTTGTCCGGCGGTGTCCTACTCTCCCACATC
>NZ_PPXC01000011.1 GCF_002909445.1 Arthrobacter glacialis
GAACTATGCGGACGCATGAAAAACTCCCCGGAAGTAAAGATCTGAATTAATCAGTCCAACTTCCGGGGAGCAGTTCAACCAAAGTGCAGGAGCGTTCGGTAAAACCACCCCGTTGCTGCAGGAGCGTTGGGATATTTAGACGGTTGTCAGGGCGCCTTCACGGACAGCCTTCATGGCGTGGGTCCAGGCAACCAACTGGTCGAACATGGGGGCAACAGATGCGGCCTGCAGTTCGGTGGGCTTGAAGGTGGAGAAGTTCTCGAAGTCGGTGAACAAGGAGAACATGCCCGTCTTCTGCACGTGGGCAACCTGGAGTTCGGAGAGGATTCCGCGCAAGTGCTCCATGGCCCTGACACCGAAGGCTGAGCCGTAGCCCACCATGCCGGCAGCCTTGTTGTTGAACTCAACGTTCAGGTATGAGATGGCGTTGGCCAGGGCAGGCTGAACGGAGTGGTTGTATTCGCCGGTGATGAAGATGTAGCCGTCGAACTCGTTCATCTTCGCTGCCCAGACCTTGGTGTGATCGTTCTGGTAGTTCTGGTAGCCGGCGGGGTACGCCTCATCCAGAACGGGCAGGTTAAAATCGGCAATGTCTACCAGCTCGTAGTCAGCATCTCCGCGCAGCTGTGCCTGGGCCAAAACCCACTCGGCAACTCCGGTGTTGTTGCGGCCGGGGCGGGTGGAACCGGTGACGATAGCGATCTTAGTCATGCGCGTTGCTCCTTGAGATTGATAACCCGCCACCATAGATAGGTGACGTGTCAACTAAAACTTGATGTTTCTGTCATGAACCAGACATACTTGATATGTCAACTACTACGTAACAACCACTTGAGGGACGTCATGGCTGCACCGGAGATCACGGCAGAAGCAATCGCAGAGCCGCGCTGGCTCACCGAGAAGGAGCGCCAGCTTTGGCTGGAGCTGGTGGAATTCAGCAACGGGCTTCCCCGGGCCATCGACAGGCAGCTCAGCCGAGACTCCGAGGTATCAGGGGTGGAATATTCCATACTGGCGTCCATATCCGAGGCGTCCCCCGACGGTGTGCGCTCCGGTGATTTGGCGGCCCGGCTGCAGTGGGAGCGTTCACGACTTTCACATTTGCTGCGCCGCATGGAGGCCCGGGGCCTGATTGGCCGCTGCGCAGCCAGCACCGATGGCCGGGGCCAGGAAATTTCCCTGACTGAGGCCGGCTGGGCCAAAATTCGCAGCGCAGCGCCAGGGCACGTGACCATGGTGCGCGAGACCATTTTCGACCCGATCAGCGTGGCCCAGCAGGAACAATTGCTCCTGGCCATTGGGAGGATCCGAGAAGCTTTCACCGAGCGCGGACTCTGGTGATCCCAGCTGATCTGCGAGGGGAGCCGCCGTCGTGCGCCAAGTGCGGAATACTTGTAACTATGGCGCATCGTAAAGTGATCATCCTCGGCTCAACAGGTTCCATCGGCACCCAGGCGATCGACGTGATCGAACAAGCAACCCTGGCGGACGGCAGCCCGCGCTTTAGTGTGACTGCCCTTAGCGCTGGCGGTGGCAACTTGGAATTGCTGGCGCAGCAGGCCGTGCAGCTGCGGGTTTTGGCGGTTGGAAGTGCCTCGGACGACGCCGGGACCTTGCGTTCCCTGATCGACTCAAGTGCCGCTGCGGCCGGCTTGGCAGGCTTCGCGCCGACGATTGTCACGGGCCCGGACGCCTCCACCGTCGTCGCAGCATGGGGGGCGGGAACCCCAGAGGGCGCCGACGTTGTTCTCAATGGCATTACCGGCTCCATTGGCCTGGCCCCAACCCTGGCCGCCCTGGGCACCAGTGCAATTGTGGCGCTTGCCAACAAGGAATCCCTGATTGTGGGCGGCGCCCTGGTCAAGGATGCGGCATCGCCCGGGCAGCTGGTGCCCGTCGATTCGGAGCACTCGGCTCTGGCACAGGCCCTGCGATCCGGCACGGCGGCTGAGGTGGACAAGCTAATTGTGACGGCCTCCGGCGGGCCCTTTCGTGGCCGTAGCCGTGAAGAATTGGCCGACGTGACTCCGGCCCAGGCGCTCAAGCACCCCACTTGGGACATGGGCTTGATGGTCACCACCAACTCCGCCACACTCGTCAATAAGGGCCTGGAGGTCATTGAAGCCCACCTGCTCTTTGACGTACCGCTTGATCGCATTGAAGCCGTGGTGCACCCGCAATCGGTGGTGCATTCCATGGTGCAGTTCACCGACGGGTCCACCATGGCCCAAGCTTCGCCCCCGGACATGCGCCTGCCCATTGCCTTGGGTTTGGGTTGGCCCGAACGCGTTCCGGGAGCCGCAGTGCCGTGCGACTGGAGCATGGCAACCACTTGGACCTTTGAGCCGCTGGACAACGTGGCGTTTCCCGCCGTCGAACTTGCCAAGGATGCTGCGCGGCGGGGGAGTACGTGCCCCGCCGTCTATAACGCCGCCAACGAGGAAGCCGTCCATGCCTTCCATGCCGGAGAGATAGGCTTTTTGGATATTGTGGACACTATTGCGCAAGTTCTCAGTGAACACACACCGAGTTCGCAGCTGACGCTCGAATCCGTGTTGGAAGCTGAACTCTGGGCGCGCGCGCGGACCCACCAAGTGCTGGCCACCAAGGGCAGAAAATAATAGGGACAAGAAAGTAAATCGTGACTGTATTGCTTTTCATTGGCGGAGTGGTCTTTGTGGCCATTGGGATCGCCCTCTCCATCGCCTTGCACGAGGTGGGCCACCTGCTGCCCGCAAAGCTGTTCAAGGTCCGCGTGACCCGGTACATGATTGGCTTTGGACCCACCCTGTGGTCCAAGAAAAAGGGCGAAACGGAGTACGGCATCAAGGCCATTCCAGCCGGTGGTTATGTTGCCATGGTCGGCATGTACCCGCCGAATCCCGCCGATGGCAGCGTGCGCCCCTCCAGTACGGGCATGTTCCAGACCATCGCCACCGAGGCGCGCAGCGCTGCGCACGAGGAAGTGGGTCCGGAGGACGCCAATAGGGTGTTCTACAAGCTTCCCGTATGGAAAAAAATCATCATCATGCTGGGCGGGCCGTTCATGAACCTGCTCATTGGTGTGGTGCTCATGGGTGTGTTGTTGATGGGCTTTGGGACAGCTCAGGCCACCACCACGTTGGCGGACGTCAACGCCTGCCAGGTGGCTTTTGGTGAACCGACGCCCACGGATCTAAACAATTGCACCAAGACGCCGGCAGCTGCCGCAGGGTTGCGGCCCGGGGACACCATCAAGTCCTTCGACGGCAAGGATGTCACTAACTGGACCGCTTTCACCGACGACGTGCGAGCCTCAGCGGGCAAGACTGTCCCCTTGGTTTACGTCCGCGGTGGGGAACCCATCACCACCAACATCACTCCCGTCCTCACGGCGCGGCCAGTCATTGACGCCAATGGTGTGGCCAAGGTGGATGCCGACGGCAAGGCAGTCACTGTGCAGGTAGGGTTCCTGGGCGTTGGGCCCAGTGCGGCCATGGTGCGCCAACCGGCGTCGGCCGTTCTCCCTGCCGTGGGGAACAACATTGTCCAGATCGGCGGGGTGGTTTTCCAACTTCCGCAAAAGCTGGTGGGCGTGGCCCAGGCGGCGTTTAGCTCCGAACCCCGGGATCCGAACGGCCCCATTTCAGTGGTGGGTGTGGGGCGCGTTGCCGGGGAAGTTGCGGCCATGGAGGAGATTCCGTTGAGCTCCCGGGCGGCCACCTTGATTGGCCTGCTGGCTGGTGTAAATCTTGCCCTGTTCGTGTTCAACTTGATTCCGCTGCTCCCGCTCGACGGCGGACACGTGGCGGGTGCGCTGTATGAAGGTGCGCGGCGCACTGTTGCCAAGGTCTTCAAACGCAAGGATCCTGGGCCATTCGATATTGCCAAGCTGCTGCCTGTCACCTACGTTGCGGCCGTGGTGCTCATGGCCATGGGTGCCTTGCTGATCTACGCCGACATTGTGAAACCCGTCAACTTGTTCGGATAGATGTTGCTGCCGGGCTACTCGGCTCCCATTAGACATCCAAAAATGATTGATAGTTGATAAACAATCAATTATGGTTTATTCATGTTTGTGATGACTATTGACCAGCGCGGCAGCCGGATCCATGGCGACAAGGTGCCTCCGCTGCTAAGTCTGTTGGCTAACCTGGATATGGTCCTGCCCTTTGAACGCTCCGTGGGCGATGAAATTCAAGGCGTCTTTGAGGAACCCAGCGCTGTTGTTGAAGCGGTGGCCCGAGTTCTGCGGGAACGCGACTGGTATATAGGTATTGGCCTCGGAGGTGTGGACCTGCCCCTGCCCAAGAACTCCCGGGAGGCATCTGGGAGCGCTTTCGTAGCGGCTCGGGAAGCTGTGGAGGCAGCCAAAAAAACGGGGGAGCGCGTGCCGCTCCGCGTCAAGACGCCTCTCGCTGCTGCTGCCGCTGCACGATGGGTTGATGCTGCCGAAGCGGTCCTGGTCCTGGCCGGAGATGTGATCAGGCGCCGGTCCGAGGCCGAGTGGCGGGTGCTTGACGCATTGGCGGCTGCACCGGCTGCTTCCCAAAAGGATGTGGCCCAACAACTCGGCATAAGCCCCCAGGCCGTCAGCAAGGCCATAGTGCGCTCCGGCCGTCACGAGGTGCGTCATGGCCGTGAAGCGGCGACCCTTCTCTTGGAGCACGCGAAACAAGCACACAATGTCGGTGCCACACGCTAGTTTAGAGACCACAGTTGTTCCAGCGCCCTGTTCGGGGGATTCGCTGGATGAGGGAGGTTCCGTGGATGCTGTCTGGATAGGCGTGGCACTTGTTGTTGCGGTGGCCGGAGGGTGGCCTGTGACAGCTGGACTCCTCAAATTTGCCACATCAAAAACCGTCCGAGCTGTGGATGACGCAGAGTCCGGAGTCGCCGACGCGTCCGAGGGGCCAGCTGAAGCGGGGTCGGTAACTGCGGTGCCTGAGGCCTCGGCACTGGAGACCTCGGCGCCGGACGCTTCGGCGCCGCGCCCGCGGGTTGAAGTGCTGCGCGGCGGGTTGCTCATTGGGTTCTTGGAACGTGGGGCTGTGGCGGTGGCCATATTTTCCGGTCAGCCGGTGGCCATCGCCTACGTTGTGGCCATCAAGGGCCTGGGCAGGTATCCGGAACTGAAAGACACCCCGGCAGCCAGTGAAAGGTTCATCATTGGCACGCTGGCGTCAATGTTGTGGGCGGCCAGCGTTGCTGCAGTCACAAAAGCACTCCTACTATAGGCTGAATCCATGTCTATTTTTGCTGTTGAGTATGTTTACGGTCCCGAGGCTGAAGATGGCCGCGTGGAGCACCGCCCCGCCCACCGCCAGTGGTTGGCCGGCCAGGCTGAAGCTGAAGTGGTTCTCGCCTCCGGGCCCTACGTTGATGGGGCTGGCGCCTTGCTGATTTTCCGTGCGGCGGATGAAGCCTCCCTGCGTGAACTAGTGGCGCAGGATCCAATGTGCTCAGGCGGGGGCGTTACCGGCCTGAAGATTTCCGCGTGGAATCCCGTCATTGGCCAGCTCAGCGGCTACGTGGCATAGGCCTCACTCGTCCGCCAATGGCGGGGATCAAGCCTACAATCAATGGTAGATACTGCGAGATTCCTTAGCGGCGCCAATCACTGGTGCCCGTGCCGCAATATTTGAATAATGAACTCCAAGGAGCATATTTTGACCTCCGTCAGTCTCGGAATGCCGCCACTGCCCCCGCCGGTACTCACACCTCGGCGCAAAACCCGGCAGATCAAGGTCGGCCCTGTAGGTGTTGGCTCGGATTCGCCCATCAGCGTGCAGTCCATGACCACCACTCCCACCACTGACATCAACGCAACGCTGCAGCAAATTGCTGAACTGACGGCATCGGGTTGCGACATTGTGCGTGTGGCTTGCCCGTCCCAGGATGACGCTGACGCGTTGCCCATCATTGCCCGCAAGTCACAGATTCCTGTCATCGCCGACATCCACTTCCAGCCCAAATACGTTTTTGCGGCCATCGAAGCGGGCTGTGCAGCCGTACGCGTGAACCCCGGAAACATTCGCAAGTTTGATGACCAGGTCAAGGAGATTGCCCGGGCCGCCAAGGACCACGGCACCTCAATCCGCATTGGCATCAACGCCGGTTCCCTGGAGCCGGGCATCATGAAGAAGTACGGCAAGGCAACACCTGAGGCATTGGTGGAGTCCGCCGTGTGGGAGGCGTCCTTGTTTGAGGAGCACGGCTTCTACGACTTCAAGATCTCCGTCAAGCACAACGACCCCGTCATCATGGTGGCAGCCTACGAGATGCTCGCCGAGCAGGGCGACTGGCCCCTGCACCTGGGCGTCACCGAGGCGGGCCCCGCATTCCAGGGCACCATCAAGTCGGCAACGGCCTTTGGTGCACTGCTCTCCAAGGGCATTGGTGACACCATTCGCGTGTCCCTTTCCGCCCCTCCGGTGGAGGAAATCAAGGTTGGCAACCAGATCCTGCAGTCGCTGAACCTGCGCCCGCGCAAGCTGGAAATTGTGTCCTGCCCGTCCTGTGGCCGTGCCCAGGTGGACGTTTACAAGCTGGCCGAAGAAGTCACCGCAGGCCTTGAAGGCATGGAAGTTCCCCTGCGCGTGGCTGTCATGGGTTGCGTTGTCAACGGACCCGGCGAGGCACGTGAAGCAGATCTCGGTGTGGCCTCCGGAAACGGCAAGGGCCAGATTTTTGTGAAGGGAGAAGTCATCAAGACTGTTCCCGAGGATCAAATTGTTGAGACACTCATTGAAGAAGCCATGAAACTAGCCGAACAGATGGAGTCCGATGCCGATGACGCGACTCTCCAAGGTGGCCCCGTGGTTAGCGTTTCCTAAGGCGCCGCAACAACTGCCGGTGCGCGTCCTGGTCCATGCGGACACGGACGCGCTCCGGGGCTTGATAGCGCGCGATCGCGTGGCCAACGTGTTTGTCGATTCGCTGATCGCGCAGAGCAACAGCGCTGTGCCTGCCTTCCCGGGCGCCATCATGCTTGGCATTTTTAAGGACGACGGCGTAACCCTTGCCGCTGCTTGTTGGGTGGGTTCCAATGTGGTGCCCGTCGAAGCAACCGCGGAGCACGCCACGCATTTTGGCCAGTGGATTGTTGATCACTGGCAGCCCCGGGCCTCCATTTTTGGGCCTGCCGAGGCGACGCTAGCCTTGATGAACGTGCTGCACAAGGCAGGCATTTCGGCCCAGGAAATCCGGGCCAACCAACCTCTTCTGACCATTTCTGGCCCTCCGCTGGTGGAACCGAACCCCGCCTTGATCGTGAGCAAGAGCAGCCAATTTAGCGAGATCCTTGCCGCCGCTGCCGCCATGTTCGAAGAGGAAGTGGGGTACTCGCCGTTTCTCGGCGGGGAGGAAAGCTACCGCCGTCGCGTTGCCTGGCTGATCAACCACGGCTATTCCTTCAGCCACGATGAGCCCAGCGGCGAGATCATCTTCAAAGCTGATCTTGGTGCCGTCACCAAGTACGCCACCCAGATTCAAGGGGTGTGGATGAACCCTGAGTACCGTGGCGCCGGGCTCAGTCCCGGATACATGGCAAGCGTTGTTGTTTTGGCCCAAGCCCATGCGCCCATCACAAGCCTCTACGTCAATGACTACAACACTCGCGCCCGGGCAAGCTATGAGCGCGTCGGATTTGAACAAGTAGGCACCTTCGCCACGGTTCTGTTCTGATCCCGCAATCTTCTGCGCTGAATGGACAGACAATGCCGTTTTGCCGCATCATGGCGGCATTGTCTGTCCAGTCAGGAGTTCGGTGTGGCCGTGGCCCGGCATCGGGCGCCGGACTGGCCCCAAATCTCCGCACCAATATGGCCATGTAACCCACATCACCAAATACGCGCTACGATTATGCAACTTGTTGCGCAAAGGAGTGCATTGATGAACGCTGGCCAGTACCCCCACTTGTTCGCCCCGCTGGATTTGGGTTTCACCACCTTGCCCAACCGGGTGTTGATGGGCTCCATGCATGTGGGGCTGGAGGAACGCCCCGGCGGCTTTGAGCGCATGGCGGCGTTTTACGCCGAACGCGCCCGCGGGGGAGTGGCACTGATGGTGACAGGCGGCATCTCACCCAACGATGCCGGCCGGCCCATGAAGGGCGGAGCCAAGCTCAGCACACCCGAAGAAGCAGAGCACCACAAAGTGGTCACCGAGGCGGTGCATGCAGAGGGCGGGAGGATCGCCTTGCAGCTGCTGCACTTTGGCCGCTACGCATCACAAAAGGAGCTGGTGGCACCCAGTGCCGTGCAGGCACCCATCAGCCCGCTGACTCCGCATCCCCTCAGCGCTGACGAGGTGGAGCAAACCATTGAGGACTTTGTCCACGCCGCCCAGCTGGCCCAGTCGGCAGGCTACGACGGCGTGGAAATCATGGGGTCCGAGGGTTACTTGATCAATGAATTTGTAGCCAGGCGCACCAACCACCGCAGCGATGAGTGGGGTGGATCGTACGCGAACCGGATGCGTTTCCCTGTGGAAATTGTCCGCCGCACCCGTGAGCGGGTGGGGGAGAATTTCATCATCATCTACAGGCTCTCCATGCTTGATCTGGTCGAGGACGGCTCTACGCTGGAGGAAGTCATCGCTCTGGCCCAGGCCGTAGAAGAGGCCGGTGCCACCATCATCAACACCGGCATCGGCTGGCACGAGGCTCGAATACCCACCATCGCAACCTCCGTGCCACGGGCAGGTTACGCGTGGGTCACCAAGAAGGTCATGGGATCTGTCAGTATTCCCTTGATCACCACAAACCGCATCAACACCCCGGATGTGGCCGAGCAGCTCCTTGCCGACGGCACAGCCGACATGGTCTCCATGGCGCGGCCGTTCCTGGCTGATTCATTCTTCATGCGCAAAGCCCAACAGGGCCGCAGCGATGAGATCAACAGCTGCATTGCCTGCAACCAGGCCTGCCTGGATCACACCTTCGCCGGGAAAACGTCGTCGTGCCTGGTCAATCCGCGCGCGTGCCACGAAACCGAGATCGTCATTGCGCCCACGCAGGAGCCCAAGAAGCTGGCGGTGGTTGGCGCCGGACCCGCCGGGCTGGCCTTTGCTGTCACGGCTGCTGAGCGCGGCCACCACGTGACGCTCTTTGAATCGGCAGCTGAGATTGGCGGCCAGTTCAACCTGGCCAAGCAAATTCCGGGCAAGGAGGAATTCCACGAAACCATCAGGTATTTTGCCCGCCAAATCCAGCTGCGCGGTATTGAATTACGCCTGAACACCCGGGCCACGGCCGAGTCTCTGAGCGCTGAAAACTTTGCCGAGGTGGTGCTGGCCAGCGGTGTCACCCCGCGCCTTCCCGAGCTCGACGGCGTGGACCATCCCAGCGTCATGAGCTACGTGGACGTGCTGCGGGAAAAGAAGGACGTGGGTGCCACTGTGGCGATCCTGGGAGCCGGCGGCATTGGTTTTGACGTGGCCGAGTACATCACCCAGCACGGCACCAGCGCCACCCTGGTCCCGGAGAAGTTTTACCGCGAGTGGGGCATTGACGCGCAGTACACCGGCGCCGGCGGCATCACCACGCCTGAACCGCAGCGCCCGGACCGCCGGGTTGCCCTTTTCCAGCGCAAGGAAACCAAAGTGGGCGCCGGCCTGGGCAAGACGACAGGCTGGATCCACCGCACAGCGTTGAAAGCCAAGGGCGTGCAGATGGTCCCGGGTGTGGAGTACCAAAAGATTGACGACGCCGGACTCCACCTGCGCGTCAACGGCACCGACACTGTCCTCGCCGTCGATACCGTGATCCTGTGCACCGGGCAAGAACCACAGCGTGAACTGCAGGCCGGGCTGGAAGCCCGGGGCGCCGTCGTGCATGTCATTGGTGGGGCGGATGTGGCGGCCGAGCTCGATGCCAAGCGGGCCATCGACCAGGGCACCCGGCTCGCGGCAGGGATCTAAGGAAAGCCATGGCTTTGGCACAAGCAATCTTGACCTCGCTGTTGGAAAAGCCCTGCACGGGGGCCGAATTGGCGCGCCGCTTTGACAAGTCGCTGGGTCATTTCTGGCAAGCAACGCACCAGCAGATTTACCGGGAATTGGGGAAGCTGGAGCAAGACGGGTTGGTCCGGGCCCATGGCCTGGCGGCAACGCGCGGCCAGCAGCGGCACTTTGAAGTTCTCGCAACAGGGAAGGCTGCACTGGAGTCATGGTGTGCCGAACCGGGGGAGCCGCGCCCCATCCGGGACGAACTTCTGGTGCGCCTGCGGGCGGCAGCGGTTTTAGGCACCGTTGATGTGCGGGTCGAGCTGCTGCGCCACCAAGGGATGCATGCACAGACGCTGGATCGCTACCTGGCCATTGAGGCGAACGATTTTCCGGCTGATGCCCAAAAAACTGTGGCTGATGAGTTGCAGTTTGCTGTTTTGCGGGCAGGAATTGTGTACGAGCAGTCGTGGCTGAACTGGTGTGAGCAGACTCTTTCGCACGCGCCCGCAATCCAGAAACCGGCACTTGTGGAGGTTTGGCCTCCCGCGGATTAGCTGCTGGCGGATTCCTGCTCGGCGGCCTGGGCTTTGAGGGCATGGGCGGTGGACTCAAGCAGGGATGCCGTCTGGACAATGACGGGAGCATACGATGACTGCCAGGCGTGCCGGAAAACAAAGGCGTCGGGACCTTCCCAGCGCAGGTTGTTGCTTATTCGGGCGCTCAACTCGTTCAAGACAGTCAGGAGGACGGTGTGCGCCCGTTCCAGCTCGACGGCGAACTGCCGTAAATCCTCCGGGGCTGCACCAAGATGGCCGGTGCTCATGGAAACTCCTGCAATCTGCCGATACGTTGAACCTCCACAATAGGTTGCGGCGGACTCAACAAGCCATGGGCAGAGCTACCCATGACCCTTTGGGCTCAGGTGCTCTGGCGCCGCAACGTCAAGGAAGCCAGCAACAAACCGGCCACCACAAAGGCGGCCACCACCATAAGGTCTGTCACCAGATCGGCGCTCGGATCTTTGTGGGCGGCAACTTCCTGCAAACCATCCACGGCAAAACTCAGCGGCAAAACGTTGGAGATGGCCTCCAAAACACCGTTCATCTGATCACGTGCCACAAAGAGGCCACACAGCAGGATTTGCGGAATCACCACAACAGGCATGAACTGCACCGCCTGAAACTCGGTGGTGGCAAACGCCGAACACAACAGCCCCAACGCCACACCCAGAACTGCCGTCAGCACGGAAATTAGCACCACCCAACCAGCATTTCCAGCGATCTTCAGCCCAAAAACCCAGTACGCGGTAGCCGCGGCCACCAAGGCTTGCAGACCGGCCATGATGGAAAATGCCAGGGCGTAGCCAAACAACAAGTCAGCCTTGTGGATGGGCGTTGTCAAAAGGCGTTCCAGCGTTCCCGAGGTCCGTTCCCGCAACATGGTGATGGAGGTGACAAGGAACATCACCACAAACGGGAAAATGCCCAGCATCATCAACCCCACCCGGTCAAAGGTGCGTGGCTGCCCGGGGGCCAAGGCCTCGTTTTGGTACAGCCAATACACCAGTGCCAACAGCACGGCGGGGACCACAAGGATCAGCCCAATGCTGCGGGGATCGCCCTTGAGCTGTCCCAGTACGCGAACACAGGTGGCCCACATCATCGAGAGATTCATGACGCGGCGCTTCCTTCGGATTCGGCTGCCTGGATGAGTCGCAGGAAGGCCAGCTCAAGATCGTCCGTCTCACCCTGGACGCGCAGTTGCCCGGGCGTCAGCTGTGCCAACAGCATGCCCTCCCGCAGGAGCAACAGCGAATCGCAATGCCCCGCCTCTTCCATGACGTGGCTGGAAATGATGAGCGTGGTGCCCTCCGCCGCCATCTCTGAAAACTGTTTCCACAGGTCAGCCCGCAGCACGGGATCCAGGCCCACAGTGGGTTCATCCAAGACCAGCAGCTTTGGCCTGCCCACCAGGGCGCAGGCCAGTGAGACGCGGCTGAATTGCCCGCCAGACAAATCCCCGGCCTTGCGTTTGGCAAACTCGCCCAACCCCACAGCCGCCAGCACAGCATGGGCGTCTTCCCTGCCGCGGCCATGCACAGCCCCAAAATAGCGCACATTGTCTACAACACTGAGGTCCTTGTACACGCTGGCTGCCTGGGTGACGTAGCCGACGTCGTTCCTGTTCTGCAGGTCTCCTGCCGGACGTCCCAGAACACTGACCGTCCCCGCGGTAACTTTTTGGACGCCCACCAGCGCCCGCATCAAGGTGGTCTTTCCACTGCCAGACGGTCCCAGCAACCCCGTGATGCGGCCCTGCTGGATGTTGAAGGACACATTTGCCAGCACGGTGGTCTTGCCGCGGTGAACACGCAAGCCCTCAACGCTGACAGCGATGGGGCCGTTGGTGCCCGAGGGATTGGCAGGGACCGGGAGGGGGGCGAAAGGACCGTCGGGGGCGGGCAACTCTGCTTTGTGAGACATCAGGGCTCCAAGATTGCAGGTGCATGAACCTATCCACTCAAACTAGACCCGCCGTGAACAGCTGTCCAGCAAAGCCCCCACCAGAAGACATATTCGCAGACACGGTGGAAATGCTTGAAGTTGTGCACGGTCGCCACGTAGTTTGGCAGAGGCTGCACTAGCAAAGTGCGCATTCCATATTCATGTGGAATTGAAGTGAACTGAAAGGACCTACCTCATGGCAGTTTCGGTTAATTTGGCAAAGGCACTCGACAAGGAATTCGAGGACAAGTCATTGGACGTAATTCTCGACGCCTCACCGGCGGCGCTGGCTGGCATCACTGACGCCAAGGCAGCGGCTCTGAAGGAACTTCTAGGCATTAAAACAATTCGCGAGCTGGGCAGCAATAAGTTCTTCGCAGTCGCCGGGGTACTGGTGGCCCTGGAAAACAAATCAGGCTAGTCCCTGATCTCTCCCCATGTGCAGCCGCTGGCGCGTCTGCACATGGGGACCCCTCGAGATCAGGGGCCCATAGGTGGGTGGACCCCTCGGGCGTGTGGGCCCATAGGTGGGTGGGGGCCTCGGGTGCGTGGGACCAGCCGTGTTTGCGCCCCTCCTCGCGGGCGCGTGTGCCATCGCATTGCTTGAACCGGTAGATTAGAGTCCGTGCGTCTGTATCGACGACGGCACCTACCAACTTCAAGAAATGGAAAATTCGCCCGTGGCACTTCGCCTTTCCACACTCTTTTTACGTACCCTGCGTGAAGATCCCGTCGACGCCGAAGTGGACAGCCACAGGCTCCTGCTGCGTGCCGGCTACATCCGCCGCGCGGCGCCGGGCATCTACACGTGGCTCCCTCTGGGCCTGCGCGTGCTGCGCAAGGTTGAAACCATTGTGCGCGAAGAGATGGACGCGATCGGTGCCCAGGAAGTCCACTTCCCGGCTTTGCTGCCCAAGGAGCCCTACGAGCAGACCAACCGTTGGCAGGAATACGGTGACGGCATCTTCCGTCTCCAGGACCGCAAGGGTGCTGACTACCTGCTGGCCCCAACGCACGAGGAAATGTTCACGCTGCTGGTCAAGGACCTGTACTCCTCGTACAAGGACCTGCCGCTGAGCCTGTACCAGATCCAGAACAAGTACCGCGACGAGGCCCGTCCCCGTGCAGGCCTCCTGCGCGGTCGCGAGTTCATCATGAAGGATTCCTACTCCTTTGACATTGACGACGCCGGACTGGAAGCCAGCTACATGGCCCACCGCGGTGCCTACTTGCGTATTTTTGAGCGTCTGGGCCTGGAAATCATCCCGGTTGCAGCCACGGCTGGTGCCATGGGTGGTTCCAAGAGTGAAGAGTTCTTGCACCCCATGGCCATCGGCGAGGATACTTTTGTGCGCTCGGACGGCGGTTACGCTGCCAACGTTGAGGCTGTCACCACTGTCGTGCCCGAAGAGATTGATTTCAGCAACGCAGCTGCAGCCCTTGTCCGCGACACCCCGGACACACCCACCATTGACACCTTGGTGGACGCCGCAAACCAGCTCGCACCGCGTGCCGAAGGCGCTTGGACGGCTGCCGACACGTTGAAGAACGTGGTCCTGGCCATTGACCTGCCCACGGGCGAGCGCCAGATTGTTGTTGTTGCCCTGCCGGGTGACCGCGACGTTGACCTCAAGCGCATCGAAGCCAACATTGGCACGCACCTTTCCATCGGCGGTGAAGTTGGTGTTGAAGCTGCCGGCGAAGCGGACTTGAAGAAGCACCCGGGCCTCATCAAGGGCTACATTGGCCCTGGCCTGAGCCTGGCTGCAGCTGTCTTGGGTACCGAAGCTGCCACCAAGCTGCTGTTCCTTGTTGATCCCCGCGTAGTATCGGGCACCAGCTGGATCACCGGCGCCAACGAAGAAGGCAAGCACGTGTTCGGCCTTGTCGCTGGCCGCGACTTCACCTGGGACGGCACCATCGAGGCCGCCCAAGTTCGTGAAGGCGATCCCGCCCCGGACGGATCCGGACCCCTGGAAACAGCCCGTGGCATTGAAATGGGCCACATCTTCGCCCTGGGCACCAAGTACAGCAAGGCCATGGACCTGAAGGTCTTGGACCAGAACGGCAAGCTCGCCGTTGTCACGATGGGTTCCTACGGCATCGGAGTCACCCGTGCAGTTGCTGCCTTGGCCGAATCCAACCACGACGACAAGGGCCTGATCTGGCCCTCCAACGTTGCTCCCGCCCACGTGCACGTGGTGGCAGTGGGTCGCGGCGAGGAAATCTTCGACACGGCAGCCCAGCTGACCGCCGATCTGGAAGCTGCCGGACTGGAAGTCATTTACGATGACCGTCCCAAGGTTTCTCCCGGCGTGAAGTTCGGCGACGCTGAACTCCTCGGTGTCCCCACCATCCTGGCCGTGGGCCGCGGACTGGTGGACGGCGTCGTGGAGATCAAGAACCGCGCCACAGGTGTTGCCGAGAACGTGGCAGTGGCCGAGGCCGTTCAGTACATCCTCGACCAGCAGTAACACCACAACTGGCCCGCAGAAAACGGCGAAAATTCGCTATTTTGGCGCGATTTTCGGCGTTTTCTGCGGGCCACTTTGAGTTGCCTTGGCTATGCGCAGCGCTGGCAGCCAGCGAGGCGCAGCTTGGTCACTGGCGCCACGCTAGGGGACTGCAGTGCGCATGAGCAAAGCTATGTCAGGGTATGCGCCGCACTCGTGTCTAGGGCGGCGCATAACCTAGGGCGGCCCTTGCTCACGGTGCAACCTCAACTAGGCATCGTCAATAACGATGATTTGATACTGCGCCAGAAGAATTATCGCTTGCCACGGCAAGGACGAAGCGATCACGAACTGACCCGCAGAAAACGGCGAAAATTCGCTATTTTGGCGCGATTTTCGGCGTTTTCTGCGGGCCAGTTGCCATGAATGAGGGGGGACGAATGATTTCCGGTTTTGAAGACATCACCACTGCGACGATTCTGTTGATCATTGTGGCCGGCTTTGCTGCCGGCTGGATCGACGCCGTGGTGGGCGGCGGCGGACTGCTGCAGCTGCCTGTGGTGCTCATGATCCCGGGGATCACTCCGGTCCAGGCTCTGGCCACGAACAAGATGGGCTCCATCTTTGGCACGGCCACCAGCTCGGTGACGTACTACAGACGCGTCAAACCTGACATGCGCACGGCCCTGCCCATGGCCGGGGTGGCGCTGTTGGGCAGCCTTGGCGGTGCAGTGGTGGCCGCCAGCCTGCCAGGTTCAGTGTTCAAGCCCATTATTGTTGTGGCCTTGGTGGTGGTGCTTCTCTTCACGGCCTTCAAACCCAACATCGGCGAACTGACGGCGCTGCGCCACTCTGGCCACAAGCACTACGTTGTGGCTGTCTGCATTGGTGGTCTGATTGGTTTTTACGACGGCCTCATTGGGCCGGGCACTGGCTCCTTTTTGGTCATAGCCATGGTCAGCCTCATGGGTTACGCCTTCCTGGAAGCGAGTGCCAAGGCCAAAATCGTCAATCTGGCAACCAACGCCGGTGCCCTCATGTTCTTCCTGCCCCACGGTTCGCTGCTGTGGGGAGTGGGCCTGGTCCTCGGCGCGGCCAACATGGCTGGCGGCTATCTCGGCGCCCGGACAGCTGTGAAACAAGGCAGCAAGTTCATCAGGATTGTGTTCCTGGTGGTGGTGGGAGCGCTGATCATCAAACTGGGTCTTGATGTCTGGAACGAAAACATCGTTAATAGATAGCAGCCATGGAGTCCTTGACTGATTCTTCCCGTCAAATACAGTGATTGCATAGTGGAATCACAGGTGAAAGTGAAGCGATGACCGTACGCGCCGACCTGAACAGCTCTCTCGACGGGTACACCACAACCACCGATCAAACCCCCGAGCATCCGTTCGGCCACGGTGGTGAGCGACTTCCTCCAAGCCGGACTCATTGACCAACTCCACGTGGCAATCAACCCCATCCTGAGCACCTGAGCCCTAGTACAGCACCTTGAGTTGCTGTGCTTCCGGCAGGCCAGGGAGTGTTCTGCCGGCCAGGGTGCTGGCCACCCACAGTGACCGCTGGGCGTCGTCGTGCGCCGACTCCTCCACATAGCACAGCGCATTTTCCACTTCCCGCACCACTGACCACTGCACAGCAAGCTCCTCGTCCAACCCCGCCGCGTTGGCCAATTGGGATGCTCGACGGCGGAGCCCGGCTTCGGGGTTGCGTGCAGGTAGGTCTCGGAGACGGTTCCAAAGGCACGGTGCAACAGCAAATTCGGCGTCGCCAAGCTGGGCCTGCGGATCGATGGCCAGGTACTCATTGCCGTCGAGGCGGGCCAAAACATTCAGGTAGTGCAAATCTGTGTGAACCAGGACGTCATTGCTGCTCCGCCGGCCAACAACCCCACGGATCTGGCAGACTTCCAAAGCCGCTTCCAAGAGCCACCGGGGGAACGGCTCACTAAGATCGGCCCATCGTTGGGGCAATTCGTCGCAGTATCTTTCGGCGGTGGCAGCAATCGCAGGGATCTGGGGCCATTGTGGGCGGGCGTCGGGCCGAATGCTGAGGGCTTTGACTAGCCCACCCCACGTGGCAACCGCCTCATCCATGGGCAGCTCCAGCAAGGAACGGTTTACATCCAGCCGCTCCATGAGGATGGCACCCAAGGCTTCATCGCTGGCCAAAACGCGCACAGTTCCGTGACCGTCCCAGAGTTTTAGCGCAACCGGTTCCAATAATGCTTCCTCGTAGGGGAATGCCACCTTCAAGGCGGCGGTTCCTCCGGCGTGTGTGAGCACGGGAATGACCACGCCGGTGTGGCCGTGCCACGGCAGGGCACCCAGGGGCACATCCACACGGAGTTCCCATTGCTCCAGAGCCTGCCGGATGAATCCGGGCAGGTTTCTCAACCACAGCCGTCCCTCGTGACTTCCACGGTGGCGCAATTGCAAGGGTTCGGGAATCACTACGCTCATGGACACACCCCGAGTTTAGTCGCAGTCTCTGTCTCAAGCCCTCCGGCGTCGAACAAGCACGGAACGACCCGACCAGTCCGCCGGAGCCAAGCAAATTTCGGATCGCGAAGGTGGCCGCGGTCCAGCCGGTGATGGCCGGGGCGTTCTTCGCGGGACGCTATGGCGTTGCGGTTGCGGACGGAGGAAGCGTCGCGGCCAGCCCCGGCAGGGCACCCACGGTGCCTCCCCAAAACGCCTGTTTCTGGGCTGAATCCAACAACCAGGCAACGGAAATTTCGCGCAGATTGCTGGGGTTCGACGGCTCCTGGCTCGGTGTCGACGGGGCGGGTTCAGCCGAGGCAGCACCTGCCGTTGGCGTGACGGCGGAGGAGCTCTGGGCAAGACTTAGCGCGGCAAGATCACCGTAGATGGCGCTCAGTTCGCCTTCCAAGCGGGCCAGAGCTTTTGCCGGTGCTGAGGTGAATGATGAATCCAACCCGAAACCCGCAACAGGGGTGGCCAGGGGCAGGCACCTGAGCTCAAGTTCCGCATTGAGTACCTGCAGTTTCCGCTTATGCCCTGCCAGCAACGTCGCCGAGCTGGAAAATTGCGGTTCAGCGAAGCGGGTTGTGGCTACTTGGTAGGCGTAGACAGCCTTTTGTTCCCCCATGGCGCCAGCACGCAGGGCGGCATCGATGGTTGCGCCAGGACGGGGTTCCAGCGTGGATTTACAGGTTGGTCCCACAGCTGCGGGGAAGTCGACGCGAGCCGGCAGGAACTGTGATGGTTGCGGCGTGGTGCCCACAGCCGTGCTGAGGTTTTGGCTCTGCAGTAGTTGGCTGGTTCCCGCGGCCGCAAAAACTCGCCCCATGGCGTAGTCGGCGGTCATCGCGTTGCTCAGCAACGCTTCACCACTGGCGTGCAGGGCCGCAGTGAACTGAGCCAGTGTTGGGGGAGCGGGAGTGGCTGTGGGTGTGGTGGTGCTGGCCGGTAAACCGTCGCCAAGTGCGGCAGCCTGGACGGCCAAATCCACGGCCGTTTGGCTCAGAATGTCCTGAACCGTGACACTGCCCACGGAGCCGCCCAAGTGGCTGGCCTGGGCTAGGAGCAGCGTTGTTTGCTCCCAGGTGCGCTGCCGGTTTGCCTCCGTCTGGGAAGGGCCAACAGCTGCCTCGTCGTGTCCGGTGAGCACGGTTCCCATGCCTACCACCACAAGCGAAATGACCAGCAGAAAAAATAGTCCACGCGCGAACGAGGCAAACTTGCCTCTGCGCTGGCCCCGACGCCTGCCGGGCTGTTCCTGAGGCTGCTGACCGGCGCCGGGCTCTGCGATGATGCGGCCCGATTCGGGCACCGGTGCGGCCGTCAGCGCCTGAGCTGCTGCGGTTGCCGCAGGCGATGCAACGGCGGCCCCGGTCATGGGCCCTTGCTCTGCCAGGCGCCTTTCGCGACGGGAAAGCGGAACCGCAGCCTCCGTTACGGGCTGCTCCGCAAGAGCTGTATCGGCTGCTTCAGTCTCGTCGGCAACTGCTTCGGGCTCAAGGGCATCGACAGCAGGTTTCTGTGTTGCATCGTCCCCGGGCGCATCGGCAGAGACCGTTGCCGTCTCCTCGGACGGGTCAGCCGACGCGCCTGCAAATTTGCTTGCCACGGTATTTGGAGTCACGGCGGCCTGTGCGTCAGCAGCCCCGTCTTCTGATGCCGGTTCCTCCGCTGCGTTGGTTTCGGCGGGCCGAGCGTCAACTACTTCAATCTCTGACGCAGGTTCGTCGCTAGACTCGGGTTCGCGCAAAGCTGGGGGATCGGCGTCAGGGGAGTGGCCGTCCGGTGCCGGCGACTCTGATTCTTGCAGTGTGGGCTCGCTCAACGGCGATTCAGCCAACGCCGATTCTTGGGCGGACTGCACCGGGGCAGGTGCAGGCACCAGCGTTCCATCAGCGCCAACAACCAACAGGGCCGGCACACTGGAAAGTGACGTGGCGGGAGCGCCGGCAGGAGCCGTGGCCCGGCGGGGGCCCTTGCGCGATGGCCTGGCCGCCCCTGCATGGGTGTCAGGAACCGTCACAGCGGGGGCGTCGGCGCAGGAATCGGCCGGAGAATGTGGATTGCTCACAACTGTAAATCATCTCATGGTTGCTTCGACAACCCGGTACTGAAAGGGCCTGTGCCGGCAAAGTTGCGCAGGAGTGCGTTCATACTCACACCCATTCCGTTCAGCGGCATGCCCGGAAACTCGGTAGTCTATATATCTACAACATCATCAATAGGGAGGCGTGCGTCCAATGACCAAGCCAGATAGGCCCAAATCGGCCGCACGCTCAGAGCACTCACACTCAGCGCACCCACATGCAGCCCTAGACACTGTGGCGGAGGCGCAAAGACTCCACGAACTCCTAGCCCCCACAGTGACTGCAGCGGACCTTTACTTGGAAGAAGTAAAAGTTCACCTGGCCGGATCCCACCGCACCGTTTCGGTGGTTGTGGACCTGCCCGAGGATGCCTCCGGCGGCGTTGGAATGGACGCCATTTCAGCCATTTCCCGAGAGCTCTCCGAGGTGATGGATGCTGATCCTTACGACGACGGACGCGCCTACGACCTTGAAATCTCCTCGCCCGGGGCCACCCGACCCTTGACTGAACCGCGGCACTGGCGACGAGCCTTGGGCCGCATGGCCAAAGTTAATGCGGCCGATCGGGAAAACTTTATGGGCCGGATCCTGGCTGTGGATGACGACGGTGTGCTCTTCAAGCCCGAACTGCCGGTAAAAAAGGGTATGAAGGCAAAGCAAGGCGAAGTCGAAAAAGTCTTGTTTACAGCCATTCGACGTGGTGTTGTTGAGCTGGAATTTGCTCGCCTGGAAGAGGCCGAGCTCGATTTGGAATTTGAACCGACTGGCGGCAACGCAGTCGATGGAGAGGGAAACTGACCATGGACATAGATATGAGCGCACTTCGCGAGTTGGAGCGTCAACGAGAAATCCCCTTGGATTTGCTCATCCCCACCATTGAGCAGGCGCTGCTGATGGCCTACCACAAGTCCCCGGGATGCCATGAGATGGCCCGTGCGGAGCTTGACCGTAAGAGCGGCCATGTCACCATCTGGGCTGCCGAGCTCGACGACGACGACCAGCCCGTCGGTGAGTTTGACGACACCCCCAAAGGTTTTGGTCGCATTGCCGCCAGCACGGCACGCCAGATCATCTTGCAGCGACTGCGCGACGTTGAAGATGACAACGTCCTTGGCGAGTTCCGTGGCAAGGAAGGCGAGCTGGTTGCCGGTCAGATTCAGCAAGGCAACAACCCCAACATGATCCAGGTTCACCTGGGCGCTGTTGAAGGCGTTCTGCCCCCCAACGAGCAGGTACCTGGCGAGGACTACCGCCACGGCACCCGCATCCGTGCGTTCGTGGTGGACGTCCACCGCGGGCTCAAGGGCCCCTCCATCACCTTGTCACGTTCACATCCGGGCCTGGTGCGCAAGCTTTTCGAAATGGAAGTTCCGGAAATTGCTGACGGCACCGTGGAAATCGTTGCCCTGGCCCGGGAAGCCGGCCACCGCAGCAAGATTGCCGTGCAGGCCAACAAGCTCGGCGTCAATGCCAAGGGTTCCTGCATCGGTGAGATGGGTTCGCGTGTCCGCGCCGTCATGACCGAACTCAATGATGAGAAGATTGACATTGTTGATTTCAGCGCCGATCCGGCCACTTTCATCGCCAACTCCCTCTCCCCGTCGAAGGTGATTTCAGTCACCATCATTGACGAGGGTCTGCGCTCCGCCCGCGTTGTCGTCCCTGATTATCAGCTGTCTTTGGCCATTGGCAAGGAAGGGCAGAACGCCCGACTGGCAGCCAAGCTCACCGGCTGGCGCATCGACATCGTCTCCGACGCCGCGGCTGTTTAGGCCTGCGGCCAAACGGCGCGGTAGAATAAGACGAACCGGGCCTGCAAATGCCCTGATGCCCAAAAACACTTGAAGGTACAGCACAGTTGGCAAAGAACGCAGTTGCAGAAGAATTTGAAACTGCCGATGCCAACCAGGCTGTACGGACATGTATTGGGTGCAGGAAAAAAGCAGACCGGTTGCAACTAGTACGGGTAGTGCGTTCAACCAACAGTTCCGGGGAACTGGAAGCGTTGGTTGATGTATTGCGCCGTATGCCTGGCAGGGGAGCGTGGCTGCACCCCCACCCGGATTGTTGGAAACTGGCTATCAAACGCCGCGCCATTGGCAGGGCCCTTCCGGGGGTCACCGCCATCAGCGAGGTTGAGAGCTTTGCGCAAAACAGTCTTGAACAAGGCGAAACCACGTAAATTACGAACCTATTTGTCCCTATGTGAAAGCGGGTCAGAAAACCGATGGAAACCCGATGAGTACCCAGCGATGAGTGCCCAACAATGAGCAATTTCACGTGCTCTCACGCCGCCCATTCCGGCATGGAATGGTGCAGTAAGAATTAAGCGGTTCGTACCTGTCCGGTGCGGGCCGAGACAGGAGAAATGTGGCCAAGGCCCGCGTCCACGAGCTTGCAAAAGAGCTCGGTATCACCTCAAAAGAAGCAGTAAGTAAACTGCAGGAGTTGGGCGAATTTGTTCGTTCAGCATCCTCCACCATTGAGGCCCCCGTTGTGAAGAAACTTCGCGACGCATTCCCTCTGGCAGTCAAGGCTGCCGAGTCCAAGCCCGAAGCAGCAGCTCCGGCCGCCCCCGCAGCACCGGCCGCACCAGCGGCCAAGGCTCCGGCAGCGCCCGCAGCAGCCGCACCGGCTGCACCTAGTGCTGTTGTTCCTGGTCCCAAGGCAGCTGCTCCGGGCGCCAAGCCCGGCTTCAAGCCTGCCCCGGCACCCGCAGCCCCGGCCGCACCCGCTCCAGCCGCACCTGTTGCAGAGGCAGCTCCGGCTGCTCCCGCAGCAGCGGCTGCCCCGGCTCCGAAGGCACAGACACCCGGAGCCCCCCGCCCCGGCAACAACCCCTTCGCTACTTCTCAGGGCATGCCGCGTTCAGGCCGCCCGGAGCGTACGGAAAACCGCAATGAGAACCGCAGCGACACCCGTGGCGGCGACAACCGTGCGCCGCGTCCGGCAGGTGCCGGGGCTCCTCGCCCCGGTAACAACCCGTTCGCTCCGTCTCAGGGCATGCCCCGTCCGGGAACTCCGCGCAATGCCGAAGCCGGCACTGGTGGACCTCGTCCTGGTGGACCCCGCCCCGCAGCTGGCGCTGGCGGCCCCCGTCCGGGTGCTCCCCGTCCGGCTGGCGCTCCCGGAGCCGGTGGACCGCGTCCCGCAGGTGGCGCTCCGCGTCCCGGCGGTGCCCGTCCCACTCCCGGCATGATGCCCAACCGCACCGAGCGCCCCGCTGCGCCCGGTCGCGGAACTGACCGTCCCGGTGCTCCGGGCCGCGGTCGTCCGGGCGCTCCCGGTGCTACACCCGGTGGCGCTCCCGCTGGCGGCGCTCCCGCTGGTGGTGGCTTCGGCAAGGGTGGCCGCGGTCGCGGTGGTACCCAGGGTGCTTTCGGTAAGGGCGGCGCAGGCCGTGGCAAGCAGCGCAAGTCGAAGCGTGCCAAGCGTCAAGAACTAGAGCAGATGAGTGCTCCTTCACTGGGCGGCGTGAGCGTACCCCGTGGAGACGGCAGCACAGTTATTCGTTTGCGTCGTGGTGCGTCCATCTCGGACTTTGCCGACAAGATTGAGGCAAACCCGGCAGCATTGGTGACAGTGCTCTTCCACTTGGGTGAAATGGCTACCGCCACTCAGTCCTTGGATGAAGACACCTTCGCACTCTTGGGTGCCGAGCTGGGCTACAAGGTCCAGGTTGTTTCCCCTGAGGATGAAGAGCGTGAGCTGCTGAGCAGCTTCGACATCGACTTCGATGCCGAGCTTGAAGCTGAGGGTGACGAGGACCTTGAGGTTCGTCCCCCCGTTGTCACGGTCATGGGTCACGTTGACCATGGTAAGACGCGCCTGTTGGACGCCATCCGCAAGTCGGATGTTGTTGCTGACGAGCACGGTGGCATCACCCAGCACATCGGTGCGTACCAGATCGTGCACGAGCACGAGGGTACCGAACGCCGCATCACCTTCATCGATACACCCGGTCACGAGGCGTTCACCGCCATGCGTGCCCGTGGTGCCAAGGTCACCGACATCGCCATCTTGGTGGTTGCCGCTGATGATGGCGTCATGCCGCAGACCATTGAGGCGCTCAACCACGCCCAGGCAGCTAACGTGCCGATCGTGGTTGCAGTGAACAAGATTGACAAGGACTCAGCTAACCCGGAGAAGATCCGTGGCCAGCTGACCGAATACGGTCTGGTTCCCGAAGAATACGGTGGCGACACCATGTTCGTGGACGTTTCAGCACGCAACAACATCAACATCGAGGAACTCCTCGAAGCTGTGCTGTTGACCGCTGATGCTGCCTTGGATATGCGCGCCAACCCGAACAAGGATGCCCGCGGTATTGCCATCGAAGCGAACCTGGACAAGGGCCGCGGTTCCGTGGCCACCGTTCTGGTGCAGTCGGGTACCTTGCACGTTGGTGACACCATCGTTGCTGGTACTGCCCACGGCCGTGTTCGTGCCATGTTTGATGAGAACGGTGACGTCATCTCCGAGGCCGGTCCTTCGCGTCCGGTTCAGGTTCTGGGTCTGTCCAACGTTCCCCGTGCAGGTGACACGTTCTTCGTTACCGGCGACGAGCGTACAGCCCGCCAGATCGCTGAAAAGCGTGAGGCAGCTGACCGTAACGCCGCACTGGCCAAGCGCCGCAAGCGCATCAGCCTGGAAGACTTCGACCAGGCAGTTGCTGACGGCAAGGTTGACACACTTAACCTCATCCTCAAGGGTGACGTTTCCGGTGCTGTTGAGGCCCTGGAAGACTCCTTGCTCAAGATCGATGTTGGCGAAGGCGTGCAGCTGCGCGTCATCCACCGCGGTGTTGGTGCGATCACCCAGAACGACGTCAACCTGGCAACAGTGGACAACGCGATCATCATCGGCTTCAACGTCAAGCCGGCCGAGCGTGTTGCCGAACTGGCTGACCGCGAAGGCGTTGACATGCGCTTCTACTCGGTCATCTATGGCGCCATTGATGACATTGAGCTGGCTCTTAAGGGCATGCTCAAGCCTGAGTACGAGGAAGTTCAGCTCGGTACCGCTGAGATCCGCGAAGTATTCCGCTCCTCGAAGCACGGCAACATTGCTGGTTCCATTGTTCGATCCGGAACCATCCGCCGTAACTCCAAGGCACGCGTGCTCCGTGGCGGCAAGATCATCGGTGAAAACCTCACTGTTGACTCGCTCAAGCGCTTCAAGGATGACGCCACTGAAGTCCGTACGGACTTCGAGTGTGGTATCGGTTTGGGTTCGTTCAACGACCTGCAGGCCGAAGACATCATCGAGACGTTCGAGATGCGCGAAAAGCCGCGCGTCTAATACGATCTCAACCGAGTGGGGCCCCCGTCTGCTACGCCGATGGGGGCCCCGCCCGCTTTGCGCCACACACGACTTCGTTGGTGTGTCGCTACAGGCGCCCGATGCCACTCCCGGGCCCCCATCGGCTTCGCAGCCCGGGGGCGGCGTCGGCGTAGACTCGCTTTAGTCTCGCGGAACGAACCTGGACTCGACTGGTGCGCACGATCCGCCGTCGACGGTCCCTTTATTCTTTAGGAGTTTTTCATGGCTGATTCAGCCCGCGCCGCCAAATTGGCTCAGCGCATTAAAGTTGTGGTGGCTGAGGCTCTCCGTCGCCGGGTCAAGGACCCGCGCGTTGAAGGTCTTACAGTCACTGACGCCCGCGTCACCAATGACTTGCAGCACGCCACCGTTTACTACACAGTATTTGGCGACGAGACTGCCCAGTCGGAGGCCAAGATTGGACTGGAACGTGCCAAGGGTGTTCTGCGTGCCGAGGTTGGCAAGAACATCACTGTGCGCCTGACGCCCACCCTGGAGTTCGTTGCCGACGTCATTCCGGAGAACGCCTCGAACCTGGAAGCGCTCCTGCGGGTAGCCAAGGAACGCGACGCCAAGCTGGCAGAAATCTCGGCCAACGCCGAGTTCGCCGGCGATGCAGATCCTTACAAGAAGGACGAAGACGACGCCGAAGAGGCGTAAACTCTTTCTTCAAGAAACGACGCCGGGCCTGTCACCAACTCCATGTTGGTGACAGGCCCGGCGTTCGTATTTTCCCCGCAAGGGGTGGGCATGGCGTTGACTTCACGACGGACACCGAAATGTTCGGGCCGTTGATCCCGTGGACCCGATCTCTTTCGACTCCCTGCTGAGCAGCGAGGAACTCGCCTTGCGTGAGCGGGTCCACCGGCCTCAAAGGACCCGTCTCGTTCCTGAACGAGGCGCGCTACGGCAGTGCGTGGGGTTCGCAGCTATGACGGCCTGGGGGTGTTCCGGTGAGTGGTTAGTAGCGGTCAAAGTTGCCGGTTGCGGCGATGCCTGCCTCAGCCTCCGGCGTGTAATATTTGTCCTCAAGCTGAATGGAGTAAATCCAGGTCAAGCTGCCGGTGGTGTGGTTTGCGATGGCCTCCACTGAAAACGCTGTCCCTGTTTTGTTGCCCAGGCCAGGGTTCCAGCTCGATTTTCCGGAACCATCCTTGAACTCAGGCCCAATGCCTGAGAATTCGTCCAGGGCACGGAACCCCAACTCATTTTTGGCACGGTCAATCTCGGCATTGGCGTCCTGCGCATCCGGGAAGTTGTAAAAGATGTCTATGCGGTCAACATATTCCGTTGGAACTCCGGGCCGGACCCGGATGGTGTCGGTGGTCATGGTGACCACGCCATGGGGTGTTGTGATGCTGACGTCGATCTTCTTCTCCGAATCCGTTGCGATCAGGATTCCATCCGATCCTTCGCTAAAACCAAGGGCAGACATGGCCAGCGGGCGTTCGGAGACGTCAAAGTTGGCCTGCCTACTGCTCTTGATGTCTTTGATCCCCTCGGGGGTGAACTGTGAATTGCCATTGACCACGACGGAGGGCTCCTTGGATGCAGGTGAGGTTGGAAGCAGGGAACAGCCGCCCAAGAGGACCACTGCAAGTATCGCTGCACTTAGACTTCGCTTCATGGTGCCCCCAGAAGATCACGGACTGGTTTGGGTACCATACGGTACTCGTCTACTCGCTCAGGCATAGGCTTCACCATCTCACCATAGGGGTTGTCCCGGCCGTGCAGCCAATCCTCGTAAGCTCCCAGGGTGTCCTGGTCAATCAATGCCCATCGGTCTTCCCGCACGGAGATGTTACCGTGGTGGACATCCACGCCAAGGGGCGGGATCCTGCCAAAGTCAAGGTATGGATCTGCTGCCGGAAACTGCTCATAGTAGGAGTCGGCGCCCACAATGCTCGGTTTGCCCAGAACCGTCATGGCCTCGGTAAAGGCAACACCCGAGGGCCGGTCCCTGATGTTGTCGTAGTCGTCAGCAATGACAAAGTTCTGCTCTCGGTCAGCAATGTTGTAGGAAGCCTTGTGCAGAAGTTGCTTCTGGGTTGTTGTCAGACCGTGATAGTCCTGTGGATTTGAGTACTGCGGCACCGAATCAATATTGCGCCACGCTTGATCCATGGGATCCGTGACAAGCCCGGCAGCCCGCATTCGTTCAATTTCGGCGAGGCCGCCCTGTTGAAAGGCAAAGTGTTGTGAGCCAATATCGGTGAAGATTTGTTTTTGCATCGACAGGAAAGTTGTCTCGTAGTAAGCCAAATCTTCAGCGCCCAAGTTCATCAAGCTTTGCAACGCCGCGTATCGCGCGGGATCCATGTCCGCAAGGAACTCGCTTGCGTCCTGCCCGGCATCGGCCATCTTGTGCAGCACGGCAAGATCTTCAAAGCCGGCAATGAAGGTGGGGCCCACTTGGTTGGCCATGCCGATCCATTCCATGCGGGGATCGTTCTTGTAGAGCTCTGCATAAAACGCGTAGACCTTGTAGATGTCTTCGCGATTGTAGTCAACGCCTTTCGCAGGGTCCCAGTGTGCTGGATCAATCCCGGCTTGGCGCATGGCTGATTCCGCCCAATACTGCTCCAAGAATTTGCCGTAGCCGTTGGGCTTGTCAGTGAGGCGGAGCGATGCAAACTGGCCGGAGTCTGCGAGTTTGTCCAGCACGGTCTTCGCGGCATCAGCATTGGCCTGGGTCGCACGCACCCACTTCTCAAACTCTTCGGAGCTCAGATACTTCTGAATCTCTTCCGCGCTCATCCCGGCCAGCTTGTTTTCCAAGTCTGCTCCCGGAGTGCCACTTGCGGTGGCAGTCATTGAACTGCCGCCGGTGTCTAGGGACGCCGCTGAGCTGGCCTGGTGCTGCTCGTCGGCATTGCGCAGCAGCATTTGCGCCGCCGTCTCCAGCTCGGCACTAACGCTACGAATGCTCTTTAAGTGGGATGCGCTCCAGTCCCGGCGGAAACGATCGCTGTCCTGGCCCTTCCATTGCAATGCCGCCAGTGCGCTGCCCAGAGAGGAAGAAATCGTCGTCAGACGCTTCGAGCACGCTGAGAGGTCTTGGGCAAAACCGCGCAGTTCCGCCACGTCAGCGCCATAAAATGTACCGGACAAAAGTTCCGCCTAACGGGTTGAGGCTGGTGCCCCAAGCACCTCCCCGCGGGACGGAGAGGTGCTTGCAGGAAAACAGAAGGTCAGTTGCCCCAGATGATCGGGTTGTCCCGGTAGGGGTTGTCGCCGTACTTGACGTAATTGTAGTTCGAGTCATCGTAGCTGGCGGTCGTAATGGCGTCACCCTTGGGTGCCAGGAACACCGTGCACATAGTTTTGCTGGAGCCTACGACGTAGGTGAAGGCGTCATCCTCGCCAGTTGTTTCAAAGCTGTCGCTCTTGCAATCGTCCATGGTGCCGAAAACAATGAGCTTTTGCGCGTCGGTGCCGTCCTTCAGCTGGGCGCTGATCCGGGGATCACCAATTCCAGCCGAGGGGCTGCTCAGTGAAGTCAACTTGACGTCCGTGTAGACGTAGTAGGGCACCTGGCCGGCAAACTTGGCGGCGTCCTTGAAGTCGGCAAGATCGGCTTCGCTGCCTGCCACAATTTTGGTGACGTTGGTCTCGTGTGTGGATTCCTTGTACTTGGGTGTATCGCGTTCCCCGCTGTTGCTGTGCGTGTTGGCAACCTGGCCAAACTTCAATTTGGTCCCCGGGGCCGTCAATGTGCCGGCAGCTGCAGGTGCCGCCGCAGCAGGCGTAGATTCCTCAGTGGCCGCCATGGTGGATTCGCTTCCGCCCCGGGCGCCACCTGTTGCGGATTTGCTGTCAGCAGGCGTCGCGCTCTGGGTTGCGGCTGATTTCGGGGCATCCTTGGGTGCGGCCGCGCCGGGCAAGCACCCGGTCAAGGCGATCAGCACCGCTGCGCCGGCGCCGAGTGCTGTCAACGATCGCTTGTAGCTGTTGGAAGCTGGGGTGTTCATGATTCTCCGTCTCAAAGGGTGGCCGCACAATTACTACTTTCAATAGCGTAACCAGGGTGGCCGGAGTCGGCCATGGGGACAAGTCACCATGGGCCATGCCCGGGTGCGGATATACTTCAAAGCGTGCTTTCTGGACTGGTAATTGTAGACAAACCGCAGGGATGGACCAGCCATGACGTGGTGGGTCGGATGCGAAGGCTGGCGGGGACCCGAAAAGTGGGCCACGCCGGCACCTTGGACCCCATGGCCACGGGAGTTTTGGTGGTGGGCATCAACAAGGCCACCCGCCTGCTGACCTACATCGTGGGCACCTCCAAAACCTACGAGGCCACGATCCGCCTGGGTGCCACCACCATCACGGACGACGCCGAGGGCGATGTCACCGCGACCTCCTCCACGGCGGCAGTCACCGATGAGGCCATCGAAGCCGGCATTGCGAAACTCCGCGGCCCCATTTTGCAGGTTCCCAGCAGCGTCAGCGCCATCAAGGTCAACGGTGAACGCGCCTACGCCAGGGTGCGCGCCGGCGAAGACGTCAAACTCGCCTCCAGGCCGGTCACCATTCACACCTTTGACGTCCTGGCCATCCGCCATGGAGTTACAGCTGTTGCCACGGACGCTTCCACGCGCGACGGCGTAAGCTACGTCGACATTGACGTCACCGTGTGCTGTTCTTCCGGCACGTACATCCGCGCGCTGGCCCGGGACCTAGGCGCCGATCTGGGCGTTGGTGGTCACCTCACCGCCCTGCGCCGCAGCGCCGTTGGGCCGTACACTCTTGACCGTGCCCGCACTCTTGAAGAATTGGCCGAAAATCTGGAAATTCTCGACATTGCCGACGCGGCCCGCGCGCTCATGCCGGTGCGCGAGCTGACCGCCGCCGAAGCAAATGAGCTTTCCTTCGGGCGCCGCATTCCGGCCAGCCCCGAAGGCACCCACACAGTTGACGCACCGGCAGCAGCTTTTGCGCCTGATGGAACCCTCGTGGCACTGCTGGCCGACGCCGGCAAGCATGCCAAGCCTGTGCTGGTTTTCCCGCCGGACCCCGAAGCTAAAACCGCTGTCGTCACCGAGGGGCCAAGCCAGTGATCCTTGACGCCTGGTTTATTATTGGCGCCATCGTTGGGTTGACCTCCACCGTTGTTTGTGTCGTTGCGGCGGTGATGAAAAAGAAACCCAACGACGTCACGCTTCTGGCGTTGATCGCCGTCGAACTTTTCATCGTGGCCTACGCCATCGGTTCGATCATTCGGCTGGCAAATGGGGAACCTCTTGCAGGGGAGCCCTGGGAATTTTGGGGCTACATGTTCACCGCGGCGGCGTTGCCCGTGGCCGGTTTCTACTGGGCCATGATGGAACGCACGCACTGGTCGAACTACGTCATGAGCGCAGTGGGCGTCACAGTGGTTGTCATGCTGGCCCGAATGGCACAGATTTGGTATGGCACGGGCCTCTCCGCACAAGCCGCGCCGGCACTGGAATCACTTCAGCAAGGACTTGGAATATGAGCACTCCCAACACAGCCAAAAAGGAAACACCAACGGGGCGAACATCGGGCCCCGGTCGGCTGCTGATCACGGTCTATGGTGTGTTTGCCATCTCGGCCACGGCCCGGGCGCTCCTTCAGATCGCCACAAAGTTTGACGAAGCCCCCGTGGCCTACACCCTTTCCGCCTTCGCCGCGATCGTTTATATCGTGGCAACCGTCTCGCTGGCCAAGCCGGGCGCGAAATGGGCCACGGTTGCCACAGTTGCCATCTGCATCGAACTTCTCGGCGTCCTGGTGGTGGGGGCCTTGAGCCTGGTTGATCCGGCCGCATTCCAGCACGCTAGCGTATGGAGCAAGTTTGGCCAGGGCTACGGCTACATTCCGCTGCTGCTGCCCATCATTGGTTTGATTTGGCTGTACCGTCACAGGGAAGCCAAGTGAGGGTTTTGGAACACACTGTGCCCAGCCCGGTCCTCTCCGACGGCTTCACCACGCTGCGTCGTTTCACCGTGGAGGATGCGCAGGCTTTTGCCGCCATCCACCACGACCCCTTGAACGTGACCTGGACAGCCTCCGACGCCACCATGAGCCGAGCCCGTGCCGCCGAGTTCATCACCGGATCCATCGCCGCCGGCTGGGATGCAGGCAGCGATCTCCGCTTCGCCGTCGTGGATACGCGCTTGGGCACCGATGGTAGTGCCGGCGATATAGTCGGCACCCTGAGCCTGCACGAGATCTTTTCAACCTCCCGCGGCGGCTCCGCCAGCGTTGGCATCAAGATGCTCCCGGCCGGCCGTGGGACGGGCAGCGCACAACGCGCCATCGAACTGTTGTGCGGCTACGCCTTCGGCAACCTGGGTCTGGAAATTCTCCACTGGCGCACCACCAGCGCCAACGCCGGAAGCAATTCCCTGGCCAAACGCTGCGGATTTGTACTGGCCGCCGAGATTCCCGGCTACGGCCACCAAGACGCACAGGTTGCCGACGGCATGGTGTTCAGCCAAAGCCTGCGTCAATTCCAGGCCAGGGACCAAAGCGCTGCCGAGGCTGAAAAAGCCGCCGTGGAGATTGCCCCAGTGGTTCCCGTCCTCCGCAACGACGCCGTGGTGCTGCGGGCGCTGACCATGGCTGATGCCACGCAATTGGTGGAAAACTGCATCAACGAAGATTCCGTACGCTGGACCACCGTGCCGCTGAATTACACCATGGAGCACGCGGAATTCTTCATCAACACCCTCACCCCACAGGGCTGGGCCTCAGGGGAAACCCTGACCTTTGCGGTGGTGGAACCAGCCACGGACGGCCTTCTTGGCACGGTGGACCTGCAGTGCAAAAATCCGGGTGCCGCCAGCATTGGCATCAACTTCGGGCCCCACGCCCGGGGCACGGGAGCAGCGGAAGAGTCCGTCCGCCTGCTGCTGGACTACGCGTTCAACCAGCTCAACCTCAGCTATGTGCATTGGCATGCCTTGGCGCCCAACTGGGGAAGCCGGAAGCTGGCATGGAAACTCGGATTCACCTTTGACGGCGAAATTCGCGGGGACTACAACGACCGCGGCACACCGGCGGACCGATGGGTGCTTTCACTGGCAGCAACCGATCCCCAGACTCCCCAACATCCCTGGACAGGCCCGGGGCCTGTCAGCAGGTAATCTGGAAGCGGTATTGGGGACTTAGGGCATGAAAGCCCGTTTGGTCATGAACTTAGTGGATGAGGAAAAGTAGTGCAGATTTGGAACTCATTGAATGAGGTTCCCCAGGATTTTGGCCCCTGTGTGGTCACCCTGGGGAACTTTGATGGGCTGCACCGCGGGCACCAGGAGGTCCTGGCCCAGGTCCGGGCCGAAGCCGCCGCGCGCAACGCCCGTTCGGTTGCGTTGACCTTTGACCCCCATCCGGCACTGATTCACAGGCCTGAATCGGCGCCGGCACAAATCATGGGCCTGGCGGACAAGATGGTTGCCATGGGTGATTTGGGCCTGGACGGCGTGCTGGTCATGCCCTACAGCCTGGAGTTCGCCCAGCAGAGCCCCGAGGAGTTCGTCAAAAGCGTGTTTGTCGACGCACTGGGTGCCTGCGCCGTCGTGGTGGGCCACGATGTCCGCTTTGGCAGGGGCAACACGGGGGATCTGAACACCATGGTGGGCCTGGGCGCGGAGCTGGGCTTCGACGTCGTGGTGGTCGATGACGAAGGCCACGACCGCCGCTGGTCCTCCACCTGGGTGCGCGAGGCGCTGGGCAAGGGCGACGTTGACACGGCGGCACAAGTCCTGGGCCGTCGGCACTCCATGAGCGGGGAAGTGGTGCACGGCGCCGCGCGCGGCCGCGAGCTGGGTTTCCCCACAGCCAACCTGTCGCCCGATGCGTGCGGGATCATCCCGGCCGACGGCGTGTACGCCGGCTGGTTGGTTGACGCCGATCAGCACCGCTGGCCCGCCGCCATCTCCGTTGGCTCCAACCCCACCTTTGTGGGTGTCAGCCGGCAGGTTGAGGCCTACGTGCTGGACAGGCCGGCGGAGCCTGTTGAAGCCTTTGACCTCTACGGGCAGCATGTTGTGGTGGAATTCGTGCAGCGGCTGCGCGGCATGGTGGCCTACACAGGCCCGGAAGCGTTGATTGAGCAGATGCACCAGGATGTGCTCGACAGCCGGGAAATTCTTCGCGAACACTAAAGAGCCATTGCTCACTTCGCTTCGACTAACAGTGACTTCTGCACTAAACTAAGGCATAGAGTCCGGCTGCAGTCCGTGGTGGCTGGATTCCACTGTGTTTGACCAATAAATGTTTGACCAAGGAATTGGTTTGACCAAGGAATTGTGTCAATGCACAGCTCAACATGTTCACGGCACATTCAAGGAGTTACTTGTGGCATTAGACGCCGCTGTAAAGCAAGAAATCATGCAGGCTTTCGCAACTAGCGAAGGCGACACTGGTTCGCCCGAGGTTCAGGTAGCAATGCTCTCACGACGCATCGCTGACCTGACCGAGCACCTGAAGATGCACAAGCACGATCACCACACCCGCCGCGGCCTCATGGGCCTGGTTGGTCGTCGTCGTCGCCTGCTTGGCTACCTCAAGGACACCGACATCGCCCGCTACCGTACGCTCATCGAGCGCCTCGGCCTGCGTCGCTAGCATGAGACGATAGGCGGCCTCCCCGCAAGGGGAGGCCGCCTATCCTAGTGTTGACCGTGACCGCGGTTGCACGAAACTTACACAAGTTGCCAACCGGACACCGCGCATTCGCGGTCCTCGGTAGTGGCCTCCGGGACGCAGCGATCATTCGCTGCACGCCCGTGGGCCTCGATCGAAGACCGGGTGTTGTACAGCCCTTCACAGCTTTACCCGGTGGAGTGTCTGGGATGGTACCGGTTGGTTACTTGGCGTAAGTGTTTACAACACCTACACAGAAATGGAGGTGACTCTCTATGGAGGGTCCCGAGATTCAGTACGCAGAGGCCGTTATTGACAACGGCCGTTACGGCAAGCGCGTTATCCGCTTCGAAACCGGACGCCTTGCCCAGCAAGCCGCCGGCGCCGCAATGGTTTACATTGACGAAGACACAGTGTTGCTGTCCGCCACCACGGCTGGCAAGCACCCCCGTGAAGGCTTCGACTTCTTCCCGCTGACGGTTGATGTGGAAGAGCGCATGTACGCCGCCGGCCGCATCCCGGGCAGCTTCTTCCGCCGCGAAGGCCGCCCCTCAACCGAAGCCATCCTGGCTTGCCGTTTGATGGACCGCCCGTTGCGCCCGGCCTTCGTGAAGGGTCTGCGCAACGAAGTCCAGATCGTTGTCACGGTTCTGGCCATCAACCCGGACGTTCTGTACGACGTGGTCGCGATCAACGCTTCCTCCATGTCAACACAGCTCTCCGGTTTGCCGTTCTCCGGCCCCATCGGCGGCGTTCGCGTTGCCTTGATCGACGACGGCCAGGGCCCCCAGTGGGTTGCCTTCCCGAAGCACTCCGAGCTGGAAAACGCCGTGTTCAACATGGTGGTTGCCGGCAAGGTTGCCGGTGACGACGTTGCCATCATGATGGTTGAAGCCGAAGCGACCGACAACTCCTGGAAGCTCATCAAGGAACAGGGCCACCAGGCCCCCACCGAAGAGGTTGTTTCCGAGGGCTTGGAGGCTGCAAAGCCGTTCATCAAGGCACTCTGTGACGCTCAGGCAGACTTGGCAGCACGCGCAGCCAAGCCCACCGTTGAGTTCCCCGTCTTCCTTGACTACGAAGATGACGCTTACGCCGCCGTCGAGCAGGCATCAGCTACCAAGCTGGCAGCCGTGTTCACCATCGCCGACAAGCAGGAGCGCGACAACGCCTCCGACGCCTTGAAGGATGAGACCATTGCCGCTTTGGCGTCCGACTTCGCAGGACGCGAGAAGGAACTCTCCGCAGCTTTCCGTTCCGTGACCAAGCACGTCATCCGCCAGCGCATCCTCACCGAGCAGATCCGCATCGACGGCCGTGGCCTGACGGACATCCGCCAGCTCACCGCCGAGGTTGAAGTTCTGCCCCGCGTGCACGGTTCGGCCATCTTCGAACGCGGCGAGACCCAGATCCTGGGTGTCACCACGTTGAACATGCTCAAGATGGAACAGCAGATTGACTCGTTGAGCCCGGTAACGCGCAAGCGCTACATGCACAACTACAACTTCCCGCCGTACTCCACCGGTGAAACCGGCCGCGTGGGCTCGCCCAAGCGCCGCGAAATCGGTCACGGTGCCCTGGCTGAGCGTGCACTCGTGCCCGTTCTGCCGACGCGTGAAGAATTCCCCTACGCCATCCGCCAGGTCTCCGAGGCCTTGAGCTCCAACGGCTCAACGTCCATGGGCTCAGTTTGTGCATCGACCCTGTCGCTGCTCAACGCCGGTGTGCCGTTGAAGGCTCCCGTCGCAGGTATCGCCATGGGCTTGGTCTCCGACCAGGTTGACGGCCAGACCCGCTACGCCGCTTTGACCGATATCCTCGGCGCCGAAGATGCTTTCGGCGACATGGACTTCAAGGTTGCAGGTACCGCAGAGTTCGTCACAGCCATCCAGCTGGACACCAAGCTCGACGGCATCCCGGCCTCCGTTTTGGCTGCTGCACTGAAGCAGGCCCGCGAAGCCCGCCTGCACATCCTCAGCGTTCTGACCAGCGCCATTGACGTTCCGGACGAGCTCTCCGAGTTCGCTCCCCGCGTCATCGCCGTGAAGATCCCCGTGGATAAGATCGGCGAGGTCATCGGCCCGAAGGGCAAGATGATCAACCAGATCCAGGAAGACACCGGCGCTGACATCTCCATTGAAGATGACGGCACGGTTTACATCGGTGCAACGAACGGTCCGTCAGCTGACGCCGCTCGTTCAGCGATCAACGCCATCGCCAACCCTCAGATTCCTGAAATTGGCGAGCGTTACCTGGGCACAGTTGTTAAGACCACCACGTTTGGCGCGTTCATTTCGCTCACGCCGGGCAAGGATGGTCTGCTGCACATCTCCGAGCTGCGCAAGCTGGCCAATGGCAAGCGCGTAGACAACGTTGATGATGTTGTTGCCGTGGGTCAGAAGATCCAGGTTGAAATCACCAAGATTGACGACCGCGGCAAGCTGTCCCTCTCACCGGTAGTTGCCGATGAAGAGAACGCTTCCGAAGAGGCCGTTACTGAAGGCGCTGCTGAGTAATTCATGGCGATAACCCTTTTGCCGCTGACAAGCGCTGCCGATGGCCTGGCCTCCGACGAATCCACACTGATCTCCGGAACGGCGGGCGGCGCAGTAGTGCGCCGCTCCGTCCTGCCCGGAGGTGTGCGGGTACTGACCGAGGCCATGCCCGGACAGCGTAGTGCGACAATCGGGTTCTGGGTTGGTGTTGGCTCTCGGGATGAATCCGAGGGCCAACACGGCTCAACCCATTTCCTGGAACACTTGCTGTTCAAGGGAACCAAGCGCCGCACGGCGTTGGAAATTGCTTCCGCCTTTGACGAGGTGGGCGGCGAATCCAATGCAGCGACGGCCAAGGAAAGCACCTGCTACTACGCACGGGTGCTTGACTCCGATCTGCCCATGGCCATCGACGTCATCGCCGACATGGTCACCTCAGCCGTGATTGACCCGGCCGAGCTGGAGCAGGAACGCGACGTCATTTTGGAGGAAATCGCCATGGACGGCGACGACCCCACAGATGTTGCGCACGAAAATTTTGTGGCAGCCGTTCTTGGCGGCCACGCCCTGGGACGCCCCATTGGCGGCACCCCGGAAGCCATCAAGGCTGTTCCGCGGGAATCCGTGTGGGAGCACTACCAAAAGCATTACCGGCCCGAGACGCTTGTCATCACGGCAGCAGGCGGCCTGGACCACGACACCGTCTGCACCCTGGTCCTGGACGCCCTGCGCACAGCCGGTTGGTCGCTGGATGAGGGTGTTGCGCCGGCCCCGCGCCGTGCCAACGATGTGGTTGCCGTGTCCGGCACTGCCGGCCTGCACGTGATCAACCGGGCGGTGGAGCAGGCCAACATCATCTTGGGGTGCCCGTCACTGCGTGCCACAGACTCGCGCCGCTATGTGATGAGCGTGTTGAATTCCATTCTTGGTGGCGGCATGTCCTCGCGCCTGTTCCAGGAAATCCGGGAGAAGCGGGGCCTGGTGTACTCCACCTACTCCTTCGCCTCCTCCTACGCCGACACCGGCTACTTTGGTATGTACGCGGGCTGCTCGCCGGCCAAGGTGGGCCAGGTCATTGGACTGCTCAGTGCCGAGCTGGAGAAGCTGGCAGCCGACGGCGTGAGCGACCTTGAGCTGAAGAAGGCCCTGGGCCAGCTCTCCGGCGGCATTGTGCTGGCTCTGGAAGACAGCGGATCGCGCATGTCACGCCTGGGTCGTGCCGAAATTGTCACGGGCGAATTCATGGACATTGACGAATCCCTTGACCGGATCCGCAAGGTCACGGCCGCCGAGGTGCAGGCCCTGGCCCGCGAACTCGCAGCCGCCCCGCGCACCATCACGGTGGTTGGCCCGTTTGAGGAAACCGAAACCTTCGGCCTCTAGTCTTTTCCAACTGACCCGCAGAAGTGGTCGAAAAAACGCGATTTCGCGGTGTTTTTCGAGGGGCCCACTCCCGCGAGGGGCCCCGAGCGAGGCACGAGGTTGGGGAGCGGGTGGGGACAACTGCGGGTCAGTTTTCGTTTTAAGGAACGACGGCGTTTCCTTCCGCTTCTGTTCTCGGATAGGAGCGTCGGCGGTACCCGGTGGGACTGAGCCCGAATCGTCGCTTGAAGGCAGAGCTCAGGGCGAAGGGGGTGCCGTAGCCAACCTCGGCGGCAATCTGGGCGGTGGTCAGCTGAGGGTTTGCGAGTAGTTCACTGGCAAGGAGCATGCGCCAGTTCGTCAGGTATGTCATGGGCGGCTCGCCCACAATACTGCGGAATCGACTGGCCAGGGTCCCACGCGAAACGTTCAGGCGATGGGACAGTGATTCCAGCGTCCATGCGTCGGCGGGAGACTCGTGGAACAACGCAAGCGCCTGGGCCACGAGTGGATCGTGGCCGCCGGCGAGCCACCCGCGTGCGGTGTGGGGATGGAGTTTTGCCCAGGCCCGGATCGTGTGAACGAGCAGCACATCCAGCAGTCGATCGATGGTGCTGCCCTGTCCAGGTGCATCGCTGGCGATTTCGCCCTCGAGGAACCTGACAAGAGCAGGGTCGATCTCATGGGCCGGGACGACGGCGACCCGGGGGAGCGCAGCCGTGACGGCGGAACTGACCTCTGCGTCGGTCTCATAGGTGCCGATGAGCATTGTCGTCTGGCCGGCCGCCGTGTTTCCCCACGTGCGCATGCCGCGTTTCATGCTGAGCTGGAGGTCTTGCCCGGACGGTGAACTGCACAGTTGCCCCGGGTGGACGATCACGTCGGGGATGCGTAAAGGATCATCAGTGACGATGTAGGGGCCCGGGCCCCGAACCAGGGCGACATCTCCTGGCTGTAGCTCGAGCTGCTCGCTATCGGCTACGAGCCAAGCTCCGCTGGACAGCATGGCAATGACAGTGAGGGGCGCCTGGTCTTGGACATCGATGGACCACTTCGGAGCCATGACCACGCGCAGGGCGAAGGCCCGGCGTGCCCGAGGGCCATCGAGCAGGTGTGTGAGCGGATCCATGCAATCATCCTAGACGATCGCGTATGTAAAGACGTGTTTGAACTATTCAAACATTGAACGGGGTGTTGTTGACTGGTGTCATGACTACTCAAAGAGTTCTTGTTCTTGGTGGCACCGGCCGTACCGGTGCTCGCATAGTTCGTCGGCTTGCCGAGCGCGCCGTACCCACCCGCGTTGCCTCTAGGCAGGGGGAGTATCCGTTCGTGTGGGAAGACCGTGCAACGTGGGATGCCGCATTAAAAGGGGCGTCATCTGCTTACCTCTGTTATTCGCCAGATCTTGCCTTCCCTGGCGTCGCGGAACTGATCGCGGAGTTTACCCAACGCGCACGGGAGTTGGGCGTGAATCGTCTCGTGCTTTTGTCGGGCCGAGGAGAAGAGGGCGCACAGGCCAGCGAACGGGCCGTGCAGACCACGGCAGCTGAATGGACGATTGTTCGGTCGTCGTGGTTCGCGCAGAATTTCAGCGAACATTTTTTGCTCGGCCCTGTTCTGCGCGGGCGACTGGTCCTGCCGGCTGGCGACGTCGTCGAACCTTTCATTGATCTCGAGGACCTGGCGGAACTCGCCACCGCTGCGCTCATCGAGGACCGCCACGCCAACACGGTTTATGAGGTGACCGGGCCGCGACTTTTGTCCATGCACGACGTCGCTGCGGAGATTTCCGCGGCGACCGGGCGCAGTATCGACTACGCGCCCAGCACTGCAGAAGAGTTCATGGCCGATCTTGCCCGTGACGGCATCCCCCGTGATGACACTCAAGCCCTGGCTGAGCTATTCGAGGAAATCCTCGACGGCCGCAATGCCACCGTTACCAGCGACTTAGAATCTGCGCTCGGCCGACCCTGCCGGGACTTCGCCGACTATGCGCGGCGCAGTGCCACGAGCAACGTCTGGCAAACAGGTTTCCAGGACCAGCGATGACGACCACGCTGCAGAGCGCCCTCACCATCGCAGCGGCGCTCGGTGCAGGAATTGCGGCAGGCGTGTACCTGGCCTTTCCCGCGCTGGTGATGCCTGCACTACGCATCGTCCCCGCCCGGACGGCAGTTGCTGCGATGCAGCAGATCAATATCAGCGCGATGCGAGGGCCCTTCATGGTCGTCTTTTTCGGTGGCGCCGCGGCTGCCGCAACAATCGTCGTCTCGGAACTAGTCTCCGGCGCTGTCGCGGAGGAAGGTCCCGTTCGTATAGTGGGCGCCGGACTGGCTCTGGCCGCGGTTGGCATCACGATCGTGCGGAACGTTCCGCTCAACGATCAGCTCGCCCGTATCACGCCGGATTCACCCGATATCGCGGACCGGTGGCGGTCATTTGAGAGGAGCTGGAGCATCGCCAACCACGCTCGAGCGTTCGCCTCGATAGCTGCGACAGTCATTCTAGCTGTGTCGCTCGCAACGACATGATGCCAGACAAAGCCTGCTCAATTCCGTGTGGCGTTCAGCATCCGTTCGGCAGCCTCCCGCAGGAACGCCGTCGTCGCCGCGTCGCCACGCACCTCGTACTGGACCCCCTCCGGAATCCATGCCAGTGACGATATGAGCTCGTGCGGGCTGCGGCCCTCGATAGGCCACGCCGTTTTGAACGCACCAACGGATCGTGCGCCCTTGGCCCACGGTCCGAAGTACTCACGCATCCGCTCAATCGGAAGGTCCATCACCACCTCCGCTGTCACGGTGCCCAGCAAGGAGGACACGGCTGCGGCGACAAACTCGGCAGCATCGCCGGCTGGAAGCTCACGAGGTTCGAATTGAACCCGAGTGGCGAAGAATTTCTCGAGCCGATCAACTCGGAACGTTCGCCACGCCTCCCGGTGAAGATCCCAGGCCACCAGGAACCAGTATCGCTGGGCGGCAACGAGTGAATGCGGCTCGACGACACGATCGGTTTCTGCCCCATTGGCCGCCACGTAGTGAAATCTGATGCGCTCCCGATCGCGACAGGCAAGGGCGAGCTTCCCCAGTACTTCTGGCGTCACCGCCGGCACATCCGGGTGCACCGGCTGCACGTGACCGGCAAGCGCGTTCACCCGTGACCTCAGCGCTGCCGGCAATACCTGTTCGAGCTTGGCCAGCGCCGTCAGGGTGGTCAACGCTCCATCAGCGAGTCCCTGTGTGGCCGCCACACGGAGGCCGATCGCCATGGTGACCGCTTCGTCATCGGTCAGCAGGAGCGGAGGAATCGAAGCTCCGGCCTCGAGGCGGTAGCCGCCATGGGTGCCCGGCGCCGACTCAATGCGGTAACCGAGTTCCCGCAGCCGCTCCACATCGCGGCGCAGTGTTCGCCCGGTGATGCCCAGACGCTGCGCAAGTTCCGTTCCTGACCAGTGCCGGTGAGTCTGCAGCAGGTTCAGAAGGGACAGTACTCGCGAGGTTGTGGTGGATTCTGACATGTTCCAAGATTAGTTTACGTCGCGGACAGAAACTGTCCTCAAGGAAGAATAGCCTTGGCACATGACAAACGAAACCATCATCACAGCCCGCGGGCTGACGAAAAAATTCACTGTTAAGCGAGAACGCGTCGACGCCGTCACCGGCCTGGACCTGGATGTCCAGCGTGGAGAACTCGTGGCCTTCCTTGGCCCCAACGGTGCTGGCAAATCAACCAGCCTGCGAATGCTCACCACGCTTCTCCCTCCAACCTCCGGCACCGCTTGTGTGGCGGGCTACGACGTTCGCAGGGAACCAAACGAGGTGCGCCGCCGTATCGGCTACATCGGTCAGGGCAACAGTGCCGGCCACTATCAGCGGGTACGCGACGAGCTGCTCAGCCAGGGCGCCTTCTACGGAATGGGGCGCGCCCAGACCCGGCGACGGGCGGATGAACTGCTCGAATCCCTCGACCTTGCCCCGTTGGCGAAGCGTGGCGTGTTGAGCCTCAGTGGCGGACAGAAACGCCGTCTGGACATCGCACTTGGGCTGCTGCATTCGCCGGAACTGTTATTTCTGGATGAACCCTCGACTGGGCTCGACCCGCAAAGCCGGGAAAACCTGTGGCAACACATCCTGGACCTGCGCCGCACGCACGGCACCACCATCTTCGTCACCACGCACTACCTCGATGAGGCTGACAGGTTCGCCGAACGCGTCATGGTCATGGACCACGGCAGGCTCATCGCCGATGATACTGCCTCCGGATTGAAGACCACCCTCGCAGGCGATGTGATCACGCTCGGCTTCGACAGTGCTGGCGACGCCGCGGCCGCCCGCCCCATCGCCGCCACCGTGACCGGCGCGTCCGTCTCAGTCAACGGCCAGCAGCTGGAGATCACCCTTGACCACGGTGACCGGGTGCTCCCTCGACTGCTCCGCGAACTCGACACTGCAGACACAGCCGCGGCCACCGCCGGGCTACGCCAGCCCACCCTCGACGACGTGTTCCTCGCCCTCACCGGGCGAAGCCTGCGCGACGACAGCGGAGCGAGCGAAACAGCAGCCGGAAAAGCAGCCCAAGAAGAATCAGCCCTGAAGGAAGAGGTATCGGCATGACCACCACAGCCACTCACAACACTCTGCCCGTTCGCTCCAACGCAGTTCGCGACTCCTGGAATGTGCTCGTCCGCGAGCTGCGCCCCGTGGTTCGAGATCCCTTCTCGCTGATCTTCAGCCTGTTGCAGCCCCTTGTCTTCCTGGGGCTGTTCGGTCCGCTGCTGATCGGCGGCTCGGATGCCCCGGCCGGGGAGGTGTTGCAATGGTTCGTGCCGGGCATCCTGGTCATGATCGCCTTGTTCGGCACCGGTGTCACCGGCTCGAACCTGCTCATGGAAATGCAGACGGGATCACATGAACGAACGCTGGTGGCGCCGATCGCCCGCCCGGCACTCCTGATCGGGCGGGCGCTGAAAGAGATGGCGCCGATCATGGTGCAAGCCGGGGTGATCGCGCTGGCGACCATCCCGTTCGGCTTCTCGGTGAATCCGCTCGGCATGCTGCTGGGCCTAGTGCTGATCGCCATCTTCGGGATGGGGTTTGGTGCTCTGAGTTACACGCTTGCCCTGGTCAGCCGCAGTCGGGACTGGATGTTCTGGGCCGTACAGCAGGCGACCATCTTCCCGCTGATGATCCTCTCCGGCATGCTGCTGCCACTGGAAGACGGCCCGCGGTGGATGCAGGTGGCTGCTGCCTTCAACCCGATCAGCTACGTGGTTGCGGCTGAGCGGGCACTCTTCGCGGGCGAGCTGAGTTCGCCGGATGTGCTTTGGGGTTTCCTTGCGGCAGCCGTGTTGGCCGCGATTGGCTTGGCCGTGGGGATCCGCTCGATCAAGCGCAGTGACTAAACGACGTGCGAACGGCGGCATTTTGTCTCGTAGCCCGTAGCTCCTCAGTTCTGGCAAAAGAGTTCTTGACGCTCACGCAGTGTCAGCGTATAGAACGAGAACATGGAACCGTTTAGTAGCCATGACGTGATCACAGAACCCCTGACCGCCATGTCCTCCGCAGGGCATGCTGCGGCGGCCATCCGCGCCGGACGGAGCACAGCGGCCGAGGTCACCTCGGCGTTGCTGGCACGGATTGCTGCCGTGAATCAACGAGTGAATGCCATCAGCGAGGTCGACCCGCAGGGTGCGATTGTCACCGCAGCTCTTCTGGATGAGTCGATTGCACGCGGTGAACCAGGCGGATCCCTCGGGGGAGTGCCGATGACGGTGAAAGATGCTTTCCACGCTATTGGCCTACACACCACTTGGGGCAATCCGGCATTCGCTGGTGAGGTGGCCGATTGGGACGCGGCAGTTGTCGCCCGGCTGCGCCGTGCCGGGGCCGTGATTGTGGGGAAAAGCAACGTCGCCATGATGCTCGGTGACTTTGGCCAGAGCCGCAACCCGTTGTCGGGGACCACCAACAATCCGTGGGATCTCGGACGTACCTCGGGCGGGTCATCTGGGGGAGCTGCGGCCGCCATCGCCTCTGGGTTGAGCTATCTCGAGTATGGTTCGGACCTGGTGGGTTCGATCCGGATTCCGGCGGCATTCTGTGGGGTCTACGGGCTCAAGCCGACGGCGGGCACTGTGCCGCTATCGGGCCTGCAGCCGCCTGGGCCCAAGGCTCTTGCATCCGACCGGCCAGCAGTAGTTGGGGTCGGTCCCTTGGCTCGGAGTGCCGGAGATCTTCGGCTCGCCCTTCAGGTTACCGGCGGCCCCGACGACGCCGATGAGCTTGTCTATCGCTGGGAGCTGGCACCGCCGCGATGGCGGACATTGGCCGATTACACGATGGGGGTCGTGTTGGACCACCCTGCCTGTCCTGTGACGACGGCAGTCGGTGACGTGTTGTCCAACGCCATCGACGTGCTTGCCCGGGCTGGGGTCACCATCAAGTACGGCTGGCCCGATGGAATCGATCCGACGAAGGTGGCAGAGTCGTTCGGAGTGCAAGTCGGGGCGTATCTGGCCTCGGTGGAACCAGGTGGAACGCTCGATGGTCTCGATTATCTGAGGCACGAACACTTTCGGCTGGCTACCCGAGCTGCCTGGGCAGACCATTTCCGTGAAACTGATGCCTTTCTGTGCCCAGTCACTTTTTCGCCGCCGTTCCCGCATGACACCAGAGCATTCCATGAGCGGACTATCGAAACACCAACAGGGGCGAGGCCCTACACGGATCTGCCGTTTTGGATCGCCCAAGCCTCACTTGCCGGCCTGCCAGCGTTGTCCGCCCCGGCGGGGTGGACGGCAACAGGCCTGCCGGTGGGTGTTCAGATACTCGGGCCCCGGCATGAGGACGACACCGTCATCACCCTTGCTGAGCTGATGGCCGAGGTCATTGGCGGCTTCCTCCATCCACCGCTGGTGAGCTCGGTGGAAGCACCGCGGCCAAACCGTGACGGCGTCGGCAATCACCGAGGTGCCGATCACCCAGGGGCCGATCCCGCCGTCGTCGATCACAACGGCCAACCATCGTGACCACACATCTACCGAGCGAACGGAGTGCACAAGCGTTCATCGCCGAGCTCCGGCTTCTTGCCTCGGAGGCTGAACAAGAGAAGATCCAACGCTATTTCAAATCCGGCGCCGGTGACTATGGTGAGGGGGATGTTTTCCTAGGCGTTCGCATGGGCGAGGTATTCGCTCTGGCTTCGCGTTATACGGATATGTCACTGAGCCAGCTGGAAGAGCTGTTGGAGAGTCCGCTGCACGAAGCACGGGCTGGTGCTGTGAAGATTATGGCCAAGCAGTCCGGAAGTAAGGCCGCGAGTGGCCAGCGTCAAAAGGAGCTGTTTGACTTGTTTCTGCGACGTATTGACCGCATCAACAATTGGGACCTTGTGGATCTTGGCGCATGGGATGTGATTGGCCGCTATCTCGCCGACAAGCCCCGGGGCATCCTGGACGAACTCGCAGGCTCAGATGATCTTTGGGAGCGCCGCACAGCCATCCTGGCAACCTTGCACTTCCTGCGACGCGGTGAAGTTCAGGACACCGTGCGTCTTGCCGCGTTGCTTCTAGATGATGACCAGGATCTCATTCACAAAGCCGTAGGGGGCGTGCTGCGAGAGGTGGGAAAGCATGATCGAGAGCGATTGCTACAGTTCCTCGATGCCCATGCGGCCGCCATGCCGCGGACCATGCTGCGCTACGCCATGGAGCACCTCGATGCGCAGCAGAGAGCTCACTACCGTGGTGTCGGCCCAGCGGCTTACTGACTCTGCCTCGAGGCGATCAGCTGTTCCACGATCCGTGTCTTTGGACCGCCTGCCAGCGCTGGAGAAACGCTCGGGGCAGACCACACCTGGGCCTTCAGCCGGCCTAGGAACTGCTCCGCCTCTGCCTGGGTGGCAAAGTCCAGGTCAAGCACCACATAGTGTTCCTCACCCACCGGGCGGAACACCCTTTCGGCCCTTACTCCGGAAGCTTCCCGCCCCAGCGGATCGGCGTCGTAAGCGCTCTTCCACATGCCAAAGTCCTTGATGCCGTGTTCAATTTGCAAGGTAAACATTGTCCCTGGTCCTTTCATGGATACTGCTGCCTTGACTGTAGGTGTCCTCGCTACCAGGGACCATCCCACAAATCTGGGATCTGCAGATCGTGGCCAGAACCCGAGGCGCGCATACTTGAGAGATGACCAGCGAATGGGCACTGCGCCGCTGTTTGGACCGGGTTGCGGCATTAGGGGATGCGCACCTGGAGAGTCATCTTTACCGAGCCGGCGTGCTCGGTGAGCTGCGCGCCGTCGTCAGTTTTGACGGCTGGGTATGGCCGCTCGCGGATCCTGTGACAACTGTGGGCATTGCCCCGATGGCACAGGTGCCTGGTGTGCCGGAATTGCCGCTGCTCATCGCGCTGAGGTACCGGACCCTCATCAACAGATGGACGGTCCTGCCCACGCATCCGTCTCGGGCGGTGTCTTTGCAGACGGCAACCGGGAATGAACCTGGCCGCAGCGAGATGTGGAAGGAGCTATTGGAACGGTACGGGGTGGTGGATGTCTTGTCCGTTGCCTTCGCCGATAAGTGGGGACTCTGGGGTTGGCTTGAGCTGTGGCGCGGACCCGGCGATTCCGATTTTTCCGACGCCGAGGCACACTGTGTGGAGTCCATGGCCGGCCTGATTGCTACGGGTTTGAGGGAATGCTCCGCCCGCGAATTTCAGCTTGGCGTCACGGGGGATGCCGTCTCTGGGCACCGGCAAGCCGTGTTGGTGCTTGCTGATGACTTGTCCGTCATCAGTCAAACCGAATCGGCCGTGTCATGGCTGGAATTGTTGCAGCGGGCACCCCAGCCGTATCAGGGGATTCCGGCGGAAGTGCTGAACGTGGCAGCACAGCTGATGGCAGTGGAACGGGGAGTTGATGCCCACCCCTCCCGTTCATGCCGACATGTTGGCCAAGGAATATGGGCTGGACTTTCGGCCGCGAGAATGACGACGGCGGCGTCCGGAGCCACGGCGCCCATTACGGTCACCATCCAAGATTGCCTGCCCGCGGAACGGCTGGCAGTCTTTGAGCGCAGCTTCGCCCTAAGCCCGCGGGAATGCCAGTTGTTGGAGCGCTCTGCTGCAGGTCTGGACACGGCAGGGTTGGCCGGCCACCTGGGAATCAGCCGGTATACCGTCCAAGATATTTTCAAGGCACTTTTTGGAAAATGCGGTGTTCAAAGCCGCGGTGCCCTGCTGGCCATGGCACTGGGGCCCCTGGCGGCAACTGGCACGTGAATTACGTGACTCGACCCGTCATGAGCGAGAGCGTGGGATGGGCCCACAAGCGCCAGGGTCCCGCTGCCATCCCGCCAACTGCAGTAGTCCCCACCCGGTCCCCAACCTCGTCGATCGGGGCCCTCGCGGGCGTGGGCCCCTTGAAAAAATCGAATTCGCGGTGTTTTTCGACCACTACTGCGGTTCAGTTGGTGGGCGGCTTCGCCGCGTCACTGGCACCTGTAAATTCAGTGGCACCTGTAAATTCTGCCGTGGCTTATGCGCAGCCGTGGAAACGAGTGTGGCGCATACACCCCATTCTGGGCACACCAGCTTTGGTTATGCGTCGCGCCAGGAGCCAGCGCGGCGCAGCTGTGACACTGACGCAATGCCCGGTATCAGCAGTGCGCATGCCCAAAGTGGCCCCGGCTTATGCGCCACGCCAACTCCCAGGCTGGCGCATAAGCTGCCAACACCACACAGCTGGCCACCAGCGGACTCTTAAAGAGCTGTGGGCAGCTCCGATACTCAGGTCACCCTCACCCAAGCTGCCCAACCGACCCTATTTACGCATCAGTTGTCCAGTGGGATCAGCCGCCGGCGAAGGGCGGGAGGACGTCGACCACATCGCCTGGCTGTAACGCCACGGACAGGTCACGCGCGGCGACTTCATTGAGCAGGTAACTGCACCGGGTTAACAACTCTGAAAGTGGGGGAGTGTGGCCGGAAGCCGATACCGGAAAACTCGCCACCAGCAGCTCCGACAAGTCGGCGAGTGTGAAGGGTTCGGTGCCAGCCAGCGCGGCCAGGTCAACACCCTGCTCCTCAACTCCCGTGGCAGCAGCGGCTGCGGCAAAAAAGCGTACGTTCATGCTCATCCTCCAATGGCGCTCATGCTGCGGTCGGGTTGGACAAAATCGGCGTCGCCCAAACCGGGGTGGCCCATGCCGTGGGCTTTGGGTTTGGCCCACATGGCGTCCTGCCAGCGGGCGGCGACGGCGTCGTCGTCGGACGCCGAATCCCCGGCGCGCAGCAGCTCCAGCAGATCCACCTCGGTGCGGGAAAACAAGCAGCTCATGACTTTGCCTTCGGCGGTGATGCGGGTGCGGCGGCAATCGGCGCAAAAGGGCTCGGTGACGGAGGCGATGATGCCCACAGTGCCCAGGAGCTCCGTGGCGCCACGGTGGCGGACCTCAAAGCGTTCGGCGGGTGCGCCGTCGCGGGCCCGGGGATCTGCCGAAAGGTCAAAGTCGGCGGTGAGCAGTTCGCGGATCTCGGCGGCCGTGATCATGCCATCGCGCGTCCAGCCGTGGTCGGCGTCGAGCGGCATTTGCTCGATGAAACGAAGTTCGTAGCCGCGGTCAAGGCTCCACTGCAAAAGTTCCGCTGCGTGTGCGTCATTGATGCCGCGCAGCAACACCGCATTGATCTTGATGGGTGTCATGCCGGCCGCCGAGGCCGCCTCGATCCCGGCTTTCACTTGGTCCAGGAAGGGCCGGCGCGTGAGCTGCAGGAACGCATCGTGGTGCAGGGTGTCCATGGAGACGTTGAGCCGCGTCAGCCCGGCGTCGGCCAGGGCCTGGGCCTTCTTCGTCAAGCCCACGCCGTTGGTGGTCAGCGAAATGGGCAGTTCCGGATGGTTCGCACGCAGGGCAGCAATGATCTCCACCAGATCCGCACGCACCAGCGGCTCTCCGCCCGTGAGCCGCAATTCGCGCACACCCAAGCGGTTGACGCCCAAACCGACCAGCCTGACGATCTCGGCCGCGGTGAGAAGCTTGTCCTTCTTCAGCCACTCCAAACCTGCCTCGGGCATGCAGTAGGTGCAGCGGAGATTGCATTTGTCCGTCAGCGACAAGCGCATGTCGGTGGCCACGCGGCCAAACTGGTCCAGCAGGCCGGTTTCCGCCCCACCCAGACGCGGGCGGCCGGAGCCTGTGGGGGCCTGGCGGACCTCCGGAATGCCCAGTGCAACGCGTTCTGTGTCCATGTCTCAACGCTACGCCATTATTGGCGTTTCGGGGTCACTGCCGCGGCCTGCTTGGTTCGGAGCCGGGGGTCACCAACCGTTGGCCAGGGCCAGCTGCACAAAGCCCTTGGAGGTCTCAATGTTGCGCAGTGTCCGGGCCTTGCGCCGGCCCTCCGGCAGCGCCGCGGCGGCAGCAATGTCTTCAGCTGTCCAAGGCAGAACCGAGCGGCTTCCGCCCGCAGCCCGCCACCGCCGGTACCAGGGCGGCCCCCAAAACGGCGGCCACCACACGAGAGAGACCATCAGCGGCACCATCGGAATCCAAAAGAGTATGGCCCAGATGAACTTTCTGGCGTGTTCCCAATGGAGCGCCTCGAACACCAGCGACGGCATGAGCGTGACAAGTGTGAGTCCGGCCAACAACAAGGTGAAAGGGAAGTAGCTGGTGGTGCGCAGCCATTCTGCCCTGGTGACGGGCCGGGCCACTGTCCAGGACCGCCAGTCGCCGCGCAGCGCCAGATAGGCCGGGAAGGCAAGTGCAGCCACCGCGAGGGTCACCATCGGCACGCCCGGCAGCGGCCACTTTTGGGCAGGGCATTACCCTAGGATTGAGGAAAACGAGCACCGCACGGTGCCCTTTACGGAGGATGTAATGCGTAGAACTGTCGCCGAACACCAAAGTGCCGTCGTGGAGACCTTGCGCCGCAGCTGGACTCAAATGCCGGGCTCGGTGATGGACGACGGCGGTTCCCAGGAGCCGCTGATGGCCGGGCTGGGGCGTGTGCTCGCCACGGACCTGGTGGCACCCCTGGACCTGCCACCCTTTGCGAATTCACAGATGGACGGGTACGCCATCCGCGTGGAGCCGGAACAACCCATGGACGTTGATTCGGCGCAATCAACCACATTCCGTGTAGCTGCCACCATCCCGGCCGGCGTGGTTCCCGCGGCCCTGGCTGCGGGTGTGGCCGCCCCGATCATGACAGGGGCCATGCTGCCCGACGGCGCCAATGCTGTGGTTCCCGTGGAAAAAGCAGTGCCTGCCGCGTTCCTGTCCGCAGGAGATGAGGTGGCATTGCCCGTTCCGGCGGCCGGAACCTTTGTCAGGGCGCAGGGCAGCGATGTGCGCCGGGGCAGTGTTGTGATCCCCGCCGGCACCCTGCTCAATGCGGCGCACCTGGGGTTGGCGGCCGCCTTGGGTTTCACTACCTTGCCCTTGAAGCGCCGGGCGAAAGTGCTGCTGCTGACAACAGGGGATGAAATTCTGGCACCCACCGGCAGAGCCGACGAGCTGCCCCCGGGCATGATCTTTGATGCCAATGAAACACTCCTGCGGGCCAGCCTGGGCCAGTCCTCGGTGGATGTGGTCAATGCCGTCATTGTCAAGGATGATCCGCAGGCTCTTCTGCGGCTTCTGGACACCGAGGTTGGTGGCGTGTTGGCTAGGGACGGGGGAAGCCAGCCACGTTACGACCTGGTAGTTTCGGTGGGCGGCATCAGTGCCGGTGCCTTTGAAGTGGTGCGGCAGGCTCTGGGTGCGGCCTCCGAGGGCGCCGCATCCAACGCTGCCATGGAGTTTGTGTCAGTGGGCCTGCAGCCCGGCGGTCCCCAAGCGCTGGGGACGTACCGGGGCGTACCTTTCCTGGGCTTCCCGGGCAACCCCGTCAGCGCCTTTGTGTCCTTTGAGCTGTTCCTGCGCCCGGCGCTGTTCAGCCTGCTGGGCGCCCCGGCACCGCGGCAACGCGTGGTTGCCGCCCTGGAACACGCACTCAGCTCGCCGTTGGGGAAGCACCAGGTTCGGCGCGGCGTCTACTCCGGTCCGGAATTTGAGTCGGCACCGTCGGTGCGTGAGGTGGGCGGTGAGTCCTCGCATTTGCTGGGCTCCCTTGCCCAGGCTGACGCCTTGATTCACATCCCTGCCGGTGTCACCGAATTGCGGGCGGGGGCAAAGGTGGAAGTATGGCTGTTGTGACTTCTTCTGAACAACCAGCACTCACCCATTTGCGGCAGGATGGTACGGCCCAGATGGTGGACGTTTCCGCCAAGGCCGTGACCACCCGCCAGGCCACGGCCACCGGCACAGTCACCACCACGGCCGAGGTGATGCTCCTTTTGGGCTCCGGCGGACTTCCCAAGGGTGACGCCCTGGCCGTGGCCCGGGTGGCAGGCATCATGGGGGCCAAAAAGACGCCCGAGCTCATACCCTTGTGCCATCCGCTGCCCCTTTCCAAGGTCACTGTTGATTTTGAGCTCAGCGCCACCGCCGTCACAGTGCTTGCCACAGTGAAGACCCGCGGCGTGACAGGAGTGGAGATGGAAGCGTTGACAGCCGTCTCCGTTGCCGCCCTGAGCGTGTACGACATGATCAAGGCAGTGGACAAACACGCCGTCATCTCCAACATCCAGGTGCTGGCCAAAAGTGGCGGCAAAAGCGGCGACTGGGTTGGGGAAACAGCCCAGCAAATTTCCGCCACAGAAGTAGAGGACAACGCATGAGCGCCTGCGAACCAGGAACGTCTTTGGGCGCAGCCGCCGTCATCATCGCCTCCACCCGGGCCGCACTGGGCGTGTATCCCGACACCACCGGGCCCATCATCGCTGACTGGCTGGGCGAGCACGGCTTTGAGACCATGCCCGCCGTGGTGGTGCCCGACGGCGCACCGGTGGGAGCCGCGCTGCGGGCAGTGCTGACGCAACGTCCCGCCGTCGTGATTACCAGCGGAGGCACAGGACTCAGCCACGACGACCAAACACCCGAAATGACCCTTCCGCTGCTGGATCGGCCAATCCCCGGCATCATGGAGGCCATCCGCGCCGCGGGACTGGCCAAGACCCCCATGGCGGCCCTGAGTCGGGGGCACGCGGGGCTTGCCGGGCACACGTTGATTGTGAATTTGCCCGGATCCCCCTCCGGCGTCATGGACGGACTCGCCGTGCTGGATCCCATCATCAAGCACCTCTGCGAACAGGTCAGCGGACACCATGGACACTAACGTCGAGGTGGTTTCGGCCCAGCTGAGCGCCACCCCCATCTCGGTTGACGCGGCCATCGCGGCCGTGGAATCCGATGCGGCAGGGGCGGTTGTCAGCTTCAGCGGCGTGGTGCGCAACCACGACGGCGGCAAGGACGTCACGCGTCTGAGTTACAGCGCGCACCCGCTCGCCCTGGGGGTGCTGAGCGAGATAGTCGGCTCCCTGGCCCAGTCCACGGCGGACCCGGACGGCCACCCCGTGCGGATCTGGGTGGCACACCGGGTGGGTGCCCTGGAGATTGGCGACCCCGCACTGGTCTGCGCCGTGGCGTCATCGCACCGGGCGGAGGCGTTTGAGCTGTGCTCGGCCCTCGTGGAGCGGATCAAGGCCGAGGTGCCCATTTGGAAGGAACAGTTCTTCAGTGACGGTTCAGTGGAGTGGGTGGGGGCAGGAAACGTCCCGGAGCAGAGCCCACCAGAAAACCAGTAGGCTTAAACCCATGAGTGAAATGCTGAAGGTGGCCGTGCTCGGTGCCAAGGGACGAATGGGAACGGCCGCCGTGGCGGCCATCAATGCGGCACAGGACATGGAACTGGTGGCCGCTTTGGGCCGGGCCGACTCCCTGGACGTGCTGCTGGAACGCGGTGCCCAGGTCATTGTTGACCTGACAGTCCCGGACTCCACCGAGGCCAACATCCACTTTGCCGTGGAGCACGGCATCCATGCCGTGGTGGGAACCACCGGCTGGGACGCTGCCCGGCTGGCCGCACTTGAGGCCCTGCTGGCCAAGCACCCCGAAACCGGTGTCTTGATTGCCCCCAACTTTGCCCTGGGCTCCGTGCTGGCGACCCGCTTTGCCGCCCAGGCCGCCCGCTACTTCGACTCCGTGGAGATCATTGAGCTGCACCACCCGCGCAAGGTGGATGCCCCCTCCGGCACCGCCCTGCGCACGGCCCAGCTCGTGGCAGCGGCCCGCGCCGCCGCCGGAGTTCCTGACGCCCCGGATGCCACTGAAACCGAGCTCGACGGCGCCCGTGGAGCCTCCATTGACGGCATCCCCGTCCACAGCGTGCGCTTGGCCGGCCTCGTGGCACACCAGGAAGTCCTCTTGGGCAGCCACGGCGAGGCGTTGACCATCCGTCATGACTCCTTCAACCACGAATCGTTCATGCCCGGCGTGCTGCTGGGTGTGCGGACTGTGGGCAGCCGGCCGGGACTGACAGTGGGCCTTGACGGCTACATGGATTTGGACGGCTAGGACTGTGGCTGCGCTGAAAGTGTCTAAAACAAAAATCTGGGTTGCGCTCATTTGCCTGCTGCTGGTCTTCTACATGGTGGTCATGATGCAGAGGGCAGTGCTGCTGCTGGGCGACACGGACTGGGTAGCGAAACTCCTGGGTGTCTCCTACTTTGTGATCCCGCTGGTGGCGGCCTGGGCGTTGATCAGCGAGGTTCGCTTCGGAGCCGCCACCGAGAAAATGGCCAACATTCTGGACGCCGAAGGCGGCCTGCCGGAGGACAACCTGCCCCGCACACCGGGCGGTCGCATTGTCCGTGCCGCCGCTGATGCCGAATTTGAAAAGTACAAGGCCGAAGCCGAGGCCGCGCCGGAGGACTGGCGGTCCTGGTTCAGGCTGTCGTGCGCCTACGACGCCTCAGGGGATAGGAAGCGCGCCCGCAAGGCCATGCGCGACGCCATCGTCCTGTTCCGCAAGGCCTAACCGTGGCAGTTGCCAGGAATCCGCACGACGGCGTCGAGCTCGCCTACAACATGGTGGGGGAGGGGGCGCCCATCCTGCTGGTCCATGGGAGCGCCCTGAGCAAGGCCATTTGGCGTGGCTTTGGCTACACCAAGGCGCTGCGCGAACACTTCCAGGTCATCACCATGGACCTGCGCGGGCACGGCCTCAGCGGCAAGCCCACCACGCCGGCCGACTATGCCATGGACCTGCTCGTGGCCGACGCCTTGGCGGTGCTGGATGCCGCCGGGGCGCAACAGGCCCACTACGGCGGCTATTCCGTGGGTGCCCGGCTGGGTTTCTCCCTGGCCGTCGCGGCCCCGGAGCGCCTGCTGTCCCTGACTACTTTGGGCGGGACATTCCGCATTCAGCCGGGCAGCATCGGTCAGCTTTTCTTTGCCGAGTACGACGCCGCCCTGCACTCAGGCGGCATGCCCGCCTTTGTTGCTGGCTGGGAAGCGCGGAGGGGGCGGCCCCTGGATGCCCAAACCCGGGCCGCTTTCCTGGCCAATGATGCCCAAGCCCTGCTGGCCTATTTCCGCCAAACCGAGGCAGACGCGCCGGTCCCGGAAGCGGAGGTGGCAGCCATAGAAGTTCCAGCCCTGCTCATGGCCGGAACAGCCGATCCCGCACGAGTGGCGGATTCACGCAGGGCAGCGGAACTGATGCCCCAGGCCCGCTTCGTTGAGCTGCCAGGCCGCAACCACGGCAGCACACTGGTGCCCGCCCAGCCGGTCCTGGATGATTGGCTGCCCTTCCTGCTCTCCCTCTAACCCCTCCAGAGCCTTTGGCTTGGGGCGGTCATGCCCTGTTCCGGCAGTGTCAGTCAGCCCCGGGGCGCAGCGGCGGAACCGCTGTGGTTTCCGGCCCGGGTGCCGGGTACTCGTCGTCGTACGCAGCCAGAACAGCCGGCATCAACGCCAGAGACGCGGAACGGTAGCCCATGCTGGAGGGGTGAAAACCGTCAATGGAAAACATGTACCGCGGGTCGGACAGGAAGATTTGCCGGACGGCCTTGCCCAGCAGGACCGGATGGGCGCCGGCCGCTGCGGCAGCCTTGAACTGGGCCGTTGCCAAACGGCGGGACATTTGGCCGCCAAATTCGCGCAGCGGCTGCGGGAGCGAGGGGAGCGTGTCAAAGTCGGGGACGGTTCCCACCACCACCTGGCTGCCCAGGGCCTGCAAGTTGGCGATGGCAAGCTCCAAGAACTTGATGGAGTCGGCTAATGGAATGTGGTTTGTCAGGTCATTTCCGCCCACAATGATCACCGTGACATCGGGTCCAAAACTGGCCGGCAGCCTGGCAATCTGCGCCAGCACCGCAGACGTTTGCGCCCCCACCACCGCCATGGTGCGCAACTCCACGGCACGGCCCGCGTGCTCGGCCAGGGCAAGCGCCAAAGCGGCGCCCAGGGTGGCTTTGGGCGTGCTGGCGCCCAGACTGGCGGCCACCGAGTCGCCAGCAATCACCAAACGCAGTGGGTTCCCCCATTCGGGGCGGTACACGGTGTCGGCGTCGGGGCCATTGTTCCCCAGGCGATGCCCCACCGTCTGCTGGGCGGCGCGCCCCTCGGCCTTGAACAAGAGTGCGATCCCGCCCAGTGTGGCGGCGAGGCTGGCGGCCACAACGCCACCAGCCAAAGATGCTTTGCGCCACTGACTGACCTCCATGCGGGATCCTCCTTGCAAGGAAGTATATTCCTGCCTGGCGGCGCGGCGACTCGTGAACAGCGTTGAACGAAAACGCCCAAGAGCAGGTAACGTTTTAGCTATGTCTGTCTCTGAAATTTCCCAGCGCCCGTTCGGAACTCTGGTGCCCGCAATGGTCACCCCTTTCACCGCTGATGGGGCAGTGGATTACAAGGCGGCCGGAGAGCTCGCCAACAAGCTGGTCGACGACGGCTGCGACGGCATCCTGGTCACCGGAACCACGGGTGAAACCTCCACCCTGACGGATGAAGAGAACCTGGGCATGTTCCAGGCCGTGATCGACGCCGTTGGACACCGTGCCCGCGTCATCGCCGGCACCGGCACCAATGACACCCGTCACTCCATTAGCCTGTCCCAGCGCGCGGCCAAGCTGGATATTGACGGCCTGCTCATTGTCACCCCGTACTACAACAAGCCCAGCCAGGCCGGCATCGCGGCCCACTTTGAGGCCATTGCCAACTCCACCGAACTGCCCGTGATGCTCTACGACATTCCCGGCCGCGCCGGGGTGCCCATCCACACCGAAACCATCATCCGCCTGGCCGACCACCCGCGCATCACAGCGCTCAAGGACGCCAAAGCCGATTTCACCGAGACCAGCCGCGTGCTGGCCAACACTGACCTGGACGTTTACTCGGGCGACGACGGACTGACGCTGCCGCTGATGGCCGCCGGCGCCGTCGGACTTGTCAGCGTCAGCGCCCACATTGCCCCGAAGCAGTTCCGCGCGCTGATTGACGCCGCCGCGGCAGGGGATTTTGTCACGGCACGCAAGATTCATTTTGAGCTGGACGCGGTTATTCGCGCCACCATGGGCCACGTGCAGGGCGCAGTGGCTGTCAAACAAATTCTTAAGTGGCAGGGAATCCTGTCCAACTCGGTTGTCCGGCTGCCCTTGGTGGAGCCGGGCGAGGCCGAGATCGCCATGATCAAAGCTGACCTTGCGGAAGCTGGAATGGAAGTTTAACCATGACTCAAATGACTGAGCCTGGACTGCGTACCCCGCCAGCCTTGGAGCCGGGAACGCTGCGGGTTGTTCCGCTGGGCGGCATCGGCGAAATTGGCCGAAACATGACAGTCTTTGAAATGGACGGCAAACTGCTCATTGTTGACTGCGGCGTGCTCTTTCCTGAAGAGGACCAGCCCGGCGTCGACCTGATCCTGCCCGATTTCTCGTACATCGAGGACCGCCTTGACGATGTGGTTGGCGTGGTGCTCACGCACGGCCACGAAGACCACATTGGTGCCGTCCCGTACCTGTTGCGCCTGCGCAATGACATCCCCCTGATCGGTTCACAGCTGACCCTGGCGTTCATTGAAGCCAAGTTGACTGAGCACAGGATCAAGCCCTGGACCCTGACTGTCAAGGAAGAGCAGGTTGAGCAGCTGGGCCCGTTCCAGTGCGAGTTTATTGCCGTCAACCACTCCATCCCGGACGCCCTGGCCGTGTTCATCCGCACCGCTGGCGGCTCCGTGCTGCACACGGGCGACTTCAAGATGGACCAGCTGCCGCTGGACGGCCGCACCACTGACCTGCGCCACTTTGCCCGCTTGGGTGAGGAAGGCGTGGACTTGTTCCTGGTTGACTCCACCAACGCAGACGTTCCCGGCTTCACCACCAGCGAAGCCGAGATTGGGCCCACCCTTGAGGGCTTGTTTGGCAAGGCCAACAAGCGCATCATCGTGGCCAGCTTCTCCTCCCACGTGCACCGCGTCCAGCAGGTTCTCAACGCAGCCGTGGCACACGACCGCAAGGTGGCGTTCGTGGGCCGCTCCATGGTCCGCAACATGGCCATCGCCGCCAAACTGGGCTACCTGCATGTGCCCGCTGACGTGCTTGTGGACCTGAAGAATGTGGACAGCCTGCCGGACAACAAGGTGGTCCTGATGTCCACCGGATCCCAGGGCGAGCCCATGGCTGCGCTGTCCCGCATGGCCAACGGCGACCACAAGATTGCCGTGGGCAAGGGCGACACCGTCATCCTGGCCTCCTCGCTCATCCCGGGCAATGAGAACGCAGTATTCCGGATCATCAACGGGCTCCTCAAGCGTGGCGCCGACGTCATCCACAAGGGCACGGCCAAGGTCCACGTATCCGGCCACGCCGCCGCAGGGGAACTGCTGTACTGCTACAACATCCTGACCCCCAAGAATGTCATGCCGGTGCACGGGGAAACCCGCCACCTGATCGCCAACGCCAACATCGCCATCGCCTCGGGCGTGCCGGCGGAGAACGTGTTGCTGACGGATGACGGTTCGGTCATCGATTTGAAGGACGGCGTCGCCCAGATTGTTGGCCAGGTCGAGTGCGGCTTCGTCTACGTTGACGGCCACAGCGTTGGCGAGATCACCGATGCTGACTTGAAGGACCGCCGCGTGCTGGGCGATGAGGGATTCATTTCCATCATCACAGTGGTGAACCGGGCCACCGGCAAGATCGTGTCCGGCCCGGACATTCACGCCCGCGGCGTTGCCGAGGACGATTCCGTGTTCGATGACATCAAGCCCAAGATTGCCGCGGCCCTTGAGGAAGCGGTCATGGCCAGCACCGACCACACCACCCACCAACTCCAGCAGGTGGTGCGCCGCGTGATCGGCACCTGGGTCAACCGCAAACTGCGCCGCCGCCCCATGATCATCCCGGTGGTCCTCGAGGCGTAGCGGTTTTTGCAACTGACCCGCAGAAAACGACGAAAAAACCTGATTTCCGGGTGATTTTCGGCGATTTCTGCGGGTCAGTTGTGTTTGTGGGAGGGATGTACGACGGCGGGTCCCGGCGGCCCGCTGTGCTTGCCACCACGACTGCTTGAAGCCCCAAATCCGGGCCCACACCGGCTGTGGGCGGTACCGTAGGGTGTATGGCGACTCGTTCTTCCTCCGCCCGTTCCTCCGCCGGTCAGAAGGGTGGCGCAGCTTCGCGCGCCCCCAAGACCACAAAGATGTCGGTGCCGCGCAGCAAACAACCAGCTCCCGAACCGGAGACCCACCAGATTTGGCCTGTGCGGATGGCGGTTGCTTTCTGGCAGGGTCTTGGCCATTTGATCGGTGGTGCCATCCGGCGCATGGGTACCGACATGAGCCAGATCCCAGCGCATGAGCGACGCGACGGTTCGGGCCTGCTGTTCATTGTGCTGGCAACAGTCATTGCCACCTTCACCTGGTGGGGGCTGTCCGGGCCGGTGGCCGACGCCATGCGCGGAGTCTTCGAGGGCACCTTTGGCTGGTTTGCGGCCATGCTGCCGCCCATGTTCCTCATTTTCTCCATCCTGGTGTTCCGCCAGCCCACCAATGTCCGTGCCAACAACCGGGTTGCCGTGGGCTTTGGCATCATGACGATCGCAGGCTGTGCCCTGGCGCATGTGGCCGGCGGCAGCCCCAACATCAATGAAGGCTTCAACGGCATCAGCGCCGCAGGTGGCATGGTCGGGATGATCGCTGGCGCACCGCTGGCTGTCATCAGCCCCGTTCTGGCGGTCGTCACCTACTCCGTCCTGGCCTTCACCAGCCTCCTGATCCTCACCAGCACTCCGGTGCTGCGCATCCCCTCACGCCTGCACTGGGTCTACGAACAGCTGGTGGGTGTTTCCCCCGGCCGTGAGCTGGACGCTGAAGGCCATGACCAGAGCTACCTCTACGACAGGGAAACCGAAGCCAAGCCTAAGAAGCCGCGCAGCCTGCGCGCGCGCAAGAAGGCCGCCGAGGACGACGAGTTTGAGGATGTGCTGGGCACCGAAGCGTTCGCCACCGCGCTGGTTGACGCGGACGACGACGAAGCCCAGGAAGCGCCGTCGGCCGCCCCTTCCGTGCGCCCCGGAGTCCGGCGGCCCACGCGCGACCAGCTGGCCGCCGACAAGATCAAGGCCCGCCAGGGACTGCCCACCGCCACCGACGTCTTTGACGTCCAGCAGTTCAACAGCGACGAGGCAGTTACAGCCGCCATTGGCATTGTGGGGGCCAACGCACTGCAAGGTGCATCAGTGGGCGCCATCCCGGCCCCGCCCATGGCCCCGCCAACTCCCATTCCGGCACGCTCAGAGCAGCTCCAGCTTTCCGGCGACGTCACCTACACGCTGCCAGAATCCGATTTCCTGCCGGCAGGACCCCCCGGCAAGGAGGCCACAGAGGCCAACGACTCCGTGGTGGCGGCCCTGACTGACACCTTGAACCAGTTCAATGTGGACGCAGCCGTCACAGGATTCAGCCGCGGACCCACGGTGACCCGCTACGAGATCGAGCTGGCCCCTGGCACCAAGGTTGAGCGCGTCACGGCACTGAGCAAGAACATTTCCTACGCTGTGGCGTCCTCGGATGTGCGCATCCTGAGCCCCATTCCGGGCAAGAGCGCCATTGGCATTGAGATTCCCAACGCCGACAAGGAAATTGTTGTCCTGGGTGACGTGCTGCGATCGGCCAACGCCCGCCGCACCGAACACCCCATGGTCATGGGTGTGGGCAAGGATGTGGAGGGCGGTTTTGTGGTGGCCAACCTGGCCAAGATGCCGCACCTTTTGGTGGCCGGTGCCACGGGTGCCGGTAAGTCGTCCTTTGTGAACTCCATGATTGTCTCCATCTTGATGCGTGCCACCCCTGACGAGGTCCGCATGGTCATGGTGGACCCCAAACGCGTGGAACTGACGGCGTATGAGGGTGTGCCCCACCTGATCACCCCCATCATCACCAACCCCAAAAAGGCTGCTGAGGCCCTCCAATGGGTGGTTCGGGAAATGGACCAGCGCTATGACGATCTGGCCAACTACGGCTTCAAGCACATCGACGAATTCAACAAGGCGGTCAAAGCGGGCAAGGTGCATCCGCCCGTTGATTCCAAGCGCATTGTGCGGCCCTACCCGTACTTGCTGGTCATTGTTGATGAGCTTGCGGACCTCATGATGGTTGCCCCGCGCGACGTGGAAGATTCCATTGTGCGCATCACCCAGTTGGCCCGTGCAGCAGGCATCCACCTGGTTCTTGCCACCCAGCGACCCTCGGTGGATGTTGTGACAGGCCTGATCAAGGCCAATGTGCCCTCCCGCATGGCGTTTGCCACTTCCTCCGTGACCGACTCCCGCGTGGTCCTGGACCAGCCGGGGGCCGAGAAGCTGCTGGGCCAGGGTGACGCCCTGTTCCTGCCCATGGGCCAGTCCAAGCCCATCCGTGTCCAGGGCGCCTGGGTCACCGAGGCTGAGATCAAGCGTGTGGTGGACCATGTTAAGGGCCAGCTCAAGGCGACGTACCGGACGGATGTTGCTGTTGAGGCGCCCAAGAAGGCCATTGAGGACGACATCGGCGATGACATGGACCTGCTGCTGCAGGCCACCGAGCTGGTGGTGACCACGCAGTTCGGCTCAACCTCCATGCTGCAGCGCAAGCTGCGCGTGGGCTTTGCCAAGGCCGGTCGACTCATGGACTTGCTGGAGTCGCGCGGCGTGGTGGGCCCCTCGGAGGGTTCCAAAGCACGTGACGTGCTCGTGAAGCCCGATGACCTGGCGGTGACGCTGGCCGCCATCCGCGGCGACGAGGGCTCGGGAGGGTCCGACGTCGAAATTCCTGCGGATCCCATGGCTGCTGCACTGGCCGAGAACGCCAATGCCAACCACGGTTGGGGTGAGGATCTGGTGGCTGCGGATTTGGAGAACCGCCCGCAAGCCACCGAATACCACGACGGTGCCGACAACGATGATGATGAGGGCGGCGAAGACGCATGGTCATTGACTGGACGTTAGCTTTAAAGTTTTCCTGTTCGAATGTTCCTGCACGGGCCTTAGCGGTTAGCCTTGCACAGTGAGTGATACGGTGGCGCCTAGCCCTTCGAACTGGAATTTGCCCAACGCCTTGACGCTGCTGCGCATCGTGTTGGTGCCCTTCTTCATCTGGGCCTTCGTGGCCGACGGCGGCAATTACGGCCCCCTGCGCTGGCTGGCGGTTGCCCTCTTTGTGGTGGCAATTTACACTGACAAGCTCGACGGCGACATCGCCCGGGCGCGCGGGCTCATCACCAGCTTCGGCAAAATTGCCGACCCGATTGCGGACAAGCTGCTGATCGGCTCGGCCTTGATCATGCTCTCCGCGGTGGGGGAGCTGTGGTGGTGGGTCACCGTTGTGATGTTGGTGCGTGAAGTGGGTATTACGCTCCTGCGCTTTGTGGTGATCCGCTACGGCGTGATGGCTGCCTCCAAGGGCGGAAAACTCAAGACCGTGATGCAGACGGTGGCCATCTTTGTGTACCTCCTGCCCGTCACACCGGCTAACAGCTGGCTTTCGGTCATTGCGCTGGTCATCATGCTGGCGGCGCTGGCCGTCACCGTCGTGACAGGTGTTGATTACGTGGTGAAGGCGTGGCAATTGCGCAGTGCCGGCCGGGGCAAGGACGTCCTGAAGTGATGACCGAATCGTCCCTGACGCAACTGGTGAATGCAGCCGTAGCGGCGAAAATCACTGTTGCCACCGCCGAATCGCTGACGGGCGGCATGGTGGCGGCAACCTTGGTGCGGGTGCCGGGCGCTTCGGGCATGCTGCAAGGTGGCGTGATCGCGTACCAGAATGAGGTCAAGGAACGGCTCCTGGGCGTCCCGCCGTCGCTGTTGGAAACCCTGGGCGCAGTTGATCCGCAGGTGGCCTGCGCCATGGCACTGGGGGTTTGTGCGGCCACAGGATCCCGCGTGGGTATTTCCACCACGGGTGTGGCTGGCCCGGAACCCCACCAAGGAAAAGATGTGGGACACGTATACATTGGCGTTGCCTTGGATGGCGAAGCACTATCCTACGAGTATCACTTCGATGGGGACCGGGAAATGATCAGAACCCAGGCCACTCAGGAGGCAATTTCCTTGCTTGAACAAGTAGTCAAGGCCGCTGGGGAACAAAAGTTGTAACCAGATAGTTAGTCATAGTGAACGCAAAGTGGTCCCATCCCCTCTAGGATAAGAACACCAAGCGGGCACACCGCTTCTTTTGGCAATTGCCGGCAGAGGCGAAACCCAATGAACTGTAGTGATTGAACTAGGAGTAAGGCGATACCCATGGTGAAGCAACCCGTATCCGTAAACGGCGTAGTGCGCTGGCGGGATGTGGGTTTGGCAGACGAGAAACCGCATCAGCCGAAGGAGCGCAAAATGGTGGTATTACGCCACGAAATTGGCGATGTCCTGCGAGATGTACGTCAACGCCAAGGCCGCACTCTGCGCGAAGTCTCACATAATGCGCGCGTTTCACTGGGCTATTTGAGTGAAGTGGAACGTGGACAAAAGGAAGCATCGAGCGAGCTGTTGTCCTCAATCTGCTCAGCCCTTGAAGTACCGTTGTCGATCATGCTCCGTGAAGTGAGCGACCGTTTGGCCATTGCCGAAGGCGTGGCCGTCCCGGACACTGTTCCCCAGGAATTCTCGGCCCGCTACGGCCGGGACCTGAATCAGGAACTCTCCGAGGAATTGAGCAAGGGCCTCGTGTCCAACTCCTACTAGAGCTGACTGCGTGGCCCCAAGGTTCCCTTGAAGGCCGCCAGCGCAATAAAGAACTGGACTCCACCAACGGTGGGGTCCAGTTCTTAATTGCCCGGTCGCGGACCTCGCCCAGCGGGGTTTAGTTGAGGTATTCGTCGTTGAGTTTGGTCAAGGATGCTGCCAGGACGCTCAGCTCCGCCTCATCCCAGTGGCTGAGGCGTGCATGAAACGACTCTTGGCGCCTGGCCTGCACCGCAATGAGCTTCTCCCGGCCGCCTTCGGTGAGGTCGATGAGCTGGGCCCGGCCGTCCCCGGGGTCGGCCTCCTTGTGGACAAGCCCCAATTTCTGCAGGAATGTTATCTGCCGGCTCACGGATGGTTTGCCCACACCAATGCACTTGGCAAGCTCCGTCAGCCGCATGGCGCCCTGGTGGAGCAACACTGACAACAACCCATAGGCTGCCGGTTCCATGTCCGGATGAACGCTGCGTGTGAGTTCCTGATTGATGGCCCGTGCCCGGCGCCACAACAAGCTCAACTGGATATCCAAGGACTCCATGGCCACTGCCTTGCCAGGGCTCAAACGCGACTGTTCGGGTGTTCTCATGCTGCAAGTCTAAGCGCAGGGCCCGCGGCGGCCCGTCTGTCCGGCCCGCCAGCCATGCGAGAATGGGGGAGTGCGAGTAAGCGAGTTTTGGCGATTGATGGATGAGGAATTCAGCCCCTCATATTCACGGGTTTTGGCCAGGGACCTGGTGCTCAGCGGCGTGGGCGGAAATACGGCCATGGTGGCCCTGCGCGCGGGGTTTGAGCCACGGGAGATCTGGCTGGAGGTATGCAAGATCCAGGACGTCCCGCCGTCGAGGTGGCTGGGCCGGGACATTGCGCTCAAGGACTGAGCGCCCCGCCTGTTCCGCGGCACCATCACTAGAACAGAGAATTGACGACGCGCCGCTGATTTTCGAGTTTCCGTTCGAATTTCTATTCGATTAGCTCTATACTGGTGGTAGTGCTCTGAGCTGTGGGGAATCAAAAAAAGTTCTCCACAATTTTCGGCACAGGACGCTGTAGGAACAGACAATGTCAGTGCCTTGAACTAGCGTTTAAGTATCGGAAGAGCCTGCAGGGCCGCTCCGCCAACAGGGCGCCGGGAAACCGGCCAAAATTGTATGAGCAATGCATCAGACCACTCACTGTGCACTGGGCCAACGGCGCAGATGCATGGAGCCGGAAACGGCACATAGGAAAGACCGAGGTGAATCATGGCCGCTCCCGCAGACCGTGAAAAAGCGCTGGCAGCAGCACTGGCCCAGATTGACAAGCAGTACGGCAAGGGTTCAATCATGCGCTTGGGTGACGACGTCCGCGCACCCATTGAAGTGATCCCCACCGGGTCCATCGCCTTGGACGTGGCCCTGGGCATTGGCGGACTGCCGCGCGGACGCGTCGTGGAGATTTACGGGCCTGAGTCCTCCGGTAAAACCACGCTTGCCCTGCACGCTGTTGCCAGTGCCCAGAAGCTCGGCGGAATTGCTGCGTTCATTGACGCCGAGCACGCGCTGGACCCTGACTATGCAGCCAAGCTGGGTGTGGATGTTGACGCACTCCTGGTCTCCCAGCCGGACACCGGTGAGCAGGCACTGGAGATCATGGACATGTTGATCGGTTCGGGCTCCTTGGATGTCATTGTCATTGACTCCGTGGCGGCTTTGGTGCCGCGTGCGGAAATTGAAGGCGATATGGGTGACAGCCACGTAGGCCTGCAGGCTCGCCTCATGAGCCAGGCCTTGCGTAAGATCACCGGCCGCCTGAGCCAGACCAAGACGACAGCGATCTTCATCAACCAGCTGCGTGAAAAGATTGGTGTCTTCTTCGGCAGTCCGGAAACCACTACCGGTGGCAAGGCGTTGAAGTTCTACGCCTCAGTTCGCCTTGATATTCGCCGTATCCAGACCCTGAAGGAAGGCGCGGATGCTGTTGGCAACCGCACCAAGGTCAAGGTTGTCAAGAATAAGATGGCCCCGCCCTTCAAGATTGCCGAATTCGACATCATCTATGGTGTTGGAATTTCGCGTGAGGGCGGCATCATCGACATGGGTGTTGAGCATGGCATCGTCCGCAAGTCCGGCTCCTGGTACACCTACGACGGCGACCAGCTGGGGCAGGGCATGGAGAACTCCAGGCGTTTCCTGAAGGATAATCCTGAGCTGGCCGATGAACTGGAACGCTTGATCAAGGCCAAGCTGGGTGTGGGTGTCATTGCTGAAGCCGAAGAGCCCGCAACGCCCAAGCTCAAGGCTGTTGACGGCTTCTAGGGGCACCTGGTGAACAACGCCCGTCGCGCGCCGGAACTGGATCCCGATGCCAACCCGGCATCGGTGGCCAGGGCCATTGTGCTGCGCCAGCTTACCAATTCACCCAAGAGCCGCTTTCAGCTCAGTCAGAAGCTCGCCGAACGCCACATCCCGGAGGATGTGGCGGAGGCGGTGCTGGACAGATTTGTTGAGGTCAAGCTTATTGACGACGCCGAATTTGCCATGCTCTGGGTGCGCAGCAGATCAATGTACAAGTCACTGTCCCGGAGCGCGCTCCAACGCGAATTAGCGGAGAAGGGCATCGCCGAGGATGTGGCTCAGGAGGCGCTGGAGCAGATTGATCCAGACACCGAACGCGACCAGGCCAAGGAGCTGGTCCGGCGCAAGCTCAAGGGATCCCTTGACCTGAGCGAGCGCTCCGAGCGGGACAAGTACACACGGCGGTGGGTTGCCATGCTGGCCAGGAAGGGATTCAGCCCGTCGCTGGCGTTTGCCATCGTTGCCGAGGTCATTGATGAGAGCTTTCTGGACGACTAGGGCCCGGCGCTTTGGGCGGGTGCCGGAGTCTTGAATGGCACCGGCACCGCGCCCAGCGCCGGCACCGGCTATGCTAGCGGCATATGAGTAAGCACCTGCTCCGAGTTCCCCGCTTCCTGGCCGTCTCTGCGACGGCCGGGATTTTGCTGTTATCGTGCGTCACGGCGCTGCCGGCGCAGGCCGACGATGCCCCGCCGGGAGGATTCCCGAGTTGGAGCGATGTTGAGAACGCCAAGGGCAACGCCACAGCCACGGCCACCGAGGTGGCCAAAATTTCGCAGTTGTTGGACGGGCTTGAAAGCGAAGCCGGCGAGCTGGGCACAGCCGCCGTCAAGTCCGGCTCCGATTTTGCTCTCACCCAGCAAAAACTTGATGCTGCCACAGCCGAAGTCGGCGTCCTGGGTGCGCAGGCCACGCGTGCCGCCGAGGAAGCTGCAAAGTACAAGAAAGACGCAGTTGCCGTCGCGGTGCAAAGCTACAAGAGCGGCGGAGCAGGACTGGGCATGGTTGCCACCATCTCGGCCTTGGAATCCGCCGAATCCCTCAATGGCATGGACATGATGCATCAGGTGGGTGAGAAAGCGGCACTCAAGCAAATTCGTGCCACGGAATCCGCTGCCGCAGCCACAGCCCTTGAAGCAACCCGAAAAAATGCCCAGGACGCGCAGAACCAGCTGACGTTTGCCGCGGAGAACGCCCGGGATGCAGCCGTGGCGGCCCAGACCGCGGTAACCAAGCAACTCGATGCCAAGAAGGCCCAAAGCACCACCCTGATTGCCCAATTGGCCTCACTGAACAACACCTCCGCATCCATCGAAAAGGAGTTCCGGGACGGTCAGGATGCGCTGGCCGCCTACAACCTGGCCCAGGCGGCGAAACGTGAGGCCGCTGCCGAGGCTGCCCGTCGCGCTGCCGCACTGAATCCGCAGCCCGTTGCCCCCAATCCGGCACCGAATCCTGGCGCAGCGAATCCTGCCCCGAACCCCGCGAATCCCGCGAAGCCTGCGCCCGTGGATCCGGACCCCGATGACGGGTACATCCCCGTGGACGTGCTGCTCCCGAACATTCCAGGTGGCGCCGTTAACGATCCAGCGGGAGCAAAGGCCTACGCCTCCTCGCGGCTGGGCGCTTATGGGTGGGCGCCCAGCCAGTTCCAATGCCTGGTGCAGCTGTGGGAACGCGAATCCAATTGGCGCACCAATGCCACCAACCCCTACAGCGGGGCCTATGGCATTGCCCAATCACTGCCGCCGAGCAAGTACGCCTCCGCCGGTGCGGACTGGTTGACCAACTATCGGACGCAGATCAACTGGGGTCTGGGCTACATTCAAAACCGCTACGGGTCGCCGTGTGGAGCCTGGGGCCATTCCCAGTCCGTGGGCTGGTACTAAAGGCGTATTTCCGGCTTGCTGGCGGTTTGGCGGCTTGTGTGCGGTTGTTGAACCGCACACAAGTCGCCAAACCGCCAGCAAGGCGTTGTCCGGAGATCTGGGCCGTGTCACGGTGGCTGTTTAGCGGATAGCAAGGGGTAGGTCTTAAGCTGTTCTGGTGAGCCTGACCCAAAACAGCGTTGATTCTTCCGCCCCCACAAGCAACACAGCCAACACCGCCGTCGAGAGTGCAACCGACGCTGCCGGACACCCCCGGACCTACCAGGTGCGCACTTACGGCTGCCAAATGAACGTCCATGACTCCGAGCGCATGGCCGGGTTGCTGGAAACTGCCGGTCTGGTGGCTGTGGAGGAAGCCGGACCGGGGCGAATTCTTGACGCCAACGGTGACGCGGTGCCTGACGTAGTGGTGTTCAACACTTGTGCAGTGCGTGAAAACGCCGACAACAAGCTCTACGGCAACTTGGGCATGTTGGCCCACATCAAGGAGATCAACCCGGGCATGCAAATCGCCGTGGGCGGCTGCTTGGCTCAGAAGGACCGGGACACCATCCAAAAGCGTGCCCCGTGGGTTGATGTGGTGTTTGGCACCCACAATGTGGGCGCGCTGCCAGTGCTGCTGGAGCGGGCACGCCACAACGCCGACGCAGAAATGGAGATCCTGGAGTCGCTGGAAGTTTTCCCTTCAACCCTCCCTACCAGGCGCGACGCCGTTTACTCCGGATGGGTGAGCATCTCTGTGGGCTGCAACAACACCTGCACTTTCTGCATTGTGCCGTCCCTGCGCGGCAAGGAACGTGACCGCCGTCCGGGCGAAATCCTTGCCGAGGTTCAGGCGTTGGTGGACGACGGCGCCATTGAGGTGACGCTGTTGGGCCAGAACGTGAATTCCTACGGTGTTGAATTTGGCGATCGGCTGGCATTTGGCAAGCTGCTGCGCGCCTGCGGGCAGATCAAGGGTTTGGAGCGTCTCCGCTTCACCAGCCCGCACCCGGCGGCCTTCACCGACGACGTCATTGCCGCCATGGCGGCAACACCCAACGTCATGCCCCAGCTGCATATGCCCCTGCAGTCGGGCTCGGACAAGGTTCTCAAGGACATGCGCCGTTCCTACCGCTCGGCAAAGTTCCTGGGCATTTTGGACAAGGTCCGCGACCAAATACCCAACGCGGCCATCTCCACTGACATAATTGTTGGCTTCCCCGGCGAGACGGAAGAGGATTTCTTGGCAACGCTGGATGTGGTGGAGAAGTCACGTTTTGCCACGGCGTTCACATACCAGTACTCACAGCGGCCCGGCACCCCAGCGGCAGACCTTCCCGACCAGCTGCCCAAGGAAGTCGTCCAGGAACGCTTCCTGCGACTCACAGCCTTGCAGGACAGGATTTCTGCCGAGGAAAATGCTGCCCAGATTGGCCGCGAGGTGGAGGTCATGGTGACCGCCACCTCCGGTCGCAAAGCTGCCCAGACCAACCGACTCTCCGGCCGTGCAAAAGATCAGCGCCTGGTCCACTTCAGCGTTCCCGAAGGGGCGCCAACACCCCGCCCCGGGGATCTTGTCACCGTCACCATCACCGCGGCTGCTTCGTTCCATGTGGTGGCCGACCCCGCAACAGCTGCCGACTACTCCCTGCGCCGTTCGCGCGCAGGGGATGCTTGGGACCTGGCCCAGGCTGAGTCCTGCGGTGTTCCCACGCCAGGAGCGGCCAGCGGCGCCCGGCCCAAGGTCAGCTTGGGCATGCCGTCCCTGCAGGTTCGCACAGCGTGAACGTGAACGCAGCAGCGTTGCCGGTTGTCGCCGTCGTCGGCCCAACAGGTTCGGGGAAGTCCGAGCTGGCCCTGCAGTTGGCCGAACGCTTTGACGGGGAGGCCATCAACGCCGATTCCATGCAGTTCTACCGGGGCATGAACATTGGCACCGCGAAACTGCCGTTGGAGCAGCGCCGCGGGATTCCGCACCATCTGATGGATTTTTTGACGGTGCGTGAAGACACCACCGTGGCTACTTTTCAGGACCTGGCCCGGGCAGCCATTGCCGATGTCCGCTCCCGCGGCAAACTGCCTATTCTGGTGGGCGGATCCGGGCTTTATGTTCGGGCAGCCCTGGATGTGCTGGAATTCCCCGGCACCGACCCTGCTGTGCGGTCGGCGTTGGAGGCGGAACTGGAACGTACGGGCCTGGCCATGCTGGCCGCCCGACTCGCTACGGTGGATCCCATCTCCGCAGCGCGCATCAGCGACGCCAAACGGGTGGTGCGGGCCTTGGAAGTCCATGAGCTGACGGGCCGGCCGTTTAGTTCGTTCATGCCCGAGCGTGAGTACTTTTCGCCGGCCGTGCAGATCGGTCTCAATGGCGACCGCGCCGAACTCCATCAGCGCCTTGCCAGCCGTGTCCACGGCATGGTTGCCGAGGGCCTGCTCAATGAGGTTCAAGCACTCATTCCACAAGGGCTGCGTGAGGGGCGCACTGCCCACAAAGCGCTGGGCTACCAGCAGTTCCTGCAGGTCCTAGACGGCGACTCCTCGGTGGCTGCGGCCAGCGAGGAAACCATTGTGGCAACACGGCAATTTGCCCGCCGCCAGCTGACCTGGTTCCGGGCCGATCCCCGCGTCCAGTGGCTGGATTGGGCCCAGACGGACTTGGGCACGGCCGCGGCCCAGCTAGTGGTCCGGACCATTCAGGGCTGATCGGCTTCGGCGGTGTACGCCTTTTGTTCGGCGCGGAACGCAAGGTGCTTTAGTCTTAATCCATGACTGAAGCCACCACTTCCCTGACAGGCATGCGCTTTTCCAAAGGCCATGGAACCGGCAACGACTTTGTCTTGATGGCCGATCCCGACGGCTTGCGCGAACTCACACCGGAGCAGATTGCCGTACTGTGCGATCGCCACCGCGGGATTGGTGGCGACGGATTGATCCGTGCCGTGCGGTCCAAGCATGTCAGCGAAGGCGCCGCACTGTTGGCCGCCCACCCGGACGCCGAGTGGTTCATGGACTACAACAACGGTGATGGGACGCGCTCGGAAATGTGCGGCAACGGGGTGCGCGTCTTTGTCCATTTCCTGCTGTCCCAAGGCCTTGTGACCCTGGCGCCTGGCGAAGAGCTCACCATTGGCACCCGGGCCGGCATCAAAGTGGTGTCGCGGACCGCCAACGGATACCGGGTGGACATGGGTCCCTGGGACTTCATTTTTCCCGAGCAAGCAGCACAAGGCGGCTCCGATTCCGTGGTGTCCGCTGCAGGCCTGGAAGTGGACCGCCCGGCTCTTTCCATCAACATGGGCAATCCGCACACCGTGGTGGCTCTGGCAGACTTGAGCGAGCTGGCCGGCACCAAACTCGGCGAGGCCCCGATAGTTGTCCCGGCACCCCCGTACGGAACCAACGTTGAGTTTGTGGTGCCGGCCGAGCCCTTGGTGAGGGACGACGTCGGACACATCAGCATGCGCGTCCACGAGCGTGGGGTGGGGGAGACGTTCTCCTGTGGCACGGGAGCGTGCGCGGCCGCCGCAGCCATCCGGTTCTGGGCAGGCGCCGAGGCCCCCGACGTCTGGACGGTTGCGGTGCCCGGCGGCGAGGTGGGAGTGCGGTTCTTCCCCGGCGCCGAGGGCAGAGAGCATGTTGAACTGAGCGGCCCAGCCGTGATCGTCGCCGAGGGCGTCATCGCGGACGGCATGGGCTAAGGCCCTCCCGCAAGCAGCAGCACTCAACGAAAGAGGCCGTGCCCATCATGGGCGCGGCCTCTTTCGTGCAACAGCGTTTTGGAACTACGGATTGGTGCGGGTAACCCGCAGAATTCTGAACGCCTTGTTGGTCGAGTCACGGGCCACGGTGAATCCGGCGTCGGGGAACTGTTCGGTGAGCTCGGTGGTCAGCCAACGCTGCAAGGAGTCCGAACCCAAGTTCTTTTGAACCACCAAGTAGGCGATGCCATTGTGTGCCAAGCGGGGAAGCCACATCAGCAGAATGGAATGGAGCTCCGACTTGCCCACGCGGATGGGCGGGTTGGACCAGATGGTGTTGAAGCGCACATCCGGATCAACGGCCTCCGGGGTGGAGGCGTGGACGTTGCCCAGGTCAAGAGACTTGGCGTTGTCATTGGTCAGCTCGATGGAGCGCTCATTGACGTCAACGGCGTAGATGGTTGCTTCGGGGGAGTGCAGTGCAAGGCTCAAGGCGATGGGGCCCCAGCCGCAGCCAATGTCCAGCAAGTTCCCTTCCGTGGCGGGCGGCGGCGCCTCGGAGAGCAAAATGGTGGTGCCCTTGTCCACTCCGTCCGGGCTGAAAATTCCCCCGGCTGTTTGTAGTTGACGTTTTTCGCCGGCCAACACCACGCTGAGGGGTCGCCGCTTCATCGGAGTTGACGGTTGTGAACTGAAATAGTGCTCTGCACCCTGAGTACCCATAGTCATGCAAGATTAGTGCGAATTCGCGAGATTGTGAATCTAGGCGCGCCTAAGCGCCGTCGGGAGCGGGAAGCGGCTTATCCACAAGCTCTGGGCTGAAAAGGTGTGAGTGTGGGCGGCCGCGACTAAGATTGAAGATAAGCGTCTATGAGGAGAATATGTCCAACGCATCTGCACACACTGGTTCCGACGATCACAAGCTGCCCGACGGCGGCAAGAACGGGACGCCTTCGCAAGAGTCCGGCCAGGGCGGCACGGATCTATCCGTTGCCGAAATTGAAGCCGTAATTGACCGGATCTTGGCGAAGGACGCGGCAACAAGCCGTGCTGTGCGTGCCGACAGCGACCTGGACGCACAGGATCCCCACGGCGGCACTCCGGCCACCCGCCCTTTGGGAGGGCAGGCCCAGGCGGTGTCCACCTTGGACTTCCAACACAGCAGCTTTGATGGTGCCCAGGAAGAGCTTGCCGAGCGTAACGCCCTGCGCCGCCGGTCCGGGCTGTCCACGGAACTTGAAGACGTCACAGAGGTGGAATACCGCCAGCTGCGATTGGAGCGGGTTGTCTTGGCCGGCCTGTGGTCCCAGGGCACCATGGCCGACGCCGAGAATTCCTTGCGCGAGCTGGCGGCACTGGCCGAAACAGCCGGCTCCGAGGTTTTGGATGGCATGGTGCAGCGACGTGCCAAGCCGGACCCGGCCACCTATCTTGGTACAGGCAAGGCCCAGGAGCTCAAGGAAATTGTCCAAGCCACAGGCGCGGACACGGTGATCATTGACGGGGATCTGGCCCCGTCCCAGCGGCGCACCCTGGAAGAAGTTGTCAAGGTCAAGGTCATTGACAGGACGGCGTTGATCCTGGACATCTTCGCCCAGCACGCCAAATCCCGTGAAGGCCGCGCCCAGGTGGAGCTGGCCCAAATGGAATACCTGCTGCCGCGCCTGCGCGGCTGGGGCGAATCCATGTCCCGCCAGGCTGGTGGGCGGGTGGGTGCCGCCGGTGGCGGTATTGGTTCCCGTGGCCCGGGTGAAACCAAGATGGAGCTCGACAGGCGCAAAATCCGCACCAAGATGGCCAAGCTGCGCCGCGAGATTGCCGCGATGAAGCCGGCTCGCGACACCAAACGCGCCAACCGCAAGCGCAACAATGTGCCCTCCGTGGCCATTGCCGGCTACACCAATGCCGGAAAGTCTTCCCTGCTGAACCGTCTCACCGACGCTGGGGTGCTGGTGGAAAACGCCTTGTTCGCCACCTTGGACCCCACGGTGCGCAAGACCGAAACAGCCGATGGCCTGGGTTACACCCTGGTGGATACCGTGGGTTTTGTGCGGTCGCTGCCCACCCAATTGGTGGAGGCTTTCCGCTCCACCTTGGAAGAGGTGGCTGATGCGGATTTGATCTTGCACATTGTGGACGCCTCCCACCCCGATCCTGAGGGCCAGATTGCTGCCGTGCGGACAGTCTTCGCTGAAGTGGAAGCCCTGCAGATTCCTGAGCTGATCATCTTGAACAAGGTGGATATTGCTGACCCGTTTGTGGTGGAACGTCTGCGCCAGCACGAGGCCAACACTGTGGTGGTTTCCGCCCGAACCGGGCAAGGCATCGATGAGCTGCTCCAAGCCATCAGCGAAGCAATTCCACACCCCAGCGTCACCTTGACTCTGCTCATCCCGTACGACCGAGGCGATGTTTTGAACAAGCTGCACCGCTCCGACGCGGAAATCATCACGCTGGAGCATGGCGAGCACGGAACTGTGGCCCACGTCCGGGTCCGCGAAGATCTGGCAGCTGAGGTTGAACCGTTTGTCCAACATGGATGACACTGAATTCTCGCAACAAGCACTGGAACTTCTGGACCGGGCTGTTGAAGCCATGGGCGGCCAGCGCCGTGACGGCCAGCATGAGATGGTGCGCCGCGTGGTGGACGCCATTGAAAGTGGCGACCACCTGCTGGTGCAGGCAGGGACTGGCACCGGAAAGTCGCTGGCCTATCTGATCCCGCTGATTGTCAATGCCCTCACCAGTGACAAACCGGCAGTGGTGGCCACGGCCACCTTGGCGTTGCAGGCCCAGATCGTGGGCCGCGATGTGCCGCGCCTTTTGGCTGCCCTGGAACCTGTTTTGCCGCGCGCCATTGATGTTGCCCTGGTCAAGGGCCGCAGCAATTACGTGTGCAAGCAAAAACTAGGCGGCGGTTTCCCCTCCGAGGACACCGGCGAAGGGGCCTTGTTTACCCTGGGTGAAGATTCTTCCGTCACTCACCTGCCGGGCGCAACCACTGGCCCCACCTCCGCGCTGGGGCGTGAAGTGGTGCGTCTGCGTGAGTGGGCACAGGACACCGAGACGGGCGACAGGGACGAGCTGATCCCCGGAGTTACCGACAAGGCGTGGCGGCAGGTGTCGGTCACCTCCATGGAATGTCTGGGGGCGCAAAAGTGTCCACTGGCCACAGAATGCTTCTCGGAACTGGCTCGCGCCCGCGGCGCCGAGGCTGACATCGTGGTGACAAACCACGCCATGCTGGCCATCAGCGCGTTTGAAGGCATTGCTGTTCTGCCCGACTACGACGTGGTGGTGGTGGATGAGGCCCATGAATTGCAGGACCGGGTCACTGGTGCCGTCACCGGGCAGTTGTCGGTGCAAATGGTGCAGGCAGCTGCCTCCAGCACCCGCAAACACACGGCGGTTTCCGTTGACGCAATTCACGCCAGCGCTGCAGCGCTTGACCTGGCCTTCGCCGGCACGGCCGAGGGCCTGCTGCCCAATGGTCTGAATCAAACTCAAAGCCAAGCGATTGAACAAGTGCGCGACGCCGTTCGGGCGGCACTCTCAGATTCCAAGCCCGAGGGCAATGCAGCCGTGGACGGTGGCCGTTCCATTGCCCGGGCCCGGCTGAACCTGATCTTTGACCTGTGCGAGCGGATGCTGGTCGCCGCTGAGGCGCGTGAGGTGGTGTGGGCCTCGCGGCCAGGAAGTTTCACCCCCGGCAAGGGCTACCAGAAGGCGGACGACGGCGAGCCGGCAGTCATCAACATCGCACCGCTCAGTGTGGCCATGAAACTGCGAGAGGGCCTGTTTGCTGACCGTACTGTGGTGCTGACGTCGGCAACGCTGGCCATTGGGGAGTCCTTTCAGGCAACAGCTGGCGGGCTCGGCCTGTTGGGCCCCAACGCACCCGCCTGGACAGGGGCCGACGTCGGCTCTCCCTTTGACTACCCCAAGCAAGGCATGCTCTATGTGGCAGCGCACCTGCAAAAACCCGGTTTTGGTATGTCATCCGAACAGCTCGATGAACTTGCTGCGCTGATCACCGCCGCCGGTGGCGGAACGTTGGCGTTGTTCTCCTCAAGGCGAGCAGCCGAGGATGCTGCGGAGAAACTGCGCAAGAAGCTTTCCGTCAAGATTCTTTGCCAAGGTGATTCCTCCATGGCCGGGCTCATCAAGGAATTCGCCGATGAACCCGACACCTGCCTGTTTGGCACCATGTCGCTGTGGCAAGGTGTTGACGTTCAGGGTGCCTCCTGCCGGCTGGTTGTCATCGACAGGATTCCGTTCCCGCGACCCGATGACCCCCTGGTGACAGCAAGGGCACGGGCTGTGGCACAAAGCGGCGGCGACGGATTCATCGCCATCTCCGCCACTCACGCAGCCGTGCGCCTGGCACAGGGCGTGGGGCGCCTGATCCGCTCAAGTGCCGACAGGGGAGTGGTGGCTGTACTCGATTCACGCCTGGCCAACGCCAGCTACGGCGGGTTCCTGCGCGCGGCCCTTCCGCCATTCTGGGCCACCAAGGACCGCGCCGTGGCTCTTGCCGCACTGAAGCGGCTCTCCGGGAAATAACGCCAAGGCCCAGGAACGGGTACTTTCCGGCTACGGTCACGCGAAAGGCACAGGCCCGGTATTTTCCGGCTGCTTCCCGACACTTCGGCCGCGGGCTGGGGCCACAAGCGCGAGGGACCCGCTGCGAGCTTGCGAGCGGTGGGAGCGCTTGGGGACTTTGGTGTCTCCTTGACGCAGCCTACGAAAATACCGGCGCCTGGGCCTTTCGCTGGTGTTGCTGGTGCGTGCGATGCGTGCACGCGTTGTTGGGAGCCGTCAGAGGCTGCGCAGTACTGATACAACCTTGCCCATGATGGTCGCGTGGTCGCCCAAGATGGGTTCGTAGCGCGTGTTCTGGGGCAAAAGCCAGGTGTGGCCGTCACGCTGGCGGAAGGTCTTCACCGTGGCTTCGTCCTCCAACAGGGCAGCCACAATGTCGCCGTTGTTGGCGGTGGGCTGTTGACGCACCACCACCCAGTCCCCATCGCAGATTGCCGCGTCGATCATTGAATCGCCTTGCACCTTAAGCATGAACAATTCTCCGCTGCCCACAATCTGGCGTGGCAACGGCATGATGTCATCCACGGACTGGTCGGCCAGTATGGGGCCACCAGCTGCAATGCGTCCCACAAGAGGAACAAATGCGGTGTCCGAGGAACTGCTCAGCTCAGCGAAGTTGAGTCCATTGGAGCTGCGCAACTTCGACGGGGCGCTGACCCCCTCAATCTCCACCTCGCCGTCGTCCAGAACCAGCGGGATCAAAACTTCCATGGCTCGGGGACGTTTGGGGTCACGACGCAAGTAGCCATGGCGCTCAAGCTGGGTCAACTGGTGCGTGACGCTGGAAAGGCTGGCCAGCCCCACGGAGTCGCCGATTTCACGCATGGAGGGTGGGTAGCCCTTGTCAGCAATGGAGCGCTGGATGCACTCGAGAATCTTTTTCTGCCGAACAGTGAGCCCCTTCATGCCAGCGCGACTGGGCGCTTGGGGGATGCGGTGCGGAGGTTCTTGAAGCGCCATGGTTCCGGGTCCTTTCGTGGCTGCCCTGAACAATGTCAGTGCCTGCTGGTGGACTGCATCTAGCGGCCAATCCTTGTAAACCAAGTTTAAGCCACAACAGGGGCAATATCAAACATTTGTTCTATCAACCCTTGGCAAGTGTCGTCTATAGGTGCTAAAACTGTACTAGTAGCAAATTCGAACATACGTTCTATCGAAGATATGAAGCATTGAATTTTGATCCAGTTGGCAGGTGTGGCCAAGGATCCAGATCCACGGTGAAAGGACGAGAAGTCATGAATGCAATGGTTATCTCTGCAGGAACTCTCAGCAGTACACCCAAGGCCTTGTTTGGCGGCGGCAATGTCAGTCCCCGGCACCATCAGGCGCAGCGGCAGGCCGCGCCTGCCAAGCTGACGTTGACGCGTCGAGGCCGGCTGGTGCTCCTTGGTGTCCCGGCCTTGGTGGCATCATCGATCCTGGTGTTCGTCGCCTTGGCGATTGTTTTCAGTACGTTGGCAAGCCCCGCCCATGCGGGCGTGGAACACCTGGCCGTCGACATGGACAGCTACGCCCATTCAGTGACAGTTCTCCAGGGCGACAGTCTGTGGAGCATCGCTGGCACCACCAATCCGAATCGTGACGTTCGTGAAGTGGTTCGGGAAATTGTTGCCCTGAATGAGTTGGGTACAGGTGTGCTTCAGGCAGGCCAGCGACTGTTCGTTCCCATCCCGAAGTAGAACACCTCCGGCTAGCAATCCTGCCAAGCTGGCTCCTGGAGCTCGGGCTGAAGTGTCCGCATGCTGTCACCGTTTCGGGATTTGGCATCCTTGTCAATTAAGCTGGAGCCATGGATCAGTTTGAACGTTTAGGTCAATTGCCACTCCGCGACGATCTGCGTGGACTGCATCCCTACGGCGCCCCGCAACTTGACGTTCCCATACTGTTGAACGTGAATGAAAATACCTTTGGCGTCCCGGCGGATGCCAAGGAAGCCATTCTGGCAGCCGTGGCGGCGGAACTTGAAGGCCTCAACAGGTACCCGGACAGGGAATTCACCACCCTTCGCCAGGAATTGGCGGCGTATTTGGGCCACGGCCTCAACGAAGACAACCTATGGGCCGCAAACGGTTCCAATGAAGTCCTGCAGCAAATCCTTCAGGCCTTTGGCGGTCCGGGACGCACTGCCATGGGATTCCCGCCCACATACTCCATGTACCCCCTGCTGGCCAGTGGCACAGGTACCGGCTATATCGCCGGATTGCGCGATCAGGACTACAGCTTGTCCGCGGCATCGGCGGCGGAACAGGTGAGTGCGGCCGCCCCGAACATCGTTTTCCTCTGTTCGCCGAACAACCCCACAGGAACGGCCCTCGGCCTTGAGGTGGTGGAGGCTGTTTATGAGGCAGGAGAAGCGTCACGGTGCATTGTCATTGTTGATGAAGCGTATGCAGAATTTGCCCACACAGGAACGCCCAGTGCCCTGAGCCTGCTTGAGGGCCGACCGCGCCTGGTGGTTTCACGGACCATGAGCAAGGCGTTTGCTTTGGCCGGCGCCCGCCTTGGCTATCTAGCGGCGGCGCCGGAAGTCGCTGACGCTCTCCGTTTGGTTCGGTTGCCCTATCACTTGTCGGCCATCACCCAGGCGACTGCCGTCGCGGCCCTGCGTACCTCAACATCCCTGTTGGCCAATGTGGAGGCTATTAAAGTCCAACGGGACAGGATAGTGACGGAACTGACAAATCTTGGCCTGACGCCGGCACCCTCGGATTCAAACTTTGTCTTCTTCGGCGGACTGGAAAATCCCCATGCAGTGTGGGAAGCCTTGTTGGCTGAGGGAGTGTTGATTCGCGACGTCGGAATTCCCGGGCACCTGCGCGTGACTGCCGGCACCGAAGCTGAAACAACGGCATTCCTCAGCGGCTTGCGCGCTATCCTGGCCAGCTAGTCACGCGTGAGGACAACGCTGCCAAACCGGGCACCGGAGGATTGGCAGCGGACTGTTTTGGGCATAATCAGGCCTTCTCTCCTAAACTGGTGACATACAGTGAAAAGTTCGCGAGCCTAGCCCTGCCCTGCGCCTGCAGGGGCAAGAAGGCGCGGACAAAAACCAAAGGACTTGTGCAATGACTGAGAACAGCCCGCAGCCCGGCCAGGGACGCACAGCCCGTTTGGAGCGAGTAACCAGCGAGTCCAGCGTGCTGGTGGAAATCAACCTAGACGGTACCGGTGTTTCCACGATTGACACCTCAGTCCCGTTCTATGACCACATGCTGACGGCACTGTCCAAGCACTCGCTGATCGACATGAACATCAAGGCCACCGGTGACACGCACATTGACGCCCACCACACCGTGGAAGATGTGGCCATTTCCTTTGGTGAAGTTCTCAAGGAGGCCCTGGGAAACAAGGCGGGCATCCGCCGATTCGGCGAAGCCACCGTCCCGCTTGACGAGGCGTTGGCCAACGCAGTTGTCGATGTTTCCGGCCGCCCGTACCTGGTGCATGGCGGCGAGCCCGCAGGCCAGGAGTACCACTTGATCGGCGGTCACTTCACAGGTTCCCTGACCCGCCACGTCTTTGAAGCCATCACCTTGCACGCGCAAATCTGCCTGCACATGACTGTCATTGCCGGCCGCGATCCGCATCACATTGTTGAGGCACAGTTCAAGGCATTCGCCCGCGCCCTGCGTTCAGCCATTGAATCAGATCCCCGCGTCACAGGAATTCCATCCACGAAGGGCCTTTTGTGAGCTCCCAAGCCACCCCGTCAACAGCAGAAAACCAGCCCACAGTCACGGTCCTGGACTATGGTTCAGGCAATGTGCGCTCCGCCGTGCGGGCCCTTGAACGCGCCGGTGCCACGGTGAAACTCAGCGCCAAGCCCGAGGACGTGTTGACTGCCGATGGCCTGGTGGTTCCAGGCGTGGGTGCCTTTGGGTCTGTCATGAGCGAGCTCAAAAGCGTTGATGCGCTGCGAATGATCGGGCGCCGTGTGGCCGGAGGCCGTGCAGTGCTGGGCATTTGTGTGGGCATGCAGGTCCTTTTTGACGCAGGATTCGAACACGGTGTCCATGAAGAAGGCATGGGGGAGTGGCCCGGAACGGTTGAGCTCCTGCCAGCTCCTGTTGTCCCGCACATGGGCTGGAACACGGTTCAGGCAGCCGAAGGTTCCATGTTGTTTGAAGGTGTTGAAGACGAGCGCTTTTACTTTGTGCACTCCTACGGCGTGCAGAAATGGGACTTTGAGGTTCTCCAGCCCAAGATGCGCCCGCCCATGGTCACCTGGTCCGAGCACGGTGCGCCCTTCATTGCGGCCATTGAAAACGGCCCGCTGTGCGCAACCCAATTCCACCCGGAGAAGTCCGGCGATGCGGGTGCACGCCTGTTGCGCAATTGGGTCCTGTCACTAAACAAGGCGGCAAAATAATGTGGTCCTTGCTTTTGATGGGCCTGGCGGGGTTGCTCATTGGCGGCGCCTACACGTTTTACCAGCAGAAAACCGCTCGATGGATACCCATCAGTTTTGCCGTGTTGGCTGTCATGTCGCTGGTGGCCGCCTACATGTTCACTCAGTGAGTTCCGGCGTCTAGCCCGGCGCGCACACGCTCCACTCCACATTCGCAAGTACTAGTCACGTTGAGGACCCCATGACCACCCCCATTTTGGAATTGCTGCCCGCTGTCGACATTGTAGACGGACAGGCAGTTCGCCTGGTTCAGGGCGAGGCTGGCTCTGAAACCGGCTACGGTTCGCCTCTTGAGGCGGCCCTCAACTGGCAGAACGACGGCGCCGAGTGGGTTCATCTGGTGGACCTGGACGCAGCCTTTGGCCGCGGCTCCAACGTGCACTTGCTGCGCGAAATGGTGGCAGCCCTGGACATCAAGGTTGAGCTTTCCGGCGGACTCCGTGACGACGCCTCCTTGGAAGCTGCCTTGGAACTGGGTGTGGGCCGGGTGAACCTCGGCACGGCAGCACTGGAAAACCCCGAATGGACCGCCAGGGTCATCGAAAAGTTTGGTGACAAGATCGCCGTGGGCCTGGATGTCCGCGGCACCACCTTGGCAGGCCGCGGCTGGACCAAGGAAGGTGGCGACATCTGGGAAGTATTGGCCCGTTTGGAAGACGCCGGCTGTGCCCGGTACGTTGTCACGGACGTCACCAAGGACGGCACCCTGCGCGGCCCCAACGTTGAACTGCTGCGGGAAATGTGCACCCGCACCTCCAAGCCAGTGGTGGCCTCAGGAGGCATTTCCAGCCTTGAAGACCTGCGCGTCCTGCGCGAACTGGTGGGCGAAGGTGTTGAAGGTGCCATCATCGGCAAGGCTCTCTACTCCGGCCAGTTCACCTTGCCGCAGGCCCTAGACGTTGCAGGCCGCCGCTAATTCATGACTGAGATGCCCAAGAAACAGCTGCCTGGCCATATTGCCCAAGCCTTGGCCGGTGCCGGCGGATCCACGGATTCGGCCGGGCAGCCGTGGGCGGGGCGGGACCTGCCTGCGCAGGAAAAATACCATAATTTTGACACCGACGACGGCGCCATGGACGCTGGTTTCGCCGCCGCCATGGAAGCGCTGGCCGACGGTGAGGGCACCGAGGCGCACGTCATTGCCGCCTTGGCGCAGGCCCGTGTCTTCATCCCTATTGTTGCCCAGCTCGCTGAGCAAACTGTGGGGGAGAACGGCCTGGTGTCCGACAAAGAATCGGACATGGCCCTGGTGACCCTGCAAGGACCCGATGGCCGAGTGGTGTTGCCGGCGTTTACGCATGCCGAAGCTCTGACAAAATGGCACCCCGACGCTCGTCCCGTGGCTGTGTATGCAGCCCGCGCAGCGTTGTCAGCTGTGGCTGAGGAAGCACAGTTGATGGTGCTGGACCCCGGCTCGCCACGACCCTTTGTGATCCGCCGCCCGGCCATGTGGGCGCTTGCCCAGCAGCAAACATGGCTGCCCAGTTACGCTGACGCTGCAGTGCAAAACGTCTTGGCGCAATCTGTGTCGGCTCTTGGTAACAGTGCTGTGCTGGACATTTCCGCCAGCGTTGGCCAGGGCATAGAATCCCAGTGGGGCAATAAATCCACATCCCACGGCCAGTTGGTCAAGGGCGGTGGAACCGGCCCGGAACTGTGTGTCACCATCACGCTGCTGCCCGGGCTTGATCAGCATGCGGTGAACAGTCTGTTGGCCCAATTGCAGGAGTATTGGGCTGCCAACGAGTACTTTGCCCACGCCGTTGATTCGATCCAAGTTCGTTTGCGCCACCCACACCCACGTACCTAAACCCTCCCAAGGCACCTTTACGCGCTCTTGTGATGGATCACAAGAGAGAAGTCACTACAGTGAATTTTGCCGCCTACCGCGAAGTCCTCGCGGTTGGATCCGTGCGCCGGCTGCTGATTATCGCCATGTTTGCGCGAATTCCCCACGCGGCGGCCGGTGTCCTGCTGACACTGCACGTGGTGCAATCCATGGAGCTCAGCTATGCCGCTGCAGGCTCCGTTGCCGCCGCCATCACCATAGGAATGGCCATCGGGGCGCCGTGGCGTGGCCGATTAGTGGATATTTATGGGCTGCGGCGAGCCCTGATTCCCTCTGTAGTGGCCGAGGCGGTCGTCTGGGGCACGGCGCCTTTCCTCAATTTTCAGCTGCTCGTGGTCGCGGCATTCATCGGCGGGCTCTTCGCTGTCCCCATTTTCTCGGTGGTCCGCCAGGCCCTGAGCGTCATGGTTCCCACCGAGCAGCGCCGCACTGCGTACGCACTTGATTCCATGGGCGGGGAAATTACCTTCATGATCGGTCCCGCGGCCGGCGTCATGTTAGCCACCAACAACACGGTGGTGGGTTTGATTATCATCGGCGTCAGTGCCTCCCTTGCGGGCATCTTCCTCATGTGGTTCAACCCGCCAACCCGGACGGGCCAAAAGGGCTCCTATGTGGCCGTCGACCGCGGCGGTGCCGAGCCGTTCGATGCTGTGGAAGATGCCAAAGCCCCCAATCTTTCCGGCAAGAACTTTGTTCTGCGCTTCTGGGGCACGTCCCGGCACAACCTTCGCTGGGTCAACATCGCCGTACTTGCCATTCTGGGCACCTCTCTGGGTGCCGGACTGGTCCTGTCAGGGGTGAACGTGGGCATGGTTGCGCTGATGGAACACAACAACAGCACCAGCGATCTTGGCATAGTGTTCTTGTTCTGGTGCGGCGCCTCGATTCTGGGCGGCATCGTCTACGGTGCCCTCAAGAAATCCGTCAACCCCTTGTGGCTGCTCATGGCCATGGCGGTGCTTGTCATCCCCATGGGTTTCGCCACCAACGCATGGACATTGGGCCTGCTGTCCATCCTGCCAGGCTTGTTGTGCGCTCCGGTGCTGACCTCCAGCGCCGAGCATATTGCGGATCTAGTGACGGAGAAACGGCGCGGCGAGGCCATGGGCATGTACGGCTCCTCAATGACCATTGGCAGCGCCATGGGTTCCCCGTTTGCCGGCGCCATGATCGATGACATTGGCCCCTGGGCAGGTTTTGCGATAGTGGGTTTGATTTGTGCTGTTCTGGCCGTACTTGGCTTGATCGCCATGTCCATCTATCGCCGTCGAAGTGCATGCAGGGTGCGGCCGGTGACCGACGAACCACGTGTTGTCATGGGTGTTGAGCCAAGCCTGGAGAAGGGGGCCCCGGATGGATTAGCTACCGGCCGTCCTGGTAAGGCGACGGACGTTGATGGCACACGCGGCCCCAGCAGCCGGGACGACTCCGAGGAACTGCTGGGTGAACCAGACCCCGTCTAGCGCTGAGCGCCCCATTAACGTCGAGCGGGCAGTAGTTGTTGATGGTTTAGAAAAACATCAACAACTACTGCCCGTTCGATGTGTAGAAGGCGTGGGGACTAGTTAACCGCTCCGGTGTACTTTTCGCCCGGACCCTTGCCCGGGGCGTCCTGAATGGTGGAGGCCTCACGGAACGCGAGTTGCAGTGAACGCAGGCCGTCACGCAACGGTCCGGCGTGCTGGCTGCCAATCTCCGGTGCGGCTGCCGTGACAAAACCGGCCAGCGCAGTGATCAGCTTGCGGGCTTCGTCCAGATCCTTGAGTTCTTCGGCGTCAGGTCCTGCTGCCAAGCCGCACTTAACTGCTGCTGCGCTCATGAGGTGAACGGCCGCCGTCGTAATGACTTCGATGGCCGGAACTTCGGCGATGTCACGCACCGCGGAGGCAGTCTGTACGTCGTTGAGACCCTCTTCCGGGGCGGGCTGAAAAGTGTTGCGGGTGTCCGAATTATTATCTGAGCTACTCATACTGCTAAGCTTGTCATAGACCGACTCGATGCTGTTATTTCTTCTTGTCCAAACGACGCAAGTCACAGGCCAAAAAGAAGCAGTTGCTTCGAGTTTGCAAGTGGAGTCCTCTCCCACCTTTCGACCCAATTTTGGCGTTGTCTGGTTCAGGTCGGTGCTTCGCCCCTGGGGTGAAGTGAGGCAAACCCCTTTATTGTTGGGTTGCCGCACCGATTATTCGAGGCCTCCATTGCATCAGCAAATTGGGGGCCTTCTCCGTTGCTGATGGTACTCACCTTTTCTTATGCAACAGGAGCTACACATTAGCGAGCCACGCATCAATGATCGAATCCGCGTCCCAGAGGTGCGGTTGGTAGGGCCAGCAGGCGAACAGGTTGGGGTCGTCCGCATTGAGGATGCCCTTCGTCTTGCCGCTGAGTCAGACTTGGATCTGGTTGAGGTAGCGCCGACGGCTAAGCCGCCGGTGTGCAAACTGATGGACTTCGGTAAGTACAAGTACGAGGCCGCCGTCAAGGCCCGTGAAGCACGGAAGAACCAGACGAACACTGTTCTGAAGGAAATCCGCTTCCGCCTCAAGATCGACACCCATGACTACGAGACAAAGCGCGGACATGCGCTGAAGTTCCTCGGTGCCGGTGACAAGGTCAAGGCCATGATCCAGTTCCGTGGACGTGAGCAGCAGCGCCCCGAAATGGGCATCCGCTTGCTCCAGAAGTTCGCCGCAGATGTTGCCGAGGTCGGCATCATCGAGTCGAGCCCGCGCATTGACGGCCGCAACATGGTCATGGTCATTGGTCCGTTGAAGAACAAGGCTGAAGCGAAGGCTGAAGCCCGACGCAACCAGCAGCGTGCCGACGCCAAGGCTCACAACGAGGCAGTGGCCAACGGCACAGCCCGTGTTGATGTAGACCGCGACAACAAGGCACCCATGACTCAGTCCCTGGCTGATCTGCTGCCCGAGGGCCTCCGCTTGAACGAAGAGGTTCCCGCCGCCGAAGCAGTTCAGGCACCTGTTGCCGAAGCCGCTGACGCTGTTGTCGAGACCGCAGCCGTTGTTGAAGCACCGGCCGCAGTGGTGGCCCCCGCAGCAAGTGCGCCTGTAGCTGTGTCAGCTCCCGCCGTCGCACCTGTTGCAAAGGCTCCGGCCAAGTCTGCAGCTCCGAAGGCGGCCGCCGCTAAGGCTCCTGTTGCCAAGGCGCCCGCTGCAAAGGTTGCTGCCAAGGCTCCTGCAGCCAAGCCGGCCGTCGCCCCCAAGCCTGTTGCTGCGCCGAAGCCGGTAGTTGCAAGGCCGATTCCGATGCCCAAGCCCATGGCTAAGCCGGTTATCGCCAAGCCTGCAGCCAAGCCTGCCGCGAAGACAGCAACAAAAACGGCCGCAAAGCCCGCCTCTGCAAAGAGCGAGCCTGCAGCCGAAACCCCCAGCTCAGCTGAATAAGGTTCCTCCTTTTCAGCGGTGAATACACCCACACAGTGACCCAACCAGTCGCTGCAAGAGAACCACAGGCAGCGCCGGTGGATACGTAAGGAGACAGGTCCTCATGCCTAAAATGAAGACACACAGTGGTGCAAAGAAGCGATTCAAGCTCACCGGTTCCGGTAAGCTCGTTCGCCAGCAGGCTAACCGCCGCCACTACTTGGAGCACAAGCCTTCCAGCTTGAAGCGTCGCCTGAAGGGTGACCTCCTGGTCGCCAAGGCTGATGTCCGCAACATCAAGAAGATGCTCGGCATCTAATTTCGCAAGTCAATCGGTGCGATTCCCAGTTCCGGGACTAACACCATTCATCAAAGCCTTCCCTGGCATGATTGGCTTGGGATCTTTAAACTTGAAGGAGTACGCACGTGGCACGTGTGAAGAGGGCTGTAAACGCCCACAAAAAGCGTCGGGTTATTCTTGAGCGCGCAAAGGGTTACCGCGGACAGCGTTCACGCTTGTACCGTAAGGCCAAAGAGCAGCTGCTGCACTCGTTTGTGTACAGCTACGGTGACCGCCGCAAGCGTAAGGGTGACTTCCGTCGCCTGTGGATCCAGCGTATCAACGCTGCGTCACGCGCCAACGGCCTGACCTACAACCGTTTGATCCAGGGCCTGAAGGCTGCTGCGATTGAAGTTGACCGTCGTATGCTGGCAGACCTGGCCGTCAACGACGCCGCTGCTTTCGCTGCACTGGTGAACATCGCCAAGGCTGCACTGCCTGCAGATACTTCTGCACCGGTAGCCAAGTAATTCCAGTTTTGCCTCAAGGCACTTTTTGAGTTCCTTGTTCCTGCTCAGTGACTGATAAAGTCCTAAGCATGATTGAATCCGGGCGCCCACCAGTAGAAGCAATGACCAATCCTCGAGCAGATCGGGTGCGGGACGTTGCCAAGCTGGTTGGGCGCTCGGGTCGTTTAAAGCGCCGCCAGTTCCTGGCCGAGGGTCCGCAGAGCGTCCGCGAGGCTTTGAAGGCACACAGTGAATGCCTGGCAGCCGGCGGAAGCCCCGTGGTTGAGGCCCTCTACGCCACGGTTGAATGCCTGAAGCGTTACCCGGAACTCCTTGAGGCGGCTTCCACGCCGGGAACCCGTTTGCAGGTTCGAATTGCCAGCGAAATGGTGCTCTCCGCCATGACAGACACCGTGACCCCGCAGGGCGTTGTGGCTGTTTGCAACTTTGTTGACGTCCCGCTGGACGCAGTGCTGGCGTCCAAGCCGAAGTTGATAGCCATGCTGTGCCAGGTCCGCGACCCGGGCAATGCCGGCACCGTGCTGCGCGCAGCAGACGCCGCCGGCGCCGACGCGGTCATCTTCTCGCACTCAAGTGTTGATATCTACAATCCCAAGGCTGTGCGGGCCACAGCTGGTTCGCTGTTCCACCTTCCCGTGGTGCTGGGTGCCGATGTGGCTGAGGTGGTGGCTGCTGCCAAGGCTGCGGGCGTTGGTGTGCTGGCTGCCGATGGTTACGGCCACCTGAACCTTGACCTGTTGCAGGATGAAAGTGCTGCCCGCGCCTTCGACCAACAAATTCCCGACTCCAGCTACGCCCTAGAGGATCCCACCCTGTGGCTCTTTGGTAATGAAGCCCAGGGCTTGGCAGGGGAGGAGAAAGCACTGGCTGACCACAGAGTGGCTGTGCCCGTGTATGGCGAGGCTGAGTCCTTGAATCTGGGCACGGCGGCAACCGTCTGCTTGTACGCCAGCGCCCGAGCCCAGCGCCGCGCGGGCTAACAGTCGGCGTGGCCCACGTCCGTTGGGGACCGGCGTTCGCCACCTCCAGGTGATGATGGCGGCGGTTGGGCTGGCGTGCAGCGGGCACACTCTGGGCTTTCCCGTAGTGGGCAAGGTGCCCGTGGAGGCTTAAGTTGCAGGCCTGCACGGAGGTGAGGGGAACCCACTGTCTCGCACTAACGTGGTACGAGGGCAATCGCCGCTGCATTAGTGGCCAATTTGTCCATTGCTGGCATGAGGTTCATTGCCCATGGCCGGGAACGCTTCGTCGCCGCCCTTATCGTCGCCATTGCCTTGGCGAGCCGCTCGAAGTATGCGGCCATCGTTCTGGCGTCAGCAAGACCATCCACCTTGAGACCATGCACGTCGGCTCTGAAGAACTGCTTGGCGCGGCGAAAATTGCTGTGGACGCCTCGGAGAACGTGGCTGGAATTGCTATGGCCATTGACGACGCCGAGAAGCGCGTGCGTGCCGCCGTCCCGATTGCGAAGGTCATCTACTTGGAGCCGACATCCACTCCTGCGCTCCCGCGGTGAAGCCCCAAGGTTCTTAAACAACTGGCCCGCAGAAAACGCCGAAAATTCAGCTTTTCAAGCTCATTTTCGGCGTTTTCTGCGGGCCAGTTGGATTTGGGTTTGCTAGTTGTCCTTGTGGGCCTTGGCTCCGACTTTGTCCAGCAGGCCGCTGAGGAGGGCGATGGCCAAGCCCAGCACCGCCAATGCGGCACCCACCATGGCCGGGGCCGTGAAGCCCCAACCCCAGGAGATCACCAGGCCGCCCACAAAGGCTCCCAGGGCATTCGCCATGTTCAGGGCTGAGTGGTTCAACGAGGAAGCCAGTGTTGGGGCGCCCGGTGAAACGTCTAGCAAACGGGTTTGCAGGGACGGCACCAGCATGGCCCCGGAGGCGCCGATGACGAAGATCATGACCAAGGCCAGCCACTGAATATGCACTGTTAGGGAGTAAATCATCAATACTGCGGCAATGAACGCCATCATGGTGTAGATGCTGCCCATGACCGACCAGTCGGCCAGCCGTCCACCAACGTAGTTGCCAGCCACCATGCCCAGCCCGTACAGGCCAACAATGACCGGCAGGAAGTCGGAGGCGAAACCTGCAACGTCGGTCATGGTGTTGGCAACATAGGTGTACACGGCGAAGAAGCCGCCGAACCCAACAACACCCACTAACAGCGTCAACCACACCTGACCACGACGCAGGGCGCTGAGTTCGTTGCGGAGGCTGGCGTCGGGATGGGCTTTTTGGTGCGGCACAAACATGGCCATGCAAATCATGGTGATGACACCAATGGCCCCCACCATGACGAAGAGCCAGCGCCACCCAAATTGCTGTCCCACAAACGTGGCCAGCGGCACGCCCAGCACGTTCGCCACGGACAGGCCCATCATGACCATGGAGATGGCGCGGCCGCGCTTGGTGGGCGCCACCAGGGAGGCTGCCAGCACCGCTGCCACACCGAAGAAGGCGCCGTGGGGCAAGCCGGCAATGAAGCGTGTGATCAGCAGTGTCGTGTAGTCCTGGGCCAGCACCGAGAGCAGGTTGCCCACAGTGAACAGGGCCATCAAGCCCAGAGCCAGGGCCTTGCGGGGCATTTTCGCCCCAATGGCCACCAGCACCGGCGCACCCACCACCACGCCCAGGGCGTAGGCGGAAATGACGTGTCCGGCTTCCGGCACACTGACGCCAACACCTTCGGCAACATTGGGCAACAGGCCCATCATGGCAAATTCGGTGGTGCCGATGCCAAACCCGCCAATGGCAAGGGAGAGAATGGCCAAAGCCACAGAGTTGGGTGTGATTGCCTTGGGGGGCCGGGCATTTTTGATCAGTGTCATCTAGTAACTTTCGCAAAGTGGTTTTCCACGATTGCCGCGCTGCGCTGGGCGGCCGGGCCGGCGCCTGGTTGCTTCGGCGGCACGGTGAGGGCAGGTAAATGCCTCCACCAGTCTAGTTCGCCATACACTGGGGCGGTGACGATGAAAAAACAAATAGTAGGCGCAGCCGTGATGGATTCGCTACGAGCCCCCCGGCAACTTTTAGTAGCCCGGCGCACCGCCCCGCCGGAATTTGCTGGCATGTGGGAGTTCCCTGGCGGCAAGATCGAGCCAGGTGAAAGCCCGCAGCAGGCCTTGCACCGCGAACTGACTGAAGAGTTGGGTGTCAAGGTGCGCGTCGGCGCTGAACTCGAAAGTCCAACGGAGGGTGGCTGGCCTCTGAACGCCAACGCCGCCATGAGAGTGTGGCTCGTTGAGGTGAGCGAAGGCACAGCCGAACCGTTGGAGGACCACGACCAGCTGCTGTGGCTGGCGCTGGATGACCCACAACTTCTTGAATTGGCCTGGATCCCGGCGGATCTGCCCATTGTCCACGCGCTCCTGGCTTTCACTGCTGCATCCTAAAAGAATGGCTGCGGGTGTTGAATTCCGCCGCTGCTGTGCCAGACTAAGGTCTACCGAAGATCTCAAGGAGGTTGTGCCATGACGAGTGAAAACCACCACGAACCATCGCCCGCCGGTGCCAGTGACGAAACAAAGGAAAAGTTTCGCCAGGCCCTGGAAAACAAAAAGAACAAGCAGCACGGCAGTGTCGAAGCTACCAATGGTTCCAAGATCAGTGCATCCCACGGATCTGCTTCGCATAAACGCGAATTCCGCCGCAAGAGCGGATAAGCCAGGAGTTGCACCCCTGCACCACGTACCTGGTGCGTTTTAGAACAAGGTGGGGGTCAGTTCAGAAAAGGCGGGAGTCCCCACGGGGGCTCCCGTTTTTTTGTTGGACCCAACGCCCCTGAATCCGGTCGCCGGCAGACTGCCCGCCGGGTACTGGGCCTCTTCCTGCCGGGGATCATGAATGAACCCCTGGGCGACAAAACCATGGCGGGCCTTGGCCTCATTGACACGGCCGGCCAACCACTGGCGGTACTCCTTGGAGGCATAGGCGCCAGAGCCATACAATCGTTGGTACCGGCCTACCAGGGCGGGGTGTTCACGGGCCAGCCAGTGCATGAACCATTCCCTGGTGCCGGGGCGCAAATACAAGGCGCCGGCGCTCAAACCGGTGGCACCAGCTCGGGCCAAGGCCGCAAAGAGGGAATCCAGGGCCTCGTCCGAGTCGGTGAGCCAGGGCAGGATGGGCATGGCCATGACGCCGCACGGCAAACCGGCGTCGCGCAGCTTGCTGATCAGCGCCAACCTGGCTTTGGGGGAGGGGGTCCCGGGCTCCAGAGTGTGGGCAAGGTCCTCATCCAGCAGTGCCAGGGAAATGCCCATGCCCACGCTGACCTGCTGGCCGGCCTCGCGCAGCACGCCAATGTCCCTGGCCAGTAGTGTTCCCTTGGTCAAAATGGAAAAGGGTGTCCCCGAATCAGCCAATGCCTTGATGATCCCGGGCATGAGCTTGTAGCGGCCCTCAGCCCGTTGGTAGGGATCGGTGTTGGTGCCCAGTGCCACATGGTCCCGCTGCCAGCTGGCCTTGGCCAGTTCCTTGCCCAGCACCTGCGCCACGTTGATCTTGACCACCACTTGTGAATCAAAATCCACGCCGGAATCAAAATCAAGGTAGGTGTGGCTCTTGCGCGCAAAGCAGTACACGCAGGCATGAGAACAGCCCCGGTAGGGGTTCACTGTCCATTCGAAAGGCATGGAAGAGCTGGGCGGGACCTTATTGAGGGCAGACTTTGAAAGCACCTCGTGAAAAGTAATGCCAGCAAACTCTGGCGTCTGCACGCTTTTGACCAGACCTGCCAAGGGTAGGAGCGGCTGTGTGCTTGGTGCTTCGCCCAGGGGAAGTGGCTGGTTGAGTTGCTGAGTTGTCCACCGCATGACCCAATTAGAACATATGTTCTAATTTTCGGCAATGCCGCAGGCGCGAGGGGATTTGTTACCCGCCGGTAGCTATGTGCTGTGCATCACATTTGAATGGAGCTAGGCTGTCATCGTGGGGCGACGATGCCCCAGCCGGGCAGCTTCACCAAGAACACTGCCCAGCTTCAGTGAGAAGGAGCCGGAATGACCAACCTCGCCACCATTGTGAGTGCCTCAGCGCAGCGCAATCCAGCAGGTGTCGCCATCAAATTGGACGATATTGAGATCTCCTTCGGCGCGCTGGAAGTGCTCAGCGCCAAAGTGGCCGGGCTGCTTGCCGCGCGGGGAGTCAAGCCGGGGGACAGGGTGGTGCTCATCTCGCCGAACCTGCCGCAAATGCCCCCGCTGTATTACGGAATCCTGCGCTACGGGGCGGTGGTGGTTCCCCTGAACCCGCTGCTGAAATCCCGTGAGGTGGAATACCATCTCACCGACTCTGGCGCCACATTTGCCTTCGCCTGGGAAGGCGTCATGGGCGAGGTTCAAACAGCCGCGGCCAACACCGGAACACAGATCGTCCCCATTAACGCTGAACTCATGGGGCTGCTGGCCCAAACGGAGGCCAACTCCGAGATAGCGCCCGCGGACAAGGATGACACTGCCGTTATCCTCTACACCTCCGGCACCACGGGCAAACCCAAGGGTGCGGAATTGACGCACGAGAACCTGCGCAGCAATGCAGAACTGTCGACAAAGCTGTTCAGCATGACGTTCGAGGACGTGATCTTTGGCGGCCTGCCGTTCTTCCACGTTTTTGGCCAGACCTGCGCCTTGAATGCTGCCGTTATGGCGGGGGCAACCGTAACCATCCTGCCCAAATTTGATCCGGTAAAGGCCCTGGAAATCATCCAGCGCGACAAGGTGACCATTTTTGAGGGTGTGCCCACCATGTACATCGCCCTGCTGCGGACGGCGGGGCGGGAGAACTATGATGTTTCCAGCCTGCGGGTGGCGGCCTCAGGCGGTTCAGCGCTTCCCATGGAAATCCTGCACGAATTTGAAAACACCTTCAGCGCCACGCTGCTGGAGGGCTATGGCCTCTCGGAGACCTCGCCGGTGATCTGCTTCAACCAAGTGGATGGGATTCGCAAGCCCGGCTCCATCGGCACAGTGGTGGACGGTGCGCAGTTGAAGGTGGTGGACGACGCCGGTCATGAGGTGGAAACAGGGGTTGTGGGCGAGATCGTGGCCTCCGGCGGCTACGTCATGAAAGGGTATTGGCGGAATCCGGAGGCAACGGCTGCAGCCATCAGGGACGGGTGGTTCTTCACGGGGGACTTGGGCCGCAAGGATGAGGACAGCGTGTTTTACATTGTTGACAGGAAAAAGGACATGATCCTGCGCGGCGGCTACAACGTGTACCCCAGAGAAGTGGAAGAAGTCCTCTACGAACACCCTGCCGTGGCCGAGGCTGCAGTGGTGGGCAAGGTCGACGACGTTCACGGCGAAGAGATTTACGCTGCGGTTTCGCTCAAGGACGGCGCCGCAGGTGCCGGTGACCTTGAGGCGCTCGCGGCCGACATCAGGGAATTCGTCAAGGCCCGAGTGGCCGCCTACAAGTATCCGCGCAAGGTGGTCATCATGGATGCCCTGCCCAAGGGGCCCACAGGAAAGATCCTCAAACGTGAGATCGTCATTTCCTAGGGCCAGCTAGCCACCAAAAGACACCTGGCGCGAGCCCTTTCCTGGGTCCGCGCCAGGATCCTTTTTCTCTAGGGGACTGGCCAAGAGTGCTTAGGCGAGCTGCCAGGTCACCTGCACAGCCATGGAAACATTGCTCTGGCCCGGTTCAATGGCCATGGAACTGTCCGTGCTCATGGCTGCGCGGGCCAGCATGGGTCTGGGTGCGCCGTCGTGTACGGCTCCTTCACACACGGAGCTGACAGGGCCCAGGGTCCGCCCGGCCAGCACGGCGTAAAGCTCTGCCGCCCGCAAGGCATCGGCCCAGGCAATGGCCCGGGCGGCGTCCTGCGCCGCTGAGGGGTTTGCCAAGACGGGCGTGAGGCCGTTGAGGCGAACGCTGTTGTTGCCTGTATCCACTACGGCCGCGATGATGTCCTGGGCGCCCTGGTCGTAGCGCAAGGCGACGCTCAACGTGCTGGAAACCGTGTAGCCGGTCACCACCGAGCCGGTGCCCTCCTGCCAGCGCGTGTCCACCCGGACATCCAGCGATGAAGAGTTGATGACCTCCCGGGCCACTCCCAGCGACAGCAGCTTGGCGTTGACTGCGTTGAGGGCTTCGCTTGCCTTCGCGTAGGCTTCCCGCACTGTGGACTGCTGCGCTTCAATACCGATGTTGATGTTGAAAAAGTCCGGCGCGGTTTGCACTGTGCCTTGGCCGGTGACGGTGATGGAGTTGAGGGACTCGGTCATGAGTGGTTCCTGTCCTTGGCGGGGTTGTTGGGGAGTGGTGATTTGAATAACGTAAAGCGTTGCAAATAGTTCCGCAGCGCCGGCAGCCGGGCAATGGTGGGCAGTTCGCGGTAACCGCCGAGTTCCAGCCCGGCGTTGCGCTCAAAGAAATTTCTGCTGCCGGGATCCCCGGTCCGCCACAGCGAGAAGGCGGCGCAGACGGCGTAGAGGGGCAGGAACGGCAGACCCATGCACCAGGCGTACTGGGTGGCGTGGCCGGATTCGTGGGCCAGCAAGTCGGGCCTGGAATTTATGAAGGCCCGGTCCGCGCGGTAGAAAATGACGTTGCCCACGGTAAAGGCGCCGGCCTTGGGTAGTTTGGGTCTGTAGTGGGTGCCCAGGATCAGCCCGTCCGGGCCCGGCTCCAGGGGTGTGCGGCTCAGTCCTGCCAGTAGCAACCCCGTAGGGGTGGACAGGTTCACGGCGTTTGCCAGCGCCCGCAGCCGCAGTGGTGCCCTCATACGGTGGGATCCTTGTGGCGTGCACTTATTCTTCATGGGGCAAGCCTAGCCACCGGGGTTTCGGCTGTCTGCATGATTGACAGGGCGTCCAATGCCGCAGAGACGCCGGGCTTGGCCTTGCCGCAGTGATCAGTGGGCCATTGGACATTCGCAGCTTCCCCAACAGTGTTGACAAGCCACAACTCTGGCGTCATCTCAAGGCGGAGGTTGCAGACCCCTTCTCCGCCGCGTTCACTGGGCTCGGCAAGTGCCGCCAACAAATCGGTGATGTCACCGTCGAGGTGGTCTTCGCGGATCACGTTGTGGACGGGATCCCACGTGCATTGAACCGCACGATAGGGATGGAGTCCCTCGGGCACGCTGCCATGCTTGTCAGGAACTTGTGATTGTCCGCCCTCGTCAGCAGGGAATGGTGCCGTCGCGGAACAACCGTGGAAGTCCTGCAGGGCTGCCGGGTCCGGTTGGTAGTGGGAGGTGCCACTGCAGGCAGCGAGGAACAACGATGCCGCCAACACTGCGGCAACCATCCATGCGCGGATGAGGGTCCTAGGGCTGGGTGCAGTCCTGCCCAGGCTCACGGGCCACGCTCTGATGCCGGTCCGGAGTCGGCCGCCGATATTTTGGTGTCGCTGAGGGTGAGTCCCCGCAACGCCTCGCGCAGCTCGGGTTTGGACATACCGCAAACATCCAACGGCCACACCACATTGGCGGCCTGACCTTCGGCGTTGACCAACCAGATTGACGGCAGGATTTCCCCTATGGCCAAACAGGCAATTCCTGCCTGGCTGTCGCTGGGTACTGCCAGGGCCGCCAACACCGCCGCGAAATCACCCGTAAACCACAACTGCTTCACGCTCCACCCAGTCACTTGGCCCTGCGCATCCAAGGCAGGGTCAGGGGGAAAGCACTCCACAAGCTTTACCGGCACAAAACCTGCAGGCACGCTGCCCGCAAGCACCGCAGCCGTGCTGGGGGAGCCCGTTAGGGGTGGGGAAGAGGAGCCGGGGCCATAGGGGACCTTGCTCACGGAGCGCTCGCAGTCCACCGCATCCACAACCGTTGCAGGGGCCGGGGTGTAGTGGGTGACGTCCGCCGGCATGGGGTTGCAGCCACCCAGCAACAGGGCACACAAGACCAGCGAACACAAGACCAGAGCAAGGGGAGGGCGCAGCGACCGGGGAGTGACCGGCGTCGTGCGTCCAGGGGAGAAGGCAAGGCGGAACTGCATGAGCGAAAGCGTAACAAGCGGGGCGCGGCTTTGGGTCTCGGAACGCTAAAGAGTCGGGGCCAATTGAGCAACAGGTGCGCGGCCCGCGCCGAATTCAACACGCGGGCGCAGTCAACTAGACTGGTTGCGGCGGGAGGAGCTACCCCGCCGCTTACTCGCACACGAGCTTAGGTAAAAACTGTAGATGTCAGAGATGCCCCAGAAGACGGCCGAAATGCCCGAATCAACCACCGAACCCACCACGGTCCCGGACCCGCTGGACGAAGCCGCCATTGGCGTTGCCGTTCAGAACGCGCTCGCAGCCATTGCCGCTGCCACCACGCTGGATGAGCTTAAAGCTGCCCGCCTGGCGCACTCAGGGGAGAAATCACCGCTGAGCCTGGCAAACCGCGTCATCGGCGGCCTTGCCAAGGAGTTTAAAGCTGCTGCCGGCAAGATTATGGGCGCCTCGCGCGGCCGTGTCGCCAAGGCCCTCGCCGCCCGCACCGAGGTGCTTGAGGCTGAGGACGCTGCCCGGATCCTGGTCGAGGAAACTGTGGATGTCACAGCAGCCCCGCGCCGCCGCCAGGCAGGTGCCCGCCACCCGCTGTCCACCCTGCAAGACCGGGTCTGCGACATCTTCGTGGGCATGGGCTGGGAGATCGCCGAAGGCCCCGAGTTGGAGTCCGAGTGGTTTAACTTTGACGCCCTGAACTTCAAGCCGGACCACCCGGCGCGCGAAATGCAGGACACCTTCTTTGTGGAGCCGCCCGAGGCCCACCTGCTGCTGCGCACCCACACCTCACCCGTGCAGGTGCGGTCCCTGTTGGAACGCGAACTTCCCGTGTACGTGCTGTGCCCCGGCAAGGTGTTCCGCACCGACGAGCTTGACGCAACGCACACCCCCGTATTCCATCAGTTCGAGGGCCTGGCCATCGACAAGAAGCTGTCCATGGCGGATCTGCGCGGGACGCTGGAGCACTTTGCCCGCCAAATGTTTGGCGAGGAAGCCAGCATCCGTCTGCGCCCGAACTTCTTCCCCTTCACCGAACCGTCGGCGGAACTGGACATTTGGCACCCCGGTGCCAAGGGCGGCCCGCGCTGGATCGAATGGGGCGGCTGCGGCATGGTCAACCCGAACGTGCTGCGTGCTGCCGGAATTGACCCGGATGAGTACTCAGGCTTCGCGTTTGGCATGGGCATTGAACGCACTCTCATGTTCCGCAACGAAGTTGGGGATATGCACGACATGATCGAGGGCGATGTACGTTTCAGCGAACACTTTGGGATGGAGATCTAAGCGGTGCGTATTCCACTGACTTGGCTGCGCGAGTATGCGCAGGTACCGGCAGGAGCAACTGCCGAAGATGTAATGACTGACCTGGTCAAGGTTGGTTTCGAAGAAGAAGACGTGCACCGTCCCCTGGATCAAATCAGCGGCCCCATTGTGGTTGGCCAGGTTTTGACCCTTGAGAAGGAACCGCAGTCCAACGGCAAGACCATCAACTGGTGCACAGTACGTGTGGTTCCCGAAGGTGCCGCACAGACCCTGGACATTGACGGCATCGACCCTTCGGGTGTGCAGGGCATTGTCTGCGGCGCCCACAACTTCGTGGTGGGCGACAAAGTTGTTGTCACCCTGCCCGGCGCCGTGCTGCCCGGAGATTTCCGCATCACCCCGCGGAACACCTACGGCCACGTCTCCGCCGGCATGATCGCCTCCGTGCGCGAGCTGGGCATTGGCGATGACCATGACGGCATCCTGGTGCTGTCCACCCTGGGCCTCGACCCGGAACTGGGCACCGACGCGCTGGCACTGCTGGGTCTTGATGATGAGGCCGCCGAGATCAATGTGACACCGGACCGCGGCTACGCGTTCAGCATCCGCGGCGTTGCCCGCGAATACGCGCACGCCACGGACAGCGTCTTCACCGACCCCGCCTCACTGGTTTCGGTCACCGCCTCCACAGGCGCCGGCCAGGCCGTTGCCATTGACGACGCTGCACCCATCTACGGCAAGCCCGGCTGCGACCGTTTTGTAGCGCGCACAGTGCGCGGCATCAACGCCGCTGCGCCCACCCCGCCGTGGATGTCCTCGCGCCTGCGCCTGGCAGGGATCCGCTCCATCTCGCTGCCCGTGGACATTTCCAACTACGTCATGCTGGAACTGGGGCAGCCGCTGCACTTCTACGACGCCGAAAAGGTTGCCGGCCAGATTGTAGTGCGCCGCGCAGCAGCCGGCGAAACGCTGGAAACCCTTGACGGCAAGGTCCGCAAGCTCGACGCCGAGGACCTGCTCATCACGGATGCATCCGGTCCCATAGGCATTGCCGGGGTCATGGGCGGAGCCTCCACCGAGGTCTCCTCCGGAACCAGCACCGTGCTGATTGAGGCTGCGCACTTCGAGGAAGTCTCCATTGCCCGCTCGCGCCGCCGCCACAAGCTGCCCTCCGAGGCATCCAAGCGTTTTGAACGGGGCGTTGACGTGGCCGTTGCCGACGTGGCAGCCCAGCGTGCAGTGAACCTGCTGGTTGAATTGGCTGGCGGCACGGAGGAGACCACTTCCACCGATGTGGCCACCTTCGCGGCGCCGGCGCCGGTGTTCCTGCCGTCCGGATTCACCTCGGCCCGCATCGGCATCGACTTCAGCCAGGCCCAGATCATCGGCTCGCTGAGCGACTTGGGCGCCGATGTGGAGAAGGTCGACGGCGGCTACGCCGTCACTGGCCCCACGTGGCGCTACGACCTGGTCACCAAAGAGGACCTGACCGAGGAAGTGGCCCGCCTGGTGGGCTATGACCTGATCCCGGCAACCCTGCCCACGGCACCTCCCGGACGTGGCTACTCACGCACGCAGCAGCAGCGCCGCCGCGTGGTCCAGGCCTTGGCGGACTCCGGCCTGACAGAGATTCTGGCATACCCGTTTGTGTCGAAGACGTCCAACGACACCTTCGGTGTGGCTGAAGCGGGTGCTGTTCGCGCGGCCGTGAAGCTGGCAAACCCGTTGAGCGAGGAGTTCGGCTTCCTGCGGACCTCGATCCTGCCGGGCTTGATTGAGATTGCCAAGCGCAACCACTCACGCGGTTTCCACGACGTGGCCTTGTTCGAGTCTGGCTTGGTATTCCTGCCTGGCAAGACCTTCGGCACCCTGTCCATCCCACCGCTGGGCGTCAGGCCCTCCGAGGACGTCCTGGATGCCCTCTACGACGGAATTCCGTACCAGCCGTTGACCATGGCCGCCATCTTCACCGGCAAGGACTCCCCGGCAGCTCCCGGCCACACTCCGCGGCACTGGGACTGGGCGGACGCACTTGATGCTGCCCGCCTGGTGGCCGACGTCGTTGGTGTGGAGCTTGTGGTTTCCCAAGGATCACACCAGGCGTTCCACCCGGGTCGTGCGGCTGTTTTGAGCCTGCGCAATGGCGACGTGGTGGGCTATGCCGGCGAGCTTCACCCGAAGCTGCTGGCCGAGCTGAACATGCCTGCCCGTTCCGTGGCCATGGAAATTAACGCCGAGATGGTCTTCGCGGCCGCGGCCGACGTCATTGTGGCCAAGCACATTTCCACGTTCCCCGTCGCAACGCAGGACGTTGCCTTGGTGGTTCCCGTGGAGGTTCCGGCACAGGCTGTGCTGGAAACCCTGCGCGAAGGCGCCGGCGAACTGCTGGAAGACGTTGCCTTGTTTGATGAGTACCAGGGCGCAGGCATTCCCGAAGGCAGCAAGTCCCTGGCCTTCGGCCTGCGGTTCCGCGCAGCCGACAGGACACTGACAGCCGATGAAGCCTCGGCTGCCCGTGCGGCTGCCGTGGAATTGGCTGCAGAGCGGTTCGGCGCCACCCAGCGCTAGTCCCCTCAGCAACTGACCCGCAGAAATCGACGAAAAAGCGCGTTTTTGACGCGATTTTCGTCGATTTCTGCGGGTCAGTTGCTTAATGCGCTGGGTGGGACGAGCAGATCATTTATCCGTGGTGCGCTGTCCAGCACCCCAGAATAGTGGTGGCCATTTCATAGGCGAAGCTGCTGGCTGTGACCTTGTGAGGTCCCACCGTTGCAGGGAACGCCGTGGCGTCAACGTGCAACGTCATATTGTCCTTGGCGAAAACCACGTTTCCGTCCTTAGCTTGGTAACCCGGCAGGCCCAGATTGGCCAATCCCTCAAGAGGAGGGGCATCAAGGGATCCTGCCAGCTGCTTGGCCAGGGCTGCGGCGTCGGCGTCGTTGGCGGATTCAGTCACGGTCATGACAAAACTGCCAACATCGAGTGGGTAAGTGCAGGAATAAGTGGTGCCGTCCCAATTTTCAGTCGTTGTGGGAATGGCCGGGAGCCCCAGTATCTCCATGACATTTTGTTTGGCTTCATCGGCGCACACCATGGTTGCTGCCACCGACGGCGCACCGGCCGTCACGGTCAGAACGCCTCGCATGTCCCCATCACCGCTATGGAATGGGTAGTTTCCTGACTTCTTGGGAGCAGCAAAGGTGGCCATGCCCCCTGCTGGAACTTTGACATTGAAGCTGCTGGAATCATCCGAGATAACTGTTTGGGCGTCGGCGTCCAAATTCATGACAGTTACCGTGGCGCCCGCAGCTAGGGGCTTGGGGTTGATGAATTTTCCGTCTTGAATGTGGATCATCGACTCCATGGACGAGGCTCCCGGCTCGGCCATGCCCGAGGACGTGGCCGTCGAAGGTGCGGAAGGTTCCTGTCCGGGCGAGGCGGAGTTGGCCCCCGCACTACACCCTGACAGGGTGAGTGCAGCGGCCACCGCCAAGACTCCGGCGAGACTGAATTTCTTGTTCATCATGGTCCAATCCAGAGTTCCAGGACTCCATTGCGGTGTTGCCGAAGTGGCTAACCGGCGTGGCTGGACACGAGATGCCCGTACACCACGGTGTTTTCGGTGAACTCGCCTGTGCTCGGCTCATAGCCGCCACAGGTGATGAGCCGAATTTCGGCTCGTTGGGTATTGCCGTAGACCGCCAGTGTGGGGAACGCGTCCTTTTTGAACACTTCGCTTCTGTCAACGGCGAAGACTGCCACGCTGCCATCGGCCCGGGTGACCGAAAACGTTTCGCCCTGGGTGAGTTCATGGAGCCGGTAAAAAACTCCTTCGGCAACGGTGGTGGTGTTCACATGCCCCAAAATGACCGAGGGGCCCAGCTCGCCGGGAGTGGGGGAGTGCTTGTACCAGCCGGCGGGGGAGCCGGCCGTTTCAGGCGGAACCTCGGCCTCGCCTTTGGCGTCCCGGTCCAAAGACATCAAGTTTGTGGTTACAGCTATGTCCGGGATGGACAGTGACACGGGTGCCGATTCTTGCAGTATCTCTCCTTGGATCTTCGGCGGGGCCGCCTGGGTTGGGGCCTGGGCTGCGGGGATGGACGACGGCGGAGCTTGCGTCGGTGCGGCAGGCGCAGTTGGTGCGTTGTCCGCGGACTGTGCGGCCGGCGTCGTGCTGGGGGAACTGGGGGCGGGTGCCTGCCCGCATCCGGCAACACCAACGGTGAGGGATGTCAGGAGCACCGCCGCCGTCGCGGACGCCATGAGGCGCCCGCGACGGCTGCTGGTGTTTACCATGGGGAATCGGCCGCCGCTACTTTACAGCGATCGTCTTTTTGCGGTTCATGGCCAAAGCTGCACCGGCTGCCAGCACCAATGCGCCGCCGCCAGCAAACCAGGCAACCTCAGGAGCGCTTGAGGCGTTGCTCGATTCCAGCTGCGTGGTCACACCTGTTCCGGGGGCACCGCCTGGCATGGCTGCCATTTGCGACACGGCCAACGTCCCGCACAAGGCAGGCGATGTGGCTGCCAACGGCAAGGACGGGACCAGGTCACTCTTGGCTGCCTGGCCTGCTGCCGACAATGTGGCCGGATCCAAACCGTGGACAACAACAACGGCCTTGCCAGCCTTCAACGACGCAATGGTTGCGGCGTTCATGGTGAAGGTCCGCTCATACTTGTAGCTGGCCCCCATGCCACCAACAGCCAGATCCAGCCCGGCCTTGTCGCTGGTGTCACCGCTGGTGGAAAGGGTGGTGCCGATCTTGCCGTACGACGGCGCACCCTCAGTGGTGCTGATGACGCCGTCACCATTGGTGTCGGCGGCGGGTGCCGGGCAAACACCTGCCGCGTCAATGTGGATATGCTGCACGTGCGGGTAGGGTGCACCGTCGAAGGTGGCGGCCAGTCCGCTGACTTCCTGCGTCACGGTGGCCTGGTCTCCATGAAGGGAGATCCACACTGAGCCGGTGGCGTTGCTGCCGTTGATGGCCCCCAGACTGGTTTCATAGGTGGTGGTGTCTTCCGCATGGGCCATGGCGGCCCCGGCGGACATGGACAAAGCTGCCAGTGCGAGCACGGGCGCGATCAGTAATGCAGATTTCTTGTGCATGAGAATCCTCCTGATACAGGGTGGACGGTCCATCGTTGGGCTCGTCCACCATGTGATTCGGAGCACTGTTGGTTCTTGGATTGGAAAGAGTCTCATTTTTTTCGGGCCATGGGCCCGCCAGGGCGCACTCGGGCCCACGCGCCCTCCAAACTGACCCGCAGAAAAAGCCGAAAAAACGCGATTTCACGGTCTTTTTCGGCGTTTTCTGCGGGTTAGTTACTTAAGGCTTTCGGGTGACCTTGCCGTGACCTGGGCAGACCCACCCAACATCCATCGCCTCCAGTGCGGCTGTCGTTTGAAGCGCTGTGGGCTTGTCCGTAATGATGAAGCCCGGAAATTGTTTCAGGGAGCCGTCTTGCCGCACCAAGGCTGCGTCGCCGATGAACAGGGAGTCTTCCCAGTGAAATGCATAGTGGCCGGCCGTGTGACCCGGCGCCGCAACGGCCGTGATGCCCATGGGGAAGCCGTCGGACTCCCCAATGTAGGAGACTGACTCCGGCAGCTGTGGCTTTCCAAACGCGGTGCTCAGTCGGCGAAAAAACGTGCGTGGCTTCAACTGGCCACTCAGTACCTGCGCATCGAGCCGGCTGATCCAAACTGTAGCCCCGGCCGCCGCGGCCACAGCTTTTGCCGCTCCTGCATGGTCCAGGTCGTAATGTGTGAGCAGCACGTGTCGAACAGCCGTCAGCAGGCCAGCCTCCCGAAGCTCGTTCACCACGCCGGCCGAGCCCGAAGCCATGCCTGGGTCGATGAGGACAAGCTGTTCCCCGGCAGCAACCACATAGCCGTTGGCTCCGCGGGACTTGCTGAGTTGAAAGGCTCCGTTTGAAAGTCTTTGCATGCTCGAATCCTATGTCCTGCGAAGGACAGCTCCTAAAATTCCTCGCCCTCGCCCACCACGGCCGAGGCAGGCCCCACGATGTGGGGATCGGGCACGCCCACCAGCTCATGGTCCTTGCCCGTGTAGTCAAACATGCTCAGCACATGGCGCATGGCAGCCAGCCGGGCCCTCTTCTTGTCATTGGACTTGACCACAGTCCACGGAGCGTGACGGGTGTCTGTGCGCTTAAACATGCGTTCCTTGGCAGCAGTGTAAGCATCCCACTTGTCCAGAGACGCCAGGTCCATGGGGGAGAGTTTCCACTGCCGAACGGGATCCACCTGACGGATGATGAAGCGGGTCCGTTGTTCGGCCTGCGTGACGGAAAACCAGAACTTGATGACGGTCACGCCGTCATTGACCAGCATGCGTTCAAACAACGGGGCTTGACGGATGAACTCGTCATATTGTTCCTTGGTGCAAAACCCCATGACACGTTCAACGCCTGTCCGATTGTACCAGGACCTGTCAAACAAAACCATCTCCCCGGCGCTGGGCAGGTGAGCCACATACCGCTGGAAGTACCATTGGGAGGACTCGCGCTGGCTGGGTTTTTCCAAGGCCACCACACGGGTGCCGCGCGGGTTCAGGTGTTCGGTGAACCGCTTGATGGTGCCGCCCTTTCCGGCTGCATCACGACCCTCGAATAAGATGACCACTCGCCGCCCGGTAGCCTTGATCCATTGCTGCAGCTTCAGCAGTTCAATTTGCAGCAGCCGTTTTTCAATGTCGTAGACATCCCGTTCCAGCCGTGCATCGTAGGGGTAGCCGTCGCGCCAGGTGTCCACCGGGGATCCATCCGGGGACAACAGAACAGGATCGTCGTCGTCGTTGTCAATAACGGAAAAACCGGTGAAATCCGGGGCGGGTCGAGTCATGGCCCGACCTTATCGAGACATTAAATACGGAAGATGAACAGAAGGTGGAGCCAACGTGAACGAGGCCGGAGTTGAGGTGCTTTTACACAAACACGTCCTGGTGCGTGCCTTCGAGCTGGCGGGCGTGGACCAGAGCCTGGCCGGGCAGCTGGACCCTGCCGAAAAGGCCCGAGCCGCCACCATCGTGGATCCACCAACACGGCGTGATTTCATTGCCGGGCGCGCGGCACTGCGCCTCATGGCTGCCGAAGTGCTCGATGCCGCCCCGCACAACCTGGTTTCCGCCTACAGCTGCCCCGATTGCGGGCCCCATCCGCTGCGCTCGCACGGCCGGCCGGGATACTTGGTGAACGGCGTCACTGCTGACTTGTCGATCAGTTTTTCGCGCAGCCGTGGGTGGGCCTTGGCCGCCATGGTGCGCGCGGCAGAGGTGCCCCTCGGCGTGGATCTGCAAAACATCGCCCAGCTTGCCTTTGACGGGTTCGACGACGTGGCGCTGAGCCCCGACGAAAAGTTACTTCTCAGCCGGGTCGCCCCCGAAAAGCGAAACGCATGGCGGGCGGCGGCGTGGGCGCGTAAGGAAGCGCTGGCCAAGTATTCCGGTCTGGGCCTGCGCACCGACCCCACCCTCATTAACGCGTTTCCAGGGAAGACAGAGGGGGTGCAGGGGTCAGAGGTGGACGTTCGGGATGTTGTGTCTGCGGAAGTGGGATTGCCACACGGATTCGCCGCCGCCGTGGCAGTGCGTACCAGAGCGTGAAAGGAAAACTCAGTGGAAGCCAGTAGTCCGGGTAGGGAGCAGGTTGAGAACGTCTTTGACCATGGCCAGGCCAGCTCCGGCCGGGCTGGAACGTCCACCGTGTACTGTGATGTCCCCGGCCTCAGGACAGGAGAAAGTCACGGCTTTTTCCGGACCAGTCAGGTGAAAGAGGGGGTCTTGGGAGCTGACGAGTTCCAACCGCACGGTGACCTTCATCGCCTGGTCAACTGATGCCGAGGCCACCGCACGAAGTCGTTGGCTCGAACTGGCCGATGCTCCTGCGACCCGGACCGAGTTCTCATCAATGGTTTCTGTGTCAACGTGAATCTTGGCCACGTCCCAGCCCCACAGCATGCCGGCGATCAATCGCGTCTTGGTGGCTGCGTCGGAGCCGCTGAGGTCGGCGCTCGTATTCGACTCGGCAATGCCGAGTCGGTGAGCCTCCTTGACGGCATCCTCGAGGCTGTCGCCCCGTCCCATTCGATCCAGCACAAACGTTGATGTTCCGTTCGGACAGGCACGGATCGCGCGAGCGTTCAGGCCATTAACACCAATGCGAGCCAGATCAGCAGCCGGCAATGCGGCGCCCGTGGCTCCGGAGATTCGGATGCGGCTGCCACCAGTTTGGGCCGCTGCTTCGAGTTCCCGCCAGTGTGTGAGGAGGTGATTTTTCGTTGCCGACACAACGTGCACGCCTCGGCCAAGTGCCGTGATTGACTCTTCGAGTGCCCGCGGGTGGGCTTCGAGGGAAGACGGGATGGCCTGGACCAGGATCAAAGCCCCAGTTCGTTGAAGAAACTCTGCGATGGGTGTTAGTGGATGCCACTGAGCCCGTTCCGGCACCTTGGCATCCGGGCCCAACATGACTTCATCGGCGCGTCCCCGGATGCCCGCAACGTAGAAATCCTGGTGGTGGTTGGCGCGGAGCCTGTTGAAGAATTCCTGGCCAACAGGACCAAACCCGGAAAGCACAACCGGTACGGGGCAAGGGGGTTCTAAAACGTTGGTTGCAGGCATGTCTACCACCGTAGCCTGATTCCCGCACGTCGATTTCCGCAGGTCGACGGCGTGGCTTCGGGTGTTGCGGTTAGCGTCGGGGCAGTGGCGGCAGCTGCTGCTGGTACAGCCACGGGGTGAGGATGGCTGCGGCTGAGAATCCTGTCACCTCGGCACACACCTGATCGGCCAAGGAGACAAAAGCTGCCGTGGATACCGAGCCGTGGCGGTGCTCCGCCACCCAGCGCTGGAGCAGGGCAAAAAAGTTCTCCTGACCTGCCGCAGCGTGGAGGGCCTCCAGGGCCAGGGCGCCTCGCTTGTACACGCGGTCATCAAACATCAGCGCCGAACCGGGATCGCCCACAGCCAGGTCCAAGGGCTCGGTTCGCAACTTCGCGTGGGCCGCCGTGGCCCGTTCGGCCACGGTCATGGATCCGCTTTCTTCGGACCATAGCCACTCGGCATAGCAGGCGAATCCTTCGTGCAGCCAAATATCACGCCACGACTCCACGGTGAGCGAGTTCCCAAACCACTGGTGGGACAGTTCGTGGGCGATGAGCCGCTGGGATTCCCAGCCGGTGTCCAGATGGTTGCGGCCCAGGATGGACAGGGATTGCGCCTCGAGCGGGATTTCCAGCTCGTCCGCCGTAACCACCACGGTGTAGGTCTCAAAGGGGTAGGGGCCAAAACGCTGCGTGAAGACGTCCACCATTTCGCGCTGCCTGCTCAGGGCTGTGGCTGCCTTCGCCTGAAGCTGTTTCGGTACGGCTACCGTGATGGGCAACTGTGACTGGGTTTCCCGGGCGGGGAGGGCGAGCAACTTATACCGGCCAATCTGCACGGTGGCCAAGTAGGTGGCCATCGGGGCGGACTGTTCGTATACCCACGTTTCGCGGCTGGACTTCTTGGTGCGTGACAGGAGCACACCGTTGCACACGGCCGTGTAGTCCGCGTCGGTGGTCACGCTAAATCGGTAGGAAGCCTTGTTGTCAGGCCTGTCATTGCACGGGAACCACGTGGGCGCTCCGGTGGGCTGGCCGGCAACCAAGACGCCGTCTTCGAGCTCTTCCCATCCCACCTCACCCCACGCGCCGTCGTCTGCTGCGGGAATGCCGCTGTACCGGATGTCCAGAGTGAACCCTGCTCCAGCCTCTACCAGGGAGGGGAGCTGTAACCGCAGTTTCCCCTGGCGGTGGGAATGCTTGAGCACGCGAACGCCATCCACGGAGGCCTTGTCCATGCCCAGGCCCACGAGGTCCAGTTCCACCGTGTCGAGAGCAACCAGGGCACGGGCAGTAATGACGGCTCGCCCCTGCAACTGGTTCCCGGCGAGTCGGACTTCTAATTCCAACTCATAATGGTCCACCGCGTAGCTAGTGCTGCCGTGTCGGGGGATATAGGGGTCGGGGAGGGCCGGGATGTCCGGGGTCGCCGCATGCCGGGGGCGGTGCAGGAAATTCATGCTGGGTAAAGTATCCGAATCGGTTGGGGTCAGGCACGGTCCGCGAATTCCGGACCCTTCCAGGGGCTGATGGGGTTGCCCATCCAATAGCTGCTGGCGGGCACGCTTTCACCGCGCATCACCAGGGACGCCGGGCCCACGGTGCCGCTGGTGGCGATGGACGCCGCCGGCAGGATCACCCCATGGGGGCCCATGGTGGCTCCGGCCTCCAACGTAACTGTATCAATGGCCATGACCCTGTCGTGGAACAGGTGGGTCTGGATCACACAGCCACGGTTGACGGTGGAATTTTCGCCGAGCGAGACAAGATCGGCCTCCGGCAGCCAGTAGCTTTCACACCACGTGCCGTGGCCAATCTTTGCGCCCAGTGCGCGCAGCCACCACACCATGGCAGGCGTGCCCACGGCCGCCCGCGCAAACCAAGGCGCACTGACCAACTCTATAAACGTGTCCACTACCTCGTTGCGCCAGATGAAGGAGCTCCACAGCGGGTGCTCTCCGCGCTTGATCCGCCCTACCAGCAGCCATTTAGCAGCGACGGCGCTACCAGCCGCCACGGCGCCCGCCACCATGATGACGATGCCGCTCAGCAGGGCCGCGAGCCAGTAGCCGCCGGCAAGGGCCAGGGCGTCGAACGCGACAAGTACTGCGGCTGCGATAGCCACCGAGAGTACCGTGGGGATCAACCGGCAACTTTCCCACAGGGCCCGGGCCAGCTTGAGCCGCAGTGGCGGGGCGAAGGTCAGGGACTCATCGGTATTCAGGTTGGTGCGGCGCAGGCGGACGGGCGGGCTGCCCAGCCATGAGGTGCCGGCCTTTGCCTTAGCTGGTGCCGCCGAAAGCACGGCCACGAGTGAGTTGCGCGGCATGGTCCGCCCGGCCGCCGCCATGCCTGAGTTGCCCAGAAAGGAGCGCTTGCCCACCTTTGCTGGTGCGATGTGGATGTAGCCCCCGCCCAGTTCATAGGAGGCGATCATGGTGTCATCGGCCAAGAAGGCGCCGGAGCCGATGGTTGTCATCTTCGGCAACAACAGCACCGTGGAGGCTTCCACGTTCTTGCCGACTTTCGCGCCCAACAGGCGCAGCCACACGGGGGTGAAGAGGCTGGCATAGATGGGGAATAGTAGATCCCGGGCCATGTCCAGGACCCTTTCGGTGGCCCACACCTGCCACCCGATCCGGCTGCGGACCGGGTAGTGCCCCTCCCTCAGTCCCACGCCGAGCAGCCGCACCGTCACCAGAATCAGCACCAGCAGCGTCAGGAACCAGGCCAGGGCTGCCACGGGAACCGCCCACAACAGGGTGGGCAGGGATGCGGACAATGACGGTTGGCCGGCGATGGCAGCCAATACCGTCGACACAGCCGCGGCTGCCGCCACAAACGGCAGCAGGGAGAGCAGTGCGGAGGCGCCGGCAAAGGGCAGGTCAGCGCGCCACGTGGTGGCGGTGCGCAGATCCGGCCAGGAGTGCTTGGCCTTGCCGGTTCGTTCCGCCGGGGAGCCGGAAACCGTGACCCCGGGCTTAACTTTGCCGCGCACCGCGGAGCCAGGTGCCACCTGTGCTCCGGCGCCGATGCGTGCGCCGGGCATCAGCGTGCTGCGGGCTCCGACCACGGCCCCGGCGCCAATGGAAATTTCGCCAATGTGCACCCAGTCGCCATCGATCCACCAGCCGGAAAGATCCACCTCCGGTTCAATGGAGCAACCGTCAGCCAGGCTCAGCAGGCCGGTGACCGGTGGCACCGAATGCAGGTCAACGTTCTTTCCCATCGTCACACCCAAGGCTCGGGCATAGTAGGGCACCCATGGTGCACTGGCCAGTGAAACGGCAGCTGACATGTCGGCAATTTGTTCGGACAGCCACAGCTGCAGATGTACTTTGCCGGAGCGCGGATAACTGCCTGGCTGGATCCCGCGGAGCAGCAGCCTGGCTGCGACCACCGAAATGCCCATCCGGCCCCAGGGTGATACAAACACCGCCCATGACGCTGCCACCCACCACCAGGAAATGATCGGCGCGCCAGGCAGGATGCCCTGCCACGCTGCGATATTGTTCAACGCCATCAAGTACGTGAGCCAGCGCATTCCCACCAGGACATGGAGCGGCACACCCATGAGCGTCTGAAAAACCTGTGAGCTGCGCCGGGTCCGCCCCACAGTGCGGTTGACGATTTGGCCCGCATCAGCGATGGGGACAGAGCCCAACACCAGTTCCAGAAGGGCACCGATTCGAGGATGTGAATAGACATCGGCAACCGTGATGCGCGGATACCGCTTGCGCAGGGCCGACACCAGCTGGGCGGCAGCCAGGCTGCCACCTCCGCTGGCGAAAAAATCAGTGTCGAGCGAGGATGGCGAGCCGCCCAGCACAGCCTGCCATTGTTCAAGGACCCACTGTGCCTCTGGTGCCAACGTCCCGGCGAGGGAACCGTCGTCGTCAGAGGGTTGTTCCAGAGGCCAGGGCAGAGCTTTGCGGTCCACTTTTCCGCTGGTTTTGGTGGGTAGGGAATCGGTGAAAGTGAGCAGCGGGATCAACGCCGCTGGCAGCGATTCGGCCAGCAAGGAGCGCAGCGCGCCCGCATCAGGGGTGGTTCCGGTGGCCGGGACCAGGTAACCGACCAGTAGCTGGCTGCCGCCCGCCGTTTCCTGGACAGCGACGGCGGCGCCGGAAATCTCAGGCAGTGCCTGCAGTGCCGCGTCAATTTCTCCGAGTTCAATGCGCCGCCCGCCAAGCTTCACCTGGTCATCGGCACGGCCCATGAAGACCAGCCCGGCGCTTTCCAGCCTGACCAAGTCACCGCTGCGGTAGGCGCGGTCCCAGCCAAACGCGGGCATGGGCGCGTACTTTTCGGCATCCTTGGCCGGGTCCAGATAGCGGGCCAGGCCAACGCCGGCAATAATCAATTCGCCGACTTCGCCCTCGGCCACGGGTACTCCGGCGGAGTCGACAACTGCCAGATCCCAGCCGTTCAGCGGCAGCCCGATCCGAACAGGCCCGGGGCCGCCCAGCGGTGCAGCGCACGCAACCACCGTTGCCTCGGTGGGCCCGTAGGTGTTCCAGACTTCGCGGCCGCGGACCGCCAGGCGGGTGGCCAGCTCCGGCGGGCAGGCTTCGCCGCCAAAGATGAGCAGGCGCACGGATTCCAGCGCTTCCGCAGGCCACAGGGCTGCCAGCGTCGGAACGGTGGAGACAACAGTGATGCCATGGGAAATCAGCCACGGGCCCAGATCCATGCCCGAACGGACCAAGGAACGCGGTGCGGGGACCAGCGCCGCGCCATAGCGCCAGGCAAGCCACATCTCCTCACACGAAGCATCGAAGGCAACTGACAGTCCAGCCAGGACCCGGTCTTCGGGGCCGATCGGCTCGGCCTGCAGGAAAATGCGGGCTTCGGCATCGACGAACGCGGCGGCTGAGCGGTTGCTGACCGCCACACCTTTCGGTGTGCCGGTGGAGCCTGAGGTGAAGATGATCCAGGCATCATCGCTCGGGACGGGTTCGCGCGTTTCGGTAAAGGGGGCCGGGCGTTCACCGGACATGGTCAGGGCTTGGCCGGTCTGCGGGTCTCCGAGCACGGCGGCCACCTTGGCTTCGCCGAAAACCAGTGCCGCCCGTTCGGCCGGATCATCTGCATCCACCGGAACATAGGCGGCACCAATGGACAGGATCGCTAATATTGCCAGATAAAGCGCCGAGGTGCCGGAAGGAATCCGCACGCCTATGCGGTCCCCGGCACCCAAGCCAGCCTGAGTCAATTCCCCGGCTTTGTTTCGTACAGCGTGCAGGAGGTCTTCGTAGCTCAGGGCTTTCGTGCCGTCATCCAACGCAGTGGCATCGGGGTGCAGCTCTGCTGTGGCCTGAACGATGTCCCACAGCGTCCTGGGTTCCGGTGCCAAGTCACGCCCGGGCATTTGTGCGGCAAATTGGCCGGACTGTACTTCTTCGCTGGATGCGGGTACTTGAATCTGTGGGATATTCGTTGAGGCAGAGTTCACTGGCTTACCGTGCCCCAGTAAGATGAACGGAAGTTGAATAGCAGGCAACATGTTGCTGGGTGTGAGGCGCCAAATTGCACCCCAGGACAGGGGTCGCTGACGTTAACCTGCTCATGGCTCCAGAATCACCTTGCCTGTGGTGCGGCGGCCTTGGAGTGCCGCGTGTGCAGCGCCCGCCTCGGCGAGCGGGAAGCGGGCGCCGATCCGGGCGCTCAGATGACCTGAGGCCGCGGCGTTGAACACCTCGGTTGCCCGCCAAGAGCGCTCTTGTGGGTTGCGGAGGTAGTCGGCAAGTTTGGGTCGAACAACCGTCAGTGAACCGCCGGCGTTGAGCCGCTGCAAATCAAAGGGCGGCACCTGCCCGGAAGCGCCACCAAAAAGCACCAGCGTTCCCCTGGTGCGCAAGGACGCCAGCGAGCCGTCGAACGTGTCCTTGCCTACGCCGTCGAACACCACATCCACGCCATCCCCATCGGTGAGCTCGCGGACCTGCTCGGCAAAGTTCTCATATCCCAGCACCTCATCGGCGCCGGCCACTCGGGAGAGCTCTTCCTTCTCTTCCGTGGAAACGGTGGTGATGACTCGGGCCTCGCGCTCCTTCAGCAGCTGGGTCAGCAGCAAACCAACGCCGCCGGCACCAGCGTGGAGCAGGACGCTCTGGCCCGGCTCCACGCGGTAGGTGGAGTTCATCAGGTAATGGGCCGTCATGCCCTGCAACGGCAAGGCCGCAGCCACGTCCAGCGGCACGCCAGCTGGGACATGCAAGGCCTTGAGGGCGGGCACAATGGCAAATTCGGCGTAGCAGGCACTGCCTTCGGCCGTGGCAATGCGGTCGCCCACGGCAAAACCATGGACGCCTGACCCCACGGCAACAACCGTTCCGGCGGCTTCGGCGCCAGGGGTAAAGGGAAACGGCACGGGATAGATGCCCTGACGCTGGTAGCTTTCAATGAAGTTCACACCAACGGCCGCCACCTTGACCAGCAGCTCGCCCGCCCCGGGGACGGGCATGGGAACGTGCGCCAGCACCAAAACCTCCGGGCCGCCCGGGGCTGAAGCGACAATGGCATTGCAGTGCTCGGTCATGATGAACTCCCAATCGGTTATTGGCGGTTTCGCAAGAAAGCAATTCCTCCCTGATCATCATAGAACCGACTGCTGAAAGGGAAATCAAACGACATGCATAAATATCGGTGATAGTGAATAGTTCTGCTGTATAGTCGACATATGACAATTTCTGTAGCCGTCTCAGGAGCCAGCGGATATGCCGGGGGAGAGGTGCTGCGCCTGCTGGCCAGCCACCCCGATGTGAGCATTGGGGCCATCACGGCCCACAGCAACGCAGGTGCCCGGCTGGGTTCTCTGGCTCCCCATCTGCACGCCCTGGCCGACCGCATCCTGGTGGACACAACAGTTGAGAACCTCTCAGGGCACGACGTCGTCTTCCTGGCACTGCCGCACGGCGCCTCCGCGGCCATCGCGGCGCAGCTTCCCGCCGACACCTTGGTGATCGACGCCGGAGCCGACCACCGTCTGGAAGATTCCACAGCGTGGGAAAAGTTCTACGGGTCTGCCCACGCCGGCACCTGGCCCTACGGCCTGCCCGAACTGCCCGGCCACCGGGAAAGGATCCGCGGATCCAAGCGCATTGCCGTTCCCGGCTGCTACCCCACGAGCTCCCTGCTGGCCCTGATGCCCGGCTTCGCCGCCAACGCACTGGCCCCTGATGACGTGGTCATTGTTGCAGCCTCGGGCACCTCGGGTGCGGGAAAGGCAGCCAAGATCAACTTGATCGGCTCGGAAGTCATGGGTTCCATGAGCCCCTATGGCGTGGGTGGCGGGCACCGGCACACCCCTGAAATTGAGCAGGGCCTTTCCGCCGCATCCGGACTGGATGTGCGCGTTTCCTTCACACCCACTCTGGCGCCCATGAGCCGCGGCATCCTCACCACCGCCACGGCAAAGGTCTCCGCAGAGATCGCGGCCCTTGAAGACCCCGCCTCGGCATTGCGCCAAATCTGGGTGGAAGCCTACGAGGATGAACCCTTTGTGCATGTCCTCCCGGAGGGACAGTGGCCCTCCACCAAGTCCGTGCAGGGCTCCAACTATGCGGCCATGCAAATCGCCTACGACGCCCACGTCAACCGTGTGATTGTCTGCTGCGCCATTGACAACTTGACCAAAGGCACCGCCGGCGGCGCAGTACAGTCCATGAACATCGCCCTCGGCCTGGCCGAAACCACGGGCTTGACCTTCCAAGGAGTAGCACCATGAGCGTGACAACTGCACAAGGATTCCGCGCAGCCGGCGTTACTGCCGGGCTGAAGACGTCCGGCAACCCCGACCTGGCTCTGGTCATCAATGACGGTCCCGAGCGCACCGCCGCAGCCGTCTTCACCACCAACCGTGTAGCGGCCGCGCCCATCCACTGGTCCCGCCAGGTCCTGCGCGACGGCCGGGTTGATGCCGTGGTGCTGAACTCCGGTGGCGCCAACGCCTGCACTGGCCCCGAGGGCTTCCAAAACACGCACGCCACCGCCGAGAAAGTCGCGGATATTCTGGGCATCTCCGCCACCGACGTTGCCGTCTGCTCCACCGGATTGATCGGGGAGCAGCTGCCCATGGACAAGATCCTGCCCGGCGTTGAAGCCGCCGCGGCTGCCCTGGTCTCCGACGGCGGAGCTGCCGCCGCCACTGCGATCATGACCACAGACACCGTCCCCAAGCAGGCAGCGTGGACCTCCGAACCCAATGCCGAGGGGCTGAGCTACAGTATTGGCGGCATGGCCAAGGGAGCCGGTATGTTGGCGCCCGGACTGGCCACCATGCTGGTTGTTATCACCACCGACGCCGCGGTTGAGGCTGAAGGGCTCGACGCCGCACTGCGCGACGCCGTCCGTGTCACCTTCAACCGTGCCGACTCCGACGGTTGCATGTCCACCAATGACACCGTTCTCCTCATGGCCTCCGGTGCCTCCACGGCCTTCCCGGACATGGATGAATTCACCGCCGGCCTGACCCAGGTGTGCGCCACCTTAGCCCGCGATTTGATTGCCGATGCCGAGGGCGCAAGCCACGACATCGCCATCACCACCACCAACGCGGACAGCGAACGCGACGCCGAAGTGGTCTCCCGCTCAGTGGCCCGCTCCAACCTGTTCAAGGCAGCCATTTTCGGCAACGACCCCAACTGGGGCCGCGTCCTGGCCTCCGTGGGCACCACCGACGCCGTCTTCGACCCGGACAAGATCAACGTCAGCATCAATGGCATCCAGATCTGCCGCAACGGCTGCATTGGCGACTCCCGCGACCTGGTGGATCTCAGCGGCCGTGAAGTCACCGTGGAGATCGATCTCAACGCAGGCCTGGCCTCCGCCACGATCTGGACCAACGACCTCACGCACGCGTACGTCGAAGAAAACAGCGCCTACTCCTCGTAACCGCTTGGCCGTCGGCTGTGGTTGGGCTCGGCGGCGGACCGGCATTCCCTCGGCGACTATCCGACCGACGGCCGCGGGCGGCCTTACGGTCTCCTTTACGTCGCCTACAAAAAATGCCGGCTCCGCCACCTAGAATGCACGGTCGCCTTGGGTGCCACGAGAGTTGGGAACGCCGCGGAGGTCCGCCGGGAGGCTCACCGCAGGGATCAGTGAAGTACACAACAGGATTGAAGGAAAACATGATGGGTTCGGTGGCTACAGCGCAGGGCAAGGCTGGCACCTTAATTGAGGCCTTGCCGTGGATTCAGCAGTTTGCTGACACGGTGGTGGTGGTCAAGTACGGCGGCAACGCCATGATCAACGATGAGCTGCGCCGTGCCTTCGCCGAGGACATTGTGTTCATGCACCATGTGGGAATCAAGCCCGTGGTGGTTCACGGTGGTGGGCCGCAGATCAACGCCATGCTCAAGCGCCTGGATATCAAGAGCGAGTTCAAGGGCGGGCTGCGCGTCACCACACCTGAGGCCATGGAAGTTGTCAGGATGGTTCTGACAGGCCAGGTGGGCCGCGAACTGGTGGGCCTGATCAACGAGCACGGCGCCTATGCCGTGGGACTCTCCGGCGAGGACGGCGCGCTGTTGCAGGCTGAGCGGACGGGCACCATTGTGGACGGCCTGCCCGTTGACTTGGGTCTAGTGGGCGAGGTGGTGGGGGTAAACCCCGGCGCCATCTTGGACCTGCTGGAGGCCGGCCGGATCCCGGTGATCTCCACCGTTGCCCCCGAACTGGGGGACCCCTCAACCGTACTCAACGTCAACGCAGACACTGCCGCGGCAGCCCTGGCCATCGCCTTGCAGGCCTCGCGCCTGGTGATCCTGACCGACGTCGAAGGTCTCTATGCGAACTGGCCGGACAAGTCCTCGCTGCTCAGCGAGCTCAGCGCCAACGACCTGCGTGAGATGCTGCCCCGGCTGGAATCGGGCATGATCCCCAAGATGGGTGCCTGCCTGGCGGCCGTGGACGGAGGAGTGGAACGCGCAGCAGTGGTGGACGGGCGCAGCGCCCACTCGGTGCTGCTGGAACTGATGACATTTGAAGGCAACGGGACCCAAATTTTCCCGGATGAGGATGAGAAATAATGACTGAGGACAAGCAGACAGCAGATCTGCGCAACGCAAACGCTGCGGCCGTCACCGGCACCGGGACCAGCGCCCAGTGGCTGGCCCGCTACAGCGACTCCCTCATGGGCGTCTTTGGCAGCCCCCAGCGGGTGCTGGTGCGCGGCGCCGGCGCCCTGGTCTGGGACGCCGACGGCAAGGAATACCTGGACCTGCTCGGCGGCATCGCCGTCAACGCGCTGGGCCACGCCCACCCCTTTGTCACCTCGGTCATCACCAGCCAGCTTGCCACACTGGGCCACGTCTCCAACTTCTTCACCAGCCCCACCCAGATTGCCCTGGCTGAAAAGCTGCTCCAACTGAGCCAGGCGCCGGAGGGTTCCAAGGTCTTCTTCGCCAACTCCGGCACCGAGGCCAACGAGGCAGCGTTCAAGCTGGCCCGCGCCCATGGCGGTGCGGCCCGCCCCACCATTTTGGCGCTCGAGGGCGGCTTCCACGGCCGCACCATGGGAGCTTTGGCCATGACGGCCAAGCAGGCGTACCGGGAACCGTTTGAGCCCATGCCGGCAGGTGTGCGCCATATTGCCTTTGACGACGTTGACGCCCTGCGCGATGCCATGGATGGGACGGTTGCCGCGCTGGTTATCGAACCCATCCAGGGCGAGGCCGGCGTCCGTCCGCTCTCCGCCGAGTACTTGCAGGCTGCCCGGGAACTGACACGCGAACACGGTGCGCTGTTGATTCTGGACGAGGTCCAGACAGGTGTTGGCCGCACGGGCGATTGGTTCGCCGGCATCGCCGCGGGCATCACCCCCGACGCCATGACCCTGGCCAAAGGTTTGGGTGGCGGGTTCCCCATCGGTGCCATCATCACCTTCGGCGAAGGCCCCTCACAGCTCCTCAGCGCCGGCCAGCACGGCACAACCTTTGGCGGGAACCCCGTGGCAACCGCCGCGGCCCTGGCCACCTTGCACGTATTGGAGTCCGCGCAGGTGCTGGCCAATGTGCGCACTGTCAGCGAAATCTTCGCCCAGGGCATTGCCCCGGTCGACGGCGTCACTGAGGTCCGCGCCTTTGGCCTGCTGATCGGTTTTGACCTGGCAGCACCAGTGGCTGCCGGTGTTGTCAGTGCCGCGCTTGATGCTGGATTCATTGTCAACGCCCCGCGCCCCAACACCGTCCGTTTGGCCCCGCCACTGAACTTGACCGCCGAGCAGGCCCAGTCATTCATCGCAGCACTGCCGTCGCTGATTGCCACAGCTGTGGCAGCGGCGAATCTGGAAGGAAACTAACCATGACCAGGCATTTCCTCATCGACACTGACCTGAGCCCGGCCGAACAGGCTGAGGTGTTGGAGCTGGCTGCGCTTCTAAAGAAGGCACCGTATTCCAAAAACACGTTTGCAGGTGCTGGATCCGGCGCCCAAACGGTGGCAGTGATCTTTGACAAGACTTCCACCCGCACCCGCGTCTCCTTTGCCGCCGGCATTGCGGCTCTGGGCGGAAACCCTCTGATCATCAACCCGGGTGAGGCCCAGATTGGTCACAAGGAATCCGTGAGCGACACCGCCAAGGTCCTTGAGCGCATGGTTTCCACCATCGTGTGGCGCACCTACAGCCAGGCCGGGCTGGAGGAAATGGCCGCCAACTCCAAGGTGCCCGTCATCAACGCCCTCTCCGATGACTACCACCCGTGCCAGCTTCTCGCTGACCTGCTCACCATCAAGGAGCACAAGGGAAACCTGGCGGGGCTGACCATGACCTACCTGGGGGACAGTGCCAACAACATGGCCAACTCCTACCTGCTGGCAGGGGTCACGGCGGGCATGCACCTGCGCATCACCGGACCGGCAGGGTATTTGCCGGCCGACGCCGTCGTGCAGGCCGCCCAGGAACGTGCCCTGCTCACCGGCGGCTCGGTCCTGATCACCACAGATGTGGCCTCGGCCGTTGCCGGTGCCGACGTGCTGGTCACTGACACGTGGGTTTCCATGGGGCAGGAGGATGAAAAGGCCCAGCGCCTGGAGCTGTTCAAGGATTACGCGCTCGACGACGCAGCGCTGGCCCAGGCGGCGCCCGACGCCATTGTGCTGCATTGCCTGCCCGCCTACCGAGGCTATGAGATCGCGGCCTCCGTCATCGACGGGCCGCAGTCAGTGGTGTGGGATGAGGCGGAGAACCGCCTGCACGCCCAAAAGGCCCTCATGGTCTGGCTGGTGGAAAAGTCCGCAGCCGAAGCCGCCAACAGCGAGGCCGGCAGCTAGCCATGTCCAAATCAACGGCTCCCGGGGCAGGAATGCCGGCCACCAAAATTGCCCGGCAGGCCCGCGTGCAGGCCTTGCTGACCAACCGTGCCGTGCGTTCACAGGCGGAGTTGGCCAGTTTGCTGGCCGACGACGGTTTGGTGGTGGGCCAGGCAACGCTGTCGCGTGACCTCGTGGAGTTGCGGGCCGTGCGGGTGCGCGGCAAGGACGGGGCCTTGATTTATGCGCTGCCCCCGGAGGGCGGGGACCGCAGCGTGCATTCGGCGTCATCGCAGGAGCTGCTGGACACCCGCCTGATCCGCCTGTGCGGGGAGCTGCTGGTGACGGCGGAGTCCTCGGGCAACATTGCCGTGCTGCGGACCCCGCCGGGAGCCGCAAACTTCCTGGCGCTGGCCATTGACCATTCGGTCATGCCGGCCATACTTGGCACCATCGCCGGGGACGACACCGTCATGGTCATCACCCGGGACCCCCTGGGCGGGGCGGACGTGGCCGAGCGGTTCCTGCAGTTCGCGGCGGAATCCGGTTCCGGAGCGTAGGACGGGCAACACCGCTGGTTGAGCTTGTCGAGACTCAGGTTTCGACAAGCTCAACCACCGACCAAGCTCAACCACCGAGCCAACTAGCCGCGCTGCACCGTGGCGACCCATTCCTCAATGCCCGCGGCGGTGATGGGGAGCGCATCGGAGATGACCTCGGAGCCTGTGGGCGTAATGAGGACGTTGTCCTCCAGTCGGACGCCGATGCCGCGCAACTCGGGCGGCAGGGTCAGGTCGTGTTCGTGGAAGTACAGGCCCGGCTCCACGGCCAGCACCATTCCGGGCGCCATGGTGGCACCTTGGTAGTCGTCGTGGCTGGACTGGGCGCAGTCGTGCACGTCAAGGCCCAGGTGGTGGCCCACCCCGCACACCAGGTAACGGCGGTGGTGCTGGCCGGCGGGAGACAGGGCCTCATCCACGGAGACCGGCAGCAGCCCCCAGTCGTTGAGGCCGTTGGCGATGACCTCCATGCTGGCATGGTGGAAGTCGGTCCACGGCCGTCCCGGCCCCACGGCGGCCAGACCCGCCCGGTGCGATTTTTCCACCAGGTCGTGGACCTGGCGCTGGATGGGGCTGAACGTGCCGGACCCTGGGAACGTGCGCGTCACGTCCGCTGTGTAAAAGCTGTTGGCCTCCACCCCCATGTCCAGCAGCACCACCTTGTCCTCCAGGACGGGTCCGTCGCAGCGCACCCAGTGCAGGGTGGGTGCGTGCTTGCCGCTGCCAACGATCGTGGCGTAGCCGACGCCGTTCCCGTGCGTGCGGGCGTGCCTGTCAAAGGTGCCCTGCAGCCAGCGTTCCCCGCCGGCCTTGACGGCTGCGGGGATTTCACCCACGACGGCGGCAAAGCCGGACACTGTGTGGTCCACGGCCTCGCGCAGCTGGGCAATTTCCCAGTCGTCCTTGATCATGCGCAGGACTGCCAGGGCACGTCCCAGGTCGCCGCCGGCATCGATACCGTGGCGGCTGCGCACATCGGAGTCGATGATGCCGGCGGCAAGGGTGCCCGAGCCGGCCCGCATGGCGGCGGTGATGCCGGCGTCGAGCTCGGTCAGGGGCTGCACTTGCAGGGACAGGGCCTGCGCCCAGTCGGAAAAGTCGGGAGCCGAGCCCACCCACATCTCACCGTGGGCTGCGTTGGCGAAGAATTGCGGGTCGCCGGGATAAAACGGCGCCGGAATGAACAGGGTTGCGTCGTGGGATGTGCCGGAGGGGGCCATGACCAGGACGGCACCCTCGATCGCGGCGCCGCTGAGCCAGTAGAAATCCGAATCCGGCCGGAAGTCGTAGTAGGTGTCGTTGGCGCGCACGGGAGCGGTGCCGGCGCCTATCACCAGGGTCTGGCCGGGGAACTGTTCGGAGAGGCGGGAGCGGTGGTGCCCGGCAGCTGTGGCGGCGCCTGCCACCACGGGCGGGGTCCTGTCCGGTGTGCCCCAGCCCTGGCCCATGTACTCGATGAAGGCCGGCACCTTGGCCAGTTTCGGCGGGCGCCGGTCCTCCAGGCCCGGGACCGGCACGGCGGGGGCGGGTGGTGCAATATGTTCTGTCATTGTGGAATTTCCTCTACCGGTCGCGGCTGGTGGCGGCCCCATGCCACAATGGCATGAGGTTGCGTCTTTTGCCTCCATCTTCCCCCGGAATTTGCTTGCATCGCCAGTTCGCCGGCTGCCCGCTTGCGGGGCGGGTGCGGCGCCAATGACGGGCGGGGCGGCGCGCTGTGAATATCTTTTAGTGAGAATGCATAACCATGCATTATGCTTTGAAGTAACGCGAAACAACACTCTGACGAGTTGTACAAAATAGGGAGACACGAACGTGACTGAACGCATTGTATTGGCCTACTCCGGCGGCCTCGACACCTCCGTAGCCATCGGCTGGATCGGCGAAGCAACAGGGGCCGAAGTTATCGCCGTTGCTGTTGACGTTGGACAGGGTGGCGAGTCCCTGGAGGACATCCGCCAGCGCGCCCTGGGCTGTGGCGCCGTGGAAGCCTACGTTGCAGATGCTCGCGACGAATTCGCCAATGAGTACGCCATGCCCACCTTGAAGGCCAACGCCCTCTACCAGGGTCACTATCCCTTGGTTTCGGCCATCTCCCGCCCCGTGATCGTCAAGCACCTGGTCAAGGCCGCCCGCGAGTTCGGCGCCACCACGGTAGCCCACGGCTGCACCGGCAAGGGCAACGACCAGGTCCGCTTTGAAGTGGGCATCCAGACTCTGGGCCCGGACCTGAAGTGCATTGCACCGGTCCGTGACTTGGCCCTGACCCGCGACAAGGCCATTGCCTACGCCGAGGCCAACAACCTGCCGATCGAAACCACCAAGAAGAACCCGTACTCCATTGACCAGAACGTCTGGGGCCGCGCCGTCGAAACCGGCTACCTCGAAGACATCTGGAACGCCCCCACCAAGGACATTTACGACTACACGGCCACCCCGGAATTCCCGCCGGCACCGGACGAGGTCATCATCTCCTTCCACCAGGGTGTCCCCGTTGCCATTGATGGCATCAAGGTTTCCCCGCTGCAGGCCATCCAGGAACTGAACCGCCGCGCCGGCGCACAGGGTGTTGGCCGGATCGACGTCGTTGAGGACCGCCTGGTAGGCATCAAGAGCCGCGAAATCTACGAGGCCCCTGGCGCCATGGCCCTGATCACCGCGCACAAGCACCTCGAGGACATCACGCTTGAGCGTGAGCAGGCCCGTTTCAAGGCAACTGTGAGCCAGCGCTGGGCCGAGCTGGTCTACGACGGCCAGTGGTTCTCCCCGCTGAAGCGTTCCTTGGACGCCTTCATCGAAGACACCCAGAAATACGTGTCCGGTGACATCCGCATGACCCTGCACGGTGGCCAGGCCATCGTCAACGGCCGCCGTTCCGAGACGTCCCTTTACGACTTTGACCTGGCCACCTACGACACCGGCGATACCTTCGACCAGTCACAGGCCAAGGGCTTCATCGAGCTGTGGGGCATGTCCTCCAAGGTTGCCTCAACCCGCGACCAGCGCGTTCTGGGTCTGTAACCATGGCCCATGGTACGAACGAGGGTGCGCTGTGGGGTGGCCGTTTTCAGGGCGGCCCCGCAGACGCCTTGGCGGCACTGAGCAAGTCAACACACTTTGACTGGCGCCTGGCACTGTATGACATTGCCGGCTCCAAGGCCCATGCCCGTGTTTTGAACACGGCAGGCCTGCTCGACGCCGATGAACTGGCGGGCATGCTCAAGGCGCTCGAGGAGCTCGAAGCGGATGTGAAGTCCGGCGCCTACGGCCCGGCCGACTCCGACGAGGACGTGCACGGTTCCCTGGAACGCGGCCTGATTGAGCGTGCGGGAACGGCTCTGGGCGGCAAGCTCCGTGCCGGCCGTTCACGCAACGACCAGATCGCTACGCTGGGGCGCATGTACCTCCGCGACCACGCCAGAATCATTGCTGCAGGGGTTCTCTCCGTGGTTGATGCCCTGGTGGAGCAGGCCAAGGCACACCACGGTGTTGCCATGCCGGGGCGCACGCATCTCCAGCACGCCCAGCCCATCCTGCTGAGCCACCATTTGCTGGCCCACGCCTGGGCGCTATTGCGTGATGTGCAGCGCCTGGTCGACTGGGACAAGCGTGCAGCGGTTTCGCCTTACGGTTCAGGTGCCTTGGCCGGTTCCTCCCTGGGACTTGACCCGAACGCCGTCGCACTTGAGCTGGGCTTTGACTCGGCAGCCTGGAACTCCATTGATGGCACCGCCTCCCGCGACGTCTTTGCCGAGTTCGCATGGGTCTGCGCCATGATCGGCGTGGACTTGTCCCGGATCTCCGAGGAAGTCATCCTGTGGGCCACCAAGGAATTCTCCTTTGTGACCTTGCATGATTCCTACTCCACGGGATCCTCGATCATGCCGCAGAAGAAGAACCCGGATGTGGCTGAGCTGGCCCGCGGCAAGGCGGGGCGCCTCATTGGCGACCTGACTGGCCTGCTGGCAACTCTCAAGGGCTTGCCCCTTGCGTACAACAGGGATCTGCAGGAGGACAAGGAGCCCGTCTTTGACGCCGCTGACACCCTTGAGCTCTTGCTCCCTGCCGTTTCAGGCATGATGGCCACATTGGTGTTCAACACCGAGCGCATGGAGTCACTGGCTCCGCAGGGCTTTGCCTTGGCAACCGACATTGCCGAATGGCTTGTCCGCCAGGGTGTGCCGTTCCGCGATGCCCACGAACTCTCCGGCGCTGCTGTGAAGCTTGCCGAAGGCCGGGGTGTGGAACTGTGGGACCTCAGCGATGCCGAGTATGCGGGCATTTCTGCGCACCTCACACCCGAGGTCCGTACGGTCCTGAGCACCAACGGTTCGTTGAACAGCCGCAATGCCCAGGGCGGCACCGCCCCCTCGGCCGTGTTGGCGCAGCTGGCGGCCCTTGAGGGGCAGCTGGGCGAGGTCAGGTCCTTCCTGGCCTGACCGGCGTCGCACTTCTCAACCGAGCATGAGGAAATGCCCGTATCCATGGTGGATGCGGGCATTTCCTGCTTTAGCGCATTTCGGCCTCCCACACCTCGCAAGCTCGGCGCGGGACCCTCGGCCGCTATGCTGGGGGGCATGACTGATATTTCTAATGCGCAGCTCATGGACCGTCTCAAAGCTGCGGCGGACACGGTGAGCGCAAAGTTGGCGGACTTGAGCGACGACGACGTCCTGGTCCCCACCGATTTGCCCGGGTGGACCCGCGGCCACGTTTTGGCGCATATTGCCCATGTTTCCAATGCCGTGGCACGCCAGGTTGAGTACGCCCTGCGCGGTGAGCTGATTGATTTTTACGACGGCGGCCAGGGCGGGCGGACGCAGGCCATCGAGATGAACGCCGGGCATTCAGCAGAACTGCACCGGGAGTACATCGCCGCCGGGTTCACGCGAGCCCTGGGCGTGCTTGACGGCCTGGACAACGCCCAGTGGGATTTGCCCATCAGCTACCGCAACGGCGTGGTGCGTGACGGCGCCTTGGCGTACTGGCGTGAACTGGTCATCCACTTGGCAGATCTGCAGTTGGGACGCGGGCCCGAGACCTGGTCCAAGGAGTTCTGCCTGTACCTGATCGATTTCCTCAGCGCCAGGGTGCCCGACTCGATCCAGTTGAAGCTGCTGCCGCTGGCGTTGCCGCCCATGACCGTGGGGACGGGGTCGAACACCGTGTCCGTCTCCGGCATGCTGACGGACATCACCGCCTGGCTGTCCGGGCGCACACCCACCATGGGTTCGCTGCGTGCAGAAGCTGCCGCGGATTCGGTGGAACTGCCGGTCCTGCTGCCCTGGCCCTCGGCGTTCCCCGCCAAATAGCCCCACCCTGCTGCCTCGCGAACGGGCAGTAGTTGCTGATGTTTTCCGAAAACATCAACAACTACTGCCCGTTCGATTTTTACGCAGCGGAAGTTGCCTGTGGATAACCGAGAATCGGCCACTTTCCTGCGAAACAATTGGATATGCGCCGAATCCAGCTGCCGCAGCACCTGTACGGAAGATCGTTCACTACCCGCGCTTCCTCCGAAGCAGGGCTGTCGCCGGCGCGCACCCGCGCAAGCGATTTGATCCGTGTCTCGAGAGGCATCCTGGTCCCCGCCGGTGTGCCGCTTCAGGGCGCCGCAGCCCTGGCGGCCTACACCGAGGCCAATCCGCTGAGCGTTCTGAGTCACCTATCGGCCGCGCAGCTGTGGAGGATTCCACTGCCGCCCGGGCCCGCCAACGACTGGCGCATCCATCTGGCCAATCCACCCACGGTGGGCGCTCCCAGAAGGGTCAATGTGGTGGGGCACCGGCTGGCGCTTGCCGACGGTGAAATCTGGGAGCTCGACGGCGTCCGTCTCACCAGTCCGGCGCGAACGTGGTTGGACCTCGCCGCATGCCTGTCCCTGAAGGATCTGGTGGCGGCCGGTGATTTTCTGGTGTGCAGCCACGGGCCTGATTTTCCCGTGCCACGGGAGGCGATGTGCCGCGTGGCCGAGCTGGTTCAGGTGGTTGCCCGGCATCACGGCGGTAGGGGCCTGCGCAACGCCCGGCTTGCCCTGGAATTGATTCGCGTTGGCGCCGATTCGCCGCCGGAGACCCTCATGCGACTGGCCCTGGTGGATGCAGGTTTGCCGGAGCCGGAGCTGAATGTTGTGGTGCGCGATCCGGCCGGCCGGCCGCTGATATGGCCCGACGGCGCCTACCGCCAGTACCGGATCAGCCTGCAATACGACGGCGGCCACCACAACACCCCGGACCAGTACTTGCGCGATATCCGCCGTCTGGAGACCAGCCGAGCCCTTGGATGGGAAGAAATCCGAGTATCCCTTGACGACCTCCGTGGCGACAAGCCTGCGGTGGTTCGAAAGGTTGCCGACGCCTTACGCGCCCGGGGCTGGCGCCCCCGCTGACCCTCGCCTGCCGAACGGGCAGTAGTTGTTGATGTTGACGCGAAACATCAACAACTACTGCCCGTTCGGCAGGCTGGCGGCACGCCACAGGTGCAAGGTTGCGTAGGACCGCCACGGCCGCAACGGTTCTGCCATGCGCGCCAGCTCGGCCGCCTTGATGGTGCGGGCTTGAGCGAGAGTGTCTCCGCGCAGCAGCCCGTAGCCGTTACGGACGGCAGAGTCGCCGGGCAGGAAAATGTCGTTGCTGGCGAGCACCCGCATCGCCACATAGCCCACCGTCCAAGGGCCGATGCCGGGGATGGGGAGCAACTTCTCGGCTAAGGAATCCTGCGTATCCACGGGGCCGAGCTGCAGAGAACCCTCTGCCAGCATCCGGGCCACGGCAACGATGGAGTCGATCCGGCGTTGCGGGCCGCGCAGGATGTCCCTGCCACCGGCCGCTAGCTCAGGTGGCGTGGGGAAGAAATGGGTCATTGAACCATGCGCCAGGCGGCTTGGCGTGCTTAGTGCCACCAGCTGGTTGAGAGCCGTGCGAGCTGCTGCCACGGTGATCTGCTGGCCCACCATTGCCCGTATCAAGATCTCCGCCGGGTCCACACAGCCGGGAAGCCGGATCCCGGGCAGCAAGGCAATCCGCCCAGCCAGCAAGGGATGGGTGCCCAAAGCCGCATCGGCGGCCAGAGGGTCGTGGTCCAGGTTGAACAAATGCCGCACCTTGCTGAGCAAGATGGGTGCGTCCGCGGGATCCTCGAGCGCATGGTCCAGCCACAAGGCACTGCCATCCCACGCAACATGGAACCAGCCGTGGCCGCCGGGCAACAGCAAGGTACGCGCGTAACTGCAGGAATCGGCCTCCTCAACGCCCGCCACGGCGCGGGCTGCCAGGAAGTCAAAGATGCCCGGCTCAAACGGGGGAGTGAATTCCAATGCAACGGCCATAAAAACATCCTCCCATGCCAATTCGCCGGCGGCGGCACCCTGCTAGCGTGGGTCCATGAGCACGCCCATGGACCTCCTTGAACTCCTCCAAAGACCTGCCACGGAGGTGGCGCCCTACCTGCTGGGCGCCTTGGTGAGGCATGAAAGTCCGCAAGGGCCCGTCGTCGTCCGGCTGAGCGAGGTGGAAGCCTATTTGGGCCCGGCGGATTCAGCAGATCCGGACCCGGGGGCGCACAGTTACCGGGGCAAGACCAACCGCAACGCCGTCATGTTCGGCCCGCCCGGACACCTCTATGTGTACTTCACGTACGGCATGCACTTTTGCGCCAATCTGGTGTGCTGCCCGGAGGGGACATCCTCCGGATGCCTCATGCGGGCAGGTGAAATCGTTGAGGGCCTGGAGTTGGCACGCTCGCGCCGCCCCACCGCCAAGAACGACGCCGAGCTGGCGCGGGGCCCAGCCCGGCTCGCCAAAGCCATGGGATTTGGTCGCGAACACAACGGTTTGGGTGCGCTCCAGGGCGAAGTCTCGGTGACCTTGCCGGACACGCCCGCCAAAAATGTCATGTCCGGCCCGCGGGTGGGCATCAGCGGGCCCGGAGGTACCGCTGACTACCCGTGGCGGTTCTGGATCGACGGCGATCCCACCGTCTCGGCGTTCAAGCCGGGAGTGGTGCGCACTCCGCGTCGGCCCGCGCCAATTGCTCCGAGAACTCAATAAGTTCCGTCACCTCAGGCAGCAGATCCGCGGGGGTGAGCCGGTGAACCAAGCCCGAGCGCGACGCCGGCCACTCGTGTTCCAGGAGTGAGTACACGCTGGTGTCAACGCGGGAGCCGTCATGGCCGTGCCGGTATCCGCGCAGCACACCTTCCAACGTGGCGCCCAGCTTCACAATGGCGGCGGCGCTGCGCACATTGCGCACATCGCAGCGCAACGTGACCCGGTGCACTAGAAGTTCCTCAAAGGCAAAGGTCAGCAGCGCCAGTTTCGAGGACGCATTGACGTTGCGGCCCCAGTAGCTGCGGCCAAAAAATGTCATGCCCAATTCAACCCGTGACTGCTCTGGCACAAAGTCGTAGAGGCTGGTGGTACCCGCCACGGTGCCGGTCTCATCATCAATCACGGCAAAGGCAATGATGGAAGGATCGGCAATCCGGGTGGCAAAGAGCCTTTCCAGGGCACGCTTGGACGTTGGCCGTTCCGAGGCCATCCCTGCCCACATGTCTACATCAATGTAGGGGTACAAATCTGCCGCGTGACGACGCCGTAACGGCACAAGCCGGACACCGTGTCCGGGGAGTGAAATGTTGTGTTGCACGGAAGATATATAAGCACCTTTTTGGGCATCCGAAAAGCCCCTTTTTTCAAGGCTGTACCGTAGAGCTGTGAACCAGAATTTCAACACCCCTGCCCAGAGCCCCAAAAACCCCGAAAACACGGGAGTTGCAGCCACTATCAACGGCCTCTGCGCCACCGTCGTGGACTACCCTTCGGAGGGAATTGTTTTCAAAGATTTAACCCCCGTGTTTGCTGACGGTGCGGCCCTGAAAGAGGTGGTGGATGCCATCGTGGAAAAATTCGCCGGGACGTTCGACGCCGTGGCCGGAGTGGAGGCCCGCGGCTTCCTGCTGGCAGCTGCCGCAGCCTACGCCACAGGAACCGGTGTCATCACCATCCGCAAGGCCGGAAAACTGCCCCGCGAGGTGTACGCGCAGAACTATTCACTTGAGTACGGTGAGGCGACCTTGGAACTGCACCAAGATGACGTTCCTGCTGGCACGCGTGTGTTAATTCTCGACGACGTGCTCGCTACGGGAGGCACACTGGGCGCCGCTGCTGCCTTGCTTGAGCGCACAGGTGCCCACGTGGCCGGCATCGGCGTGGTGCTCGAAATTGATGCCCTGCCGGGCCGGGCAAATCTGGCGGCCCACAACGTGGTGTCCCTGCTGCACGTCTAACCCACCCCCAAAAAAGGTGCAGGGCCGGCCGTGCTGGCAAGCCCGTACTAGGGCCCGTACTAGAAAAAACTGTGCGTTTCTGCTCACAGCTGCCAGCACCGGAGCGTCCCACGGGATAGACTAGACGGTCCGCCTTTTGGCGGTATGCCTTACATTTCAGGAGTCTTGCATGTATGACCACGAGTTGGCCCAGGAACGTAACTATGTTGACGGTCTCTACTCCCGCTTGGACGAACTTCGAGCCGAAAAAGTAGAGCAATTGGCGGACGTGCGCCGTGCCAAATCCATGGGCACGCACCAGAACCGCTCCGAACGCGACGCTTTTGCCACCCTCTATGAGAACCGTCTGGCGCAGCTGAACGCAGTGGATGACAAGCTGGTGTTTGGCCGCCTCGACCTGGAATCGGGCGAGAACCGCTACATTGGCCGCATTGGGCTCTCCACTGCGGATCTGCGCCAGCTCATGGTTGACTGGCGTGCTCCTGAAGCCGGCACTTTCTACCAGGCCACTGCCTTTGAGCGCATGGGCGTGCGCCGCCGTCGTCATCTCATCCTCCAAGGCCGCAACGTCAAGGCCATCGAGGACGACGTCCTGGACCACACCATGCTGGTCGACGGCGAGCACCTCCAGGGTGAAGGGGCCCTCCTGGCTGCCTTGAATTCCAAGCGCACGGGCCGCATGAATGACATTGTTGGCACCATCCAGTCCGAGCAGGACAGGATTATCCGTTCACCCCTGAGCGGCGCCTTGGTAGTTCAGGGCGGACCGGGCACGGGCAAGACGGCCGTGGCCCTGCACCGTGCCGCGTACCTGCTCTACACGCACCGCGAACGTCTCCAATCGGCCGGCGTGCTGCTGGTGGGCCCCTCCAACGCGTTCATGAAATACATTGAGCGCGTGCTGCCGTCCCTGGGTGAAACCGGTGTAGTCATGGCCAGCCTTGGTCAGTTGCTGCCCGGCATCATCGCCACGGCTCCCGAGACTCCCGAGGTTTCGCTGCTCAAGGGCCGGATCGAGATGACCCAGGTCATTGCCAACGCCGTGGCCAACCGCCAGCGCCTGCCGCACCAGGATGTGAGGCTCGACGTCGAAGGCACCCGTTTGGTGCTCACCGTGCGCCAGGTGCGCCGCGCCAGGGACAGGGCCCGCGCCTTGGGCAAGCCGCACAACGAGGCGCGCGTAACATTCGTCAAGACGCTCCTGGGCGAGTTGACCACCCAACTGCGCGAGCACATCGAGGAAAACAGTGCCGGCAACACGGCCGACAGGTCCTACCTGGCCGACGATGTGCGCGGTTCACGCGACGTCCGGGTCATGCTGAACCTGTGCTGGATGCCCATGAGCCCGCAAAAGCTTGTCCGCGACATGTTCAGCAAGCCCGAAATCCTCAAGGCCGTCACCCCCAACCTCACGGATGCAGAGCGGGCTTTGTTGGCGCGCCCGGCCAATGCGCCATGGAGCGAGTCCGATATTCCGCTGCTCGATGAGGCCGCGGAATTGCTTGGAGACCTGGATGAGACGGGCGGCCGGGCCGAGGCCGCCGCGGATGCACAGCGCAAGCGTGATCTCGTTAACGCTGAAAAGGCCATCTCCAACATGAACCAGCAGTTGGAAGATTCGGGTGTGGATGGCATGCTGACTGCCGAGCAGCTGGCCGACTTCAACGTGGTGGAGGGGGAGCGCCTGAGCAATGCTGAGCGTGCCCTGACCGATCGGACCTGGGCGTACGGCCATGTGGTGGTTGACGAGGCCCAGGAGCTCTCGCCCATGCAATGGCGTCTGTTGGTGCGCCGTTGCCCCGTGAAATCCTTCACCATTGTGGGCGACATTGCCCAGACAAGTTCTGCAGCAGGTGCCATTTCCTGGCAGCAGGCGCTGACCCCGTTCATGGGGGAACGCTGGAACTTGGAAGAACTCAGCGTCAACTACCGCACGCCCATCCAGATCGCCGAGGCAGCGGTGCGGATGGCGAACGCTGCCGGCCAGATTGTGTCAGCCCCCAAGGCCGTGCGCGACGGCGAATGGGAACCTTTGGTTGACCTGGTCTCACCTGACGCTGTGGTGGCGCAGGTCGTAGCCGTCATGGAGGAAGAGTCCACGGCAGTTGCCGGTGGCCTGGTGGCCGTCATTGCCCCCACATCCCTGGTCGCAGAAACCGCCGCCGCGTTGCGCGCCGTGTACGGGCACCGCGTGGGCCACGGAGCAGGTTCCGTGGAACAGAACATTGTGGTCATTGATCCTCATGAGGCCAAGGGCCTGGAATTTGATGGTGTGGTGATTGTGGAACCGGCGGCACTGCTGGCTGGTGCCGGCGGCCGCGTTGGTGACCTTTATGTGGCCATGACGCGCCCCACCCAGCGCCTTCGCCTGATCAGCTCCGAGCCATTGCCAGTAGGAATCGAAAAGTAGCAACGGCCTCTACGCCTGCGGGACCCGTGCTTGAAGCGCGGGTCCCGCAATCATTAAAGGACTGCTGCGCTGTCCTGTGCAGGCACGGCGGGACTCACGGCGGGCACGAATCGAAAGAAACGCCGTCGTACTGGTAATTTTGGAGCGTGTCTTTGCAAACTGAACTCCGCGCCCCCGAGAACGACTCCAGCTTCGCCAATGTTTGGCAGGAGCTCAAGTGGCGAGGCCTGGTCCAGGTCTCCACCGACGAGGCAGCCCTTGAAGAGCTGCTCGCCGGCGAGCCGATCACGTACTATTGTGGCTTCGACCCCACCGCCCCCAGCCTGCACCTGGGCAATCTGGTCCAGCTGCTGACCATGCGTCGCATGCAGTTGGCCGGTCACAAGCCGCTGGGTTTGGTGGGCGGTTCCACTGGTTTGGTGGGGGATCCGCGTCCCACGGCGGAACGCACCATGAACTCAAAAGAGACGGTCTCCGAGTGGGTTGGCTACCTGCAGGGCCAGGTGCAGCGCTTCCTGTCCTTCGAGGGTGAGAATGCGGCCCGCATGGTCAACAACCTCGACTGGACGGCGCCCATGAGCGCCATCGATTTCCTGCGCGACATTGGCAAGTACTTCCGGGTCGGCACCATGATCAAAAAGGACATTGTTGCCTCACGCCTGAACTCGGACGAGGGCATCAGCTACGCCGAATTCAGCTACCAGATCCTGCAGGGCATGGACTACCTGGAACTGTTCCGCCAGTACGGCTGTGTTCTGCAGCAGGGTGGCTCCGATCAGTGGGGCAACCTGACCAGCGGCACAGACCTGATCCGCAAGGTTGAAGGCGCCTCCGTCCACGCGCTGGGCACACCGTTGATCACCAACTCCGATGGCACCAAGTTCGGCAAGAGCGAGGGCAACGCCATCTGGCTCGACGCCGCCATGTGCAGCCCGTTCGACATGTACCAGTTCTGGCTCAACACCGCAGATGCTGATGTGGCGGACCGTCTGAAGGTGTTCACCTTCCTTAGCCGCAAGGAAATCGCTTCCATTGCCGGTGCTGTTGCGCAGAAGCCGCAGGCCCGCGAAGGCCAGCGCACCCTTGCCTTCCAGGTGACGTCCCTGGTGCATGGCGTGGACGCCACCTTAAAGGTTATTGCCGCATCCGCTGCCTTGTTCGGCCAGGGCGAGTTGGCCGAACTGGATCTTGCAACCTTGGAATCGGCAACTCGTGAATTGCCGCGCGCAGCTGCTCCGGCTGCCGGCTTGGGCATTGTTGAACTGCTGGTTGCTTCAGGACTGTCCAAGACGAATTCAGAAGCCCGCCGCACAGTGGGGGAGGGTGGTGCCTACGTGAACAATGCCAAGGTCACCGATCTTGATGCTGTTCTTGGTGCATCCGAGGCATTGCATGGCAAGTACCTGCTGGTGCGCCGCGGCAAGCGCACCCTGGCCATGGTGGAACTCGCAAGCTGACGTTCACCGAACGTTTCACAGGGCCCACGCCCGCAGGGTTCCCTGGCCGAGGTACGAGGCTAGGGTGCGGGTGGGGATGCCCGCCCCCGATTTGCATTGGGGGCGGGCACCAGTGTATTGTTCTATCTGTTGCTTGCACAAGGTTGAGCCGCTTCGAGAGAAGCACCGACTCCCATCTTGCAGGAAACCAAACCAAAAAATTCTTGAACAATACATTCGTCTCTTCGATTCGAATTGTTTATTGAAATATAGGTTTGCAGAATTAATAAAGTGACCACCCGCACAAAATGCGGATTGGACAAATGAATTCTGATGAAATAACATTGAAACATCACGTCGACGAAAACAAATTGTGAAAAACAGTTTGGAATTACTCGAATTGTAATTGTTGTTTGAGAACTCAATAGTGTGCCAAGTTTTATTGATACCAATTTATTTATATTGAATTGGTTATTTGGTTTT
>NZ_PPXC01000012.1 GCF_002909445.1 Arthrobacter glacialis
AATCATACAAGCCCCCGGCAGACATGGTCCGGCTCGTCAGACTCAAGGACCCGGTATGCACCGGGATAGGCTGCGACGCACCCGCACGATCCTGCGAGATCGACCACACCATCCCCTTCCACCAAAACCACTACAGCCCCGACGGCACCCTTCTGCCCCAAGGCGAAACCAGCATCGAGAACCTGCGCCCCCGATCAAAGTACTGCCACCGCCTCAAGGACGACCCCACCACCGGATGGACCGTAGAGCCTGATGGTCTAGGCATCACCAAAACCACCACCCCCACCGGCGGCATATACCTCCACACACAAAACGAGGAAAACCAACCGGCACCCTTCTAGCACCCCATGCAACGCACGCCGGCGACCCACCCCAGGTGAGCCGCCGCAGCCATCATGCACTTAACTACTAGTGCCTAGATTCGGGAATTGGAATCAGCCTCCCTGGGCACCCACAGTACGGCTCCGGCGCCAGCCCAGGGCTGCACTCCCCCACACCAACAGAAATAGCCCCACCAACAAGAGCCCCGCGTGGCCCAAGTCCAGCTCAGCCAGCCACGTGGTGAACGGATCCCGCAAGCCCAGGGAATCGTGCAAGATGGTCACGATTGTCAGGGCTGAGATGAACAGTGCCGAGGTTGCGGAAAGGCCCGTCACCACCATGTTGAAACCGATGCGCCGCGCCGGGTTCATCACGGCGGAACGGTACATTTTCATCATGGCCATGCCGTTGGCCGTATCGCACAGCGTCATGGCTGCGGTGAATGCCAGCGGAAGTGCCAACAGTGCAGCCGGTGAAACGCCCGCCATCGCGGCCGATGCCGTTAGCAGCAGGAAAGCAATGGTGGAGGCCGTGTCAAAGCCCAAACCAAACAAGAAACCCAACACGTAGATGTCGCGCGGACGTTTCACCCTGGACAACGGCTTGTCCAGCAGACGAGCCACCACTCCTGTGGGAACCAGTTCGCCGTCGTCCACCGTGCCGCCGTTGCGCACCCGGCGGAACAGCACGCCTGCCTTCAGGAATGCAGCCCCGTTGAACAGGCCTATGGTCAGCAGGAACAGGGCCGAAACCCCGGCGCCAAACACGGCCAGGGCCATGTTTGCTGCCGATCCGTCGTCGAGCAGGGCACCCATGAGGCCGGCGCCGCTCACCACAAGAATTCCCGCCAGCATGACCACCGAGCTGTGCCCCATGCTGAACGCAAAGCCGACGCTGACCGGGGCCCTGCCCTGGGCGGCGAACTTGCGGCTCGAGTTGTCGATCGCCGCGATGTGATCCCAGTCGTAGCTGTGTTTGACGCCCGCCAGATAGGCCGTCACGATGAGACCGAGCACCAGCGGATTGGTGTCTACGGAGAGCGAATGGAGCAACAACGCGGCCACCACCAGGTGAAGGAGCACCACGGCCCCGAAAGTCACGCCGATGCGACGGGCAACCGGCAACTTTTCGCGTTCCAGATATCCCAGGCGGGCTGTGACGGTCATCAGTATTTCCTTAAGTTCAGTGGTTTCTGGCCGGTCCACCGTTCGCGCAGTAAGTCCACGGCTGCAGCCAGAATTTTGTTGAGTGGTTCTGTTGAATGAGACAGCGCGCGAAGGGCAAAGCCGGGCCCTTCCAACAAAGTGATGCCCAACTGCCCCTCCGGGTCGAGGGGGGCCAACAATGCCTGCAGTTCCTCGACCAGCGCTGCGTCAACCCGGGCGTCCACCACCAGCAGGGAACCCAAATGCGTGTGCTCCCCCATGAAGCACATGCTGTCCACAGGAGACCCAACGCCTGGCCGGATCAGCAGGTTGTCCAGCACCACCAACCGCCCGCCTATGGAGATTTCATTGCGCATGCGCACCTCGTCGTAGCGGAACAGCCTCCCGTCCGGGGACCATCCGGGCGTCACCACCTCGGCCATGACCAGCGACGCCGCGGGGTCCATGTCCACGGTTGTCACCTGCCCATAACTGGCTTCCCGGTAGGCGATCAGCGGATCAGGCAGCAGTTCCAGCCGGGCGTTGGCCGCCAGACGCACGTGCATGTGCTGTTCGGCCCGGTCATTCGGGGTGCGGTAGATCTTGGTGGCCGATTGCGTGGTCAGCAGCAGATCAGCACCCTGGGCAACGTCCACCTCGATCAGGTAGCTGTCGCCACCTAAATATGCGCCGCCGGGATTGATGATCACGTAGCAAACCTGCCCGGATTCATCCAGATAGTGCGGACGCAGGATGCGCAGCGCGCCGTCGTGAAATTGTTTGACGGCGATGCACCGATCCCCCCGGCGGTCAATGGTCAGGGAGAGCGTCCCGGCCCACTCACTGTGTGTGCCGAGGCGGCCGATGGTGGCGGTTTGGGTCACCGGGATTCCAGGTCAAGCATGAGCACGTCGCGCTTGAGCCAGTTGATGACGTAGTCCAGGCCGTCGTCGGTCTTCAGATTGGTGAAGCAGTACGGCTTGTGGCCGCGGAATTCGAGGGTGTCGGCCTCCATGACGGACAGGTCGGCGCCAACGTACGGGGCCAGATCGGTCTTGTTGATAATGAAGAGGTCGGCCTTGATCATGCCCTGGCCAGCTTTGCGCGGGATCTTCTCACCCTGCGCCACATCAATGATGTAGATGGAGAAATCCACCAGTTCCGGGCTGAACGTGGCGGAGAGGTTGTCTCCCCCGGATTCAATGTAGATGACCTGCAGGTCCGGGTGCAGCGCCTCTAATTCAGCCACGGCAGCCGAGTTCATGGACGTATCCTCGCGGATGGCCGTGTGGGGGCAGCCGCCGGTTTCAATCCCGATGATCCGGTTCAGCGGCAGCACACCGTTGGCGGCCAGGATCTTGGCATCCTCGATGGTGTAGATGTCATTCGTAATGGCGGCGCTGGACACCTCGCCGTCCAGGGCACGCGTGAGGCGCTCCACGAGCTGGGTCTTGCCGGCGCCAACCGGTCCGCCGATGCCAATCTTGATGGGTTTCATTGTTGCTCCTTCTAAAATCTGTAAGCTGTTGGGTCCCGCTCAGCGGCGATTCAGGACATGAACATCCGGGCCCGCTGGCGTTCGTGCTGCATCTGCGCAATTTCCAGCCCCGGGGCCGTTACACCAAAGTCCTCACGCCCGAGCGTTTGTGCCAGAACGACGCCGTCACTCACCTCTTGGTGCGCGGCGCGCAGCACGCGCTGGCCAGCACTTTGGCCAATAGGGATGCCGCGGATGGCGTTTTGGGTCAACGACGTCACGGCCGAGAACATATACGTCCCCAACAGTTCCGCCAGCGGCACGCCCAGGGACTTTCCTGCGATGGCGAAGGCCATGGCCGGGTGCCCGGCGCAGTCCCCGCGGGCCACAGCCGCCGCGTAGTTTTCCAGCTCCTGGCAGGGAAAAACAGAGCCGGCAATATCCAGCATGCGGGCGCCCATTTTTACCCCGGCCGCCCGAATTTCACGCGGCAGGGCCGAGGCATGCAACTCCCTGTCTACCCGGTGGATTTCCGCCTCCGTCTCCGCCTCAAAAACAAAGCGGATGGCGAGCCCGTCACTATGGACCAGTTGAATGCGGATGAACTGGGTGAGCCAGTCGGAGAACGTGGCCTCGTCGTGAACCAGCCCGCGGTGCAGGAAACTCTCCAGGCCCAGGGAATGGCTGAACGCGCCCGTCGGCAGCGCCGAATCGCTCAGTTGGAGCAGCGGCAGCAGGTACCCCGGCGGCACTGGGGTTGCCAGCGCAACGCTGGCCCCGGCGTCGAAAGTCACGGCAATCCGCTTAGTGGCTGTGTTCGGCATGGCGGAACGGCACCGGCATGACGCGTTCCTGCCGCGAGTAGGGCACCGCCACGTGCTTGAGGTAATCCTCCACGGTGTGGTCATAGGCCAACACCATCACCTGCGCGCCGTACTCGCTGTCCTCGCCAAAGAACTGAGCCTGCATGTGCCGGTTGCCCAGGTTGTGTGCCACCACACCCATCTCCTGGATGGTTGTGGGGGCGATCACCAGAACATCAGTGTGCTCGACGGAGATGACGATGGCGTCCTTTTCGTCGAGGTGCAGGACGTCGCCGTCGCGCAGATCAGCCACGGTGTCACCGGCAAGCCGGATGCCCAGCTCCCTGCCGTGATCGGTGGTGACGCGCTGGATGCGCTTGACCAGCAGTGCCGAGGGCAGCACCACTCGTTCTTCGTGCAAATTTTCAAGTGTTGCGGGGTCAAACGTTGCTGTGGCAGGGTCAAACTTGTTGCCAAGAATGGCTTCGATAATCAAGGGTTCTCCTTTTAAAAGAGGAAGTAGCGTTGGGCCATGGGGAGCACGCTGGATGGTTCGGCCGTGACCACTTCGCCGTCTACACGGACCTGGTACGTTTCCGGATCCACCTGAATGTCGGGAGTTTCTCCGTTGTGCTTCATGTCCGCCTTGGTCAGGTTGCGGATGCCGTGGCAGGCACGCACTTCATGCTGCAGACCCAACTGCGCAGGAACGCCCGCATCCACGGCAGCCTGGGACATGAAAGTGATGGAGGAGGAATGCACGGCACGGCCCAGCGAGGCGAAATTGTGCCTGAAAGTGCGAGGTTGGGGAGTCGGGATGGAGCCGTTGGGGTCGCCCATGATGCTCATGACCATTTGCCCGCCCTTGATCACCATCTCCGGCTTCACACCAAAGAACGCCGGTTCCCAGATCACCAGGTCGGCAAATTTGCCTTCTTCGACGCTGCCAACATAGTCGGAGATACCGTGCGCAATGGCCGGGTTGATCGTGTATTTCGCGACGAAGCGCTTGAGGCGGGCGTTGTCACCAATCTCGGGATCGTTGCTGTACTTCCCACGTTGGCGCTTCATGGCGTCGGCCACCTGCCAGGTGCGTAGTACCACCTCACCAACACGGCCCATGGCCTGGGAGTCAGATGAGGTGATGGAGAAGATGCCCATGTCATGGAGCACGTCCTCGGCGGCGATGGTTTCCTTGCGAATGCGGGAGTCGGCGAAGGCCACATCCTCGGGGATGTCCGGGCTCAGGTGGTGGCAGACCATCAGCATGTCCAGGTGCTCGTCGATCGTGTTGACCGTGTAGGGCAGCGTGGGGTTGGTCGACGCAGGCAGCACGTTGGGCAGGCCGGCCACCTTGATGATGTCCGGAGCGTGGCCACCGCCGGCTCCCTCAGTGTGGAAGGTGTGGATGACGCGGCCGTCGATGGCCTTGATGGTGTCTTCCACGAAACCGAACTCGTTGAGGGTGTCGGAGTGGATGGCCACCTGAATGTCGAATTCGTCGGCGATCTTCAGCGACATGTCAATGGAGGAGTAGGTGGCACCCCAGTCCTCGTGGACCTTCAGGCCGATGACGCCGGCACGAACCTGCTCGGCCAGCGGCTCGCTCGCGCTGGCGTGGCCCTTGCCCAACAAGCCGATGTTGATGGGCAGGTTGTCCACGGCCTGCAGCATCTTGGAGATGTGCCAGGCTCCGGGAGTGACTGTGGTGGCCTTGCTGGCCTCCGACGGGCCGGTGCCGCCGCCGATCAGTGTGGTGATGCCGCTGGCCAGTGCGACGGGGATCTGGTCGGGGCTGACGAAATGCACGTGCGTGTCGATGCCGCCGGCGGTGAGGATCTTGCCTTCGCCGGCGATGATGTCGGTGGCGACGCCGATGGTGATGTTGACGCCGTCGGACATTTGCGGGTTGCCGGCCTTGCCGATCTTGAAGATGTGGCCATCTCTTAGTGCCACGTCAGCCTTGTAGATGCCGGTGTAATCCAAGACGATCACATTGGTGATGACGGTGTCAGGGATGTCCTCATCGCGGGTGCGCTGGCCGTTTTGGCCCATGCCGTCGCGAATGACCTTGCCGCCGCCGTAGACCACTTCCTCGCCGTACTTGGTGTGGTCGTGCTCAATCTCTGCGAACAATTCGGTGTCGGCAAGTCTTATTGCGTCGCCTGTGGTGGGACCGTACAGATCGGAGTACTGCTTGCGGCTCAGTTCAAAGCTCATTGGGCGGCATCCGTTTCTGCTTCTTGGGGCGTGTTGTTCGGGACGCCCAGGGGGCCGTTGACGCGGTCTCGGAAACCGTGGACCTCCCGGGTTCCGGAGAGGTCGATCAGGTTTACCGTCTTGGCGTCGCCCGGTTCAAAGCGGACGGCGGTTCCGGCCGGGATGTCCAGGCGGCGCCCGTAGGCGCTCTGGCGGTCAAACTCCAAGGCGTCGTTAACTTCGGCGAAGTGATAGTGGGAGCCGACCTGGATGGGCCGGTCGCCACGGTTGATGACCTTGATTGAGAGAGCTTGCATGCCCGCATTGCATGTCACTGCCTCTGACCGCAAAACATATTCCCCAGGGATCATGGGAGGTGCTCCTTTGGCGTGTAGGACCGCTCTAGCGGATGGGGTTGTGCACAGTGACAAGCTTGGTGCCATCGGGGAATGTTGCCTCGATTTGAACGTCCTTGATCATGTCGGCGACCCCTTCCATGACCTCGTCACGGGTGAGGATGGTGCTGCCCCAGCTCATGAGGTCCGCCACCGTGCGGCCGTCACGCGCACCTTCGATGAGTTCGTAGCTCAAAATGGCAACGGCTTCGGGGTGGTTGAGTTTCAGATGTCTGGACTGCCTGCGCCTGGCCAAATCTGCGGCGACGACGATCATGAGTTTTTCCTGCTCACGGGGCGTCAAATGCATATATTCCTCCTCAGGGAACTAACGGATATAAGTGTCCACCCGTTATCTACAACCGGCAAGAGACTATGCCAGGAGGTCCGTGGAATAAGGCAAGAGTATCAGAGAGTTTTCAGGGTAGATAATATGGCGGAATCTCGGGAGGTTTGGGCTGTTTGCCGGGAAATTCTCGGCCTCATTTCTCGCAATCCACCCGCCATCCCGGCCGGGGCGGCAGATTCCACCAATTCCCGATGCGGACCTGTTGGCGGCACGCCAGCGCCCCTCCCGCGGAACTCAGAAAGGAGCTGTAGCCCAGACGCAGGCCACGTGGCGGCAACACTGGCCGCCACGCTTACGCCGGGGCTAGTATCAAAGAAATCCCTTCCACGAATGGAGCACCCCATGCAGCTCGGCGCGTTTTCAGTCAGTCTCGCGGTCAAGGACATCAAGGCCTCCGTGGCGTTCTACGAAAAGCTCGGATTCACCCACCATGTGGGGGATGTGGAACAGAACTGGCTTGTCATGAAAAATGGGGACGCCGTCATTGGCCTGTTCCAGGGCATGTTTGAGAAGAACTCACTCACGTTCAATCCAGGGTGGAACCAAGACGCGCAGGCCATCGCACCGTTTACCGATGTGCGGGATATTCAGGCCCAGCTCAAGGACGGCGGCGTGGAACTTCTGGCGGAAGCTGACACGGAAACCACGGGACCGGCGAGCATCATGTTGATCGACCCGGACGGCAACCCGATCATCGTGGACCAACACATCTAGTCAGGACCGGACCTAGCAAGGAAGACCGTCATGAAATTGACCTTGACCGAGTTTGTCAGCTTGGACGGCGTCTCGCAGGGCCCCGGCTCCCCCGATGAGGACACCAGTGGCGGATTCACAGCCGGCGGCTGGTTTGTCCCGCACATGGACCAGGACTTCATCGACCATGCCGCGCTGTGGCTCCGCCAATCCGACGCCCTCCTGCTGGGCCGGCGCACCTACGACGCCTTTGCCCGCGATTGGCCGCAGATCACCGACCCTGAGGACCCCTTCACAGCCCTCATGAACGGCCTGCCCAAGTACGTCGCCTCCAATACCCTTTCGGAAGGGTCGTGGAACCCCACCACCATCCTGTCCGGGGACATCGGCGCGCAGCTCCGGGAACTCAAGTCCCGCCAGGGCCGTGAAATTCAGATCCACGGCAGCACCACCCTTGCCCAATCACTCTTTGCCGCAGGACTGATCGACGAACTGCGCCTGGTCATTGCCCCCGTGGTGGTGGGCAGCGGCCGACGGCTCTTCCCCGACAGTGGCACCCCGGCCGGACTTCGCCTGATCAGCAGCACCACCACGCCCGGCGGCCTGGCCCTGCACACCTATCAGGTCACCGGCAGCCCCGGCCACGCCACGTACACGGGCGTCGGGGACATCCCCTCCCACTGAAGCACGACGGTGCCTGCCGCCTCCGCGCGCACGCCAGCTTGGCAACCACATGCGCACGGACACCCATGGACAGCGTCGGGTCGATGACTGGAGCGAAGAACAGCGACTGGTTTGCCGGAATGTCCCTGTCAACGGTTCCTGCTGCCATCGGTCCAGGGACAGGACAGGACAGTGGCTTCGGCTTCGGCTTCGGCTTCGGCTTCGGCAGTGGCTTGCATCCGCTCGATCAGGTGAGCGGAGAGGGCGGCCAGTGCCCCGGCGCAGTCATCGATCAGGGCCCGCACCCCGTCCAGCCGACTCAAGGTCGGGTCCCCGGTAGCGGCAAGTCGGCCAAGTCAGTGCCCGGGGAACAATCGAAGGAAGAACGAGAGCATCTAACAGTTCAGCCACGGATGCTGTGGTGCATGAACCATCCCGGATTGCCGGGAAATTCACTGAACCGCCCAAACCAGGCGGCTTCCCGACGTGGTGCTCAGTTACGCTCAAGAGCGCAAACGATCCGGAATTTGTCGCCCAAGGGCTAGGGCCCAGAGGAAATGACCGCCAAGCTGGCTGAGACCGGCGGCGGACTGGACCTCGGTTCGGCCCGGCCGTTCTGGGCACACCATAAAAGTGGTGGTCCGGTCGCAATGACATACCTGCGCGCCGGTGTACTTTGAGTGCGATATGGACACGGAAAACGTGAACTTTGCTGCGATCACGTCGTGAAGAATCCGGCCACTCCTGTGAAGTTGTTGCCGGGAACGTGGCCGATAGTGACACGGCGTGGGACGGGCTCGACCAGAGGTGCCCTGAGGCATAGGGTTGAAGCAGCAAGCACCTTCTAGGCACTGGACAATCACTAATACGCATGGCGAATAAAGACGAAACCACACTTTTATCCTCACTCGGGCGCCTGGTACCGCACCTAAAAACCATTGCCTGGCGCCTGCTCGCGGGGCTCCTGACAGCCCTCGCCGCCAGCCTCGTGGCCCTTGCCATCCCGCAGGTCTACCGCGTGCTGGTCAACACGGCCCTGGAACCCGGGAAGGGCACCGGCGCGCTCTGGGTAGGGACCGGCGTCGTGCTTGTCCTGGGCATCCTCGAGGCCTGGTTCATGGTGCTGCGCCGCCAGTTCGTGATCGTCCCGGCCACCACCGTTGAAACGCGCATGCGCACCGGCTTTTACCGCCACTTGCAGCAGCTCGCCGTGGAATTCCACGACCGCTGGGGCTCCGGCCAGCTGCTCAGCCGCGCCATGAGCGACTTGAACTTTATGCGCCGCTGGATGGCCTTCGGCGCCATCATGCTGGTGGTGACGGCTCTGACGGTGGTCATTGGGGTGGCGCTCATGTTCTCCATGAGCTGGGAACTGGGCCTGATCTTCCTGGCCGCCGCAGTCCCGATCACCATTTTCGGCTTCACCTTCCGGCGCTCCTACGGCCGAGCCAGCCGCAGGAGCCAGGACCAGGCCGGCGACCTCGCCACCGTCGTGGAGGAATCCGTCCGCGGCATCCGGGTGCTGAAGGCGTTTGGCCGCGGCCGCGAGGCGCTCGATTCCTTCGCCGGCCAGGCGCAGGAACTTCAGGCCACCGAGGTCCACAAGGCCAAGTCCCTGGCCCAGTTCTCCCTAGTGGTCACTCTCTTGCCCGAACTGGCACTGGCCGCCGGCTTGGTGGTCGGCATCCTTCTGGTGAATGGCGGAAAGCTCGACGTCGGCACGCTCGTTGCGTTCTTTGCCACGGCTGCCGTCGTGGCCGGGCCCGTGGAATCCGTGGGCCCCTTGCTGTCGATGACTCTTGCCGCCAAGACGGCGCTGGACAGGCATTTTGAGGTCATGAACGCCGAAAACACCATCACCGACCCAGCCAATCCTGTCAGCTTGGAGCAGGTACACGGTGCGCTCGAGTTTCGCGGCGTCCACTTCCGCTTCCCCGACACCCCCGTTGGCGCCCCGGCGCTGCTCAACGGCGTGAATCTGGAGCTGCGGGCCGGGGAGATCATGGCACTAGTGGGCGTCACCGGAAGCGGCAAGAGCACCCTGCTGAACCTGGTGCCGCGGCTGTTCGATGTCTCTGCCGGCGCCGTGCTGCTCGATGGCACCGACATCCGCCAGCTGCGGCTGGCGGAACTGCGCACCCACGTTTCCGTGGCCTTCGAGGACACCACCTTGTTCTCCAACTCGGTGCGCGAGAATGTGCTTTTGGGTGCTGCGGACCATCCTGGCCTGTCCCCTGACCAAATCCTTGAACGAGCCTTGGAGGTGGCCCAGGCCGGCTTCGCCTACACACTCCCCCACGGTGTGGACACGCTGATTGGCGAGGAAGGCCTCAGTCTCTCCGGCGGCCAGCGCCAGCGCATTGCCCTGGCCCGAGCCATCGCTGCCAAGCCCGCCGTGCTAATTCTGGATGACCCGCTATCCGCGCTGGATGTGAATACCGAGGAACGAGTATCCCAGCGGCTGCGCCAGGTGCTCGAGGCGACCACCACATTGATCGTGGCCCACCGTCCCTCAACTGTCGCCATGGCCGACCGTGTGGCGCTGCTGCAGGACGGGCGCATCACGGCGGTTGGCACCCACGCCGAACTGCTGGCAGGCAATGACCACTACAGGCACGTGCTCGCCAGTCTTGATTCCGAACCCCGTGATCTGGACACCGGCCTGGATGACGAACTTCCCGACGACCTCGGCACTGGCCCCCTGCCTGTCGCAGCAGGGCCCGGGGACCAGCCGAGCGAACACCACAGCTCCACAAACAGCTCAAGGGGAACCGCAGAATGAGGCCGGCCAAAAAGGAAACGGGCGCTCCGGCGTCGAACGCCCACGAACGGGACAGCAAAACCGCAGCCACCGCCCAGGGCACGGCCGGCGAGGACCGGGTGAATCTCAGCAAGGCGGAGGGCCGCGCCGTGCGGGAGCGCTCGGTGCGGCTGCTGCGCACGCTGCTGCGCCCGGTCCGCGTCCGTTTTGCCATCACGGTGGCGCTGGTGGTGCTGTCGCAGACGGCCAAGGTGGCCGGCCCGCTGCTCATTGCGTATGGGATCGACTCCGCGCTGCCCGCCCTGACCGCTGACGGCGGCGACTGGCTGCCGCTGGCCGTCACGGGCGGCGGCTACGTTCTGGCGGCCCTGGCGGCATCCTGGCTGACGGCGGCCTACCTGACTGCCACGGCGCGGCTGAGCCAGGCCATGCTGCTGGACCTGCGCATTCAGGTGTTCCGGCACACGCAGCGGCTCAGCATGGAATTCCACGAAAACTACACCTCCGGGCGCATCATTTCCCGGCAGACCTCGGACTTGGAGGCGCTGCGGGAACTGCTCGATTCCGGCATTTCCTCCTTGGCGTCGGGGCTCGTTTTCATGGTGCTGACGGCAGTTTCCATCTTCACTCTGGACTGGGTCACGGGGCTGCTGGTGCTGGGCTCGGCTGTGCCGATGTTCCTGCTGTCGCGTTGGTACCAGAAGCGTTCGCAGGCAGCCTACCGCTCGTCCCGGGTGGTTTCGGCGCGGCTCATTGTGCACTTCATCGAGACCATGACGGGCATCCGCGCGGTGAAGGCCTTCCGCCGCGAGGAGGACAACGCAGCCCGCTACGAGGAGCTGGCGGAGGACTACCGGCGCGTTACGGTCCGCTCCATCAACCTCAACGGCGTGTTCCAGCCGGGCCTTGTCTTGATCGGCAACGTGACCGTGGCCGCGGTGCTGCTGGTGGGCGGCTTCCGCGTGCTGGGCGGTGCGTTGGAGGTGGGCGCACTGTTGGCCCTGCTGCTGGCCACCAAGCGCTTCTTCCAGCCTCTCGGCCAGATGGCCATGTTCTACAACTCGTTCCAGTCGGCTCAGGCCGCCTTGGAGAAAGTATCCGGATTGCTCGAGGAAGTCCCCACCGTCCGGCCACCGCGCAACCCCGTTCCCCTGCCGGCAGCACGTGGCGACATCCGCTTCACCGCTGCGGAGTTCCGCTACGGTGACGGCCCGGTGGTGGTGCCGAGCCTTGATCTGCACATCCCCGCGGGTCAGACTGTGGCCGTGGTCGGGGCAACCGGGGCCGGCAAGTCGACCCTGGCCAAGCTAATGGCCCGCTTCTACGACGTCACTGCTGGTTCGTTGACGCTCGACGGCGTGGACTTGCGCGAGCTTTCCAGCACCGATCTGCGCCGCGCCGTGGTCATGGTCACGCAGGAGGCGTTTTTGTTCAGCGGCACCGTCGCCGAGAACATCGCCCTGGGGCGGCCGTCTGCCACCCGTGCGGAAGTTGAGGCTGCCGCCGGCAACGTGGGGGCGGACGCATTCATCCGGGCCCTGCCGGACGGCTACGACACCGATGTGAACAAGCGCGGCGGCCGGGTGTCGGCCGGCCAGCGGCAGCTGATCTCCTTTGCCCGGGCCTTTCTGGCCAATCCGGCAGTGCTGATCCTCGACGAGGCAACCTCCTCCCTGGACATCCCGTCCGAACGCCTGGTTCAGGAGGGCCTGCACCGTCTGCTCAGCTCCAACGTTTCGGTCCGGTCCGGCGGCCCGACTGTAGGACGGACAGCCCTGGTCATTGCGCACCGCTTGTCCACCGTGGCCAGTGCGGACAGGGTCCTGGTGGTGCACGAGGGGCGAATTGTGGAAGACGGCTCCCCGGCGGAGCTGTTGGCCCGTGGCGGGCGCTTTGCCGAGCTGCATGGCGCCTGGCAGGACTCCCTCATCTGAGCCCCGCCCCGCCACGCTAACCTGCCTCGTGAACGGGCAGTAGTTGTTGATGTTCCGCGAAAACATCAACAACTACTGCCCGTTCACGAGGCAGAAGAGGGCTTAGAGTACCGTCCCGATGCGGCGGACACCCTCTTGGATCTGGGCGATGGTGGCAGCGCTGTAGGACAGGCGCATGTGCGGAGCTGGTGGCTCGTCAACGTAGTAGTGCTTTCCGTCGCCAATAAACACGCCCACGCCCTGGGCGGCCGCCGTCAAGGCGCTGGTGTTGGTGCCATCGGGCAGTTTGACCCACAGGTGGATGCCGCCGGAAGGCACCTCCACCACCCGCGCTCCGGGCAGCGAGGCGTGAACTTCGTTGACCATCGCGTCGCGGCGCTCGCGCAGGCCCGTGCGCAAACGCTTGATGTGCCGAGGCCATGCCGAGGAAGTCAAGAGACCCAAAGAGATCTCCTGGGCCAGCGCCGGAACGCACATGTCATCGGCAATGCGAGCCGTGCGCAGGCGTTCTCCGGCGGGACCCCTGGCGGCCAGGGCGCCAACGCGCAGCCCAGGGGCGGCGGGTTTGCTCAGTGTGGCGATGGTGACAACGTGACCGTCCGGGTCCTGGGTGAACAGCGGTGGAGGGGCCGATCCCTCCAACGTAAGGTGCCTGGCCCAGTCATCCTCGATGATAAAGGCACCATACTTTTTGGCCAGGGCCAGTACCTCAACGCGACGTGACGGGCTCAGGATTGCCCCCGTCGGGTTGGCGTAGCACGGCTGCAGGTAAATGAGCTTTGCGCGGGTGCGTTCCAGCGCATCAGCGAGTTTGTCCGGTCGGATGCCGTCGGCGTCGGCCGTCACTGCAGCAATGCCCAGCCCGGCTGCCTGGGCGGCAATGATGGCGCCCGGGTAGCTGGGGCTTTCGGTGATAACCGTGGATCCGGGATCGGCAAGGGTGCGCATGGCGAACACCAGCGATTGCTGGCCCCCAGGCATGATGAGCACCTCGCCGGGTTCTGCATTGAGTTCCGCGGCGAAGACGCTCCGCAGTTCCGGCAGGCCCATCGGCGGCGCCATGGTCCAGGCGCGGTGGCTCTTCGCGCAGCGGGAACCAATGGTGCGCAGTTCATCGAACGGCTGCAGCTCGGGTGAGAGATAGCCCCAGGAGAGCTGGACGTCGTCGGCCGTTGCATAGCCGCCAGTGCGGCCTGTGCGGTTCGGGTCCACCCTGGAACGCCCCAACGCGGAGGACTGCCACGCATAGTCCGGCTCCTGCAGGGCAGTGCCGGGTGAGTCGCGGCCTGCAACAAAGGTGCCACGCCCGGGTTCAGCCCGCACGATTCCCAGCGCAGTGAGGGTGGTGATCGCCGCGGTGATGGTCACCGGACTCGCACCGTAGTTCTTTGACAGCACCCGAACGGAGGGGAGCTTCTCTCCCACAGCCATGGCGTTGGCTTGCAGCTGCAGAAGCGTGGCAATCTCGGAGGCTCTGTTATCACTTGACACACAGATATTAGATAGCGTTACTGCATTTCCGTCAACATTGTTACTCCCGGTTGCCAGTCCATGTCAACTGTGGCAGCCTGACGATACTTCAGAGTTCTGAGCCGGAAAGGACAGTCCATGGATGCCAACCCCATATTGCCCGTCGAATTCGTGCTGCTTCAATGGGCCGTTGCCGCCATGTACCTTGCCATTGTGGTCTGGGCGCTGGTCACACTGGCTAAGGCCAACTCCCTCACAGTGGGGGCACGCATTTCTTGGCTGGTGCTGATTGTCATTGTTCCGTTTGTGGGGTCTGCCGCATGGCTCGGATTCACCTTCGTGCAAAGCTCCAGAAAACAAACCGCCAAATAGCATGCACATCTTATGACTGGGACAGAACCATGGAACGCAACAAGCGGGCACTCTTGACTAATAGCCTGAGCCGGCCGGTCACGGCCGGCATCAGGCGTCCGGGGTAGACTGCCTGACCATGACCGCCATGCCACACGCCATCAAAACCATCCACGCAATCTTCCTCGATGTTGACGGCACGTACGCAGACTTCGGGGTTGTCCCCGCTGCCCACGTTCGGGCCGTCCGCGCGGCACGGAAGGCCGGTCATAAGGTCCTGTTGTGCACCGGGCGCCCGGTGTCGATGTTGCCGGAGAGCATCCTCGGGACCGGCTTTGACGGGCTGGTTGCCAGCGCCGGGGCCTACGTGGAAGTCGCCGGGGAGGTTCTCCTGGACAGGAGGTTCCCGGACGATCTTGCAGCTAGGACCGTGGCTGTCCTCGACGCACACAACGCTGTTTACGTCTTGGAAGCGCAGGAGTCCCTGCACGTTGCCGCGGCCGCGGAGCAACGGCTGCGCGCCATCATCGAGGGGCATTTCCAACGCTCCCCCGATGGCCACGCACAAGGTTCCTCGGCCATTCTGGGCTCGCTGCGTCCTTGGTCCGCCAACAGCCCGGCCTTCGCCAAGGTCTCAGTCTTTGAGGTACCCATGGAGATGGGCCTGATTGCCGCGGAAATTGGTGCGGAGATCGCCGTCGTGGCCAACTCCATTGCCAACGAGGGCTCGCATGCCGGTGAGCTGTACCAGCGTGGCATCAGCAAGGCCGACGGCGTGGCCGTCGCCATTGAGCGCCTGGGCATTGCCCGTGCAGACACCATCGCCTTCGGTGACGGCCAAAACGATGTGGAGATGATCGCGTACGCCGGCCTCGGCGTCGCCATCGACGGGTCCAGCCCGGAACTGCTGGCCTTGGCGGACCGCACGGCCCCGCCGCCCAGCCGCGAGGGCATCGCTACAGCATTCGCTGACCTTGGGCTGCTCTGAGCGGGTGCCGCCCCTGAGCGCACTGGGCCATCCAAAGCTCCGCGAGCTAGGATAAAAGTGGCGCTGTACCCGCCGCGATCAAACCCACGCTTCGACACCGACGCATGAAAGCCAAACCATGAATCCTGCACGCATGAACGTAGAGTCTTTCAACCTTGACCACCGCACGGTCGCTGCTCCCTATGTGCGGGTTGCCGACCGTAAGGTGCTCCCGCTTGGCGACGTCATTACCAAATATGACGTCCGCTTCACCCAGCCCAACGTGGCCCACCTGGGCATGAAAGCCATCCATTCCCTGGAGCATCTCTTTGCCGAAAGCTCACGGAACCATTCGCAAGCCGTCATCGATTTCTCCCCCATGGGCTGCCAAACCGGCTACTACTTGATCCTTGCGGGCGAACCGGACATTGCCGGCGTGGTGGACCTCATCGAAGCCACTCTGTCGGACGTTTTGAAGGCCACGGAGGTCCCGGCGGCCAATGAGGTGCAGTGCGGCTGGGGAGAAAACCACTCCCTGGATGCCGCCCAGGATGCCGCCCGGGCATTCCTGGCGCAGCGTGCCGTCTGGGAGCAGGTCTCTGCTTGAGCGCCGTTGAAGTCATCATCATTGTCGCAATGGAGGAAGAAATTTCCCCCTTTCTGCAGCGCGCCACATCCGTTGCTGAGCCGGTGCGGGTGGGTAATGCAATCCATCGCACAGCGGTCATCAATGGTCACGTGGCACTCCTGGTCCAGAGCGGCATAGGCCTGGTCAACGCCGCCGGGGCTGCCACCTCCGCACTGTTGCTGGCCAACAGGGATGAGCCGGACGCCGGACAACCGTTGGTCATCAGCGCCGGCAGTGCTGGCGGGCTGGGCGATGCGGTGCGGGTCGGCGATGTTGTGATTGGCGCCAATCTCATTAACGCCGACGCCGATGCGCGCGCCTTTGGCTACGAGTTGGGACAGGTCCCGGGCATGCCGGCGTCCTATCCTGTGCCGCAGTTCCTGCTGGACGTCAGCGCCGTCGAAACGGTTAAGGATGGCCTGGTGGATACGGTGCATCAGGGACTCATGGTTTCCAGCTACTCCTTTGTTGGCCACGAGCGTTCTGCTGTCATCAAGGCCGCGTTTGAGCAGGTCCTCTCCACGGACATGGAATCCTCTGCCATCGCCCAGACCTGCCGCGTCCATGGCGCCCCGTTCCTGGCCATTCGAGGAATCTCCGATCTTTGCGGTCCGGCATCCGACGCCGATTTCCTGACCCATGTTGACGACGCTGCCGAACGTTCGGCCGAAATCACCACCGCCGTCGTCGAGTCTTGGTTTGCTGCTGGGGCTCCGCAGACCGGGATCTAGCGAAGGCGTCAGCGCATCGTGGCCGCTCAGGGACTAAAGCCTTGTCAACCCGTTCCCCACGATGACTACACCTATCATCAGCAGGATCAAAATGGTGACAGTTCGATTGTTCCGCCCGAACCAGGCCCGCGCCCCATGCAGCCACGCTTCAACCTTCACCGGCGACACTATTGCTCCGATGACGGGAATGGCCACAGTGCTCGCGGACAACACCGTGTATATGGCAATCACCACGCCAGCTTCACCCACTGTGAGCCCGCCCCCTGCCACGGAAAGGGCCGCGGCGGCAGTTAGCAGGATCGACTTTGGCCGCAGATTCAGAACAACCCCAAAGCCGAACGATGACCACGGCCCCAGCAATCCCACACTTGCCAGCCACTTGGGTTCAGCCCCCACGGGCTTGCCCCGGCTGCGACGCCAAACGACTATTGCCAACGCCACCAACGCCAGCCCGATGACGATCTGGGCGAGCGCGTTGAACGTCTGCTGACCACCGAGCGCTGGTTCCGGGAGGAAGGATGCCAGGAGCACAAAGCTGGTCACAATGCTGGCGATGCCAAGTACCCAGCCCATTAGGTACGGCACCGAGGAGCTTCGGTTGTGCTTGGACAACAGGATGAGGATGGTTGCCATAATCGGCACCGAACTCAGCGCTGACGCAACGGAGATGGGCAGAAGGTGACCGAGTGCTTGCAACATATTGCCGGCCTAGCCCAGTGGGCGCCGGAGCGACCGGCTTCTTGAGCCCGCTCGGCGCATGTCCATAGGCTCCGCGTGGTTCCTCCACGTTTCGGGCACGGGGGCCAGGGCGAACGGGTGCGGTGTCATAAGCCGACCGTCTGGATGCCCGCAGTGTCGGGTCGGGCATCCCCACGGCCTTTACGCGCTGGGCCGCCCATGGCTGTTGTATGGCGAAGGAACACCACCAGCCAACTGAAGATCAGGAGGAAGGCCACCAATTCCACAGCCGTCAGATTGTAGTAGCCGGTCACAAAAAATATGGCCAAGACAACAATGATCCCGACGAAGCAATAACCAAGCAAAACAAATACCCGCGGTGTGGCTGGAATCAGTCTGGGCAGCCCAATCACCATGGCAACGAATATGGCAGCCATTCCAGTGGCCGCGACGTTGTGTGCCGTAAGAAATTCATCAACCGGAAAAATGCCGACACAGGCCAGCAACACACCAATCAATGCCAGCGCCCCACGGACAAGGTTTCGTCCCTTCAATTCCTTCTCCGACACCACCGGAATGGTCGCCGTGGCATAGTGGGCCACAGTCGTCACGATCACCCCGGCAATGATGAGCGTCAGGTTGAACGCGAGGGCCGAGATGTCATCGGTAATGCCCAGGGAGCTGAGGTTTTTCTGCCACCACAGAGGGTCCGTGGCACTGAGCATGCTGGCGAAGGACCCCACCACAAGAAAAACAATCAGGATGGTTGAAACGCTCATGGGAGTGAGGTGGACTGCGCTGAGGAAGGCAGCATAGGCAGTCACGGCGATAGCCACTGCCGCCAGAACCGCGGCGGGTAAGGTGAAGACCACAGCTCCCGCGAAGGATTTCCCCATTAAATCTGCAAGCCCCAGCCACCCCAACAGGGCGATAAGGGCGTGCGCCAGCCCCAGGGCGGCAATGTCGTACCAACGCAGCCGCACCTGTGAGGTGGGCTGTCCCTCGCGTCCCTTCGCAGCGGCTGTTCCCTCGGCATTGAGCAGAATTTGTGCTCCAACAAACGTGACCATGGCCGCTATGGCTGAACCGAGGGCAACGAACTGGCCCACCGAGCCGGGACCGGAAATGGAGAGTTCCCGGTCCCAAAACCAGATCAATGCCAAGAGGATCCCCGCTGCGAACGCTGCTGCTGCGGCCAGCAGAGCGGATGATTCAAGCGACTCCGAGCTGGCCACCGGATGCCGCAGGAGCCGGCGGATGGGTGTGGACTGGTTCATGTGAATCCCTCCCCTGACGAATTCCTGGCACCCGAAATGGGTGCCAAATCTAAGCCAAAACTAACTGCCGGCCCGTCGGGGCAAATCATTCCCGGTGGGTGATGTTGGCGGCCGCTAGTGAATCAGGGCCTTCAACAGGATCATGGCCACTCCGAGAGCCGCAGTGGCCAGGCAACCCACAATGCGCATGGTCCAGCTGCTGCCACGCAAGGTGAACGCGCTGTACCCCAGCGCACCCAGAATCACCACACCCAGCCAGAGAGCCGACCAGATCGCCACGCCGTCGGGAATGATGCGCAAAGCCCCGATCAAAAGCACCACCGAAGGCAGAAGGGCCGAGGTCAGAAACCCTAGGGATCGCCGAACAGACTTTCGGAATGCCGCACTGAGACTTGCTTCGTTGCCCGGAACCACGCCGTGGGTCGCGACGGTGCCCGCATACACATGAGCCACCCAAAACACGATCACCGTGCCCAAAACGCTCAGAAATGTTTCCCAGGACGTTGCCCCATGGCTTCCCGAAGCCACAATCATGCCGCTGACCAGCAGGGTTCCGTAGACCGATTCTTCGGTGACGAAACTGGTTCGAGGGTCGCGCGTCAGTGTCCGCTTGACGGGGCCTAAGGGGACGCTCATGACTGCCTCATCCCTGTGCGGCCTTTGTTCGTTGCCGCCCCGCCACTTCCGTGGGGATGCCGCGCGAGAAGAACAGCGACAGCAGGGAAATCACTATCAGCCCAAAGAACGAAATGCGCAGGGAAGAAAGTTGGGAATCACGGTAGATGGTGGTCAGGGTGGCGGCCTCGGCGCTGTCCAGCCCTGCCTCCAGGGCAATGTCGGCGACTGCCGCTGCCGGCACGATGGAAACGCCGCCCTGAGTTTGTTGGCTGATTGTCGCCTTGGTGTCCGGTGGCAGCTCGCTGCTGGCCACGCCGGAGGCGAAGGATGTGGACAAGGCTCCAATCAGTATGGACCCGATCAGGGCAGTTCCAAGGGAAGAGCCAAGGTTCTGGAACACTCCCTGCAGCCCGCCCACCTCGCTGGTCTCCTTTTCGGTGACGCTGGACATGTTGACGTTGCCGAGCTGTGAGGCGAGAAGCCCAAGTGCCGTACCGGCCAGGAACATTCCTGCGGCGAAGAGACCGCTTCTCAGCTCAGCCGTGGCGGAGCCGAGCAGAATGGCTGCGCTGAAGACAAGAATGACCTGGCCGGTCCGCACAATGCGCAGCGGCGCCCAAATCCGCGACAACCCGGTCCCGACAATGGAAAACAGGATCAGGGAGATAGAAAGCGGGAAAATCTTCAGTCCAGTCTGCAAGGGATCCAGTCCCAGTGTCATCTGCAAATAGACGGGCACCATGAAGAACAATCCGGCAGTCACTGCGTACTGGGCGCCGAGCACCGAAAGCCCGCTGCGCAGCTGGCTGATGGAGAACATCTCCACATGAACCAACGGAGCATCGCCTCGGCCAACAAGTTGCAGCTGTCGTCGTACGAACGCATAGATCAGTGCCCCTCCAGCGAGCATCAGCCACGCAGTCATGGAGATGCCCAGCGGTTCGATGGCCACGCCGCCAATTTCCGGAGACTGCAACGGGGCGATCCACCCCCACGTTTTACTCTGCAGCATCCCAAACACCACAAATACCAATCCGAGGGCGGACAGAAACACGCTGAGCACGTCGATGCGCACGGATTGGCGTACTGTGTTGTCCGTGATCAGCCGGGCGCACAGCACCACGCCCGCCATGATGACAACTTCCGCGACAAAGACGTACCGCCAGCTAAAGTACGTGGTCACGAAGCCGCCAATAAGCGGCCCGGCAGCCACCGCGGCACCGGAGACGGCTCCGATGACTGCGTAGGCGGTGATGCGTTCCTTGCCTTGATAGTTGTCCGCAACCAGGGCAGCGATGGCAGGTATTACCAGCACAGCGCCCAGCCCTTCAATGATCGACCAGCCGAGGAAGAGCACTGCCACGTTGGGGCTGAGGGCTGTGGTGAGGGACCCTAACGCGTAAATGCAGGAGCCGATCACGAAGGCCCTGCGACGCCCCCAGACATCGCCGAGTTTGGCACCAAGCAGCATCACAGCTGCCATAGTGAGCGTGTAAAACGTAATGGCCGCCTGCATTGCCGCCACAGTGGTGTCCAGGTCATCAACTACCGTTGAGATCGACACATTCATCACCGTGCCGTCCAGCACCATCACAAATTGTGCACAGCCGAGAATGATGACGACAGTCCATTTTTTCATCGAAGGTTCCCTCGTTTCGACTAGAGCAATCCGAGAACTCTTGCTCTCCCTATTGCCGCATCGCGGTTGGTGGCATCGAGCTTGCGGTAAATGTGAACCATATGGGTCTTGATGGTGTTGACCGACACGAAGCAACGATCAGCAAGTTCCACGTTGGTGAAGCGGGTTGGCAGGTAGGACAAGATCTCCAATTCGCGATCGGTGAGCGGGTCGGGCAGTGCCTGCTGCCGAGGATCAACGGACTGTTGCGCATGCGCCAAAATGATGTCCCGGAACGCTGCCTGTGGGCCTGAGATGTCCCGCAGCCGCCTCAGAATGACCGGGCCAGCCCGCACAAAAACACCCACAAGTCCGTGTATCTCGGCCATCTTGACGGCGTCTCCCAGATGGCGCCTGGCCTCAAACGGTTCGTTGTCACAGGTCGCGACCCAGGAAAGGAGAATGTGGCATTGCACGACGGCGAGAGGATCAGGGTCCAGGACGAGTTCCGGCCATGAACCCACGATGCCGCGAGCCCTCTCAGGATCACCCAAGGTTAACGAGGAAACCGCTCGTTCAAAAAGCATTGTCGACAACGATTCCGGTTCTTCCTGATCCTGCGGGAAACTGGTAGCAGGCATGCGCAGAGGTTCCGCCTCGGCCGGCAAGTCGGCGTCGCCTCGGCGCAAAGACGTCATCACCGCTGCCAAGTAGGCGTCGGTGACTGAACGATCGGCGAGCATGCCGGCTTCACGGGCACTCAGTAGTGCCTCGCAGATCAGTGACTCGGCACGCTTGACCTTGCCGCACCAGGCTTCCAGCAAGGACAACGTGCTGAGCGCACCGACTCTTTCGTGCGAGCCGGCTGCAGCCTCCCCTAGGCCCTGGACCAGCAGTTCCCGTGCCTGATCAATCTGGCCCGCCAGTAGGAAGGCCCGGCCCCCAGCAACAAGCACATCCAGCCGACCAGCGGAATTCTGGGGGGCGCCCAATTCGTCACCTGTGGCCGCGATGCAGGGCTTGTCGGCGGACGGGAATTCGCGAATTTGCCTGCACGCGGCAGCTGCGGTCAACTCCGGTCTTGTAGCCAGCAATATCTGGGCCGCCAGGAATCCTGCATCCGAGGACCTCCTATTGCGTGCCCCTAGCTGATCACCAGCGGGGCCGTCCTGGTCCAAAAACATGCCCAAGCCTCCACCGTCCTCCAGCGCCAGTGTCCCCAACAATAGATCAGCATCAATGTAATTGGAGCGGGTGGACTCCGGGACCCGCAGCAACCACCCAACAACAGTTGGCATGTCGCCATTCACCAGGACTTCGAAGGCATTCGAGAGCATAGCCTCCAATGCCCGCTCCCAGAATCGTCCCCGCAGCAGGTATTCGATGGCTTCCTTGGCGCGGCCCCTGGCCAACTGCCAGTCGGCAGCCACACTGAGAATGCTGCGTTCGTCCGTGCTGCCCCCGGCGCGTAGTTGTGAGCGCAACAAATCACGAAAGAGGTGGTGAAACCTGTACCACTCGCGGCGCGAGTCCAGTTCCATCAGGAAAATGGAGTCCCCGTGCAATTGTTCAAGAATCGACTGCGCGTCGTCACGGCCTGTCACCGCATGGACGAGTCCGGCGCACATGTCCTCCAACACCGACATCCGCAGGAGAATTTCGCGTTGGTCAAAGGGCAGGGCTTCCAACACTTCCTCAGCAAGGTAGTCGGCCACCAGCCGGTCACTGCCACCGAACGCCGCAACAAATGCATCCGGGTCAGGAACCTGCCGTAGGTTCAATCCCGCCAGCTGTAATCCGGCTGCCCAGCCCTCCGTCCGCGCATGCAATGCCCGGACGGAGGGCGTGCTGAGCCGATGCCCGGTGGTCCGCTCCAGCAACTGGGCCGCCTCTTCGGCGGTAAAAGCGAGCTCGACGTTCCTGAGTTCCAAAAGTTCGTCGCTCAAGCGGTATTGACTCAGTGCGATCGGCGGATCGGCGCGCGAAGCCAGGACTACGTGGATGTTCCCGGGGGCTTGCAACAGCAACTCGCCAAGATCGTCAATAAGGTCAACGTTGGACAGTCGTTGCGCATCGTCCACGACAATGACGACCTCCGGCATGCGTCCCAGGGCTGCCACCAGGACTGAAATGACGGGCTCTCCAAGTCCACCCTCAGAGAAGGTGGACAGCGCCGACACCTTGGCAATGGCCGGATCCACCGCTGCCAGTGCCTCCACCAGTCGGTGGACAAAGCGTGCCGGGTCGTCATCGGCGGCCTCGATGCGGAACATGGCGATGGCGCGCCCCGTCTGCTGTGCGGCCCATTGCCGCAGCAGCGTCGACTTCCCAGCACCGGCCTGCGCGATGATCAAAGTCAGGCGGCATTGCAGCGCTTTGTCCAGTTCGGCACATAATCGGGGCCGGTCAATAAGGTGGGCCGGCCCCATGTGTTCCGAAGAAGTCATCATCTTTTCTCCCCATCCACGCTTAGTGTGTCACCGCAGTTGTTGGAGGGCAAGAGTTTGATTGTTTGGCTACTGTTCGGCGTGACGCTCGTCCCAATGGGCCAGAAGTGCATAGAGAACCAGTACATCAATGGCGATGACTATAAACGACCACCAGGGCTGGACCGGCACCAGAAGCATTTGGACAATTGTGCTGAGGATCACCAGCACAATGGCAACGACGCGCGCCCACGTGGCGCCCACAAAGAGGGAAATCGATGTGAGGATCAGCAGCACTCCAATCAAGAGGTTCCACCAGCCCCAACCGGTGGCGTCGAAGAGGAACAAGTCGCCGTCCACAACCGTGTAGTACGTGCTCGGGCCGATAAGGGCAACGAGGCCCTGAATGGCGCTGAAGATGCCGCTGACGAGAAGGATTACACCGGCGAAGGGGATCCAGGCAGTCGGGTGCGTTGAGGTGACGTTGCTCGTTGACCTGATGGTACTCATGTGCCGACCTCTTTCAATTGTTTAATCGTGTTCGCTGCGTCCCGTCAAGCCGACGGTGCACCAGTGGTGCCGGCTGGCCAGCACCACTGCTGCCCATATTCCTCCCTAGCTGCCATCTTTCCCTCACCCACATCGGATGATGCTTTGCGCACCCCACCCCAGCCCCGGTCAGCGCTCGGTGGGTGGCTTCCACCCCGACACCACGCGGGCGACTGCTATCACCAGAAAAAGCTGCCCCGCGATGGCCTCGGCAATGGCAACGCTCTGAACACCCGCCCCGCTGGGGACCTTGTCGCCATACCCCGTTGTGGTGAGTGTGGTGAAAGAAAAGAACATCTGGCTCGTCAGCGACTCAACCTGCCCGTCTCCGAAGATCGGCGAGGCTGATGTCAGGGCAATGAAGTTATAGACGAAGGTGAAGAACATGCCAACCAGAATGTAGGCGGCGATTGCTGCCAGCAGGGACTGACCATCCACATGCTTCTTCCTCACCTGGTGGGCAATAATCACTACCGGGGCAGCGAGGTAGGCCAGCATCGACGCACCAGAAAGTACAATATCCAGCAGGTGCCCCTGTGCCCCGATGAGCCAAACGATGGTCACTGCCACAGCTGCCGTCGACAACGTGATCATGCCGGCCCTGCGAATGCCCGGCTTCGCCTCCGCCACCCAAAGTATCAAGGCAACTGTGGCTAGCTGGACAAGCAACGCGACGGCGCTGGGGTTCGCCGTTCCCTGCGCCGCGCACACAGCGTACGACACAACTATCGAGGGCAGCACCAACCAATAGCCAAAGCGGAAGACGGGCGTGCGCCCACCTGCCGAGCCCGGCAGCGAACTCGTCGCGGTCACCGCAGTGGCTTGTCTGGAGCAGATCCCCGCTTACCAGCCCGAGCCCGAGCCCGGGCCGCGCTGTGCGCGAGCTGCCGGGTGTGCTTGCTTTCCACGTCCTCCTGTTTCTTGATGCTTCTGGTCTCCCCCGTCGGTCCTAGTGCCGGACGCCAGAAACGGGCACTAGGATCCGAGTCAATCAGCAACGCTTTTCCGAACAGTGTGAAGGGAATTGCCAGAATCGCCCCAACAGGACCCATGACGACAGCCCAGAACAATACTGAAAAGAATGTGACGGACTGGCTGAGCGACACCGCCTGGCCCACAACCCGTGGCTGGATGATCGACTGAACCACGGCATTGATCACGGCATAAATGACAACGACGGCGATCAGAGTCGGCCAACCTCCAACAAGGAAGCCGAAGACCATCGGTGGGACGAGCGCAAAGAAATAGCCCACATTGGGGATGAAGCTGCACAGAAAGGCCAGAAGACCCCACAATAACGCCGCAGGGACGTGCATTATCCAAAGCGCCAGTGCGTTAAGGACTCCCTGGACAATGCCAAGTCCTGTTGTCACCACCATGTAGCGGCGCACATTGGACGCATAGTCTGTGAGGGCAGTCACCAGATCAGGCGCCTTTGCGCCCAGCTGATGAAGAATCGTCGGAACGTACACGGCGTCGGCGGACATGAGGATCATCATGGTCAGCACTATGACCAAGGCCCCCGAAATGCTGAACACGCCGCCCACGGCGTCCGTGACAAGCGCCATGACGTTCCTCGGGTCGATGCTGCTCACCAGTGCGGACACCTGGTCCTGGCTGATTCCAAGGGAACCCAACCGCACACCGATGTTCTGGCCCATCTCCTCGAACTGGCTGGCGTACCGGGGCAGCATCTCCACGAAATGTCCAACGGCGATGAAGACCGTCACAACGAACCCGGCCAGGAACGCGAACATCACCGCGATGACCGCTCCCGTGGCCAAACCCTGCGGCACCCCCCGCTTCTGGACGTAGGCCCTCGCCGGATGAGCGCAGATAGTCAGGATGAGCGTGAGTAGCACCGGTGCCAGAATTCCGCGCAGGCCGCTAATACCGATGGCTACGATGGTCGCCGAGGCGAGCCCAAGTAGTACGACAACTCCCCGGGGAAGCGCTCCAGACGTGTGTGGCATGTGATTCGCCCCGATCTCCACTGCACCCATGCACGAAAGTTTTGACGCACAGCGGTGCTCTCGACTACTGGCATCGTATGGAGCTCAACCCCACATTGCGTCATACCAGATGGGTGATGCCCGCAATCAGCCGCTGACGCTCACCCTTGGTGGGTGATGCCCCCGGGCCAACAGCAACGCTAAGTTCAAGCCATTCGCACGGACCGCCGGGCGATCCGCTAAGCACAAATGAGCGAAAGGGTTACTGTCATGAATTTCTGGGACTTTCTCGGCTTTCTCTTCTGGAGCTACATCTTCATCTCCTACCTGATGTTCTTGTTTTGGATCCTTGGGGACATCTTCCGCGACAACACCTTGAACGGGTGGTTGAAGGCCGTCTGGATACTGTGCCTCATTGCCTTCCCCTTCATCACAGCTCTGATCTATTTGATCGCTCGCGGTCAAGGGATGAGCCAACGCCAGACGGCACAGGTGCAGCGCTCCATGTCTGAGACGGAGTCTTACATTCGATCCGTCGCTTCGAGTTCGCCGGCCGATGAAATCTCCAAGGCCAAGTCGCTGCTGGACTCTGGAGCCATCAGCCAGGATGAGTTTGAAGCACTAAAGGCACGTACACTGTCCGGCACGCAACATCACACAGCTGTCTAGCTGCCATTCACCGAGGACCCCATGGACACCCCATCACCCACGTTCGGCGCCTTCCACGCCCGAGCTGTTGCCGGTCGCCAGGCGCGTCAGAGCGCTCCTCGATCCGCTCACTCGGCGTGGAACGCCGGGCCCCAGCGGCAAGATCCCATCGCCGTGTTTAGGGAACAGGGAGCCTCCCGAGTGCCCGAACTCATTCCCATTCGACATGCACGGATGATGGCCTCCCCTTTTACCTTCTTTCGCGGCGCCGCGGCACTGATGGCCATGGATCTTGCGGGGACTCCGGATTCAGGTATTACCGTTCAACTGTGCGGCGATGCTCATCTGTCGAACTTTGGGTTGTTCGCCAGCCCGGAGCGGGCGTTGATCTTCGATATCAATGACTTTGACGAGACACTGCCTGGGCCCTGGGAATGGGATGTCAAACGGCTGGCAGCGAGTTTCGAAGTTGCGGGACGGCACCGCGGATTCTCCAACGCCAAGCGAAACGCGATCGTATGTGCCGTGGTGCGTGGCTACCGGGACCGGATGCACGCCGCAGCGACGGCCCCTGTTTTGACGGCGTGGTATGACCGGGTGGACGCTGGGCAGGTGGGTGCTTGGCTGCGCCTGCAGGACAAGGAAGAGCGTGCGAACAAGAAGGTGCTCAAACGCACCGAGAACTTAATCGCCAAGGCGCGCACCCGGGACAGCCTGCGCGCGTTCGCCAAGCTGGTTGAGGTTTCCAATGGTGATCTGCGCATCAAGGCTGATCCTCCCCTGGTCACGCCACTGGCCGATCTCACACCACCTGGCCGCGAAAGGGAACAAAATACTACGGCCATGGCAGAGCTCCTACGGTCGTACCAAACCACTCTGGTACATCAAAATCATCCAATCAAGGAATTTCACTTCGTCGACATGGCCCGAAAGGTGGTTGGCGTCGGAAGCGTTGGCACCAGGGCCTGGATTCTGCTTCTTTGCGGCCGGGGCAACGATGATCCACTGCTACTGCAAGCTAAGGAGGCCCAGGCTTCCGTGCTCGAACGCTTCCTTCCCGCCAGCAAATATGAAAGCCACGGAGAACGCGTTGTGAGGGGACAGCGACTTATGCAGTCTGCCAGCGACATCTTCCTCGGCTGGCAGCAAGCGGAGTCTTTCGATGGGCAGTTGCGCGACTTTTACATACGCCAGTTGCATGATTGGAAAGGCTCGGCAGACATTGAGTCAATGCCCGCATCAGGGGCACTCTTGTATGCCCAGCTCTGCGGGGAAACCTTGGCCAGGGCCCATGCTCGAACGGGTGACAGGGTGGCAATTGCTGCCTATCTGGGGACAAGCGACCGTTTCGATCGCGCCATTGCCCGGTTCTCAACCATCTACGCGGACCAAAATGAAATCGACTATGCGGAGTTTTGCCGCGCCATCGCCGATGGCCGGCTTGAGAAACCTGCAACGCCCTAGGCGAGGAGCAGTGTTGTCATGACACGAGAGAACAATCCGGATCTATTGGACACCATAGCCCGTCTGACCGGCGAGAATGAGGCGCTCCGGCTAGCCCTAGGCACCAAGGTGGGTCCTTCGATGCTGCCTGCCAGGGGAAAAGGCGTGGCGCATCCCCACCAGCGCAGCTGGGGCTGGACGCTGCTGGCCACCGCGCTCATTGTCATAGGTGCCCTCCTGGCCCCGGTTGCCACAGTCGCCTCCTGGGCCAAGGTGCAGCTCACCAATACGGAATCCTTCGTTGCCACCTATGCCCCCCTGGCCAACGACCCCAGCGTCCAGGCCTATGTGGCAGACCAGGCCGTCAACGTCATCCAGCAGAATGTGGATATTCCCGCACTGACCTCCGACGTCTTTGACGGCATCACAGCATTGGGAACCGGACCGGCCGCAACCCGGGCACTGGAGGCACTTAAGGCGCCGGCGGCCCAGGGCATTGTTTCCCTGGTGCGCTCCACCGTCGGCACGTTCGTGGAGTCCGATGCCTTTGCCCAGGTATGGCGGGAGGCGCTTCGGCTGAGCCACTCCCAACTGATTGCCACCTTGCAAAATGATCCCCAAGCGGCAATGGCTGTTGGCTCGGATGGGTCCGTGGGCATCCAGCTTGGCCCCATCATTGAGCGGGTCAAGGTGGTGCTTCTGGAACGGGGGCTGACATTCGCGGCCCAGATCCCGGCGATTGACCGCACCATCACGGTCTCACAGAATTCCTCCCTGCCCACTCTTCAGCTCTTCTACGGCCTCGCCTTGGCGGCCGGCGCGTGGCTGCCATGGATTGCCCTGCTGTTCCTAGGCGCGGGTGTTGCCGTTGCGCGTCGCAAGTCTCTCGCGCTGGTCTGGGCGGCTGTTGCACTCGGTTTGGGTATGGTCGTCGTCGTTGCTGGCATCGCCATTGGGCGAATCGTCTTTATTGGTTCGGTCTCGCCGTCGCTGATCCCTTCCGGCATGGCACGGACGATCTTCGACGCCGTCACCACAGCGATGAGCTCCACCGGTCTGGCAGTGCTGTTGCTGGCGATCGTCGTGGCCATCACGGCTTGGGCCGCTGGTCCGTTCCCTGTTGCCAGCAGGCTACGAAGCTTTTTCCAGGCCGGGACAACTCGTCTTCGCCAAACGGCCGAACAACACGGCATTACCACCGGGCGGACAGGCCATTGGTTCTATGCCCAACGGACGTTGATCCGCGCCGCCATCGCAGTAATTGCGGCGGCAGTGGTTCTGTTCGTGCGGCCCCTCACCACCGGTCTTATCGTTTGGACGTTGGTGATCTCCGTAGTGGTCTTGGTCATCGTTGAACTTGTCCAGCGCCCTGTGGCACTGGTTCCTTGGACTGGCCAGGACGTCGATGGTCATGCGCGGGCTGTCCCGGCGGTGGATTAGCTCACAGGTTTACGGCTGCCGCATGGGGACGCCCACATCGGCACCGCCTTCGTGGGTGAGTCGGGCCCCCATGGTCACGATTGTCGGGGCCGGCACGAAGCCACCGGCGAATAGTGCTTCGCCCTGCCGGAATCCTGGCGACCTGGCGAACATCGCAGCTGGCACGAACCCGAAGATCGTGGCCAGCTCCTCGAGATCGTGCGGGGAGGACATCTTCATGAGTGCCAGATTGTCGCACTGCGAAATGATGCTGGGGTGGACGCGGGACGGGCGCTGGGTTGAAAGTAGCAGCCACAATCCGAACTTGCGCCCCTCAGCGGCTATCTGGATGATCCGCTCCCTCACGGCAACATTCAACGGGCTGTTCTGTTCCGCCGAGCAGAGGTTGTGGGCCTCGTCAATCACAATGAGGATGGGCCTGCGCTGCTCCCGCTTTTCCCAGAGGTCATCCAGCACGGCCAGCGCCACGACGAGGGATTCGTCGGGGTAGGCGAAGCCGCCAAGATCAAGAACCGTGGCGTCGGGGCGCTCCTCAAGAACATCCGTCACGGCTTTTGCCCCGGCCGCCCAAACCTGCCACTCCGTCACCCGAAGGTTTTCAATGCGGGCCGCCAACGTCTGCGCCGCCTTGCTTTCCCGCGCGCGCAGTGTTGGCACTATCAGCTCTGGAGAGACAATTCCCACTGTTTGTTCCAGGTGAATGAGCTCGTTGTATTCAGCGTGATCCGTGAGTGGATGCAGCCGCAAGACTGCGGCTTTGGACTGCAGCGACATATCCCTGAAGCGAACGCGCAGCGAATCCGGGCCATTTGGCCCTGGCCGCAGGATCTGAATGTCACGGTCAGCAATGACGCTGGCTGCGCCAGCCTGCCCGCCGTGGGAGTTCGGCTCGCTGAGTCTCACGAAGTCGGCATTCGGATCAAGAATCACCATGGGCAGGGCGGAATGGATCAGAATCTGTTCCAGCACAACACCGAGGGCATAGGTTTTTCCTGACCCGCTCTGCCCACACCAAAAAGTGTGCCGGTTGAAGCGGTTCGGGAGCAGTCTGGCCGGGATGTCCCCCCCGCTGACGTATGAGCCTATGACTAACGGGGCCGCCGTGTTGCCATAGAGGAGCTCGATCATGTTCGCCTCAGCATTCCCCATCTCAGCCAGGGCAAAGGGCATGGTCTTGCGAGCCTCCAGCGTCCCGCTTTCTGAGATGGCGCCGAGAATTCTCCCCCCGCCACTGAGTGTGCCCCCGATTGAAAATTCAATATTTTCGACCTGGCCGAGCTGGATCCTCTCCGAATCGCTACCCAAGGTGACGAAGGTGCCGGGTTCCACTGCTGATTCGATCGGGGCGGTAAATTGAAAACGCCGCCCGTCAAGCGAAACTGCTTTGGAGCGGTCAAGTGTCGGTGAGTCTCCAACGGCCATGGTTTGGTCTTCCATCCTTGTATCCATCCGGTGTCTGCGTCCTGAACGTCAGAATAGCCGTACAAGTCCGTCTTGACTAGGCGTCCTTCTGCGTTGCAAGCACTTCGATGGGTGTGTGGTTCCGCTGCTGTTTGCCCTTCACTGTCGACGACGGCGAACGCCTTCCCGATGCCTCTAAGCGAGAACCGGGCCCATTTGTGATGCCGCAGCTTCACCCGCCGCGGATGAGGCGGCACTCCTGGGGGCGGGCATACCGTTGATGACGTCGTGACCGGGGTTTTCCCGGTCAAGGTGCGATCCCGGAAGGCGGCAGCGTAATGGAAATCGGTGGGGTGATCGAGACCGTCGGTGAGGTTGTGGATGCAATCGGAGTGCTCGCGATCATCGTTGGAGTGGCGTACGCCATCGTGGACGCGGGAATCCGAGGCATGCGCAAGCAGCACCCGATCTACTCCAGATTTCGGCGTGTACTGGGGCGGGCAATCTTGCTGGGCCTGGAACTACTGGTCGCGGCAGACATCATCAAGACTGTCGCGGTGACGCCGACGCTCGAGTCTGTCACGGTGCTTGGTGTCATAGTACTTATCCGGACCTTCCTCAGTTGGACCCTCGAACTGGAAATGTCCGGCAGGTGGCCCTGGCAAAAGCCCGCCGAGGCCCCCGTGGCGTCAGGTCAATGAGAGGACAACGGTCAGCAGCATGAACAGTCATGCATCAACACCCCCGTCCAAACCATGGGTATGGACTGGCTGGGTCTCATCCTCAGCGCACGCGCAACCCGGTGCTGACAGTCGCCAGCACCGGGGTCGGCAACTATCCGAGCAACGTCGCTTTGGCTGCGGTGAATTCATCGGCTGAGGGAATTCTCTGCTGGTGCATGGCCGCGAGTTGAGCGGCAGCATCCATTGGCAACTGCTGTTGTTCGCAGGCCTGCGCTTCGGCGGCTTGTTGCGCTTTTGCCGCTTGGCGGGACTGGATTCTTCCGGAGACCGCGGTAGCGGTTCCGGAAAATGACAGCCGTGGTTGCGGCCGCGCGAAGGAGCCCTCCGCAACCGATGCGTCGACCGAGCTCGACCACCTCAAGTCCCGCCAGACCGTATGCGTCGGCAATTTCCTCGCGTTCCAGAACCCGTAGGTCACCGTCCCGGGAGCGCGACACGAACAGCAGGTCAAGCAGCCGCACGCTGCCGGCCTGGACGAGATCCAGAATCGCGTCGACAACCTCGGTGCCGGGGCGTTCACCAGCGAAGCCGATGAGGTAGACCTCGACCGAGCCATATTTGAAGTTGGCATCACCCGTTGCAGACGTGCCTCCAGCGCCATCCGCATTGTTCATTTGTTCTTCCTCCCAGCGTGTGAAACCAAGCGAGTCCGCTCCCACGTAACGACAGACCGGCGGCAGAGCTGAGGAGGATCCCTTTGGGCACGGTACTGGGCGCCACGTCCACCGCTATGGGGAGAAGGGGACCGAGAGCTGCCCTCAGTTCGACGCACGCCCGCGTTTGAGGGAATTCGAAGGACTGCTGAGCAGGCACCTCACCTTACGGTTCTCATCCGCACCGGATGACGACCAGGAAGAACCACCTCGGTAGTTTTAGGTGATGGATTCCACGCTCACGGCAAATCTGATTTGGGCTGCAGCCTTCCTTGCCGACCTGGCGATCAAGGTGGTCGCCCTGATCGCAATTCCGCGGCGGCGAAAACCAACTGCAGCGATGGCTTGGCTGTTGGCGATCTTCCTGATTCCCTTCGTGGGGATACTGTTCTTTCTCTTGCTCGGAAGCTTCCGGCTGCCACGGGCGCGGAGGGACGAACAAGCCCGCATCGATGATCTGATCGCAGCGCGCGTCGCGGATGCCGGTATCGATACGGGGGCGGATGCCGCCGACTGGCCGCGCTGGTTCCGGCGGGTGGTGACGCAAAATACTGCGCTCACCGCCCTGCCCGCAGTCACCGGAAACGATGCCCGGCTGATTGCCGACTACGACGCCTCGATAGCAGAGATGGCATCCGCGATCGAGCGCGCGACACGATTCGTCCATGTCGAGTTCTATATTGTTTCCTTGGATGCCACAACGGCCCCGTTCTTTGCCGCGATGGAACGTGCTGTGAAGCGCGGCGTCGTCGTGCGGCTGCTCGCTGACCACGTCGCCTCGAAACGCGTCGCGAACGCGACCGAGACGTTCGCGGAACTGGACCGCATCGGAGTCGTGTGGGCCTGGATGCTGCCGGTCATGCCGATGAAGGGCAAATACCAGCGACCGGATCTTCGCAATCATCGCAAGCTCGTCGTCGTCGACGGTCTGGTGGCTTTCATGGGGTCTCAAAACCTCATCGACCGCACCTATAACGCGCCAAAGAACATTGCGCGCGGCCTGAAATGGCAAGAGCTGGTGGTGCGGCTGTCTGGGCCCGTCGTGGCATCCGTGAACACGGTGTTCCTCTCCGACTGGCTGATCGAGACCACCAATCTTGTGGACGAAGAGCACGTCCCCGCTGCCGCCGTGCCTGTGACCTCCGGTCAACTCGTCTGCCAAGTTGTGCCGAGCGGTCCTGGATACGACATGGAGAACAATCTGCGCATGTTTTTGTCCCTGATCTACGGCGCCACTGAGCGGGTTATTCTGACGAGCCCATACTTCGTACCCGACGAGGCCATGGTCTACGCGATCACCACCGCCTGCCAGCGCGGATTGGAGGTTCAGTTGTTTGTGTCCGAAATCGGAGACCAGGGCCTCGTCTATCACGCGCAGCGTTCGTACTACGGCGTGCTGCTGGAAGCCGGGGTCAGAATCTTCCTCTATCCGGAGCCATACATCCTGCATTCCAAGCACTTTTCGATCGACGACGACATCGCGGTCATTGGATCGAGCAACATGGACATCCGCTCCTTCAGTCTCAACGCAGAGGTGTCGCTCCTCGTTCGAGGACGTTCCTTTGTCACGGCGATGCGTGACGTGGAGCAGGAGTATCGGCAGGCGGGACGCGAACTCACCCTCGAGGAATGGCGGCAGGAGCCCCGCAAGGCCACTTTCCTGGACGGTCTCGCGCGGTTGACCTCAGCCTTGAACTGAACGGTCCGTCACGGAACAGCTCCGGCGCGTTGCGCCAGAGCACTCCCCCGCAGCGGGTCTTTGGACTCTATTGGCGCTGCCCCCGCCAGCCTAGGCTCAGACCATGACGAACAAACCAGCCAATGCCCCCGCCGAGGAACTAGATGCCCATGAATGCTGGGCATTTCTTCGGGGCGTTTCCGTGGGGCGACTGGCGGTCTGGGACACTGACCATCCCGACATCTTCCCCATAAACTATGCGGTGGACCACGGCTCACTGGTGTTTCGCACGGGTCTTGGGACCAAGCTCGACGCGGCCCTCGGTGAAACGCCCGTTGCCTTTGAGGCCGACGGCGTCGATCCGGTCAGCGCCGTCGCCTGGAGCGTTGTGGCCAAGGGCAGTGCAAGGCGCCTCGACTCAACGGAAGATGTCCTGGCCAGTTTTTCGATCATGCTCTTCCCCTGGCAATCCGGACACAAGGACACGTTCATCCGCATTGAGCCAACATCGATCACGGGCCGAAAATTCGTGGTGGCCGATCCCGCGCAGTGGTGGACAGCCCAAGCCACAGCAACCCGTACCAGCCCGGAATGACTGTTCTGTACCTCAAACTCGAAGTTCTCCTCCGAAAAGCAACAAAGCACCATTGTCGGTAGCGGAAACATGGCGCGATCCATCGCCGTTCGCATGCTTGAGGCTAGGCACTCCGTACAGATATTGGGACGTAACGGGGAAAGACCCGCGAGCTCGTAGAGATCCTCGGAGCCGGAGCCCAAGGCGGCGGGGAAGGTGCCGTCATTGAAGGCGGCATCGTTGTTCTTGCGGTCCCCTTTGACAGCCTCACTACCCCTGAGGGAAGCTCTGCAGCGGAAGAAATCGCCCGTCACGTCAGCCCCGCACACAAGAACTTCAACTGGGACACCTCCTTGAACCTCCTCCCCTAAACAGTCCATGAACCCAGCGCCCAACACGTGAACCGGAAAGTGACAATGACCTTCATTCGTACCCACCTCATGATCACTGCCACCCTTGCGGTGGGGTGCTTGGTGCTTATTTTGCTGGGCGTGGGTCAAGGCGGTGCTGCACAACTGCTGGCAAGTGTGTTTGCAGGCTGCGCCGCGATTTCACGTGGCGCAGCCATGATCCGTGACATGGTGCATGGCCGTTGGGGTGTTGACCTGCTGGCCGTGACTGCAATCGTTAGCACCATTGTGGTCGGAGAGTACATCGCGTCGCTCATCGTCGTGCTGATGCTTTCCGGGGGAACAGCCTTGGAGAAGTACGCGTCCGGCAGAGCTCAAGCGGAACTGACCGCACTGCTGAACCGCGCCCCTCAATCGGCGCATCGCGAAGGCAGGGGCGGGGTCTTGGCGGATATTGCCGTCAGGGAGGTGGCGGTGGGGGACATTTTGCTGATCCGGCCCGCCGAAGTGGTTCCCGTCGATGGTCGCCTGTTGTCAACGGCGGCGTCCTTTGATGAATCGGCCATTACCGGCGAAAGCCTGCCGGTAGAACTGGGTCAGGGCGATGGCATCCTCAGCGGTTCCCTCAACGGGCCGGTGGCTGTCCAGATGGAAGCCACCGCAACGGCTGACGATTCTCAATACAGCCGGATTGTGGCGCTGGTGCAGGGTGCAGCCAGCAGCCGGGCGCCAGTGGTCCGCCTGGCAGACCGGTATGCCGTGCCGTTTACGCTGCTGTCCTTGGTGATAGCAGGTGTTGCCTGGCTGCTCAGCGGAGACGCGCTTCGATTCGCAGAGGTGCTGGTGGTTGCCACGCCTTGCCCGCTGCTCATTGCGGCCCCGGTAGCCTTTTTGGGTGGCATGAGCAGGTCTGCGCGGAATGGAATCATTGTTAAAAGTGGTGGCACTCTTGAGCAGCTTGCCAAGGTGGCCACTGTTGTCTTCGACAAGACCGGAACCCTCACGCAGGGCCGGCCCACCCTGGAGGAAGTAAGGGTCGCCGCCAATAGCCGCGGTTTTCCCAACGCCGATGAGCTGCTTGTTCTGGCCGCATCTGCCGAACAGTACTCTTCCCATGTCCTTGCCTCATCGGTAGTCAATGCGGCACTAAATCGCGGACTGTCACTCACCCACGCCAAGGAGGCTGTTGAACATGCAACCGACGGAGTTTCTGCCCTTGTAGGGGACCACTGGGTTGTGGTGGGCAAACGTTCCTTCGTCTCCCAGAACACCGGCTTGGTCCCGGAGCCGGAACTCACCGGCGGCCAGCTCGCGGTCTATGTGGGAGCCGATTCTCGCTACCTGGGTGCGCTGATCATGAGTGATCCACTGCGGGAGAACGCCGTAGAAACACTTGCCAGCCTCCGCGACTTGGGCGTTGCCCACACTTTGATGGTCACAGGCGATGCCCTATCGACGGCGGAGCACATCGCCGGCCAAGCGGGAATCTCGCAGGTCCGTGCCGGCTGCCGTCCAGCAGATAAAGTCACAATAGTGCGGGGTGTTCTCCAACGGCCTGTCATGATGGTTGGCGACGGCATCAACGACGCCCCCGTGTTGGCTGCTGCCGACGTCGGTGTGGCCATGGGTGCCAAAGGGTCCACCGCTGCCAGTGAATCCGCCCATGTGGTGATCATGGTGGACGACCTCTCGAAGGTGGCCAGCGCCGTCCGCATTGGCAAGGATACGGTCCGGATTGCCGTCCAGAGCATTTGGATCGGAATACTGCTGAGTCTTGGCTTAATGCTGTTCGCCGCTGCCGGGCTGATCCCCGCCGTTGCCGGCGCCCTGAGCCAGGAACTGGTGGATCTGGCCACCATCTTCAACGCACTGCGAGCACTCAAATGGGGTGAGCGCTCGTCCGCCCGCGCGAGCGCCCGGGTGCATTACAGTCCCCCACACCAACTGGTTCAGAAATGACGCGGGCTTCCCGGAGGACTTTGTGCCCTTGTTGGCCAATGGTAGGTAAGACAGACTGGCAGGACAGCTACGGAGGGAAACGACGACGATGGATGGGCTAACTGCCTCCGACCCGCAAAACATCGCCACGGCCACGGCACCGGCACCGGCACCGATCACCGTTTTTATTCTCGACGATCACGAACTTGTGAGGCGAGGGCTCAAAGAACTGCTTGAAGGTGAGGGCTTCAAAGTTATTGGGTCCACCGGCTCCGCACTGGAAGCAACCAGGCGCATCCCGGCCCTGCAACCCGACGTTTCGGTATTGGATGCCCGGCTGCCCGATGGTACCGGCATAGAGGTCTGCCGTGATGTCCGGTCGGTGGATCCCACGTTGCAATGCTTGATTCTCACCAGCTACGACGACGAGCAGGCCCTGCGTGGAGCTGTGCTGGCTGGCGCCTCAGGTTACGTGCTGAAGGAAATTGACGGCACGGATCTGCTTTCCTCCCTGCGCCGCACCGCCAAGGGTGAATCCCTTTTCAACCCCGACGTCCTGGCGAAAGTAGTTCAGGGCCTCGCCGAGCCTGAACGGATGGATCCGCGGATCTCCGCACTGACCCCGCAGGAAGGGCGCGTACTGAAACTCATTGGACGCGGATTGACCAATCGTGAGATTGGCAGTGAAATGTTTCTGGCCGAGAAAACTGTCAAGAACTATGTGTCCTCACTACTGGCAAAACTGGGTTTTGAGCGACGCACGCAGGCAGCCATTTTTATCACAGACACCCGATGGCAAGCCCCTGAATATCGTCAATGAGCATCGGCTGCGGGTACACGCCAGGTCAGCCGGGTTCCGGTATTTTCGCCGCTCTCCAGGTCAAAGGTTCCGTGCAGAATCTCGGCCCGCTGTTCCATGTTCAGCAGCCCGCTTCGGTGAACCAGATTCCCCACGCCAATGCCGTCGTCGTCAATGGTGACGCTCACATGCTCCGAGGTCACCTCAACGTAAACCTCTATTGCCCCTGCGTCGGAATGCCGCACGGCGTTGCTTAGCCCTTCGGACAGCACCGCTAGCAGGTGCTTGGCTGTTTCCTCGGAAATCGCAGAGTCTATGGGCCCGGCCAAATTCAGCCGGGGAGCGAAGGCAAGCGTTTTGGCGGCAGTGCGAACTGTCCTCAGGATCAGGTCGCTCAGCAGCTCCGTCTCACCAGAGCTGACCCGCAACGAGTAAATGGTATTTCGCAAGTCCCGAATGGTTTCATCAAGTTCAGTGGTGACAGCCCTAATTCTCTGGGACGCCGTCTTGTCCGTAATGAACCGCTGCAAACTCTGAATACTGAGGCCTGCGGCGAAGAGACGCTGAATGACCACGTCGTGCAAGTCCCTTGCAATACGGTCCCGATCCGTGAAAACCATGATCTGTTCACGGAGTCTGTGCGTTCTGGCTAGTTCCAAGGCCAAGGCGACGTGGGATCCAAACACGGCGCTCATCTCCACCACAATCTTGGAGTAGCTCCCAGAGCCTTGGCTGCGTGCCAGGATCAACAAGCCCTGGTTGGGGCCTTGGGGGCCCAACGCAATGACAATGATCGGCCCAAACGCTGCCCCGTCCTGCGCGCCGAGCAGATCAGTGGCGTCCTCGAAGACAGTAGGTACGCCGGTCCTTAGGACCTCCGCGATCTCCGGGGAGTCCAAAGCCAGGGAGCGGCCAGCCAGGAGCGGAGCCCGTTCGCCCGCGGCCGCGGCCACATACAGCTCAGGGCCGAGCTCGGAAGAAACCCCAATCATGGTCAGGGCAGAGTCAGACTCTGCCAAAGCAGTGGCCGCAATCATGTCCAGACTGCTTTCAGTGATGTTGCGTTCATCATCCATCATCTTGCCTGTGACATCCATGCACGCCTCCAGCCAACGTGAACGGCGCCTCGCGTCTTCAAACAAACGAGCATTTTCAATGGCAACCCCAGCAGCAGCGGCCAGGGCTACGGCCAATTCCTCATCCTCGGCCGTGAAGTCTTCACCGCCTGCCTTTTCCGTCAGATACAGGTTCCCAAAAACCTTTCCCCTCACTCGCACGGGGACGCCCAGAAAGGACACCATGGGCGGGTGGTGTTCGGGGAACCCGTAGGAGGCGGGGTGATCGTGTAAATCGTGCAGTCGCAACGGGTGCGGGTCACTTGTCAACAGGCCCAAGACGCCGTGTCCTGTGGGTAGGGGGCCTATCTTGGTTATGAGTTCCTGATCTATGCCAACGGTAATGAAATGGCTCAGCGATTGGTCCTCACCAATCACTCCCAGCGCAGCGTAGCGGGCGTTCAAAAGTGTGCAGGCAGACTTCACCACCCTCTCCAGCACCGCATCCAAGCTGAGATCCTCCGCCACGGAAACCACTGCTTCCAGCAGTCCGCGCATCCTTTCCTGCGTGGAGAGCAGTTCGCCAGCTCGGTCCACAAACTCCCGCAACAGGTCCTCAATTCGGGTGCCTGCAACGGCCGGCAACAGTGGCACCGACTTGTCCGCATCAGAATGCTGCACCAGACCCACCTTCAATCGACCATTGGCCGTTGTGTCAAAAGCCTCAAGAACCCGGCCACTCCTCACAGGCTACCCCCGTTGCCGGCCGGCGTCCGCGGTCAGCAGGCCAGGCACCTCCCATTGGGGCCGAGGCTGGGGACTTTGTACTCTACGTTCACAGGACCAAAGGGCCTAGAGTCGATCCCATGACTATTAAGACGCCACCATCAGGGACCACACCGGAGATTGACTCGCTGTCACAGGACCAATGCTGGCAATTGCTGCGCGGAGCGGTCATTGGGCGCCTGGCAGTTGTGACCGAGGATCACCCCGACATTTTTCCCATCAACTACGCAGTGGACAACGAGTCACTCGTGTTTCGAACCGCCGAAGGCACCAAACTCGCCGGCTCCACCAGCAACACCCCAGTTGCCTTTGAAATCGATGGCTACGATCCCTCAACAGAGCAGGCGTGGAGCGTTGTTCTGCGGGGCACGGTCCTTGCGATCAGGGCTGGTTCCGGGCTTGCCGAGGCGGAAACCCTCACACTGGAGCCCTGGCAGGGCGGCATCAAGAACCACCTGATGCGGATCCTGCCCCTGAACCTCAGCGGCCGGAGGTTCAAGGTCACCCGACCTGATATTTGGAGTACACCTTTGTCCGATGCACGGCGCGCGTCTTTCGAGTAGCGCCAGCACGAGCCGCTTGGCTGGCACTCATGCCAGCCAAGCCTGCCAAGCCTGCCACTATCAAGATGAAGTGGTGCCGGGCCCCAGGATTTCAGTCCCGCTCTTTCCGTCCATGATCGCGCCAAGATTGTCCAGGGAGCCGATGAGGGCGCGCCCACCACTGGCTGTCACGAAGTCCGCTGCTGCCCTGACCTTGGGCCCAATGGACCCGTCCGGGAAGCAGTTTCCCTCAATGTCCTGGATTTTCAGGGTCTTGAGGAGTTCTTCGCTCGGCGTCCCAAAATTGCTCATGACACCCTGGACATCCGTCAAAATAACCAGCATCTGCGCATCAATGTCGACCGCGACCCTGGCGGCAACGTAGTCCTTGTCCACGATCCCCTCGATCCCACGAAAACCGGGCCCATCGGGCACAACCGGGACGCCGCCGCCGCCCGCCAGGACCACCGTTGCACCGGCGTCGAGCAGCAACATTGCCTGTGCGCTCTCAAGAATACGGATGGGCAGCGGTGACGGAACCACCCTGCGCCAACCGGAACCATCGGCTGCGACAGTCCAATCGTGCTTCCTCGCAAGAGCGTGCGCGCCGGACTCGTCATACATTGATCCGACGAACTTCGTCGGCACCAACAGGCGCGGATCTGTGGGATCCACAAGAGTCCGCGAGACGAGCACCACAACATCCTTGGCCAGTCCCGCGTGGCCCAAGGCTTCCTGCAACCAGTAACCAATCAGTCCCTGGCTTTCAGCAACCAAGTCCCACAGAGGGTAGGGGGAAGTCAGTGAACTATCATCGCCTGTCTGCATCGCCAACAAGCCAACCTGCGGACCATTGCCGTGAACAATGACCACCTCATGTTCTGCGGCAAGTGCCACCAGTGCTGGCGCAGCCAAAGCTAGGCGGACGACCTGGGTCTTGGCATCCGGTATCTCTCCCCGGTGAAGAAGCGCGTTGCCGCCAATAGCTACTACAAGGCGCATGCTTAGAAACCCCTTGGGGAGATCTGCACAGGCGCTGGCATTTGCTGGCCTGCGCCCAGGTCCTTGGACTGTTGGGCGGCTGTGCCTGCATATTCCTGTTGCGTTATGACAAGGGGGCACGGAACATCCAAAAGGAGCTGCTGCGTAACCGAGCCCATGAGCGCATGGTGTGTGGCTCCCCTGCCGCGGTTTCCCACCACGAGCATGGCAGCACCTTTCCCTGCCTCGATGAGCACCTGCGCCGGCACATCGTGTTGCTCGAATCGATCGAAAACTGTGAGGTGTATGTGCCGGGCACGCACAGCGGCCACAACAGTTTCCAAGATCATGCGCCCCTGCGTGCCAATTTGCTGATTTTCCAAGGATCCGTCGGCACTGGGATGCACCCACCTTGCCGGGGAATGTGAGACACAAATGACTGTGAGGTCCTGCCGAGTGTGTGCAGCCTCCGCGGCAGCAAAATACGCGGCGGCCATGGACTCAGGAGAACCATCAATACCAACCACGACGCCGGTACGCACGGAGCTCCCGGGTTCGGGGATGACTGCCACGGGACATCGCCCGATCATGGCGAGTTGAACATTGAGCGTGCCGAATTCCTCACCGTAAACATCGGCTGTTCTGTCCGTCCCGACTACCACCATGGAGGAACGAGCAGAAAGTTCTGCCAACACTTGGGCAGGCTCGCCAAAGAGGAGGCTGCTGCGCACCTCCACAGCGGGGGCCAACCCGCGCACACTGTTGGCTTCACTGTCCAACATGCCCTCGAGAGACCCCCGGACACTCTGGTATTCAACCCGCTCCGGCAAGACCAAATAATCCGGCACGGCGTGGACCAGCAGAAGCGGCAGTTTTTGTCGCTGGGCCCGTCGCGCTGCCCATTCGAGGGCGGCACGACTGGCGGGTGAACCATCCACCCCCACCATTATCTGAGGTTCTAAGACCATGAGTGGTCAGCCTTTCTAGTTTTGCAAGGTCAGTGGCTCCGGACAATCCCCCACGAATCTCTCGGGCCCGAGTCAGCCCTGGATGACAGTGGATCTTTAGGTTGATGACATCTGCTGTTACTGACGCTCCCCCAGACCCAGGCGGACTGCGTCACCGGGCACCAGATCCACTACGTCGATTTGGCAGGGATTCGGTCCCGAAGGGCCACAACCGTGTGCGTGACGCGTGAATGAGTAGCCTCGGCAGCCCGTTCGGCGCGAAATTCATTGCTGAACCCCAATTCGACACTCACCAACAACATGACAGCAATGACCACCGAATGCGTGGCATCCCCCAGGAGATTTCAGCACCCTCCACGAGCTGGCCTTATGCGTCCCCAACGCTGAGGTGGCTGGTTCCGGTGATGGAACGTTGTGTTAGTTTCGCCGCCTCAGCTGTCTCTGACGGGAGCGTCGCCGTCCCCATGAGTTGCACCCACCGACACCGGCACCCTCACTGCATCCCTCTCACCGTGAACAACCAGGACGGGACAGCTTGCATGTTCGGCGCAGGCCGAACTGACGGATCCCAACAGCATGCCCGCGAATCCACCGTGTCCACGGGAGCCCACAATGAGCATCCGCGCGGACTTGCTGTGCTCCATCAACACTTTGGCGGGCGTACCGCGGACACACACCCCGCTAAACCCTTCGGGTGGGTTGCCGCCAAAGGCCTCCTGCACGGCGTCCTTGAGAATCTGGCGTGCACCTTCATCAGGGTCCCAGTCGGGGACTATGTACGAGCCAAAAACCGTCTCCATGTGCCAAGCCGTGACGGCGGTGATGGTTGCATCCAATGCTTGCGCCAACGTTTGTGCCCACTGGAGTGCCAGCACTGACTGGGGCGATCCGTCCACACCGACCACGATGCGCGGGCCGTCGTGGATTGTCTTTTCTTGCATGGCGTGATCCATTCTTCTCCCGCTTTCGCTTTTCCCAAGTCTTGCTGCTTCAATGATCGACGCCGGCGAAGGTTGCTGCACAGGGTCAAAAGTCCCTAACCATCGAGTGCAGATAGTGCCACTCTTGAATTGGCGGACGTGCTACTCCTGTGTCCGTGGGCCTGTCGTTTGGGCCTGAGCCACCACCTGAGGAGACGGAGACAGTCTTGAACAGTCAGCTCGCCCGAAGCAGCCACGGACAGCAAAGCGGTACGGAATCCAAACAACCAGGACGAGCCGCAGACGAGTTTGCACTCATGAACCGCTATTGGGATGCTGCCAACTATTTGACGGTGGCGCAGATCTACCTTCAAGAGAATGCTCTTTTGACGTCCCCACTGACGGCGGAGCACATCAAACCACGGTTGCTGGGCCATTGGGGAACCAGCCCAGGACTGTCCTTGATCTACGTCCATTTAAATCGGCTCATTCGCAATACCGGGGCCAGAGTCCTGTTCGTGGCCGGCCCCGGACATGGTGGTCCGGCAGTGATCGCCAACCTTTATCTGGAGGGGAGCTACTCCGAGATCTATCCCCGCGTCAGTCAGGACCCCAAGGGGCTGCTGCGGTTGATCCGGCAGTTTTCCACCCCCGGGGGCATTCCGAGTCATGTAGGTCCCCCAACACCGGGTTCCATTCATGAGGGCGGGGAGCTGGGCTATTCGCTGGCCCATGCCACGGGTGCAGTCATGGACAACCCGGAACTGATCGTGGCCTGCGTGATTGGCGACGGGGAAGCAGAAACCGGCCCGCTGGAGGGCGCGTGGAAAGCTCCAGCCTTCATCAACCCACGCCGGGACGGGGCCGTATTGCCCATACTTCACCTCAACGGCTACAAGATCTCCGGCCCCACAGTCCTTGGACGCCAATCCGACGAGCAGGTCATGGCGCTGCTGCGCGCACACGGCTGGGACCCAGTGGTGGTCTCCGGCAGTGATCCTGCCCTGGTTCACCCCATGCTGGCCCAAGCGTTGGACAGCGCGCACGCACGGATTCTGCAGATTCAGGAGCAGGCACGCCATACCAGTGCAAGCACTCCTGCACCCTGGCCAGCCATCATCCTGCGCACCCCGAAAGGGTGGACGGGGCCGGACTTTGTTGACGGCGTCGCCATGGAAGGCACTTTCCGTTCCCATCAGGTCCCGTTGGCAGGCGTTCGCGAAAACCCGGCCCACCTGGCCCAGCTTGAAGCGTGGCTGCGCAGCTACAAACCCGAAACGCTCTTTGACCCGCAGGGCCGGCTGGTGCCCGATCTGGCGGCCTTGGCCCCCGATGCGGATCTGCGCATGGGCGCCAACCCGTGGGCAAACGGCGGCTCAGACGTGGCTCCTCTACCGATGCGTCCCTTGGAAAATTACGCCGTGGAGGTTGGCACACCAGGGTCAATGAAACATGAAACCACCAAACCCTTGGGTGAGATGCTGCGGGATGTTTACACAGACACGGCTCATGATCCCCGTTTCAGGCTGTTTAGCCCGGACGAGACCAACAGCAACCGTTTGGGCGCCGTCTTTGAAGTCACCGACAGGTGCCTGATGGGGCCGGTGCGGGACGGCGATGACCGCCTTTCCCCGAATGGTCGGGTCATGGAGGTCCTCTCGGAGCATCTGTGCCAGGGCTGGCTTGAGGGATACGTTCTTAGCGGGCGGTACGGTCTGTTCGCCACCTATGAGGCCTTCGCCATGGTGAGCGCATCCATGACCATCCAGCATGCAAAATGGCTCCAGCATGCCCGCGAACTGCCATGGCGGCAACCCGTGCCAAGCCTGAACATCATGCTCACCTCAACGTGTTGGCGCAACGACCACAATGGGTTCAGCCACCAGGGGCCGGGCCTGATCGATACTGTCCTGTCGCTGTCTGGTTCCGTCATTCGCGTCTACCTTCCGCCAGATTCCAACACCTTGCTGGCTGTAGCAGAACATGTCCTGCTCAGCAAGGACTACGTCAACCTGGTGGTGGTGGACAAGCAGGCCCACCCCCAGTACTTGAATCTGGAGGACGCCCGAAGGCACGCCGCCGCGGGTGCATCCATCTGGCATTGGGCGGGGAACGAAAGCCAGGCGCGGGAGACTGAGCCGGACATTGTTCTTGCGTGCGCCGGTGACGTCCCTACGGAGGAGACGTTGGCTGCAGCGTGGTTGCTCCAGCATCATGTTCCCCAACTTGGGGTGCGCGTGATCAATGTGATGGACGCCTTGGTGCTGCCGCCGCCGGACGTCCACCCGCACGGCCTGTCCGAGCCTGACTTTGAAAAACTGTTCACCACCAATGGTGAGGTCATTGTGGCGTGGCACGGATACGCCCGCGCGTTCCATCAGCTCCTACATGGTCGAGTGAATCCAGGCAGGTTTCATGTTCGCGGCTATAGCGAACAAGGAAGCACCACGACTCCGTTTGACATGGTGGTGCTCAACAAGATGAGCCGCTACCACCTTGCCTTGGAAGCCCTGCACCGGGTCAGTGGGCACTTTGACGGTGCTCGGGAACTGGCGGATCATTGCCGGATCATGCTGGCCGATCACGAAACGTACATTCGCCAGCATCTGGAGGATATGCCGGAGGTTCGCGAATGGGTCTGGACACCCCCAACCGAGATCGGAGATGCGCCATGAGAGATGAACAAGAACCTGCCACCATCATCGTGGGTGTTGATGGTTCTGAGTCTTCCATCGAAGCCCCCCCGTCAAGGCGAGAAGCTCGCCGTTGCGCTGGGGCCCGGGTGAAGGCCATGGCATGTTGAAATTTCCCAACCGTTTACCAAGTCCCCTTTTCCCTGGGGAGCATAGATTTCAAGGGCGCCGCTCAAGATGTCTTCGACCATTCCATTGAGCGCGCGTTTGGCGTGGGTTTGACGGATTCATGGGGCTGCTGATGGGCTCCGTCAGCACCGCCTGCACCGCGCACGCCCATTGTCCGGTGCTCATTGTGCACGCAGCTCCTGCATGAGTTCTTGGGTCTACCCTGCTAATTTGGGCACATGAGCAACTTGATGGGGTCCCATGACAACGAACCGCACACGGCCAACATCGCCGGGCGCCTGAACTGGCTGCGGGCAGGCGTGCTCGGCGCCAACGACGGCATAGTCTCCGTCGCCGCAACCGTAGTTGGAGTTGCTGGTGTGACGAACTCACCCACACCGATTCTTGTGGCAGGAGTCGCCGCGGTGGTTGGCGGTGCCGTTTCCATGGCCCTGGGTGAGTACGTTTCCGTCAGCAGCCAGCGCGATAGCCAACGGGCACTCATCGAGAAGGAACGACTCGAACTGCTCGAAGACCCGGAGGGAGAGTTGGCCGAACTCACAGGCCTCTACAGGGCCAAAGGACTCAGCGCGGCCACGGCGGATCAGGTGGCCCTTGAGCTGACGGCCCACGATGCCCTATCGGCGCACCTGTCAGCGGAACTCAACATTAGCCAGCATGAGGAAGCGAATCCCTGGCAAGCGGCCTACGCTTCCGCGGCAGCGTTTACCGCCGGCGCTCTCCTGCCTCTGCTCGCCATCCTGCTGCCGCCCGCGGAGTGGCGGATCCCAGTCACGTTCCTGGCCGTCCTGCTGGCCCTTGCCCTCACAGGAACCTTGAGCGCAGCCATCGGAGGCAGCTCCAAAACAACCTCGGCAACCCGTTTGGTCATTGGCGGCGCCCTAGCCCTCGCGGCAACCTACGGCATCGGCAGCGCGCTCGGGGCCAGCGGTGTCATTTAGCTGCGCTCGACCTGTTGAGGGCCCCGACATCGTTGAAAAATGTCCGTCACGAGCTTGCCCAGCCGTTCGACAATCTATGGTCCAACGGCCGAACCCACCGGCTGTGGTAGCCGCCCAGCAGCTCGGCCAGCATCGAAACCGGTGCTGCGTCATCCACCACAAGAACACACTGCTCTTCAGCCATGCAGGGAAGTGTGGGTCGCGCAGCCTGCGGGCGGCGCAATAGGGCGTGGCGGGACGTTCGGCCCTAGTGGAATAGAGCAGGGCCAGCAAGGCTTGTTTAAGCACCCCGCCACCCCTTTGTCCCGAGAAAGGTCATCACGATGAGCATCGCCGTCGTCTATGAGTCCATGTTTGGCAACACACGCGCCATTGCCCTGGCCATCGCTGAAGGATTGACACCCTTTGGAACCGTGATCACGGCAAACGTCAACGACCCGCGAGCTCTGGAGGCCGCGCGTTCGGCTGACTTGCTTGTTCTCGGTGGCCCCACTCACGCGCATGGCATGACAAGGCCCGCTTCACGCGAAGAAGCAACAACGTGGGCCAAGGATGCATCGAAGAATCTGTCACTTGAACTCATGGCGGCGGGGATGGGGGTGCGCGAATGGACCAAGGACCTGGACCTGGTGCCAGCCCTGTCTGCGGCCTTTGACACCCGCAGGGACTTGGCGCGGATTCTCACAGGAGCGGCATCGGGGCATATTGGGCATGCTCTCACCAAACGAGGCTCACGCGCGGTCATTTCGCCGGAGAGCTTCCTGGTGTCCAAAGACAACACTCTCGACGACGGAGAGCTGGCCCGGGCCCGGAACTGGGGCGCTAGCGTGGGCAAGGCCATGGAACAGTTTATCCACCACTAACTCGGGCTTGGGCGGCGGTCAGCGGGCCAAAGGCCAGCCCCTGACCGAGTCCGCTGAGCAGCATCGGCCCCACTACGGCGACCTGGAAGGGTGCACCGGCAGCGGTGTGGGAGATCGGCACCATGCCTCACAAAACCAACGCAAGGGCGACGACCCACAGGGGCGCGTTGCCGACTTTCCGCGTCAAACGTGACACGGACAAGGAGAACACAAACTGAACCACCGTCATGGGCAGGAAGCCAAGCCCGGCTTAAAGTTGCGTCCAGCCATAGACGCTCCGGAAGAACTGCGTGGCGAAAAGAAGAAGGCAATCATGGTGCCGGCGCGCGCACCTATTAGCAGCAGCCCGCGGAAGACAAGCGTAGAAGCGTTTTGCAGCCAGGCGAGGGCCGTGGGCGAGTGGTTTATGCTGGCCTGGATTTCCGGCAAACCAACCCCAAAGAAGTCAATGTCGTTTCCATAATCACCAGTGCACAGCAAGTGCCGCAACTGTGTCAGTGCCTGCCTATCCGGGTACTGGCAGGGCCCCCTTCCCAGTGGCTGCAGTTGCTAAACAGCTTCGAGCACAGCGACGGAGAATGGGTCATTGACCGCACGCTCGCCTCAGTCCGGCAAGGCAGGCCCTGACAGGGACTCCCTCGCAGATGGCCACGGGAAGTAACGTTGTATGTATGAACAACCGTAGTGAAATCAGGGAATTCCTTGCTTCCCGACGAGCAAAGCTCACACCCGAACAGGCCGGGCTGCCCACCTTCGGCGGCATTCGTCGTGTCCCGGGGCTTCGGCGCGAGGAAGTGTCTCTTCTGGCGGGCGTGAGCGTGGAGTACTACACCCGCGTGGAGCGCGGCGGCCTTGCCGGTGTTTCGGACGCTGTGTTGGAGTCCATTGCGCGGGCCCTTCAGCTGAACGAGGCCGAGCACGAACACTTGTTCAATTTGGCCAGGGCAGCCGGGCCGGCCACACGCCCACGGCGGCAAGCAGCTAAGGGAATCCATCCCAGCGTGCAGCGCATCTTGGACAGCATGGTGGGCATCCCGGCCTTTGTGCAGAACGGCCGCCTGGACATAGTGGCGTTCAATGAGCTGGGCCGGGCCTTGTACTCAGGGGCCTTCGAGGATCCAACCCGGCCGGTGAATTTTGCCCGGTTCGCCTTTTTCAACCACAAGTCCCAATCGCTGTACCCGGACTGGAATCTTGCTGCGGACATGGCCGTGGCCATGCTGCACACCGAGGCCGGACGCAACCCCATGGATAAGTGCCTGATTGACTTGGTCGGGGAACTCTCAACCCGCAGCGACGAATTCCGCAAACGCTGGGCCCAACACAATGTCCGTCTTCACAGGACGGGTGCAAAAACGTTCCACCACCCGGTGGTCGGCGAGCTCAGGGTGCATTTCGATGCCTTGGAACTGCCGGCAACACCTGGCCTGACCATGATTACCTACAGTGCCGAGCCGGGATCCGCCTCGGAAGATGGTTTGCGGCTGCTGGCCATGTGGGCGGCAACCAACAGACAAGCCGAAAATGCCGCCGCCGCGCCCGCCGGGCCAGAGAAGGCCCACGAGCAGCGGGTCATGCCCGCTGATCTGGACCAATAGGACATCCGCTGGGGCATTCTTATCTGCGCGACGGCTGGTTCGATGCTGCCCGCGGCCTTTTTGTGGGGGTCCCTGCTGGTACCCCCTAACACCGCGGCCTGTTTACGGCCCAAACTCTCGTGTTGACTAGAAGTAGCACGGGGCAACCATGACCATGAGTAGGGCACCTCCCACCCATTCTCCACCCGCGACCGGCTGCCCCGGGCGATCCTGTTGGTCATGGCCCTGACAGGATTCATCCTGTTCGCCACCGAGGGAACGGCCGGCCAGCCTTCCCCACCTAGCTAGCCGACGGCGCCTGCCACGTGCCGCCGTCGGCCATCCACAATCCACCTCTGTACATCAACAACAGGAGAAATCATGTTTACCGTTAACGCTTACGCCGCACCCTCCGCCACCGGCGAGCTGGTCCCCACCACCATCGAGCGCCGGGCCGTGGGTCCCCACGATGTCCTGATCGAGATCAAATACGCGGGCATCTGCCACTCGGACATCCACACAGTCCGCGGCGACTGGGGCCCGCAAAGCTACCCGCTGGCACCAGGACACGAAATCGCTGGCATCGTCACCGAAGTTGGTTCCGCAGTCACCAGGCATGCCATCGGTGACAGGGTGGGCGTGGGCTGCATGGTGAACTCCTGCGGCGAATGCGCCAACTGCCAGGCCGGTGAGGAACAGTACTGCTTGGCCGGAAATACCGGCACTTACGGGGCAGTGGACCGCGACGGCACCATCACCCAGGGCGGCTACTCAGCCCACGTGGTGGTCACCGAAAACTTCGTGGTCCGCATCCCCGAAGGCTTGGGCCTGGACGTGGCGGCACCACTTCTTTGCGCCGGCATCACCACCTACTCGCCCCTGCGTCACTGGGGCGCCGGTCCCGGCAAGAAGGTCGCCGTCGTCGGCTTGGGCGGGCTCGGCCACATGGCCGTCAAGATCGCCCACGCCATGGGTGCCGAGGTCACGGTCCTGTCCCAGTCGCTGAAGAAGCAGGAGGACGGGCTCCGTCTGGGCGCCGACCACTACTACGCCACAAGTGATGAAAACACGTTCACCGATCTCGCCGGCAGCTTCGATTTGATCATCAACACCGTCAGCGCCTTCATTGACATCAACGCCTTCCTGCAGCTGTTGCGGCTCGACGGCGCACTGGTCAACGTCGGCGCCCCGGCCGAACCGCTCCCGGTTCAGGTGTTCTCGCTGATCCTGGGCCGCCGTTCCTTCGCAGGGTCCGCGATTGGCGGCATTCGCGAAACCCAGGAAATGCTCGATTTCTGTGCCGAACACGGCATCGGCGCGGAGATCGACGTCATCCCGGCCAGCAAAATCAACGAAGCCTACGAGCGTGTTTTGGCATCCGATGTCCGCTACCGCTTCGTCATCGACGCAGCCACGATCTAAACCATGACGGGCCAGCGGCCGTGATGGTGATCCAATCCGGGATCGCCACCACGGCCGCTTTCCGTGCCGTCAAGGACAGCCAGTGTTCGTGGCCGAGCTCCACGGATGTTGTGGAAACCTCAAAGATGGGCCGCCCCCAACGGTTGATCCAGGTCGCCTTGAGCGTAGCTGGCTTCACCGTGGTGTCGGCCTTGATCCGGGCAAATACGTTCGGCTCTGCGTCGCTTGCCTCGGATTACTTGCCTTCAAGCCTTCTTGCGTCCGCCGCGGGCTGAAGGATCGTGGACGCCTTGCGCCCGGGCTGCGGGCTGATTTGCTGCGCTGTTCGGATGCCCTCCGCCACCCCGGGGTTACACGAACCTTTCGGACAATCGAGATGAGCGAGCCTAAACGAGGAGGCCTGAGTGCCACAGCGCAGGCTTGGCCCCGGTCATCTACCGGAGGTTTCTGCCTGCAGGGGTTGGCGGTTTCGTGGCCAAGAATCGGGCGTAAAGGTTTCGTAAAGACCGCCGAGTTGGCGAATGACCGGTGCTAGGCTCCATGGTGCGTGCCGCCTAGCTCAGGACCTGCATGGCCGGCAGCGAAGGGGCGCCGCCCGGAGGACAGCTGGCAGAGATGTTCTTGACAACGGAAAGGCCCTACTGATGCAAACACCCAAGCTCCTAGCACCACAGGGTTGCCTTCCAGGCTGTGTCCGCTCCGTCGGAACCGAACGGACACCGTGTTGAAGATTCTTGCGCGAAAGTGCCGTCCCGGCGACTCCCCGGTGACCCGCAGGTCACTGGACTTCAAGGGACCCGCCTCAAAAAAGGGGTCCCGGCTGGCCGGCGCCCTGCAACATCCTGTCCGCACGGTGCCGCTGGCCTTCCTCGCGGTGATCCTCGTTGGGGCGGCTCTGCTCATGCTTCCGTTCTCACGCACGGCCGGTGACACCGAGTTCCTCATGCCGGCACTCTTCACAGCCGTCTCGGCCGTCTGCGTCACAGGCCTGATCACCGTGGACACTGCCACGTTCTGGACGCCCTTTGGCCACGTTGTCATCCTGGCGCTGATCCAGGTTGGCGGGTTCGGCATCATGGCACTGGCCACCCTGCTGGCACTGCTGGTGCGCAAAAGCATCGGGTTGAGGGGCCAGCTGGTGGCGCAGTCCGAGACCCACACGCTGAACTTTGGTGACGTGAAGGCAGTGCTTTTCCGCGTCTTCAAGATCATGGCCACCATTGAGCTGGCCACGGCCGCCGTCCTGAGCGTCCGCTTCTGGCTCGTGTATGAAAGCAATCCGGGCACGGCCCTCTGGCACGGTTTCTTCCACGCCATCTCGGCGTTCAACAACGCCGGCTTTGCCCTCTACAGCGACAACTTGATGGGCTTTGCCGACGATCCCTGGATCATCGTCCCCATTTGTGTGGCCGTGGTGGCTGGCGGGCTGGGTTTCCCCGTGATCATCCAGCTGCTGGGCGGCCGGTTGAAGCTCAAGGACTGGAACATCCACCTCCGCCTGACCGTCTACGGAACAGTCATGCTCCTGGCCGTGGGATTCGCATTCTTCGCCGCCATTGAATGGAACCGGGTCGAAACCTTGGGCCCTCTCAGTACGGGTGGAAAAATCCTGGGCGCACTGGGCGGAACGGTCTTTCCCCGCACGGCAGGCTTCAACAGCATCGACTATGGGGTTGCCTCGGAGGACACCCTCATGGTCACCAACGTCTTAATGTTCATCGGCGGCGGCAGTGCGGGTACGGCCGGCGGGATTAAGATCACCACCTTCCTGGTACTGGCCTTCGCCATCTGGAATGAGATCCGCGGCCGCGAACAGGTCACCATCGCCCACCGATCCATCAGCCCCTCGGTGCAGCGGCAGGCACTGACCGTGGCGCTGCTCGGCGTGGCCGCGGTCATGACCGGCACCCTGTTGCTGCTGATGACCACCGACTACAGCCTGGACAAGGTGTTGTTCGAGGCTATCTCCGCTTTTGCCACGGTGGGTGTGAGCACAGGCATCACCTACCACTTGCCGGCCAGCGCCGAATGGGTACTGATGGCCTTGATGTTCACGGGGCGTCTGGGCACTATCACCGTTGCCTCGGCGATTGCCTTGTCCTCGCGGCCACGACTGCACAGGCTGCCCGAGGAAAGGCCCATCATTGGCTAGTTGTGTGGACCAATGCGGCTTGTGGAGCGGTGGCTCCGCCATCTAAGGCAGACTGGGCTTTTTGGCGGTCGCGCCCGTCCCCGCTTTTCGCCCCCGTTGGGACGGGGACGAAAAGCGGGGACGGGCGCGACGAAAGCCATGGAGAGACAATCGTGGGTCTGAGTCCAACCACTGTACGGCTCGGCTAGCTCCGCGCCAGCCCGGCCAGAAAAAGCCCCAAGCCGAACTCAAAGGCCGCATCGGCGCCGTCGTCCAGCTGCCCCACCAGGCCCGCCCGGGCAAGTCCCGCCCGGGTCTGTTCCTGTGTGGCGGCGCCCAAAATGAAGTGGATGAGAGCATCGGCGGCCCACTGCACCTCCTGGGCTGACAGTCCCTGTACGGCCATCAGCTGGCGAAGATGCAGCATTGGCGAAGGCGCATCCGGTGCCAGCGCATGGGCCAGGGCCACCACCTCTGCGCCGTCGCGCACGGACAGCAGCGCCCGACGAATGGCCAGCGCAAGTCCGCGCAGAGTTCCCGCCTGACCCACGGGTTCCAGGATCATCCCGGCCAGCACTGTGAGCAGGTCCTGCTTGTTTTTGATGTGCCAGTACAGGGCGCCGGGCTGGACGTCCAGGTCCCGGGCCAGGCGGCGCATGGAAAGATCGGCCAGCCCGTAGTCGCGCAGGATGGCCATGGCGGCATCGACAATCTGCTCGCGTGTCAACGCCATTGGCTCCGGTCCCCTCAGCTGTGTTGGCATGCCCCAGCGGCACCCCTCCATCTTCCCCCATGGAAGGTGGCCCCAATTGACAGCAGCACACCCACCTCGCACAATTGAACGGTGTTCAATTACTTTGATGACCTCGCCGGCCGGCAGTTGACCGGCGCCACCCTGACCCGCGAGGAGGCACATGCCATCCTCGAATCCACCGACGACCAGCTGCTGGAGGTGGCGGCAGCGGCAGCGCGCCTGCGCCGCGCCCACTTCAGCAACACCGTCAAGGTGAACTACCTGGTCAACCTGAAATCGGGCTTGTGCCCGGAGGACTGCACGTACTGCTCGCAGCGGCTGGGCTCGGCTGCGCAAATCCTGAAATACACCTGGCTCAAGCCCGAAGATGCCGTGGCGCAGGCAACCACCGGCATCCGCGCCGGCGCCTCGCGCGTCTGCATGGTGGCCAGCGGCAAGGGCCCCAGCGACCGGGACGTGGACCGGGTGGCCGGCATGGTCAGCGAGCTCAAGGACCAGCACCCCGACGTTGAGGTGTGCGCCTGCCTGGGCATCCTCAAGGAGGGGCAGGCAGGACGATTGAAGGCCGCCGGGGTCGACGCCTACAACCACAACCTGAACACGAGCGAGGAGATGTACGCGGACATCTGCTCAACACACGAGTTTTCCGACCGCGTGCGCACCGTGGAGCAGGCCAAGGACGCAGGCCTCTCCCCCTGTTCCGGAGTGATCGTGGGCATGGGCGAAAGCCACGATCAGCTCATAGACGCCGTGTTTGCCCTGCGCGAACTGGGCAGCGATTCCATCCCCGTGAACTTCCTGATGCCCTTTGACGGGACCCCGCTGGAGGGCACCTGGCTGCTGACCCCTGCCGCCTGCCTGCGCGTGCTGGCCCTGGTCCGCTTTGCCTGCCCCGCCACGGAGCTGCGCATGGCTGGCGGGCGCGAGATGCACCTGCGCACGCTCCAGCCGCTGGCCCTGCATGTGGCCAACTCCCTTTTCCTGGGCGACTACCTCACCAGCGAAGGCCAGGAGGCTACGGCGGACCTGGACATGATTGCGGACAACGGTTTTGTGGTGCTGGGCAGCAATCAGGACCAAGAGACGGACGACGGCGCGCCCTCCCCCGAAGGGTCCCTCACCATCCGCCGCCGGGGCGCGGGCACGTCGATGGCCCCCAATGCTTGATGGCACCGGAGCGGCACCAACCATCACGGCGGCCGCAGCGGACACTCCTCCTGTCCGCGCCACACTCATCCAGCGCGACCGCGGATTGTTGTGGCACCCCTATGCCCCCTTGGACGGTGACGCACCCTATGCTGTGCACAGTGCACAAGGCACGCGGCTGAGCCTCTCCTCGGAGGACGGCAGCCGCTTTGAGGCGGTGGATGCCATGAGTTCGTGGTGGTCAGCCATCCACGGCTACCGGAACCCCGCCTTGGATGCGGCCCTGCTGGAACAGGCCGGCCGCTTCAGCCACGTCATGTTTGGCGGCCTGACGCATGAGCCGGCCGTGCGGTTGGCCGAACAATTGGCCGCCATGACCGGGCTGGACCATGTGTTCTTTGCCGACTCCGGCTCGGTGTCCGTGGAAGTGGCCCTGAAGCTGGCTGTGCAGTTCCAGTTGGGGAACGGCCGGCCCGGACGCAGCCGCTTCCTGGCGCTGCGCGGCGGCTACCATGGCGACACCTTCGCTGCCATGGGTGTGTGCGACCCAGTAGACGGCATGCACGCGGCTTTTCCCGCCAACATTGCCGAGCAGTTGTTCCTGCCGCGTCCGCCCGCCGCCCGGCTCGTCCGTGGTGTGCTGAGTGCCGACACGGCTGAGGTGTCCACATGGATTGCCGCCCTTGAGGCAACGGTTCGCGCCCACAGGGACGAGCTGGCGGCCATCATTGTGGAACCCGTACTGCAGGGCGCTGGCGGCATGTACGTTTATGCCCCCGAATGCCTGGCCGCAGCCCGGCGGGTGGCCGATGAGAACGGCTTGCTGTTGATTGTGGATGAGATCGCCACAGGTTTTGGCCGGACGGGGAAACTGTTCGCCTCGCAATGGGCGGACGTGGTTCCGGACATCATGTGTGTGGGCAAGGCCCTGACCGGCGGCTACCTGACCCTGGCCGCCATGCTGTGCTCCGCCCGTGCGGCCCAAGTGGTCACCAACTCCCCGCTCCGGGCGCTGCTGCACGGACCCACCTTTATGGCCAACCCCCTGGCGTGCGCCGTAGCGTCGGCCTCCCTGGACCTGCTGACAACCCACGGCTGGCAAAATCAGGTGGCCGGCATCGAACACGGCCTGGCTGCTGCCCTGGCCCCGGCGCGTTCGCAGGCGTCGGTCAAGGAAGTCCGGGTGTTGGGTGCCGTGGGTGTGGTGGAACTGTCCTCGCCCGTGGATGTGCCAGCCGCAACAGCGGCGGCCCTGGCGTGCGGTGTCTGGATCCGGCCGTTCCGCAACCTCATCTACACCATGCCACCGTTCATCAGCTCAGCCGACGACGTGGCCGCGATCGGCGCAGGAATCTGTGCCGCCGTGGCCCAGGTGCACGGCTGATGGCCGGTGCAACAACCGCCATGCAGACGTGGCTTGGCTCGCGGGCCGATGTCCGCAAACGGCGCGGACTTCAGCGCAGCACCGAGCCGCAGAACACGCTGGTGGATCTGGCCTCCAACGACTATTTGGGTCTCGCCGCCGATCCCCGCGTCATTGACGCAGCCACCCAGGCTCTGCACCAATTCGGCGCCGGAGCCCGCGGTTCCCGCGTGGTGTGCGGCACCACGGCGGCCCACCAGGATCTGGAAAAACAGCTGTGCCTCCTGACCGGACAGGAGGCGGCGCTGGCATTCTCCAGCGGCTACACCGCCAACATCGGGGTACTGACAGCCTTGGGCGGCCCCGGAACTCTCATCATCCACGACGCCCACGTGCACGCATCCCTGCTTGACGGCATCAGGCTCTCCCGCTCCCCCGCACTCGAGGTGGCCCACCACGACGTGGCCGCCATTGCCGCTGCCCTGGCCAACCGCACCCAGCCGCGGGCCATCGTGGTGCTGGAATCCATCTACTCCGTGCTCGGCGATGCCTCCGATCTGGCCGCCGTCGCCGGCCTGTGCGCCACTTTTGACGCCCTGCTGCTGGTGGACGACGCCCACGGTCTCGGGGTCGCCGGCCAGGGGCGGGGCGCCATCCATGCCGCCGGACTGGCTGGCGCGGCGCATGTTGCCGTGACAGCCACCTTGTCCAAGGCGCTGGGGTCCCAGGGCGGAGCCGTATTGGGCTCGGCCCTGCTCCGGGACCACCTGGTTAACACGGCCAGGACGTTCATCTTTGACACGGCCCTGGCACCGGCCGCGGCTGCCGCAGCCGCGCGCGCAGCAGCCATTGTCCGGCAGGAGCCAGAATTGGCGCAGCGGGTGCTGGCGAACGCGGCCGTTCTGGCCGCCCGGTGCGGTGTTCCGCAGGCCGCGGGCGCCGTCCAATCCATCCCGGTGGAATCGGCCAGCCGGGCAGCCGAGTTGGCAGCGGAGCTGCGGGCACAGGGTGTCTCCGTGGGCTGCTTCCGCCCGCCCAGCGTGCCCGACGGCGTATCCCGGCTCCGACTGACGGCCCGCGCCAGCCTCACGGACACGGAATTGGAATGGGCTGCCAACACCGTGGCGCGTGCGCTGGCAGCCGGCAGGAACGGTGGTCCGTCTTGAGCTACACAGTCATTGGCGAGCCTGCCCAGGTGCGGGACATCATGCGCCGCACGGACGACTTTGCCCCGACCAACGCCCTGACCTCGGTGGTTCCGCTGGCCCCGGCCACTCTGCGCATTCTGAGCAAGGTCCGTTTTGCGCTGCCCCCGGTGCTGGCTTCTGCCACAGGGGCCCAGCACCGAGCAGTGCGCACCATGGTGGGCCGCTTTTTTACGCCCGCCAAGGTTGCCGCCATTGAACCGCGGGTCCGTGAGCTGGCACGGCACAGGCTCGCGGCCACCAGCATGGCGCTTGGGCAGGGCCCGGTGGATCTGGCGGAGCACGTGGGCAAGCACATCCCGCCCGTCGTCATGGCCGAGCTCACGGGGCAACCCACGCCGGAGCTGGACCTCTTGAAACGGTGGAGCAGGGATTCCCTGGAGCTGTTCTGGGGCTGGCCGGATCCCGAGCGGCAACTCCTCCTGGCCCACAGTGCCGCGGAATTCTACGTGTGGCTTCGGCAGGAGGCGGCAGCCGCCCGGGGCACTTCATCGCTGTTTGGTGTGCTCGACGCCGCAGGCCTCTCCAGCGCCGAGGTGTGTTCCCTGGGCTACTTCTTGGTCATTGCCGGCCAGGAAACCACCGCGCAGCTCATCAACACGGTGCTGTTCCGCGGGCTTGAATCCGCCGCCCGGGCAACCACCGGCAGCTGGGCCGCCCTGAGTGAACCGGAGGCCGCCCGCAACCATGTCCGCGCGGTGTTGGCCACCGAATCCTCCGTCCACACCTGGCGGCGCGCTGCCCTTCGCGACACCCAGGTGGCGGGGCAGGCCATCCCGGCCGGGGCGGAAATCTTGTTGGAATTGTCGGGACGGCACCCCGGGCAGGCGGCACCGACCGCCTATTCGCTGGCATTTGGCCACGGCCTGCACCGCTGCCTCGGCGCAAAACTGGCCGAACTGGAAACCGCGCTGGTCCTGGAGGAAACCGCCAGAGCCCTGCCCCTCCTTGAACCGGCCGGTGCCCCGCCGCAGTGGCTGCGGCTGCTTTCCTTTCAGGCCCCGCTCACTGTCACTGCCCAACTCTCCAGCAAGGAATTCCCATGAGCGTCACCTACATAACGGGCACCGACACCGAGGTTGGCAAAACGCTGACGACGGCGGCCCTGGCCGTGGCGCTGTCAGCCGCCGGGGCCGCCGTGGCCATCTACAAGCCGACCCAAACCGGAGTTTCCGGAAGCGAGCACGGCGACGTTGACGAGGTTTCCCGGCTCAGCGGCGTCCACTCGATTCATGAGGGCATCCGGCTCGGTGACCCCATGGCGCCACGTGCCGCCGCGGGCCGGGCCAATCGTGAATTGCCGGATCTGACTCACCATGTGGCCCGCATTGCGGAACTGGCCGCCAGCCATGACCACGTGCTGGTGGAGGGCGCCGGCGGATTGCTGGTGGAACTCGATGCCGACAGCCACACCCTGGCGGACCTCGCGGCGGCTGCCACGGGAGCCGCCCTGAGCCATTTCGTGGTGGTGTGCCGCAGTGGTTTGGGAACGCTGAATCACACCGCCCTGACAGTGGAGGCACTGCACCGCCGCGGCTTTGCCGGCCCGGCACTGGTGATCGGCTCCTGGCCGGCAACGCCGTCGGACGTTGAACTCAGCAACCGCGAAAGCCTGCGCGGAACTGAGGGAACGCAGTTTCTGGGCTGCCTGCCAGCCGGGGCATCCCGGCTGGCACCGCGGACATTCCGTGAACTGGCGACCCAGTGGCTGCACCTGCCTCACTGCTAAGAGATTGCGTTAGTTCTTCGCGGGCAGAACCAGTTCGCCTGTCTTGTCCGACGGCGACGATGGGCGAGGACGACGCGCTGACGACCGCCGCCGACAGCATCACACGTCGGCTATACCCTCACCTGTGGAGAGCTGCTAATGTGGGCAACCCAAAGCAAAGGAGGGCCCTGTGGGCAAGGTGGTCATGAACAGCTCGGTATCGGTGGACGGCTTCGTCGCGGACATGAACGACCAGCCCGGACCGCTGTTCGACTGGTTGCTCAGTGGTGACGTCCCGTTGGACGACAGCGGTGTGCTGATGGTCTCACAGACGTCCTATGACTACATCCGGCCGTACTGGGACCAGATCGGGGCGACAATCGTTGGCCGCCACGTCTTCGACATGACGGACGGCTGGGACGGGAAGCCTCCGGGAGGGGTCGACCACGTGGTCGTCGTGACGCACAGGCCCAAGCCCGAGGGCTGGGACCCCGAGGCGCCGTTTCACTTCGTCGACGGCGTCGAGGCAGCCGTGGCCAAGGCGCAGGAGCTCGCGGGCGACCGCATCGTCGAGGTCGCCGCTGGCGATGTCGGTGGCCAGGTGCTAGCCGCGGGCCTGGTCGAGGAGGTGCGCATGGACGTCGTACCCGTCGTGTTCGGGTCCGGCAAGCGCTACTTCGGGTCGGTCAACGCACAGCACCTGTTGGAGGATCCCGACGTGGTGATTCAGGGAAACCGGGTGCTTCACCTGCGCTATCGGGTGCGCCGTTGACCGATCTGAGCCGGTACGCGAAGCAGTCCGCCAGCCGACATCCCCCCATAAGGAAATAACCTCCCGTTTCCGAGAGGTTATTTCTTCACATCTGCAAACCGTTGCGCCCCGCCACCACTATCGTGGCTCTATGGCCGCAAAGGAACGGCGAGTTCCGGCAGGTACACCTTGCCCCCGGTTGCCAGAAACTCCTGACTCTTCTCACGCATGCCCGCGTACATATCGGCAATGGCCGCCTGCGACTCGGCCGAACCATACTCGTCCCTGATGTCCTGGCTGATGCGCATTGAACAGAACTTCGGGCCGCACATGGAACAAAAGTGGGCGGTCTTTGCCGGTTCGGCAGGCAGCGTTTCGTCGTGGAAGGACTCGGCAGTGACAGGATCCAACGACAATGCGAACTGGTCACGCCAACGGAACTCGAATCGGGCCTTGGACAAGGCGTCATCGCGCTCCCTCGCCCCGGGGTGCCCCTTGGCCAGGTCCGCAGCATGCGCGGCGATCTTGTAGGTGATCACCCCGGTCTTCACATCGTCCTTGTTGGGCAGGCCCAAATGCTCCTTGGGGGTCACGTAACAAAGCATGGCTGTGCCGTAGCGGGCAATCTCCGTCGCCCCGATGGCCGAGGTGATGTGGTCGTACCCAGGTGCTATGTCGGTAACCAGCGGCCCCAGTGTGTAGAAGGGGGCTCCCTTGCAAAGCTCCTGCTGGCGTTCAACATTTTCCCGGACCAGGTGGAACGGGATGTGTCCCGGGCCTTCAACCATGACCTGGACATCGTGTTCCCACGCCCGCTGCGTCAATTCGGCAAGGGTGTCCAGTTCTGCAAATTGGGCAGCGTCGTTGGCGTCGGCAATGGAGCCTGGGCGCAGGCCGTCGCCCAGCGAAAATGCCACGTCGTACTGGGCGAAGATCTCACACAGCTCGTCAAAGTGCGTGAACAGGAAATTCTCTTGGTGGTGGGCAAGACACCAACCCGCCATGATGGCCCCGCCGCGGGAAACAATGCCAGTCACACGATTGGCGCTCAAGGGGACGTAGCGAAGCAAGACACCCGCATGGATGGTCATGTAGTCAACGCCCTGCTCGCACTGTTCAATGACCGTGTCCCGGAAGATTTCCCAGGTCAGGGCGTTGGCTTCGCCGTTGACCTTTTCCAGGGCCTGGTAGATCGGCACGGTGCCGATCGGGACCGGGGCGTTGCGGATGAGCCATTCCCTGGTGGTGTGGATGTCATCGCCGGTGGACAGGTCCATGACAGTATCGGCACCCCACTGGGTTGCCCATTGCAGTTTGTCGACCTCCTCTGCGATGGAGCTGGTGACGGCCGAGTTGCCAATGTTGGCGTTGATCTTCACCAAAAAGGCCCGCCCAATGACCATGGGCTCGGACTCCGGGTGGTTGATGTTGTTGGGGATGATGGCCCGGCCGGCCGCCACCTCGCTGCGCACCAGTTCCACGTCGCAGTTTTCCCGGATTGCCACAAATTGCATTTCTGGGGTGATGATGCCGCGGCGGGCATAGTGCATTTGCGTAACGCGCTGACCGGCCCGTGCGCGGCGCGGCTCTGGAACCAATCCCTTCCACTCTGCTGAGGCAGCGCCCCGGCGCATCGCGGACTTGCCGTCGTCAAGCAAATTTCTGGTGCGCCCCCGGTAGATTTCCGTGTCCATGCGGGCACTGATCCAAGCACTTCGAAAGGGTTGAAGGCCCACTACCGGATCGCTGCCCGGCCCGGCCGTGCGGTAGACGCGAAACGGCGCGTTGGCCTGGCCGTTGGGAGACGGCTCCAGCGCGATTTCTGTGACTGGTACACGAATTCCTGACTCTGGATCCACATCAAAGGCCAGTGAATGTGATTTCAGGGATTGCGTTTCAGCCTGTTCCAAACCTTTGGGGGCAGGGGTCATTGTTATTGCTTTGGGGTTCACGGATTGCTCACTTCCTTCGCCGGCATTACCCGGACAGGTTCAACGGTCGCAGGCTGCTTCAGCCTGATCTCAGCCCCTGCAAGGGCTCCCGTGTGGTCGGAAGAAACGCTACCACGCACTACGGCCCACCGTTGGCCATGCAAGCTCAACCGGCGGCGGGGCCAGCGGCCAGGCTCACTCCCCCGCCTCGTTCCGTGCGCTTGTCTGCTCCCGGCTGGAAAATGACTCTGCCATGGCAAGGATCTGCTCCGCCCGCCCACGGGCCAGGGCCGCATCAGCGGGCACAAAGGCCAGACGGGTGCGCCGTTCCAACAGGTCCGCCATGCTGGCGGCCCCCTCAGCCTGAACGGCGAAAAACAGTTCCGCGCCGGTGATCTCGGTCCCGTCAAACAGCGGCTCCGCCAACCGCGGATCCTGCAGCTGGAGCGCCTGCACCGCAGCGGCTTCCGTGCCATATTTCGCCACGAGCCTGGCAGGTGCGTCAATGGTTCCGAGCACCGTGGCGGACGCGGCACCCACCAGCGGCAGGGTCTTGGTGCGGCAGGAGGCTTCGATCCCCAGCCGGGCCACCACTGCATCCACGGCGTCCTGGGCCATCCGGCGGTACGTGGTCATTTTTCCGCCCACCACCGTGATGGGCGCCCCGGGGACATCCCGGATCAGGTGCCGGCGTGAAATGTCGGCGGTACCGTCGGGACCGTCCCCGTGGGCGGCCTCCACCAAGGGCCGCAGTCCCGCGAAGGAACCCACCACATCCTCGCGTGTCAGCGGTACCGTCAAGGTGGCGTTGACAACGTCCAAGAGGAAGTCGACGTCGTGCTCCGGAACCTGGGGCCGGTGGCCGTCGGCGGTGTGGTCCGCCTCATCCGTGAGCCCGATGTACACCAGGCCGCAGGGCTGCGGCAGCACAAAGACGTAGCGGCCAAAGTGCCCGGGCACGCCAACCGTGTGCGCGGCATGGGGATTGCCCATCCGCTCCGCCCGTACCACCAGATGGGTGCCCCTGCTGGGGGTCACGCTCAGTTGCGGCTCGAAGTCGCCAGCCCACACACCAGTGGTGTTGACCACCGCGCGAGCCTGGATGGCAACGCGCGCCCCCGTGCGAGTGTCCACGGCCTCCACGGTTGTCGCGGTCAGGCTGCTGGCCTTGACGTCGCGCAGCACATGGGCCCCGTGCCGGGCTGCCGTGCGGACCACGCCGAGCACCAGCCGGGCGTCGTCCACGGCCTGTCCGTCCCAGTAGAGGTAGCCGCGGCGCAGTGCCGTGACGTCGAGTGCCGGCGCCAGTGCGGTCACCGCCTGGTTGGAGAGGAGCTGGGGCCGCGGCAGCGTTTTGCTGCCCAGTCCGGACAGTCTGCGCAGCACGTCGTAGATGACCACACCCAGCGCTGCAGCCGCGCCCTCCCAGGCCGGGGCGCTGCGGGCGTCCGGGATGACAAACCCCAGCGGGCGGACCAGGTGCGGGGCTATGTTGCTCATGAGCCAGCGTCGTTCCATGGCCGATTCCCAGGCCACGGCAAAGTCCATCCTGGCCAGATACCGCAGCCCGCCGTGGATGAGCTTGGAGCTGTAGCCGCTGGTTCCGGCGCCGAAGTCGTGGCTTTCAATGAGGGCCACGCTGAGTCCGCGGCTCACGGCGTCCAGGGCCACACCGGCGCCGGTGATGCCGCCGCCCACCACCACCACGTCTACCGTGTGGTGGGCCACGTGCTCGAGTGCCCGCTGGCGGCTTTCGCAGTTGATCCAGCTCGGGTTTTTCATGGTCATGCTCCGCTCTGCTGTGCACCGTTGTTCGACGGCGTGAGGTAGCGTTCCAGCATCTTGGCAAGTTCTGCCAGAGCGTCCTCGAAGGCGTCCGTTTTCAGGAGAACCCGTGAGGACAGGGCCACGCCCTGCAATGCCAGCAGCAGCGTGGTGGCTGTCCCCCCGGCCGCTTCGATGCTGCCGTCCGTCACGCCTGCGTCCAGAAGTGTGCGCAGCTGGTCGAGGATGAGCTGCTGGCTGGCACCAAATCGATCCGTCACATAGGGGATCAGGAATTCCGGGTCTCGCTCGGCGATGGACGCCAGCAGTTCTGAGGTGGCAAACACCCGGACGCTTTCCACCGCGAAGTGCACCAGCTCCTGGCGCCCGGTACCAGTGGGCGTGCCGATCCGTACGGTGTTCGCGTAGCTGCGGAACTCATGGGTGAGGGTTGCCAGCACCGCATTCTCCACCGAACCCATCCGGCGGTAGAAGGTCATGCGCGAAATGCCAGCCCGCTCGGCAATGTCGTTGGCAGTGGTTCGGCGGACACCGTGGAGCACCACTGAATCCCGGGTTGCGGAAAGGAGCGTGGCATCGGCCTGCACGTTGGTACGTTGTGACGTCATGTGTCACACTGTATCCCATGGTGACGAATCTCACAGAATCAGTTTCTCCCTCCGTGTGGCACGGCTGGGGGGACCCCAGCCACGCCCGGCCCCTGGGTGCAGGTGCACTGGAGTTTCTGCGCAGCACCCTCAAGCTCACCAGCATCGACGCCGGCCATCCACCCGTTGACCTGGCCGATGTTCGCGTGGGCCCGGTGGCGCTGGAGGAGGATGACCTGGACGAGATCCGGGCCATTGTTGGGACTCAACACGTCGCCACGGATGCCGTGGAACGCATCCTCCATGCAGGTGGCAAGAGCACCCCGGACCTGCTGCGACGCCGCAGCGGAGATGCACTCGAGGCCCCCGACGCCGTGGTGTTCCCCGGCAGAACCGAGGAAGTGGGGCAACTCTTGTCGCTGTGTGTGCGGCGGCAACTGGCTGTGGTGGCCTTTGGTGGCGGAACGTCGGTGGTGGGCGGGGTGGAACCACTGCGCGGCCGCTTTGCCGGCGTCGTCACCCTGGACATGCGGCGCATGAACCGGCTCCTGCAGGTGGATCCCGTCTCACGCACGGCTTCGTTTGAGGCCGGCATCCGGGGCCCTGCCATCGAAGCGGCACTCGCCCCGCACGGCTTCACGCTGGGGCACTTTCCGCAAAGCCACCAGGAAGCCACCCTGGGCGGATATGTGGCCACGCGCTCCGCCGGCCAGGCATCAACCGGCTACGGCCGGTCCGACGAGTTGGTCAAGACCGTCCACCTCGAGACCCCCGCAGGCCCGTTCGACGTCGGCTCCCTGGCACCGGGCACGGCTGCCGGGCCAAAGCTGCTCGACGTGGTGGTGGGCAGCGAAGGAACCCTTGGTGTCATCACCGCGGTCACCGTCAAGGTGTCCCCCACGCCCGAGGACAAGGTGTACGGATCCTGGTCCTTCCCGTCATTCGCCGCCGGGGCCGATGCCATGCGGCGCCTGCGCCACGACGGCCGCCTTGGCGACATGCCGCACGTCTGCCGCCTCAGCGACACTGATGAGACGGCGTCGACCTTCAAGCTGGGCGGCTGGAAGACAGGCCTGCTCTCCGGCTACCTGGCAATCCGAGGCCAGCAGACTCCCGCGCTGTCCCTCTTTGTCTGGGAGGGCGACCGTCGAGGGGCCAGTGCCCGGATGCGGCGCAGTGCGCGGATCCTGCGGCGCGCTGGCGGGATCCCGCTGGGTCCGGCGCCGGGGAAGTCGTGGGAGCATGGCCGCTTCAGTGGCCCCTACCTGCGTGACGAACTCCTGACCCGCGGCGTCTACGTGGAGACCCTCGAAACGGCGGCCACCTGGGGCCAGCTTGAGCCTACGTATCAAAGTGTCCGCCGGGCCATCCTGGACGCACTTGAGGCCCGCGGCGGCGCAGCCCATGTGCAGACGCATATTTCGCATGTTTACTCCGACGGCGCGTCCCTGTATTTCACTTTCCTGTCCGGGCTCGAGGAGGACTGGCTGGCCCAAAATGCGCGCGTCAAGGAAGCTGCCTCCAACGCCATCGTGGCGGCCGGGGCCACCATCACCCACCACCACGCCGTCGGCCTGGACCACGCACCTTACATGGGCGCCGAAATCGGGGACCTGGGCATCAAGGTCCTGGCCGGCATCAAAAACACCCTGGACCCTGCGGGCATCATGAACCCCGGCAAGCTCATCCCAACACCTTTGGAGACACAGCCATGAACAGCACTATTGGATCCCTCGCCCATGCAACCGTCCTCATTACCGGCGCCGCCATGGGCATGGGCAAAATGTACGCCCACCTTGCGGTCAAGGACCACGCCGCCCACGTGATTCTCTGGGACATCAATGCCGGGCTGTTGGAGGAGGCCGCCGCCGAGCTCAGGGGCAGGGGTTCGGAGATCCACAGCTACGTGGTGGACGTCAGCCAACTGGAGGACATTGAAGCTGCCGCGGAGAAGGTGCGCACCGACGTGGGCACCCCGGACATCCTGATCAACAATGCCGGCATTGTGCGCGGCAAGTACTTTTGGGAGCACGATCAGCGCAGCGACATCGCCGCCACCATGGCCATCAATGCCTTGGCCCTGATGCACGTCACCCGGGAGTTCCTGCCTGCCATGATCGACGGCGGACGGACGTCGCGGATCGTCAATGTGGCTTCGGCGGCCGGACTACTCGCCAACCCCCGCATGAGTGTCTACTCATCCTCCAAGTGGGCAGCAATTGGCTGGAGCGATTCCTTGCGGCTGGAACTAGCCCAAGCCGGACACCATCACATCAAGGTGACCACATTTTGCCCCTCCTACATCAAGACGGGCATGTTTGAAGGCGCCCGCGGCCCGCTCCTGACACCGCTGATGGAACCGGCCGCGGTGACGGAGCGCGTGTGGCGGGCCATGAAGGAAGGCACACCAATGCTGATGATGCCGTGGACAGTGAAACTGAGCACGGCACTGCGCGGAGTCCTGCCGGTCGCCGCCTGGGATGTGGTGGCCGGGCGAGTGTTTGGCGTTTACAAGTCCATGGAACACTTCACGGGACGCAAGTAGGGGTCCTGCGGCCCATGACCGGCTCATGGTCAATACTCGGGCCAGACGGCGCGTAGAACGCGAATAGCTTCATCCACGTCTACAGCTTCGCGCTTGCTCGCCTTGACGAGTTGCGTGGCTGCGGAGAGAACGTCGCGCGGTATGGCTGACGCTTTTGTGCTGACTCGTGTGCCACTGCCGATGCGCGTGACGAGGAAGTCTTCGCTTTCGAGTGTTCTATAGGCTTTTGCCACTGTGCCAGGTGCCACGCCGAGGTCGCTGGCCAATTGGCGCACGGAAGGAAGTCTTTGGCCGGCGGAAAGTAGGCCGGTCGTGATGAGCCCAAGAATTTGGTCCCGAATCTGGTCGACGAGTGGAGCGCCAGATTCGGTGAGAGTGATGATCATGCCAGCGCTGCCCTGCTGGTTTGTCGTGTACGGGCGGGTAGAACTGTCAGGAGAGTCGACCACCACATTGCCATGCCACAGATGAATGAGAGGAGAGAAGCAAGCTGAAGGGCGGGGCCGAGCGCCGCAAAGGAAGTGCCGAGCTCGAACCATCCTGCTTGCCCAGTGCGGAGGGAGGAGGTGTTGGAGAGTGATTGCAGCACCACACTGAGGTGGAGAAGGAGCCCTCCGGTGCTTACCGACAAGACGTTGCCAATGCGTGCAACTCTTACGGCAGTGTCGCGCTGTGAATCAACGGCAAGTGCTGGACGCGAGATCATTATCAGAGCGACCAATACGATCATGGCAATGACCGCGATCATGATCAAACACGGCGTCGAGAACCACCACCCGTAGATGGTTGTGCTGGCACTGGAGTTGGCGGAGGACCGCACCACGAACATCACATGCCTACCTCTCTCGTCGGGGCTCGAAGCCAATCCTGCGAAGAACGCAATCGAAGAGACCACAGCCATCACGCCGACCGCGGATCCCAGCCACGCCCGAGAAGTGAAGGTCATGAGTGTCCGAGGGGCAAGAGCGGCAGTGCCGCGCGGACCGGGAGCAGGCACCGGGACGATAAGTAAGACCAGCGCAACAACAGTCAGCACGAGCGGAGCAAGGTAACGGCCAAGCTGAAGAAACAGTACTGTGTCCTCGCTGACGTGTGGCATCCACCATGGAAAGACAGACCACGCGGTGAAGGTGATCATGAACCCGAGGGCGAGGACAATCCCAACGGACGTGAATTGCCGTACGGTTTTCGGCAGGACCACGTGTGATCGCCGACGGATGAAGGATACGCCGCACGCAAGAAGCAGTGCGACGACAGTAGGACCGAACTGGTACAGAAAAATGACCATGAACTCTAACCCCCAAAAGTGTAACAACCCAATGACACAAAGTGTGCCATATGAGTGGGACACTTTCCAGTATCTTGATCGCGTCGCCAAGAAAGAAAAGCGTTCCCCTAGCGGCGTCTCTTGGCGCGGGCGCCGAACTCGTCAAGAACCCGCACAACATCCTTCGCCAGCCAGATGCGGTTGCGTCTTCCCGTTGAAATTTGGATCAGTATGTCTGAATCAACCAGGCGGTTGATAGCGACTTGGGCATTGACAGCCGAAATGCCAAGCTCAGTTGCAGCGGCGGCACTGTCAATAACTGGCTGGCGAAGGAGGATGTCCACGAGTCGGTGGGCCGCGGAGTCTCGTCTGGCTTTAACGCGGTCGCGCCACTCTATCCGGACGGTTTCCAAGTCCTCTACGAGGATGCGACCATTGTGCACAGCCGCGAACGATGCCTCAGCAATGGAGCGGACTATCGGCGCGATGTCCCCGGAGCGGTATGCACCGAGGGCCTCAAAATAGCGACCCGTGTCGTGGAGCAAACCCGCAGAGACCGGAACGGCTACATTGCGCGTTAGCTGCCCCCCACGCAGCATGGCCTGGATGAGTGCTCTCCCGACTCGGCCATTGCCATCGGGGAATGGATGGATTGTTTCGAATTGGGCGTGGGCAATCGCGGTCTGCACAAGAACGGGAAGGTCGACTCGACTGGCGAAAGCGACCAGATCGTCCATGAGTGCGGTGACCCGCTCGTGATGGGGCGGGACGAACTGTGCAGTGTGGGGCCCCAGGTTCCCTCCTCCGATCCACACCTGCTGATCTCGCCAATGGCCGACGATGTCGGGGTTGCTTTGCTCGAGTAGCGCCCGGTGCATTTCCAGGATGGCGTGGACATCAATGGAGTCGGACAGTGCCAGAGCTGCTTGCATGGCTCTGACGTTGCCTACGATCAGCTGCGCATTCTTCGAGGCGTGCTCACCGAGTTCCGCCAAGGCGATTTGTCGCGCGCCGCTGCTTAGGTTCTCAATCTCAGAGCTGGAGGCACTTTCGGTGCGCAAGAGAATGGATGCGAAGGGTGCTGCAATCTGCCCTACTTCGGCATCGAAACGAGCGAGTTCACTGGCTGCTTCTTCAGTCAGTGCTTGCAGTTCGCCATCGAGGTGGATTTCCAGACCGGAAATGAAGGGGGGCACCGCCGCCAGATACGGTCCGGCGGCCCGGCGCCTTTGCGTGCGTGAGCCATACTCGTCTTGAACATTGCGCCAGGGCAGCTCTTCATAGCCGAGTGGTGGCCAGGCCACGTCCTGCTCAAACATTGACATGACACAAGCATACCAATGGTTATTTAATTAAGCATTGGTATGGGCCGTCGTTATTCTGATTTACGCCAGCGCCGCCGTCCGGCGGACGAATCGGGATTCTGGTGTCCCGCAAGCCGTTCCCCTGACGGGATCGATCCGGTCCGCCCATCCTGCAACGGACAGCTTGCTCCCCTGATCCAGCAAGATCCCGCGCCTGCCGTGCATGCGCTCGTAGAGGCGGCCGCTTGACAGCGGGATGTTGCGCAACCGACGCCCCAGCGGCTCCGGCCCCTCCCCGAAGTCGTAGCGGATCCCGGTGCCGCTGATCTTCTCGGCCAGAAATCTGCTGACGTCCGGAATTCGTCGAGGGTCGGTGGTCTCCACATCCACCCCATCCTGGTCTTGCTCAACAGCGCTCACCCGCGTGCCCCGGCGGATCTGGGCGCCGGGTTCGGCAGCGCGTTCGGCCAGGAGGCGGTCGGTGACAGGTTGCGGAATACCCAGGACGTAGCCGTGGGCGGTGTCCAGGACCGGTGGCACGGGCTTTTCGATTACGGCGAAGCGGCCCACACCATCGGGGTATTGCTGCCCCAGGGCCAGGAACCTTTCCAACAGACCCCGCTGGTCCATGATTTCGATGCTGCGGGGTGGAGGCCCAGCGAGCGTACTGTCTGGCTCGGCTCCTCCGCCGGAAATGATCACGTCAACCGCCAATCCATGCCGCTCACAGTCAGCTTGCGGAATTCAGGCGGTCATCACCGGACATGTCCCCCACCCCGGGCATTCCGTCTGCGAGCGCGTAGCGAAGCGTGACGGTGCCCGTTGGTGAGGTCACTGCCGGCTCCACCAGCACCAGGTTGCTCGGGACCACACCATCGGCGAAGACTTGCTTCCCGCTGCCTAGGAGTATTGGGTACACCCAGAGTGTGAGCCTGTCGAAGAGTCGTTCGGCGAACAGGGTTTGGACAAGGTTGAGGCTGCCGATGACGTGGATGTTTTGGTGCCGCTCGCGCAATTCGCGGATGGCGGCGGCAGTGTCCGGGCCCAAGTGGGTGGAATTGGCCCACTGAGGAGTCAGCAATTGGCGTGAGGCCACGTATTTGGGCAGGCTGTTGAAGAGCCGCGCAATGCTCCAATCCACGCCTTCCTCCTGGAAGGGCCAATATGCGGCGAAGATGCTGTAGGTACGGCGTCCCAGCAGGAGTGCGTCCATCCCAGCCATACCGGCGTTGATCTGTTCGCCCACAAGCTCGTCCAGTAGCGGCGCCTGCCAGCCGCCATAGGCGAAGCCGCCGTCGTTGTCTTCCTCTGGTCCGCCGGGTGCCTGGGCTACGCCGTCGAGGGTGGTGAACAGGTCTATGTGTATGAGTCCCATACCGCGCTCCGTCCGAGTTGACCGCCGTCGCCCCGGCTGCGGGACTACCCTCAAGGCTGGCACAGTGCCCCCCGCAAATCAATGGCCCCAAGTCGTCAAGGCGTTGATAAGTTTGCCGCAACGTCAGCAGCACCGTGCCTCGGCAGTGATCCCGCTAGAATTTGGGCCGGACACCAATGGGGCGTGCCATGTTCACACCCTTGGAGGGTTTCTTGTCCCCTATCAGTACACGCCAGCGCTCAGTCATGCTGGCGGCCTCCATCGCAGCTCTCGGCGCCGTTGCCCTGGTGGCGGGCTCCGCCTTGGCCGCTCCCGCCGTGGGCAGTGCACCAACGCCCTACGTTCCGGTGACCCACAGCGTTGATTTCGCCGCGGGAGCTGCGTCCACGTGGACGGTCCCGGCCAACATCTCTTCTATCAAGGTCACACTGTGGGGCGGCAACGGTGGAACCAACCGGGGCATGACCAAACCCAACGGCATCCCGGATGACAACGGCATCCCGGGCGGCACGGGGGCCGCGTTGGCACTGGATCTGTCTGTACAACCCGGTGAAGTGCTCAACCTTTCGGTGGGCTTTGCCGGCAACGATGCCAGCAACGTTGCGGCCGGCTCCACCGGTACCCAGCAGGCACCAGATGGCGCCGGCGGCTTCACAGCCTTGCGCGCCAATCCGGCCGGTGACATCTTCAGCCACGGCGGCGCAGGTGGCAGTGCAACGCTGTTGTTCACGTCCCCCTCCGGCTCGGGCACCCAGTCATTGATTGCCATCGCCGGTGGCGGCGGCGGGGCTGGCGGAAACATCGGCGGCAGCTCGGTGTCCCAAGGCGGCATGGGCGGCTCCTCCACTTTGGCAACTGCCAATGATGGGGATCCCGGTCCCAGCGGCGATGAAGGTTGCCCGCCAGTGGCCGGCGGCTTGGGTGGCCAGGCTGCAACCATGGCAGGCGGCACAGGCCAGTCGGTGGCGGCGGCGCTGGTTCAAGTTGGATCGCCGCTGGCACGGTGGCCACGGATACGGCGCGGCCGGCCGAACTGTTTAACGGCCAGGCAACCATCAGCTGGACTGAGCCCACACCCGTTGCCACCCTCACGGCAACCCCGGCCACTGTGGAAGCAGGTGGAACCGTCACCCTCAAGGCGGCAGTGTCCCTGCTCCCTGCGGTCACCTCCCCCATGGCCATCTTCTCCGACGGCAGCACAGTTCTTGGCCAGGCTCCCGTAGCCGCCAACGGCACCGCCACCTTGCCCGTGGCTGGTTTGGTCCCCGGACTGCACACCGCAACCGTTTCCATCGAGGCGGCGAACATTGCCTACGCAGTCTCACCACCTGTGAACGTCACGGTCAATGCCGCAGTGGTACTGAGCACTCCTGCGGCCCCTGTGGCACCGTCCACTTCATCGGTTCCGTCTCCCTCCGCCTCAGCTACGGCAACCGCCGCAGCTGAGGTGCCCGGTCTGGCACAGACAGGGGTCAACGGCGCGTTGTTGCTGGTGGGGTCCGCTGTTGTCCTCCTCGCGGCGGGCGGCATCTTGTTGGTTGTTCGACGCCGGGGCTGCGGGTAGCGGGCACCGGCCTGCCGACTCAACCCGGGGGTCTTTTGGATGTCCCCACGGTGCCGTTGGCCACCGGCCGGCCGTGCCGCCAATTCACACCGGTCTTCAGAATTTCACACTTCTATTGGCCATCCAGTTCTCGCGGCAGGGCCTGATGATGAGCCAGGCCATGGGACCGTCTGTCTTCTTTCATCTCGGCTTCAAACAGGTGGCGTTTCCCCTCCACCAGTTCAAGGCGTGCCTGCCTCTCAGCCTCCTTGAACTCCGCGTAGTAGCCGTCGTCGTAATCTTCAACTATTTGAAACGTCCAACGGCCGCTGATGACGTTCCTGCCCACCATTCGCTGCTCTAGGGAGTCCGCCAGTGACTCGTGCCCAGCCGTTCGGAGCAGATCAACCGCCTCTCCCAACGCCAGATCGGCCGTACCCGTCAGTCGATGAAACCCGTACAGGTATCCGCGGGCATGCTCAACCACCTCCAAAGCCTCAGAAAGTTTCCCCACGGCCAGCACGGTTGCATCGCTCACCCCGGCACCCCGTCGGTGATTGGCATCCGGACCGTCATCCCGCATTGAAGTCTCCATGATGGACAGCCTATGCCTCCACCACCCAGCAGCCGGGGAAATCATGGCCTCGGACACTGGATGCAATGCCACGGTGCACCTAGAGCAGGGGCCAGTCCGACGATCGCAATGTCTTCAGCGTCTGGTACCGAATTTCAGTTGTCCGGGTGTTCGTCCGCGCGCGAGGGCTCGTTTAAGCATCTCAGGCGCTTTATGCAGCAGTGAACAGCCAGGATTTCATAAAAGCTGCGGGCTGATGGCGCCAACCTCTGCACGCCAAATCAATCCATCAGGAGCGCCAGCACGGCGCTGTCCGGTTGCCGCTTAAGGTTGGCCACCACACCTTGCTCGAACAAGAGAAGGATGCGGGGGTTGATGTAGGACCCTCGGGCAATGGCCGGAGTGTTGTGAAGCCATGTCGCAGCTGCATCAACTGCCTCACTAATCGCTTCAGGCTCGGGGACTCCGGAACGATGGGACCGGGACAGGGATAGTGCCGCCACAGCGGTGCCTTGCCAGGTGCGGAAGTCCTTGGCAGTAAAGCCGTGTCCCGCAATGTCACCAAGATAGTTGTTGATCTCCGCGTCGGAAATGGGCTCCCAGCGGGTGCGTCTTCCCTCGCGCACAGCTCTGCAGATGGCTGGACCAGTTCTTGGGGTGCGCGGGATCGAGGTGAAGTAGTCCCGCAGCAATTCATCCGTGACGCGGACTTTCCATGCGCCGCCCGACTTTCCCCGGAACGCGAGCTCGAGGGCACGGCCATGGACAGCAACGTGGCGTCGTTGCAAGGTCGCCACCCCAAAGGAGCCGTTTTCCTGGGCATACGCGGCACCCCCAACACGCAACCCCGCCCGATCCATCAGGCGTACCCCTGCGGCCATCGCGCGGCGCCGCCCGTCCACGGTCTGTTTCAAGTCAAGGGAGACACGACGCCGAATGGTTGGCAACCGCTGTGCGAAGGCGAGGGAGCGCACGAATTTTTCCTCGTCACGAGCATCTCGCCAGCGCGGATGATAAATGTATTGAGTGCGGCCCGCATCGTCAACCCCCGTCGCCTGGATGTGGGCATTCGTTTGGGAAGCGATCCACACCTCTGACCAGGCAGGCGGTATGGCGAGATCACGAACGCGCCCCAGCATGTGCTCGGATTTGATGGCGCGGCCGTTTGCCGACCAGTAGCTAAAGCCATGTCCGGACCGCCGCCGAGTAATTCCACCCCGGCCGGGTTCAACGCGTCTCAACTCTTCGATCATTTATGTGCCCTTCGGAACCGGATATTCCTGCATCCAGACGGCGAATTCGGTTTTTGTTCCGTGTGCCGTGGCTCGATATTACGCGCCAAAACCTCATTCGCGCCAACCAGTGGCAGGCTCCGGCCGAAGGCCCCAGCGCTTCGGGAAGGGTTGACGGCAAAGCGTCAAAGTGACAGGGTGAAGAAAGGCGCAGCTGAGTATTCCTACATCAATAATCCTTACAATTCATCGAATTAAGGAGGAACCATGAGCACGAACTCTTCTCCCGCATCTTCCGCTTCAAAGAGTCCAGAAGGCGGGTACGGGTCGCCGGCTCCTGAGGATGAAATGCCCAATCCAGAAACAACAAATTCCGAGCCAAACAACCCGCCTGGAACTGACCGATCCACCACCGACTCTTTGCCTGACGGTTCAGGAAATTCCAGGCGTGGTTCACTCGAGGGGTCAGGGGAGGATGAACCGGGCGATCGATTTGATGCCGGATAGCCGCCCTGAAAACTATGCCATTGCACAAGGGCAACAGAGCATTCAGCAGTACGCATCCGCAAATTCACCAACGCCTTAGCGCTGCCGGGAAACCCGGTTCGAAAAGTTTAGGAATCGGCAGCGTTACTGGCCGTGAGTGATACACGACGGTCGTCTATGATCGACCGGCTTCGACAGGAGTTCTCATGGTTTCCAAAAAGACGTCAAAAGCGAAATTTACGGTCCCCGGCTTGACCCTCAAGAACGGGCACAAGATTGCCGCCGTTTTGCAGGCACGACTTCATGCACTCAACGATCTCCAACTCACACTCAAGCACGCCCACTGGAACGTCGTGGGACGGGACTTCATTGGTGTTCACGAAATGTTGGACCCACAGATCGATCTGGTCCGGGCGATGGTCGATGAAACAGCAGAGCGCATTGCCACGCTCGGGGTATCACCCAACGGTTTGCCAGGCGCTCTCGTTCAGGCCCGAGACTGGAATGACTACTCAATAGCTCGGGCCGCGACTACTGAGCATCTAGCCGCCTTGGACCTTGTGTACGAGGGAATCATTTCAAGCCATCGGGACGCCATCACAGCCACCGGTGAACTGGACCCCATCACCGAGGACATCCTCATCGGACAATGCGGCAAGCTGGAGCTCTTCCAATGGTTCCTGCGGGCACACTTGGAAAGCAACACAGGGGAACTCGTCCATGCAAACGCGGCAACTGAAAAAGCCGCCGCAAAGTCGGCAAAGCAGTAGCAACCCACCCACTCGCGGGTGAGCAACGCCCAAAGAGGCGGTGTGCAATTCATCAGGATTCATCCAGCTGGCGGCAAGTCCCGGAACCAGTCCGGGACTTGCCGTCTAGCTTTCCAGCGACCGTTGCACCTAAACAAGAAAGTAAGGAGTAAGACATGAAGGGGAAACTGATATTTACAGCAGGAGTTCTCACCGGCTACATCTTGGGTTCCAGAGCCGGGCGAACAAGCTATGAAAACCTGAAAAAGTCTGTGAAGTCATTGTGGGCAAAAGACAGTGTGCAAGATGTGGTGACCGGCGTCGAGCACCAACTCAAAAACGTTGCAGATGAATTCGGACATAAAGTCAAAGACACCATTGCAAGCTCTGCGGCACACCAAGATGGTCCCAGCCTGGCCACAACGCCCACGCTTCCGGATGTCACCTCTGACCCGGCACTCAACGACAAGGTAGGCCAAGACTGGGCTGATGAAGGCGGTGCCGCTCCCGCCAAGTAATAGTCAGGTGGCAGAGGAGATCAATAATTCTGCCGGCTCAACGAGAGGAATAGCTCATGACGAAGGACCAGTACACATTTCAAAACCCGGTCACGCGCTACCCGAGCATCAGTCCGCCGGAACAAGACCAGCCCGAGCCTGGACTGGACCGGGATCTTGTGCCCCAAACAGACCGCGGAGAACATTCCTACCGCGGTACGGGACGTCTGACCGGCCGGAAAGCACTTATCACGGGCGCCGACTCCGGTATTGGCGCCGCAGTGGCCATTGCCTACGCCCGTGAGGGGGCCGACGTCGCACTGTCCTACCTTCCTGAGGAGGAAGTCGATGCGCAAGACGTTGTACGGATTATCCGTGCATGCGGGCAGATCGCCGTGCCACTCCCCGGTGATATTGCCAGTGCAGAAGCCGCCCGGTCCCTCGTGGCTGCAGCGGCGCAGCAACTCGGCGGCTTGGACATTGTGGTTAACAATGCTGGCAAGCAGATTTCCGTGGACAATCTTGAAGACCTCAGTGACGAACAATTCGAATCGACGTTCACCACCAACATTTTCGCGATCTTTTGGATCACCAAGGCGGCCCTGCCACACCTGCCAGTCGGCGCCACCATCATCAACACCACCTCTGTTCAGGCCTACAACCCGTCCCCCAACCTCATCGACTATGCGGCCACCAAGGCTGCGATCAACAACCTCACCAAAGGCCTCGCCCAGCAGCTGGCTCCGCGTGGCATCCGCGTCAACGCCGTCGCGCCCGGACCATTCTGGACACCCCTGCAAGTCAGTGACGGCCAGCCGAAGGAAAAGTTACCTACGTTCGGGAAGAACACGCCACTTGGCCGTGCCGGACAACCCACTGAGCTTGCGCCTGCCTATGTCTTCCTTGCGTCACCAGAATCCAGCTATGTGCTCGGCGAAACCTTGAACGTCAATGGCGGAACACCCACACCGTAGAGTCTTGGCCCCCATGAGAACGTTCGCGGTCATTGAGCCTATCGGCCCCGTGCCTAGAGGCGTAGGCTCACAATCAACGCTACAAAGCTTCAGCGGCCATGGGAATTGGGGCGCTTGGATCCGTTCACTGGGCCAGAAAGGACTCAAGGGTTACTCCACGCTGCACAAAGCAGCGCTGATTGAGTCACTGCGGAATTCCTAGTCCGTCCACACCGATCCCAGCAAGGAGACCACGCGAGTCATGGACACCGATTCGGCAGCTGCCAACCCGGGCGGCCAAGAGGCTGTCAGCGGGCGAAACGAAACCCTCGACGAACAGCGTGATCGCCAGTGGATTGACCTGCTGCAGGAGCTGAGAGTCATGCAGACAGGTACACAAATAATTGCCGGCTTCCTACTGACGCTTCCTTTTCAATCCCGGTTCACTGAATTGGATGCCCTGGCCACCGGACTGTACTTGGGCAACGTGATTTTGGCCGCCCTGGCAACGTGTTTGATGCTGGTTCCAGTGGCGATGCACCGCGAACTCTTTGCCCGGCGGATGAAGGACCGCCTAGTTTCCTCCGGCCACCGTGTGGTCCGCATAGCGTTATGGCTCATTGGCCTGCTGGTGGTCGGCACCATTGCCCTGGTCTTTGACATGGTTCTAGGAAGATTCCAGGCTGGCGTGGTTTCGGTGCTGTTCGGCTGCACCTTGTTGGCGATGCTGGGCATCTATCCACTATGGATCCGGTCCCGGAGCACCTCCTCACCCGGCCAGCGACGGAGGGGCGCCTAGGCCAAGATGCCCAGCCACTGGTTGATGGGCTGAGGACTCATTTTTGATGGCGTTGCTCAGAAATGCACTCAATCCTTCCATGCCGCCCATGACAAACGCCTGACGCTGGCGGTCGGCCCCCGTGCCGAGTAAAAGGAGTTGCTCGGCCAAGGCCGTGACAATGGCGAGATCACCGGACTCATCCAGTGCCTGGCGGGTTTCCCTCAGCAAGCAACGAACCACCTCCGAGGCTGGCGCCAGCTTGTTGTTCAGGGGGTGCACCAATTGGGCGCCGAGTCCGTGGCGAGCAGAGTGCCACAACGCCGCATCCAACATTTCCGGCCCGGTTGCCAGCGGCGGCGGCAGTGGCTGGGTCATTGATGTAGCCACCAAAGCACGGCCCAACAAGGCCAACAAGAGGGTCGTGGAGGGCTCCAGTTGGGCATCGGCGACTCGTATTTCCACCGTAGGTTGTTGATCTGACAACCTGGCGGACCACGAAACAGACCCCATGTCCGGGGTAATACCAATACCGATTAAAGCTTGGGTTCTCTTGTCGTAGTCGGCTGCGTCAATGAACGTTGGTGGACACCCGGCTGTAGTCCACCGCCGATACTCAATGGCACGCCAGCTGGCGAAGGTGGTGTCCTTCCCGCACCAAAAAGGGGAGTTTGCCGACATCGCCAGCAGGGTGGGAAGCCAGTGGCGCAGATAATTCAAGGCATTTGTGGCGACATCCCGGTCCGGGATCCCCACGTGTACATGCAGACCGTTGATGTGGTGCTCGAGCGCCAATGTGCCCATGCTGGTGGCAATATCCTGGTACCGCCTGTCCGCTGTCACCATGGGCCCCGCAGGGTTGTTGAACGGCGTACCAACGCCGGCTACCAGCACCCCATGATCCTCGGCGCAGTCAACGAGCGCTGTGCGGAAGCTCCACAGCGCGTGGGCTGCCTCTTCAAACGTTGTGAACACGGGGGATACAAATTCCACCTGCGAGCGCAGAAACTCGGATTGAACAACTTCGCTGCCAAAATTACGCTCGGCGAGATCCCGTTGAACATCCGCCGAAAGGGGTACGGGCGTCAAGGATGTGCGGTCAAGCAGGACAAACTCTTCCTCAATCCCAAAAGTTAACACCTTCGGTGCCTCTTTCCACTCGGCCCTGCCTTGCTCATCGATGGGCCCTGGCAGACCCAGCAGCGGGTGATGAGGAGAACGTTAGTCCTGATTCCAAGGACTGTCCACAAATTTCGCCGCGGGAACCCGAACGCCCAGTCGGCGTTTTGCCCCGGCCCACACAGGTGGTTGACAACGCAGCCTATTGCCCTAGCGTGGAGGGAAGAGCCACATCTAATTGGAGGTTGTCATGACGCAGATCAACGGAGAACCAGTAGAAATCTCAACCCGGATCAGGCCAGGTGAATGGACTCCTGAAAGCTTGTCAGAGCTCGTTGCCTCCTACCAGCACAAGCTGCTGGAGATGGGTGCGCCGGAGAGTGAGATCAGGACCGAGCTACAGCAGCCAGAGGACGGCTCAGCTAGTGTCCGCGTGAGCTGGGACCGCCACGGAGTGCGAACATTTGCCGACATGGGGCAGCGCCTCCCGCCTGAATCGGAGGTTGCACGGGGGTATGGAGAGTCCATCCCCGCTGATGAAGCAACCGCTGACTCACAAGGACTTGGTGCTGTTCTGGGCGACGCCGAGTGGTCCGCCATTGACGCCCCTCCCACTCCACGGGCGATGAAAGCGGGCGAGAACAGCTCGGTTCCCGACGTCATCATCTACACGGATGAAGACGGAAAGACCTATGTGGAAGACGCCAGCAGCCCCAAGGAACAGTGAAACCTGCCCCACAAGACGCTGCCTGCACGGGGAAGACACCACGACTGGTGCGGCTTACAGTTGCATCCGATCGATATCGTCAGCCACCCACTGGTCGCCGTTCCACAGCACGTTGGCCGCGAGTGGCAATTGATGTGAGGCGCTCTCGACAATGTGCATAAGATATCCGGCGGTGTTTGGAAACGCCACAAGATCTCCAGCGGCCACTCCCGCCGGAAATTCGAAGCGGCGGCGCAGCAAAAGCTCCTCCTCGATGCAATAGGCTCCCACGAGGAAGGCGCTGTCGAAAGTTCGCTTCCGTTGGGGCTGCCCCTGGTGCACCAGTAGTGGATCCACCAGGAAATCCGCTGACGTGGAACGGCATTGGGTCCGGTTCATGTGCAACCCCACCAGTGGCACGCCGTCGCTGCGATTCTTCGTGAACGCGACCTCGGCGATGGTCATGCCGCAACCATCCAGCAACGACCTGCCGGGTTCGCAACGAAGCTGGATCTGCGCACGACGCAGCGAGGAGGCGATCGACACCGAACCAGGTTCTGTCGCGGAGCCGAGTATTTCATCCAGCCAGGCACCCCGTACGAGTTCTTGGTGGTACGGGTACACCCCCGCAACAGGAGCGCCCCCGGTTGCGCCGAGCCTGTCAGATTTCCACGTCAATGTCTCATCGCCAGCGGGCAACGGTTCCAACGTGGACCAGAAATTTTCCCATTGCTCGGCACTATCCACATAGGACATGGGGATGCCGCCACCCATGTCCACGAACGTTGGCTCGTGGCCCATGGTTCGCAACTGGCCGATAAGGCTGAGCGCCTCACTGATTCCAAGAGCGCGGGCGGACGCGTCGTAACCGTTGAGGTGGAAGTGAATGCCGGCCACTGTGACGCGGGAGGCAAGTTCGGTGTCCCCCAGGACTTCCAGCCAGCGGGCAGCGAGGAGGCCAAAACGGGTGGGCGGGATCGCGGGGTGGGCAACTGCCAGCCGCAGAGCCACTTCGACGTTCTCCCCGCGCTCATCCGCCAATTCACTGACCTCTAGCAGCTCATCCTTGTTATCCACACTGATAGTCACCCGGGACGCGATGGCCAGCTGCAACAAAGCCCTGGATTTCACTGCAGCAGTGACGATGATCCGTTCCGCCGGCACACCGCGGTCCAGACACTGGCGCAACTCATTGAGACTTGCCACGTCGACGCCGCATCCCGCACGGATTGCCTGATCGATGGCCCCCATCGTTTTGTTCGCTTTGCGGGCAAAATAGATTTGAAAATCGATGCTGTGGGCGGCTGCCACTGTGCGCAACTCTTGGGCATTGCTCCCAAGTGCTGCGAACTCATGAACATTGACGGGGGAACCGTAAGCGTCGATCAGCTCCCGGCAGCGAGCAGGACTGTTCAGTAGATCCTCCATCCAAGGTTCGAGTCGGGCAGTCAACCGGGCAGTTCCGTACATTTTTTCGTTCATCAGCATTTCCCTATGAGTCGAATTGGTCGATGACACGGTCCGCGACGCGCTGGGCCCACAGACCGTATTCCCCATGCAGACCCCGATTCAGGGTGTCGTGGCCCAGCGTCGGATCCTCGGTGGGACGGCCCAGCGCGGCCAGCGACTCAGTCCTGGACCCGTCGCGGGCCAGGGCGGTGCCATCCACATCGGTCAGCAAGCCGCGGTCGCCATCGCCGACCGAGACATGCCCACTGTGCAAGAGGCCAGCGATAATGTCACTGCTGGGGCGGCCACCAGGTGCCGCAGTGTGGAGCGCACCTGGCCCCGGCGTCACGGCGTCCACCAACACTGCCCCGTGGGGCGGGCTCTCCCCCGGTGTGGCCAGGCGAAGAATTCCACTGTCGAACAGCGCCACCAGCTTAAGTGCGGTTAGCTCCGGCGGGCCAAAGGCGAACCGTTCCAGGTTGTGGGCGACCCGGACAAACTCTTTCCGCGCCTGGTTGCTCCTGGGCAACCGGTCCATCACCAACACCAGGTCCGCATAGAGCCCTGACCAGACCCTGGCCCAAAGCCACGCTGTGGTGATCGGTGCCGCATAGTGATTGACGGCCAGGCTGCCCCGCAAGCCTGCGGCGGTCGTCACCGCTGACGCCAATGTCCCGGCATCCAGTCCCGGATCTGCGGATCGTCCAGTCATGGCTGTTCGCCACAGCGAGAGGGCGCTCGCCGTTGACCCCATGAGGTGGGCACACTCTTGAGCACAGTCAAGCAGAATCGACCACATCCCGGAGAGGCCAACACCGCAGTCGGGCACTTCGTCACGGACCTGCCTGCCCCACTCGCGCAGCGGCTGCTTGTAGTGCGACACGCAGGCGGAAACCCGCTCAGGGACTGATTCGCTCTTCGGGTACATGAGTGACCCGCTGCGAGACGATAAAACGATGTGCAAGGGCTCACCTCCGCTGGCAAGGTAGTGCACCCCTGCTCCGTCATGACAGTCGCCGTCGGGCCACTGCCATGAGCCCCCACGGCCTTCGGTCAACAGAAGCGCCACATCGTAGGCGGTCAGGGCGGCGCCGCGAATCCACACGGTTGACTCCGCAGGGATGTTCTCCGTGGTTAGAGTCGAGTAGTCCCCAATCAGAGCGTGTTGATTTGCGGCTCCGGGAAACGGCGTGAAAGGAACGGCGTCGGCTAGGCCATGCCCTGTAGCCAGCAGAACTTCGTCGTAGTGATGTGACCCGAAGGGGCCGCTCACCCGCCACGTCGAGCCTGCTCGTTCCACCCCCGTAACAACAAAAGGGGCGTGAACTACTGCCATGTTTCCGTGCTGGGAAAGCAACTGAAACTGCTCCCGCAAATACCTGCCCACCAACACTCGCTGCGGGTATTTCTCCGCAGGTGATTCCGGGGCAACCCGCCTCACCCAAGCGGAGAAATTCTCACTGCTGAGTGAGGAGGAAGCATCCACAATGCCCATGTTCACGTTCAATCGCAGCACATCGGGTTGCTCTCCTCGCCACACGCTGCCGGAGCCGGGAGGAAAGGGGTCGAACACATCGACAGTGATCTGGCGGGAGGAAGCTGAAGTGAGCCGGTCGTGAAGCGCGAGCAGGGCAAAGAGACTCTTAGGTCCGCCGCCGATCACGGCCAGGCGGATCATTTGCCCCAAAGATCGTCGGATTCGGCCGTGGTCCCCTGATCTGGTTCCGTATTGAGCGTGGAGCGAACCCAATCATCGTTGTAGACCGTTTGCAGGTAGGGCACCCCTGTGTCATGGACCATGAACGCAATGCGTGCACCTGCCGCCAGTGTGGGCACCAGCGTTTGCATGGCGGCAACTATTGCCCCCGTGGACGCACCGGCCAGAATGCCCTCCCGGCGTGCAAGTAGTCTGCAACCTCTGACCATGTCGATTTCTTCGATCTGGAAGACCAGGTCCGGATCGGCTCCGGATGCCAACTCCGGCACTATGCCAGCGCCCAGCCCCGGCAGTCGGCGCGTGCCGGACTTCCCGCCGAAGAGAACGGATCCTACGGAGTCCACAGCAACAATTTTGGTGTCAAGGTTGTGCGCCTGAATGTACTGCTGGCAGCCAAGGAGAGTCCCGGTGGTGCTGGTGGCAACGAACAAGTAGTCCAGGTTCCCGCCGGATCCGGCGATGATTTCCGGCATGGTGGTGGTGAAGTGCGCGCGCGGGTTGGCCACGGACCCATATTGATTGGTGGTCACCGAGCCCGGGTTCTTATCCAGCAATTCCCTGACTCGACGCCGTCGAGCGGACAACTTGTTGCCATCTGCGGGAGTCTCTACACGATCCACCGTTGCCCCGTACGCCTCCATGAGCTTTAGGGCAAGAGGATTGGCATTTTCATCGACAACGGCCGTGAACTTGACGCCGCGAACCACACACTGTCGCGCCAAAGCTATGCCCAGATTCCCCGAAGTTGACTCGACAATCGTGCCCCCGGCAAGGAGTTGGCCTGAGCCCAGCAGTTCCTCAACGAGCCCATTCGCAGTCCGTTCCTTGGTGCTGCCGGCAAGTTGAAGCAGGTCAAGCTTGGCGTAAATCTCAACATCGTGTGACCCGAAGAGCCGGCTGAGCTTCACCGTCGGAGTCACAAATGGCTGTAGCGTTCCCAGACTATCCAAAACTGCTCGTCCCATTTCTACTATGCGCACATTTACTTCGGGGCCTCCGGTGCCAGTGCAGCGGGGCCAAGGTTATGCATTACAACCGCGAACTGGTCAAACCGCCATTTTGTTGGCGTCTGGCTAGTCTAGATGCCAATCCAACCATCCCGGTGAGTCTTCGGGGGCGTGTTTCACGGCCTTTGGTACTCCTTCTTGTTCGCGGCACGGGAAATCGGGAACTCGGGAAGTCACCCGGGTGTATCCGGCAAGTCTGCTGTCGAAGCAGTCTCGGGCCACCGGTTTGTGGGACAGTAGAGTCATGACCCGGCCCACACGCAAAGTCCAGCTCGACAGTTCCGATCGGAAAGACGGTGGTGCCGTGGATCAACCCCCGGCGCTGGCTCTTCTGTCCTCGGTCATGCACGTTGCCGACGCAGTCCATGGGGCTCGCACCCGGATTGCTCACGCCACCGGCGCTGTGCCTACCATCGTCGCCTACCCAGGATACGGCGGCGCCGGTTGGGTGCGAGTTCTGGCCCGCATGGTCCTGATGAGGAAGTCCGGTGCCACCAAGGCCACGTTGCGCGGCTGGCGTGCTTTCACGAGCGTGCCGATCCGGAACAGCGAAGTTGAGGTGGAGGTTGGCGGAGTCACCCATACTGTGCACGCAGACTCGGGTGGACTCGTGGACGTGGTCTTGGACGCTGACTTGTCCCCCGGCTGGCACACGTTCACCCTCCGCAGCCCGGTTGCCGACCAGGCCGAAGGACGGCTTCTGGTTCTGGCACCGGAAACCACCTTCGGCATAGTCTCCGATATTGACGACACCGTGATGGTGACGGCGCTGCCCCGGCCGCTGCTGGCTCTGTGGAACACGCTGGTGGTCAGCGAGCGGGCCCGGACGCCTACTCCGGGCATGGCGGTTTTGTACGATCGGATTGTTGCCGAGCACCCTGCGGCGCCCATGGTCTACCTTTCCACGGGCCCTTGGAACGTGGCACCGGCCCTGGCGCGGTTCCTAGCCCGGAATTTGTACCCCGACGGCGTCCTGCTGCTCACCGATTGGGGTCCCACTCGTCAGCGCTGGTTTAGAAGCGGACCCGAACACAAACGCCGAAATCTGGAGCGGCTTGCACAGGAATTCCCCGGGATTCAGTGGCTGCTGGTGGGCGACGACGGCCAGCACGATCCGGAAATTTATGCCAATTTTGCCCGTACTCATGCTGCGCAAACGGCAGCGATTGCCATCCGCCAGCTGTCTCCCGGTGAAGCACTGCTTGCCGGCGGCCGCACACCGGAGGATGCTGCCCACACTGAACATGGCACCGTGACGTGGGTTTCCGCGCCGGATGGGGCCGGGCTGGCACAACAATTGAAAACCCACGGTTTTCTCTAGATTCGGTTTCATTCCCCGTCCACCATCCACTCCAATGAGAAGGTCACCATGACAGATAGCCACCTCCGGATCGGCACACGTGCCGCCGTGGTCATCAACCCGATGAAGTCCCCTGACGGAAACTTCAAGTCGAACTTCTTCCAGCTGTGCGCGGATGCTGGCTGGGCCGAGCCCTTGTGGCTGGAAACCACCGAGGAAGACCCAGGCGGCGGTCAGGCGCGGGAGGCACTCTCGGCAGGGGTCGACGTCGTCATTGCCGCGGGCGGTGATGGCACCGTCCGCTCAGTCGCGGAAGTCCTGGCAGGCACGGGCACAGCGATGGGTTTGTTGCCGCTGGGGACAGGCAACTTGCTGGCCCGAAACTTGGGCATCGACGTCACGGATCCCCTGAACGCGGGCCGGGGTGTTTTGGCTGGAACCGAGACAGCTATGGACGTCGCCCGGGCGGTGGTGGACCACGGGATGCATGAACAGCTGTTCCTGGTCGCCGCCGGGCTTGGATACGACGCATCGATCATGGGCGACACCGTCGACGGGCTCAAGGACAAAGTGGGTTGGCTGGCCTACGTTGAATCCGGCATCCGGCATCTGCCCGGGAAATCCGTCACGGCCACGGTGACGATTGACGGACACTCCACCGTCCACCGCAGGGTTCGCAGCGTGATGGTGGGCAATTGTGGAAAATTGATGGGTGGCTTGGAAATCTTCGAGGACGCATCGGTGAGCGACGGCATCCTGGACCTGCTGGTACTGGCACCCCGCGGCCGGTTTGGCTGGCTTCGCGTCATCGCGGGAATCTTTGGCAGGGGCAGCAACAGCTCCGCGCAAACCCACTCCGGCAAGTCGGTGGAAATAGCTTTGGACCGTCCACAGGAATTCCAAGTCGACGGTGACCATGTGGGTACGGCAACACATCTGTTGGTCACGGTTGAACCGTTGGCGCTGACCATCAGAATGACTGGCTCACCGGTGGAGGGGCAGTAAAACGGCCACTTCCACATAGATGAGGCTCTTCCGCGAAATACGCACTTCCCGCCGCAGCAGAACGGGACGATACTAGGGTCAGGAGCCCGGCACGACAGATTTCGTGTGCCTGACGGGTCGGAAGGCGGATCGCATGAGTCACAAGGAGAAATCCAAGCAGAGCGCTCCGGCTCTGAGCGGGCGGCAACACTCAAGTTGGTCTGAGAAGTTCATGGTGGAGGAGCGGTTGGTTCCTGCCTCCACCCAACGGGGGATCTACCTGACATCGCTCGCGCTGGCGGCTGTGGGCTTGGGATTGTTCCTCGTTCTCCTGGTTGGCGTCCTTTCGCAATCGGGGCTTCAACGATTTGACCAGCCGGTCGCAACATGGTTCATCTCTCAGCGCTCGGACACGCTGACTGACATGGCGATCGTGCTGGCCGTGGCCTTCGGCCCTGTGGCACTTCCCATCATCGTCTTGCTGGTCATCTTGGGCTGGACGCTGCTGGCAAAGCATGCCTGGCGGCCAGTCCTGCTGGCCGCGGGCATGGCCACTGGATTGCTCCTGGCCCAAACCATCCCACGACTTGTCCAACATCCCCGCCCACCCGTTGACCTCATGCTCTTCGGGGCCGACAGCACCTTTTCCTTCCCTTCCGGCCATGTCCTGGGAACCTCAAATTTCCTGTTGATCCTGGCTTTTCTGATCGCCAGTCGACGCCAGCAAACGTCCCTCACGGTGCTCCTGTTCACGATTGCCGCCGTGGTGATCCTGGCCCAGGTGGCCAGCCGGTTGTACCTCGGCTACCACTGGCTCAGTGATACTGCTGCCTCCATCGCCCTCTCGCTTCTCATCCTTGGAGTCCTCATGTCCATCGACACTGCCAGGACGGTTCGAGTCCCCGGCGAACAGATCCACGGCGCCCACTCACAGCCCCAGGTGGACGGCACATGAACGCCGGCCAGAAAGCGCGCCGGGTGGCTAGGGAGGCCGGGGACAACCGCGTGCTGACCACAGTCGCCAGGGTTGGCTTCGCGGCCAGCGGACTCATGCACCTGCTCATGGGTTACCTGGCCATCCAGATAGCACTCCACCGAGGCGGTGAGTCGGACCAGTCCGGCGCATTTGCTCAGATGAATAAGTTGCCCGGCGGTATGCTCCTTCTGTGGACCGCCGTCATAGGCCTCACAGCTCTGGCATTGTGGCTCCTCCTTCAGGCAGCGCTAGGCATCGGTTCAACGTCGAAGAAGCGTTGGGTTCGCAGCCTGGTTTCATGTGGCAAGGCTGTTGCGTACCTCGCCCTGGCCGCCACCGCGCTCTCGGCTGCTCTCCGGCAACCCACGAACTCCGCGACCAGCACCCGCCAAGCCAGCGGGAGCATCCTCACGCTGCCTGGCGGGCAGGCCCTGCTGATAGTTCTGGGAATCGCCACGGTCGGCATTGGCGGCTACTTTGTCTACAAGGGTGCCCGGAAGAAGTTCCACGAGGACATCGCCCTGCCTGCCGGCGGTTCAGGGAAGGCCATTGATGTACTGGGGGTGACAGGCTATATCGCCAAGGGCATCGCCATCATTGCCATCGGCATCCTGTTCGTGGTGGCCGCCATTAAACTCGACCCCAAGGATGCCTCCGGCCTTGACGGCGCATTAAAAGCCCTTGCCGCCTTGCCCTACGGAGAGGCCATCTTGATTCTTATCGGGGTGGGACTCAGCGCGTATGGTGTCTACAGCTTTGCACGGGCCCGGCTGGCCCGACTTTGACCAACCGTGCCAGGCGGCAATAGCCCTGAACTCCTATGATCTGCCCCACATTTCACTGGGTCAACTCCGCCACAACAGTTATGGTTGATGGCGGTGCCCGCCGACGCGTGCCTCATGGCTGCAGGCCGTGGGGGAACGGACGGCTGGGACCCATGCGTCGCTCCACGTCACCGGTTTGCAGGAAGAAGTTCATGACTCACGTTCGCCCCTTGGCCAACAAACTAGTTCCGGCCGCCGCGGCCTTGGCCGCAGCGCTTGTTCTCGCTGGCTGCACACCCGGCACGACGACGTCGGACGCCAGCGGCGATGCCGGCACCCCTGTCACCGGAGGAACTTTGGTGTACGCCTCCGGCGATGCCGAACCCAGCTGCCTGGATCCGCACGTTGGCGGCAACTATCCGCAGGCCCTCGTTGCCTCGCAGTATCTGGAGACGCTGTACACCAAGGACGCAGACGGCACGTTGATCCCCTGGCTGGCTAAGGACTCGACCGTGTCCGAGGACGGGCTGACCCGTACTGTGACCATCCGTGAGGGGATCAGCTTCACCGACGGCACCACCCTTGACGCTGCGGCGGTCAAGGCCAACTTTGAGCACTTGTTGAATCCTGACACCGCTTCATCCACCGGCTACCTGGCCCTGGGCAAGATCGATTCCATGCAGGCCGTCGACGCCAACACCCTGGAGCTGAAGCTCAAGTCCCCGGACAACTCACTGCTGGAATCCTTCTCTATGCCGTGGGTTGCCATCGAATCCCCCACCGCACTCAAGCGCAGCCAGGCCGAGAACTGTGCAGCCCCCGTGGGCACCGGGCCGTTCAAGGTTGAGTCCTGGAAGAAGCAGGATGCCGTGAATCTGGTGCGCAACACCGAATATGTTCTCCCGGACCCCAAGGCCGGACATGCCGGGGCAGCGTACCTGGACGCCATCACCTGGCGCTTCATCCCCGAGGCAGCAACCCGCTATGCAGCCCTGCAGGCCGGCGAGGTGCAGCTGATCGACAACGCCCAGCCGGACGCCATTGCCGCCGCTGAGAAGAACACTGCCATCAAGCACCTGGACGCACCGCGCCCCGGCGCCTCGAACCGTGTTGAGCTGAATTCCTCCAAGGCACCGTTCAATGACGCCAAGGTCCGGGAGGCCTTCGTCCACGCGGTGAACGTCAACGCCAGCATTGACTCCCTCTTCTTCGGCACTGCCAAGCGTTCCTACTCCCCCCTCTCCAGCGTGGAACCGCTGGCCCACTCCGAGGAATCCCTCTTCGGCTATGACCCGGCCAAGGCTGGCCAGCTTTTGGATGCAGCGGGCTGGAGTGAGCGCGATTCCGCCGGCTACCGTGTCAAGGACGGAGCCCGGCTCTCCCTCACCTTCCCGGTAAGCACCAGCCAGTCCATTCCCGCGGAGCAGTCGCTCTTTGAGCAGATGCAGGCCACCGCCAAGGAATCGGGCATCGAGATCAAGATCAAGCTCCTGGATCTCTCCAGTTGGTACGGCGAATTGTTCACCAACAACTACAACCTGGTCTCGGCCCCCTACACCAAGGTTGGACCGGGGGTCCTGTCCATCCTCTTCCACTCCGATTCCACCATTCCTGCCCCGTCGGGCTATTTCGCCAACCTTTCCCAGGTCAAGGACCCCAGCCTTGATGTCTTGCTTGACACCGCCGGATCCACCAAGGACCAGGCTGAGCGCAAGAACCTCTATGCCCAGGCACAGCAGAAGGTTCTCGAGGGCTACTACCTGCTGCCGCTGTACAACCAGCAGAACCACTTCCTGTACTCGGAGAAGCTGAAGAACGTGGGAACCACCACAGCTGTGGCATCCCCCACCTTCTTTGGCACCTGGCTGAGCAACTAAAGCCCTTCGCAAGACGCCCCCGCCCATGAGCACATCCACAGCCACAGCCACCCCCACACGGTCCCCCGGTTTTCCCTGGTCAACCGTTCGCTGGCTGCTGGGCAAGCTAGGCGGGGGCATCTTTGTGCTGTGGGCGGTTGCCACGGCCATCTTCTTCGGTATCCGGATGATTCCAGGAGATCCGGCAGAGGCCATCATGGGCGGTCCTGGCTCGCAGGCCTCGGCCGAGGCCCTTGCGGCGGCCCGCGCCCAATATGGTCTGGACCAGCCACTGTACGTCCAGTACTTTGGCCAGCTGTGGCGGCTGGCCACCGGCGACATGGGCACCTCGTATGCGCTGAAAACACCGGTTGCCGAGGTACTTGGCGAACTGATTCCGCCCACTCTCATCCTCGCCGTGTTGGCATTGCTGGTGGCCTGGGCCATGGCCCTGCTCCTGGCCGTGCTGTCCACCCGGAGCGGTGGATTGGGTACGGCGCTGGGCTCAGGACTGGAGATCGTCTCCGCCGCTGTGCCGCACTTTTGGCTGGCCAGCGTGCTGATCCTGGTTTTTTCCACCATGCTGGGGTGGCTTCCGCCGGTGAGTACCAATACCCCTGCCGGGCTGGTATTGCCGGTCATCACTTTGGCACTGCCACTGGCAGGCTTCCTGGGCCAAGTCATGCGGGACACCATGCTCGAAGCCCAGCGTTCCGCCTTTGCCCTGTCAGCCCGGGCCCGCGGAGAATCGGAGGTGGGCGTGCTGCTGCGTCATTCCCTCCGCCATGCAGCCCTGCCGGCCATCGCACTCTCGGGGTGGGCTTTCGGCTCGCTGCTCTCCGGCGCGGTGGTGGTTGAGTCCATTTTTGCCCGTCCTGGTCTGGGCCGTTCACTGCTGGCCGCCGTGACGTCCAGGGACATCCCCATGGTCACTGGCGTGGCCCTGCTCTCCGCTGCTGCCTACGTGGTGATCATGGCCGGATCCGAGCTTGCCGAACGCATCGCGGACCCACGGATTGGTCCATCATGAGCATCTTCCAGCAGAGTAAGCCGGTGGGAGATCCGCTGTTGAACCCGCAGAAAACCCATGCACGACGGCGTGAGGCCACCTTGGTGCGACGGCTCGCGGTGCGTCTGCCCCTCCTTGCCTCTGCCGCCGTGCTGCTGTTTTTTGTCCTTGCAGCGATTGCACCGAACCTCCTGGCACCGTTTGACCCGCTGGCAATCAACCCTGCCCAAGCATTCTCCGCACCCGGGGCCGGGCATCTGCTGGGCACCGACGAATCGGGGCGCGACATCTATTCGCGCATCATCCACGGCGCCAGACCCTCGCTGCTCATTGGGGCAGCGGCCACCGCCATAGGGCTCGGCCTGGCATTGGTGCTGGGCACCATCGCCGGCTTTGGCGGGCGGTGGCTGGACTTTGGTGTTGCTCGCATCCTGGAGGTGCTGTTTGCCCTGCCCGGGTTGCTGCTGGCCTTGGTGTTCATCGCCCTGGCGGGACCCGGCGTGGCAACAACTGTCATAGCTGTGGGACTGACCAGCGCGCCCGGCTACGCGCGGATAATCCGTGCCCAGATCATTGCCCTGCGAACCTCCCCCATGGTGGAGGCCGCCACCGTGTTGGGGCGCAGCCGGTCGAGAATCCTGACCGCACATATCCTGCCCAACGCCCTGGCTCCCATTACAGTGCTGGCAACCTTGGGTCTGGGACAGGCAATTCTCTGGGCGGCTGCACTGAGTTTCCTGGGACTTGGGGCACCTCCGCCTGCGCCGGAATGGGGCACCATGCTTTCGGCCGGACGCACCTACCTCTCACTGGCCTGGTGGATGACGTTCTTCCCGGGCCTGGCTATTGTGCTGGTTGCCGCAGCATCCACTGTCCTCTCCCGGTCGCTGAAGTCCGGAGGCGGACAGTGAGCGCGGCCGAGCCCATTCTGCGGGTCACCGATCTCAACGTCTCCTTTGGCGGGCGCAGCGTGGTGCAGGGCGTTTCCGTCACGGTCAACCCTGGAGAATGTTTGGCTCTGGTGGGCGAATCGGGGTCGGGCAAATCGGTGACTGCCAGGTCCCTGATCGGCTTGGCCGGATCCGGATCGTTGGTGCGAGCCGAAACTCTGGAGGTTGCAGGCCATGATGCCCGGAACCTTTCACAGCGCCGCTGGCGCACCGTCCGTGGCAGGCAGGTGGGGTTCATTCTGCAGGATGCCCTGACCTCGCTGGATCCACTGCGAACCGTCGGCAAGGAGATTGACGACGCGCTGCGCGTGCACTCGAAAGGATCCGGGGCCGAACGTGCCGCACGCGTGATTGAGCTGCTGGAGGCGGTGGGGCTCGATGACCCGGTCCGCAGGGCCGCCCAACGCTCCGGGGAACTCTCCGGAGGCATGCGCCAGCGGGCGCTGATTGCCTCAGCCATCGCCTTGGACCCGGTGCTCATCATTGCCGATGAACCTACCACTGCCCTCGATGCCACCATCGCCGCATCCGTGATGGAGCTACTTGGTGGTTTGCGCCAAAGCGGCTCCGGCATGCTCCTTATCAGCCACGATCTTGCAGCCGTGGCAACTGTGGCCGATTCGATTGCCGTCATGCAGGGCGGGCGCATCGTGGAACGCGGACCGCGTGAACAGATCTTCGAGGACCCCCAGCACCCGTACACCCGCGCGCTGTTGGCTGCCGTCCCCGCTGGCAAGCCCCGCTTCACACGGCTCTCCCCCACCGCCCAAGCCACGGCAGCCACAAGCAGTCACAGTCAGCCCGGCGAGGCTGCGGCACCAAACGGTCTGCCGGGCGCCGTCGTGCGGCCTTTGCTCAGGGCTCGTGGACTTGCCAAGACCTTCCCCCTGGGCAAGTCCGCCGATTTGACGGCCGTGCGGAACGTTGACTTCGAGCTGTTGCCCGGCCGCACCTTGGGGGTGGTGGGCGAATCCGGATCCGGGAAGACCACCACCGCGCGCATGGCATTGGGCCTGCTTGCCCCAAGCGCAGGAACAGTCGAGTTCCTCGGTGAACCCTGGAGCTCCGTCCCCGAATCCGCGCGCAGGCCCCGGCGCGCATTGCTGGGCGCCATCTATCAGGACCCGCTGTCGTCCTTCGACCCGCGCCTGTCCACCGGTGCGATGCTGGCCGACGCACTCAGCGGTGGTGCCACACGGAATCCACGTGCCCATGTTGGGGAGATCACCGAGTTGCTGGCGCAGGTGGGCTTGGATGCCGGGTTGGCAGCACGCAATCCCGGCACGCTTTCGGGCGGGCAACGCCAGCGGCTGGCCATCGCCCGAGCCCTTGCGCCGAAGCCGAGGGTGCTGATCTGTGATGAGCCAGTCTCGGCCCTGGACGTCTCCATTCAGGCCCAGGTGCTTGACCTGCTGGATGACTTGCAGCGCCAGCTTGGGCTCGGCTACCTGTTCATCTCGCACGATCTCGCGGTGATCAGGCACATGAGTGATGAGGTGCTGGTCATGCGTGCCGGGGAAGTTGTTGAATCCGGTGCAACCGAGCAGCTATTCACGGCTCCACAGCATGAATACACCCGCACCCTGCTGGCCGCTGCGCCAACACTGCTCGGCCGCTAGCAGCGCGCAACAACTCAGTCTTGCGTACTGCGGCGAGTATCACTGGAAATCATGCGTGCAAAGCTCCCTTGAGGCTGGGAAGATGGTAGGGCCGCTTTAACCGATGGAGAACCACATGAACGCCATGATCCAAAAATTCCTTGCCCTCTTTTCCACCACCCAGCACGGGCAGCCTGAGTCGGTTGAAACTCAGCACCCGCACAGTGGAATGCCCCTAGCCAGTGGCGCCTACTTGCGCGAATTCGCCCAACGGCTCGGTCTCGAGGTGGACGACCTCTCACCCGCAGAGCAGACCGAATTGAAGGTACGCCTGGACAAGTCCATGGACTTCCGTGAAGAAAATTATGGCTTCTTGTACCACGAGGTCTACCAGCTGGGACATGGCTATTCCCTGGCTGACGCCAGCCGCGTCAGCGCCCAGATTAACAGCATCACCGAGGATCCGGCCGCAAGGGCATTTCTGGATTACCGCGAGAATGCTGTAGCCGCCGAGGCCCTGATGGCCGCCGGTTCCCTCCTGGAGAAGGATGGCGACGATGTTGCGGCAGCACGGCTTTTCAAGCTGGCTGAGGCCCGCCGCCACCGCAGCTCAGTACTCGAGACCAACGGAACTGACGTTCCTGTAACGGAAATCGTGCACGAGGACGCAGAGGTTACGGAAACGGTGGCCCTCGACGTCGTCGCCGAAGGACCGGCTGCGCCGGACCGTGCCCCTGAGTCCGGGCTGGCCGGTCTCATGGAAGGCCCGGCCCAGCCCGCCAAGCCTACCCAGCCCACCAAGGCCGCCAAGCCCGCCAAGTAGTACGGCGGCGCAGCTCCCCCTGAGAGGACAGCCTGTTTCAGGGTTGTTAAAGTTGATGTTGTGGTCGTTGGCGGCGGCGCCATGGGCAGCGCCGCCGCGTTGACTGTGGCTCGCAACGGCAAGTCCGTGGCGTTGTTGAAACAGCATCCAGGCCACAGCCTGGGTGCGTCCCACGGAGCCACCCGCAACTTCAACACCGCCTACCAGCAGGCCGAATACCTGAGCCTGGTCAGCGAAGCCCTAAGGTTGCGGGACGGACTGGCAGAAGAAACTTGAATGCAGCTGCTGGATCGGGTGGGCCTGGTTCGGGCCGCCGACGCCCTGATCGCGCTGCGGACGGCGGCACAAGGCCGCGGCGCAGTTTCGCCATGACACGGCAGGAGCCTGGACCCGATGCTGGATCCCGATACCCGGGATTTCACTGCCGAGCCATTGCAGATGGATGCTCTTCGTCGCTACGTCCGGGACTGGTTTCCCGGTTTGGATGCGGATTCTTTTGATCCCATCAGCTGCACCTACACATCCACCGATTCCGGCGACTGCACCCTTGCCAGGCTTGGTCCGGTGGTGGTGGGTGCAGGGTTCTCCGGCCACGGTTTCAAGTTCACGCCCGCCATTGGCCGCGTGCCAAGGGCCGGCAAGACCTAGAGCGCCACGCCCCGGCGCAGCTGGATCCCTGTCAGCCAGCGGCGTAGAGATTCCCGTTCCCAGGAACTCATGGCCTAGTGTCGAATGATGGCAACTATACTTGGCTCAGCCCCGCACCATCCCGCCTTCGGAAGCCAGGGCCAAGGGTTTGTCCAAGTGCGCGGTGCCCGGGAGAACAACCTCAAAAACGTCGATGTGGACGTCCCCCGCGATGCGATTGTGGCCTTCACCGGGATCTCCGGGAGCGGAAAATCCTCGTTGGCGTTTGGCACCATCTTCGCGGAAGCCCAGCGCCGATACTTTGAGTCGGTGGCACCCTATGCGCGCCGCCTGATCCAACAAGGCAACAATCCGCGTGTGGAATCCATCTCAGGACTTCCACCGGCCGTGGCCATGCAGCAGCAGCGCGGCACGCCGAGCACCCGTTCCTCGGTGGGGACCGTCACAACCCTGTCAAACTCCCTGCGCATGCTGTTCTCGCGGGCGGGGGCCTACCCCGATGGCGCAGACATCTTGTACTCAGATTCGTTCTCCCCCAACACAGCGGCAGGGGCCTGCCTTGTGTGCCACGGCTTGGGCACAGCCCACACCGTCACCGAACAGCTGCTGGTCCCTGATCCCAGCCTCACCGTCAGGGAAGGTGCCGTTGCCGCCTGGCCGGGAGCATGGCAGGGAAAAAACCTTCGAGACATCCTCACCCACCTGGGTTACGACGTCGACACGCCCTGGCAGAAGCTGCCGCTGAAGGAGCGCGAATGGATTCTCTTTACCGACGAGCAGCCGGTCGTGGAAGTGACGCCACAGCGGGACCGAGTGGCAAAACCGTATAAGGGCAAGTTTTGGAGTGCACGCCGCCATGTGCTTCACACCCTCGCAGACTCCAAAAGTGAGCCCATGCGCGAGCGCGCCCGAACGTTCATGCAGTCCGGACCCTGCCCCGAGTGTGAAGGCAGCGGCCTGAAACCCGAAGCTCTGGCGGTGACGGTGGACGGCCGCAACATCTCCACTATGAACGCCTTGCCCTTAAGCAATCTCGCCGCGGTCCTCCGCGCCCTCGCCGCTGAGCGGGCTGGGGATGATGGCAGCAGGGAGGCTGTTGCCGCAGCGATTTCTCAGGATCTGCTTCAGCGCATTACGGTCCTATTGGATCTGGGCCTTGGCTACCTGAGCCTTGGCCGAAGCACCCCGACGCTCTCGCCGGGCGAGATGCAACGGCTGCGGATAGCCACTCAGCTGCGTTCCGGGCTCTTCGGGGTCATCTACGTCTTGGATGAGCCATCCGCAGGTCTGCACCCGGCGGACGCCGAACCGCTGCTGGAAGTCTTGGGGCAGCTGAAGAAATCAGGTAACACCGTTTTCATTGTTGAACACAACATGGACATGGTCCGCAAAGCCGACTGGCTTGTGGATGTGGGGCCCCGGGCCGGCGAACAAGGTGGACAGGTACTCTATAGCGGACCCATCGAGGGCCTGGCCGACGTGCCGGAATCGCTCACGCGCCCATATTTGCTGGGCAACGCCTCGCCGTCGTCCCCGCTGGACCGCCTGGTGTCGGAGAATTATTTCGCGCAGGCACAGCCCGGCACCACAGGCGGACCCCAGCCAGCGTCGTCTTCGCTTGGAACTTCAGGCCTCAGGCGGACCCACCAAGGCTGGATGCACCTTGCCGGGATGACCAAGCACAACTTGCAGGACATCACTGTCCAGATACCGCGGGCAGTCTTGTCTGCCGTCACCGGGGTGTCCGGTTCAGGCAAGTCCACCCTGTTGGAAATGCTCAGCAGCGCTGCAGCTGGGCACGGCATCCAAGGCGCCAGTCAAACATCTGGGTTTAGACATGGGGAAAGGGTTGTCCAAGTGGACCAGCGGCCCATTGGCCGGACGCCGCGGTCAAATCTTGCGACCTACACGGGGTTGTTCGACGCCGTCCGGCGTGAGTTCGCTGCCACCAAAGATGCGCGGGCACGGGGTTTCACGGCCGGACGGTTCTCGTTCAATGTTCCTGGTGGACGCTGTGAAACGTGTCTCGGTGAAGGTGCGGTGGCTGTGGAGCTGTTATTTCTGCCGGGGAGCTACGGGCCTTGCTCGAAGTGCCACGGTTCCCGTTTCAACGACGACACCCTGGCTGTTGAATTTCAAGGGAAAAACATCGCGCAAATCCTTGAGCTAAGCGTGGACGCTGCGGCGGAAGTGCTCGGCACCATCCCCTCCGCTGCACGAAGCTTGTCGACTCTGCGTGAGGTTGGCTTGGGCTACCTCCGGCTTGGCCAGCCCGCAACGGAACTCTCCGGAGGGGAAGCCCAACGCATCAAATTAGCTACTGAACTCCAACGCCCTGCGCGGGGTCACAGCCTGTATCTGCTCGATGAGCCCACGACAGGGCTGCACCCCGCCGATGTGAGATTGCTGGTGCATCAGCTCAACCGCCTCGTGGAGGCCGGAAACACCGTGGTGGTGGTCGAACACGACATGGACGTAGTAGCTGCAGCCGACTGGGTCATCGATCTTGGCCCCTCCGGCGGAGCGGACGGCGGACGCATCATGGCCGCCGGCACGCCGGAAGATGTTGCCGCCGCAGGGATGGGCCGCACCGCGGCCTACCTTTCATTGGCATTGGCGCGACGCTGACAAGAGGTGCCGCCATGAACGCCAAACCCATAAAGTCCTCGCTCAAGCGGATCTTCTTCACGCCCGTGGACCAGCAAAAGTTCAACCAGCTGCGCGATCGCCAGTATCGTGAGATCGTGCGCGTGGATCTGGTCAACATCCGCCAAGCTTCCGCGGCTGCGGTCCGGGTCGGGGCCGGCCCTTCCTGCCCCTGAGGGACTCAAACAGCCTCACCTGCGCTGTTGTCCGGCAGGAGCCGTCGCCGCAGGGCGGTGAGTATGCGTCTGACATCAAGGGCCACTGTGGCACCAGGCGCCAGTGATGCACTGTCAGACGCCGGAGTGGCGGCGACCGCATCGGTGAGACTGGACAGGCTCTTGGCGGCCTCGTCGAAAACATCAGGCCCGGCGTTGCCGTCATCCCAGGCTCGAAGCACGTCTGCCGTCGCGGACAGGCAGCTCCCCAACGGCTCCCGCAGCCCATCCCTGAGCCGGACCTCCAGGGGCCCTTCCCAGATTGCACCGGCCAAGACTTCGGAAAGGTCCCGAACATGGAAGGTGATGTTCTCCAGAAGCGCCAAATCCTCATAGCTGTCCGAAAGGATCCGGTGGCGGGAGCGGAGCCGGGCCCGCGGGTTGGCGCGTTGGCTCTCTGCTGCCTCATGCACGGCTGCACGGACTTCTCCGACGGCGTCCTCCAGCAGGCGCCCCCGGCTGGCCCACTCTTCATGGTCGGGCGGCCACAGCTCACGAAGGGCAGCCGCGGCGTCATCGAGCTGTTCAATCAAAATGGTCCGTGCCCGGCGGATTCGCGCCTGTGGTGCGTCGAGGGCCAGCGGCGGGAAAATCGTTACGTTGACCATCAAGCCCACCAGCACCCCGAGCACCATTTGGAAGCCGTAGCCCAGAGAGAATGCCTGGCCCTGGCTTCCCCCGATAATGAGAACCAGCAGAGTCGCCACCGGGATGTAGTCCCGCCCGGCACCGAGGAGCGGCAAGCCGGCCAGCAGTACTCCCGCTCCCACTGCAAGAGAAAGAGAGATAACGTTTGGGGTTCCAAACGCCAGCACCCCGGCGCCGAGGAGGATTCCCAGCATCAAGCCATAAAGCGTTTGCAATCCCGTCCGCACGGACCCCATGAACGTGGGATACATGCTGACCAGAACACCCAGGGGGGCGTAGTACGGGTAGTCGTCCACCACGCCGGGCATCAGGGGCGCCAACCACCAGGCAATCCCCACTGCCAGGGCAGTCTTGGCCGCGAGCAGCACACGTTGCCCAGTTACGGTGGATCTCATTCCAGTTCCGAACGCTCCCACGATGCTCCTGCCTTCCAGCCCACCGGTCCATGCCCTCCGTGCTACCTCCAACCAATCACCTTTTCGGAATTTTCTCCATGTCTGTGACTGGGCTGTGCAGCGGGCAGTTCGAGCTAGGCGTCCGGCAGTCCGTTCGCCTTGGCCACGTCTCCCAGCCAGCCGAGGCTGGGCTTCGGTGTGCGCACAAACGTCTCCCGATCAACGGCGATGAGCCCGAAGGTAGGGCGGAAGCCACTGGCCCACTCGTAATTGTCCAGGGCGCTCCAGTGCTGGTAGCCGAGCACTTCGACGCCGTCGGACATCGCGGCATGCAAGCCGCGCAGCGCACCATCGGTGTAGGCGATGCGGCGGGTGTCATCGGCCGTCGCTATGCCGTTCTCCGTCACGATCACAGGCACTCCCCCGCTGAGTTCCCACGCGCTGCGCACACCGAGTTCGAGCGCCTGTGGAAAGAACTCCCAGCCTGTAAGCGTCGTTTCGACGTCGTCGGCGACGGGCAGCGGGCCGTTCGGTCCGATGAAGGTGCGCGTGTAAGCCTGCACGCCCACGAAGTCATCACCTGCCGACTGCTCAAGGTACCAGTCGTCACGCGGATAGCCGTATTCGTGCAGCTTGTCATCGGCACCGGGCTCGCCGGTGGAATGGAATGCCTGCGTCGCAACGGTCCACCCCGTTTTGAGGCCCGAAACACTGGAGAGAACCTCGCGGGAGCGCTTGTGCGACTCGAGGAGTGCATCCGCCACGGCCAGGTCGGGGTTGGGCAGCCCGAAGGCCACGAGGTTGGCCGCGTCCTCTCCCCCGGCCAGCATCGCCGCGATATTGGGCTCGTTGATGGTGCAGACGTAGTCAACACCATCAGAAACGATCGGCAGGATCGATTCCGTGTAGCGGGCGAAGAGGTCGGCGGCGTCGCCAGCACGCCAGAAGCCGTCGTTGTACATCCATCGCGGCACGGTGAAGTGCATGAGCGTCACCGTCGGATTGAGTCCAAACTCGTGGGCGGCGTCGACCATGCGGCGATAATGGTCAATCTCCGCGCGCGACACAAATCCGCGCTCGGGCTCGATGCGTGCCCATTCAATGCTGAATCGGTAGGAGTTGAGCCCGGCGTCGGCCAGCAGCCGCATGTCTTCGCGGTAGCGATGGTAGCTGTCCATGGCGTCGCCGCTTGGCTCCACGATGGTCGAGCCTGCGGCATGCTCCATCATCCACCAGTTGCTGTTGACGTTATTGCCCTCGATCTGGTGGGCCGCTGTAGCTGCGCCCCACAAAAAGCCGTTGGGAAAGGTGAGCATGTTACTCCTGAAGTTGCGGTGTGAATGAAGTTGTTAACTACCGGCGGCTATTGGATGCTGCGCCCAGAACTGGTCAAGCAGGACGGCAGTTGCCCCCGGTGCTTCCAGCTGCGGCGAGTGCGCCCCGGCGGCAATCACCTGATAGTCCGCGTCGATGCGCCGGGCCATGGCGTGCTGCCACTCGATCGGCCACGCGTCGTCGTGCTCGCCGTGGGCGATGAACACGGGAAGTCCGGTTGCGGCGATCTCGGTGCTCCTGTCAACGTGGGTGCGCAGTATCTGGGCTCCTGCCAGCAGGTTGTCGCTCGAGGTGCGCACCGCACGCAGCCGAAGGAATGCCTCCTCCGGCGTCAACAAACCGTCGGCCAGCCCGATCGTATGCGGGTTGTGCCGGTTCCAGAGCCCAACGCTGCCGCCTTGGGCAAGTGCCTCGATCGTATCGGCGAGCCGGCCGGGCCAGCCGTGCGGACCGGAACAAAGCAGCGTGAGACTCAGAAATACCTCGGGGCGGGCGATTGCGGCCTCCGGTGCGACGATGCCGCCAAAGCTGTGGCCAAGCAGATGCACGGGAGCGCCGTTGCCAATGATCGCGGCCACCTCGAGCAGATCCGCGGCAAAGAGGTCCAGGGCGTAGTTGCCAATGCCCTCCGGCCCAGCAGAATCGCCCTGGCCACGCTGGCTGTACGCCCACACGTCCCATCCCAGTGCGGACAGCCGCGGCAGGAACTCGCGGAAGTCCTCTTTGGACCCGGTGAAGCCGGGAACGATGAGAACGGTTCCCCGCGATTCTCCCACCGGCTCGGCGTGGTAGGCGCTGAGCCGGCCGACGCCGGCCTGTATGCCGACCACCGACACGCCGTCGGGCACGGCGGGCGCCCCGAACGCGTCTATCCTGGCCAGGCTCATACGGCAGCCCCCCTTGCCCGGGCAGGATTGGGCACGGCGTCCAGCAAGCGGATGGTGTACTCATCCTCGGGATGCTGCAGCACTTGGGCCGTGTTGCCGCGCTCTACCACCCGGCCGCCATTGAGCACCATGATGTTCTCGGTCACGAGCCGGGCGCTGAGCAGGTCGTGGGTGATGTACAGCATGCTGACGCCCCACTGCGCACGCAAATCCTCAAGAAGTGCCAGCACGCCTGCGCGCAGTGACACGTCAAGCATGGACACCGGCTCGTCTGCGATGAGCACCTGCGGGTTGCTGGCGAGGGCACGGGCAATGACCACGCGCTGACGCTGTCCGCCAGAGAGCTGGTGTGGCAGCTTGGCGGCAAACTGTTCCACAGGGGCCAGTCCAACGGTCTCGAGCAGTTCGAGGACCCGCTTTCTGGCTGCCGGGCCGCGAAGCCCGCCAAAGTTCACCACCGGACGCGTCAGCGTGTATTCGACGGTATGCAGCGGGTTCAGTGCGGAGTAGGGGTCCTGGAAGATCATCTGCACATTTTTGTGCAGTTCGCGAATCTGGCGCCTGCCAAGTTGCGCAACATCGAGCCGACCAAACTCAACAGTGCCGGCAGTTGGCTTCTCAATGCCGGTGATCAGCTTGGCGATGGTCGATTTCCCACTGCCGGAGGCGCCCACGAGCGCAAGTGACTGGCCCGGTTCGAGTGTGAAGGACACATCATCGACCGCTGTGACGGCTTGTTCGCCCCTGCGCGGCGGCGGGTACACCTTTGACACGTGGTCGACCACGATCGCGGAGTCGGACGAACGGCCATCCCTCGCAGTGGCGCCCGCCGTCCTGGCGGCACCGCCCGTGTCCCGGCCGGCCCGATCGGGGAAGCCGGGCAGCTCCACGACCTCGGCACGCGGGTCGGCGTAGTGGCTCAGCAGCATCCGCGTGTACTCGTCTTGCGGGTTCTCAAGAATGTCGCGGCTTGGCGCATCTTCGACGATGCGGCCCTCGTGCATGACCAGGACCCGCTGCGTCGATTCCAGCACAACGCCCAGGTCATGGCTGATGAGGACGGCGGTGAATCCCTCGGATTTCTGCAGCGACTTGATGGTGTCCATGATGGCCTGCTGCACCAGCACGTCCAGGGCGGTGGTGGGCTCGTCAAAAACCATCAGCTGCGGTTCAAGCGAGAGCGCGAGGGCTATGGACACCCGCTGGCGCATGCCGCCGGACAGCTCGCCCGGGAACCGGGCGAGGGTCTCCTTCGGGAGCCCCACCTTCTCCATGAGCTCGATTTGGCGGGCGTCCCACCCGGACTTCCCGACGTGCCCGTGGGCACGGAAGATGTCAATGAAATGGTTGCGGATGGTGCGCACCGGGTTGAGCGCGTTCATGCCCGACTGCAACACCATCGCGAAGCCGCCCTGACGCTGCTGGCGCAACGTCTCGGCGTCGAGCTCGCGAATGTCCTTTCCCCGGAAGAAGATCTGTCCGCCGTTGGTGCGGGCGGGCGGTTTCTGCAGCCGGGTGATCGCCAGCCCGAGCGTTGACTTGCCCGAGCCTGACTCGCCGACCAGGCCGACGAATTCGCCGGCCTCGAGCGCAAATGACACATGGTCCACGGCCTGCAAGGCATTGAAACCGCTTGACTCATAGACCACAGAGAGATTCTTGACCTCAAGAATGGGGTTCATCGTGACTTCCCTTCACGTAGGCGGGGGTTGCTGATCGCGTCAACACCGAAGTTGATGAGCGTGAGGCTCAGGGCGAGCAGGGCGATGCAGAGACCGGGAGCGAACAGCAGTATCCATTGCCCGGTCAGGAGGGCGTTGGAGTTTTGTGCCCAGTACAGGATGGTGCCCCAGCTGACGATGCTGGAGTCGCCCAGGCCAAGAAATTCGAGCCCGGCCTCGGCGAGGATTGCGCTTGTTGCTGCCCCGAAGAATCCGCCGGCGATGATCGAGGTCATGTTGGGCAGGATCTCCTTGAACACGATCCGCCAGGCCGGCTCCCCCGAGAAGCGCGCCGCCGTGACAAAGTCGCGGGATCGCAGCGTCTGCGTTTGGGCACGCAGCACGCGTGCGCCCCACGCCCACCCGGTGATGACGATGACGGCGACGATCATGACGAGTCCGCCGTTTTGCAGGTAGGCGGCGATCACGATCATCAGCGGCAGCCCGGGGATGACCAGGAACAAGTTGACGATGAAGTTGATGACGTCGGCGCCGAATCCGCGGATGTATCCCCAGCTCAGGCCGATGACCATGGCAACGATGGTGGAGAGCAGCCCCGCAATGAAGCCGACAGCAACGCTGATCTGCGATCCGTAGATCAGTTGGCTGAGCACGTCCTCGCCCGCCGCCGTCGTACCAAACCAGTGCTCCGGGCTGGCGTCCGCGTTGCGTTCGAAACCATCCTGTGAGGCGCCGTAGGGAGCCAGAAGGGGCGCGAAGATGGCAACAAGGATGAAGCAGGCGAGAATGATGAGCCCGAGCCGTGACTTCCAGTTGGCCCACAGGGTTGCAGCCGATCGGGTGATGAAGGCGAATCTGCGCGGCGGCTTTATTGCTGCTTCCGTGGCGCTCGTGAGGTTCTGTGTGGTTGTCATCGTCGTGTCCTTGGGTCGAGTACCCCGTACATGATGTCAACGAGGAAGTTTGCGATGAGCACGCTGACGGTGATCATCAGAAACAGTGCCTGCATGAGCGGGTAGTCCTGGCCGATCACGGCGTTGAACAGCAGGTAGCCGATGCCCGGGTAGCCAAACACCTGCTCCACGAGCACCGAGCCGCCGACGACGCCGCCGAGGGCCAGGCCGAAGCCCGTGAGGTTCGGCAGGATCGCGTTGCGGGCCGCATAGCGGATGGCGACGGTGCGTCCCTTCAGGCCGTTGGCCTCGGCAAACGTCACGTAGTCGTCGCCAAGCGTGTTGATCATGGCGTTGCGCATGCCGATGATCCACCCGCCGAGCGAGGTAATGAGGATCGTGAGGGCCGGAAGAGCCGCGTGGTACAGCACGTCCGTGAAGAAATCCCACGTTAACGCCGGGGTGGCGGTTGGTCCGAAGGCGCCGGAGGTGGGGAACAGGTGCAGGACATAGCCCAGGAAGAACAACAGCAGCAGCGCCGTCCAGAAGTACGGGAAGGTGCTGGCAAAGCTGCCGGTCAGGGTGGGCAGGGCGTCGAGCCAGGTGTTGCGCTTCCATGCGGTGAGCACCCCGATGAGGGTTCCGAGCACGAAGGCGATGATCGTGACGAACCCGACAAGTATGACGGTATAGGGGAAAGCCTGCCAGACCATTTCAGAGACCGACTGCGGATAGAAGGTGTACGAGACACCGAAGTCGAGGGTGATGACCTGGTGCAGGTATCCGAGATATTGTTCGAAGATGTTGCCGTCCGGCACCCCAAGCTGGGCCTCGATGGCTTTGCGTGTCGCGTCAGTCACCGGCCCGTTCTGGGCGAGTTTGGCAATCGCCGCGTCCGTTGGGGAGCCAGGCATCATGCGCGGGAGCAGGAAGTTCAGGGTGACGGCCGCCCACAGGGTGAGCAGGAAGAAGCCGATTCGCCGAAGTACGTACATCATGGACTATTCACCGTCCTTGGTGGCAAGCTTGAGCTTCGTGAAGATGAGCAGCGGGCTCGAATCGTAGGTCTGCGGTGGAGCGTATGGATCGTCCGCGGTGGGCCAGCCCGTGAACTTGGAGGTGTTGTACAGTCCCCAGAGCCCCCCGTAATAAAGGCCGATCACCGGCAGCTGGTCGTACACGATTTGCTGGAGCTGGTGGCTGATCTCCAGCTGTTTGGCCGGGTCGACTGTTTCCTTGTACTGGGCCAGCAAGGCGTCGGTCTGCGGGTTGCTGTAACGCTGGAAGTTGCTCGGTGCCAGCTCGCCGACTTTAACGTGGAACTCGCTCGAGAGCAGGCTGTTGTAGGCCTGGAAGATGTCGCCGCCGCCCATGCCGCCCATCGCCACCTCATAGTCACCGTTCTGTATCGACTGCTGGTAGCCGGCAGGTTGGGGTTGCTTGATGGTCATGTTGATTCCGATCGCGGTGAGTTGCTTGCGCACCTCTTGGATTGCACGCAGCCAGTCGGTGTAGCCATTGGCCGTCATCACCGAAAAGGTGAACGGGGCGCCTTTGGCATCGACCAGGGTGCCGTCGACCAGGGTGTATCCGGCCTTTGCCAGCGAGGCGAGCGCCGCATCGGTGTCCTGCTCGATGACACCGTCGTTGGGAATGTCGGGGTTGAGCTCCGATTCCTGGTTGGGCAGCATGAGCCCGGTCTGGCCGGCTTTGCTCATGTACTCCTCCGTGGCAGCGTCGGCGATCTTGTCCCGATCCAGGGCCAGGGCAATACCCCGCCTCAGATCGGCGTTGTCCCAGGGCGCCTTGGCCAGATTGGGCACCAGGCTGATCACGCCGCCTGGCGGAAACCAGTTCTTGTTGTCCGGATTAGCAGCACCCCAGGTGCCCTCGACGTTGCTCATGTACGAGTAGGCCCAATCGAAGCCCTTGGTCACGATGTCGAGCTCGCTTGTGGCCGCCGGCAGTACGAGGTGTTCGATCTCCACCTTGTCCGCCTGCCAGTAGTCCTGATTCTTGTTCATCGTGTATTGCTGGGAGGAGAAGTTGCCCACCGTGAACGGGCCCGTGCCCACCGGGCTCTCATCCCGCCAGGTGTCTGGATCCTTTACGTCTTTCCAGATATGTTCCGGCACGATCAGAGTCAGCGAGATAACATCAGCGGCCGGCGCATCGTCGTCCTTGAGATGCACCACGACGTGGTCGCCGTCGATCTCGACGCTCTCGATGTGCTGCCATGCCCCTTTGATGTCCAGCGTTGGGTATTTCTTGATGAGGTTGAAGGTGAACACCACGTCTTCGGGTGTGAACTTCTCACCGTCAGACCAGGTGACGCCTTGGCGAATCGTGTAGTCGATGGTGCGCGCATCCGGAAGCGTCACCTTTTCGGCCAGCCAGGGCGTTTGCGTCCCGTCAAGGACGTTGACTGCTGTAAGCGGCTCGTAGATGTAGCTCGCCGCAACCCGCTTGTTGAAGAGATACGGGTTGAAAATCTTCTCGAACATGGGCGAACCCTTATCCGCGGCAATGAGCATGGTGTCATCGGGGATCGAGGGGTCCGGCTCGCTCTGTATCTGAATGCTGCACGCCGAGATCAGCATGACTGCAACGGAGATTCCGGCGATCACCGACATTCGTTTAGTTCGCGTTTTCGAGTTCGTCATTGACACTCTTGCTTCCTCATGTCTTCACTGTCACGAGGCAGTCCGTGAAGGCTGCGCTGCGCCGGGATGCCTTGAGCATCCACTGATCTCCAAGAGTGTATGCGCATACATTGCCGTTCCGCAAGACCCCCACAGCCCAATCACGCAGTGTTACGAGCCCTCCGAGCTCTCCCGCAAAAGCACCTTTACCGGCAGCCGAATGCTGGCCGGTTCGGCTTCTGGATCGTCCAGCCTGCGCTGCATGAGCTGTATGGCGGCACGGCCCACAAGCTCCATGGGCTGGTGCACAGTGGTAAGCCGCGGCGACGAAAGATTGGCGGCCTCGATGCCATCAAATCCCGTTACGACAACCTCTTGGGGCACGCGGATGCCGGCCTCGTTCAGGGCGTCAAGGACGCCTAGCCCCATCTGGTCATTGGCGCAGATGACGGCCTTGGGCATGGCATCGGAAGCGAGAAGATACGCTCCGGCAAGGCGGCCGGAGGCCCTCGTGAATTCACCTCGGCGCAACCGCACCCTTCCAGGATCCATGCCGCGCTCCAGCAGCGCAGACTCGAAGCCAGCCCAGCGGTCGTTGTCGTCAGGCGAATCGAGCGGTCCCGCTACATAGGCGATGTCACGGATGCCCAGGTCGTCGATCACGTGCGCGGTGAGGGCGTGCATTCCCTCGTGGTTGCTCACCGTCACGCTGTCGAAGGCTCCACTGTGCGCCGCGCTTGCGAGCACCACGATGGGGATGCGCCGGGCCAACTGCTCCAGCGCTGCGTCAGGAACACTTTGGGCAAGCACCAGCAGGCCATCGACGCGACCAGCCATGTCTCGTGCGGCATCGGCAGCGAGCCCACCCCGGCCGACGGCGACTGTGAGCGCGAACCCGCGGCGCCATGCTTCAAGTTCCGCGCCACGCAACACTTCATCGAAGTACAGGTTGAACTGGTGCGATTCTGGGGCGGCGCCAACATCGTCAACAAACGAGTAGCTTGGCGACGCGTCGGCCAAAAGGTCGCTGAGCTCCCCCATGTCGTCCATGGCGTCAAAGCCAGGAAAGTAGAGCCCGAGGGCGCCGGTGCGACGTGCTGCGAGACCTCTGGCCGAGCCACTGGGGACGTAACCGAGGTCCCGGACCGAGTCCATGACTCGTTCGCGAGTCGATGCACGGACGTCTTCCGGACGCCTCAGCACCCTCGAAACCGTTGCTATCGAAACTCCGGCGTCAGCGGCGACGTCGTAGACCGTTGGGGCCTTAGTCACTGGTACTCCCCTCGCTTGATCATGGGCGAACTCCGGACCCGTGTGCCACGGAGAGGGAAAGCGCCAGCTTCAATACTAGAGGAGTGAGTCCTACGGGCAGGCAGGTGTCACCACCAAACTGGGTTCTTCACCGGGCGCAAAACAGCCCGTGCTGGCCAGCACGGGCTGTTTTGCTGTGTACGGTCCGGCGCGAGGTGCACCGTAGCGTACGCAGTGCTGGAGCGGGATGAACGAAATGTGTAATGGTCATTTCGGCTCCTCCTTTCAAGGGGGTGCCGTCAACGGCACGGCTGCGATGGCAGGGGAACCTACCGGATGTTGAACAGGTCAACACGCACGATCTCGCGATACTGGCGGTCTCGAAGCTGATCGAACTTTTGCTGATCCACGGGCGTGAAGAAGATCCTCTTAATCGTCGACTTTATGGGTTTGGGGTTCATGGCGGCACCTCCTTTCAAGGCTCGGAGTGAATTGTTGGACATATTGTGGCGCGACAAATAAAGCCCTTCCAGATATTTCAGAAAGAATTAGAAAACGGCATTATGAGAGCACAAAAGAGCGCGAGTGGTTTTGTGCGTGTTATCAGGCCGGCGAACAATGCTCTTGTGCAGCAGCCGGCCACAACTCGTCAATCTCAAAAAGGAGTCGCGAGTTGTGGAGCTGTATCAGCTTTGGGTGCGGCGAATGACCAGAGAAAGTCGGTCTGAAAGTGGCTGCATGAGCGCAGCCCGGGCCGGGCAGCCTTGCGGCGGCGGCCCTACGCGGTCATGGTTTTAGATATGACGGCGATTGACAGGCGTGCCGGGCAGGGCATGACGGGAGCCGATAACTCCGGACTTGATAAGTGTAAACATCATTGCCTCCCTTCGATTGCACGCGAACATCCCGGACAGAATCGTCGGGGACTAATACATAAGCTACAGCACAAAGCGCGCATAAATCCAGTCCCCCGAGAAATATTCTTGAATATTAATTAATAGTCATCGGCGCGGCATGATTCCCGTTCGGTTGCTGCACATTCCCGGCAGCTCCATGACGGTTGCAGTACCAACCCATGGCCCATTGCTCGGGCAATGCGGAAGGGTCCCGGTCCCGAGCGGTGACCCAAGTTGAGTATCCCTGCTGGTTCCAGTGATCAGAGCTGGGTGAGTGGCATGACTCGACGGTGTGAAACCTTGTCCGCCGCCGTCGCGCTAGCTCTGGTCCAGCGTCAGCGACTCCTCCTGTGATTGGACGGTGGGATGAATCCGGATTATTACTTCTCTTCAAGGAGCGCCGACATTGACTGGACAAAGGTGCACCAGTGGCTCATCGAAGAAAGTGTCTGGGCGAAGGGAAGATCCCGCGCATCGCAAGATGTGGCGATGGGCGGATTCCGAAACTTTGGCATGTACCGGACGTGTTCGGGTTCGATCCGCTCGAGCGCCCCTCAATGTGGATGCAAAGATCGGCACAGCCCGTCGAGTCCCAGGCAATCCACTGACAGTAGGCGGCGGCCACAGTGTCTACCGGCCGCCTTGGATCTTGCGGGATCGCTGCTCCTGGGCCTTGGGGCCGTAAGGATAGACACCCACGCGGGGCTGACTAATGTCGGTAAGGTGCAAGGACTCCTCCGCGGAAAGTTCCAGAGCCGTCGCGGCAAGGTTGTCTGCTAGCTGTTCAGTAGTTCGTGCACCGAGGATCACAGACGTTACAGCGGGGCGGTCTGCCAGCCAGGCCAGCGCCACCTGCGAGGCGTTCACGCCATGGTCTGCGGCGATCCCTTCCACGGCTCCGATCACGTCCCACGTACGGGGATCGTCATTGCGTTCCTGCCACGCCTCCATGCCACGCTGCGGATTCTCACCCAAGCGCGTGGCGCCGGCGGGCGGCGCGTTCCTCTTGTATTTGCCGGAGAGCCAGCCGCCGCCCAACGGGGACCACGGCAACAGGCCGATCCCGGCATCCAGGGAGGCCGGGACAATCTCCAACTCGATCTCCCGGACCAACAGGCTGTACTGGGGCTGCAGAGTAACCGGCGCGCTCCAGCCATGGGCCTTGGCCAGGTGGACAGCCTTCGTCAGCTGCCAACCCAGGAAATTGGAAAAACCGTAGTACGCGATTTTTCCTTGGCTGACTGAATCGTGCAGGAAGCGCAGCGTCTCCTCAAGGGGTGTGATGGGGTCCCAGGCATGCATTTGGTACAGGTCGATCTGTTCCACCCCCAAGCGTCGCAGGGAATCATCCAAGGCGCGCGTCAGATGGCGGCGGGAGGTGCCGACGTCGTTCGGGGCACTTCCCATGGGAAAACGGCCCTTGGAAGCAACAACCATCTGCCCTCGCATTCCCGGCCGTTGAGCCAGCCAGCGGCCAATGATTTCCTCGGACAATCCGGCACTGTACACGTCGGCGGTGTCGATGAAGTTGCCGCCGGCTGCCACATAGTTGTCAAGGATGGCGTGGGAGGTTTCCTCAGTGGCCTCCGCCCCAAACGTCATGGTGCCCAGCGCATAGTGGGAAACCACTGCGCCGCTGTTGCCCAATGTGCGGTATTGCATGATGCTCCTGTAATTGTCGATCGGGATGGTGGGTGGTGCTACTGGTGGTCACGCCAGCTGTGCTCCGGGGCAAATCCCAGCAGTCGCTGTGCCTTGTCGATGGACAGCAGGGTCTGGTGTTCACTGAGTTCCATGCGCACCTCCACCGTCGGGAACACCTCGGCGGCAAGGGCGGCACTTGAACGGAGCATGACGGTGTCGGCGTTGGCAATGATGAAGGCCTGAAATCCTGGCTGGCCATTGTCAAGCGCCCGCGCCACAGCCTGCGCGCCGTCCCGGCCATCGATGTACCCCCACAGGTTCCATTTGCGCGCCCTGGCATCTGCGTCAAAGGCCGGGAAGGCAGCATAGTCCTGGACATCCATGACGTTGGAGAAGCGAAGCGCAACAATGCTCAACTCCGGATCCCAGCGTGTCAGCTCCATGGCCATCTGCTCCTCCAGGTGTTTCACCAGTGAGTAGGTGCTTTCCGGTCGGGCCGGGTATCCCTCATCGACCGGCAGGTAGGGAGGGACGACGTCGAACGGCAGTCCCAGCACCGTCTCACTGGAGGCGTACACCACCTTCTTGATCCCCGCCCTCCTGGCCGCCTGGAACACGTTGTAGGTGGAGAGCATGTTGTTCTCGAAGGTGGCAGCATCCGGGAGGATGCCGGGTGCTGGGATGGCACCCAGGTGCACCACGGCGTCGAAGCCGCTGTGCCTGTCATCCAGTCCCAAAAGGACGTCCAGAACCTGGCCGTAGTTGCGCAGGTCCACGACGACCAGCTGCGGGCTCCGCTCCCCGGCGAGGTCCAGATTCATCACCTGGTGCCCGTCCTGAGTCAGCCTGCGCACCACGTGGCGACCCAGCTTTCCGCTTCCGCCTGTTACTGCAATTCTCATCGGGACTCCTTAAACTAGATCATTGCATCTCTGCTCTGCCGGCCACCCTACGGTCTCCGCAAGCTACGCTATCCACTTCCAGGTGCCGTGTCAGCAACTGTGCCACACCCTGTTCTTCCTAGGACTGATAAGCCCACCCCTAGGCCGGGATTGGGTACGGCGGTGTACTCCCAAATTCAGAGGTGTCGGCTTGCGACCGCACCAGGCACACTCGTGGTGCCTCGTGAGGGAGCTTCAGCCGGTGTGTGAAAGGATTGGCACCGACACATTCACCATTCGCTATCACAATTGGAGCAGGACCGATGGTTACGCAGGTCGACGTCGTGGTTGTTGGTGGAGGAGTCATGGGCTCAGCCGCCGCTCGGGCTGTTGCCCAATCCGGCAAGTCAGTTGCCCTGCTCGAGCAGTTTGCCGCGGGACACCAACTCGGCGCCTCCCATGGCACAACCCGCAACTTCAACACTGCCTACCGGGAGCCTGAATACTTGGCCTTGGTCACCGAAGCTCGCGCCTTATGGGACGGGCTTTCCCATGAGACGGGCACTCAGTTGCTGGACCTGGTGGGTCTGGTCCACCACGGCAATGTGGAACCACTGCTGGGGATCAAGCAGTCCCACGAGTCCCTCGGCATCGACAGCGAATTCCTCTCTGCCGAACAGGCCTCGGAGCGATGGGCTGGAATGACGTTCCGCAGTGACGTGCTCTTTGTCCCGGAATCCGGGCGTGTCCGCGCCGCCGAGGCACTTGCCGCCTTGCGCACTTCCGCCGAAACCGGTGGTGCACAGTTCCACTACGAGTCCCCCGTCCGGGACATTATTGTCCACGGCGACCATAGCGTGAGAGTCATTACCGACACCACTGAGTTCCTCGCCGAACGGGTCATCGTCACCGCCGGAGCCTGGACCCACAAGGTTCTTTCGCAACTGATGGAGCTTCCCCCACTGGTTGTCACCCAAGAACAACCAGCACATTTTCAACCACTGGACGCCTCCGTGGACTGGCCCAGCTTCAACCACAGTCCCGATCCGCGATCAACTGCGGATGACTACTGGTACAGCCCCACATATGGCATGTTCACGCCGGGTGAAGGGGTGAAGATCGGCTGGCACGGAGTGGGTCCGGTGGTGGACCCGGACTCCCGCGATTTCCTCCCCGAAGCTGTCCAGTTGGCGGCCCTGCAACGCTACGCCAACGAATGGTTCCCCGGGCTCGACGCCACCGCTTGCGAGCCGATCAGCTGCACCTACACCTCAACGGAATCAGAGAACTTCATACTGGACAGATTTGGTCCCGTGGTTGTTGGTGCCGGGTTCTCCGGCCACGGCTACAAGTTCGCCCCGGCCATTGGGCGCGTCCTGGCCGACCTTGCCGACGGAAAACCGGCCCCGGCACTCTTCCGGGCTTAGCTTCACCGGATCAAGCGGCTAGCCGCCGAAAATGCGCCACCGCACCGAATGCGTGGCGCCTGGTTCCAACACCACCACGTCGGTTCCTGAGTTGAAGGCGTCCGGCGGGCAAGTCATTGGTTCTACCGCCAGTCCCAGTCGGTGGGCTGAGCCGTCGGCCTTGTCTGCGGTGTGGATTTGCAGCCACGGACAGCCTTCATCCCAGCTCATGCCCACGTGCGTACCGGCCGGGTCGCTCAGGAGCAGTTGGGGTGCAGTCCCCAGACCTGTAAATGCGTGGTCAATCTGTGTTGCCCCAATGACCCGGGAAGTCCTGTAGTCGAATGCATGGCCTTCTACAGCGTGCAGGTCCAAAGGCAACAACCTGTCAGGGGTGACAGCCAAATAGGATGTTGCCGGGAATGACAGCATCCAATCATCCATCGGAAAGTCACCGGCGATGAGATACGGGTGCGGGCACACCCCATACGGTGCTGTGGCCGCTCCAGTGTTTGTAGCTGTCACTGAGCAGTGGAGCCCGTCAGAGGCAAGGCGATAGTTGACTACCAGCTCAAGTGACGTGGGGTAACCCTTGGACGCCTCCACGGTGCATCTCATGGTGAGGGCATCCACCCCGTGGGCATCCACCTCCCACAGCACATCAAAAACGAGCCCATGAAGCGCGGTGCCGCGATCCGCCTCATTCAGGGGCAGGTGTTGGATCACCCCGTTCCAGTTGTAGGCGCCGTCGGCGATACGGTTGGGCCAGGGCGCGGCGATGATTCCCCTGTAGTCCGGGATGGGAGCTCCCAGATCGAATGGCACCACCAGGTCGCGCCCGTTGTGTTGGAGTTCGCGCAGGGCTGCCCCGTGCGCTGTGATCCGTGCCTAGTAGTCGCCGGACTTGATCAGGTAGTCGATCTCGTTCACAGCCCACCGGCCAGTTTGTAGTAGGCCTGGTTCCACCGGATTTCCTTCTTGAACGCAGAGATGGTGGTGCCTTCGTCAATGGTGAGCAGTTCAGTCTGAGCCATTTCGGCAAAGTCCTCGAAGGTTTCCACCCCAACCTGGGTGGAAAGGACTGTGTGGTGTGCGGCGCCAGCCGTCAGCCAGGCAGCTGCGGACGTGGCAAAGTCCGGTTTCGGGCTCCACAACGCACGGGCAACAGGCAGGTTGGGCAATGGCTGCTCCAGCGGCACAACCTCCACGGCGTTGGCAACGAGCCTGAACCTGTCACGCATGTCGGAGAGCGCTACAACGACGCCGGCCCCCGGGTCGGTGTCGAAAACCAGACGTACGGGGTCTTCCTTGCCGCCAATGCCCAACGGGTGGATTTCCAGGCGTGGCTTTGACGTAGTCAATGACGGGCAGACCTCCAGCATGTGTGCCCCCAAAATCTTTTCAGCACCCGGGACCAAGTGGTAGGTGTAGTCCTCCATCAAGGAGGCCCCGCCGGGCAGGCCCGCGCCCATGACCTTTGCTGCACGGACCAGCAGGGCCGTCTTCCAGTCGCCCTCGGCGCCGAAACCATAGCCGTCGGCCATGAGCCGTTGCACTGCCAGGCCCGGGAGTTGCCGCAACTCCCCCAAGTCTTCAAAGGAGGTGGTGAAGGCGGCCGAGCCGTTGGTCTCCAGGAAACGGCGCAAGCCGAGCTCGATCTTGGCCCCGTACCTCAGGGATTCGTGGCGTGCCCCGCCGCGCCCGAGTTCTGTGGCGACGTCGTAGAGTTCCTCATATTCGGCGACCAGCACATCCACGTCGCTTTCGGAGGTGGCGTGCACTGCGTCCGCGAGTTCGTTCACGCTCCACGTATTAACGGAAACGCCCAAACGCAATTCGGCTTCGGTTTTATCGCCCTCGGTGACGGCCACGTTGCGCATATTGTCGCCAAATCGGGTCAGCTTCAGCCCACGAATGGCTGCCCATCCGGCAGCAGCCCGCTGCCAGATGCCCACTTGGCGCAGCACCTCCGGGTTGGAGACATGCCCCACCACGGTCTTGCGCGGAATGCCTAGCCGGGATTGGATATAGCCAAATTCCCTGTCACCGTGGGCGGCCTGGTTCAGGTTCATGAAGTCAAAGTCGATGTCTTCCCACGGAAGCTCAACATTCGCTTGCGTATGCAGGTGGAGGAGCGGCTTGCGCAAAGCGTCCAGGCCTTGAATCCACATTTTGGCCGGCGAGAAGGTGTGCATCCATGCGCTCACGCCAATGACATGATCGGCCAGGTTTGCCTCCAGGGCCGTGCGACGGATGGCGTCCGAGTCTGTGAGGACCGGCTTCCACACGACCCGCACGGGAATGTTGGAGGCTGCGTTGAGGGCGTCGGCAATGTCGTGGGACTGGGCAGCGACCTGTTTGAGCACGTCTTCGCCGTAGAGGTGTTGGCTGCCTGTCAGGAACCACACCTCATAGTGGTCAAGGGATACGGACGCCGCAGAGTTCTTCGTCATGAGCAAGTCTTCCTTAAAAGTTGAGTGGCCTATTGGCCGTAAACATTTTGGTAACGCGCATACAAGGCATCGATGAGGGCCGGATCAATGGCCGCAGGTTCGCCGAGTTGCCGGGATACGTGCACCGTCTTGGCGACTTCCTCGCACATGACCGCCGCTTTCACGGCAGCGCGGGCATCTTTTCCGATGGTGAAGGGGCCGTGGTTCTTCATCAACACCGCCGGTGACGTTGAGCTCTGCAGGGTGGCAACAATGCCCTGGCCGATCGAGTCGTCACCGATCAGCGCAAACGGGCCCACGGGGATTTCCCCGCCAAATTCGTCGCCCATCATGGTCAAAACGCACGGTATTGGTTCGCCCCGCGCCGCCCAGGCAGTTGCATACGTGGAGTGAGTATGGACCACTCCCCCCACCTCTGGCATATGCCGGTAGACGTAGGCGTGTGCTGCCGTGTCCGACGACGGCGCTAACGCCGGGTTGCCCCACTCACCGCTCGCGGGGGTCCCGAACAAGTCGGTGACAACCATGAGCTCCGGTCGGAGGTCGTCGTAGGAGACTCCTGAGGGCTTGATGACCATGAGCTCATGCCCGGGAACCCTGCCCGAGACGTTGCCAGCTGTCCACACCACCAGACCGTTGCGGGTCAGCTCGGCATGCAACGCACAAACCTCGGAGCGAATCCGCTCTATGGCACCAAGGAGCGCCCTCACGCCAACGCCCCCATTGTTGTCTTGACAGCTTTGGGGTCTTCTGCCGGTCGGGCACTAAGCGCCCTCTTTTGGATGGCCTTGAGCCGGTGCATGACCTCGTTGGCGCCTCGGCCAAAGTAGTCGTGAAGCGATGTGTACTCCTCGAACAGGGCGTTGTAGGCTGCCACGTTTTCGGGAATGGGTTCATAGACATCGGCCGGTTCTGCGCCCATGGCATCCGAGGCGCCCTGCACATCGGAATAGGCTCCTGCGGCTACGGCAGCATGAATGGCCGATCCCAAGGCCGGTGCCTGGGCTGACGATATGGTGCGCAGCGGCAGGCCGATAACATCGGCGTAGATCTGCATCAGGAGCTTGTTCTTGGGCAGGCCACCGGCGACAACAAACTCCGTCACCGGGACACCAGCACCGTTGAACGCCTCAATGATAGTGCGCGTGCCGAACGCCGTTGCTTCCAACAATGCCCGGTAGGTGTCCTCGGGTTTGCTTGCGAGGGTCTGGCCCACCACAACGCCGGAAAGTTCATGATCCACCAAAACCGAGCGGTTCCCGCTGTGCCAATCCAGTGCGATCAAGCCGTGCTGGCCAATTGCCTGGCTGGCGGCCAGCTCAGTCAGGTACTCGTGCACCCCGAGGCCCCGCGCCACAGCGTCGTCGTGGTATTTGGGCGGCACACCGTTGTTGACGAACCAGCCAAAGATGTCACCTACCCCTGACTGCCCGGCCTCGTAACCCCACAGTCCGTCGATGATGCCGCCGTCGACCACTCCACACATCCCAGGAACTTCTCGCAGGCCATTCCCATTCATCACATGACAGGTGGAGGTGCCCATGATGGCCAGCATTTGACCAGGCGCCGCGGCGCGGGCTGCCGGCGCCGTGACATGCGCATCAACATTGCCTACGGCAACCACTATCCCCTGGGGAAGCCCGGTCCAGGAGGCGGCTTCTGCGCTCAGCGTCCCGGCGGCCTCCCCCAACCGCCCGATCGAATGATCCACCTTCGTGGCAATAAAGTCCGCGAAGTCCGGGTTGAGCGCGGCCAGGAAATCGGCCGACGGGTAGCTGCCGTCCTGGAGCAGGCCCTTGTACCCGGCTGTGCAGGCGTTCCTGACATAGTTGCCTGTCAGCTGCCACACTATCCAGTCGGCTGCCTCCACCCAATGATCCATGGCGTCGTATATTTCGGGATCCTCCTCCAGCAGCTGCAGGCCCTTGGCGAATTCCCACTCAGCGGAAATCAACCCGCCGTAGCGGGGCAACCACGCTTCGCCGCGGGCCCGGGCAAGGTCATTGATTCTGTCCGCCTGTGGTTGGGCAGCATGGTGGCGCCAGAGTTTCACATAGGCGTGGGGCCTGTCAGCGAACCCGGCAAGTTCGTTCATGGGGGTGCCGTCGGCCAGGGTGGGGATCATGGTGCATGCGGTGAAGTCCGTGCCGATTCCAATGACATGTGCAGGGTCAATGCCGGCATCACGGATTGCCGCCGGCACTGCATGCGCCAACACCAGTCGGTAGTCATGAGGCACCTGAAGCGCCCAATCCATGCCCAAACTTACGTGGCGGGCGGCACCTGGGGGCAGGTTTTCGGTCATGACTGCGTGTGGGTAGTCAAAAACGCCAGATCCCAGTTCGGCGCCGTCACTCACTCGAACCACAACGGCACGCCCTGACAGTGTTCCGTAGTCAACACCGACCACGTATTGGGGCGCACTGGGCGGTTCCATGCGGTCCGGCGGTGACTGCTGGAATGGGGAATGGCTCATGGATACCTCCATCCGGCAAAGCATCATTGCCGGGGCTGCGGACGGGAAGGACGTGGACCCCACCAGAACCAATGACGGCCAAGGTGGATTGATATAGCAATTGTGAGCGCTAACAATTGACCTTGTCAAGGGCTGCCCACCACCCCTGCAAAGTCCCTAGTTGAGTGAGGGGCTGGCAGTGGTCCCGCGAACTACCAGCTCCGGAACCACCTCAACGTCCGCACCGCCCCTGGCGCCGCCGTCGAGCTCTGCCAGCAGGATGTGAACGCACCGCTGGCCCAGCTCTTGAAAATTTTGCCGAACTGTTGTCAGCGGCGGCAGGAAGAACTCCGATTCCAGCCAGTCGTCAAACCCGACCACTGACACGTCGCCGGGGACGTTGATCCCCGCTTCACCAAAGGCACGCAGGAGGCCCAGTGCCATTTGGTCGTTGCCGGCAAAAATGGCACTAACGTGCGCATCACGCATTATTTCCTGGCCCGCCCGGAACCCTGAACCCGCACTCCAGTCGCCTTCAAAGAGCGGCCCTTCCGGCAAACCCGCCTGGGCCAGGGCAGTGCGCCAACCTTCAATCCGCGCCTGGGTGTCAACCCACCCGGCAGGGCCTGCCACGTGTCCAATGTGCTGATGCCCTAATGAAATGAGGTACTCAACGGCTTGGCGCGCCCCAGCAGTTTGGTCGATGGCCACGCCACTTAGGCGGTTTTCTCCGGTGGCCCCGATGGCAACCACCGGAAGGCCAAGATTGAGGCTAACTAGTGTTTCAAAGATGCCCGAGTGCGGGACCTGGACAATAATTCCATCAACACCTTGATCCATAAACCGCAGCATTGCTTCTTCAATGGTTTCAGGGGTGACGTCGTCGAGTCCGGCGATGCTGACGAAGTACCCTGCCTCGCGCGCCGCCTGCTGGAGCGCCAGCAGCGTGTTCGAGGGCCCATATTGAGACATCTCGCTGGCAAGAACTCCGATGGTGTTCGAGCGCCGCGTCACGAGGCTGCGGGCGGCAGTGTTGCGGCGGTAACCCAATTCGACAATCGCGCCCTGCACTTTTTCAAGCGTCCGGGCACTGACATTGGGGTTTCCGTTGAGCACCCGCGAGACAGTCTGGTGCGACACGCCGGCGAGTTTCGCCACGTCCTCCATCACTGGAGCCCGGCCCTGACCTTCAGATATTGGCGTCACGGGAACCCTTTCAACGTAAAAAATTGCCTGGTCTTGACCAATACTACGTTGTTAGCGCTAACATTGGGGTGGACTCACCCTATTCGCAGTGCACCCAAAGGACATCATGAAGAATTGGGCAGGAAATCTAGAATACCGGTCAACCAGCGTGCAGATCCCCAGGTCCACAGAGGAACTGCAGGAAATGGTTTCCAGCGCCACAGCCGTTAAGGCCCTTGGCTCACGCCATTGCTTCAACACTATTGCCGACACGGACGGCATCCACGTGGCTCTCGAAAACTTGGGCGGCGCGCCAGAGATCGACACAGACCGGCGCACAGTTCGCGTCGCCGGCAGCCTCAGCTACGGGGCACTCGGCGCGCATCTGGAAAAGCACGGTTTTGCCCTGCCCAACCTTGCCTCGCTGCCGCATATCTCGGTGGCAGGCGCCATCCAAACGGGTACCCACGGTTCCGGTGTCAGCAACGGTTCACTCGCCACGGCTGTGACCGCGATCGAGCTGGTCCGTGCCTCGGGCACCCTGGTTCGGTTGACTGCGGACGACGGCGATGACTTCCGTGCCGCCGTCGTCGGCCTGGGCGCCTTGGGGATCATCACGCACGTCGAACTGGCCATCGAACCATCCTTCAAGATCCGCCAGCAGGTTTTTCTGGAGCTGCCGTGGTCCCGCGTTTTGGACGACTTCGACGCGGTTGCCGCCGACGGGTACAGCGTCAGTCTGTTCACCGGCTATTCCGGCCCGGCCATAGCCCAAGTCTGGCGAAAGGTCCGGGACGAGCAGTCCCCGTTGGAAACCCCGGAGGAATTCCACGGCGCCCACCCGGCTACAGTCCTGCTGCACCCGCTGCCGGGGATGTCGGCGGAGAACTGCACCCCGCAGCTGAACATTGCCGGTGCCTGGCTTGACCGGCTGCCGCACTTCCAATTGCAGTTCACCCCCAGCAATGGTGAAGAGTTGCAAAGCGAATACCTGCTCCCCCGCGAACACGCAGGCGCCGCCTTAGCCGAGCTCCGTGACCTGTCAGCACTTATTGGCCCGCTGCTGTTCATCTCGGAGATCAGGACAGTTGCAGCCGATGACTTTTGGCTCAGCCCCAGCTATCACCAAGACAGCGTAGCCCTGCACCTGACCTGGAAACCACTCCAGGAGCAGGTGGAATCGGTTCTTCCCGTCATTGAGACACGGCTGTCCGCCTATGGCGCCAGACCGCATTGGGGCAAGCTGTTTGCTGCCAACGCAGCGGACCTCGCTGGCCTGTACCCGCGCTTCAGTGACTTCCGGGCCATGGCAGAGCATCATGATCCCGCCGGAAAATTTCGCAACGACTACCTGAACAAGGTGCTTTTCAGCCGCTAGTGGTGTGGCTCAGTTTTGTTGCAGGGGCGTAGCTTCGTCGATGTTCGCCACAGCCCCGCCCACATCACTTGAAACTGCAGCTGATGCGGGTGCGCGGCTCTGTCACCCGCATCAGCTGCAGTTTCAAACGCAGATTTCGCATGAGTAGCTGGGGCGCATACCAACACCAAATGGCTCGGTCCGTGGGGAATCTCCCCCCACAGACCGAGCCATTTTGGGTACGGCTTTTAGTTTTTGGCGACTTCGAGTTCCACGACTGCCCAGGACAGGGCCGGCAGTGTCAGTTTCAGTTCGTCTCCGGCTGCCTTGACGCCGTCGAGTGTGGTCATGCCCACCTGATCCTGCTGGGTTAGGGTGTTTTTCGTGAAGCGGTCCTTGCCCTCTGGGGTCTGGAGGACCTCGGCCCGGATGACCCGACCGGCGTCGAATCCGCGCAAGGCTACCTCCACATCGGCGGCTTCCTCCAGCCCGCGGTTGGCAAAGAATAGGGCCATGCGCCCGCTTTCCTCATCCCAGGTGACGCTGACGTCCACCAGGTCTGCGTCACCAAACTTCGACGTCTGGACCTTGTCCGAATCAACGTGGGTGCGCAGGATCTGGCCCTTGGCCAACTCGGCCATCCGGGCAAACGGGTAGAAGATGCTCTGGCGCCAGGCCGGACCATTCTCCTCGGCCAGGATCGGGGCAATAACATTGACCAGCTGGGCTTGATTGGCAATCTTGACCCTGTCACCGTGGCGCAGCAGCGAGTTCAACAACGTACCCACCACCACGGCATCGGTGACGTTGTACTTATCCTCGATCACCCGCGGGTGCTCACGCCAGCCTGACGCGTTCACCCGGTGCGGCTGATCCTCGGTATCCAGGCCCGTTTGGTACCAAACATTCCATTCGTCAAAGGAAAGGTTGATGTTCTTCTTGTGCTTGCCCTTGGCCTTGACGGCATCCGCCGTGGCAACCACAGACTCTATGAAGTAGTCCATGTCAACGGCGCTGGCCAGGAAACTGGCGGCATCGCCGTCGTGCTCCTGGTAGTAGGCATGCAAGGATACGTAGTCCACTTCGTCATAGGCATGGGTGAGAACTGTCTGCTCCCACGCCCCAAACGTTGGCATCGACGAGCTGGAGCTGCCGCAGGCAACCAGCTCGATGTTCGGATCCACCAGACGCATCGCCTTGCCGGCTTCCTGCGCCAGACGACCATACTCTGTGGCGGTCTTGTGGCCGATCTGCCAGGGACCATCCATCTCATTGCCCAGGCACCACAGCTTGATGTCAAAGGGATCCTTGTGGCCGTTCTTGGCCCGCAGGTCTGAGAAGTAGGTGCCCCCGGGATGGTTGGCGTACTCCACGATCTCCCGGGCAGCATCCACACCCCGGGTGCCGAGGTTGATGGCTTCCATGATCTCGGTGCCGGCCTTCGCAGACCAGTCAACGAACTCGTGGAGGCCAAACGCGTTGGTTTCCAGCGTGTGCCAGGCACCATCCAGGCGGCGCGGCCGGCCGGACACCTGACCAATACCGTCTTCCCAGTTGTACCCGGAGACAAAGTTGCCGCCGGGGTACCTGATGACGGTGGCCCCCAGCTCCTTCGTCAACGCCAAGACATCCTTGCGGAAACCCTGCTCGTCAGCTTCCCGGTGGCCGGGCTCGTAGATGCCGGTATAGACACACCGGCCCATATGCTCCACGAACGAGCCAAAAAGACGCCGTGGCACCTCTGAGATCGTGAAGTCGCGGTCAATACTAATCCGTGCACGAGACATAGTGCTGATTCTCCTGTTGTTGAGGTTTTTTGGCGGTGTTGTGGTGGAAAATTTAGGTTCCGGCAAGGCCGGTGGTGGAGATGCCCTTGATGATCTGGCGTTGGAAGAAGAGGAACACCACAATCAAGGGAAGGGCTGCCAATAAGGCGGAGGCCATATTTTGGGCGTATTGGATGCCGTAGGCGCTCTTGATGGTTTGCAGACCAACGGGCAAGGTCAGCATGGAGCTGTCATTGGTAACAATGAAGGGCCACAGGAAGTTGTTCCAGGCGCCAATGAAAACGAAGATGGCGACGGCGGCCAAAATGGGGCGTGAGAGTGGAAGTACCACCTGCCAAAAGATGCGAATTCTTCCTGCCCCGTCCACGAGCGCGGCATCCTCTAGTTCGCGGGGTATTTGGTCGAAGAACTTCTTCAGGACAAACACCATGGCTGGTGCGATCACCTGTGGCAAGATGATGCCCCAGTACGTGTCGATCATGTGGAACGAGACCATTTGGTAGAACAACGGAATGATCAGCACCGGCGGTGGCACGATCAGTGATGCCACGATGACTGTCATCATCACCTTTCTGCCCTTGAAGTCAATGCGGGACAGTGCATAGGCCGCCAATGTCGAGATGATCAAGGTGATGATGGTGACGGCAGTGGAGGTGAAAAGCGAGTTCCACGTCCATTGGGGAATGTTGCCTTGCTGGAGCACCTTCGCGAAGGCGTCAAAGGTGAACCCCGATTTCGGCACGATCGTGATGGGCGTGGCTGCGGCTTCAGTCTCACTTTTGAAGGCTGTGATGGTGGCCCACGCGAACGGGACCAGCCAGGTGAACGACAGGACAGCAACGATGACGGTGGCTGCCACACGACTGGCCGAGATACGTTTTCTGCGCCGATATGTTGGGACGTTGGGGGCCGCCTTGGCAGTGCTTGAATGCGGCGTGAAAGTCGACAATGCCATGGCTTATGCACTCCTCTTGCGGGTGAGAATGAACTGGGAGATCGAGACGACAATGATGATGGCGAAGAAGATGTAGGAAACGGCAGCCGAGTATCCCAGCCGGTACCCGGTGAAGCCAGTCTCGAAGATGTACTGGACAATGCTCCGGGTGGATCCGGCGGGGCCCCCGGCGGTCATTTGGTAGACCTGGTCGAAGACCTTCAGTGAGGCCAGTACTTGCAAGATGACGATCATGAGCGTTGTCGGGTTGATCTGGGGCAAGGTGATGGAGAAGAACTGCCGCCAACCGCCGGCGCCATCCAACTGCGCCGCCTCGTAATGTGACTGTGGAATGTTTTGCATGGCGGCTAAATAGAGCAGAAAGTTGAAGCCAACGGTCCACCACAGCGTTGCGATCACGATTGACCACATCGCCACATCAGGATTGTTCAGCCAGTCAATGGGAGCGATTCCCACCTTGCCCAGCAGTTCGTTGATCAAGCCGAGCTGGGGGTTGTACATCCACACGAAGAACAGTGATACCACTGTGGAAGCCAAGAGATAGGGCGCAAAGAACGACAGGCGCCACAGCCATTGGGCAGGCAATCCCATGTTGACAAGTGCTGCCATGGCCAGGGCCACGAGAACCAGCGGCACCGTGCTGATGACGGTGAAGTAGAGAGTGTTTCCCATCGAATGCCACATGTCGGTGTCGCCAAGGGCCTCAACATAGTTGGCTAATCCTACGAACGAGCTATTGGCCCCTGTGAGCGATTTTCCGGTGAAGCTCATGTAGACGCCGTGGACCAAGGGCCAGATCAGGAACACGGCAAAAAATGCCAGGAACAGTGCCATGAACCCCCACCCGTGCCTGCGGTCCCGCCGCAGCCTGCCGGCATGGGTGTTTTCCAGTACTTGGATTGGCGCTTGAGGTGATTCTGTCGAAACGGTGGACGTACTCATTGCTTTGGCTCCCTTGCCGCAAAATGACTCTCCCAAAGATGACCTACAGGGCGTGCTTGACCGCGGTTAGGGGCCTACACGGGATTCGGCTTGGACAGCAATGTGTCCAACCGTTCCACAAACGCATCCCAACCGTCTTTGGCCTTGGTCCGGCCCAGGAAGACGTTTTGTACGTTTTCTGCAAAGAATGACTGAAAGTCTGAACCCGAACCTGTGAACCAGGCGCGCGGGTCGTAGTTGATGATCTCGGCGGCACCGGCGTAGTGCGCCTGTGGCAGGAGGTTTTTGAATTCTGCTGATTGCACCACCGGCTGAAATCCAGGGATGTGCCCGGCTTTTGCCCAGTTCAAGGAGCCCTTGAGGATGTCGGCCACAAAGGCATACACGTCATTGCGCTTTTGTTCATCAAGGTTCAGCTGATGAGGCAACACAAACGCGTGCGAATCAGCATAGGCTGCGGGGGTGCCAAACAAGGTGGGAATCGGCATGGCGTCAAACGGCACCTTTGCCGTTTGCATGGTGGGCAACTCCCAGACACCACTCATGAGCATGCCTGAATCCTGGGCAGCAAATTCCGCGATGGCAGTTCCGCCATCCCCGCTGGCGGTTGCGATCTTGTCGTCAAGGAGTGAGTGGATGTACTCCAGTACACCGATGGCCACATCACGATCCACAACGGCCTTTTGCCCTTGCACCAGTTCCATGGAGGCGCCGTGCTGCTTGTAGAAGGTGTAAAACAAGCGCCACATTTGCGCACCATCACTCAGGTATCCATACGAAAGGCCATGTTTGCCCGTGACCTTGGCCATTTCCAGGGCCATTTCCTTGAACCGGTCCGGGCTGGTGACGATCTCAAGCTGTCCATCGGCAGCAAGTGCGCCGGCCTTCTGCGCCACTTCCGTGTTGTACATCAGGATGAAGGGGTGCGAGTCCAATGCGATGGAGTAGAGCTTGCCGCCCTGGAGGCTGTTTTCCCAGATCCGCGGCGAGAAGTCGTCCTTGGTGACCCCGTTCTTGGCCAGGAGGTCCACGTCCCAAGGGTCAAGGAGGCCTCCAGGAGCATATCCCGTGACACGTGAAGCGTGCATGATGGCGACCTCCGGGGGCCTGCCTCCCGCCGACGCCATGGCGAGCTTCGTATAGTACGGTGCGCCCCACGCCAAAACTGTGGGGTTGACGTGGAATGACTGCTGCGAGGCGTTGGCCGTGTCAATCATGGCCTGCATTTTGATGCCGTCACCACCGGAGAGCAAGTGCCAGAAGCGCAATTGTGACTCGCTCGCGGCCTGTGCGGAACCTCCACATCCAGACAACAAGGTTGCGCCGAGGGCACCCGAGAGGGCTATCCCACCACCGAGCAATAGCTGCCGCCTCGACACACTGTTAAGTTGATTCATCGGTCACTCCTTTGGACGCGATTACACTGCCTGTTCAGGCCGCACACCCTCCCCGGAAGTTGTATAAGAGGAGAGGTAGCGGCCGCTAAAACGTGATCTATTCCACAGATTACATCGTTGTAATGGCATGCGCAAGAGAAATTGTTAGCGCGCACAAAATCTATTTCAAGTCTTTCCCTCAGCCTGAGGCAAGGCGTTGAACAGCATCAAGAAACGCTGGAGCTGCCTCGGACTACGAGCCGGTAAGGCAAGGTAACCTCCACAGGAGCCCGGTCCCGGTCAGCCATGCGCTCGGTCAAGAGCCGTACAGCTTCTTCCGCGAGGGCACGCTTGTCAAAGGAGATGGTGGTCAACGCCGGGACGGCATACTGCCCATGGTCAATGTCATCGAAACCTGCCACGAGAATGTCATGGGGCACGCGATGTCCCGCAGCAGCCAAGACACTCAGCGCGCCAATGGCTATGGAGTCGGTGAAGCAAAAGAGCGCGTCAGGAAGAACGTTGAATGACAGGAACTTGCACAGCGCCTCCGCACTCCCCCGCGGCGTCCATTCATCACAGGGAATCTCCAGGTGGGGATCCCGGTCGATGCCAAGCTCAGTCAGCGCCTGATGATAGCCGCGGGTACGGACTTCGGCGGTGTCAGTGCGTCGAGTCTCGGTGGCACCCAGAATAGCTATCCGACGTCGTCCGCCATGTGCCAGCGCGAGCGTCATGTTCCGGGCAGCAGCCACGTTGTCGACACCCACGTGATCCACGCGCCGCTGGTCCACTTCACCCAGCATGACCATGGGCGGCAAGTTTCCACCAACACCAATTGCACTGGCATCCAAGGCTACGGGGTTCAGGATGAGCCCATCGATGAGGTTGGAACGCGCCTTGGACACGAGGTCGAACTCGCGTTGCGGGTCCGGCCCGGTCTCTTCAATCTGCACGCTCCACCCTTGCTCGTGCGCCACTTCCACAATATGGTGCGCCAGCTCGGCAGAGTAGGGGGTACCCAGATCCGGGAGAGCCAAGGCGATGACGCCGGTACGCCCGTTGCGCAGACCACGAGCAGAGAGATTGGGGACATAGTCGAGCTCTGCTAGCGCAGCTTCCACCCGAGCTTTGGTCCGCTCCGCCACCGGCACGATTCCGTTGATGACGTTCGAGACTGTCTTTGGCGACACCCCAGCCCGCAGGGCAACATCCTTGACAGTTGCCCGCATGGCACCGCCCTTTCCCAGACTCGTCATTCGCGTTATGGAGAACCGCTGCCACATCGGAGTGGAAACTTTAGACTACCTGCCAGCACCAGGGGAATCTGTCACTTTTGCGGCAATTGGGCCGCCGTTTTGCAAGGAGCGCCCCGCCGGTGGAACCGGGTTCATGAACACGCTTTGGGTCAGTCCACAGGGAAATGTGTGGACACGCTCAACAGGCCACGGGTTCAGCGTTTCTTGCCTCCAACACCTGGCACGGATGTGACTTGTTGCATCCACGCCGCGATCTGGTGTTCGTCGATTTCTATCAAGGATTCCAGTTCCACGCCGCGGGTCGACTTACCCATCCCCACCGGTGTCACCGGCGGGACTGGCTCAAGCGCCGCGCCATTGACAAACATGACCTTGACATGACCGGCAAAGCCGCCGCAGCAAAAGCACCACCCGTCGCCGACGCCGTAGTACGACATGCCCCACTTCACGGAGCGCTGGAGGTCCGGCAGCGTTTTGGCCGCCAGCGCATCGACCGCTTCAGCGATGCCGCGCTGCGGCTGTGGCAGGCTGGTGATGTAGGAGAAGACTGGCTTGTCGCCGACCGCCGCTTTCGCGGGGCTTGCCCTGCCGGTCATGGCTTCCGGCAACGTGAAGGCTGCGCCTTCTTCTGCCGCAGCGCGCGTGGCCGGCTCTTGCACTTCTTCCTTACCGTTCTCCATGCTGGTCATGGTCCGCGTTATTCCTTGTGCATCGCAAGAAGGCGCTGGCAATTCGCCCGCAGATTCCGAGTCGGAGTCCTTGGATTCGACGGCGAGCCGTCTCCATTCCTAGGCCCATGGCCGGCACTCCACCAGCAAAATTGGCACCCTCCATGGCCATGCATGGCACTAGAGCCCCGTGTCGTCGGTATGGCTCGTCCGCCTGACTGTGCTCCCACCGTCTTCGTGACCGATCACTGTGCGGCGACTGGACACCGACCTCCGTCGGCGGAACTTGAATATCAGACCCAACACGAAGACGACAATGCCCGCACCCATGAGGATGTTACCGACGAGCAGCAAATCGATCCATGCCACTTGAACCGTGAGCGCAAATCTAAGAATTGCACCAATAACAAACAGCAATACCCCTGCACCTATACTCATGACTCTTTCCTTTCCTCGGCAACCGACTCACTGTGAACGCAATGACTGGGACTGGTTATGGGCTGCCCGTCCCGTGGCTGTGCCGGCCGCGCCCACCCGCACTTGGTTCGTCGTCGGAAGTGGAGTCTGGCGTCCCTGCATTTGCTGACACATCAACGTCCGGATCAATGACCGCTGCTTCATGGAGTTGCTCCTTGGAACGGGAGACGCTTTCGGCGGCGGCCGAGTGCTGCCGCTCCGCCTCAATCCTTAACCGTTCGGCATCCACCGCAGCTTGTTCGGCGTCAGCCGCCGTCCTCGCCGCCGCTGCCTGATTCTCCCGGGCTGTCAGGCCAGATTCGTTTGCATCCTCACGCAATCTGCTCGCCTGTTCGCGGGCCTTATCCTTCAGTTCCTCAGCCTGGTGCATTCGCCGCTGCCGGTTGAGTCTCAACAGAAAAACTACAACCAACAAAACCACGATGATGGCTATGACAATCCAAATCCACGCCGTTGTGTCCATGGCGAATCATCTCCGTCCTATATTGCCGCGGTAGCGTCGTCACCTGCCCCTGGACCGTGCAGAGCAAATCACTTGCGCCCTTATGGCCTCATCATGCACCTTCATACCGGTTTTGCCCACCCCCCGACGCAAAAACCACCATTTCGGGCCGGATGACCATTTCAGGTGTTTCATTCGATTACCCCTGCCAGGACGAACAGTGACCAGCAGCCCCTTTGCGTGATGTACTGCTAGTAGGCCGATGCTTCTTCCCATGGAACGGTCGAATCGCAAGCCACATGCCACCTGCAAACGACGCAGAAGATTGGTTCTGATCAGCGGGCGCGTGTAACCATTCAGTTCCTCCGCGATCTTGAAAGGAAAACACCAATGACTGACTTATCAGCCGTCGCCATCGTCTGTAGTCTCACCCCGTCTCCGGAACCTTCAAGCAGTGAACTCTTGGCACGCCATGTTTTGGACGAACTGGAAAAGCACGGCGCCACCACAGCTTCGCTGCGCGTCGTCGACCACGAGGTAAAGCCTGGGGTGAAGGTCGATATGGGGGACGGCGATGAATGGCCCGCCATCCGGGCAAGAATCCTCGCCGCTGACATCGTTGTTCTTGCCACCCCCATCTGGATGGGGCATCCCTGCAGTGTCGCACAGCGGGTTCTGGAAAGGCTCGACGCAGACTTGTCCGAGACTGATGATCAGGGCCGACCCATCATGTTCGGCAAGGTGGCCGCCGTCGCCGTTGTAGGAAATGAGGACGGCGCCCACAAAGTCATTGCCGACATGATGCAGGGGATGAACGACGTCGGTTTCACCTTTCCCGCTCAGGGATCGACGTACTGGGTGGGTGAAGCCATGCATACTGTGGACTACAAGGACCTCGACACTATTCCCGAGGTAGTGGCCGCTGCCTCAGCGGTACTGTCCCGCAATGCCGCTCACCTGGCACGCGTCCTTCGAAACGAAAACTACCCACCCGCGTAGACGGATACTGTCTGGATGTCCGCGCCGTCCCCCTTCGGATGGGCCTTGATGTCCACCGATTTATCTTTCGCGGTGCCCTTGACCTGTTCTTGTTCACTGGGAGCAGTTACCTGGTTGCTGCCGAATAATAGGGGTTCTGCCACCACCTATGAATTACGCAGTGACTGGATTAGCTCATTCTTGCGTTGCCTTGAATAACCTTTGAGTCCAATTTCCTTGGCCTTGTCCTTTAGTTGCGACACTGTCCAGTCCTCATAGTCTTTGGACTTGCCACCTCTACGGCCGATGGTGGAACGGCCTTCTTTGGCCGCTGCGTTGGAAATCCTGGCTGCCTTTTGGGCAGACGCACCATCGTCCCGGAGCGCCTCGTACATCTCTGGATCCTTCAAACTGGGGTTTTGGTTCTTGGGCATGTTCTCTTCCTTCCCTGATGAACGGCGGTATCTGAGCAGGCGATTCCATCAGATGCCACGATGATCTGTTCGATAGCCACATTTTCCTGAGCCAAGTTTTTGTTCAGCAGTTCAACGACCCCTGCAAGGACGCCGGCTGGGGAAGTGGAGGTTGCGCCGGCATCTGAAACTGCTTGGGCTGTGGTGAATTGTCTATACCTCGCCGGGGGTTTGCTCCAGGCGAAGCGTGGCCTTTCGTCCCCAGCGTTGGGTCAGCACGTGGATGATGGCACCTGACGCGGCGGTGACCAGGGCAAAAACTAGGACACCTGGCAGGGAATTTCGCGGGTCCCCGGCATCCTTGGGCGGTTCACTTCCTGTACTCTTCCTCCACCCCGCGGCCAGTGCCTTGCGCGCCACGGCGCCGGCAGCCACGCTTGCGAGGACACTCAAAAGCTTAATCAGGATGTTCATTGCATATTCTCCAGATTCTCAAGGAAGTTGTAGCGCTTCTCCACCTACTGTTCCCAACTCCGCGGGGTTTCGCAAGTCACAGCATGTAGTTACAGTGTGAGAGACGGGCCCACCACCTACTTTAAGGAGAGCACCATGAACAGCAACGATTCCGCCAACACGGAACGCCGCCAGGAACCGGTCGAAACCGGCTACGGTTCTCCAACCCCTGAAGATGAAATGCCCCAAGGGGCGGCCACCAATCCGGGCTCACCGGATCCAACGCTGCGCGGTCAAGAAAGCGACGAGCAAGCGCTGGGTGACGACAAGAGCTTGGGCGCTCCGGATCGGAACTTCTTTGAAAACGAAGATGCCGGCAGCGACGGCGAACCCGGAGCCGGGAGGCTCGGTGGCACTGATGATCAACTCCGCGAGGAGCTTGCACGTGTAGGTGCGGATGACTCGGACGAACCAGGGGACGATGCGGCTGGCCAGGACCTCCCATCCGCGGACGCACCCTTGACCGAGGACAACGCAGGCCCCACCAGGGCGGAACGTGAATCGTTCTCCTCTGAATCCGATGAGGACGCCGCAGGCGATGCATAATTCAACCGCGGGCCGGTTCTGACAGCACACCCCAGCCCACACTACTCAGGAGCGCACATGCAAAAACACGAGGACGCAGACAAGCAGGAGAACCCCAAAAGTCCGCCAACCAAGGGAAACAAAGCGAAGGACGTTGACGAACTTCCCGATGGATCCGGCACAGACGCGCAAAGTTCGGACACGGACCACGGCCAGGAAAGCGGAGACAAGAGTTTCGATGCCGGCTGAGTTCCAAAGCCGGTAAAACCGTGGAACTGCAAGCTGCCCGCAGCGGCCGGCACATCGATCAGCAGGCCCTTGGCCGGTCCCGGCGGGACCGGCCAAGGGCCTGCTGATTATGGCCATGAGCGGTCAAAGCCGCGCTTTCCGCGGCCGTGAAGGCTCGGCCGTCTACGGCTTGGGCGCGAACCTGTCCCACACCCGGTGGTGTGCCAGTAACTGCCCAATCCCTTCCACCACTTCACCCGGGAAGCCATGCACTATTCCAGGGGCGCCGGCGGCCACGCCCGCAGCCTCCAGTGCAACTCCTGCCCCGCCCCAGCCGCCGATGGCCTTGGCATGGCGGTACGTC
>NZ_PPXC01000013.1 GCF_002909445.1 Arthrobacter glacialis
GAACCAAAGAAATAACCAGGGAGGGAACAGACAAAGGAAACACCCCAAAAACCCCACCAAACCAGCAAACACACCAGATCACAAACAGGGCTTGCATAAAGTTTTTCTTCCGTGGTGATGGTTGCGGCCGAATTTCTGGGCCTACTTCCGACGTAGCTAGCGAGGGCGCTGGGGTGTCAGTGACTCTCAGTAGCGTGAAGGCAATTGCACCGGTCCTGGCGCTCGCAACTGCCTTGACACTCTAACTTTGACACGACTAAATTAGTTGTTGTCAGATCAACATATTTAGTTTGGAGAGATCCCCAATGCCTTTGAAGGTTTCATACAGTCACAACCGCATTCCCGAGGAGCAGGCTTTTGTCTGCCAAGAGTTGTTTACAGAGCTCTCCGTGGTCATGGCAACAGCTGACACCTTCCGCGAGGGGACAGCTGAGAGGATCGCCGCCGTGAGCCTTGTTGATCGGCGCGAAAGGGCGCTCACGAATGCCAGCAACCAGTTCTTCAGTCTCACCTATGCCGGAAGGGACGAGTATCAGCGGGCCATGCTCATCCTTGGAATGGCCCGCACAGCCACTAGCAAAACCAGGGGGATCTTCGTTGGAGCTCTCGGTGGCCGCCATCGCTGGTCTGCCACCGATTCACAGGTTCTTGAGGCCCTTCAGGCGTGGAGATCAGTCGACTTGCGTTCACTGGACACCGAGACGCTCCACACGGTGACCGAGTGCGGCTGGGATGACTGGATAACTTTTCTTGAACGGGCCTTTTACCGGGACGGCTTCAGTACCGTCATCAGGCGTTAGGCCTCGAGACTGGCAGGGGGTTCGCAATGCGCACCCCCTGCCCCGCTTAAGGGGGTTCGAACTTCTCCAGAAATTGCCTCGCAACCCTGTTGACACTAGGAGCGAAGGTATGTAAATTAGTTGTTGTCAGATCAACATATTTATTGAGGAGAAAACAATGTCTCATCTCTTGGAAACCTTCACCAATGGCCGCACCGCCTTCGTCTCTGCCCGCGAGGATGCTTGGCACCGTCTGGGCATGGTCACCGCTTCTGCACTGACGGCGGAGGAAGCCCTTGAATCGGCGTTGCTGTCGGGCTGGAATGTTCGCAAGGTTGCTTTGCAGACCGATGCGGTCATGGATGCAAACGGCGCCGGTTCGCTTCCTGTCATGAACCACTACGCCACGGTTCGCACAAACCCGGTCACGAAGGGTACTGACGTTCTGGGTGTTGTTGGCAAGAAGTACCACCCCATCCAGAATGAGCAGCACGCCCTCCTCCTCAACACTTTGGTGGACATGTCCGGAGCCCACTTCGAAACTGCCGGTTCGCTGCGCGGTGGCCGCGAGGTCTTCGTGACCATGAAGATGCCCGATCATATGAAGGTGGGCGGCGTGGACAACGTAGATCTTTACTTGGCAGCTTTGAACTCCCACGATGGCTCCAGCGCTTTCCGCCTGCTGGTCACCCCGGTGCGTATCGTCTGCGCCAACACTCAGGCCGCGGCACTGAAGTCCGCAAAGTCCAGCTTCTCCATCCGCCACACCAGCGGGGCCAACGCAGCCATCGCGCAGGCTCGGCAGGCACTGGGCCTGACCTTCACCTACCAGAAGGCCTTTGAGGAAGAGGCAGAGCGGATGATCCAGCAGAGCATGACGGACCGGGAATTCATGTCCATCATGGGCCGCCTGTTCCCTGAGCCGGGCGAGGGCAACCAGCCCGCCACGCGCCGGTACCAGGAAAAGATGAACACCCTGGAGCGCCTCTTCACGACGGCGCCGACCAACGAGGCCATCCGTGGCACTCGCTGGGCCGGTTACCAGTCCCTCACGGAGTACATCGACCACTACTCCCCCGCACAGCGCACGCAGTGGACCAACGACTTGGACACGGCCCGCGCCATGCGTTCCCTCGGTGTCGATGCCGTGGCTACCAAAGAAGCGGCCTTCCGTCTCATCAACGCCTAGAACCCAAAGAGGGTGGGGCTGGATTCACCAGCCCCACCCTTCTTGTTCCCCAGGCAACCACTCAGGGGTGCGCTATTGCATAACACCAAGCCCAGCCGCTCCAAATACATCATCTGGGGCTAACGCCGGGATTTCCTGGCCTCCGAGCCAGTAGGTTCGCTTCGCCTGGTCTTTCACCAAGTGTGATGGCCAGTTAGCATCAGGCCCAAGCCCGCGAAGGCTGAAGTCACCTTCCCTTTGCCCGTTCCCCAATAGGGTCCCATCGATATGGATGGCTTGAGTCAATCTCACGCCGCTATCACCGCTCAATTCTGTTAGCCACCCAGCTTCCCCACGAGGTTTCGCCTTGTCGTCTCGGGATTCTGTCCAGCCCACCAAAGAGGTACCAACGGCTAGAAACCTCACGAGGGATTCACCCTTATCGAGCCGGAACGTCGTGTCCCAGGGAAAGCCGTCATAGGTGGGGATGATCGTGGAGCCTGACCAGATGGTGACAGGCAATGGGCCATCGTTATGAAACTTCACGTCGAAGAGTGCATACAGCCACAGTTCTGCGTCCTGAGGCAGTTGAAAAACATGGCCAGGCTCCCTAGATTCAAACGATTCAGGGTCAGACTGCTTTCCGATAATGAAAGCGGACGGCTGACAATTTTCCCCATCAACAAACTCCATCGAGACGGCCGGGGCGTTGGTTTCCAGACGGGCCCTGGTTGCCTCTGCCACCATGAACGCCGATTGCCCTGCTTGGCGCCGGTTGAGCTCCAGACTTGCATTTGCAACCTCCAGAGCTGCCTCACTGGCCGTTGCCGCCTTGTTAGAAGACTCCGCTGAGCGCCGGGTTTCCCATGCCTGCCATCCGATAAATAGGGCCGAAAGCGCCGTGGCTACGGCAGCCCCCAATGCCACCCATGTTTCTATTTCCACTGAAAACATTCCTCCCCAAGAATCCAAGGCGAAACATTCGCCCGGCAAAACTTCTTACTTGCAGAACAAGATGAAGTCACCCTATTCTCCAGCTTCCAGTCACTTGGGCAAGGCCCAATCTTTCCGCGTGGGACGGGCGTGAGATCCGGCCTGGCCTCAGCCTTGAATTTTCGAGCCCCAACCCTGTTGACACTGCGCCTCATGCCCGGTAAATTAGTTGTTGTCAGATCAACACATTTAGAGGAGCGGGGCTTGCCCCATCTGGTGGCCGGGATTCCCGGTCACCGCCTCCTCTTCTTTTTCAGGAGGACAGTATTTTGCCTATTTCCAGCATTCCCCCGGCGCAGGTTCATTCTCGCGACTTGACCCGGGTCCGCGCAGCGGTCGCGAGCTACATTGCAGTCACCCCCGGAAGCCCTTCCACGCAGCCGCTGGAGGAGCTGATCGATTCTGAGGGTGAGGGCATTACGGATCTGCTGACAGATCTCCATCACCTGGCTGACGCTTTGGGCGTCCCCTGGGGAGAGGACACAGCACACCGCTACTACCTGGCAGAGGCCGGTTGCTGCACCCACTGCGGTTCCAGCCCCGGCGAAGCCATCAGTGATGGGGAGCAGGCGTCCTGTGGCGGCTTTGAGGCGCGCACGGGCGACAGTGGCCCCCACACCTTCGTCATTGATGACATCGAACAGGACCGCCGTCAGCAGGCCGGTGAACCCTCATGAGTATCGAAGCCGATGAGGCCATGATCGTCATTGACGCCTTGGAGCTCAGCCCCACCGCCGCCGAGGCGGTCATTCGCCAGCTCACCGCGAACCTGGCGGAAGGCGAGACGAGCGTGAGTGACAGTTCGGCCCGGTGGCTTCATCAGCCCGATGGTTCAGTTTCAATCGAGACCGACGCCGAGCCCATCCTTGCCACTTTTTACTGTGGCGAGTTCGACGGTCGCCCGGTTGTGCAGATTGACGGCGCCGCGGCTTTCCGCGTCAACGTCAACGACTCCACCATCTGGGACCAGTCCCCCGAAGCCTCTGACTGGGTGACGATCTTTAGCGCAGCGCAGAGCTGGCTGGAGGAGCTGCGCGCCTATGTCATCCCGGGCGGTGGCGCCTGCGAGCGCGGAGGGCATGAAGTGTTTGCTGCGGAGCTGGAGGGTAGTTTGAAGAAGTTGGGGTGAGCGCTTGGGTTGGTGTGGCGGGTGCGGCACGCCAACCCAATGTAACTGTTTACTTTGTAAACGTTTACGTGGTAAACTGTTACTTGTAAGGCAAACCAGCCTTACACCCTTTGAAAACTTCACAGAGTTAGGAACCACATATGGCTGACAAACAGCTTGACGGTCTCCTGAAAGACCTTGAATCTCAGGGGTTCACGATAGAGAGGCGCAGTCGGGGCCTATTCGCTTATTCACCAGATAGGACGAAAGCACCGGTAGCAATTCACTTGACACCCTCGGATCACCGTTCATGGCTGAACATGCTAAGTCAGCTCAAGCGGGCAGGGTACATCAGGAAGCGCAAGTAACGCATAGGGGGAAGTTCACTTTGGACGGGGAACTTCCCCCTAAGCTACCACCCAGCCATAACCGGTCCCTAACAAATATTGAGCAGACCAGGCATCATCCTGATACTCAAAACAGCAACACCCACAACCAAAAATGCACCATAGAAAACAACGACAAGGAATCACATCATGACCAAGGAAGGATCACCGCAGCCCCTTGACTGGTACATCACCGTCACCTTCACCACGAAGACGCCGATGGACAGCGAAGCAGGGTTCGACATTCTTGACGCACTGGCCGAACACCACGCCAGCGCCGCGCTCTCCACTGACGGCGGCAGCATCAGCCTCACGGTCTCAGCACCCGACGCCGTACAGGCTGCCGCATTGATCCCTCAGATCCTGGCCAAGGCCCAGCCCATCACCAGGGCCGTCACCGTCGTGACTTTGGAGATCCTCTCCGAAGACGCCTTCCAGGCCAGCCTGGATGAACCGGAGATCCCGGATCTTGTGGGCCTGACCGAAATCGCGGAGATGGCTGGAGTCTCTCGACAGCGGGCCAACGCCATCGTGAAACAGGACAGCTTCCCTGCCCCTGTTCTCACGCTGGCAGCTGGCCAGTTCCGCACGCGCGCAGCTGTCCAGAACTGGGTAGAGAACTGGACACGTAGGCCCGGCCGTAAGCCCGGCACCAGCCCCACCCCCCGGGCAAACGCATAACCACCAACCCGACATCGCGAAAGGAGCCAACGCCATGGCCGAACCTGACTTCTACAAAGTTGACGAAGCCGCCCGCAGACTGTGCAGCTACGACCAGGGCCACGACATCGACCCTGACGTTTGGGCCAATGACACCCCGGAATCAGAACGCCAGGAATACCGCAGCGAAGCGTACCGCTACGCCCTGGTGGCCGAAGTCATGAGCACCCCACCAGCGCACCCCACCAACAATCAATAGCCCAGCCACAGGACCCCTGCGCTCGCAGTCACGAATCGCGGTCCGATGTCTCTCAGTGTCTGCTTGGGGCAGGTTCTACGTTGCGGCTGATAGTGCGAGGTAGTGCAGCGATTGGGTCCCGAATTGTTCGACGATTTCAAGGGCCAACGATCTGGCGATGCCGACCAGGTCTTCTTCGGTGTCGCTGGGCCTAATTTCGCTTTCAACAGGATGGAACCTGGGAATTGTTCTCCCCTTAGGATCTTGACCGACTTCCCTTTCGCTTATCCATCCGGCGCGGGCGCGGTTTAGTCCAACAAGAACGAAAGGCATATTTCCGTCTCGGGCGGCTTCGATGCGGAGGCTATATGCTCCTGCATTTTGGCTCTTCCGCATCGCTTCAAAGGCCAGGGAGACGATGTCCGCTGCGAAGGTTTCCACAGCCCCTTCAAGAATTTCCTTGTAGGACTCCTTGTCCAGCGGAACTTGGGGGCGAGTAAACCTCACGGTTTCGTATGTGGGGTTCGTTTTGATGGCCAACCCTATTGACCCGTCGTGGTGCAATTCGGCATGGACATCCTCGCTTCGGCTGTCTGGCCCATCTCTATAGACCGTCTCTGCAACCCAACGACGCCGACCAACTCTCAGCATTGCAGGCAGGGACTCAACCTCCCCTAGCGCCCAACTGAACTCAGCAGCTTTGCCGATCATCTTCCTGGAGCGCCCTTCACCCAAGTTCAAAAGTTCTGATGCCTCAGATCTACTGAGGTCACTTTGGCGGCTAAGAGGCGCGAGCGGCGTAGCAACACCGACCAGCCAGGTTTCCCCATTTATGAGTGACAGCCGATCCCTCAAATCTTCTGCCATGGCTACCAGCAGGCTATTTCGCGAAGACCTGAGGGTAAAGCGCTCGGAATAGGCCCTCTCGATTGCCCGCTCATCAAGCCAAACCGTTGTCGGCCCATTTCGAACAGGGGCTCCATACAGGTGTTTCTGCCCAACCATATGGGGCGCATTGGGGCTCCCTGGGACAATGGCCACCACAACTCCCTCGTCGGAGCCCTCCGAGTCGGGCAGCGCGTGCAACTCCATGCCTTGCACCATTGGCTGGGCAGACGCCGCGGCCGACAAGATCATGAGACGAGCAGCCTCCATGACGCTCACATGGCTGACAGATTCAGCCCGACCAGAGGATTCAGCGACACCATAAATGATGACCCCTCCACCGGAATTGGCCATGGCGGCAATGTCCTTCGTTGTCTCTTCGACCTTGCCCCGCTGTGGCAGCTCTTGCTTCCAATCCAAGCCAGCCTCTTCAACAACGCCCGCAGAAACAGCCTGCACGATGTGCTCATAGGTCAGCGGCCCCCTGGGCAGATTCAGAGCGGCGTGAAGTGGGGTCCAAGGATTCGACATAGGACTAAGTTACCCCGCAGTTCACAGCTCCCCCGCCATAGAGCGCATCGCATGCTCCAAATCCATCCGGCCCCTGCGCTCGCAGCCACTGCGTTCATCGAGCTAGCCCCTGTGAGTGTGAACTATGCGCTGTTGTCGCTGTTTCATTAGGCGATTGGCAGAGCTTCAGGTTGGGGCAATTCTATTGATCTGGTTCGCCGATAACTGTGAGGTTGTGAACTCCGCCTTGGTTGATGCAGTCTTCGGCAATACTGCGAAGCTGTTGGCTGTATTCCCGATCTGGAGCATCAGCCAAAATCGTTGTCGAAACGGGGGTGTACTTGGAAATTTTCAAGCTACTTGACCGTGAATCACCCCATTCATCCCTGGCGTAAATGAACATTGGATTTTCGTTGCCGCATTCAATGCCTATGCGGGTCTCGTACTCGCCTAGACCCGCCTTTCGGCTGACAGCTTGGAGGAGACCCATGAAGTCGGAGAGGGCGATTTCAATTGCCTCAGCTTGAATTGCTTCACCATCATCGAAGCTCTCACCCCCGATCCGGCGCCCACCAATGGCAGTGGCCAGAGTTACCGAACCATCGTGATGAATGGCGGCTTCAGCTTCAAGCCATTGATTGTTTTCTGGTTCGCGTGCGCTGACGTAAGAAACATGCACAGCCTTCCATCGCCGTAACCCTGGACGCGGATTGTTTAGATCCAGGTTTCCCAGCGGATGCCGATGCCCGGCAGCCCTCCTGTGCAGGCGGCCAAAGCTATCCGCCCGGTTGAAGGCGTCACGCGCCTCATCTTGGGTTCGCTTGACCGGGTTTGATGCCGGCAGCCGCGGATGTGCGACAGCGAGGAGCCAGGCCAACTCCCGACCATCTCGCCCATGCGTGGTTTCCGCATAAAGGTCATCCAGTCGTTCCTTCGCATTGAGCCGGTCACTAAAGCGGACCCGGTACATTGCTTCGATCTGTCGTTCCTTCATCCATACCGTGTCCGCATCATTGCGGATTGGCGCACCGAAGTAGTTTTCCCGGTAGATCAGGTGGGGGCCATCGATGGTCGGAGGAATAACCACCACCACAACTTGGGCCCCTTCGTCACCTACTCGCTGGATGTCTAACCCCATAATGGGCGGGCTGATCGCAGAGACGGCAACGCTGCGGAGGGCCCGCTCATGTTGCTCAGTAAGCACACCAACATCCACTCGTCCCGTGGCCCTCTTATCCTTCTCTTCGATTCCGAAGACAATGACCCCACCACCAGAATTGGCCATAGCCGCAACATCTTTGGGGAAGTCATGCTGAGACAGCCCCTTTATCTCAGGCAATCTGGATTTCCAATCCAAATCAGTGGTCTCGGCCAACCCCTCAGTCACCGCCAAATCCACCATCTCATCAGTGATCGGACCAGGCATTTGCCCCAGCAGACGATGCAAGGAGGTAAAAGTGATCATGAGCAAATCCCAGCTTTCAAAGACGAATAGCCACCGAGTAACACGCAAGAATTTCTAAACATACATGACCCAACCACCTCGGCCCACGTTGATAGTAGAAAAGCGCCATCCCCACATCCAACGAAAAATAGATGCCAGTGCCCACGAAAAAACCGAACTACCTGCCAGCAGCACAGCCAGAGAACTCGCGTGAGCCACCAACCCCAATCCGGTTGACAGTAAATCATCCACGCAGATATATTTATTGTTGTCAGATCAACACATTACGGGGAGAGCCACATCTCAAAGACCATCAGCACCGAAGAGCTCGAATACCAGCTCACCATAGCCAAAACCGACGTCGCAGAACTCCAAGCAGCCGGACAAACCACCTCCGCAGCCGCCTACTTCACCATCCAGACCACCCTGGAACGCTTCCTCGGCCTCACCCCCTAACCCCAGACCCCAGCCGGAGAAACCTCCCTGCACCACCACCCAAACAGCACCCCAGAACAGACAGCGAAAACCTCCCATGGCCACAACACGATTCAGCCCCGTCCACTACGAGACACTCGAGGCAGGAGCCGCAGCCAGGAAACTCACCAACGCCATCAAACGCCGCCGCCGCCAAGGAACCCCAACCCAAGACGAATTCGGCATCAACGCCTACAACATCGTCCGCATCCTCAAAAGCCTACAAACCGCGCTCGCAGACCTTTCGGAGGAATACACCACTCTGGGCCCCGATCTTGCCAATATCCCCCCAGAGGGGCTCTCGGAAGCTTGTGGACATATAGAGGCCGCCATCCAAGCATTGCCCAAGCAGGCACCACCCAGAACTGACGTGTAGTGGCGTCAGCCAAAACGCGAAGCTTCGACAGCTGTTTGTTCACTAGCCCCTCCGAAGCCCGGTCGATTTCCCTCAACCCCACCAGCCCTCACCCAGGAGTAAACCGGCCGAATCAAGCCCCGCCGCCTCGATGAAGGCCTACATTTCTAGGCGATATTTTCGGAGATCCAGGTGCGGGCCCCCTTTGCCATTACTGCACGCGCACCTTTGAGAACCTTGCGCTCGGTTGGTGCGTGCAAGATGTTTATGGGCGGATCCCATTTCTTAATCATTTTCTTATCTACGTCCTCCAGCAGGTATCCAAGATCAGAGGGCTTGGGCCAGCAAACCAGCATTAAAAGAGCTTGCATCCAATTAGTTAGTCGAAGGTCACCACCTTCCTTCAGCCCGTAGTTGGCCGGGCGCTCCGGGCTCTTCCTGTTTCGGGGAGCCCCCTGGAAACCCAAGGGCCCTCGAAGGAGGGCAGCGAACGACCGGCGCACTGTAGATTACCCAGTATTTGGAGTGCTTTCAGGGTCAATAGCAGAGTGATCACTGAGGTCACGGCCAACCAAGTTGGACTCAGATTTTCCAACGTAGAGCGGGACCTCTGGGCCCCTTGCCTCTAAACCTAGGCTGGTCCAGATCTCGGGTGGAGCGCCGATGGCATAAAGCCCCGGCTCGGGGGAACGAATTCAATGCCCGCCGAAATTGGACGCCCAGGCTCAGATAGGCGCCTGACCACGGCGTTCAGTAAATCATCCGGAATTTCGCTCATTCCGCGCTTGGTGACGTAGGCGTAGGCGATTGTGGTTTGCTTCATGAACCCACGCAAGATTTTGACGCCTACTTGGAACCATGGTCCGGTCTATACGGGCCCGAACCAGACGCTGGCTCTGTCTGTCGTTGAAGGTGGCCCTGTTTTTACTCGTGGGAGTGGAAATAGTGTTGCACGTGGTGGGAGGGAATGGCCAGTACGGGCACGGGCTGGGTGGTGAGCAGTCGGTGCATCAGGTAGCCCTGGCGGATCTGGTCTTCGGAGTACCTTTTTCCATGGCGATGGCCAGACGCATTTCCTTGAGCTTGTCGGCCACTGTTTTTTGCGCGCCCAGCTTGACCTGGCTTGCATCTCCCTTGGAGACCAGGTTTTGGATGATGACGTTGTTTACGTATTGCTGGGTGATGGTGGAGGCCCCTTCGCGCCCGCCCTGAAGCGTTGCGACGACAGCGGCCAGAACAAGGATCAGGAACCGAGGACCGATAGCAACGACGGCTTCACGTTCGGCGGGTACTCCGGCCGGCTTCCTGACCGGAGGTCCGTCGAACGTGATGCCGGTGGTTTGTCACGGACCAGAATGCCCGCGGGGCTACGCCGACCAAGCGGACGGCAATCAGCAGCCCGGCGGCTCCCGCGGCACGTCACGGCAAGGCGGCCGGCAGGCTCCAAGTCCGTAATGCTTTCAACCGTCCTCGCGTTCTCCCGCATGGTGGCCGGGTTTCAGGCGGTTTCGAGTTCCTTCATGGCTGCGAGGAGCCTGTGGTCGGCGTCGGTGGCGACTTCGGCGATGGCCGGGGCGTCGCTGAGTTGGACCATTGTCTGCGGGTCGATGGTTTGGATGACGGTGGTGCCGGTGTCCGGTCCGCGCCTGATGACGACGTTGCAGGGCAGCAGCAATCCCATGTCTGGGTCCGCGGCGAGAGCTTTCTGCGCCAAGGCTGGATTGCAGACGCCCAGGATGAGGTAGTCGCCTAGGCCCTGCCCGGCGTCGGATCCAAGCTTGGCTTCGAAGGTGGCGCGGACATCGATTTCGGAGAGGACGCCGAAGCCCTGTCTGGAGAGGGCTTCACGGGTCCGGCTTACTGCTTCCGGGTAGGGCAGGGCGACGGTGATGGTGTGTGCGTAGCTCATTGTTGTGCTCCTTTATCGGTGTTTTCATTTTGCAAAGGGCTGCGGGGTTGCTGTCCTACCGGGCTTCGATCACGCCCATCATGCCGCTGTCCTCGTGGTCCAGGATGTGACAGTGGTAGACGGTTTTGCCGGTGAAGTCATCGAAGGCGATCCGGACCCGGACGCTGCTGCGGGCCGGGACATTGACCACGTCCTGCCAGACGGGAGTGTCCACGGGCCGGCCGGCTTGTTCGATGATCTGCATCGGCCACACGTGTAGGTGCACGGGGTGGTCCATCGGGCTGGTGTTGCGCAGGGTCCATTCCTCGACGGCGCCGGCGGGGACGCTGGTGTCGACGCGGGCGGGGTCGAACGGCTTGCCGTTGATGGTGAAGCTCATCATCCCCGACCCCGTCCCACCGCCCATGCCCTGGGTGTCGCTGTTCATGCCCATGGCCATGGCCATGGCGAAGACTAGTTCCCGGTGCGCGGTGACCGCCACAGAGCGCAGGTCCCGCGGTTCCGGCTGTGCCGGGACCGGTCCCGGCACAGCGGCCGGGGCGCCAGTAACGGTCAGGGTGGCCAGGACGGTCCCGTCCGGGCCGGGCCGGGATTGTCCGTTTCCGTTGCTGCCGCCCATCATGGATCCCATGCTGCCCCTGTCCACGGGCAGGGTGCGCAGCACGGCCATACCCGGCGCGGCGGTGACGAGCAGGTCCGCCCTGTTACCCGGGGCCAACAGCACTTCCTCAACGTCCCGGGGAGTCTGATAGCGGCCCGAATCCAGACCCAGCAACTGCATGGCCTGGCCGTCAAGGCGCAGTTTCAGGTACCGGGAGGTGCAGGCATTGATGATCCTCCACCGTTCACGCTCGCCCGGAAGGGCGGCCAGTGCCGGGTTCAGCTGCCCGTTGACCAGGACCAGATTCCCTTCCCGGCCCATCATTTTCTCCATCGCCGACACGGCGGCGATGGAACCGCCAGCGTCCAGGGAGATGTCGGAGATGACCAGGATCCGTTCCCGGCTGACCGGCACGGGTTGGGGGTCCTGGACGATGATCGCCCCGTACAGGCCGCCGAAGATCTGGTCGGCCACGCTGCCGTGGCGGTGCGGGTGGTACCAATACACCCCCGGCGGGTGGTCCGCCGGCAGACGGTACTCATAATCAAAGGATGTTCCCGGGTCGACCGAGACCAGCGCGTTGTCGCTGTTGCCCTCCGGGGAGACGTGCAAGCCATGGACGTGCAGGTTGGTCGGGGCCGCCAGCCGGTTCTCCAGGCCCACGTTCACCTGGTCCCCGGGTCGCAGGAAGAGCGTCGGTCCGGGCAGAGACCCGTTATAGGAGAAAACGTCGACGTCCCTGCCTGCCACCCGCACCCGGCCCGGGGCGGCGGACAATTTCACCTGGAGGTGACCTTCGGCACTATGTAGGGCCTGCGGCTCACTGAGTTCCTGCCCGCCGGTGGTCTGAAGTCCGGTCCCCGTGCCCTGCCCCCACAGCAGGCCTGCCGCCCCGGTCGCCGCGGCAAGAATTCCTGTCCCGCCCAGGATCAGGGTGGTGCGACGCTTCAGAGGCTGCATTAGGTATCGTCCCCAAGAGCTCTGAGCCGTTCGGTGTATTCCTCGGTGCTCAATTCTCCCCTGGCGTACCGTTCATCCAGGATCCGCCTGGCCGCACTAACGCCCGGATCGGGCCCATCCGTGCCGGGGCCCTGCCCGCGGCCGGTTCCGCCACGGTTCGGACCGCTGGAGAAAAACCGTACGGCGAGGACCGCCAGCAGTACGATGCCGAGGATCAGGAGCGCCCAGAACAGCCACGTCCAACCCATCGTCGAACCATATCCACCCATCATTTTCCTTCTCCGTTCCTATGGCATCGGCTTTTGTCCCGCCGCCCGCCCCGGGGTTCGCGGCAGTTCGCGACGGGGCCGGTGTAACGATTGCCAACACTGACTCCGCCGCATTGGACCCTAAGGGGCCGTTCGGAACCGGCACGGGCCACACCGGATCCCTCCGTGGGGTTGGTTTTCGGTTGGTTACGGCTCAGGCGAGCGATAGGAAGAGTTTTTCCAGGTCTTTCTTATTCATGCTGGCATCTTCGCGGGTGATGCACTGCTCTAGGCCGGTGGCAATGATCGCGAAGCCCGCCCGGTCCAGGGCCTTCGAGACCGCTGCGAGCTGGGTGACGATGTCTTTGCAGTCACGGCCCTCCTGGAGCATCCGCGTGACGGCTGCAAGCTGGCCCTGGGCGCGCTTGAGCCGGTTGATAACCGGGGTGAGTTCTGTTGAATCAAGTTCCATGGCGGGCTCCAAAGGTTGTGGGTACTTTGCCATTCTATACCCCGTAGGGTATAACCGCCAGCGGCGGCGGCCGCCCGGATTCAGCCAGCCAGGACCGCTTGCGAGATACCCCCTAGGGTATTACCGTTGTGGGTAGAGGAACGGAGACTCCGCTCCCGGAAACTCCCCCACCGCCCAACGAAGGAGAGCGCCATGCTCATCGAGCGCATTTACGACGAAGATCTTGCCCAGGCCAGCTATTTCATCGGATGCCAAGCCAAGGGCGAAGCACTCGTCGTTGACCCCCGCCGCGACATCGGCGTCTATGAATCCCTCGCGGCAGTGAACGGGATGAAGATCGTTGCTGTGACCGAGACGCACATCCACGCGGACTTCCTCTCCGGCAGCCGTGAACTGGCCGCTGCGACCGGCGCCACCCTCTACGTCTCCGGTGAGGGGGGAACCGACTGGCAGTACCGTTTCGAAGCCGAGCGCCTGGTTGACCAGGACGAGATCACCCTGGGAAACATCACTGTCAAGGCCCTGCACACCCCCGGCCACACGCCCGAGCATCTGTCGTTCCTGATCACGGACGGCGCGTTCGCCGACGCCCCCGGCTACCTGCTCTCCGGTGACTTCGTCTTCTCCGGGGATCTGGGCCGCCCGGATCTGCTCGACGAGGCAGCAGGGGGCATCGACACCCGCTTCGACGGTGCCAAGCAGCTCTTCACCAGCCTGCAGGAGAAGTTCCTGACCCTGCCGGACCACGTCCAGGTCCACCCCGGCCACGGCGCCGGGAGCGCGTGTGGCAAGGCCCTTGGCGCAATCCCCTCTTCCACGGTCGGCTACGAACGTCTCTACGCCTGGTGGGGGCCCTACCTGGCCGCGAACGATGAACAGGGCTTCATCAATGAGCTCCTCGACGGCCAGCCCGACGCGCACGCGTACTTCGGACGGATGAAACGAGAAAACCGCGAAGGCCCCGCCATCGTGGGTGAACGTGCACACCTGGCAGAGCTCGCCGCCGCCGACGTCGTGGCCGGCCTCGCGGAGGACACGATGACGTTCGTGGACACCCGCAACCACGAGCAGGTCCACCAGGGCACCGTCACCGGCTCCTTGAACGTCCCGGCCGGCAACAAGGTCGCCAGCTACGGCGCCTGGGTCGTGAACCCGGACACCGACAAAAAACCACTGGTGCTGCTGGCCACCGACCAGGCGGCCGCGCAACAGATGTGGGACCACCTGGTCCGGGTAGGCATCGATAACGTCGCTGGGTACGTCACCGGCATCGAGGGGCTGCCTGTGAGCACCCCGGCGCTGATCCAGCCCGAAGAGCTCGAAGGCTTCGACGCCGCGATGGTCCTGGACGTTCGCAACCGCACCGAACACGCCGCCGGACACATCCCCGGCTCACACCAGCTCAGCGGTGGCCGCGTGATGTGGAACCTCGACCAGCTCCCCGGCGAAGGCACCATCGTGAGCTACTGCCAGAGCGGCGTCCGGAACTCCGTTGCCGCCAGCGCCCTGCGCCGCGCCGGCTACGACGTCGTTGAACTCGACGGCAGCTACGCCGGCTGGCAGCAGGCACGGGAAGCTGTGTCCAGCATCTGATCCTGGGAGGCACCTGAAGTAATTGATTGACACGCGTTGGCGGCGGTCCGGGACACCGGGCCGCCACGAACACACGTCACGGACAAGCGGAGTACGCAGATGACGCCCGGTAATGCCCCAACACCCCGGGACCGTGCCGTCCGGCGGGAAAATCCACGACCCACCGGCCTCTCGCTGGGGCTGCGGCAGAACCTGGCCCAGTTCATGCTCCTGGTCGCCGTCAACGCCCTCGTCGGGGGCACCCTCGGCCAGGAACGCACCGTGCTCCCGCTGCTGGCCCGACAGGTCTTCCACCTGGACCTCTACACCTCCGCCCTGACCTACATCCTGGCCTTCGGGCTGGCCAAGGCCGGCACCAACTACGTCGCCGGCACCCTCTCGGACCGCTACGGCCGCAAACCCGTCCTGATCACCGGCTGGCTCATCGCCCTGCCCGTTCCGCTGATGCTGATCCTCGGACCGTCCTGGGGGTGGATCGTCGCGGCCAATGTGATCCTGGGCATCAGCCAGGGCCTGACCTGGTCCACCACCGTGGTTATGAAAATGGACCTCGTCGGCCCGTCCCGCCGCGGCCTAGCCATGGGCCTGAACGAGGCAGCAGGCTACCTCGGCGTCGCCGCCACCGCCCTGGCCACCGGCTACATCGCCGCCAATTACGGGCTCCGGCCCGGCCCCTTCCTGCTCGGCGGCGCCTACATCGCCCTCGGACTCGGCCTGTCCGTGATAACCGTGCGGGAAACCCGGGGCCATGCCATGCTGGAGGCCGCCAACCACACCTCCGCCCACGCCCGCGCCCACGGAGAACTAAGCAACCGGGAAATCTTCACCCTCACCAGCTTCCGGGACAAGTCGCTGTCCTCGGTCAGCCAGGCCGGCATGGTGAACAACCTCAACGACGGCCTCGCCTGGGGGCTGTTCCCGGTCCTGTTCGCCGCCGCCGGACTGAGCATCGAAAAGATCGGCATCCTCGCCGCCGTCTACCCCGCCGTCTGGGGCGCCGGGCAGCTCGTCACCGGTGCACTATCTGACAAGTACGGACGTAAACGTCTGATCGTCGGCGGCATGCTCGTCCAGGCCGTAGCACTGGGAATGGTCGCCTTCGGTACCGGTTTCGGATTCTGGTTGGCCGCCGCGGTCCTGCTCGGCGCCGGCACCGCCATGGTCTACCCCACCCTGCTGGCCGCCATAGGCGACGTCGCGCACCCGTCCTGGCGGGCACGCTCGGTAGGGATCTACCGCCTCTGGCGCGACGGCGGATTCGCGGTCGGAGCCCTGCTGGCCGGCATCCTCGCCGATGCCTACGGCATCCCGGCGGCAGTCGCCGTCGTGGGTCTCCTCACTGCATTGTCGGGAATCATTGTGGCCGTACGGATGCGCAGCACCGACCACAAACCCGCAATCTAAGGACCAGCACCGGCGCCGGCACGGACCACCAGCACAGGACAATGGGCATGGTGCACCGCGTGGCCCGATACCGAGTCCAGAAGCATTCCAGCGAATCCGCCATGACCACGCGATCCAACCACCAGCAGATCCGCCCCGGCTGCAGCTTTCAGGAGAACTTCCGCGGGATGCCCCTCCGTCACTTCCCCGGTGACCGCCACCCCTGGCCCGGATGCCCGCCGCAAAGCTTCAGTGTGTGCATGCCGGGCGTCCTCTCCGAATGCCTCATGATCCTCGGCCTTACCCGCGGCGTCCCCAATGACGGGATAGTGCCATGCTGCAACAACGTGAACCTGCCCGGACCGCAGGCGCGCCTCTTCAAGTGCCCAGTCCAGAGCAGTCAACGACGAGTCCGACCCGTCGACCCCGACAACGATTCGGAAAACCGCTCCTACCTCCATCATTCCTCCCTCTATGGGCCCTGCCACCCTCAATCCTCCCACTATGGAAACCGTGTCTTCGCGGCACGACGTGCAAATTAACGCCGCTTCACTGCCAGCCGAAGGGTGCGGGAATTCCAGGAGTTCCTGTTTGCAGGAAGCCCCACCCGGACACCTGGCTTCAGCCGAATATCATTTCTCGAAGGACCCTCCTCAACCGTCATAGCACGGCCACTTCAGGACCTGTTCAGGCGCGGCCTTGGAGTACCAGGTTCCAGTACATGAACGGCAAGCCATAGCGTTTTAGTAGCCACATGTCACGGCGTTTCTTGGTGGTGTCAATAAAGGGAAGGCTGGGGGCCCGCTGGAGTGAATAGTCGAACTCGGCCAGCAGCATCTTCCCGCGCGCCGTTGTCAGCGGGCAGGAGCAGTATCCGCTCTACCGGGCCGCCGGGATTGCACCATTGATGGCAGCCAGAAGATTCTTCAACAGCACCGGAACCTGCTTTCGGATAGCCGCCCCGGTTTTTGAGTTCGGTGTGGATTCGGCGTCACCCAGGGCAAAAATTTCGCGGTGGCCCATGTGTTGCACAGTGGTATTGTCCACCTCCACGTACCCGGCAGGGTTGGCAGGACCGGCCAGCGGTGTGCGCTTGAGCCAGTCAGGGGCCGACTGCGGCGGCACGGTGTGCAACTGGTCGTAGTGCAGCGATCCCCTGGTCCCCGCTCGCTGTCCGCGATGACCCCGGTCCGGGAGGAAGGGTCCACTTCGACCATTTCGCTGTTGAAGCGGACCTCGATTCCGTAATCGGCCACCACACGCTCGAGTTCATCGGAGAAGGCCTTGACCCCGAACATGCCCGGCGTCGGAAGAACTATCACCACCCGGATGTCCTCCAGCACCCCCTGACTGCGCGAGCAGTCGGCCGCAAGGCAGGCGATCTTCCGTGGAGCTCCGGCACATTTGATCGGCCCGGACGGCTGGGTAAAGACGGCCGTGCCGGAGGTCAGGTTCTTGATCATGTTCCAGGTCTTGGGGGCAAGGTCGTAGCGGTAATTGCCTGAGGCGGCAGGCGACTCGATGGCCTCGGCCATGCCGGGGACCTTATCCCAGTCGAGCTGGATGCCGGAGCTGACCACGTGGTAGTCGTAGCTAACCGTCCAGCCCGAGGCGAGGGGGACGCCGCGCCCGTCCGGGTCAATGTTCGTGGCAGCATCCTTGTTCCAGGCAACACTTTGGGGAATGAGGAGGACTGGGGGCGGACGGATTCCTCCTGATCGGCGCAGCCTCCCCCGACCAGGGTCCACAAAGGCTGATAGTAGTGCACGTCGCTGGGCTCGATCAGACCAATGTCTGTCCGTCCGGTCTTGCGGCGTCTCGCTGCGACACTGACACCGGCGTGCCGCCACCAATGCTCAGAATCTCGTGGTGGATGCTCATGTATAACCCTTTCGATGAACCAAGCACTGCCGCCATGCCCACAGCGGGCAGACACAGGATCTCCCACCCACCGGGACGGGGACCGCAGCCGGCCGGATCCGCGTAGACAAGCTGGACACTATACCCATGAGGGTATCTTGATGAGATACATCTGAGAGCGGGAGCCGGCCATAGTGAGGGCAGGTAAAGTCTGCCCGCTCTCATTGGAGTGCCGCCCCAAAGGCGGGCCATGGGCGCCCGCACACTTAAAACCGGCGGCCCAAAATACCCCATGGGGTATACTGCTAAGACAATCGAATGAGATAAGGGAGCAATCAGATGTGCCGTGCGGTGACATGCAAAAAATGCGGTAAGACGACGTGGGCGGGCTGCGGCCAGCACGTGGACCAGGTCATGCGCGGGGTCCCAGCCTCCCAGCGGTGCCGCGGGCACGAGCAGGAAAAGTCCTCGGGCAGGGGCTTCTTCGCCAGACTTTTCGGACGGTAGGGCCACCCTGCTGGCGCCCGGGCGTTCGGCATAGGGAAAGCGCCGGAGGACATGTCCTCCGGCGCTTTCCCTATGCCACTTCTTTGCAGTCACTCTCAGGATTTGCTGTCACTCTCAAGAGAGGAGCGCCTGCATCGCGACGTAGGCGGCGATGACCAGGACCAGAATGGCGAAGCCACGTTTGAGTGCCTTGTCGGGGATCCTGGTGCCGATCCGCCCTGCCGCGAGCGAGGCGGCCATCGCGGCTCCGGCGAAGGCCGCCGTGACGGCCCAGGCGATCTGCAGATCACCGAGGTGGGCGGCGAAGCCGGCGGCCGAGTTGATGACGATGATGACCAGGGAGGTTCCCACGGTCAAGGCCATCGGGAGTCCGAGGACCAGGGTGAGGGCTGGGACGATCAGGAAGCCGCCGCCCACGCCGAGGAGGCCGGTCAGGAAGCCCACGACGGCGCCGGTGGCGATGGCCTTGGGCAGGCAGCTGCGCCAGTGGACCCCGCCGCCGGGCAGTGCGCAGGCGCCGCCGGCGGTTTTGGAGGGCATCAGCATCCGGATACCGGCGAAGACCATGATCGCGGCAAAAGCCAGCAGCAGGATCTTCGGGTCCAGGAGCCGGTTGACCGCCGCGCCAAGGTACGCCGTCACGGTTCCTGCCGCGCCAATGATCAGCGCCAGTCTCCAGTTCACCCCGGTCCGCAGCCGGGGCAGCACCGCGACGGCGGAGGACGCGCCAACGACGACCAGCGAGGTCGGGATCGCCGCGGCCAGCGGCAGCCCGACCCCGTAGACCAGGGCGGGGACGGCAAGGATGGATCCGCCGCCCCCGACCAGGCCCAGCAGGGCGCCAACGATCAGCCCGAACGCCGCCGCGGTGAGGATCATGCCTTGGCGTCCAGGTTCCACAGAGCCTGGTGCGCGGTGGGCTCGTTCGCGGGGCGGTTCCACGGCATCTTCGAGAGCGCCTGGCCCATGGCGCAGCTGTTGGTCGCGGCGGAGAACGTCAGGCCGGCGCCGATCCCGCCGGCCACCAGGCCGAGTTTGGGGGAGACAAATTTCGCCGCGAGGATGCTGGCCAGCACGAGGGAACCTGCGGTCATCCGGACCTGGCGTTCCAGCGCCCAGGGGCCGCGGCCCCTGACAACATTCCCGCCCGCGGCGGCATACGCCGGGACCCCGCCGGCCAGGACGCTGGCACCGGCCAGACCCACGGCGTCCAGGTGTTTGCGGGCCTGCTCGGCGCGGTTGCCGGACTGGCAGACCAGGACCACACGGGTACCCAGCTTCGCTGCGAATTCTTCCGTGTGCTCGCTGAGCATGGCCAGCGGAACATGGTAGGAGCCATTGATATGCACCGCATCGAACTCGGCGCCGCTGCGCACGTCGATGACCATCAGATCATCATGGTTGTCCTCCCAGGTCTTTAGGGTTGAGGCGTCTATGGACTCTGGGGCGGATTCAACGGCATGGGTCGTGTTCAAAGTTGTCATTGTCTCTTTCGGTGCAGCTGGAACATTTTTGGTGGTGGCGCCGCACTTGCGGGTAGCCTCCGCCCGTCTCCCTGTCGCGAAGCTGCAGGACAAGGTCCGGGCAGGTGGGAGCCTTGACGGCATCTGGGGATATGCCGCCCGGGCGGTCTGGGGCGGGTCAGCTGATGGGCAGGCCCGCGGCTGTCCAGTCGAGCATTCCGCCGGGCACAGTGTAGGCGGTAAAACCTGCAGCTGTCAGCTGCTCCGCGGCTACTGCACTCCGGCGCCCGCTGCGGCACACGGTAATCACGGGACGGGATCTGTCCAGCTCGTTCAGGCGGCTGACCAGTTCTGCCAGGGCGATGTGAGTCGCGCCGGAGATCATGCCCTCGGCGACCTCATCGGATTCGCGGACATCCACAATCTGGGCGTCGCTGCCGCCCTTGAGCTGCTCCGCCAGTTGCTGCGGGGTGATCTCCATGTTCTAGACCTTTCAGTAGGAAGGGGCATTGGTTTGCAGTAGTAACGGGGGCGCGCTTGAGCCGGTTGATGGTGCGGCGTTTGCCGGAGTTCCGCGCCGGCTGGGCATCTACCCTTCCATCATGATACCCCCTAGGGTATAAAAGCAAGCCAGGAGGACTCCCTTCCGATTCTTGCGAAAATACCCCATGGGGTATAATATTTGGACATGGCAACCATCGACCTCTCCGAAAAGACCTTCCACGAGACCCTTACCGGCAACGACATCGTGCTGGTGGACTTCTGGGCAGCCTGGTGCGGGCCCTGCCGGATGTTCGCTCCCACCTTCAGCAAAGCCTCGGAAACCCACGCGGACGTTGTCTTCGCGAAGGTCGACACCGAAGCCGAGCCCGGGCTCTCAGCCGCCGCCCGCATCACCTCCATCCCTACCCTGATGGCCTTCCGCGGCGGAATACACGTCTTCTCCCAGCCCGGCGCGATGAACGCGACCGGACTCGAGCAACTGATCACCGGCATCAAAGAGTTGGACATGGACCAGGTCCGGGCGACGGTCGCAGCGAACCCGGCATCCTGAGACGCGCCAGGCGGCGGTCCCGGGAGCCCCACGGCATGCCGGACCGGGGCCCATGAGCACGCACGAGCGGCTGAGCCGTCTTCGCAGGCCTGCGGCAGCACCCAGCCGGCCACGGCCCCGGACCCCGAGCAGGGAAACAGCCAGGAAACGGACATGGATAAGAACAGCCGGATCGAGCAGGAACTCCAGGGCGGGGATCAGCGGGGAAGTACCCGTGGCCGGCGGCCACGGTCCCTGGGCGCTGACTGGCGTCAACTTCGCCACTGGCAGTGGTCCCGGGTGGCGGCAGCCGGCACCGCCGCCGCCGCCGCCGCCGCCGCGGCTGGTGTGCTCTCAATGAACGGCATGATGACAGAAATGCGTACACCGTGGTGGTCTGTAGTGATCGTCGCGGCCGGGTCGCTTCTCACGGGACTGGTAGCCGGAAGTTACATCAGGGCACCCATCGGGGCCGAGGCCACGCTCTGTGATACCCGCTGGCCGGTGCTCGGCCTCACCGCACTGGTGATCGCAACGTCCACAGGCCGCAGGACTCCGGCAGCCCACCTGTTCACCGGCGCTGCCCCCGCAGTGCTGGCCGGGGCAATCCAGCCTGCCTTCGCGCTCCTGTCCCTGGCCCTGCTGGGCTGGGCGCTGCGGGAGCGCCTCGAACTCGAGCGGAGGGCCGTATCGGCCACCACCGGCGGGGATGCAGGAGATGCGTGCACTACCTGCCGGCCGCTTTTCCCCACCAGGCCGGGCCCGTCGGGCGGGACGGACCCCTGACGACAGCGGGCATCACAGCCGGACGTATGCCCACCCTTCCCCCTGCCGTGTCGCCAGATGCGCAATGGCCGCCGGCACGGAACCGACGCCGGGAAGAAGCTGCCCCGGTGTCAGTTCCACCGAACCCATGCTGTTACCGCAAGCAAGAATCCGGATGCCCTGGCCCATGGCCTCGCTGACGGGCTTCGTCAGCGTTGAACCCGTAACCAACAGACCCACCCCAGGGCCCTGCACAACGACCTCAACAGGGACATCCGGCGCCAAGGCTGCCACCGCGTTTGCCGCACTGCGCAGCACGCCAGCAAGCCCGGAACTCCCGCCCTGCCCTGCACTATGGATCAAAAGCCCCCTCAAGGCATCAGCTTCCGGGGTATCGTTCGAAACGTTGCTGTCCGGCATGAGCGCTCCTTCAACATTGCCAGTGCCAACCTTCGGACCGGGCACAACCTGCGGTGGTCATACCATTGCATGCTATGCCAAAGATGAGAACGTCTTTTGTGAACAGGAACCCCTTGACACAGAGAAGCGCATAGCCTTGACAGCGGCCCTGGCCCGCAGGGTGGCTTGCCGTAGCCGCCGCAGAAGTCCTAAGTTATCTGATTACCTCTGTGGTGATGCCGAAACTTAGGCTAACGCCCCAGGTACGCAGCCACCGCTGACCCTTGCCGTGACAGCAACCGGCGGTCACGCGGTCCGTTCCGTGGGCATGGCCAGGGTAACCCAGTCATGCATTCCGCCCCTGTAGTATGCCAAGGCGGAGGCCGGATACCCGGCTTCCAGCAGTGCCCGGACAGCCGCCGGGGACTGCGGGCACTGCGGGCCGTTGCAGAAGAACACGCTCATCCGGGAAGGGTCGAGTTGATCCTTGGACTCGAGGATGCGGTCATGGGGGATGTTAACTGCCCCTGGAATCGTGATCCCGGCCCTGGAGCCTGGCACACGGGTGTCGACTAGGACCGCGCCGACGCTGAGCGAGTCCAGGAGCTCGAGCTCTCCAAGGGTGACCACCCCGGGCGCGCACTGCAGCGGCTGCAGCTCTCCCCATGTCGTGTCCACCGATACCAGATCCGGTTCGCCCTCCACCTCCCGGGGCACGCTGGCTGGATCTTGAGAACGCATTCTGGACCTTCGCTTTATTACAGCTGGCTCGACTCCCATGAGGCCCAGTCTAATGCCGCTGTGCGCGCCTCGGCAGGATTCCACCGGCGTAGCCGGTGGAATCCTGCTCGTGATCGCAAACGATAGTTACCGTAGCCCATCCGACAATGGCCTAGCGCTACTTTTACGTGCGACGGTTCCGGGCCCCCGCCCTCCAAGCGCCTGACAAGAGTGGTATCGGAACTAGGAGACCGTGAGTTGGGTGTACATTCCAGCGGCATAGTGACCGGGGAGGTTGCAGAGCAGTTCATAACGCCCAGGTGCCAACGTGAGGGTGACCCAGCCTGAGGAACCGGACACGATTCCCTGGCCGGCGCCTTGAGCACATGTATTGGATGCTTCACCGACGCTCCCGGCTTCATCGATCTTGGCGTCACCGCCAATCGGGCGCGTGCCGGCGACCTGATCGGACGGAAGCGGCAGGACCACCAGTTCATGACTGATATTGCCCCCGTTGGTCACCAGAAAGGACACCGTCCCCCGGGGCACGGTGGCACGGTCCGCGGTCAGACGCATCGCCCCGCCATTCATTATGCCGTTTCGTTGGCCCATCATGGGTCCGCCCATGTTCGTTAGGGAGACGTTCACCACCGGCCCGGGAAGATCGGGTGCCGCACAATTCTGACGGGACGCGAATCCGTTGCCGCCGGCAGTCGCCCCGCCCACGACTCCGATAACAACGACAGACAGGGCTGTCATGATGAGGGTGACTAAGACCCCGAAAATGACCTGCCCACGTCGGGATTGGGGCTTCATTCCGGATGCCGAAGCGCGGAGCGGCGTGCGGTGTATTCCGTTTCGTCGATCTCACCTCGGGCGAACCGCTCGTGCAGAATACGCTCCGCGTCGTAATGCGGGGGCCGCACGGGGCCTGGTCCTTGATGTGGAGGGGTGCGCCGAAGCAAGAGAATGACGACGGTGACCACGCCTCCCCAGAACACCAACATCATGAGTGCCATCGCTATCCAGGCACCTGCACCCCAGCCGTTCCCGTCCCATCCATACATCCTGACTCCGTCCCATGCCTACGTGTTGACCAGCCTTTGGTTGGAGTCTATTGCCTCCGTGGCCCGACGGAACAGGGTCCAAGGTCCTCAAACGGGTTCCCGCATCTCATCGCTACTTTGAGTGGATCACTTCATGGGCGTCCGCGGCTTCGAAATCGTCCCCTGACGGGTGATGCCGGACCCGGAGCGCAGCCGTATGCCGGGGACGTGCGTGCCGGAGGCACAGCGTCGAGGCCGTTAGTTCGCTGCCGCCCGGAGCCACGACCCTCGGGCTATGCCGATTGACCGGACAGGGACTCGCCGGCCCCGCAATTCCGGCGGACCCCTCGGCTGACCAGTCATCACGTGAATGATCCTCCCACCACGACAAATCGGACAGCTGGCTCCAGGACGACCACGGGCTTCACAGCAGTCACTCCCTCGGCCGGCCGTCACTGGCAAGTCGGGCGGACCTCAGGCGGTTTCGAGGTCCTTCAGGGCTGCAAGGAGCCGGTGATCGGCGTCGGTGGCGCGCCTGGCGAAGAACCTCATTGTGGGGAGAATCAATCCATGATTGGTCTGGCGTATGGGCCGGAGGTCGTGGTTTGCTGGAATCTCTCACTTCAATCCCAATGACAAAGCCTTCCCCTCGGTCACTGTCCGTCTGCCCATGCCGACCGCGGATCCAATGCTTCTCACGAAAGCAGCTCACGCCCTAGCTCCGCACATTGTGGATGGTGTCAGATATCCCAGGGCCGGCATCATGGTCACCGATCTCAAACCCACCGGGAACCAATCGCCCCTGTCCTTTTCCGTCAATGCTCACGAAGAAAAACACATCGGCACCCTGTTGGAAGACGTATCCAAGGAATACGGCCGCGGCGCCATCGGTCTAGGGGCAGCCGGCGTCAAGGGAGGGCCCGACTGGAGCATGAAAAGAGGGATGCTTTCACCCCGTTACACCACGCACTGGGATGAGCTGCCCATCGCCAAGGCCTCCTAGAACTCACCCCAACACCACAGCTAGCTCCTTGCCTGGTATCGAGTGAAACTAGGGTGTTCTCGCCTTAACTGGGTTCGGGTCCTTGTCCTTTAGATATCCGGGGATTGGGGTGGTGTAGTCGCCCTTAACCCTCCTGTATTCAGTCTGGCTTTCGGGGTCTTCCCCGTCGCAGACGATCAACCGAATTCCGTCAAGGTCTTCGACACCCTTGGCGTTGAAGAAATCAACGGCGTTCTGGTTGCATCGGCTGTAGCGGCCGGATGAATCGTAGATCGATGTGATTGCCTCGATGGGGGTGAATCGTCCGCCTCCTTCGCAGTGTCCCGCTATCGTGTCGATGCGGCCCGTACTCCAGCGGGTGAAAGCTCGCTCCAATGCGACAGATTGCTCCACTTCAATATCCAAAAGAGTGAGCGATGAGTAGTCATACAGGGCAAGCATCTGTGAGTAGCGTGGCGGGAGCCCCTCCCAGGACAGGGTTCCCTGAATAATCACATTCTCTTTGCGCTCTAGGCATCGCTTGATCATCAGATCAGCCAAGGCAACACTCTCGTTGTGCACCAGGGAGGAGAGCTCGTTCATCATAATGGGGTGGCCATCGGCAAGATTGGTTGTGAGGAAATCATCAAAGCGCCCATCGCTGACGGCAGATTTCAGAAGCCGGATCTTGATCTCATCGGCGTCAATTTCCCTCCAACCATCGGCAAGCTGCATCGCTCCAATGTGTGTTGATTTCCCTGCGCCAGGTGGTCCAGCTGTCACTACGACAGCCGCAAACCCCTCCTTTAGGATGAGCCCCTCGCCTTCGGAAAGGAGCTCATCCAGGAGGCTCCGTTGGAACCGGAGACGTTCCCCCGAGATATCTAACGGTAGATTCGTTTGCTGAGTGGCTCGCGGGGAGTTTCTGTGGGCTGAGCCGCCTTCTGAGGTCATCCAGGATAGCTCTTCGTGAACCTGCTGGAGCACTTCACGACTCATGAAGTAGCTGCGCTTCGGAGAACCACTTGACGGATTTCCTGGTAGTCCTCCATATCGATGAGATCCCGGTGAAACGCGTCAACGACGTCATCCCAGCTACCGCCTGTCAGAGCACCTTCGGGGTTGTCCGGTTCAGCATCCTTGGAGAAGGTGTATTGCCAATCCTTCAGCTGCTGGAGCATCTCACCGTGCCGCATCCTCCCTGCATGAAAATCGAGAATGATCTCACGAGGCGTCACTTCAAGGAGCTCCGGAAAATTCCTAATTTTCCTCAGTATCCGTGAGACCTCCGCCTGCGAAATCTGGAGCCGCTGAGCAATCTCGTCTTGCTTCAAATCTGCAACTCGTGCAGCTGCGCAACTGCGCAACAGATCAATCCGGTTCAACTCTCGGCCGGCATAGACCCGAGCCAATGCCTCTTGTGCAGTTTCCATATTCAGCTCCTCCGCCTACTCGCAATATACATAATGTATAAACCCCACGTTACTGCAGGCCCTACCCCCTGAATAGGGGTAGGAACTAAGGAAATCTCACACCAGTATGGACGCCATCGCGGTTTCGCTCTTCATCTCCTAGAGTTGAACCCAGAAGCCAAAGTCCCGCTTCACCACGACTGAAGAACCAAGAGTCGCGCCGGAACGGAAAGTCACCCATGAGGATTGCAAAGACCGATCTAATTGCCGGCCTGCCTGCTCCCGCCGCCCGACAGTTTCTCCGACGGGTCAAAAATGAAGACTTCGAGGAAGAATGGGCACTCTCATTGCTGGACACCCCCGACATCGACAAGCCCAGCACCGCCCTTGGACTTTTCCAAGCCCAGGGATACATCGAACGAACGGGCGCCTCTGATGGCAGATACCTTTGGTGGAGAACCACGATCCTCGGTAATGCCCTGGCTATGGCCAGTTTTGGCAGACCAATCTCCCGAAAAACCGCAGAGAGATTGGTAGCGGCAATACAAGAACGGGCCCGGACCTACAACTCCGATCTCACCAAGCCGTACTACGTTCAACGTTTGAGGATTTTTGGTAGCTACCTGGACAAGACAATCGATCCTTTGGGTGATGTCGATGTTGAGCTCATCATCGGACAACGCGTGACCGACCCCGAAGCACTCCTGCGGTACGCCGCGGAAAGTGGGCGAACATTTCCCTCTTTTATGGACCAACTGATGTGGCCACAAAAGGAAATCCTGCAAACATTGCGCAATCGCTCGACCGCCATCAACATCACCCTGGAGGACATCGAGCTCTTCACCGATCAATTCACGACAGTCTACGAAGACGCAACCATCAGCTAAGAGCCATCACCCCGCAGCGGTTCCACCGGATAGCGCTCAAGGACTTCCGCGATGGGCGTAGCTGCGGCCACTGCGGCATCAACCAAGGACTGGACTCCCTCTTCGTCCGCATCCAGCCACTCATCCCAAAATGATGGCGACAACGTCACCGGGGTGCCCTCCTGCAGCTGACGACCGTTCCCAATCCCAACCGTTTCCCTCGTCAAAATTGTGGCCGTGAGTGGCCAATACGCTTCATGATCCTCAGGTAGGGATTTATCGGACCCCCAGATGTAAAGGCCGGCGAAGCCCATCAGTTCATTACCCGGTAAATGGATGGCATGCGGGGTCTTCAACTCACCTTCGGTCAACCACTCATAGTAAAAATCGGAAGGCTTATCCGGTACTCGTTTGTGGCAGTCTTTAGCGTCTTAGAGTGCGTCATTTCCTCGTCTGGAAGTCGTGAAGCCGTGGCTATCTGGTTTTGCTCTTCAACGTCGTTGACGGAGCCAAGAGGCGAAACCTGATATTGCCCGTTGCGAGTGTTGCGTTTGAGTGCCGAGAGGGTTGCACTTACTTCTCATCGCTGTCCCAGGGCTGGCAGCAGGTGCCTTTGCTGTTCTCTACGCTCTCCACTTTGGTTTCAGGGGTCGGTGCGCCGCGGCCGCCTAAGGCGCCCTCGCTCTCATTGCCGTTTTGCCGCAACGGGTGCAGCAGGCATCGCCACGATACCTATGCAGATCTCTCTGGGCGTTTGGTCCGCCGTCCACCGGTAAGAGTGAGTTGCACAGCATCGGCACGAACCGTTCTCGGCCGATGGGGCACGAGAAAGTCACATGGCCCTAAGGTAACGAAATTATAACTTTTGAAGCTTCTTGGTTAGGCTTGAACAAATACATACCCCTTACGGGTATGTTCGTGACCGCTTCGCCAAACCCCGTCGGCGGATTACGACCGTTCATTTTCCAGACGGGGACGGAGGAACCACCACCGGCGCCTTAGTGCGCCTTGGGGTGAAGCACGCTCAACAAACTTAGGCCTGTGCGGCTATGTGTTGAGCGGGCCGGGCAGACCCCTCGCCCGAATCCGACAGCTAACTTCGTCGGCGTCGAGAGGATCTTATCTATGCCTGCCCACCGCCAGCACGGCCGCCGCCGTGCCACCGTCTCCAAGACTGCCCCCACCTCGCCTGGACGCCACTGGACGTCTCCAGCTGAAATCAAATCCAAACATGTCACGGGCCGAAAGCCACTGGCACTAGCCGTGGCCGCGGCAGGATTCATTGCCCTCACTGCCCTCCCCGCCGCACATGCCGAAACCAACCACCTTTCCCCGGCGGTGACCGCCAGCGCCGCCGCCTCGACAGCGCAACCGACAGTGACAGCGGACAAGGACGTTGTGCTGTCTTTCGCTCAGCCGACTATTGTCAGTAAACCGGCGCCAACGACAGCCCCTGCAGGCGGACTGCGTCCGGCGGCGGCAGAAAAGACCCCTGTGTCGGTACAGGCCCCAACAGTAACTACACCACCCGCACCGGCCCTGGAAGCTCCTACCACTAACTCGTCTTCGGGGCTGGTGCCTCCGTTGGCTGCCCTGACGGTCACCTCACCCTTCGGGTATAGGACCAATCCGTTGAGCGGCGCCGGTGGAGAAATGCATACCGGGATCGACTTCGGGGGTGCTTGCGGCACTGCGGTCTTGGCTTCGGGGACCGGGACCGTGACAGAGGCTGGCTGGAGCCAGTATGGGGGTGGTAACCGGATTGTGGTTGACCATGGCGGCGGGATCAAAACCACGTACAACCACCTAGACAGCGTCGGCGTCAGCGTCGGTCAGCAGGTCAGTGCAGGTGCTCAGATTGCTGGGGTTGGGTCAACGGGTAATTCCACTGGATGCCACCTTCATTTCGAGGTCGTCGTCAATGGTCAAACTGTCGATCCGGCACCGTTCATCTGATCGAATCCCCTCCTTCTTGGAAGGTCCCGGTGTAGAAAGTGACATGAGGTGGGGTCACGGTAGCCTTCGGGCCACCGTGACCCCTCCCATTGGCCAGGCACGCACGGGCGAATTCACTGATAAATCATTATTGAGCTCATCCAAGTATCGTGCTGCATGCTAACGCCGGGTGAATAACGGGCTGCTCCGAGAGAACCTATGATCACCCGTCCAAGACGATCGTGGTACCCAGAACTGATAACAACAGAACAAACAATGGGTAGCCAGAGATCGGTAGAGCAACGCCCCAAGCAGACTATGACTGAAGGCAGAGGCGACTCTAGGATCAGGACCGTGAAACGTCACGGTCCTGAATCGTTGAGCACACTGGTGGGACCCATCAGGGGCAGTATGGTTGCCTTCATGGGCCAGGTTCTCGCCGGCATGCCCTAGGGTGGCAGGTCAGCGCTTCTTGGGCGTGGTACGTCCAGCCAAGATGGCACCTGCAATCAAGAGGGCAGCCGCTGTGGGGTATCCGATGAGGAGATCCTGCATGCCGGGCGGACCCCCGGTCACGGCGACATGGGCGATCCAGTGTGAGAGTCCGACCAGAACACCCACGGCCATGATCATCTGCCCGATCCTGACTAAACGGCGATGACGACGGTAGTCCCTGTGGGCGTCATGACCGGGGAGACCGGTAGTCATGTTCTGTCCTTGTCCTTGGTGGGTTGTTTAGCCGTTAGTGCCACCAGAGCATGCAGCGCCTGGTTCTGGTGTCTGCGGGCCCATGGCGTAGGCCTTGATGAACACGGGAAGTCGGGAATCATCGGCATTCGGTACGGTGAGCTGTGTACCCCACGCGGAGGCAGTGATGGACGCTTGTTGGTCCGGATTGGGGCTGAGTAGGACGTAGGGTTTTCCCTTGACCAAGGCAGTCAAGGCACTGACGTCTTCTTGGGAAAGGTCTGGCTTGTAACTGATCCAGACTGCCCCGTGTTCGAGGGAGTGAACGGCCCGTTCCTCATTGACTGGGTCTGAATAGATACCGCAGTTCGTCCATGTTGCTGAATGGTCACCGCCAACACTGGGGCTCTGTGGGTAGCTCACGGGGGTTTGGACGTGGTTACGGGTAAGGTTCGGGTACGTCTGGACCCCGGTGATCGGGTTCTTGGCGGCCGCAGCCGTCTCCTCGCGGGCCTGAATAGACCCGGTAATGACGAATGCGACGATGGTGATCACGGCGACGGCCAGCAGACCAAATCCGCCGTAGACGAAAAGGTTACGTCGGCGTTGCTTCACTCGGTGCGTGGCGAACACGGCACCGATTCTTGCCTGATTTTCGGCCTGCCGGTCCTTGGCGTTACTCATTGCTGTCTCCTTGGAGTAGACGGGGTCGTGGATTTATCGTCTGAGCTGGTGGTGGGTATGGGATCTACGGTTGAACGAGGTTTGCCTCGCCATAACAGGAATGCGGTGGCACCGGCGAGCAGTAGCAGGCCTGAGACCCAGGTGTTCACCCGAAGTCCCAAGATGGTGTTGGCATAGTCGGAGCGCAGCAGCTCGAAGACGAACCGACCCGCGGTATAGAGGACGACGTAGAGGGCGAAGACGGATCCGGCCCCGAGCCGGAATCTCTTGTCGAGGTACAGCAGCACGGCGGCAGCTGCCAGGCACCACAAGGACTCGTAGAGAAATGTCGGCTGAAAGTAGCCCAGAATGACAGGGGCTCCGGTGCTGTCCAGGTGGGCGCGGCCGGTGCTGAAGTCCATCTGGTGGATCTGTAGTTTCCACGGCACTGTGGTCGGGTCGCCGTAGAGTTCGTTGTTGAACCAGTTCCCCCAGCGTCCGAGGCCTTGGGCGATCAGTAGCCCGGGGGCTGCTGCGTCGATGAGGGCGGTGAAGGAGACGTGGCTGCGTCGGCACCCAATGTAGGCGCCGAGAAGTCCCAGGGCGATCGCTCCCCAGATGCCCATTCCGCCGTCCCATATCTTCAGGGCGTCCCATGGGTTCTTCCCTGGCACGAAGTACAGTTCTGGGCTGGTGATGACGTGGTAGATCCGTCCTCCGGCGATGCCGAAGGGGACGGCCCAGATCGTAATATCTAGGATTGTTCCGGGGTTGCCTCCGCGGGCGGTTAATCGTCGCCCGGTAAGCCAGACGGCAATCACAATGCCTGCCAGGATGCACAGGGCGTAGAAGCGGATGGTCAGTGGCCCCAGTTGCAGTGCACTGACCGTGGGTGAGGGGATGAGCAGGGGTGTGAGCGCGATTGGATTCATGGGGGGCCGTCTTACGTGAGGTAGGAGAAGACGCCCATCATGCCGCGTTCGGCATGGTAGGCGTTATGGCAGTGGAAGAGCCACTGGCCCGGATTGTCGGCGTCGAAATAGACGGTGACGGTCTCTTTGGGGCGGACGATGACGGTGTCTTTGCGAGCCCCGGTGGTGCCGATTTGGAAGGTGTGGCCGTGGATGTGCATGGGGTGCCACATTTCGGTGTCGTTGATGAACTTCACTTCCACCCGTTCCCCGATCTTGAGGTCGAAGGCCTTTTCGAAGGGTTTGGTCATGTCAAAGCGTTGGCCGTTGATACCCCAGTCGTAGTTCGCCATTCCGCCAGTTAGGCGCAGCTCGTGGGTGCGATCCGGTGACTTGGACGGAAGGTTCACGGACGGGTCAGCGGTAAGCTGGCCACCGTGAACGACGTTGCCGCTCAGCGTTTTCGGGAGAGCATCTTTCCCGGGTGCTGTTCCGCTCCCGGTGGTAATTAGGCCGTAAGTCATCTGGGCTTTCCCCTCGGCAAGGGCCAGCACGGGGGTGTATCCAGCCTGGATGGTCAGGATCGCGTCGATGCGTTCGCCCATGCCGAGGACGACGGCGTCGACCTCGGTGTGCTGGACAGGGAATCCATCGGTGTGGGTCAGAGTCAGTTTCTGGCCCGGGACCCCAACCCGGTAGGCGGTGTCTCCTGCGGCATTGATGATACGTAGGCGTATCCTTTCCCCCGCCGTGGCCGTGAAAGTCTCCGGGTTCTCCGGCTCACGGCCGTTGAACAGATGGAGCGGGAAGGCGACATCCCCGGCGTCACCGCCGAGGAAGTCGCTGCTGGCGCCCATGAGCATGTGGCCCATCACCATGCCACCATCGCCTTCGCCGTGGTTCATGCCGCCCATACTCGCCATACCCTTGGAAAGCTCTTTGATGACCTCATCTGGAGTGCCGGTGACGCCGTCAAGCCAGTCATCCAGGATGATTACCCAGTCTTTGTCATACTTCAAACTTTCTTGAGGGTCTTCGATGATCAGGGCACCGTAGAGAGCACGTTCTCGTTGCATTTCCACGTGTGAGTGGTACCAGTAGGTTCCCGGGTGGGGCAGATTGAAGCTGTAGGGGTAGTCCTTACTGGCGTCAATCGCGGCCTGAGTGAGTCCAGGGACACCATCGGCATCATTGCGGAGGGCGAGTCCGTGCCAGTGAATGCTGGTGGGCTCGCTGAGCTTATTGGTGACGGTTACCTTGAGTTGGTCACCGACTGTGCCGCGCAGGGTCGGGGCGACGAGGGCGCCGTCATAGCCCCACGTTGTGAGCTTCTTCCCTGCCATGGTGGTGGAGAACGGGGCGGGGGTGAGGGTCTTGGTGACGGTCTTGCCGGTGGAATCCCGCCGAGTTTCATAGTCGTTGATGAGCGGGTCGGTAGGAAGGATTCGGTTGGTTTGTCCTGTCGCTGGAGGGGTGGGCGTACAGGCGGCCAAGGCGGCCGCTGCGGTGGTCGCGACGGAGAGCCCTAGGAAGGAGCGTCGGTTTAGTGTGTGGCTCATGAGGTGTTCCTTTGAAGAATGTGGGCTTAGACGACGGTGAGGTAGGTACCGGAGAGGTTTTGCAGCTGGTAGATCCACTGCATCCAGGCTCCGGTGACCATCAAGAAGCCGAGGACAATCAGCATGCTGGCTCCAGCGATGTTGACAATGCGGATGTGGCGGCGGATGAAGCCCAAAATTTGGGTAACCCAACCCAGTCCGAGGGCGACAAGGAGGAAGGGTATGCCCAAGCCCAGGCAGTAGATGAAAGCCAGTAGTGCCCCGCGCCAGGCACTGCCGGAGGAGATGCTCAGGGCCAGAACGGCGCTAAGTGTCGGGCCCATGCAGGGCGTCCAACCCAGGCCAAACACAATGCCCAGTAACGGTGCCCCACCAAGTCCGGTGCGTCGAGTGAGCGTTAGTTTGCGGCTCTGTTGTAACCAAGAGAACTTCCCCAGCAACACCAGTCCCATGATGATCACGACAACGCCCAGGACGCGCATGAGCGGGTCCTGCCATCGAACGAGCCAGGAGCCGACCATCCCGAATGCAGCCCCGTATAGGGTGAAAACGGAACCGAATCCGAGGATAAACAGCCCGACCCCTGCCACCACACGCCGGCGATTGCGCGGCTGGTTCGGATCGGTCAAACCAGAGACGTAGCCGAGGTAGCCAGGAACGAGCGGCAGAATACAGGGGGATAGAAACGAGACGATCCCGGCAATCAGGGCCAGAGGCATCGCGACGAGGAGGGCGCCGGAGGTTACCGTCGTGGCGAAAAACTCTCCGATACTCATGTCGCTAGGACGCAGCCGGCTGGAATGTTGCGCCGCCGTCGGTGGACACTTGGACTCCATCGGTAGTGGCCGCCCAAATCCAGGGTTTGCCTGTGGTGCCGGCTAGGGCAGTGATGGCTTCGACTTGGCCCGTGATTTTTCCTCTCTCGGTCCATGTCAGTCCTGAATCGTTCGAGACGTAGACGCTCCCATCCGGTGCAACACCGACAGCTTCCGTCGGGGCTTTCATCTCTGAGTCAGCAAACGCGGCGAACTGAATGATGGGTCCCTTGGGTACGAGTTCCCAGGTTTGCCCGGCGTCGATTGAGCGTTGAATTCCCGCTTCGGTGGTCGCCAACACGACGGTCGAGGCGGGGTTTCCGGCCAAACCGGCAGGCGAGAACGTTGCGGGCGAGGTAGACCACGCTATTCCATCTGTGCTGGTGCGAAGTTGCCCGTCGAAAGCGACCAAGCTGCCGCCGCTAACGGTCAGGGCGTGGAAGTCTGACTGGCCGCCTCGGGAGACCTGTTGCCAGGTCTTTCCCTCATCAGTGGATTTCACCAGTCCGAGGGGGTTCGGCAATGAGGAATCCGGCCCGGGGTGACCGGACGCGTAGTAGGTTCCCGGCTCGGCAGAGGAGGTGAATCCCATGAGATCGATGGTATTTTCACTGATTTTCTTCCGCGCAGTCCCTGTTGCATCGAACAACCCATCGTGAGTGGCTAGAAGAACTTTGGTCGAGGAGGGGTCCACATAGATCCCGTGGACATGATCGCTGCCCACGGCCGCAACAGCTTGCGGATCCGGTGGTGTCGAACAACCAGCCAGCACGAGAGGAAGCATGAGCGTTGCCACGATCACTGTAGGGCGGGCAGGCGAAAGGAAGAAGCGGGGTTTCACAAGAACTCCAAAAACATGTTGATCGAAAAGATAGAAGGCGGTGGCGGTTCTAACGTCAACGAACCGCCACCGTTGAGTTGTCAGCAGCAGTTGAGGACTACAGAGCCGCTAGCAGGTCCTTCATGTCTTTGATCTCGGATTCCTGTGAGGCGACGATGCTCTTCGCCAGAGCGACCGCGTCGGCGTTTTTTCCGCCGGTAACCTCGGACTGGGCCATTTCCACGGCACCCTCGTGATGGGCAATCATCTGGGTCAGGAACAGCTTGCTGGCCTCGTTTCCTTGCGCAGCTGTGAGCTTCTCCAGGTCAGCGGCACTCATCATGCCGTTCATCGACATCGTCCCGGACATCGCGGTGGGCTCACCCCAAGAGCCCAGCCAGGTAGTCATCTTCGTAATTTCCGGGCCTTGGGCGGCCTTGATGTCTGTTGCCAACGCGGTGATCTTCGCATCGAGGCCGGTCTTGGCGAGCATAATGTCGCTCATCTCCACCGCCTGGGTGTGGTGAGGGATCATCATTTGGGCAAACATCGTGTCTGCGGAATTGTTCTCGCCCACCGTAACCGGCGCTTGTGTCGTCATGGAATCGCCATGGTCCATACCTGGCATGGATCCGCCGTCGGTTCCGGTGGAACATCCTGCCAACGCGAGCATGGCGGCAACAATGGTGGCTGAAACGGTCAATGATTTCTTCATAACAAAACAGTCCTTCACTTAAACTTCTCGAATACCTTGCAGTTGCCCTGGCATTGAGGGCACACGAATGAGGACCCGTGAGTGATACACGGGACGCTTCATCGGTTTATGTTCTGCTGATCGAGAGTTGCTTCAGTGACGGCGGATCGGGAACACGACCCGAGGACTTGTGTCCTGTAGCAACCAGAAACGCCGATTCGTTCGAAGGAAGCATGAGCGTTCCGGGCAGGGGCAAATTCACGGCTGCTGTTGCGAGGCTTGGAATACAGCTCTGGTGCATGTCCATGGATGATTCACATCCAGTGGAGGAACAGCCGCAAGCCGCCGGTGCAGTCGAGGGCGCATGAGCGGCGCTACCGAGCATTGCGTTGCCTTCGGACACTGGGTGTTCCGACACCGTAGCGCTTTCGACACTGACTGTTTCGGTGGAGGCGTTCATCATACTGGAGGAAGCCAAGGAAGAAACGCCTGCTCCGCCCATGACATGCATGCCGAAGATCCCGCCGATGACAGCGAACGCAAGAGCGATCATCCCGCCCCAGCGCAGAAAGGATCCCATCGTGGGCATGTTACTTGGCATGCGCATGGTGAAATCCTTTCTGTAGCTCCCTGGAATCTAGCTAATCGTTATGAATTGTACGGGCCCAAGCTGGGTGAGAGCTTCGAACATTCCTATTGGACGTTGGCGGGGCTGAGCTTGAGGCGGCGGAGCAATTGCGCGTTCAGTGCCACCACGATGGTGGATAGTGACATCAAAACTGCACCCGCGGCCGGTGAGAGGACGATGCCAGCAAAAGCCAATACACCTGCGGCCAAGGGGACTGAGATGACGTTGTAACCGGTGGCCCAGATCAGGTTTTGCCACATTTTTCGGTAGCTGGCATGGGAAAGGTCCACCATGGACAACACTGCCCATGGGTCGTTTCCTGCCAGGACCACGCCGGCGGATTCCATCGCTACGTCGGTTCCGGCGGTGTCCGCAAAGATACCGTAACCGTCCGTCCCAACCAGACCGTGACGGTGGTCTTCGACGCCGACAATCCGGGCCAGTGGCTCGCGCACTGCAACAACGCTTATCACGCCGAAAGGGGCATGATGGCCTTCTTCTCCTACGCCAAGTGACGGCCTGAGTGTGAGCTTTCAGGCTCCGGGCGCTGCGGACGGCCCGTCCCGGGGCCTCTCACGGGCGAGGGCAGGATGAGGTCCACGCGTATACGTTCCGGATCCTGCTCCGACCCGGGGCCGAATCAGTGACCGGAGGGGTGATCCGTTGGGTGCTCCACGCCCGGTACCGGCCCAGGGGGTAGGTCACCTCCGGTGCCACTGATTGCCGGGCCGATGACGAACGCCGACAGGGAGAACATCGCAGCGAAGATCAGCAGCCCTATGGCCGGTGCGATCCAGGTCCCGAACCGTTTGTGCAGGCGCAAGAGCAGCGGAACGGATGCAAGCAGTCCCAGCGCACCGAACAATGCGGTGCCCCCGGATCCTGCGACGAGTGCCGTACCGGCGAGGAGCCCGATGTGATGAAGGACGTGCGGCAGGAGACCCACTAGGAAACCTATGACCGCGACGATCGAGTGCCAAAGGGCGTGGAAGCGCTGGCGCCAGGTCCTCGGCTGTTCCGGATCAGCACCGGAACGGGAAGGCGTGGCGGCAGAGCCGTGCAAGTGGTGGGAATGATCACCGGTCATGGTCCACCGTCCTGTCTCTAATGCATCATGATCTCCGAGCTGCGCCCATTCTAGCCCTGCGCTGGTTGGTCTCCAGACCGCCCTGAATGAAACGGCACGCCTTGGCCTTGTCGACGGCTGTCAAACCACGTGGGGCCGGTGCGCCCCGGCTCGTATCAGAACCGCCCAAGCAGCCCTGCAGCGGATGATCTCTCGATCAGCTGGCCATGACCCTATCCGTCTCCGTGGGCTCTGGGCCTAGTCTTGACTACGACCACGGGACAGAAGGCGTGGTGGACTGCCTGCGTGGAGACGGATCCGAGCAGCAGCCCCGTGAATCCTCCGTGGCCGCGGGAACCGACGACAAGCAGGTCCACGTCCTGGGAGGCATGCAGCAGTACAGAGGCTGCAGCCCCCTGAATGACGTCGCCGGTGAACGGCACGCCCTCGGTGTCCACACCCTTCAAGGCGTCGGTCTGAATTCTCCGGGCAGCAGACTCGAAAATGTCAGGATCCCAGATCATCACTTCCATACCAGCCGTCACGGGCGGATACTCCCAGGCGGTCACGGCCCGTATCTGCCCGTGACGGAGTCGGGCTTCCGTGACGGCCCATTCGAGAGCTATCCGTGACTCGGCTGAGCCGTCCACCCCCACCGCGATCGTGAATCTGTCTTCGCCGCTCATGAGCTCCACCGTTCTTTTGGGTGCTGCCTGGCTGATTGCCATCAGTCTCCCATATCTGGTTCAGCCGCAAGGTACCTGATAAAGATGACCCCGAATGAAGACAGTCCTGCTCTAGCGGACCTTGAACGGCGACGGGCGGTCAATGGGCGGCTGCAGGATCAGGGGCTGGTGCGGGGCTGCGGTGTCAGGGGGATCCCCGTCAGAGCAGACGCGGATCCGTCTTGGGGATGGGAAACAGGATCCGCGGTGACCGGTGCGTGCCTCTTCGGCGTCGCCTCCGTCTCCGTTGATCCCGTGTACTCACCGTGCCCCCAGAGCATGCCTCTGAGCAGGTCAAGTATCGCACCACTGACAGCTCCGAGCGCCGCAGGCTGACGGTCCGTAAGGGTTCCTTCGTCGGGTGCGGGCCCCGGTCCCCGTTGTCCTAGGCGTGTTGGCTGATACAACGGAAGTGTGGTGAGGAGACTGACCTCGGCCATGTTGGGTGTTCCGGTGAAGACGGGCCCCGGCGACCAGGCGAGTACAGGTGTTAGGAGGAAACCGCTTTCGGGAAGGGCGATGGCGGGCAGCGTGCCCAGAATGTGCACGCTGCCCGGGTCCAATGCGGTTTCCTCGAAGGCCTCGCGCAGCGCCGTGGCGGCCGGGCCGTGGTCGCCGATTTCGGCGGCGCCGCCGGGAAAGACCAGCTGCCCCGGGTAGTGGGTTAAATCGGGTGCGCGTTCAGTGAGCAGCACTGCCGGGCCGTGCGGACCGTCTGTGAGCAGCACAAGTACCGCTGCCGCCCTCAGGGTGACGCGGGTCGGCTGCCGGTCCGATCCGAGATGGTCCCGCCCGGTCAGCCGGGCCAGCTTGTCGGCCCAGGGCGGCAGCGGTGCCGTTCCGTCAGCGCTCGGCTTCGACCGGGCAGCATCATTGCCCAGCCATTGCAGCTGCCCGGTCCGCACCCGCAGCAGCGCTACCCCTGGAGCGGCTCCGGCCGGTTGCACCAGCCGAGTCAACTGTCCGAAACCCGGATGGCCGAACAGTGCCCGGGCGGGACGGCGGGCCGCCAGGTCGGTGGCGTCGGAGAAATCGGCGGGGTTGTTGGCTACCGCCACAAAGGCCTGCCCGGCCCCTACGAGGTTGGCCACCGGGCCGCCAAAGGCGACGAGGGTGTCGCTCATTGCCGGGACCAGCAGGAGGTTGGCGCCGGCCTCGGTCAAGGCGTGCACGGCGTGAGGGTTAAGCAGGTCCCGGCAGATCGCCAGCACCAGATGCCATCCGTCGTCGCTGACATGGACGCGTAGCTGGGGCCAGCCCTGGGGCTGGATGTCTTCGTTGACCGGCCGGTCGGCTGGGGAATGCTTGTCCTGGGTCAACGGGTTAGGGACGCCGCGGAGGTATGTGACGGCCGTGTTACGCCGCCGCGGCGACCCGTCGTGCTCGTCGTCGTGATGGTAGCTGCCTGCGGCCAGCATCCTGGGCCCGCCGGCCCGGCAGGTCCAGCTCTGCAGCCGGGCGGCCAGGGACTCGGTAACGCACAGCTCGGGCAGCACGATAACGCTCGCGCCGGCTGTGACGGCTGTACTGATCAGTCGGTCTATCTCCTGATGCTGTTTCTCTTCATCCTTCGGGCGGACCGGGAAGGTCCGCCCCCTGGCATCCGCCGGGAAGTGGAAATCAGCCAAAGTGCGGTTGGGGTGGCAGGTTGCCACGATGGTGTCGGGACCAAGGATCCCGATGAGCTCGCGGGCGAGACTGTAGTCGAAGATGACCTGGAACTGTGTGGCCCATTCCCCGGCAAGCCGGACATGACGGGTCTCATCCAGACGGTTGGCAAGCCGCCACGGCGGAGAGGTCGCCGGCATTGCGGTCACTTCCCGCATGTCGGGACTGTCCAGCGGGATAGGATCTCCCACGCCGGGCTGGTACGGGCTGCGCCGACGAAAGGACTCGCGGAAGCTCTGGCAGTAGCGCTCATCCAGCAGCTCGGCCAGCAGCCGCGCCACCGCTACGGCGGGAAGGTCATCGCCGGCGGTCAGTGACGCCGCAAGAGCACTGCGCACCTCCGGGCCCAGCTCGAGTCCGGTCAATGTAGCGGGCAGCACCGACCTGACACCGGCGACGATCAGCGCTGCTCTGGCGCGGCACCCGGAATCCTGCATCCGCTCCTGCAGCACCCGGTGCTCGTCTCGGCACAGCTGCAGTAAATGTGTGAGGGTGACCAGCGGTTCCCTCTCGGCTGCAATGGCCGCCTGGATTGACGCGACACGCTGGGGCAGCGGCAATAGCCGTGCCACGCACGGGGCACACTCAGTCATTGATTCAATGCGCGCCCACTCACCCGTGACGCCCCCGCTGGCATTCGCCGTACCGGAATCGACGACCGGAAAAAAGGTGTGCCCGCCGGTGTTCATCTCCTCCGCATCACAGCCTGGATCTTTCATGATGCCCCCTTCCACGCAGTCTGTCGCCCAAAGTGGAGGACGATCCGACAGCGCTTCCGCGCAGTACGTCGTTCACCTCACCAACCATGCCGAAGTTGATGAGACCGATGCGACAGTCGGGTTCGATGAACAGGTTGCCGGGATGCGGATCCGCATGGAAGAACCCGTCCTCAAAAACCATTGTGACTGCTGTTCCGGTTGACCGTGCGGCCCTGGCCGCCCGGTCAATCCCTGCACCTTCCAGCACCTCGAGGTCATTGACTTATATCCCCACGATCCGCTCCAGGGTCAGGACCCGGGACGTACTGGTTTCCCAAAAGACGCGGGGAATATGAACGCCGGGATCGGCGGCCAAGTTGTGGGCCAATCGCTTCGCATTGCGGCCTTCCCGCAGATAGTCGAGTTCGGCCCTCAGCGTCTGTGCGAACTCCGCGGCTATGCCGGGGAGATTATAGTAGGCCGCCGCGTCCCATCGGCGGCTGATCTGGATGGCGAGGTTCTGCAGAATGTCCAGATCTGCCTCGATGGTGGGAATTACGTCGGGCCGCCTGACTTTGACGACGACGTGGGTGCCGTCGTGGAGGGTTGCTGCGTGGGCCTGTCCGATCGAGGCACTCGCCAGAGGTTCGAGCATGAAGTCCGCAAACACTTCGTCAGGCTTGGCCCCGAGCTCTTCGCGGATCAGCTGACGGATCGTTGCGTCTGGCACCGGCGGGGCAGCGTCCTGGAGTCTAACCAGCTCCGTCTGGTACTGGTGCGGCAAGAGGTCGGCACGGGTGGAGAGGATCTGGCCGAGTTTGATGAACGTCGGTCCCAGCTCTTCGAGGGCCAACCGCAGGTGATCCGGATTCGTGTAGGGCTGGGTCCTGCATTCATGGCCAAGGAGCCCATGGTGGAACGGGACCCATCGCTCGAGTCCGGTGATACCCACCAGAAATCCCAGCCCGTGTCGGGCCAGTACCTCGCTGATCTGCTGATAGCGGTGTACACGTAAATTCATTGTCACTTCCTGATTTGTACTTGAAGGATGAATATTCCGAAGACGCACACCGTGTTCGCCCCAACAAAGTATCGGGTACCCTAGGCTGCGGGACAGTGGGTTACTGTCCGGAGACGTTTCCGCGGCCCTGCACGACACGCTTCCTTCCCGGCAGCACGAGTACAAGCATGGACACGATAACCAGGACCATGCCGGCCATGCTCCAGAAGGTCTGGCGTTCCTCCAGGACGACTATCGACAACAGGATGCCGAACACCGGCACAAGGAAAGTCCATGCCGAGACCGCGTCCAGGCGACAGTGCTGGACCTCCGTGAACCAACCGAGAAAAGCTGCAGCGGTGCCCACGAGGGAGACATACAGGAGAATGCCGATGAAACGCGCACTCCAGTTGATGGCCGGAGCCCCTTCTGTCAGCCCGGCAACGAGCGCGAGTATGACGCCCCCGATCAGGAAATGCCACCCGATCACCGGCAGGACATTGGCCTTTACCTGCCGCGAAATCAGAGTTCCCGCGGTGATCGCCAGAGCCGCGGTGATAGACAGCCACGCGCCGGTGCCGATGCCGCCGGGCAGGGCCACAGCAAGCAGCCCGACGAATCCGGCACCCAGCGCGGCCAGCGTCCGTGCCGAGATGCGTTCCTTGTATATCCACCAGGCCGGTAGAACGATGAGCAGCGGCTGGGCATTGGCCAGAACCGAGGCGGCTCCTGTCGAGAGACCGGCCAGACCGCCGAACATGGCACCGAATGCCACCGAGACATTGACAATTCCCATCACTGTTATCAGAATCCAGGTCCGTGCCCCGCGCGGCGTCGGTTCCCTCCGGAATCCCGCTGCCATTAGGAGTGCCGCGCCGGCTATGAGCGCACGCAACGCGGCGAACCACAGCAGCGGGGCGTCCTTCAGGCCGACGCTGATCGCCAGAAAGCAGGAGCCCCAGGCTAAAGTGATCCACAGCATGCGCACCGGTTTGGGGCGACGCAGCTGCGTTGATAGTCCGGATCCGCTCAAGTTACGGGGCGTTTGTTCCGGCGCTTCGGGATGAAGGCAGGAACCCTTCTCGCGTATTCGATGTACTCTTCTCCGAATTCGGCGGCCATGTTCTGCTCCTCGTGTTTGGACAGGCGGTGGTAAACGACAACTAGGATCGGGAACATGATCAGGGTCAGGAGGGTGGGCCACTGCAGCAGGAAAACGAAAATGATGGTCAGGAACCCTAGGTACTGCGGGTGGCGGAGCCGGGCGTAGATACCGCTGACAGCCACCCGGCGCTCCGTCTGTGCCGCATACAAAACTCGCCATGCCTGATACAGCAGGATAAAGCCGGCAGCTATGAGCACGTTGCTCAGCAGGTGCAGGAGGTTCAGATGCGGATCTCTTTGCCAGCGCATCAGGTCCTGCCACGGATAAGCAAGGCCCTGCGGTCAGGAACCGGACGCATGGGAGAACGCTGCTCTGGCTGGCTGCCGCCCGGATGCTGGTGGTCGTGGCTCACGGCTGGCCTCCCGATAGCACGGGCAGATGTTCGGCGAGGAAGTCCTGCCTCATGCCCAGCGTCGAGTCGGTCATCGTCATCGATGTCACCGCGTCCGGGGCGGTCCCGGTCAGGGCGCGGATGGCGTCGATGGTTTCGGGAACGACGATGGCCTCGTTGTAGACCTGGTACGTCAGGTAGGCCTCGTCTCCTTCGACGGTGACCAGTTCCTCCCAGACTGCGACTTCCCACATGTCTCCGCGGGGCCGGCCGAGATCCTTCATCAGTTCGATGGTCGAGTTCAGCGCGACGAGGCCGTCAGCCATCCGTATGAAGGCTATCCGCGGTGCGGCCCGCAGGGCCGCGAGGACCTCCTCCCGGCTGGCTGCGCGGGTGAGCTGGAGAGTCCAGTAGTGGTTGTGGGTCTGGGTGTGGGCGCCCTTGGCCGCGATGGTGACGACGTCCAGATCGGGTAGGACGGTCCGGGCGTCCGGGCCCTGGTGGGACGGTATTTTCGGTTCCGGGACCATGGTGTTCATGATCCCTCCGAGATGTGATTCCCAGGGGTCGGTGGCGCGTCGGATGAGGACTCCGCGGGCCTTGGCCAGCAGGCCCACGTTCTGCAGGGCACCGAGTACCCTTACGATGCTGGTCGTGTTGCATGAGACGACGCGTGTCATGTCCCGGCCCAGTGCGCTGTCATAGTTGGCCTGGGCCACGAATGAATGCCCTGTGGTGTCGTGGGATTCACCACCCTGCAGGACAACTTTCACCCCTGCCGCACGGTAGCGGGGCAGATTGCCGGCTGCCACGTGTTTGGGTGTCGCATCGACGACGACGTCCGCCTGGGCCAGCAGGTCGTCCAGGTCTCCAGAAATGGTCAGGCCTGCCTGGCCCATTGCGTCCCGCGCTTCGGCGGTGGATGCGAACAGGGGAAAACGTCCCACGGCGGAGCGGATCCGCCAGTCGGTGATGATGTCGGCGACGCCGATCAGTTCCATGTCCGGCTGCAAAAGGACAGCGTCGGCTACCCGCTTGCCGATGACTCCGTATCCGTTGACGGCTACTCTGGTCTTATTCATTGGTATGCCTTCCCACTTGCGGTTGCGGTGTTTTGTTGATGGCGGTTTTCCGGCACTGCCGATCTTGGGTCCTATAGTGTCAGGGGGAAGTTCATGTCTTCCCCGCCGGCGAGCTGTGCATAGGTTCCTTCGACGCCTATCCGCACAGCGGGTGCACTGCAGGGCTGCAGCTGGATCCGGAGGTTTGTCGCGCTCAGGGACACATCGATGCGATGGCCCCGGTACCGGATCTGAAACGCAGCACGTCCCAGCCGGGCCGGGAGTCGGGGAGAAAAGGTCAGCGCGTCGGCTTCTGTCTGGAGGCCGGCGAAAGCCCGGGCAACGATATCGACCGTCCCGGACATGGCGCCCAGATGGATGCCTTCCCGGGTGGTGCCGCCCTGGGTGTCGTCCAGGTCGGAGACCAGGGCCTCACGGAAGACCTGCCAGGCCCGGGATTCGTCAATCCGTGCCAGTACCGAGGTGTGCACCACCCGGCTGAGGGTTGATCCGTTGGCGGTCCGGGCCAGGTAGTACTCCACGGTGCGCTCTAGGTCGGGCTCCTCGAAAGGATAGCCGAGCCGGTGCAACTGCCTGATCACCCCTGTCGGCCCCACCAGGTAGATCAGCATCAGTACGTCAGCCTGTTTGGCGAGTTTGTACCGGTTGGTGGCATCGTTTTCGGCTTCGAGGATCAAATCGAGCCGTCCGATGTTGCCGTACGTGGCACGGTAGCGCGGCCAGTCCAGTTCTGCCAGGTCTTCGTAGCCATCGAACTGGCTGAGGACTCCGTCGGCATGGAACGGCACGGCGAGCCTGCGGCTGATCCTGGACCATTGGCTGATCTCCTCCTCGGTGACCTGCAGCCGCTCGGTGAGGTCACCGCCGGGATGGCCCGCGAGTTCCCGCAGCACATCGGCAGCGCGTTCGCACAGCCAGGAGAACAGCACGTTGGTGTACGCGTTGTCACGCAGCCCGGTACCGGGCGTGTCTGGGTACCCGTCGTGGTATTCGTCGGGTCCCATCACCCCTGAAAGGTGGAACCTGTCCTCCACCGGATCATGGGTGGCCAGCGAGGCAAACATTCGGGTCGCTTCGATGATCAGTTCCCCACCGCGGGCCGTCAACCAGTCCCGGTCCCCGGTGACCTGGAAGTGCTGCCAGGCGTTGTAGGCGACGGCGAGCCCGACGTGGCGCTGGCGGCTGGAGTTGTCCGGCATCCAGCGGGCGGACCGGGCGTTATAGAGCTGGCGGGGCGTCTCCTCCCGTCCGTCGCTGCCGCTTTGCCACGGGAAGAGTGCTCCTTGGAGGCCCTGGGCGCGTGCGGCGGCCCGCGCAGCATCCAGCCTGCGCCAGCGGTACTCCAGCAGGGCCCGGCTGACGTCAGGGAGTCGAAGCCCGATCACGGGGAAGACGAACAGTTCGTCCCAGAAGACGTGACCGCGGTACCCTTCCCCGTGCAGGCCCCGGGCGGGTACTCCGGCGTCCAGGGCTGCGGTATATAGGGAGATTGTCTGCAGCAGGTGGAACACATGGAGGTTGAGTACCAGCTGGGAGTGTCGGTCGCCGTCGAGGCTGATCTCGAACCGCTCCCACAGGCGGCGCCAGGCCGTCTCGTGGTCTTTGAGCAGTGCGGTGAAGCCCGTGTCAACGCGGGAAAGCCCGGCCAGGGCAGCGGCCTCGGGCGAGGAGATGGCGCCGTCGCGGGAGGTTGCCAGCGACGCAGTCCTGGTTATGGTGGCCGGCTGTCCGCCGGCCAGCCGGAGGTCGAACTGCCGCTGGTACCGGCCGCCGTCGCTCCCCGCGTCCCGGGGCGTTGCCGCCGAGGCGCCGTCGAACACCGTCCGGACGGCCAGTGCGATGCGAATCCTGCTCTGGCTGGTCTGGACTGTGCACAGGACTATGCCGCTGTCCACTTCCGTGAATTCAGGATCGGTCAGGTGCCGTTGCCCGGTGCCGGCATAGTCGCGGACGTTGGTGTTGGTCACCCCAGCATCTATTCCTTCCCGGATACCCACGGTCCCGTTGAAGGCGTGGGCCGTCAGGGTCGTCTCCAGTGCTGCCAGGTGGGGATTGTGCATGGAGACCAGCCGACGCTGCACGACGGTAAGCCGTTCCCCGTGCGGGCCCGCGAGGGTTGCGCGGCGTGTCAACAGGCCCCGGCGCAGATCGAGCTCGCTTCGTTCCTCGCTGACGTGGATATCCCCCGTTGACCACCACGGCCCGGCGCCGATGCGCACGTCCAGGGGCAGCCAGTTGGGGACGTTGACCAGGTGTTCTTCTTCCAGCTCGCGGCCGTGGATGGTGCTTTCGGTCCGGTTGTAGACGCCGGCCAGGTAGGTCCCGGGATAGTGAACGCCGTCGTCACGGCGTTCCGGCCGGGTGCCGCGTGTTGCCATGTACCCGTTGCCCAAGGCGGTCAGGACCTCCCGGTGGCCTTCGTGGGCAGGATCGAACCCTTCGTAGACCAGCGTCCACGGGTCAGTGCGTGAGACCCCCAGGTCCAGCTCAGCGACGTCGCCGAGGACGATGTCGGCGCCGGCCAGTTCCAGCTGTTCCCGATGCCCCGCGCGGTCGATGCCGACGACCAGACCGAATCCGCCGCGGCGTCCTGCCTGGACACCGGCGGCCGCGTCCTCGACAACCGCGGTATGCCGGGGTGCCACGCCGAGCCGGCGGGCCGCTTCGAGGAACATGGCCGGGTCGGGCTTGCCCGGCAGGCCGTGTTCGGCGGCGGTCTGCCCGTCGATGATGACGTCGAATCCGGTGTCAAGGCCGGCAGCCGTCAGCAGAGCGCGGGCGTTGCGGCTCGCGGTGACCAAGCCCACGGGGATTCCTGCGGCATGCAGGCGGGCCAGCAGGGCGGTGGTCCCGGGGTAGGCCTTGATGCCATTGCGCGTCACGGCTTGCAGGAACAGGGCGTTCTTGCGGGCGCCGAGTCCGTGGACGGACCAGATGTCCGGCCCGTCATCGGGGCTGCCGGCAGGAAGCCGGGCGCCGCGGGATGCCAGGAAGGCGGTGACTCCGTCCTCGCGCTGCCGGCCGTCGACGTAACGCCAGTAGTCCGTGTCCTCGTCGAACGGATCCCTCCTTAGACGCCCGGTGAGCCGGGGGTCCTGAAGGGCCGAGTCAAAGAGTTGCTTCCAGGCTGCCGCGTGCACGGCGGCGGTCTGTGTGACAACTCCATCCATATCGAACAGCACCGCCTGATACGGCAGTGTTGCGCCATGCCGGGAATCACTGGAGGGACGTCCGCCGCCCGCATGGACCTGCGTCATGCTACGCCGGTTCCGCTGCTTCATCAGCCGGGTTGTTGGTGGGACCCGGTGCGGACGTCCACTCCCAGCTCCGGATTTCCGGCATGTCTTCGCCATGGGTGCGAATGTACTGCCGGTGCTCGATGAGCTTGTTCTTGAGCTCCTCGCGCACATGCGCCGAAACGTCCTTCAGCCTGGGCACCCGGTCGATGACGTCGATGGCCAGGTTGAACCGGTCGAGCTGGTTGAGCACGCACATATCGAACGGGGTCGTGGTGGTGCCTTCTTCCTTGTAGCCGCGGACATGGATGTTGCCGTGGTTCGTCCGGCGGTACGTGAGCCGGTGGATCAGCCACGGGTAGCCGTGGTAAGCGAAGATCACCGGCGTGTCCGTGGTGAACAGGGCATCGAAGTCCCGCCCGGACAGGCCATGGGGATGTCCCGTGTCATCCTGCAGGCGCATGAGGTCAACAACGTTGACCACCCGGATCTTCAAATCCGGGAACCGCCCGCGAAGGATGTCGACGGCGGCGAGGGTCTCCATTGTTGGCACATCACCGGCGCAGCCCATGACAACGTCCGGTTCCCCGTCCGCATCCGAACTGGCCCAGTCCCAGATGCCGATGCCTTTGGTGCAATGCACGATCGCCTGCTGCATGTCCAGGAACTGTAGTTGCGGCTGCTTGCCGGCGACAATGACGTTGACGTACTGGCGGCTGCGCAGGCAGTGGTCGGCCACGGACAGGAGCGTGTTGGCGTCCGGCGGCAGGTAGACGCGGATGACATCGGCCTTCTTGTTGATCACATGGTCAATGAACCCGGGATCCTGGTGCGAGAACCCGTTGTTGTCCTGCCGCCACACGTGGGAGGTCAGCAGGTAGTTCAGGGAAGCGACCGGCCAGCGCCACGGGATGTCGTTGGTCGTGGTCAGCCACTTGGCATGCTGGTTGAACATCGAGTCGACGATGTGGATAAACGCCTCGTAGCAGGAAAAGAATCCATGCCTCCCCGAGAGCAGGTACCCTTCCAGCCAGCCCTGGCAGGTGTGTTCAGAGAGGATCTCCATGACCCGCCCGTCGCGGGCGAGATGGTCATCCTCTGGAACGGTCCGGGCATTCCAAGCCCGGTCAGTCGCGTCGAAGATGGCCCCCAGCCGATTGGAGTTGTTTTCGTCCGGGGCGAAGACCCGGAAATTATCCATGTTCCCAGCCATGATGTCCCGCAGGAACGTGCCCAGCACCCGGGTGGATTCCACCGCCCCGGTGCCGGGATCCAACACGGGCACGGCATAGCCGGCGAAGTCGGGCATGCGCAGGTCGCGCAGCAACAGCCCTCCGTTCGCGTGCGGGTTCGCGCTCATACGCCGCTCCCCGACCGGATGCAACCCGCCGACCTCCGCCACCGGAGCACCCGCGTCGTCGAAGAGTTCCTCGGGGCGGTAGCTGCGCAGCCACTGTTCGAGCACGGCACGGTGGCTGTCGTTTTCGCGGGCTTGGGTGAAAGGCACCTGGTGCGAACGCCAGCTTCCCTCCACCTTCAGTCCGTCCACTTCAGGCGGTCCCGTCCAGCCCTTGGGAGAGCGAAGGACAATCATGGGCCAGCGGGGCCGTTCGGTGCGGCCGTCCTCGCGGGCGCCGCGCTTGATTTCAAGGATCTCGTCCAGGCAGGCATCCAGGGTCCGGGCAAAGTCCTGGTGCATCTGTTCCGGGTCGGAGCCTTCCACGTAATACGGTGTGTGGCCGTACCCGCGCAGCAGTGAGTCCAGTTCTTCATGGCTGATCCGGTCCAGGACCGTGGGGTTGGCGATCTTGTAGCCGTTCAGGTGCAGTATCGGCAGGACAGTGCCATCCCGTGCCGGGTTCACGAACTTGTTCGAGTGCCAGCTCGCGGCCAGCGGGCCCGTCTCTGCCTCCCCGTCGCCGATGACAGCCGCCACGACGAGGCCCGGGTTATCGAACGCTGCCCCGTAGGCGTGCGAGAGCGCATATCCGAGCTCCCCGCCCTCGTGGATGGACCCCGGTGTCTCCGGTGCCACATGACTGGGGATGCCGCCGGGAAAGGAGAACTGGCGGAACAGCCGTTTCATCCCTGCGGTGTCCTGGGAAATATCCGGGTACGTCTCGCTGTACGTGCCTTCCAGCCAGGCCGACGCCACCGGGCCCGGTCCGCCGTGCCCTGGGCCCATGATATAGATCATGTCCAGGTCCCGTTCCATGATGGCCCGGTTCAGGTGGGCGTAAATGAAATTCAGGCCTGGAGTGGTGCCCCAGTGCCCCAGCAGCCGCGGCTTGATGTGCTCGGGGCGCAGCGGTTCGTGCAGCAGTGGGTTGTCCATGAGGTAGATCTGTCCGACGGAGAGGTAGTTCGCCGCCCGCCACCATGCATGAATGCAGTCCAGCTGATCGGGGCTGAGCACGGGTTCCCGGGTTTGCGGGAGCTGATGGTCTGTCATGGGAGGTCCTGCCTGTCGGTGTGGGAACGGGGCTCGGGCGGCGTTTAGCGGACGCCGCTTGGTTCCGGTGCTGGCTCGGTCTTGATCGTGCGGCCGGTAGCCTCGCCGGGCGCTGGAAGGCGCAGGCGCTTGAGGAGCAGGGCGTTGACGGCGACGATGACGCTGGATCCGGACATGGAGATCGCGGCTATTTCTGGGCTAAGCATGAGCCCAAACGCGGGGAAGAAGACGCCGGCGGCGATCGGCAGGGCGATGACGTTGTAGCCGATGGCCCAGCCCAGGTTCTGTCGCATCTTGCGCAGCGTGCCCTTGCCGATGCGCAGGGCAATGGGAACGTCCAGCGGATCCGAGCGCATGAGGACGACGTCGGCCGTTTCGATGGCCACGTCGGTACCCGCCCCGATGGCGATGCCAAGGTCGGCCTGTGCCAGCGCTGGGGCGTCGTTGACGCCGTCGCCGACCATGGCGACCCGTTTGCCAGCCTTCTGCAGTTCGGCCACCTTTGCGGATTTGTCTTCGGGAAGCACCTCGGCGATGACGGTGTCGATGCCGAGCTGGGCGGCAATCCGCTTCGCGGTTGCCTCGTTGTCTCCCGTGAGCATAACGACCTCGATGCCGGTTTCATGCAGTGCCGCTACGGCGGAGGCAGCGGTGTCACGGGCGGCGTCAGCCAGTGCGATCACGCCGGCGGCCCTACCGTCCACGGCCACCAGAACTGCCGTGCGCCCCGTCGAGGCGAGGGCCTCGCGCTGTTCGGCTACCGGCCCGATGTCAATGCCTTCGGCAACCATCAGCTTCCTGTTGCCGACGAAGACCTTCCGCCCGTTTACCGTGGCGCCGGCACCGTGGCCGGGGACGTTCCGGAATGCTTCGGCATCAGCGGACGGAACGCCGCGGGCGACAGCATAGCTGACGACGGCGGCGGCGAGGGGGTGCTCGGATTCGCGTTCGACGGCGGCCACGAGAGCCAGGAGTTCATCCTCATCGAATTCATGGGCAATGAAGTCCGTGACTTCCGGTTCACCCTTGGTCAGCGTGCCCGTCTTGTCCATCACGACAGTATCGATGCGTGCTGCGGTTTCCAGCGCTGTGGCGTTCTTAAACAGGACGCCGCGCTTGGCGCCAAGGCCGGTGCCGACCATGATCGCCGTCGGGGTGGCCAGACCTAGGGCATCGGGGCAGGTAATGACCACCACGGTGATCGCGAAGAGGATCGCCTGCCCAACGCTCACACCGGCAAGCCACCAGGCCAGGAAGGTGACGGATCCGCCGATCAGCGCTACCAGGACCAGCCAGAACGCGGCCCTGTCGGCCAGGCGCTGCCCGGGGGCTTTGGAGTTTTGGGCTTCCTGGACGAGGGCCACGATCTGCGCCAGGGCCGTGTCGGCTCCGACTTTGGTGGCCCGGACACGCAATGTTCCGGTCGTGTTGACGGTGGCGCCGATCACCTCGGAGCCCGTGGACTTGGCCACCGGCAGGCTTTCACCGGTGACCATGGACTCATCAATGTCGGATTCGCCGTCTTCGACGGTGCCATCCGTGGGGATTTTGGATCCCGGTCGCACCAGCAGCAGGTCCCCGGGCACGACCTCGGAGGTCGGCACCTCCACGGGTTCCCCGTTCCGGATCACTAGGGCCATGGACGGTGCCAGCTCCAGCAGTGTGCGGATGGCGTCGTTCGCCCCGCCCCTTGCCCGCATTTCGAACCAGTGTCCCAGTAAGACGAAGGCGGCCAGGACAGTCGCGGCTTCATAGAAGACATCCCCACCACCGGTCAGGGTAACGATGAGGCTGTAGAGCCAGCCCGCTCCCACGCCGACGGCCACGAGGACCATCATGTCCAGGGTGCGGGCCTTCAGTGCCCGGTAGGCGCCGTCGAAGAAAATCCAGGCCGAGTAGAAGATGACCGGCAGGGAAAGGATCAAGGCAAAGACGTCGTCCCGTAAACCGAACGGAGCCGGGACGGTGAAGCCGATGACTTCGCGTCCGATCGGGGACCACAGAGTAATCGGCACCGAGAGGATGGCCGCAATCAGGAAACGGTTCCGCATGTCGCGAATCATCGACTCCATCGACATGCCGTGGCCCCCATGACCGCCGTGACCCATGACCTCCTGCGCATCCCGGGGGGCTTGCTGGGCGTGGGCGGTGTGGCCTTCATGGGCAGACGGTTGGTGGTCGGCTGTACCGTTGCCGCCACGTGCCGATGGTGCGGAGCCGCTTTCGTGCATCGGATCACAGATATGGTCCGGCACGGACTGGCCGGAACAGTGGTAGCCGCATTCTTGCACCCAGCTCCTGAGGTCGGCGATTGAGGTTTTGTCGGGGTCGAACGTGACGTTCGCGGTCTGCGAAACAGGATTCGCTTCCACGTTGAGCACGCCCGGTCGACGGGAGAGCGTGGCTTCAGCGATGCTCTTGGATGATGCCCAGTGGACACCCGCCACTTCCATGACCGCGGTTTGCTTCCTATTGCTCATTACGGAAATTCCTCTCAGGGTTCGATAGCGGTTGAAGAAGTGTCCGGCCGTCGATCTCTTAGCTCATTGGTAGGGCACTACAGCCGCAGTGGCCGGCGCGGAAACGAGGTTCGCCCTGCCACGACAGCTTAGGGCGTTGCCGGGGAACGTCCGCTCCGGGCGGCTCGACGCAGCTGTGGGGCGTCCAAGCCCCCAGATCAGAGTCCGGAGGGCAGACTTCTCCTATACGCGGCTGATGGGAAGCCGGATGAGCGATACAGGATGGAGGGGTGCTCCGGGAAGAGCCCCGGCTGGCTGTGCTGCAGCACCGGCGGCGGAGGCGCTGCCGCGCACTCCCGGGACAGAAGAGGGAGCGACGGCTGAAGACAGCACATCAGGGCACGCTACAGACAAGCCCAAGTTCATGGGGCAGTGTTCTGTACGGGATGGGGCGGGTTGTCTCACCCCGTCATTTTCGGCAACCACAGCGGTGTCGCCGGAAAGGACGAGCCGGATACTCACAAACTCAGAGTTTTCCGGGTCGGACAAGGTGACGGTCCGCGATGTAGCACTGGCTCCGGTTTCCTGAGTAGACTCCATCGGCCTGTCAGGAATTCCCGTAATCGCGACGAGAAACACCAGCACCGCGGTGATTGCGGCCACGTTGGAAAAATCATGGTGCCATCGCATGGAATGACGCACGTTTCCCCATCCCAGTGTTAATCTCGAATCATGCTGGTTGGTTTCACCCTCTGCTGTGATCATATCAAACCGGGTGCGGGGAACTTTAAGTCCTTGTCACAAACAAAGCGGTTCATCGTTGTGATCGTGCTCTGGAACACCGTCTACCTCGAGCGCACCATCACCACCTTGGATAAGGAGACCAACGCAACGGACCCTGATCTGCTGCGTTTCCTTTCACCCCTGGGGTGGGAGCACATCAACCTCACCGGCGACTACACATGGCCCCGCGCCAACCAGGTCAAAGCCGGCAAATAATACAGGCCGATCCGACGCTCGTCTAAACCTTAGCGTCGGATAATTCACTTTTCACCTATCAGGTCAGTATTCCCAGTGGTCGTCTTGGTCGCGGGTATGGTCGTCGGAACGGTTGCGTTCGTGCTGCTCTCTTTCGTTGCGTTCCTTGTTCGTCCATGACGCTCCCTAAATCGTTGAAAAGGGGTTTCTAGCTTGTGATGACAGCGTATCCGGCCACGGCGACGGCGGCGCGGATTTCCTCCGAGGTGACGGATCCGGAAACTGTCAGTGTCGAGGCGCCACCGACGACCAGGTCAATGGTGGCGGAGTCCACCCCCGCCACGGCCATAATGGCCGACTCCACGCGCTGAACACAATGCCCGCAGGTCAGGCCTTCCAGCCGGTAACTGGTCCCGGAGGCATCTTTGGCGCTGGCGGGTGCTGCAGTTTTCGTCTCGGTTGAACAGCACGCACAGGTGCTCTCTGAAACAGGGGTCAGTTCGATCAGTGTGTGACTATCTGGTTCGCACATATCGGTCAGGTCCTTTGGAAAGGGTTGGATGGTGTGCGTTGTGGGTTGAACGGCAGTGGCGGGCGGAGTATCCAACGGCCGCGACAAACTACTTCACTAACAACATCTCCAATATACCCCCTAGGGGTATCTAGGTCAAGAAGTTGCAGATGTGATTTGGGATTCAATGGCCGGCCGTTCCGTCATGAAATCAATAGATCCGGGGTCTGGAAGCAGGATCATTCCACACGTTCTAGAGGTCGCTAAGTCCAATTCCCTGATCGTCGAGGCAAGGCGAGCGTTTCCCCGCGGCTGGCCCGATGGAACGCAGGCATGTGCAAGCTGGTCCTTTGACGGCAGGCATGGACAGCCACACGAATCGTTGCATCTTGTTGTATGTGCCAAAGTCCAAGACTGCGCCGTCGAGTTTGGGTGCCAGTTCGTGGCTGACGCTGATCACGATTCCTCTATGGTTCGGCTGGTTCCACTCGTTGAGGGAATCGCTTCCGGGCCAGCTCAGGCTATGGAGCAGGCATCGAAGGGGTTTCTTTGGTTCCGTCCGAGAGAAGTACAGGCCCTGCTTGCGACAGCCTCCGCTTCCCTGATAACAATGCAACAGCCCGCCGAACACCTCGATCATGTCCACTGCATTCCCGGTAATAGAGAAGCTGCCGTGTCCGGGAATGCTCGCCGACAGACCCTGATCAGGTATCAAGGCGGTCATTGGACCGACTGTCTCATCGATGAACCTCGTGCTTGGACAATTCAACGTCAGCCTTGTTGTCGTCCGCAGGGGTCGTGATGGCCTTGATCACCACGTCGTCGAGTTTCTTGAGCGCATGCCCGAGCCGATGCTCGGCATCCCGGATGGTCTCTTCGACCACTGACAGGGTGTTGTCAGCAACGATGACGGTTGCCGTGCCCTGCAGCCGGTGCCCTACCCAACGCAATTGCAGCCTTGGCACCTCCAGAATGCCAGGCGTGGCTTCAAGAGCGGAGTGTGCGCTGGAAACGAGGTCAGGTTCGATGCCGTCCATGAGCCGGCGGCCAATGCTTTTCACCGTCCCCCAGAGTAAGACGATGATTGCAGCTGAAATCAGCAGGCCAATGATCGGGTCCGCCAGTGGGAATCCGAGCATCACGCCGACGGCTCCGATCACTACGGCGAGGGACGTGAATCCGTCGGTGCGGGCGTGCACGCCGTCTGCGACGAGCGCGGCCGAACCGATTTTTTGTCCGACCCGGATGCGGTAAACTGCCACGATCTCATTGCCGGCGCATCCGATCACGCCGGCCGCGAGCACCCACCAGAGGTTTTCTAGGGGTTGCGGATTGAACAGGCGTTCGATTGACTGCCATGCGGCTAGGATCGCGGACAGGGCAATGACTGCAACAATGAACAGGCCGGCCAGATCCTCGGCCCGCCCATAACCGTACGTGTAGCGTTTCGTGGCCACCCGGCGGCCCAAGATAAATGCAATCCACAGCGGCACGGCCGTGAGTGCATCGGAGAAGTTGTGGATGGTATCCGCCAGAAGCGCCACGGAACCGCTGATCGCCACCACGATGACCTGCAGCGCCGTGGTGGCCAGCAGGATTACCATGCTGATCTTCAGTGCCCGGATGCCTTCCTTGCTCGCTTCCAAGGCATCGTCGATTGAGTCGGAGGAGTCGTGAGTGTGTGGGACGAATAGTTCAAACAACCAACCCTTGAAACCCGAATGGTGCTTGTGGGAGTGTCCGTCATGGTCATGGTCATGAGGTTCGTGGGGATGGTCGTGAATCTCGTGGTCACCATGGGGATGATGGTCGGACTGATCGATGAGCTTCATGCCGTTGCCTGTTCTGCTCGGTGGTGCGAGGGCATCCCGCCGAGTGCATGTTCGGCCTGGTAGATCGCGTCGGCCACGAGCTGCCGGGCGTGTTCATTCTCCAACCGGTACAAGACCTTCGTGCCGTCCTGACGCGTGGAAACCATCCGGGCCAGCCGCATCTTGGCCAGGTGCTGTGATACCGCCGCCGGCGATTTGCCCACCACCTCAGCCAGTGCACCGACCGCCATTTCACCCTCACGCAGGGCAAGGATGATCCGGACCCGTGTGGCATCGGCCAGCATGGCAAAGATCTCCACTGCCAGTTCCACGTACTGGCTGTCGACATCCAAAGAACAAGCTCTCTTATCTGCATTCATACGCAAACACTAACATTAAAGCTTCCCTTTCATCACGCTCACCCTTGGATAGCGGGTACCCCACCAGCACCTGCACAGAACAAGGTTCTGAGTTCCGTTCCTGCATACTGCTGACTGCAACTCACGATTCCGAGATCAGTGTTGGCAGGGGCATTCAATAATTGGGTGTCGCGTTGGCTAGCTGCAGCGCTGTGAATTTCTGTTGATGGAGGGACAGTATTATTGTGCGGTTTCACCAAGATTCTGGCTCCTCGCCGCCATTCTGGAGACTTGATTTGCGATTGAAATATGGGTGTCAAGTTGCGAACAGTTCGCATGTCACTGGGTACTCATGCGGTTTGCTCGAGGGGCGGGGGAACGGGTATTGAAGATGTTGGGTTTGAATTCTGGGTAACCTTTTTCATCAACTCGTGTCCGTTGACCTTACGGTCGGCAGGTCTTCCTGGAGGATCCTCCTTTGCGATCTAGACACGTCCATGTACGACCTCATTTTGAGCAAGTCCTCGTCGCTCCGAATCGAGGCCCCACGCCAGAAACTTGTCCAGTGACGTCTCTTGTGACAAACGGATGATTTATGGACACACCATCAGGGAGGAGCGCCCGCGGGTAGAGGTTCTGAACCGAATCAGTACTGCACGGTGTGGTCATACCTTGAATTCGAGACGGATGGGTTCTCCTGGGGTCCCGTTGGACACGAGGCGGAGGTTCTTTTCATTGCGGGCCTTGCGTTGTTTTCGGATATGCCAGGTGATGAGTCCGAGGATGGCGATGCCGAGGAAGGAAAAAGTGACGGTGTGCCCGATGCTTTTTGCCAAGGCAAGGTAGGCGTTGCCCGCGAAGTATCCGAGTAGGACTGCTGCGGTGCCCCAGATGATGCCGCCTGCGGCATTGAAGATGAGGAAGCGGCGGTAGGGCATGTGGGACAGTCCGGCTAGTGCTGGCATGACGGCCCGGAAGAACGCAGTGAAGCGACCGAGAAAGACTGCCGTTCCACCACGGCGGGCAAGAAAATCGCGTGCATCGTCCAGTTTTTGTCGCCGCTTTCGCAACAGTTTCAGGTCCAGCAACCGTGGGCCATAACGCCTACCCACCTCGTAACCGACGGTGTCCCCGATGATCGCTGCCAGTACGACCAAAACCGTAATAAGCCACAAGTTCAGGCTACGTTGGCTTGCTAGGACGCCGCCGAGAATCGCTGCCGTTTCGCCGGGAAGGATGAATCCGATGAACAACGCATCCTCCGCGAAGACCAGCAAAGTGACGAGCAGGTATGCCACCACAGGAGTAACCTGCAGAACCGTGCCAATGACCGCGTTCATCCTGGTCCCACCGTCCCTTTCTCCTCCGGTTTTAACTCAGCATTACATGGAGGTGCTAAGAGGACCCTGAGAGCCTGGGGAGATCCGATCGCTTGCGGTGGTTGATCCTAGGGTTGCCAGCTCAATCGACCTTCTCTCCTGTTCCTGCTGACTTGGTGGCTGTCCCTGTTGCTGTGGCGTATCCGGTGGCGCCTGCGGTGATGGTGATGGTGACTTGGTTGGGGGAGTTTCGATAGATGCTGTATTTGTTTTCCGGGTAGTGGCCGGTGCCGGTCCCGTTGTCGAAGTAGACGGTTTCCTTCTGACCAGGAGCGAGAGTGAGTCCGTCAAGCTTTTGGTAGTAAGACTCGGTTTTACCAGTGGTGGTGTCTTTCATCGTGTAAAAGACATCCAGGCCTGTCATGGGTGCTGTGGTGGTGTTGGTGAGGTCGAACTGCAGTCTGTCGGGCACCGCCGCCTTGGATTGGGGATCGACATTGTTTTCGGCTAAGGCGCCGGTGACGGTAAGCCCCGCCTTGGTGCCGGTGGTCTTCATCGGGTTGCTGGTGACGGGAAGGACGGTGGCTACTGAGGCTGTACCCACTGGTTGGTTGGGCAGCGCGCTTGATCCGCAGGCGGCCAAGGATGCGAGGGCGATCAGTGCCGCAACCAAGATGGTGGCGGGACGGAATAAGGCTTTCATTTCAGGGGACCTTTCGTAGGATAATTTTCTGAGTACCGGCCAGCCGTGCTACGCCGATGGATGTGATCAGTCCGGCCAGGAGCCAGAGGGTGTTGTTGAAGGTGCCGGCCCAGATGAATCCCAGGGATTTTTGGTTGTAGTCATTCTTGATGCCCAGGTAGGCGAAGGTGGCACGTTCATAATGTTTGGTTACTGAGGTCTGTTCGATGAGGTCCCGGGTTGTTTCGTAGCCGGTGAAGTGGGCCATGACGGCTTGTTCATGGGATTTATCGACTTGAAGGCTTGCGAACAGGCCGCCGGGAATCTGGTTGTCGGGGTCCATGGTGTCCCCGATCTGGGGGATGATCAGGACTACTATCAGCCAGAGAACCAACGCCAGAATCAACCCGGTTCCAGTGCGCCGGGTCAGTGACGACAGGGCCATGGCCAGCAGCGACCACATGATGAGGTAACCGATAGTGTGGGCTGCTGCAAGGCCAAGGCGGAGGTAGTCACCCCCTTGAAGGGGCGCGTTCCCCACCAGTAGCAAGGTGGCGGTGATAACGAGGAACAGGCCCGTCACGGTCACTGTCCAGAGCAGGGCAAGTGAGAGAATTTTTCCTGTCGCGAAGGCATACCGTCCCAGGGGGCGGCTGAAGATCAGTTGGAGAGTGCCCCGACCCTTTTCCTTGGTGATGATGGAATAACCGAGTACGACGGCGAACAGGCTCCCGATGATTTCCAGGTACTCAATTCCGCCACGGAGCATTTGCAGCGGAAACAATTGTGGCGCCGGGGCTGTGGCTGCACTTCCGGCCGCTGTCAGGGCATCAACGTAGTGGTTGTAGCCGGCGATCTTGAGCCGGAAATCCGCAGCGGCCACGACCACTGACAGAACAACAGCGATGGCTAGAAAAACGAACAGCACAACCATGAACCGGTTGCGGCGCAAATCGGTGAGTTCCTTGCGGGCCAAAACCAGCACTTCAGTCATGGAATTCACACCTCATTCGTTCCCTCCGGGTCATGGTGACGGCGAGGCAACCGGCCACGGCGAAGGCGGCAATGGTCAGCAGGCCACCGGTCATGGTGCCAGCGGCCTGCGGGTCGGACAGGATCAGCGCACTGACATGTTTGAACTGTTCTCCCACAGAAAATGGGGCAACCAGGCCGCTTGTGAACGAGAAGAATCCGGCTTCGGCTGCTGGCGGTGAGGCAACCGGATTAAGCAAGGAGACAGGATGGGCTGCGGTCCCCAGCAGCGGCAAGATGAAAATCATCACGCTCCAAACCACGATCGGGATGAGCAGCGCCGACGTGGCCGACGATGCGTAGAGGCCAGCGAGCATGCCTAGTGCCACGAACGGGAGCATGAACAACCACGCCAATTCGTAGAAGCCAGCGATCCGTGCTCCGTCACCGAAAGAGAGCACATGGCCAACGACGACGCTGACGCATCCGATGTTGATCACTGCCGATGCCGCCAGCAATAGCAGAACAAACACGGCCAATCCTGTGAGTTTCGCTCCCAGATAGGAGGCGGGGCGTACCTCGCGGGAGAGTATCAAGTCTGTGGTCTTGGCCAGTCTGTCGCGCAAAGTGGAGTGGACGCCGATGACTATGGCCAGAAGGGCCCCGATGAGCACAATGTAGATCACCGTATTGCGGGCGTAGTACAACGGCGAAAACGCATCAAAGGGGTTCGGTGCCGTGGTCAGTCCCTGACTGAGGACTTCACGGTAGACCCCCGTCACACTGGTCCGCGCCGAGGATCCGATGAATGCCGACGCGGCAATCATTCCCACAAAGACGGCCAACAATAACTGCGGGAGCCGCTCTCGCACAGTACACAGGAGCTCGTGGAGGATCACTGCCGTCCACCGGTTCAGGTTCATGGTCGCTGACCGGCTTCAATGTGTAGATAGATATCCTCCAACGAGTCCTGATCCGGGAAGGAAGCGAGGGTTGCGGCCACCGAGTCCTGGTAGATCAGGGTCCCAGAGCTGAGAATCCCGATGCTGGTACACGTCTTCGTCACTTCCGCCAGTAGATGGGTATTCATGAAAATCGTCATGCCCAGCTCCGTGTTCAGGTCAATGATGATCTCACGCAGTTTCGCTACGCCTTGGGGATCTAGCCCCGAGGTTGGCTCGTCGAGAAAGAGCACGGACGGCTCATGGAGGATTGCTTGGGCGATGCCAGCGCGTTGACGCATCCCTTTGCTGAAGGTACCCATTCGCTGACTCTCATGACCGGTAAAATCCAGAAAACCGAGCACCTCCCCGATCCGCCTACCTGGTTGGTGGACACCGGAGAGGCGTGCGAAGAACATCAGGTTTTCGCCCAGAGTGAGATTGTCATAGAACTGGACGTTCTCGGGCAGATACCCGATGGTGCGACGGACCTGGTTCGCTGCGGTGCCGATGTCATGGCCGCCGACCACCGCCGTCCCCGATGAGGGTTCCAACAGTGTGGTCAGAATATTGACAATTGTTGTTTTCCCCGCCCCGTTGTGCCCCAGCAGGCCGAAAATCTCGCCGACCGGTACTGACAGGGTCAGCTCGTTCAGTGCTTGCTTGGCACCGTACCGCTTGGTCAAAGCCGTCGTCGAAATCGCATAATCGCTCATAGCATCGGAGCCTACGTGGCACCAGCTAAGAGGAAGCTGAGAGACCATCCAGTCCGTGCAGGGACCACCGCGATAGTTCACTGGCGGGCATGATCTGCCGGTCGCGTCGGGTCCTTCATGAACCGGTTCTTGCTCACGCTCAATCAACTGCCCATCAATGCAGCGTGACGCGAAAATCTGTCGGCTGACAGCGTGCGCGGTATTAGGGGGCGAGGCCAAGCCGGGGCGCCAACCAGGTCAGGGCCGGGCTCATGGCGTTCAGGGGCACCGTCCAGGAGTGGCCAGCATCCGGCACACTATGGGTCATGACAGTCATCCCAGTGGACCGGGCTGCCGCGGAAAGCTGATTCATGTAGCCGGTAAATCGTTCATCCTGCGCGCCGGCAGCGAAGAAAATCCAGCTATCCGGGTACCTGTTCTTTGCCATCACGGCTAACGGAGTAACTGCATTGAACGCCCCAGCATCACCGCCGAAGGCCGTGTTGATGGTCGCGGTTCGGTCTGCGGAGAGGGCGGGCTCGGCCTCACCGCTGAGATCGATGGCCGAGGGGTATATTTTCGGGTGCAGGGCCGTCATTTGTAGCGCGCAGGTCCCACCAAAGGAGAACCCGCCGATGCTCCAGCGCTGCGGGTTGGGATCAACATTGAGCGTAGTTTTGATCCAGGCCGGGACATCTACTACCAGGTATGTGTCGGTCTTGGCGATCTGTGAGTCCATGCACATGGTGTTCCCGGAAGAGGAACCGTTAACGTCCGGAATCACGACAACGGGAGCCAGCCCCTGGTGGGCGGCGGCGAAGGCGTCCATAATCGGCTGCAACTGGCCAGCCTTGAGCCAGTCGGTAGGTGACCCGGGCTGTCCTGGGATGAGGACCAGCACCGGCAGCAACGGAGGATTCTTTGCTTGATAGGCCGGCGGCAGATAGACGTATGCTGTCCGGCCGGTGAACCCGGACACCTGGCCGGGAATCTGTACTGAATTCACGATGCCGGTTCCCGGCAACCCGGCCGGCTTCACCCAGGAGTTCACGACCGGACCAACGGCCCGAACAGTCGGACCTGGGGCGGGGGATGCTTTGGGTCCGGATCGTGCCAAGGGTGCGATGTTCGCGGTACTAGAGCCGGTAACATCCCCGATGGTGCGATACGCACCATCGTAGGCGTTGACTTGCGCGGCGACGGCAACGACCACCAGAGCCATGGCCACCGGTGCCAGAACCTTGCGCCATCGGCCGCTGCGGGCCAGGTTCAACACCATGAGCAGGACAGCGAAGATGCCTGCACCAATCCAGGCGATCACCTGCAGTGGCAGGTCATAGGCGCTCAGCCCGGCAACATTGACCACATACCAGTTGACAGCCCAAGCGAGCACGGCCGCCAGAAGAACGGCAGAGACCACGCTGAGCATCCACCCCCGGAGTCGGCGCAGCAACAGCCACGCACCTGATGCGCAGGCCAAAACAGCCAGCACTATCGGAAACGGGCCTGAGATTAGATCAGTAGTGGAGATGATATCCATGTCATTCCCGTCCATTTTTTTGTTGGGGAGAGGGGGTGAAGTTCGGCATCCTGAAGGTTGGAAACTGGACTTTCCTCACGGTGAATGACCCGGGCAGAACGGGGATCCTGTCCGGGCCATTCGGTTTCGTTGCGGCAGCCCCCCCAGATACGGGCCACGCGTAGTTATCCAGTGGCGCCTCCTTCCTGGTTACTGGCCAGTTGACCAGCCGATTTGGCCAGTGGACAGGCTGGTTTAGGGGGAGCCGGGCAGGTCGCCGGGGTCTGTGTGGTCTCCGGTTTGCTGGACGTCGGGACCGGTGTCACCGGGGGTCTCGGCTGCGTCGGATGTTTCCGCTTGATCTGTGGTTTCTGTGGCGCTGGGGACGTCCGGGGTGTCGCCAGGGGTTGAGACGTCGTTACTCGATTGAGTCGAGGATGACGGTGGTGAGGGAACAGGGGTGGCGGCGCTGGCGGCTCCGACACCGAGTCCGGCCAAGGCCATGACACCTACGGCACCCATGAGCACCTTCTTTTTCATGTCCATTCTGGCGATCCTCGCCTTGAGAGTAGTTTCCGGGTTCTTGGTCATTGTTGTGTCCTTTCCTCGCGGATCATTGCGATATCCGCTGCCATCCTGGGTGGGTGGCTATGATTCCACTGTGCCAGCTCAGCCCTGAGAGGACGCTGAGGGTTCTTGTGGGGAGGCTGAGACGACAGGTCCGGTAATTGTGTAAACGACACCGGCAGGGGCATGGTGGAACCATGAACCCACTTCGTCTGCGGCCACGCGCATTCCGACGCCAAGGGCGCCGCCTCTGGGGCGTGCGTAAAAGGGCTACAGCCACGGCCGTTGTCGTCGTTGCACTTGCGTTGCTCATCGGTGGTTTGTTGTTGTTGGTTCTATTGCAATCTTCCCTGATTGCGACCACCGAGGGGGCGGCGAAAGCCAAGGCCGCCGATGTGGCAGCGTTGATTACCAGCCAAGACGTCTCTGAGGCTGGGCAAACTCTGACCGCCACCGCGCACAACGGACAGTATGTGCAGATCATCAGCCCCGATGGGGCGGTGGTGGCATCGTCTGAAAGATCCGCTGCTACCAGATTGCTCTCGGAACTGCGCCCTAGACCTGGCCAAACCCTTAGTCATACTGTTTCCAGCCTGCAAAGCATCGGCGACACCGATGAGTTCCTCATCGTCGCTACAGGGGTGCAAACCGGTCAGGGCACCTATACGGTTGTGGTCGCCTCGACCGTCCAAGTCCAGACCGACACCGTAAGCACCGTAGCGTGGTTCATGCTCGGGGCTACACCCCTGCTCTTGATAGTGGTGGGGGTCTCAGTGTGGATTCTGGTGGGCAAGTCCCTGCGGCAAGTCGAGAGGATCCGAGGGCAGGTCGCACGGATCAACGCCAACCGACTCAGTGAACGGGTGGAGGTCCCCGCCACCAACGATGAAATCCACCGACTGGCCCTAACCATGAACACGATGCTCGACAGGCTCCAAGCCTCCGACGGTGAACAGCGCAGATTCGTCTCCGACGCCAGTCACGAATTGCGCAGCCCCTTGGCCACGATCAGTGCCGGCTTGGAAATCGCGGCCGCGGACCCGAGCGGGCAAATGTGGCACGAGCTCCAAGGAATGCTCAGCGGGGAGACAGCACGCATGCACTACCTTGTCGATGACCTGCTGACCCTGGCCAAAGCCAACGATGGCGGCGTCCACATTCTGAACCAGGATGTGGACCTCGACGACGTCCTGGATGCAGAAATCCGCAGGCTGCGCTCCCTAAGCCCCCACACCATCAGCACCAACATCACCCCCACCAAGGTCACTGGTGACCCACGCCGTCTCGGGCAGGTGCTGCGGAACGTTCTCGAGAACGCCAACCGTCATGCCCAATCCAGCATCACCGTGAGCCTGACCTCCGGACCCGACGGGGTGCGATTGCTCATCGACAACGACGGCGACCCCATACCCGAAGCTGACCGGAGCCGGATCTTTGAACGATTCGTCCGCCTCGATGCGAGCCGCTCACGCGAAAGCGGTGGTAGCGGACTCGGCCTAGCTATTGCCGCCAGCATCATGACAGCGCACCACGGCACCATCGCCGCCGCCCAGACACCGACCGGGGACTGCCGCTTTGAGCTGTTCCTGCCCCTAGACAACGCCAGCTGAGGCCGTCAATCCTTCTCACGGGTCTAGCCGGACAAAGCTGTCGCATCAGTCTTATGAAGTGCCGTCGCGGTCTGCGCTGAGTATGTATCCCATGCCGCGGACTGTTGTCAGGGTGGTGAGATTGAAGGGGACATCGATCTTGCGCCGCAAATAGCCTATGTAAACCTCCACCACGTTGTCTCCGCCGTCGAATGCGGGATCCCAAACGTTGTCGAGGATTTCGGCCTTGGACACCACCTGGTCATGGCGGCGCATCAAGAACTGCAACATCCCGTATTCGCGCGCCGTCAAAGAAACAGCTGTGTTCCCACGATGGACGCTGCGGTTCAGCGGGTCCAGCCGCAGTGTCCCCAACGTCATGACCACGGGCCGTTCCGGGGCTCCACGCCTGATCAAAGCCCGTATCCTGGCAACCAAGACCAAGAAGCTGAACGGTTTGGTCAGGTAGTCATCGGCCCCCAGGTCGAAGGCGTCGGTTTGGTCATATTCGCCATCTTTGGCCGTGAGCATCATGACGGGCGTCCAGATCTTGCGCCCACGCAGCTCCTTGAGCACGTCGTAGCCGTTTTTGAGGGGAAGCATCAAATCCAGAACGATCACGTCATAGGGATTCTCGGTTGCCGCCCACAGTCCGCTGACCCCATCATGGACCACTTCCACGATGAAGCCCTCGTTCGCCAAGCCTCGGCGAACCGTCTCGGCCAACAGCGTCTCGTCTTCCACCAATAGGATCCGCATTTGTGTCCTTTCCGCGTACAAGCAGTATGACCGAGAGTTCCTGAGAAGTGACTGAGAGCATGGTTCCTCAGTCGCTTCTCAGGAACACCCTGCCATGCTGTCACCATAAGTCCGCGCAAAGTCAGGAAAACTATGATGATCGTTTCGCATCAGCATCGATCCGCCGCACCGTATCCATGGGGGTACTTTCGCTCTTGGTGGTGGCTTCTCGTGGGTGCACTCGGCTTCGCAATAACCGCTGCCGCCGGGTTGGCCATCAAGGGCTCAGGACCCAAAATAGCCGAACTTGGTGTGGACACGGCCATGGCACACGATCGCAACCCTGCCCTGACTGCACTGTCACTAGCCATCCACTATGGTCTGGGACCTGCCGGTGCCGTCATCATCGTGCTCCTGAGTTGTCTGATCCTGACGGTGGCCCGCCGTAACCTGGCCAGCACCCTCACGTTCGCCTCAGTGGTCAGCATAGGCTGGCTCTCCTCGGAACTGGGCAAACGCATCGTAGAGCGGATCCGGCCTCCCGCCGACACCGTACAGGCGCTGATCCCTGAACACGGCATGGACAGCTTCCCCTCCGGACACACAGCCTTCGCCGTGGCCCTGGTCTGGGCGTTCGTCCTCGTCGTAGCCCGCACTCCCCGAGCCAAAGCGGTGACAACAATTGTCGGGACCGTGTTAGTGGCCGTCGTCGCCTTCACCCGGGTATATCTGGGAGTGCACTACCCCAGCGATGTCATTGCCTCGGTCTTCATTGCCAGCGCCGCGATTCTGGCCTGGCTGCCGGTCTGGGACAACCTCATCGCCCACCGGTTGGGAAATCACACCCGCGCGCCCGATTCGCTCCCGGGTCGGCCGAATCCAGCCGAGAGGCACACGGCAAAGGATCGCCGATGATGCCTAACTACTCCAGGCGGCACATGCTTCAGGACAAGAACACAAGGACAAGTTGAGGGACGGCAGTGAAAGTATTGGAGCAGTCCCAGGACAGGCTCCGGAAACGGGAATCCGGGCTTCGGCCCGCGTGGTTGCAGGCGTGGATTCACGCCCCGGTGACGACGATTTTCCTGGTGCTCTTGTGGGTTCCGGGGCTGCTGACAGGCACGATTCTGACCGGACTGCACGGGACGCTGCGTTCTGCGGCAGTTGTCACCGCATCATCCCTACCTGGGCAATGGTGGGTGGTCGCCACCGGCGCGTTCTGGGAGCGTGGACTGAGCGGATATCTGATCGGGACCGTCCTGTTGCTCATAGTGGGTATTCCGGCAGAGCGTCGGTTGGGTAGCATCCGCTTTGCCGTTGCCGGCCTCACCGCCCAGGCGACCGGAATTGTTGCCGTGATCGGTATTGTCCATGTGGGACGGACTTTGATGGGCAGTTGGTCTGTGGAACTCTTGTCCCATTCTTACCTTGGACCGTCGGCATTGGTGTGCGGTGCTGCCTTGGCCGCGACTGCGACTTTGGGCACGCTGTGGCGGCGCCGGATTCGGCTCGTGGTCTTCGCACTGTTGATTCTGCTGGCCCTCTACAGTGGTTCTTTCCCGGACCTGATCAGACTCGCTGCCGCCACCGCCGGGGCCTTCCTGGGACCCCTGTTATTTGGTCGAGCCCCTCGAATTGGTGTCCCGGTCACCTCCCGTCGGGAAGCCAGGGTCCTGGTCGCCCTCATCGTGGCTGCCTCCGCAATTGGGCCAGTTCTAGCTGGTCTGCTGCCCCACGCCGTCGGCCCCTTGGCCGTGCTCCGATATCTTTTCACCAACATCCAAGCTGTTGATCCACAAACCCTGCAAGCACTGTGTACCGACCCCACCCAAGCCGGGGACTGCGCTGCAGCCCAGATGCAGCTGCGCGCCGGTGCCGGCGGCATTTTCATGTCAATCTTGCCTTCGGTGTTACTGCTTGTGGCCGCTGACGGGCTGCGCCGTGGCCGGCGCTTCGCCTGGTACGCAGCCCTGATAATCCAAAGTGCCCTAGCAATACTCGCGGGCAGCTACATTGCTGCAGTACTGATGCCTGCCGGGCCAAACAATTCCCCGAACGAAGGCTTGGGCGCCATTGATGTCACCACCTTCGGGCACCCATTGAGCCTCATCCTTCCCCTTCTGTTGCCGATACTACTGCTGGTTCTGCTTCTGGCGACTCGGGGACTGTTTCACGTCAGCGCACCACCGAAAACCTATCGCCATCTCACCCAAGCGGTGCTTGCCACCGCAGCAATCCTCTCCACTATTTACGTGACGGTGGGTCTGCTCCTGGCACCGGGCTTCACACCCGTTCCGGGTCTCCCGGCGCTGCTGGCCGACCTGCCGGACCGGTTTCTCCCGTTGGGCTACGCGCTGGATCTTTCCCCGGCGTTCTTCCCCCACAGTGGTGCCGCCGTCGTCCTCTATGAAGGCATCGGCATCATCTTTTGGACCATCACCGCAGTTCTGATCCTGAGATCCTTTTTGCGGCCAGCCCACAACATCCATGGCGCCGATTCGGACCGTGCCCGAAACCTCCTCAAGGCTACCCAGAGCTCATCACTGTCGTGGATGACACTGTGGAACGGGAACAGCTACTGGTTCTCCAGCTCCGGCAACAGCTTCATCGCCTACCGGGTCCTCTCGGGCATCGCACTGACCCTGGGGCCACCCGTGGGACCATCTGCGGAACTACGCACCACGATCGATGAGTTCACTCACCACGCGGCGGACAAAGGCTGGACCCCCTGCTTCTACTCCGTGCCCACGGACACCAAGGAGGCCACCACTGACCTCGGATGGGGATCGGTACAGGTAGCCCAAGAAACCATCCTGGACCTGCCGGGCCTCTCCTTCACTGGCAAGAAGTTCCAAGACATTCGCACGGCACTAAACAAGGCCGCCAAGGAAGGCATCCACACCCACTGGGTGTCCTACCCTGACGTGCCCTTGGCCATTGCAGACCAAATCCACGCTATCTCCGAAGAATGGGTCGCCGATCAAAAGATGCCGGAAATGGGCTTCACCCTCGGTGGCATTGAGGAGATCAACGACCCCGAAGTACGCTGTCTGATGGCCATCGACGACCAGCACACCGTCCACGCCATCACTTCCTGGCTGCCCGTCTACCGAGATGGAGCCGTCATCGGCTGGACCTTGGACTTCATGCGCCGCCGCAACACCGGCTTCCGTGCCAGCATCGAATTCCTCATCGCCTCAGCCGCACTGACCTTCAAAGACGAAGGCTACGAATTCATCAGCCTTTCAGGTGCACCCCTGGCCCGCATCGAGTTCCATAGCGTAGAGGGCGCATCAAGTATCCCTGACCAGCGACTGGCCGGACTGGACCGCCTACTCGAACGGCTAGGTACCCTCCTTGAACCTGTCTACGGATTCACGTCTCTGTTGCTGTTCAAATCAAAATTCCGGCCACGCTATGAGCCCCTCTACATGGTCTACCCCGACGCCGCTGCGCTGCCCAGCATCGCAAACGCCATCGGCCGCGCCTACCTGCCCAACGTTTCCCTCCTTCAAAGCCTCAGCCTTGCCGGGAAGATCATCCGCCGCCCCACCAAAGGAAAAAGCAAAGGAACCAGCACCCAGCCCAGCCCCCGCTCATATCCTGCCAACCCCATTAAGCGCTTGCAAGAGTCTGAGCGATGAAACCCCTCAATGGCACAACGGTGATTGCCCGGACGGAGAGCCGGTGGTCCGTTCACGATCAATTCATAGAAGACCGGGGTAAACCTCGCTACTGCCCAGAACCTTACTCATCGTCGCTGGCTCCTTCGTCCGGACCATCAACCAGTTGGCTAGTCCAAGGCAAGGCGAGTGGTTCACTGAGGCTGCGGCCATGAAACGCGGGAAGAAAAACTGGAGTCCCGTTGCCGCGACGCTGGCCAAGGCTATGAGAACCTACACAACCATCATTGTCTTGATGCTGGCACTGAGCAGTGCTAACGCTGACGCCCTCCTCCGGCACCTGACCGTGGAGAGACAAATAACGGCCCTCTACAACTCCGACCTCGCCCATCCGGTGTTGGCACGCACCACATCCGCCACGGCATGCGTTGATACGGCAGACACTTTCAGCTGCCACCAGTCATTTTCCGGAGGTGACATCTACTGGACGCAAAAGACCGGTGCAACCTACGTGACGAACGGGCCTCTGCGCACTCACTGGTTATCCACCGGCGGCCCCACAGGCCCGTTCGGACCCCCTTCAGGAAACCCCACGCCCTTGCCAGGTAAGGGAAGCACTCAGAACTTCACCACGGGCTCACTTGTCTACTCTCCCTCGACAGGAACCCACGAGACATTGGGAGCCATCCGCACCACGTGGGTGAACTCCGGCTCAGAGGGCGGACCTCTTGGATTTCCGATAAGCGACGAATCCACCATCGGCCAAGGTCAAGCCCAAAACTTCCAAAACGGCACCATCTACTGGTCACCTTCGACAGGCGCTCACATAACCATCAATGGCGAGATTGAAAGCAGATATGTTGCTTTAGGGGGACCATCGGGGCAGCTGGGCTTCCCGGTAGGAGAGAAGATCGCCGCAGGTACCGGTTGGGCACAGCGCTTCGCCACCGGCTACCTAGTCACGGGCCCTACCGCCGGTGCAAAAATCGTCAACTTGGAGACTTTCCACGGCTGGGGCGCGAATCGGGAACGCTTGGGCTGGCCAGTCAAGGATTCCTGGGCCGATGGCCGAGGTGTTCATACGGCGTTTCAAAGAATCGAAACGATCTGGGACCCCCAGACAAAAGCACTCTACTCCGCCACCACAGTCAATAAAGCTACCGCGATCATCATCGGTGACTCCCAACTAGCGGGGGACTCCTGGACTGAGCAAGGAGCCCGTGCCGCAGGGTTCCCCAAGAAAGTCGAGTTGGGCTTTGGCGGCTGGGGATACACCCGCACCACCCCATCCACTGGGGGAACACCAGATGACGTGCTCAGCTCCCTGCGCATACTCCTACCCCAAGGGAACCCCGGAGCCATTTTCATTACCCTGGGTGGCAATGACGCAACCGCCAATGCCAGCGACCATGACATCATCACCCACGCCACCAAAACATGGGCCGAACTGCATCGCCTCTACCCGAAGACCCCAATAATCGTCAACGGCGTCATGTCCACGAACGCTCCCGGCCACACGAACAGGCGACACGTCGACCAGCTGATCATCCAGGCCGCCAAATCACAAGGCTATATCCCAGTCAGTGTCGCTGGCATGGCCACTACCGCCAGCAACAACTACAAAGATAACGTCCACCTCAACCAAACAGGACACAACCTCGTAGCCATCACGTACACCGCAGCCCTACTCAAAGCCATCGGAAAGTAGTCTGTCAGCTCCGCCCGTGCACGGGCGAACCACTCTTAGCAGCTACGAGTGAAGAGATTCATAAATGAAGCTACAAAAGGAGCACCGAACGCCGCGTTGTATCTACCGCGATAATGCCTACTCGTCGGGCTACTACGTATCGTCCACACATGTTCCACATTCTGCCCCGTTATGTCCTATCTGGTACCCCTCCTCCTTCGCTGTGCAGCGCTCTTGGGCATGGGCTCATTCTGTCGTGGCACTTGAGGGCAGATAGTTCTGCCTACGATCGTGGCATGAAGCTAGTGGGAGTAGTCGAGAAGGACGCTGAAATCAGTGAGGTGTCGGCCAACGCTGACACCTACCCTAAAGCAAAGATAATGGTAGAAGCATTGGTACCGGAGGGATGGAGATTGGTCTCACTGAGGCGTGAAACTTCCTGAATTCAGTCGGCCTTTTCTTCCCACCAGCTGGTGGGGAGAAAAGGCCCAAAATCAATGAGACAGCCGCCCGTGTGGTGGTATAGCATTGAGAAACAAGGCACCCGGTATGGCTAGTGTTGATCTGACAATCTCACTCTCCTCCTACCGGGTGCCTTTCTTCATGCCCAAAAACAGGTGGCCAAAACGGGCTCGGTTATACCTCTGGGCGGCTCCCACCAATGGGGTTGACAGTCAGCCCATCGAACACTAAATTAGTTGTTGTCAGATCAACATATTTAGTTAGGTGAGTTTCATGATTTCCATAAGTCATTCCGCAGAACACGGAACCCTCATTGACGGCACCTCAAAAGGCGACGGTAGCCCTGAAATCCTGAAAGCAAACGGGTTTCGCTGGTCAAGGAACCTAGGATCCTGGTACCTGCCCCGTTCACGTGATCAGAGGCCGAAGATGGCCGTCATCGACCGCACGCGCGAGCATCTCAGAAACTCTGGCCACCCTGTTGAGAGGGCTCTCGACACAACACTCCGCCCGGAGGCTGAAGTGGAAGCGGATCGATCCATCAGGGATACCGCCCGGGCAGCGCGCCGCGAGGTAAAGGCGGCTCGATTGAATACCCTCGCCACTGCCCAGCAGGCCAAGGCCACCGACTATGACCGCCAGCTGCCGCCCATGGGACAGCCCATTTTGGTGGGTCATCATTCCGAGGCGAGGCATCGCAAAACCCTGGACCGTGCCCGCACTTGGACGCTTCGCACCATGGAGACCGAGCGGGCAGCCAAGGAAATGGCCGATTCCGCAATTGTTGCCGCCACAGCAACCACCCACCGCCACAATCCCGTAACGGTCGGAAATCGCATCAAGACGATGCAGACTGAGCTGCGCGCCCTGAACTCCCAGCTTGTAGCCACCACGACCATCTACAAGGACAAGGGCTGGGCTGCCAGCCGCGCGACCGACCTGACTGAGCAGATCGCAGCTCATGAAGACAAGCTTGCCTACTGGACAGGCATCCGCGCCGAGCAGATCAACGCCGGCCAGGTTGTGGACTACTCCAAGGACAACATTTCCAAAGGGGATCTGATCCACTACCTCGGGGACTGGTACCCCGTAGTGCGGGTGAACGCAAAGTCTGTCTCTATCCGCCAGCGGCCCGACCGCACCTGGACGCAGACGGTGGAGTATCACAAGCTGACCGGACACAAACCCCAGGCCTAACCCCAATTGGCGCCACGTCGCGAGAAAGGAGGAATCCCGTGAAGTACACAGTGACCTGGTCAGAGCACGCTACTTACAAGACAGAAGTCACCGTCACCAACGCGGATATTGCCGCCTGGGCCAACGAAACGGGCATCCTCCGCAGTCTCGAGCACGCGCAGGATCCGTCGCACAAGATCTCCGCGGACGACATCACCAAAATGCAGGGGGCAACCCCCGCCTTTCACAGAGCAATCATTGCGCTCTACACCAACAAAACCACGCTCCTGAGGCCCTCAGACTCTTCCATCGTCACCGCCACCGGCCAACGCATCAGTGAGATCACAAGCGGCCGCTGAGCCCCACGGTCCAACCTCAATCTGGCGCCCCAACCCCATTGACGATGGGTCTCGCAGGAGTTATATTAGTTGTTGTCGGATCAACACATTTATATATTGGAGAGCACCATGACAACCTTGTTGCGCCGAAGAATTGCCATCCTCATTGCCATCACATCGACTGTCCTGGCCTACGCCATCGGTTTCTCCACGCCGGTTCTCAACGGAGTCACCCTCTTGGCTCTCATGGTGCTTGCTGCCGGCACTTACGCCGCACATCGGATCCAGCGCTCCATGCCAGCAAAAGAAGCTCACGTAGAACTAACCGGATCATCTGCAGCCATTGAGTCCTCGCACCATCGACAAGCCGCCTGACCGCCGTCAGCATTCATTGAAGGAGGCAGATCGTGCCAACCACCATCCCCAACAACAGCCCACAGCAACTACTTGAAGAGATCCACAAGGAGTTTCTAGGGGTCCTCGCCAAGGAGAGCACCCTTCGCGCCGAGAGAAATGAAGCTGTCCGTGCCGTTGTGGCTCAGGGCGCGTCAGTGACGCACCTGGCCAGGGCTGGCGGGATCTCCCGCGAGCTGCTTCATAGAATTCTGCGAGCAGCGCCCTCTGCGCAACCCGGAGCTCGTGGCGTCGCTGGTGACGGCGATGACGTAACGGCCCTAGCCTCTATTCAGAAATCCTTGGACGCTGCTGTTTCCAAGCGGGCCGCCTTGGAGAAGCAAAGGGCCCTGGCTATCCGTAGGGCCGTCGATGGCACGGGTGTTACCCGGACCGAGATTGCCCGCTGGGCAGGGGTTAGTTCGGAGACTGTTCGCAAGGTGTGCTTGGGGCCCTAAACCGATGAGCTGACGGTCTCATCATCTGAGGATGGCCTGTTGCTGACGAATTCCAGCAGGGCATGGCCTATGTAAGTTGTTTGTCGCAAGGTCGTCGCGTGTAGTTCAAACCCTAATCCGTAGTTTCCGATAACCAAGCCATAGCTATAGAGATCCTTCAGGACTGCTGCTGCCAGTGGCTCCCACTCAACGAGGTCTTTATAGATGACTTGTGTAAAGATCCACGTCAGGGTGTCCTCCTTCAACTGGTCTCCGTGGATCCGATGGAATTCATGGGGATTGTCAAAGAATTGAAGTGCCAGGAGGTGTTCTGATTCGCATCGACTGAGCACTTTCATAAGGAAACGGTCAACCACTTCTTCATTGCCCGACCAAGATCCCGAATTGCTAACCGCGTAGGCGACTGCGGTTCGCATCTCGGCTCTGTTGGTCTCAGCAACGATACGGATCCCCTGGGCTACCGCTGCGTGGAAGCGGCCGTCTTTAAAGATCTCTTCCCAGACAATGGTCCTATTCGCCTTGAGCTCCATGATGGCCTCGGCCACCTCCCTAAACCATTTCTCCTGGCGGGCTTGTTCTGAAGCTGCAAATACTCCTGAAAAGACTGCCGCCACAGATCCACCGACAAAGGGGATGGCAGAGAAAGCCGCCGTGGCAAAGATGTGCGCAATCGTCTCCCCTCGGTCCTGCTTGGGCATGGTGTCCAAAAGCGTGAGGTCAACTGGTTCTTCGGGGTTCACGGTGTTCAAAAGGATCCATCTTCCTACAGGGGAGGTCAGCGCGAGAGGCAGACTCGATTCCGGTTCGGGCAGCCTCGGGTTCCGCGAATGCTAGCCGACTTTCTTATTGGGGGATCCTTTGGGTCGCCCTGGGCTGCGGGTTGTTGTGCGCATTTTTTGGTAGGTGCGAATTTTTTGGGCTGACCATAGCCGGCCGTTTGTTTCCGGGTTGGGAAAATCTGGATCACGGAGCGCGTATTCACTCACGGATCGAGGGCCTACACCCAAGATCTTGGCTACGCCATCGCGGTTGATCAAGTCATTTACTGATCCTGCCGGCGCCCAGGGCTCCTCTTGGATGAAGGCATCGACGAGTCGCTTTACCGCGCTCTCATTCACTGCCTCGCCTAGTTCGCGGGCAACCACGAATTCAAGGCTTTCTCGGATCGATTGTGCTGCACTCACAGGAGGTCTCTTTTCGGGTTAAAGGCTGGGCGTTTCTTACCAGTCCGCAGGACACGGTTCTTTGCTACGTCCTCTTTGCCTTCGTTGGATTTTTTATAAGGGTCCGCTTCACGGGCAAGCCCTGGTGCGTCGTAGAGCTTCATCGTGACCCCGGTAATCGGGACAGCGTCAACGTCAAGGTTTAAATAGCGTTCCTTGGCTTGATCAACCAGCCAACTCAACGCGTTACCGCCGTGCTTGCGAGTGTTGTACAGAACGTCAGAAGCAAAGTAACCGCTCTTAGAACCGACCTCCATAACGCGGCCATCAGCGAAAGTCAGACTGAACTGAACCCGCTTATCGTGGCTTCTTTGCGCTTTGGCGGCACCACGAATTTTGGACATGAGGTCCTCAACTGCCGCAATGCGCCCCTTTGCCCCTTTGGTCTTGGGGAAGCGTACTTCGTGCTGTCTGGCGCCCTCTCCAAAGTAAGTGGTCGCTGATTCAAACTTGCCGCGTTTTGGCTGGGGAACATAGCGGCCCTGAGTGTCCTTGGGGATCACCGTTTTTGTCTCTGCCCCTGCTTTGGCACGCACAGGAACAATGTGCCCATCCTTGGCACGGCGACGGGCCGGCCGGGTGGATGCATGTCCATCCCTGGCGAGTTCGGTGAGCGTGTCAAGGTAGGCGGCACCACTGGTTTTTCCGTGCAGGATCTTCCACACCATCTTGGGGTCACGCTGAAGCTCATTCGCGATTTCAGCGTTGCTCATCCCCTTGCCCTTCAGCTCAGTGACAAGCTCAAGGGCTGTGGGTTTAGCTCCAGGTGATTGGCTCATGCCTATGGTTTTCTCTCTGGTGATCTCAGTGGTTCAACGACGGTCGTATCTAGGGTCTCTGAGCAGCTTGTGCGGCGAAGAGCCCGTAAGCTTCCTGTGGCCCGTTCCTATCTGCCCTCTTCTTCAGCAGATCTCGCGCCTCAAGAGTGGCCGGTGTCTGGAACTTCCCACTGGCGTAGCCCTGCAACCGCAGACGACCCACCTTGCCATCATCAGCACCACCCAAATCATCAGGAAGCGACCACTGCGGAACATGCGTGGTGTAGACAGCGTCACCATTGATACCGATGATCGAATTCCCAGGCAGCGTCAAAACACCCGTCCTCACTCCCCCAGCACCCGGACCATCCAACACACGGGCCCGGCCACGGCCCCACACCTGCGCCGCAAGTTCCGGCCGGTAGAACGGCCGGTTCCGCTGACTCAACGGCTGCGGGATCTTATAAATAAAAGCCTCCCCGCGACGCTGCACACTACTCATGTACTGGGTGGGAACCTCAGCAGCTGACCAGACAACCTCTGTCCTTGACCGACCACGCGAGGCAAAAGCACCAATGCTCTGAATGACAATGGAACGCAACGCAGAAGCCACAGCAGCCCGCACATCGTAATCCACATTCTCCACAGCCAGTGTGCGCTCGCGGGCACGGATCAAACGTTGAGCAAAGGTATCCAGGGGACGGGCTTTCATGAAAGCAACAGACTCCACCGGATCGACCATCCAGCCTGCCCTTTGTGCCATAAACACTTCAGAGGCATCCGCCCAGGTCTCCCCAACTGCACCAGGCCGATTGGGGTAATACCAACCATCAGAGACGTTGCGATGGCGGACGCCAAACAACCCCACATGGTTCCAATTCTCCGGAACCCGGAACTTCACGTAGATCCTGGCACGCAGGTAAGGATCCTGACGCATCAACTCCATAGTGTCTTCACGGTTCAGCCGCCGCCCAGGACCCACACCAAGTTCCCTACACAGCGCCGCATACATAAAACGCCCATCAATGGAGGCGAAATCGGTGATGAACTTCTGCTCCTCAGGATTGATCAGAGGGAGGCAATCCTCATGCGTGGAGAAATTCGGACCCAAAACGTTGTGCTCAAGGTGGTGCTGGCCCGAGGTTCGATGGATCTCCTCACCAATGTCCTCAGTGACAAAATCAGGATCAAGATCCTTAGGCAAGGAAAGCGCCCACAAATTAGTGCCAGTGGCAGCGGGCGAAAGGAACAACGTCGCACCAGGAACGACAGAACTAACCATGGCCGCCGTAGCATCCCACGCCTCCCGAGCCTGGGCCGGATTCAGATCGATGTCACCAAACCACTCCGCAGCAGTACGGACTTCAACCTTCTGATCCGTACTCTCACGCACAAAACGGCCCGTGGCCGGAGCCAGAAACCAGTGGCCATCGGCCCGCCAGCCAGGTGTCTTCACCAGCAGCCAATGACGACGCTCAGGCCCCATATCAGCCGCAGGAACCTTACCCGTCAGCATGATCCGCTCAGCCCCATACGAAGCAGCCGTATCCAGCAAATCACCTAGGTTCGGCTTCTGCCGACGCTCACCCACTTTGGGCTTCACGCGCTCGCCGGTTCCGGTGTATCCGTAGCCTGTGGTGTAGTCGACCCAGATGGTAGGGACGGTGCGTGGGGACCAGGGGTGGGGCCGCATTCGCTTCCTCCTTGAGCTCGATGCCGGGGCAATCGTCCCGTACATTTTTATGTTGATCTGACAACTACTAATTCTATGGGTATTTGGGGTTGTCAGTCCACTACCGTGCTGTTTTGGGTCGGCGTGTTCTTAGGCTGGCTGGAGGCTGAGAAGGTGCTTGTCGATCTTGTCTGGGCGGTAGCCGCTCCAGTGATCGTTGCCGAAGAAGACGACTGGTGCTTGGGCATAGTTCAAATCTTGCAACCGCTTCAGCGCTTCGGCGTCTTTGGTTACATCGAGCACCACAAAGTCTCGGCCTTCGACGAGGCCTTTGGACTCGAAGTGGCGCAGGGTTGCGTTGCATTGCACGCATCCAGGCTTGGACATCAGGGTGAAGATGGTGCTGGTTGTTTCTGGCATTTCTTGGCTCCTTTGTTGGTTTTACCGGTGTTTGAACTGCTGGGGTTCTCTATGAGTCAGAGGGGGTGGAGAGAGGCGCGTTCTTCATCGGTGATGTCGATGTGGAGGGCGGCATGAATGGCCGCTGCATGCGTGGTCCTGGTTTGGATCTCGTTATCGATTTGCTTGACCCTGGATGTCGCGGCCGCGAGCTTTCCTCCGAGTGTTTCAACCAATTCACTGTTGGTGTTCTGCGGGGTGTAGAACCTTGAATACTGGTTGATGAACGTGACTAGAGGGGCTTTCTCCTGCAGGAGGAGCGCGCAGTCCCATATGTCGTGGTGCCCAATACCTGGCGTGCTGCGGATCTGAGCTAGTTGATCGGCTTCAGGGTCCGGCAGGTTTCCGATGTAGCGGACTGATTCTGCGTGTGCGGTCCTCCATTCAAGAGCCGGCTGGGCTGCATTCAGCGCCCGCTTCCAGGCGAAACGACCCTGCCAGGTGATGAGCAAATAAAGTCCGATGCCGGTCACCCCCAGAGGGGCCAGAAGCTGGAAGAAAAACCCCATTGGTATCAACGTCGCCAGACGGTATATGAGGAACAGTGCGGCGATTCCCAGGACGAAGTTCAGGAGGAGGACGCTGCCGTCTTGGGCCCACCGTGGGGTCTTTAGCCAATCCCTGACCTGAAGATGCTTCATCAACGAGGGGTCTTTCTTGACCACAAATTCAGGTTCTTCCCAGTTGCCAACAAAGGTGTGTGGGGAATCAAAGTTGGCCGGCCAAGGATTGGACTGCCGCAACAACGCGGTCAATATCTGGTTCCGATACTTCGCCGGCACTTCAGGTGGCTCCCCCATCGGCCCAAGGATCAGCCCCCGTGCCGACCGGCCAGAGATCTTGAATTGGTGCGCGCTTGTGCTCTTCATATCTGAGGTAGGTGTCAATATGGAACCAGAACACACAAAAAAAGGGGGTGCCCCCTGCGCTTGGCAGAGAGCACCCCTGGACGGGCCAGCGCCCAAAACGGGGCTGGGACTAGCCCAAGCCTGCCTTCAACTCCTCAGGCAGGAGATCCACAACCTTCTGCACTTCCTGATCCGTGCCTTGCAAACCAGCAGCTTGCAAAGTCTCGACCAGATCCTTGCGATCTGGGACATGCCCGTTGAGACCGAAGACGGCAGCACAAGCAAAAGCCGTGCCCTCGAAGGGATCTCCCAAAAGATCTCCGCTCAAAACTTTCAATTTCTTAGTCATTGCCACCACTTCCTTCAATAATGTTTTCAATTCGGTTTCTCTGTGAGGCGTCTACCTCAACCGAGTCAAACGTCTGGGCATCAAAGAAGGCCACCTGCCCATGAGCTGCTGACAAACGCCGAGCCTCCTCAGCAGACTGTGCCTTAGATGAAACATCGAATGACACAATCCCCGTCTCAGGGTCATGCCAACCCCCAAAGAAGTTCCCCTCCTGCCCCAAAACTTCCCGCTTCTGGCGCGCATATCTCATCACCGATTGCGGATTCACAGAAGCGATCGGGACCGCCACCTCATGCTCCGGATGCACACTGACAAAAAATCCTGCCGCCTCAGCCGCTCCTGTCCTGGGATCAATGGTGAACCCACCATCAGGCTCATTCAGCTGTGACAGTGCTTCAATGAAGTTCTTCCGCTTCTCTTCCTCCGTTACTTCTACCGCACCTACAACGTCCTTCTCACGAGCAATATCTGCCTGCTTTACCCGGTAAAGCCTGGTTCGCAGGGGATCTACAGACGGAGAGTTCGGATCCAAGTCGATGGCATCCCTCAGGCGCTGTTCTCCTTTGGGTGTCCTATCGCTGGCCTCCTTGAGAGTCAGCACTTCAGGGGCTTGCATGATCGGCCCGGCGCCTCCTCCACCGACTTGCTCAGATCCGTGGAGAGATCCTCCACAGGAGCAATGGCAGGTCTCCAAGGGTTGGACTGATTTTCCGCATCGACTAGTGTGCGCCATGGTGCACCTCCGCCAGGCGGCAGGGTGCCTGTGCCGTGTGGTCATGGTTTCGCATCTAGTGGTCCCCTCGTGAGTGGTTGCCCTCTGATGGGCTTCTTTCACACGAGGTAGGTCACCTTTTTGGATCCCAACCATGTTCACAGTCATGACTATTTTTCCGCTCCTCGTCCCGCGGTGTCCCACGCTGGATTGAGCATCATTTGTGTTTGCCCAATCTGCTGGAGCCCAAAGCGGTTATAGAACGGGATGAGTTCCTGGTTGGCTGCAATGCACCCAACGACAGCCCCTTGGCCGGCTAGTTCATCAACCGCTTCGTTGAGGAGCTTGGCTCCTGCCCCGGGCTGCGCCTCAAGGCTCCTCGCAAGTAGCGAGAACGTGAAAGCCTGCCTTCCATTGGCCGCAGCCTTAACGGCCTTACTGAGGGCAGCCTCGGATGCACCACGGCCGTGGTTCGGGAGGATTGAAAAGATGGATGCAAACAGCGCGCCGACGACGATGACCGTAAACAGGAGCCCCGGAAATGCCCTGAAGTCCCCCGTGATGGCGGGAAGGGCCGGAAGGAACAACATAAACACCAGCGCGGCCCCAACAACGATCCCTTTCACCGAGGTTCGACGCTGATCTTTGACCACAACGATGGCCTCTGATGAGTCCTGGTAAAGCACACCATCGACGGTCATCACCAAGGCGGTGAACAGGTGAGCGGGGTAGGCCAGAAGTGCCGGCCATTTGCCGGTGCCCTTCCTCCGTTGCGTAAAGGCTTGGGCGCTGATCCACGCGAGTGTTGGGACTTGGCCCAACGTTGCTTTTTTCATGCTTCACCTCCTAAATAAATGTGTTGATCTTATCACTATACATATATTGGGTTGACCAAGTCTAGATTCCCTCAATTTTCCTTGGGGATGTAAAGCGCAAAGTTCCGCGCTGCAGGTGGCCTCATGTACTTCTTTGCCGCTGCACTGACCTTCAGCTCACCGACTAAGAGCACATACGCTCCAATGAGATCTTCAACCCCGTTCAAGCCGTAGGCCTCAATGAGGTCATCCCGAACCTCATCTTTGAGAACAATGCTCATGTGTCTGGGGAAGCCTGTGTTGAGCCAGGTGATTCCCTCATCTGGGTACACCTTGGTGATCGTTCCCCAGTAACCACGCTCCTTGCCTGCGTCGCCTTCGGAGGCGTCGAGGAAAGGGATGAAGTAGTCACAGATCTGAACCTTGCCACCGCTTTTGGGTGTAGAAATGGTCTGCGTTGATTGCCGGTATTTTTCCGAGGTAGCAAGGTTGATGAGGATCTGACGCGCTTGGATGCTGGAGCTACTCTCTTGCCGTTTGCCCCATTTGATGAACTTGCCGGCTTTGTTTTCGGCGCCCCCGCCGACCAGACCCGTGACGGGTGTTTTGTTCGATGGCGGCTTGGGGAGGGTGAATTTCAGCTCGAAGTGGCCCCCGGGATTTTCAAGAACATACTTCTCCAGCGCTTCGGCACGCTCGCTTTCCTCGCTTGAATGAGTGGCCCGCTCACAACCTTCTGCGTGGGGACGCGCTCCGAAGCATGCCGCCTGCCCAGAGACGGAAGCCTTTCTGAAGAAGGCTTGGTTATGGCAGAGGTCGCACTCCAGTGCCGTTCGGTGCTCTGCGATCCATGACGCGGAATTTTTGTTGAAATCCGCTGCGGAGTACGTCTCGTTGTCAATGGTGTCGAGGGCGAGGTCCATCAAATTCCTGTCGGGATAAGAGCGAGGGCGAGGGCGATTGCGGTTCCGGCCACCATATATGGGGCCAGGGGGATTCCCGCTTTGGTTTCACCGGCCGGAACGATTGCTCGCCGCTGGGTGAAGTGCAGGATGAGTGCATGGGGAAAGGCCAGGACAAGGCCAAGGAGGCCCCCCCAGAGCAGTGGTGTCCATCCGGCGTAGGAGAGTGCTCCGCCGATTATTGCCGCCAGTTTCACATCGCCTAAGCCTAGATCTCCGAAGACTGCGGCGAGGAGGTAGAGCAGCCCCAGTGCGAGTGTGCCGAGGGTTGCTTGGCCCAGACGGGACCAGTCACTGGTGATGATGGTGGCGGTGATGATGGTGGCGGCCACGCCGCCAGCGTAGGGGATGCTGAGCGCGTCGGGGATCCGGTGGGTGCGGGCGTCGGTGACGCCGATTCTGCCTCCCTGGAAGGCTGTTATGCCCAGAAGTAACACGATGGCCCAGAAGGTGGTGTCGTTGCCTGTGACTGCGAGGATCCCCATGAGGACCACGGCCGTGGCCACCAGGATGGTGGTGGCCACGGCGGGGTTGATTCCGTCGCTTGTCTTCATTCGGGCGATTTCTCGCCCAAGGTAGTTTCGGGGCATGGCGTCCTCGGTCATGGTCAGGCGACGGCCCGGCCCAGGAGGGAATCGATGAGTTCCTGGGTCTTTACTTCGGGTTCGTAGCCATCTTCAAAGTCGTTGAGGAAGGTCTGGAGTTTGGTGACCATTTTTTCGATCCCGCTGCGGTCGCCGGCAACGTGTTCGGCCAGCATGGCATCACGCCACATGGCTTCGTTGGTGGGGTCAACCATGATTCCCTTGGCGGCTGCCAGGCGGCCATTTGCGGCTTGCTTGGTGCGGATGGATCGGTTGGCCAGTTCATGGGCTGCGTCGCAGATTGCGGCGATTATTTCCTGGCGCATGACTTCGGCCCAGGCGTAGTTGGATTCCTTGACCCCGGTAAAAGGCTGCCCGCGCACCAGGCGGAGGGCGGCGACCAGGCGCGGCGTGGGTGTCTGTGCCAAGTCTTCACCGATGAGATCGAGCCATACTCCCCAGTCAGTAAGGACTGAGTCATCGAGTCGGTACCCTTCCAACGCGGCATGGGGCATGTAGGGATCACCTTCCTTGTCTTGGCCCAGCCAGTTTCGGGTTTGGTTGGAGAGTTTGTTCCGGTTGGAGCTGGCCGTCTTACCTGCAGGGTCCTGGTTGGGCCAGAACGCCCGGTGGAAGGACTCAGATGAGGCGCCCGGGTTCAAGGCCAGGAATGCAGCCAAAGCCGTGCAGCGAGCAACTGTGGCCGTAGATACGGCCTGCTTTGCCGTGGTGGGAACTTCTCCACGGATGTTGCGAACGACGACCGGGCCCAGGATGCAAATGATGGGATCCAGGTCCTCTTGGGTTTCCTCGCCCAGCACTTCCCGCACGACTGCAGCCGTGGCGCCCTGCAGGGGTTCCTCGTCTGCCTGGACCGGGGCTGCTGCGCCGGCCTGGGTGAGTGCAACTTCCGGATCGGCAGTCTCCCGGACGGTTGCTGCCGCTTCGCTGGCATCCACCGAGATGGTTGGCTCATCAGCCACAGCGGAAGGGATCTCAGTCGATTCAGCGTCGAAGACGACCGTTTCAGGGACTGCCTCAAGATGCCGTACCGGCGTCTCAGCCGCGGCCTCAGCCTCGTCCTGGGTTGTCAGATCCTCCAGGGAAATTTCGTCGGGATCGATATTGCGCGCCCAATCGGGCCCGGGAGCATCAAGACCCTCAGTAGTTGCCAGGAGAGTAAGGATCTGGGCATATTCAGGGTCGCTGATCATTTGAGGTGTCAGCTGCAACCCGATAGGCGCCAACGTCGCGGTGGAGTGATCGTGCAGGCTCAAAGTCCAATCACCAGCCAGCTGGCCGGCAGTGACAGCAGCGATTCCCAACCGAGGAATGCGACTGACCAGATCTGCCAGCTCAGTGCGTGCCGGCTCGTCAGGCGTAGTGCCGAGAATGACAATTTCAGGGATCCAGCCCTGCGCATCAGTACCCATGGCCCGGGCCTCCTCAACCGAGGAAACACCAAGGGCAGCAAAAGCAGCTTCAGTGGCCTTGACCTTCCCACGAAGGCGGGTCAGAAGCGTGTCCATATCGTCCAGATGGCGCACACGACCAGTCCGCAGCGCGGCCGGCAGACCTTCAGCAATACCCACCAGGGTAATTTGTAGATCTTCACCCCAAGGCGAGCTCGCCATCTCAATGGCCATCGCATTCAAGGCCTGCGCCTGATGCTCAGCAGTGCCATCAATGTTCAGCGAACCAATAAACTCAAGATCCACCATGATGTGAGCACTATTCGCATCCTGCCCCAAAGTCACAAGAGCCGGGTAAGGCGCCGAAGGGATCCTGTTCAACTCAGGGATCGCAGACGCATCCAGAGTCCACACCGTGCCATCCCTCTCAGCACGAATGAAGGGCGCCGGCAACTCAGCAGGAGCCGCCAAATAGATGGCAATCTCATCCTGAGCCACACGGGCACTAAACATCTGCGGCAACGCAGTGTTAGTGTCCTGAGCCCATTCAGCCAAGAATTTCAGCCCAGCATCAAGATCAGCCACGAGCAGCGGATCCTCCACAGCGCGCATCTGCAGCTCAACCGTAGCCGAATCACCAGAAGGCATGTTGAGCCGCTTCCCGGGCTGACGGCGACGACGCTGACGCAAACGAAGCAGACCCAACACCGAGAGAATACCGGCACAAGCGATGGCACCCAACCCACCGATCGTGCGAGTGTCCAGAACTTCAGCGCTCGCGGCCTCTTGGGTTGTGGCTGCTGGTGCGGGTGCCTGATTGGTTTGGGTGTTGACAGGTGCGTCTTTGGTGACTGCGGGGGTGGGTGCAATTCCCATCCCGGCCAGTGCATCGGGCTGGGTTTCCTTGGCGGGCGCTGGGGCCTCCGGTGCGGGAGCCGGGGTTTCGACCACGGGTTTGGGCGTTTCCGGAGTTGTCGGCAGCGTTACGGCCGGCGCTTCGGTCATGGCTGCAGCTGTGGTTTCGGTGGGGATGGTGAGTTTCCAGCCTGGCTGGATGAGGTTGGGATCGGTGAGGTGCTGGCCGTCCTCTTGGACGGTGCTGGTTGAGGCATCGAAGATTGCATCGGCTTGTGTGGCATCTCCGAGGGCTTCTTGGGCGATGCCTGTGAGGGTTTCTCCCGGGGCCACGGTGCGGGTTGCAGTGGCCGGCAACTCGGTCGTGGCGGCGTCGGCGGGGAGTGTCAGCGTCCAGCCCGGGTCAATCCAGTGTTCCTGGGTGAGGGTGCTGCCGTCAGGCTGGATCTTGTCGTAGTTGAGCTGGGCGATCTCTTTGTAGCGGGTGCCGTCACCGAGGTGCTGCTCCGCGATCTTCCACAGTGAATCCCCTGTTTGCACGGTGTATGTGGGGAGCTTGCTGGCAGGGGTATCGGCCTTCTGTACGGCCTGTGTGGTGCTCGGGGTTGCGGTAGCTTCGGAGATCGTTTGGGGTGCTGAGACTGTTTGTGTGGGGGCTATGGATTCGGTGGCTTGGGCGCTGGGCGCTCCTGCCAGGGATCCAGCTGTTGCCGTGAAGAGGATGGCACCGATGAGTGCAGCTGCGAATGCTTGCTGCGGGCCGAGTCCACGGATTTGTGGGGCCTTGATACCGCGGAGGGCTGCGGGGATTTCGATGATGATCGAAAAGGCGAAAGTTGCCCAGGCGACCCAAGCAACCAGGGGGAAAAAGGTACCAAAGAGCAGCTTTCCGCCGTAGTCAGGCTGCGACATCATTCCCTGCAGCACCTCGAGCGGTGGCAGGGGGTTGCCGGCGAGCATGATCAGCGCGGCAGGGATTCCTGCCACGAGGATGATGAGCAGTAGAGCTGCTGAGAGGCTCTTGACCATTCTCATGATTCCTCTTTCCTTTGCGGCCACACGGATATAGGCCCACTTTTAGGGTGTAGGTCGCTTTTGTGGGCGTTAGCCATGAAAGTTTTTGACATCGTTTTAACCCAGGACTCTGTTGATGAAATCAGCCATGCCAGGAACGGTGAAAGCTAGTTGGCCGCGCCGTGGTGAGTAGACCAATCCTGCTTGGATGAGGGTTCGTCGAGGCATGGAGAGAGTGGTTTGGGGTTTGCCTAGGCGGGTGGCCAGTTCGCTGACCATGCTTGGTTCGTCGTTGTCGGCGGCCATGGCTTTCATGAATTCTTGTTGGTTGTTGGTTGCTCGTTCCCAGCGTGCCATGTACAGGCCGGCGTCTACTTCCTCACGGGCCCGCGCTATGCCGAGACGCGCGTCTTCGGCATTGATGGTTCGGGATGCTGCCACGTCCCAGACGTGCTTGCCGCATGCCTGGATGAAGTAGGGATAGCCCTGGGAGACGGCGAGAACCTGTTCTAAGGCGTCTTCGCCCCAGGTGACTCCTTCTCTGCGGGCAGGGGTCACTAGGGCGTCTGTGGTCGCCTCAGGGTCCAGCAGCCCCAGGGAACGGTAGAGGTACATGCGTTCGGCGTAGCTAGAGGCGTCTGCCATCACGGCCGGCAACGATGGCAGGCCAGCTCCGATGAAAATGACCGGGACAGGTTGGGGGTCCTGCCCCAGTTGGTGGAGGGCGACGTTGAGGGCCATGAGGTCATCGCGATCTGCTTCTTGCAGCTCGTCGATGGCGATGAGCACACCGATACCGGCCGCCCGCGCCCCCTCCCCCAACGATTGAAGCAGTTCGGCCAGGTCTGTGGCGAGCTGGCCGCTATCGGCCTGTCCACTGGCTGCCTGAACGTCGAACCCGAAGCTGTAGGCACCCGCTGGGTCAATGTTGATTTGGAATGCCTTGAAAACACTGAAGGCTTCGCGGAATGATTTGCGGACCTTTTCTGGAAGCTTGGCGACTTTACGCAGGGCCACATAGGTTTCATTGGCGAGCTGAGATCCCAAGGAATGCGATCCGCTGGCCTCAATCTTGATGGTCACCCATCCTGCAGCTGAAGCCTCACGGGAACATTGATTGAGCAGGACCGTCTTTCCAACGCCGCGCAACCCGGAGATGATCCAAGGTCGATCTCCCATTTGATCCCTGGTGACTGTGGAGAGCAGGCTTTCATACTCCGACATGACAGCGGAACGACCGGCCAGTTCGGGAGGCACTCTCCCGGCGCCGGGACGATAAGGGTTGGCAGCATTGAGGATCATAAATCCACCTTTATCCATCTTTATCAAAAAATCAAGATAATTAAGGATAATGTTTGATAGAAGGGCGGATAAGTCCATGCGCACCACCCCCTCACCCTTCTACGGGTTGACGTTCACCGTCTGCAGCTCCCCCACACGAATCTGCGTCTGTGACTGCGTTGTCGTGCCAATGACACCACCGCCTCCACCGGTACTGGTCCACACCACTTCCCAATTGGACATTGCCGTCACACCATAGGGCTGAGCCCCGTCACCCGGTGACATTTGCGAGTACCTGTGACCGCAAGTGGGACTATCCGTATTGCCATATCCCTTGACATACGGAGTACCAGCATTCGCGCAAACAACCGTCTGACCATCACCCATGGAGTAGGCGATATTCGCCACCTTTGCCGTAGCTGTCACAGTCACCCCACCCAGGGTGGCTGACTGAACATAGGGGCCAAAGGACAACGGGGTTTGGTTCTCAACCCAAAGCCAGACAGGCAGGCCGACAGCACCCTTACCTGAGGCTTTGGTGGTCGAACCGATAGCGACTCCTTCAAGATTGAAGGTCTTCACCAAGGCAGCAGCGGCCTGCGCCGGAGTCAACGTCATCACCCCAGCGGGCGGTGTCGTCAGCCATTCATCGCGACTGGTCCCAAACTCAATGCATGCAAACATCGAATCCGGATCACAAAACACGGACCTGCTGCACGTGTACCAAGCACCATCACCTGCACTCGCCCCCGCAGGAGCTGCCTTTTGATTATCAGCAAGCTTCCAACGGCAACCCGTGGAAGCATCATAGGAGCCATCCTCGTTACTGCACGGGATCTCGTACTTCTTCTCCTTGGGGTAACCCTCTGCATAGCAAGTCGTCGGACCCGGAGTAATACCCGTAACCGGATCAGTGGACCCACCACCAGTTCCACCACCAGGAGTCTCCGGCGTCGGAGGCGGCGCAATTTCGCAGACCCCCCACTGATTGCATTCAGTGTCGCCAGCGGCGATTGCCAATGACGCAGAGCCCAACATCAACGCAGAGATGAATCCGATTACAGCACCTACCGCTGTCACCCTTTTCAACATGCGATCACCCCCGATGGGGTCGGATAGCGCGAAACGAACCACTTGCCTGCTGCCGGGTCAAACTCGACCTCAACAGAATTGATCGAGCGTAGAACTGAGCTCATCTTGGCAGGAGAGCCATCAGCATTGGTCCCGGAGACGCCGGAGACATCGTTACAAACAGTGAGTCCCACAAACCCGTCCTTCACAACCTTGTCCCCCGACTTATCAGTGACGGTCAGGTCTGAAGAAGTCGCCTCCGTTGCCTCGAAGCCTCTCTTCCCAGTGAACGTAATCTTCTGTTCCGCCAGGTTGGCAGCCGAGTCAACAACGAACGTCCTCGCCTGACCAACAGCCACCGCATTGATCCGATCTGAGCCCTTCCCACCATCGTTGAGAATCTCATCCGAAATGGCCCAATACTGCTTGGCTACGGCAGTAGCCTGAGCAATCGCTTCCTTCGAATCCTTTGGGGCCACCTGGGTCGCGCCCGCCGTCGGAGTGGGGGCCATAGTCGTCGCGGGCGCCGTGGTGCTTGCACTGGGTGAGTCTGAAGGCGTGGGACTGGGTGTTGTGCAGCCGACAAGCAGAATCCCACTGGCTACTAGGGCAGCCACGGGGACCAAAGACCTCCGCAAAAAGTTCCTTTTGGTTTTCATTGGTACGGCCCTCTCTAAGGTCCACTCAGCAGTTGAGCTGAGGCTGATCCAGTCCCCGTCAGGGTACTGACGAACATGGATAGGAATTTGGTTCGGTAGTTCTTTTGGGCAGTCACAGTAACGGTACGACCGTTGACCTCAACAGTTCCCTGGAGTCCTGCTGCTGCAAGATACTGACGGGCTGAAATGGCAGCTTGACCAGAACTGATTTGGACAGGACCGCTTGCTGGCAGCTCAGGATCCGCACCGCCATTGGCTCCCGCTCTTGCAGCTGCCTGCGCCACTGATGTTGCCTGCTCCGAAGCTTGTATTTGGCCGGCAGTATCAACAACCAAACCCACCACGAGGATTAGGACTGGTACCAGCAGAACAAAAGTCACGGCAGAGTCCCCGCGCTGAGCCGAACGACGAAGTTTGGCAAAAAGTCGTCTCATCATGCCCCTCACCTTTGCCTGTACGAATCGACCGGGGAGATGGCCGAGCTAGTCAATGATTTCTCCCCAGGGATCCCTGGAATGCCAATGTCGCTAAGGTTTGCAACGCAGGTAACCGTGGCCCTCACCGTTCCGAGTTGTCCAAGAGGAGCCCGAAATCCCGATGTATCAATATTGATCGTCAACGTGGAACAACTAATTCCTTGTTCAGCTAAGACACGACGTGCGGCACCTTCGGCGTTTGCTACTGCACCGGTTTGCGTCCTTGCCAGTGACGCATCCCGAGCTGCTGCGACTGCAGCGCTCTCCACCACATTGCCGGCAATTGAGACCCGCCCAGCAAAAAACAGGAAGCCAACGACCAACAAAATCGCTGGGGCAATGATGGCAAACGACACCGAGGAGCTCCCAGACTCGCTTTTAAGTTTGAACAATCCCCAGAGCTTCATCGGTTGACCCATCTTTCGGTAGGACCCGACACCGTCTGAGTAATGATCGGGCCATTCCAACCCGGGATGAATGTTGAAGCGTGACCAGTGACTGTCACACTCACTACATTTGCATGCCTGTCCACGGATATTGACACCCCATTCAAGCTTCCCTGGTGCTGATTGATGACCTGGTTTCCAGCAGTCACGCCACTTCCCACAGTTCCATTGCTGGCACGCGAGTTGTTATAAGCGGCCGAGGCCGCGGCATGTGCGATGTTCTGCCCCTGGTACCACATCGCCCCTTGAATGATCCCGAAGAACATGACGAGCAGAACGGGGAAGATCAGCACAAACTCAACGGGCGCATTGCCGCGCTCATTGTCCTGCTTTCCTGTTTTTGCCATTTTCTTCAATGGATCCTCTACTTGAGTTGTGCCAGCTTGGAGTTCACGAAGGCCGTGACTGCGATGATGACCAGGGCACAGATTGCGATGACTCCAATGAGGATCAGAACCCACCCTGCCGCGCCGTCCCCAACCTCGGCGCGGACGCGGAGTTGGTTGAGCTTGGATTCCATTGAGGTGCGGAATCCGAGGATGTGGGCTTGCACCACCAAGAAGAGTTTGGTCAGGGTTGTCATGATTGCTTCCTTTGGTTGTTGTGATTGGTTGGGAAATATTGGCCTATTTGAATATTTCATGGAGCACTTCCCTTTATGCAAAAGGTAGGTGTCGAAAACTGAGGCCAGCCATTAGATCAGGTTCAACAGCAGGGGGGTTAGAAGCACCCCACCGAAGACCAAAGCCAGGACCGTGGTCAACATGGACACCTTGGCGGTGGCTTGGCTTGCCAGGGTGTGCTCCTCGTTGAGCATCTTGATACGCATGCCCTGACCTGCCGAGCGCAATGCCTCATAGACCGATGCGCCTTCATCCCCTGAGAGTCGAACAATCTTTGCCGCCTCTCCGAGTTCAGGGACAGCTATGTCTTTGGACAGCGTTAGAAGGGCGTCCCACGGTTGGGTGTGGTCATAGCGCGCGCGGGTCAGTTCCTGGTTAATCCTGATGAAAGCCCAGGATTTGCCAATCGATGCGGCCACTTCAAGAGCAATTGCGGGTGGCGCCCCGCGACGCCGTTCGGCGGCCACAAGCTCAAGGTAGACGGCCACGTTGCGAACAAACTCTTTTCGTGCAGCAACGGCCTTATCTCGGAGAAACAGGTCAGGAAGAAACCAGCCTAATGCTGCCGCAATAAGTGCCAGGAAAGCGGGTACTGCGAAGGGGACGAGGTTGACAGCCTGTGCCATCAGTCCGAACAGAATCACGAAGACGAAACCCGCTGCTGCGGCTGCCGATTTGTTGAAGATGAATTTGTTTGTGGTGATACCAACCAGCGCAAGATCACGCTCAGGAATAGCGAATCCACGCATGGACGGCAGACGCTGGATGACCCAACCTCCAACTCGAGCCTCAAGTGTTCGGCTTTCTGCAGAGTTCGTTGTCCCTGTAGCTCCAATCCGGGCAAGTGCCGGCCCCAGCTTGGGCTTCGAGGGGAGAGCCTGAGCTACCACCAAGGCAAGCGCGAGGCCGAGTAGTGATCCGCCAATGAATAGAGCCATCAGTTTCTCCTTCCACTGTTCACAAGCATTCGGGGTACATGACGGGGAGCAACCATCTGCTTCATCGCCACCAGGAGCAAGGCAATGATCCCCAGCCAGCCGGCAAAAATTATCTGCCCGATGGGGGTTTTATATGGTTCTGAGAAGGTGCTCATGAGCGGGATTGCCAGAAGGAGAAAAACGGTCAGACCAGTGACAACCCTTGCATTTCCTCTTGGTTTACTTCGATCTGTGGTTACTTCTCGACGTACCCGGACCTCCTCAAAGACTGTCTGAGACAGGTCATTGAGTGCGTTAACCAGACCCTGGCCCCGCTGTTTTGCTGCAAGCAGCAAGTTCATGACAACCAAATCTCCGGTGGGGTCATTGAGGTCGTTTGCAAATTCCTGGAGCGCGTCAGCAGTTGGCCAGCGGCCTTCCAACCTGGCGACCAGACGGGAGACTTCCGGGAAGATGGCAGGTTGAGCATTGCTGAGGGAGGCTGTGATTGCACGCTCAAGGGGTGCCCCTGTCACGATCAATCCGGAAAGCCCCCGCGTCCAAGTCTCAATGGCCGCCAGTCGTTCAGTCTGACGTTTTTCTCCGTGGTCCGAGAAGATGGTTGGTAGCCCAAGAAGCGCAAGTGGAATGGCCACGACGAAGATGATCCATCCCGTGAAGAACCAGAACATCACGCCTGCGATGACCCCCGCCAAGAGAAGTAGCTGGGTCCGTCTGGAGAGGCCTGCCCTAAAGCGCTGGACAAGATTCTGGATGCGTCCTGGCGCCTTGGCTTCATCTTGCTCAGACGGGATGAGCGAGATCAACGCGGCGAAGATTCCGGCCAAGACGATGACCACACCCAAGGAGGCGAGCAGGGCTGAATTCACTGGACACCTCCCTGGAAACGGCCGTGATCCAGTCCAGCTCGCTGCAGATCGTGGAGGAGTCTTTCTCGGGTGGGCAAGCGGATGAAACGCGCCTGGTTCTCGCCGGGTGAAAGCAGGAATATGTCTTGGGTGGTTACGCCGCGTTCACCTTCCGCTGCCATCACTTCACTGATGTGGGTGACTTTCCTTTGGGTCGCACCGTTATGATCAATGATTTTGCCCATCTGGACAACGAAATCAATGTGGCGGCCGAGCTGCTCAACCATGTATGACTTTCCGTAACGCTCAATGCCCAGTCCTGCCAGACGGTCAATGCAGTCATCGGGACCGTCAGCGTGTGTGGTGCTCATGGTGCCGGCCCCGGTTTGCATTGCATGGATCATGGAGACAATTTCTGGACCACGAACTTCTCCCACCATGATGCGTTGAGAGTTCAACCGAAGTGCTTTTTCCATGCACTGTTCCAAGGTGTACTCACCAGGTGAGTTGCCCTGTGCATCGCGTTCCCCTGTACCTGGTCGATACTGCAGCGAGAAGGGAGGGACTACGCGACCATGCAGCTTCTTGAGGTGGAGCTCACGCTCCTTTTCGATGGTGACGATCTGCTCCATTGGGCCGATTTTTCCTGCCATCGCACGCATCAGGGTGGTCTTCCCGTCGCCTCCCTCGCCACAAATGACGAAGGTTTTCCGTGCCTTGACGCCTATTTCGAGAAAGTGCGCTTGATCTGCAGTCAATGTCCCAAACTTGGTGAGCTGCTCAAGGCTGATGTTGATGTATCGGTGGATACGCAACACCGCCGAGGGGCGCTCTGCAATTGGTCGGGCAATGGCGGCGAGACGCACATATCCAAGCAGGTCCATGTCAAGATCCGGGTGAGCTGAGGAGAATGATCTGGCCTCTTCCCCGTTGCGGTTGGCAAAGAACTGCAAATCTTCCATCAGTTGCTCATCGGAAGATGCGATTGCTGGTTTGCGAACCATCGATCCATCGCTGTATTCGGCAAACACTTGGTCAAACCCATGGATGTGTATGTTCTCAACATCGGGGTCCTCGATCAAGGCCTGATAGCGCCCCAGCCTAAACATCTGGTCAAAAACGGCCTTGACGACTTGGCCACGGTACTCCGAGGACCAGATTTCCCTCTGGCCGGCAGAACGCAGTTGCTCATCAACATGCTCATTGACGACATCGATAATGTGCTGGCGCCCCATCTCCTCCTTGTCCTCGTCGGAAAGGCCGTGACGGCCATCCAGTGAATTGACCTGGCGATCTACTGCCTTGCTGCGAAGCATGGCAGTAGCGGCCCAAAAAGGTTCGTCTCCCACTACAGGCAGGTTCTGAGTCTCGGCCGCTGTTTCAATGTCAGCCACCAGCTGGTTGATGTCGTCGTCGGAAATCCTCAAGGCTCCAGACATTGAGTCGCCCCCTGCCAGGTGAGCAGTCGCGCCTGCAGGAATAGCGAAAGTCCCCTTGGGCCTAGCCGACGATTCCTCGATTGCTGGGGTCTGGCGGAAGAATGGCAAGCTCGAAAGGTCAACGTTTGAGGTGTATTCATCATCTGTGGTGCTCATGCTTGCTTGACCTCTTCCTTGGGTACCGGGCGGCTACCAAGCCGTTTAGTTCTATCTAGAATTTGCGAGTCGACAGAGGCCGCCAGAGCGGTGAGCGCTGAGGATAGTCCTGTGCGTTTGAAATTCTTGGCCTTGGGAACACCGAGTGAATAGACAGCAGCCGTGCTGGGATCCCAGGGCATCTTGCCCAATACAGGGACGCCCAACTGCCGCTCAATATCCCGGCCTGAGTAGTTCCCTGTCACTGCTTCCATAAGCACAAGACCCAAATGCTCTCCGTGGCCAACCCTCGCCAGATTTTCTTTGAGTTCATCAAGTTGTCCGATGAGGGCGCCGAGGTCAGGTAGTACAGGACGAGTCAGAACCATGACGCTGTCTGACATCTGCATCAGCGGTGTGCGAGGGTCCCCTGGCACATACCGGCCGGCATCAACAATGACATCAACACCGCTATCTCCCTGTTGGGAAAGAACGATGGCCAGATCCGACCAGAATCCAGTCATGCCCTTGCCAGCGCCAGTGTTGGAAATTCCCGAGAGTAGGTATTTCCCTCGTTGGTCGCCATCGCGTCCAAGATCTTGGACCAAAGGCACCAGTTGCTCCCACAGAATGTCGCTGGAGAGTCCCTGCCTCTGTGCCTGAACTGCCAAGGGCAGGAGACCGCGGCTGTTGTCCAGTTGGCCCTGCATGAATCCGGGAATCACACTGCTGGGTTTTGAAGTGTCGGCTTCGACCACCATGACCGGCCGCGGCCAAACGTCTGCCAGGCCTACTGCCGTTGAGGTGATCCCCGGCGATCCTGCGCCGCTGCAAAGAAATATGGCTGCCATGCTATTTACCTTCCTCAGTCAGAGGATCCAGGATCAAGCCTGCGTTTCCCGATGCTGACCACGCCACAACTTTGGGGGCGTCATCAGTGGAGACAACGACATCGACAATGATCAACCCTTTGACGTCATCCAAGGAGGTCGAGTCAACTACTCCGGAGATGGGAGGCGTGTTGAGATCTGCTGTTGCACCTTGGGTGGGGGTCCTGATGATGCGAACACGGTCCCCGGCCTGCAGTGGCCTGGAAGGGGCCTGTGAACTTGCCAATCCAACGCCAACAACGGAGGTGCCGGTTTTTACGCCCAGGCTCTCTCCTACGTTCTTAGAGGTCACCAAGGACCCTTCAGGAAGGTCCACCAAAGCCTTCTGCCCGATCACGGTTGATGATCTGTCCGCAGGAACGGCCTCTCCCGCCGATTTCTGGACGACATCAATAGTCGTTAGGTCGCCAGAGCCAATGACGGCCCCACGCGCCAGGTCTGTCTTCACCACCAACACACTCACCTGCCCGTTTCCCGACATTCCGAAATAGGTAAGGAGCCCCCCAACCATCGCCAAGGCTATGCACAGGGCGATGAGCGCCGGCTTCTTTCTAGCCAGTTGGGAGGGCATTTGGAAACCCTTTAGCTCTTTGGGCCGGCTTTCTTGCCCATCGGCTGCAGACCGGCTTGTTTTGCGTGACTCACGCGTACTGATGGTGCTCACGTGAGCTCCTCCTTGGGTTCGGGTCCCCCAACAAGGCGTTGAGGTAATCTTAAAGTCAACTAGATAAATGAAGTATACAGTAGCCGTAGATCTTCCGTCCTACGGCATGATGGAAGCGTGGTTAAAGTGATCAATGCCAATCTAGGCGTGCAGGTAGAGACGGCCATCGCAGTTTTTGGCACACCTACACGTGTGGGGATTCTAAAATTCCTCCTCGATGAGGGCCCTTCCCAGATGGGCTCTATCACCAAAGGCGTGGGCCTAACGAGGGCCACGGTGGTCAAGGCCATCCTGGCGCTCGAGGAACTTGGTGCGATCACCGCAGACATCCCCCTTGAGCGCAGGGCAGGCAAGCGTGTCCTGTACAGGGCACACGTAGAACTCATTGAGAACCTACTCGGCGCTTTGAAATCCGCTCTAACCACAGATTGACTCCTCCCCCACTTTTTTCTTCATTGGGGGTAGGTATCGGATCTCGCTGGCAGCCACAAAAATAGTTCCACAATCACTTGTCCCCCATAGTTTCTGCTCGTTAAGTGTGACAGCTTGGCCAAGGACATGAAATCTGATGGCGTAGGGCTAGTGCTAGCGTTACGACACGCCCAACAAAACCCGGAAATATGCCGCTTAACACTAGCGCTAGGGTTAGAGTCGATTTATGACAACAATCCGTGGACGCCGCCAGCGCGGCGCAGCTATGGGCAACGTCTCTCTTTTCGCCACCCTTGAGCCTTCGGTTAAGGCCAAGCTAGACACCATTGCGAACGTAACTAATCTGTCCCTGGGCCTTGTCCTTGAAGAAATTATCAAGAACTCCCCAGAAACCAGCGACGTTTCGCTTAGGCGCCGCAACCGCGGTGAAGCTAGCGGATATGAGGGCTTAGCCGTAACAATCCCCGCTACGACGAAAGCCAAGCTGAGGCGACTACAGCATGCCTACGGATCTCCAGAAAAGCCCGCTTCTGAGGCAGTTCTGGTTGAGTTGCTCATCAAAAACAGCCAACTAAGTGGTGCCGGGTTCCCAACATGGTGGTCCACGTACCAGGAGGAATTGCCCATCAAGCGAGCAATTTAAAACAAAGAGCCCCGCTCTAACGAGCGGGGCTGCTTAGAAAAGTATGGTTGGGCGAATGCTTGCCGGCTGGACCCAACCTTTCAGATAGCTCCATCTCTGGGGCTTTCCCTTGTCCTTCAATCTGGAAGGTCCCTTTTATGGTACCCCTATGCCCTCAAAAAGTGCCAGCTCATGAACCAACATGCACCATAAAACACCTCACTGTTGTCCTATTGGCTGGAGAAGTCCCGACCTGGTCAACACGATCTCGATGGCTTCTAAGCTGCAGCCTGGCAGCATTGCTCCCTGAAGGCGTGAAGGCACGCAAGCGCCTCGGAGGCCTGAGCCATAAGGCCTTCATGAAGGTAATGCGCGTCGATGCACTAACCGCCGACCATATAACCGGGCGTAATGTCCGGACCTCCCATTCAACATGCGCAAAGAAAGCCGCAACGTCGCCTGCCCTGGTCAAAAGATCCCGCCAAGTGGCCGAATGTCTAGGCCTGATGACGACCGTTGACCGCGGTCGCTACCTGACCCAGGAGGAGCGCCAGCAAGTCTTGAAGGAGACCGGATTTGGCTACACAAAGAAAGCTTCCACCCGTAGCCTGACCATGACCCGCGAATGGGCAGTGCAGACCGCTACCGACCACCTACCACGTAGTGGTTCTACTATGAATAAATCCTCCTTAAGAGGTACTAACCAAAAACGCTCACGCGTTTCAGCCGCTTCGCGGATCAATGAAGAAAAACCAACAAAAAACACGCCAAGGCCACTCCCCCGAGATCTCTCAACACAAAAACTTGCCGCTGGGCTTGAACGCCAGCTGTTCTGGCTCACCGGCTTTGGTCACATTGGAAGACTCTGTGATGTCTTGACTAATTCCGGCCTCAACCCGGCCACATGGACTCCCTCATCGCTGTCCAATGCTTTGAACGCCTTTACTGCACAGCGCGGGTGGACAACCCCTCATAAGATCTCTAACCCCTTGGCATACCTGAGCTTCCTCCTTACCGCGGCATCTCTGGATAACGCCTGGGAGACGTTCAACCCCCAGAGCAAGGCTCGGGAGGCCATGAAATCGACTCAGGCGGCCAAGGAAGCCTTGGAAGCCCGCAATGCGCCTGAACACAAGATCAACCTGCGAGCAGGAATCGCCAAGCTGCGGGAGGTCCTGAAGACTTCAAAGGTCGTTTAGGACCTTCACGAGGTCCTAAACGACCTACCCGTTAGCCCTGAAGAGACAGACTCAGGGTAGTTACCTTTAGAATTACCGATGGATATAAGGCCATAAATCTTGTTGGATAACATGCGGTACATAACGTTTGAAGTGTTGCCATATGTACCGTGTTTGATAATGCCTAACCTGAGGCGTCATATCGTACTTGGCGTAAAGTGTGCATCTGTACCGTAAATCAAGAATGATATAGGACGTGACCTAACGGGGTAGGTGGGGTAGAATTTGTAGTGAGATTGTCAGAACTCACTACCGCAGGAGATAGCATGACCAGTTCATTCTTTAAGCCGATGGAAGAGACCCAGCACGTTTCCCAAGCCCTTGACAGGGTGGTCGCTATGGCCAATGGGAAGGGGGGAGTGGGTAAGACCACCGCCACGGCAAACATCGCAGGCACGGCAGCACTTGCCGGATACAGGGTTCTTGTAATCGACTTGGATCACCAGGGAGATATGAAGAGCGACCTGGGATATGACAAGCAGACCGGTGAGGAACTCCTGGCTGCCCTTATTACCGGAGCGACTCCACCCATCCTGAAGGATGTGCGAAAGAATCTGGACGTTATTGCAGGAGGACCGGCACTCGAAGACATCGCTGCGATCATGGCGGTCCGGGCAGGACGAGATGACTCCTCAGACTTTGGAGACATGCTTTATAAGATGCTCGCCCCCATCGTTGACGACTACGACTTGATCCTCATGGACACTCCGCCCGGCGACAAGGTGATTGTTGAAGGTGCCTTGTGCGTATCAACGGCCGTCATTATTCCAACGAAATCCGATGATGGCAGTGTGAACGGTGTTGAGCGTATGGGCAGACGTTTCCAAGCTGTTCGACCACGCAACCCTGTTCTTCAGGTCGCTGGCGTCTTGCTCTTTGCTGTTGGGTCAAGGTCCCTCCGCTTGGAACGTAGCGTTCGGGAGAAACTGGAAGGAATGCTTGGAGAAGCGGCCCCGGTTTTCGTCACGAGGATTAGAAACCTGGAAAGTGCCGCTGCGGACGCGAGAGATCGAGGCCTGTTGTTCTACGAGCTCGAAGGAGCAGCCAAAGGCGAGAAGGCTGTGACTCTGGCTGCGCTGAAGGCGGGGGAGAAGCCCGCACGCGGCATGTTTACCTCCAATGCAAGCGCTGTGGCTGCAGAATTCGAGGAACTCACTGGAGAAATCCTCACGCGGTTGAGCGAAATTAAGGGAGTGCAGTAAGCATGAGCATCAAACATGAGGATCTCTCGTCGGTTTTCGCACCAACTGCCACCAAGGGAGAGCCCGAGGGCACCCAGCGGGGTAAGAAGCTCGCCGGGCTCCTTCCTCCTCGCGGGGTCAAGTCACCTGCACATCAGGTTCCTGAGACCACTTCTCAGCCGTTGCAGCCAACCCAACCCCCGGTGATTGAAGGTAAGGGGCCTGTGTCGTCGGAGGCAGCAGTATCTGGCATCAAGAGCAAAGGTGTATACCTGCCCCATGATCTGTTGAAGGTACTGAAAGCCAGAACCAGGGGGGAGATGAGCACCTACACGGACATGCTGATTGATGCCTTTGATGCCATTTCAGATAAAGAGTTGATTGAGAAGATCTCTCCGCAGGCTTCCTCCACCGGGTTGGCTGGAGGGATGCCGAGGCGCCGCAGAACCACTGATTCAGCCAAGAGTGGCACCCAGATCCAACTTCGCCTGGATAAGGCGCAGGATGACTGGCTGACAGCCAAGGAGAAGACTGTGGGGGCTCCATCACGCAGCGCCTTGGTGACGATGGCCTATGAGATGTACTTTGAGGCCACCCCTCCCAAACGGAGGAACCACTAAGAAGAAAAGTATGAGCCCCGTCGATTGTCTCGACGGGGCTCATACTTTTTTCATTTCAGATGCCCTAGGGGTTCAGCTTGGACTGGATGTGCTGGGCCGAAGGCATCAACCGGAGACCGGAGTTCATCACAGCCAGGTTTGCTTGTGGATACATGATCCTCACCTCTCGGAGGTTCTTTTCAAAAGCTGCCTTGAACTGACGCTGCACTGAATAATCACTACCAAATTGGTTAGCCAGTTGATTCCAGCTGACAGTTGATGGCCGCCGAAGACTAAACAATCGGTAGACCAGCCAGGTGTACATGTCTAGTCGCATGGGGGAGCCGGCCAAAGCGCGGAGTACCTCTGGCCGCAGCGGGACCGGTGCCTCAACGACTGATTGATAGAAGTCTTCAGACAAGGTGATGGTTGATCCCAGGAGAGGTTGTTGACCCTGGAAATCGTCCCGGCTGAACCAAAGGTCATACTTGCTGGTGACATTGAAGTTGGATCCTGAGACGGACCAGCGTTCGTTTTCATTGCGAAGATCTTCAATATTCATGGTGGAGACAGTTAGCCGCCGCAGCTGATCCATCATCCTTCGACCGCTGGCCCCAGAGGCGTTCATCCCCAACTTGCCAAGGAACTGGGACAGAGAGTCACCCAAATGAAGGGTGCGTGACCTGGTACGCACCGCTTCTGTGGTCATCCATGTCATGAGATACCGAGGAATCACTCCATAGGGGTACGCCCGCTTGCGAGACCCGTCCTGGGCAGTGATCATCCCTGGCGAAATTCTCAGTGTGATTGACCCATTGCGACGGACCCACTCAGGAGCATCTCCAGGATCCCGGTAGGGCAATGAAAGTTGAGCCCATAACCGGGCCGCATAGTTCAAAGGGTCAGCAATTCCTTCTCCCAGCTCAAGGTCTACTGCAGTGTCAAGGAGTAGTAGTTGGCGGTCAGTTAGAAGGCTAGATTGCCCTGCAATTGTGTTCAGTGTCTGTGTCATGAGCATTTCATCCGAAGAGACGGGCGGCCACGGCCGGCAGGTTGATTGGGGGAGTCGATTCTGTGGATGAGCAAAGTTGTCCACGTGCATCTTGTGACGGGCAGATTTGTGGTGAATATTCACGCAGAATGTGAGTGGCCAAATGAGTGTTTCTGCAGGTCAGAGCACGTGCATCTTGTGACGGTCCAGCTGTGGGGAGAATGCCCACCGAATTGTTGTCCACGTGCATCTTGTGACGGGTCGGCACGTGCATCTTGTGACAGGGCACCCCCTTGCATCCCTTATGCCGCAAGGGATGCAAGGGGGTCGCCATGTAGTTAAAAAAATTCCTGTACATATACCTGTAGTTGAGCGCCAGATAGCTGTTGAAATGTGCACAACTCGCCCAGACAGAATCTTTAGGGAGAAGCTCTGAGACTCGTTCTTTGGTTGCCATGAAGAATCGCCTCTTGTGCTCAGCAGACGGATAGCAGACGGTCAACTGGCTGTGGTCGGGAATCACCAAGAACCCCTGTTGAGTGAGGTTCGCTTGATGGCCCTAGCCAGTTTTGAACGCAAATTGGAGACCTGGTTGCAGAGGGACTGGTAGCTTCGTCCCTCCCGCTCTGCCCAGTCCTTGCATTCGGCAATGCTGAGTGTTGAGTAGGTGCCCAAGATCTTCACCTCACGGGGGGTGAGGGCCCCACACTCAGAGGCCCAGGCAAGAATCGCCATGACCTTGTCAACACCTGAATCAAATTCAATGGGGTGAAAACTGAAGGTGCCGGCCTTCCTGACGCCAACACCGTGATGGCTTTCCCATTCGCCAGACTCGTCGATGATTTCCGGAGATACCTCAACCAGCACCTCACGATCCTGAGCCGGGTATTCCGTGGTGATGATTCGCAGGGCCCGCATCACCAAGTTCCCAGTAACCGACTTAGTGCAAGCCAATTTGTATGTGCGAATCGATTCCCACATTGCAGCGACTGCTGAGCACAGGGCATCCTCGGCGGCCATGGCCAGCAAGCCCCTACAGGTGTGCGCAAAACGCACTGCCTTGGGAAGGAAGGCCTGAAGGAGTACCCGTTCAGCGGTGAGATCTCCTGCGAGCGCGCAGCGGAGCATGAAGTGGAAGCGTGAGTCTCGGACTGGGGTGGGGGCGCTTTGGAGGAAGTAGAGGGCTTCTGTGCCGGTCATGGTGATCCAGTCTCCGAAGCTGTGAAGGGTGTCAGCGAGTTCAATCTCCCACTGGCGGTTGAGGGCGCCGACCATTCCTTCGGTCTTGCGTTGGGGTGTGGCTGTGTTTAGTGACGTGGCCATGGTGGCTCCTTGAGGAAAATCGCAGTGAACTCTTACTCGCTACGTTCCTCAGGTGCTCTTGATGAACTTCTGGATGGGTTTTGGGTGCTTGGTTCCTTGGTCTGGAAGCGGAGGGTGTGGTGCTCTGGATGAATTTATAAAGGTGCAGGTCAGAGGGGGGTGGGTGGTTCTGAATTCGGTCAAAAGAAATGTAAAGAATTTTGTTGGTTGAACCTGTTTTTTGGTGCCTACATCTGCAAAGAGAGTCCCTCCAACCTCGCCTTAGCAGAAGGAAGCACACCGATGAGCAGAAAAGAGAACGAAGCAGATGGCTACTCCACTCCTGAAAATGACAGGGAGTGGAGCCGTTTTCTTGATGACTCGGTGAAGATCGTTGGTGCCGATGACAAGCTCATGGCGGCTGCGGCTGACCTTCTTGAGAATCCGTATGACCAAGGCAATCGCAGTCAGATGATTGGGCTTTTGACGTCTGCGGAGTTTGAAGATGCTTCTGATGCGGTGAAGCGGGTTTGCCATCCTCGTGGAGAGGATGTGCAGCCGTGAAACTCAGTTTCAGAAAAGATCCAGTGGTGCCCGCTGAGTTCGAGCCGGTCATTGAACACACTGGGGTAAGGACCAGCAGTTATACGGCCGGCAGCCAAGCTACGGCAAACCTCATTGTTGGCGCCTTCTATTTGGCTGTTGTCCTGTGCGTGATTCTCTCAGTTTTGGCGTTTTTGAAACCGCCTACCGTGGCCGTTGCTGCAGAAGGAAACGGATCGCAACCTCTTAGTGCTGCAACCGAGTCAACGGGTGCTTTCGCTATGGGTTTTGTGGGGGCCTGGATGGCGGCCAGTACGGAGGATTTCACAAGTCTGCAGAATTACGTCGTTATGAATTCAAGCGCGGATCTGTCCTCAGCTCCCACCATTTACAAGGACCTGGCTGTTGCCTCGATTACCCCGGTGGAAGGGTCTGACTTGGTCAGTGTTGTCATCGCCGGGAATGTCCAGGAGGAAGGGGAGAAGAAGCAGGCGGTGTGGCCTCGGCGGTATTTCCTGGTCACGATCAATACCGGCCAAGATTCCATGGGTGTTGTGGGGTTGCCGGCACCCATCGCCGCCCCTGCAAAGTCTGAGCAGGGTGCCGCTCTCGTTTACACGGAGGCTGTGGTTCCTACTGATGCGGCCGCCCAGGCAGTCACTTCATTTTTGGCTGCCTACGTGGCGGGCCAGGGGGACATGAATAGATACCTCAGCCCCAGCTCGTCGTTGGCTCCTATCGTGCCGGCACCTTTTACGGCTGTGAAGGTGCAGTCGCTGCAGGCAAACGTCGCCAGTCGAGGAACCCCCAGTGATGCGGCCGAGCTCAAAGTCTTGGCGAAAGTTCAGCTGACAAGCACCACCGGCCAAAAGCTGACTTCCACATACTCCCTCACCCTGATCGCACGAGCAGAGCGATGGGAAATCTCATCCCTCGATTTGACCCCTGCAGAAGCAGAAGCCAAAAAATCACCGGTCTCGACCGTTGACCCAACCAAAGGAAACTAAACAATGATCACCGAAGTGCTCCAAAACGTAACTGAAGTCCATGGCATTATCTCTGCTGCGGCCATCACCGATACCGCCAACTCCCTGATCGACACGGTCACAGAGACCCTGGTCAAGAGCGCAATTGGCGTGGTGGTCGGGTTCCTCATCTACAAGGTCATCAAGTCCAGGTTTGCCATCTCAGCGATGATCGGGGCTGCACTGGCGGCAGGAGTTTTCCTCTGGCTGGTGCTGGGTGGATACAACACGATCAAGGACGGGCTGAAGAGCCAAGTTGATGATGCCGCCTCATCAGTAATTCAGGTGACCGACACCGCCCATACCTGGGAGCTGTAATCCATGGATGAGCGGGCCCCAGAAGTTGGGCGGTTCTACACACAAATCCGACGTTTCAAAAAGATGTTGGGCCGATTTCACGATGGAACTCCTATCCCGGGAGGACCATACACCCTGACCCAAGGCATCTTTGGGGCTGTGACCATGTTTGTCCTGATGTGGACCAACCCACTCTGGTCAACCGGGATCGACCTCTTGGATTTGGCCCTTGGTTTGCTCATCGTCTGGGGCGTCGCCTGGCTCAGCGGGAAACTGCCATCGACAAAACGAAACATGCTCATCGTCGCCATGGACGCCGGGTCAGCTGCCCTCGCACCATTGACCGGTAAATACAAGGGGCAATCACTCAAGATCAGCCCCCCTCACCGTGCCTTTGTTAGAGGCCAATCCGCCCCCAGCGCACCAAGATTTGATTCCGTTCCAGCAGAGGTGGCCGTGATTGTCGCTGAGGTGGAGCCACCCAAAGCTCCAGTTCGACTTGAACTTACCACTGGATCCGCAGTCCAGCGACTGCTGGCTCAGACCAAATCCCACTGATCTACCTCGACTCAAGGAACTATTCATGCGTATCCCAGCAACTTCCATGGCAGCGAACTTGATGTTCACCCGGTCCGGGGTCGTGTGGGCAACATGGCGCCTCAAGGGATTGGCCTACGGCTTCGACAACTTGGAGAAGAAGATTCTGGCCAAGGCCCACCACCAAGCCCTCTATCAAGCAATGATCGGTGAATCCCTGCTTCTAGGCTTGTGCGCCGATTTTGATCCTGCCGTTGTGGTTGAACGCATGATGTCCGGCGTCAACATGGCAGAGAGCCAGGAATATCTCACCGAAGTAGAGCTAACTTTCGAAGAGCTGCAAACGATTCCTGTAGGCGAGCGCGCGTACTTTCTTTCGGTTCCACTTCGGCCGTTGAGCCCGCTCGACAGGGCCAAGTCCTTTGTTCATTCAGCTGACGCTGGTGTGAGGGAGCAGCTCGCGCTTCCCAAGAGGTTTGCTACGCAGACCGAGATTGCGCACGCGCTGCAGGCAGCGCGTGAAGTGCAGGAGGCTATTCCTTCAGACTTTCATCCTTCCCCCGCAGGGGCGGCGCAGATGGTCTGGGTGAATCAGCACATGCAGCAGCGTGGACTTGGTATGGATTTGTCGGTGCCCACGGCTGCGACCGTTGCTCGTGACCGACTGGATGCGCCCAGTGGTACTCACATCATTTCCTCAGGTGCAGAGCTGGCTGAGCCTCATTTGGATGAAGGGGGTCAGAGTGACCTGGTGGATACAAAAGTAGCAAAGTACATTCCCTTCAAGCGCCGCTATCTCAAGGTCACCCACCTGAATGCCAGCGATGAAACGCAGTCATACCAAACGCTGATGGCTATGACTGGAACACCAAAGGGAGGGTTTGTGTTTCCTGGGGTGGAGTTCATCTCCAGACTTGATGATCTTCCCGTTGATGCTGACTTCGCCATTCGCCTCAGCACCACCCCTGCGGCGAAGGTTCGGCAGCGGAACAAGAAGGCTGAGAATGCCCTAGAGGAACAGTACGGGCAGCAAGGGATCTCCAATTCCCTAATTGGTGGATCCAACGATCTCGATGATGTTGCGCGGTCCATCATCGAGTACGACGCCTCCCTTAATCGGACTGATTCAGAGGTCGAAGTTCAGGCAACAACCATCATCGCCGTGGGCGCGCCAACTCCTGAGGAAGCCAAGGCGAAGGCCAAGTACATCGCTGATGACTATGCACGCAGGGAATTTACCTTTGATGCACCGCTTGGAGGGCAGGAAGAACTCTGGTGGGCCATGCAACCAGGTGTTCCAACATCTCGCCTGGTTCGTGAACTTGCCCAGATCACTACCGGCCGTGAGTTTGCCTTCGGGATACCCCTGACTTCGAATGACCTTGGCGATGAAGAAGGCTTCCGCATTGCCGACAATATTTCAGCTGGCCGACGTTCCCCCATGCTGATGAACCCTGCCGGCAACATGGAAAATGACATCTCCGGATCATTTGCGGCCGCGGGGGAGCCGGGCGGTGGTAAGTCCGTTTTTCTGAAAACTGCAGCCGGCCACGTTGTGGACCGGGGCGGGATCCTCTTCATCATCGACAGGACCCCCAACCGCGAGTACGCCAACTTTGCCAAATCCCTGATCCCGTCCCGGACGGTCATCCTCGATGTGGTGCACCCTGACTACTCCCTGGATCCCCTGCGGATCTTCGGGCGCCAAGTTGGTGGTCGCCTGGCCCAGTCACTGCTGTCTGTCCTGCTGGGGATCAAATCGAACTCAGATGAAGGAGCCTTGCTGGCAAGGATCCTGAAAGAGCGAGAAGAAGTAACGAGCCTGAACGCGTTGGTCGAGCTCCTGGACTCCGGCGCCGGCCTCGCCGGCAACCGCGCCACCATGGCCCAGACCCTCTCTGACAGGATCCGAGTTGTCACAGGGACTGAATTCAGTGACGTTCTTTTCGACTCCTCCTTGCCGCCATTGCCCATGACTGCCCAAGCGACAGCGATTCTCACCGATGGCCTGGAACAGCCCACACGTGACGAGCTCATGAATGAATCACTCAAAAGTGAACTGAGCGTTGAAAAGATTGTGGGCCGGGCCATCTACGCCCTTCTGGCCGCCATCGGAAAATTCCGTTGCTTTGAAGACTCCAGCCAGATGGCACTGTTCCTGGTGGACGAGTGCTACCACATGACCACATCGCCAGAAGGCGAGAACGAAATCATCTCCCTCATCCGTGATGGTCGAAAGCACAAGGCAGCCATTGCTCTCGGATCCCACGATGCCAAGCATGACTTCGGCGGTGAAGTCCTCCGCGGGCTCATCCCGCTGCGGTTTGTGTTCAGGTGCCGTGACGAAACCATCGCCAAGAACAACCTGGCCTGGTTGGGCCTGAAGGAAGAACGTTGGGTGGAAACGGTGATGAAGCACCTTTCCCCCATCGGGGAAGGTGGCGAGGTCCCTCCGCACCGTCGAGGCGAATGCCTGGTCAGGGACTCAGTCAACCGCTTCGGGAAGGCCCAGATCATGGCACCCCGGAACCCGGCTCGACGCAAAGCCGTCCTCACCACTCCGCCCAAGGCCAGGGAGATGCAAAAAGTATGAAGACCATTCATCCTCCAATAACCCGCCAGCTGCCCAACCGCGTGGAGCTATTCCTGAACCATCCGTGGATAGCAACCATAAATGCTGCTTTTGTGCTCTGGGACGTGATTCGCTTCTGGATCTACCGCCACCCCAAGATCTCCCGGATCTCGGCTGCGCTGGCCTTCATTGTCCTGGTGGAAATTATGGGAGCCCAGGCAGCCTATGCCAGTGCACCCAGCGAGATCACTGGGCCCGGATTGGCACTTGCAGGTCTGAAGGACTCCCAAGGAGTCCCCATCTACCAGTACGTTGAACTTCCGCTTGACCGTGGGGACATTTGGACTTACGAAAAGACCCTCATCTCTTACCCAATAGATCTGATCTGGGCCGGGCACATCTTCTACATCACCTTGGTGCTGTCCATCATCACGTACATCCTCTCCTTTGAATGGGTTGCCATCCTGGCAACTCCCCTCGGAACCATGGCCGACTCACTGCAATCACTAATGACAGAGATCAAGTGGATCCCCTTCGCCCTCCTGATCACAGCCTTCGTGACAGGCATTGCCATGCTCAAGGGACAAACATCCTCAGCACTCATTGAATTCACTCTCGCCGTTGTCCTGGCGATACTGGCCACCGGGGTGCTTGCCAACCCAGTAACCACCCTCACCGGGCCCACAGGAGCAATCACCCAGGCCCAAGAATGGGGCGGAAAACTCGCCATCAGCATTACAGTTCCGGCAGATCAGCAGCCCCAGGATGGGAGCAAGTTTGACGCCAAAACGGTCCTCACCGACAGCGTCAGTGCCAGCCTGGTCGATATGTTCGTTCGACAGCCCACTCAAATGATTGCCTTCGGCAAGACGCTGGACGCCAAATGCGCCGAGAAATTCGACACCGAAATGAAGAAGAAGAACCCCTTCAACGGTGGCAACAGTGTCAGAGACAGTGTTGGGGATTGCGACAAGGACGCCAAAGACTACGTCCAGAACCCCAACTTTAACCAGATCTTGTCCACCTCCACGATCAGCTCAGGCTCCTTGGTGCTGTTCATCTTCATGATTATTCTCAGCTGCATATTTATCTATACAGTCCTCAGCGCCATCTGGAACGCTTTCAAGCTCATGATCCAGACCCTGCTGGGGATCCTGCCCTACATCGCACGGACGGGCTTCTGGTACGGACTCGCGGGAATCGCCAGTTCAGTTTTCCTCATGGTCTTCGCAATGATCTTCCTGGCCGGCTATCTGAGGCTGACAGTCCTCGTACTCCAAGGGACCGCTGCACTGGGAATGACTCTCCAGATGTCGATCATCAACATGACGTTGTTTGCAGGACTCGTCATCTTGTTCATCATGCGCCACAAAGCCAAAAAGTCCGGTGAAACCCTCGGAGATCTCCTCAACAAGATCGGGAAAAGCGGCACCCGCAAAGAGCCCAGCCGGCCCGTCACGGAATTCACCAAAGCGGTCGCGCCCATGGTTACCCCCTTCATCAGCGATGCCCTCCGCAATAAGAAGTCCCCGGTCACGGCCAAGGTGCAGCCCACAGCCGCCCCGCCCGTCGATAACTTGGTTGACCTTGGTGAGACTGTGAGGCCAGCACGGCCGCAAGGCACGAACAGGGTAGGGCCAGCAGTCAAAGCTGGGGCATCAGCTAAGGCCCTCACCGCGGGTCCTGACACACCAGGAAAGCCGAACCTAGGACCAGGAAACCCACCAGGTACCCCCAGCCCGGCCAGCCCTAAAACACCGATGCCCAGCCTGGGACCCTCAGCCTCACCCGCTGCAAAGAATGCAAAGAATGCAAAGAATGCCGAACGCTCCAAGAAGGTTTTCCAGGGACTGCAGGTGGCATCCTTGGCAGCAAGCTTTATCCCCGGTGGTGGCGCCGTCGTCGCAGGCGTCAAAATGGGCGCCAAGGTCGGGTCAGCAGTAGCCTCATCCAAATCCCACGTCGACGCTCAAAAGGCAGCCAAGCCACGAATCAGTGTCAACAACACCGGGCAGGGATCCGTGGAGAAACCACTCGAGGGCAAAGTCGTTTACAACCCACCCCTGCGAACCCAACAATCCGCCCAAGCTATTGCCCTCGCCGCCAAGTTCGCCCAGCTACGCGCAGCGGCAAAGTAACCCATGAACGTCAAAAAGCTGCTCCCCTTGGGCATCATTGCCGTAATCTTGGTGCCCTGCTTCTTCATCGCCATGATGCTCACAGTCACCTTGGGAGCCATCTCAGCAGCCACAAACGGCAAAAAAGGTGACCAAGGAGTAACTCCCGGATGCGTGCCTCTGACCGTTGTTGGCGGTTTCGCAAATCCCCTCGTCGGGCAGCTCACCAGCCCCTATGGTCCCCGGGACAACCCCTTTGGCCCAGGCGTCATCCCGGCAGGCTTTCAAAGTGAAGATCCACTGACCTTCCACGATGGATCCGACATTGCCGGCGTTCTCGAAGGCACCCCCTACTACTCCGCCAGCGCCGGCAAGGTTCTGACGGTCTTTGGTGCGGGAACCAGCGACGGGCCCGGAGACGGTGGAAACGGGATCATCATCGATGCCGGCAACGGTGTCCACCTTTGGTATTGGCACGCAGTCAACGGAAGCGCCAAAGTCGAAAAAGGGGACACCGTCTCCGCAAGCCAGCAGCTGGCGGCCACAGGGCGCAGCGGAATGGCCACAGGTGTCCACCTGCATTTCTCCATCCAGGTGAACGGTAAGAGTGTGGATCCAGTTGCCTGGATGAAGCAGAAAGGGATCACCCTTGGCCAAGGAAGGCCAACCAAACAAATAGAGAACGCATCTACCACCAACCAGCCCGCAGCCCCAGCCCAGGCAGACAATGCAGGCTTCACCACCAAAGGCCCCGACGCCGCGGATATGACTCTCAGTGCGGATCAGATGAGGAACGCCGGGATCATCAAAGACGAGGGATTCAAAGCAGGGGCAACGAACAATGACATCAAGATTGCGCTCATGGTGGCACTGCAGGAGTCGCGCCTGCGGATGCTCAGCAACAAGAGCCGCTACCCAGAATCCGTGAACTATCCCAACCAGGGCGATGGAAGCGACAACGACTCATTGAACTTCATGCAACAGCGACCGGCGACAGGATGGGGAACTGTAGCTCAGCTAATGGACCCCTCCTATGCGGCAAGGGCTTTCTTTGGTGGACAGAGCGGGCCCAACCATGGAGAGCCGCCCGGACTGCTGGATATACCCAATCGTCAATCGCTGCCCTTGGGCGAAGCCGGCCAGAGAGTCCAGCGTTCAGCCTTCCCCCTGGAATACGAAAAATGGGCCTCGTCCTCCACCGCCATCTTGGCCAACCTCGGAGGCGGAACCGCGGAGCAATGCGACAACGCGAAAGAGAACGGCCCGGGAGCTGTCACAAACCAGCTGGAGGCAAGGCAGGCGATCATCGAAGCAGCGAAGAAGGGACTAGGCGGGACCTACTCCTGGGGACACGGGGAATTCAAAAACTGGGATTGTTCAGGCTACGTCAAGTGGGTGTACTCCCAGGCAGGCATGACCCTTCCACGCACGGAGCAATGGAGCGTCGGATCCGAAACGAACGACCCCAGCCCCGGGGACCTCGTTGTGCAAAATCCAGACGGAGAAAACCACTGGGCCCACGTTGGGATCTATGCTGGCGACGGGATGATGTACTCCGCACTCAACCCCGCTGAAGGAACCCTCCTCCACCCTGTGGACTGGAACCCCGGATCCAAATACTTCGTGCTCATCAAAGGCTGAAGGAGGCCACCATGAACAACACCAAAGGCCGGCTCCTCAACATCGCCATGGCCTGCACCCTAGTCCTGGGAATCATCTTCCTGACTCTCTGGATCAAATCTGCCCCACCCACAGGTACACCCCGAGATTCCGCAGAATCTAGCGCCTCAGCCGAATCTCTTCCAGACATTCCAAAAGAACCAACCCCCACTCCGCAGATCCCCAACACCCTTCTGGAATACCTACCAGCGCAGGAAGAAGAAGCCCTCAAGAATGACAGCACCAAATTCCTCCAGGCCTACACCCAACGCATCTACACAGACCCTTCTCCCACCAGCTGGCTAGGACGCGCAAAGGCCCTGGCAACCACCCACTATGCAGACCAGCTCGAGCAGAACTACGGCGGCGGCAGCGGAGGAGCAGCATGGACGGAGTTCATCTCAACCAAGTCCCAAACAACCCTCACCATCGTCGAACTGAAGGTCATTCGAACCGACCACATTGAAACCGGCAAGGCCCAAACCATGATGACTTTCGACATCGAAACAACCACCGGAGACGGCACCATCACCGCAGCACCCTTACGATTCATCAAAATTCTGAGCATTGAAAAGACAGCCGACACATGGCGAGTGGCATCCCTGGACAACCCCAGCGGAGATCCCGCCTACATGCCCACCCGCTAAACAAATCGACAGCAAGGGCCCGGAGAGACAACTTCTCCCCGGGCCCTTTTCAATGTCCAAGCCAGTTCCGAGCGGTCTACTCCTCTATCCGGAACTGGCTGAGATCAAATAAGAATCGCCACACCACCAGCACGAGAATGGGCATGAATTAGGGCCATAAATCATGTTGGGAAGAGGGAAGGACATCCATCGGTATCGGCAGCAGCCACCCACACCATCACTTCCATTGAAGGCCCTGCCCCGTTTTCAATACGTCGAGCAACCAGCCCCAAGACCGCAAATCCACCGTGAGCTGCTGTGCAATGTGCCGCCCTCCAGCCGCTTGGAAGCAGGGAAGAAAACAGTTCTGAATGTGAGAAATGGGGGAGCGGGGACCAGAAAAAGAGAGTCAACTTAAGTTGACAAACCATCTGGATCAAATGCTCTATTACCCCTTGGGAAGGGAAGTTCGATCAATTCTAAGAACCTCTTCGAGAACCTATTATTGATCGTACACCCCCTTGTCAAGTTAAGGGGGTGATTTTTTTGTGTGGGATCCGGAGCTACGTGTCACTAATCCCGATTTGGTGTCACCAGCGTGTCACCAGTCCGGATTTCATGTCACCAGACGATGGCGGATTGTTGTTGGTAGCAAGGCTCTGGCTTGCTGGCTTGGGATTGTTTGTGTGGCCCGTAAGGGGACCTCCTGCGGGACGCCTGCCACTGGGAGAAGTCTGATTCCCGGTGCCGGTCAGTTGCCGAACAGGTTCTTCTTCATTGCGTAGTTAGTCAGCTTCACGCCGACCATCACAGGATGCTGTTTTGCTTCGACGATGAATCCGTAGCGCTCGAAGAAGGGGCGGGCCGTAATACTGACATCGGCGGTCAGCTCTGCCAGGCGCTCTGCGCGCGCGTGGGCCTCCACATGGGCAAGGAGGTGACGCGCTACCCCGAGCCGTAGGAAGCGCGGGGACACGAACATCATGTCTATATACCCTTGCGAATCTACGTCGGAGAAGCCTGCTGGTTCCCCATCCACGGTCGCCACGTAACTATTCCGCGCGTTCATCGCGGCATGCCAGGTGGATAGTTCTCGCGCTTCTGGCCGAGCCCACGCCTGGATCTGCTCCGGCGAGTAATCAGCGGCAGCAGTCTCGGTAACTGCGGCAAGGAAGATCGCCATGGTGTCTGCAGCATCCGCGAGACGGTAAGAACGAATGGCAACAACTGGCACATTGGTGTTTGTTTTCAAGTCCACAGAACTAGCATCCCACTTCGACTGACGATGACCACTCGGCACTTATCGTGCCCCGTAGCCGAACGGTTTACGGGCGCTTGAAGCTCTGTGTGAGACTTTATCTATGATCTCCATACGGCAGCGAAAAAACGCAGATCTAGACACGATAGTTGGATGGGTACCCGATGCTGCCGCTCTCTACCTCTTCACTGGCCCACGCTTGACGTGGCCACTCTCGACAGAGCAGCTCTCAGAGATGGAGACCGAGCAGAACCTCAGCGCATGGATTGGCGCGAGCAGCAGCAATGGCAGACCCGTAGGCCATTTCGATCTCACCCAGCACGGCGAGACCTTCCGGATCGGTCGGGTCATCATCGATCCAGCACAACGAGGCCAGGGGCTCGCCGCGACTCTAGTCGCGCTGGCCGTGGCCAAAGGTCAAGCACTAGGAGCCTCCCGGATCACGCTAAATGTCATCGCCGGAAATTTGCCCGCCATCCGCACCTATGAGCGAATCGGATTCAGAACTTCTCCAACGTCAACGGACCCCGGCGTCCTAGCTATGGAACTCTTGCTCTGATAGACGCCCGAAGAGGGACCATCACCGGGCCGCTTTCACTGTCTCCACCGAAGTTGACTTCGGGGTAATTCTCGACCAGTGCGGGTTTCCGCAGGGGAACCCTCTGCGGGACACGATTTCAAGGGCATCACTTCTACATCAGACATTGTTTGTGGGGATGATCGGATTCCCAAAACAATCTGATTTTTGTCCGTGGTGGAACGATTATTTAACCTCGCCGGGCTGGTTCTCTGCGAGGTCGTAAACAACCCGACTGCAATGGCTGTAGGGGATGCCGAAGCAAAGCTCTGAACTAAGAAATGGCTCTTGTAGATGCCGCAATGGGCAGGGCCTCACACTGAGCAAACGGCGGCGACTGCCCGAAATGAATCGCGAAAATGCCGTGCTTAATTCTGAGCGTCGAGTTGGAGAAGCATTGTATCCGAGCCACCGTTGCGACCGACTTTGACGAAGCCTAGGCGCTCATAAAGCGCCCGGGCACGGTTCCCGTCTTCAACGCTGAGGCTGATAGCTCGCAGTCCGCGTGAGCGTCCGATTGTAATGAGGCTTGCCATGAGAGCCGTGCCAGCACCTATACCGCGGTGGCCAGGCAGGACTCCGATGGTCAGTTCAGGAATGTCCTCTGCAATAAAGCCATAGCCAGCGTCGTCTGGGGCGAAGGTCCGACACCATGCTCCACCAATCTGGACGCCGTCATGCGTCTGTGCCACGACGCCGAAGTCACCGACTCGCGGCCAACCTTTGAGGTAGCGCGAAAGATCTGGATTGGTTGCGAACTCTTCGTGGGTGAAGCGCGCGGCCCCGTTCCAGTTCATTGCCTCGAAAGCCGCCAAAGCCAGAATTGATTTGTCGTTGGCAATTGCTTCTCGGACTTTGACTTCGTTGTCTTCCATGAACCCCACCCTAACTCACCGATATTTCGAAGGGTGCACTTCAAATATGTCCCAAAAGGCGGTCAGCGACGAGGTGTCGCCTAGTGATGTCGCGTTGGTGAGGCATCGAGCACTTCATCTCGCTGGGGGAACCTTGAACGGGCACATTATGAACGGAACTTCTGCGATGACAGTGACGTGCCCGCTGAGTGCCTCTGGTCGTCATACACAAAGCCGGAGAGCAGTAGCTGGATCGGGCGTTCCAGTTCGGCTTGGAGTGCTTTGAGCGTCGTCGTTTCGGATTGCCGCCGACGTCCGTACAGGCGGTCAAAAAGGAGTCCTTCGAGGACAGCAATCAGGTCTGCTGCGGCTTGCTGTGGTTCATGCACACCGAGGGCTCGGAACAGGGCGACTGCTTTCTCGTAGGAGAACAAGCTCCCGGAAAGAAGGCCAGCGAGTTCGGGATCTTCAGCGGTCTCAACGATCAGTGCGTACCGAGCGCGCGAGTGTCCTCGTCGCTCGTGGAGGAGCAACACGAGTTGCGACGCAATTACTGCTGATGCGGCATCAGGAGTCACCATTCGCTCAGGTTGCGCATTTTCAAATGCATCACGCGAGCACTTCGTTAGATACCCGATCGTCGCAGACAAAAGTGCATGGCGGGTCCTGAAGTAGTAGGACGTTGATCCGGCAGGCAAAGCCAAATGGCGATCAATAGCTTGATGACTAACGGCATGGCCACCCCCACGGGCAAGAAGCTCCACAGCCGCCTCACAGATAAGTTCGCGCCTCAATGTAGTTCGTGAGATTTTTGGGCCCCTTTCAAGTTGCCTCTATAATTATAGAGGTTACTGGGCGGTGAACAAAGGAGTCCGAGATGAGCTGGTTTCAACGGAATTGGCTGACGAAGAGAAGGCATCATCCGTCGCCACTCGAAAGTATTACAGTCGAAGTTTTCGAGCGTGCTGCCATCTCCGAAGGATTCACAATCGATACAGCGCAGCGCGAGGCGATTGGGGCCCTTATGGCACCTGCCGAGCATGGCTTCTACCTGTGGGGACCCGTGGGGTGTGGCAAGAGTTGGATCTTGAATGTCTACTACGACGCGATCTCATCGTCTCGCAAAAGGCGCGTACATTTCCATGAATTCTTTCATCAACTCCATCAGGCTATTAATAAGAACGGGAACTCGATCGAGAGAGCCCTCGACGAGCTTCTCAACGAGGTCGATGTGCTCTGCTTCGATGAGTTCCACGTCCATGATGTCGGTGACTCAACGTTTATTCGGCGGATGTTGCTAGCACTCTTTGCGCGACCGATCAGGCTGATAGTCACGTCGAACTATCCGCCAGATGGATTGCTTCCCAACCCACTCTTTCACGACATGTTTCTTCCCACCATCAAGGTGATCGCTGAGAAGCTTGAGGTCTTGGAGATTCGTGGCACGCGCGACTACAGGCTGGATTCAGAGCACACGCAAGGGTTCTCCTCCGGAGTATGGCTGAGTCCAGGCACCGCAGCGCAATATCGTGAGCTCGGGCTGTCAACTCACGGAGCCAGTAGCGCTGCGACGGTCACCGTGAGCGGACGGTTGCTGAATGTTGTACAAGCAGACCATGAGCTACTCTGGTTCCGATTCAGTGACCTGTGTGAGTCCAAGACAGGCAGCAGCGACTACCTCGACCTTGCTGCTCGCCACCAGACATGGCTGATCAGCGACATACCAAGCCTCACGGAGCTTGACAGGGAACCCGCGCAACGATTCGCAAACCTGATCGACGTGCTCTATGACAGGCAGATCCTTGTCACCTTCATCGCTACAGTCCCCATTCATGAACTGGCAGCCACATCGAGAGGGCCTCTCGACATTGACCGCACCATCAGCAGGCTCTCACAACTACGGCACCACAACGAATCAATACTTAAATAATGGCGATTCGTGTAAAGGTGAGAATCACCAGGCTGATCGGTGTGGAATTCCACCCGCCGAAATCTGCGGCACAACCAAGCCTGTCCTTAACCTGTCCTTAAGATGTTCGCCTCACTGCCCAGCGACGCACGAGCGCGGAGCCGCCAGCTATCTGCCCCGCCGTATCCCCCTGGGGACCCAACAAGCGATCTTCTTCACTACTTGCACAGTCTCGCGGTCCTTTCGGGGGTGTGTCTAGAATGGCATTTTGGAGTCCCATAAGCCGGTCCATGACCGGTCCAACCTCCACGAAAATGCCCCGGAACAACAATCCGAGCGCTTCTGCGCTCGTCGGATTCCCGTATGCCGTGCCCGCAATTAAGCCCGCGTGCCTTATACGGGACGGTATTTCCGTCAATATGAGGCCACTCTTCTGACTCCGACAATCGCCGGGCCGATGCTCGCCAAAACCTGACAGGCCCAGATGGTGTGGGCGTCGCACACGGAACGAAGCGCGGTCGTTTTCATCAATGACAGAGCGTCTGTAGGAAAGTGACACGAAATTGAGAATCTCGGAGATCTTGGCCGGTGCATCGTCGCAGGTCAGAGCGATTCGCTGGTGACAGGCAGCCCGGGATCCTACATGTCACCATTCTCAGACTCATGTCACCAGATGTGGGCGGCTACTTTCCCCGTTCTTGCTTTGTTTCAGCAGGAGATCGATACCTACCTCCAGAGAAAGAGAATCATTCACCCCAACCAAAGGAGCCATGATGGTTATCGGATCCCGGCAGGCAACCTTGCCTGTCCCTGGTCTTGGACCCCTAGCCGAGACAAGCCAGCTACCCCCACGGAATCATGAGTGGAAGATTTGGGCTGTCGTGATCCCTGCGACGGCCGCGCTTACATTCTGTTTGGGCCTAGCCATGGACAGAGTCCTGCTGGGCGTTGCCGCTGCAGTGGTCCTACTCATCGCGAGCGCTGCAGTTATTGCCTTCGGCATTAGGGACCAGCGGCGGGGAGAAATTATCGACAACACCCTTGAGGCTGTTGCACCCATGCTGGGGGTTCGGAAGCTTTCACGTGCCCTTCTGCGAGTGAGTCGTTGGAAGAACGGTTGGGTGGGTACGCCGGGGAGGGCCAAGCTTCGATATGCCAATCAGGTCAACGGGCGGGATCCGAAGTGGGTTGGTGGTGTCCTGGAGGTTCTGGATCGAAACCTGGGGGGCCACTATCAAGTTAAGGGCCACAACCATCGGACCAAGCTGCTTGTCTTGGCCCTGGATGAGACGCCGGCGAAGGAGGAGGTTCTTCCTAGTGAGCAGGTGCAGCGCGTCCTTGCTGTCGTGAAGGAGTTGTTGGGTGAAAGTGCGACGGTGGAATGTGAGGAGGACGGCGACGAAATCAAGAACGTCACGGTTACTCATAAGCAGGGTATTCACATGGCCATGGTTGGGCGCCGGCAACGAGTTGAGAAGGTCATTAGCGCCAGGATGCATGGGCGTTGGGTCGCTCACTGGGATCTTCAAAATGACATCGTTAGATTCACCCAGCGCCCTGAATTGCCAACTCTGGTTTACCCCATCTATGAAGATGTGGACCGCACGGATGCGCACGCCTCCTACCTGAAGCTCAAGCTGCCGTATGGGGTGGATGAAAACGGCAACATCATTTTCTGGCAGCCGGCGCTCAATCCTCACATGCTCGTAGTGGGAGGCACCGGCACTGGTAAGACAGTGGTCGAGCACGGCTTCCTGGAACAGATTGCCCGTCAGGGTTACCGCATCTGGGTGATCGATGGAAAGAGAATCGAATTCGTCGGTTTTCGGGGGTACCCCAATGTCGAGCTGGTGGCTTCGCGGGTTGAGCACCAGGTGCGAATGATCATTGCGGCTCATGAACTGATGGAGGAGCGCTACACCCTGATTGAAGCGGGCAAAGCAACCCTGAAGGATTTTGACCCCCTCTTCTTGATCATTGACGAGTACGCCACTCTGAAGGCCCGCATTGTGCGCTGGTACAAGACGGTCAAGCAAAAGGGTGATCCCACACAACCGCCGATTTTGGAATTGATTGAGGACTTGGCTCGGCTTGCCCGCAGCGCCAAGATTCACATGATTCTGGGTCTTCAGCGTCCCGATGTTTCATTCCTTGGCGGTGAAATGAGGGACAACTTTGCGGCCCGCATTTCCATGGGTCGCCTCTCACCGCAAGGTGCCAACATGATGTGGGATTCATTCGCTATCGGTGTAGCCCTGCCTCGAAACGTTCGCGGCCGTGGTGTGAGTACCGATGCAGAATCAAACCCGGTCGAGATCCAAACCTTCTGGAACCCGGATCCGGCAAAGGGTGATCTTCCGGAATACCTCGAAAAGGCCCAGCCAGAAGAAACCACCTACCCACGCATGATGATCCTGGACCCGGACATTGAAGCTGACTTAGACGGCAGCACCCAGGACCCGGACTATGAACCAGGGTACCGAGACTATGCGGAGGCAAGGATTGTCCCCTTTGACGCCAGAATCGCAGATGAAATGGCTCCGACTCCACCAGCTCGAGCCGCTCACACGTCCAAAGCTCTTCCAGAGGCCAACGACGAGACAGATGACCCTGAATCCGCAGGCGAAGAAGATGCTGAGGACTCGATGGAAAGCACAATCGGGTTGTTTGAAGGGTACCGACCGGCAACACAGGAGAAAGCCAGCTCTCTGGAGGAAGGCGACGCAGTTCTCATAGATGAAGCGCTGGGGCTGTGGGGGATCGTCACAGACGTTGAACCAGAAGACGACGACTACCTCATCCTTGACTACCGAGACATCGAAACAGGCGAAGCTGACTCCGCCTCCATCACCGCTGACACCTGGCTCCACATACGCCGACCCGATGAACAAGAAGGCAGAGGAAGAAAATGAGCAACGGCAATGAAAAGCCAGAAATTTCTGACGACAACATCATCCTGGGCCTTCAGCGTCCCGATGATTTAATCATCGGCGGCGAAATGACGGACAACTTTGAGGCCCAAATTTCCATGGGTCGCCTCTCACCCCAGGGCACCAACACGATGTGGGATCCATCCGACATCAGCGCAGACCGTGCCACAAAAAGTCCGCGGCACGGAGAACACGAAAATGGAGGAAGAAAATGAGCAATGGCAATGAAAAGCCAGAAATTTCTGACGACAACATTCTTCTGGGGTTCATCGTCGTACTGACCATAGGGGCAGGCATCATCCCCTTCGGTGCCATGCTGTCGCCCGTTAAGGATTGGCTGGTGCAATACCAAATCCTCATTGAAGGGAACGGCATGTACCTGGAGATACCAGGAACAGGAGCAGGCCTAGATCTCATACGTCTAGTGGCACTCGCCGCCATGGTCATCATCATCATCGCCTTGACTGTCTTGGTCATCTACAAGCGAAGGATCCGAGACCTCAACCAGCGATAGACAGACAGCCAACAGGAAGGGGCAGCTCCCACTGACCAGGGCTATAATGGGTACTAATGGATTGGCGTTGCGGTTGGGCCGCGAAGCTACCGGATCTCTCATCAGCTTTAGCGCAACTCGCGCTGCCTCTCCTCGTGCCCGGACGAAAGTTGCCGGTGCCAGTGAGGGCAGCTGCGGTCCGCTGACCGACATCAATCTGGAGTATCACTATGACTCTTTACAGCTGCCTGCCAACTCAGGGAAAATTCACCGTCATCGCAACTTGGCCTGGTGAGTACGCCGACTCGCACAGCGCCAAGGTCACCACGTTTACCGATTCCACTCAAGCCTCCCGACTCGCCGACGACCTAACTCGGGTCTCTGAGTCCATGTGGGATGCAGCCGCATGGCTGGATGTCTACGACGAGGCTGAAGCTCGAATCGGCACAATCATCGATACTACTCGTGGAACCAACGAGGTATCTGTCTCCGGTGAATCCTTGTTTATTGGCAACCGACACGCACGGACCTGGACTGGAGGAGACCTGATCAACACAATCGGAGTAAGTCTGCCGCTGACCTTGAATTCGCTCACTCGAGCTCAACGTCTATCGGTCGCTGACGAACTCGCGGCCGACGCAGCGGCCCGCATTCTGTCGCTCCAGTTGTTGCCGACCGGAAATGACCCCACTGATTCCGACTCCCGCATCTGGCAGGCTGCAGAGATCACCCGAGCTACCAAGATGGGCCTGACCGGAACGCTGCCCGATAGCGCAGCCGGATGGATGGCTCAAATTTTCGACACCGATCACGGTCCAGCAGAGCGGTGGGGGGCCCGGAACCTGCTGCACCGACTCGAGCAACTGGAGGCCGCAGCGAAAACCATCAACGCACGCGGGGGCGTCGAGCTCGATCCTGTATCCGGGCTACTGAACCACCTCGTAATACCAGCAGCCCTATTCGGGGTGCACATTGACCATTCCGATCACGCCGGGACGAAAGTCAGAGACGACATCAACCCCGCCGTGGCGAACAGCTCTCTCGCCGGTGCCTACCGCGACCAGGTAGCCAACGCAGAGTTCACAGGTGGAGACGCCGTTCTCTACATCGGTCCCGACATAGACATGCGAAAGTTCGACCCCTGGGAACGCGATATATTCGCCAAGATCAAGATCCAGTTGAGCGGGCGGGGCCGCAGAGTCACGCTGGCAACGCTCGAGGCAACAGACACTGCCGGATTCGTAGCCGCACTTGGAAACTGGGTCACAAATACGATGTTCCGTGCCTGACCAGTTGAAGCCTTGAACTCATGGGTCTGCGGTTCCTTGCAATGGCGGAGGGTTAGGACGGTTTCCTTTGGGTGTTCATTTCTTGTTTCCGTCCGGGGTTGTGGCTGGTGTTCCTTTGAGGGTTATGGCTTTATGGGGGGGTGTTTGAGCAACTGCTTGTGGTGGAGGTGTGGGACTCCTTGAGGGGGAGCGGTGTCCTGGCAGATGCGCACCCAGGGCCATGGGGCTGGCCCGTGGGTCATTGCCCTGGTGCGGGGGTGTGATGAGTGTGCACACTCGGGCTGTTGTGGCTTCGGTTCGCCTGCTTGGGTGCGCCATCGCCTCGGTCTCGCCGTCGTGGCCATCCGCACCCTTGGCCCGGTGCGCGTACCTCGGCCCGCCCCGGCACCATGGTGGGGAATCTCGTGTGCACCTCGTCCCTTGTTCCGTAAACCTTTCGCCGACGATAGGATTGTTTCATGCCAATCAGTGTTGAAGAAGCCGCAATCCGCTTAGGCGTGACGCCGGTCAGAGTCCGTGAGCTCATCTACGCGGGCCGCATCGATGCTCAGAAGCTGGGCCGACAATGGCTCGTAGACGAAGAGTCCCTGGCTCAAAAGGTCTGGCATAGAAGTCCAGGCAGGCCGCTGGGTTTCTATGGTGCCTTTGGGTTGGCGCTACTTCTAGAAGGCCAGGATTTCCGCGAAGTCTTCAGCATGCCGAAATCAAGCGAATCGCGCATTCGGACCATTGCCACGCAAGTCCGGTCGGACCCGAACCCGAAATCCCGCCTTGTATCTCTAATGTCGGCCAGGGCGACATCGGTCGAGCTATCCATCAGCGGTCCCGACCTGGCGGAACTTCGGGAAGAGCCTCGATTGTTTCTTTCAGGAGTTTCTGACCCGCGATCAGGGCTGCTCCCAGGCAACGAACTGGAAGCTTACATCGACGTGCAGGATCTGGGCCCGGTGAAGAAGGAATGGTTCCTCCTTGAAGCTGGCCGTGGCCGCAAGGCCAACATCAAACTTCACGTCGTTCCTCACCTTCTAGTGAAGGTACCGGCCATCTTCACGGCCATGGACTTGGCCGAGCGGCCAGGGCCACGCGAACAATCCGCAGCAGAATCAATCATCAGGAGAACCCTTGCCCATTGAACTGCCAGTAATGCTGACCGAACAGTCGGAATCTTGGAAGGCCATTTTTGAGGTCTACGAGGCTCTGCCCCATGGGTGGATCCTTGTCGGCGGTCAGGCCGTCTACCTTCATGCGATCGAGCGCAACGCGCCGGCGCCGCGGGCGACAAAGGATGCAGATTTTGCACTGGACATCCGTGCGTATCCGCAGCATCTCAATGCATTCACCGGCACACTCAAGGATCTCGGCTTCGAATCGGCTGGAGAGTCCCTACAGGGGCACCAGCACCGTTGGCTGCGCGGGGAAGCCGTCGTCGATGTCCTTATCCCGCGCTTCATGGGAGAAGTGAGTGAAAAACGTACAGGGGTCACAGGAGGGACAACGCTGGCTGCCCCTGGGACGCAGGCTGCGCTGGATCGCGCTGAGACAGTCGAGGTGGTTGCCGGTGAGTTTGCCGGCAAGGTGAACCGATCAACGCTGCTGGGCTCCATGATCGGCAAAGCCGCAGCCCTGAAAATCATGGACGACCCCGGCAGGATGCGGCACGTCACCGACTTCCTGACACTGGCATCAGTGATCCAGCTCAAGGATCTCCGTGGCGCCGAGTACGAGCCGTCGGCCCGCAGCCACCTGGCCAACATGCTCGGCAGTCTCGTTGTCCACCCTGAGTGGATGGCGACCGTCCCGGAAGCTGCCGATGGTGTCGAAAGGCTCCGCATGTCTCTACAGGGTTAAGGGCAGCAGGTTTAATCTATGTGCGATCGCCTGGTGCGACGTATTGATGGCGCCATCTCCGATTCCTGTGGAGTGCGTTGCGACGGTGAAGTCCTCTGCGACTCCTCCGACTACATACAGCTGCGAGGTAACCATCAAAGAGGCGTCTAACCAGCCATAGCAGTAGCTAGTGGTCACTACGGATCGTGCCTGTTTGGCGGAGTTGAGGAGTTTTTGTTACTCACTGGATGGGTGAAGAGAGAAGCACGAAACCAAGATAGTTGAAGTATTCAAAGTGGTTGAATCTTCCTGGTTTCGTGCTTCTCTCTTCGTTTTGAGGTTACAGCCTGGCGTTGGTGACTGGGGCGAGAGCTCCGGGAGAAGGTGGAGTGGTTCGTAGCTGGCTTGCTTGTGGTTTGGTTCCCTCCTGGGTGGTCGGGCTATTTGCGGTGGCGGGGCCCATCACCTTTGCGTTTCCTACTAGTTCTGCGTGAGTGTTTTACATCATTGATGATCTTGCCAATGGCTGAGGTGATCACATTGGCTGTAATTCCGGTGAGGACAGGGTTGCTTGTGATGGGGGGACCGGTCAGAAGTGCTTGCACGGTGGGGAAGATACTAATGATGGCTTCTAGAGTGTCGTTGATAGAGCTCATGGCGTTCCTTCGAGAGTGAGATGCACGCGGTCACATGTATGTGTGCGGCAGGCTCAGCAAAGTGCTGTGCTGATCTCCTAATGCCGTGGGTTGCAATGCCCCCAGCCGAGCTGAACGTTTGGTAGATCAGGATTCCCAGGAACGTTTTTGTATGGGTGTTAGGGGTACTAAAGGGCTTTTCGGCGTTCGCCCGGATGATGAAACCGTGGATTGTTAGGAGGACGACTCTCCTGATTTAGTGGTTCGCACCTGAAATGTTGCAGCCCGGCTCGCGGCCGTCGTGGCCGCTCTCGCTGTTTTGTCCTGGTCGGCAGGGGGTCGAACCTCCGACCCCCTGCAAGGTGTTGTGGCGTTGCTGCGGGCCGTTCGTTTTGTAGGTGTGCATGGGGGAACTGACCGATGTCGGTTGGTTCCCCCTTGTTGTGGTTGGGGTTGGTCTATTTTGTGTGGCGGCCGTGGCCTTTGCCTTGGCGGTGGCGTGCGCGGGGTTTAGTCGTCTTGCTGTGGAGGGCTTTGATGGCCTTGACGAGCAGGGTGATGAGTTGGCTGGCGTAGGGGGAGAGGGCGGTGGCGGCCGCGGCGGTGGCTGTGATGAGTTCTGCGGTGGCGGTGATGGTTTCGGTGTTCATGGTTGGCCTTTCATTGGTGTGCGGGGTTGGTGATGGACAGGCTGGCGGCTTCAGTTGCATCTGCTTCTACTGGTTGACATGCGTAGGTTTTGCTTGTTCGTCTGTTGGTGCGATTTGGTGGGTGAAGTACAGTGCGGTGCAGGCTTTTTCTTTCGGGGCTGGTAGTGGTTTCTATGCGTCCAATGCGGTGACGGGTGTCGGTGTGGAGTGAAGCTGTGGGTGCCATGTCGTCACCGGCCCTGGTGTGTTTGCTGGTTTGGTGGGGTTTTTGGGGTGTTTCCTTTGTCTGTTCCCTCCCTGGTTATTTCTTTGGTTC
>NZ_PPXC01000014.1 GCF_002909445.1 Arthrobacter glacialis
CCGTCGCCGTCAAGCGTCTGGACCAGCGTGGCCCATTCATCCGCCGAGATCGTCCGGGATGGGCCCACCCACGTCACGTTTTTCATGTGGGGGTCATCGGCGAAAGGGTCACTGGCCATCAGCCTGGCGAACTCGGCATCCGCACATCCGCCGTCAGCGGCCTCCGACCAGTGGTCGGGAGCCTGATCCAGAAACGGCTGTCCGGCAGGGGTGGAAGCCCTGTTGCTGCCGGGCCAATTGACGGTGCCCATACTCCAATTTTAGGCGCTGCCAGCCCTCAAGGGAAGACTTTTTAGAATATATGTTCCAGAAGATTGTTTCCCGCTCGAGAAGCCCGGGGAAGCGCCGTTGGAGATATCCCGGGCTTCTTACAACCCGGTGGGATCAGTGTTGGCACCGCATAGAATGACTGCAACGCGTTCGCCCGCAGCCGGCACATACGCCCCAGAGGCCAGGGCCGCATAGGCCGCGGCTGCGCCGTGCTCCAGAACCATGCGATAGTTCTCCCACAGGAACGTCCTTGCTGCGCTGATGCTCTCGTCGCTGACCAGCACGCTCTGAACGCCTGTCCGCACGGCCACCTCGAAGCCGATGTCGCCAATGCTGCGAGCCCCCAAAGAATCAGCGGCAATGCCTGAAACGGCAACATCCACGGGCTGGCCTGCTGCCAGCGCCGCGTTCAGGCTTGGCGCGTTGTCGGGCTCCACGGCAACAATTGTTGCGTGACCCTCCAGTGCCGCAGCGATCCCTGCCATCAGGCCGCCCCCGCCCACGGCCACGAGGACAGTGTCCATGCTGCCCAGTTGCTCCAGCAATTCAAGGCCAATGGTGCCGGCGCCGGCGGCAATCTCTAGTTGGTCGTAGGCGTGGCAGTACACGGCACCCTTTTCCGTGGCAAACGCGATGGCAGCCTCATACGCTTCAGCGTATTCGGCGCCTTGTTGCACCACGGTGGCGCCAGCCTTGCGCAGTTTGGCAACCTTCACCGCCGGAGCACTCAACGGGACATAAACGGTGGCGGGCACGCCCACGGTGGAAGCCGCGTAGGCATTGGCCAGCCCGGCATTGCCCCCGGAGGCCACCACTATGCCCACCGCCGGGTTAAGTTCGCCCCGCTCCTGGCAACCAATCACGCGATTGAAAGCCCCACGAGCCTTGAAGGTGCCTGTGTGCTGGAGAAACTCGCACTTGAGCCAGACATCGCCGGGGGAGTGGTCGGCATCCACTTTGAGCACCGGCGTCCGGCGAACCAGCCCATCGATGCGGAGGGCTGCCTGGTCAACATCTGCACGGGTGATCATTCAAGAGCTCTCTTTGCTGGCGTAAGGATTTACCCAAGGCTATAGCTGGCGGTGAAATGGAGTCCAACTTTGTCCATACCGAGAGATCCTTCCAGGCAGACGGACTAGGCTGGATCAATGACTATTGACTCCACTTTGATCCACGATCTGCCGCAGCACACAGTGCGCCGCGCGGTCGTCTCCGCCATGGCAAACAATGTCTATTTGATCACCGCCAAATCCACTGGTGCCCAAGTTCTCATTGATGCCGCGGATGATCTGCCCGCCATCAATTCACTCCTGCACGACGGCGCCGCGGACTCCAGTGGCCCCACGACGCTGGCCATGATTGCCACCACCCACCAGCATTGGGACCATGTGCGCGCCTTGGCCGCATTGGTGGCCCAGACGGGTGCCCCGACAGCTGCCGGAGCCCAGGATGCTGCCGGGATTGCTTCTGAATGCGGCGTTACCACTGACCACGCCGTGGGCGACGGCGGCAAACTGGCGGTAAACGGCATTGAGCTGGCAACAGTGCATCTGCGCGGCCACACACCCGGTTCCATCGCCTATGTTCTCCGCAGTGGTTCGGGCGAGCAGGAAAGTACGCTGATTTTCAGCGGGGACTCCTTGTTCCCAGGTGGTGTGGGCAATACTGGGCAGGATCCGCAGCGCTTCGCGCAACTTCTCGATGACGTGCAGGAGCGGCTCTTTGCGAACTATGGAGACGATGCCATAGTGCTGCCCGGCCACGGTGACGCGACCACCTTGGGCGCCGAACGGCCATCACTGGCTGACTGGCGTGAACGCGGCTGGTAACTGCGCCGAAAGTATGGCCTGCGCCTCACAACTGGCGTTGCGCACTTATGGCCGCTTAAGCTGGAGTCATGTACTTTATTGTTGTGAAATTTCAGGTCCAGCCCGAATCCGCCGAGGAGTTCATGGACCTGGTTGGTCCCTACACGGAATCCACCCGCGCCGAGCCGGGCAATCTCTGGTTCGACTGGTCACGAAGCGTTGAAGATCCCAACGAGTTTGTCCTGGTGGAAGCATTCCTGGACGACGACGCTGCCGGCGCCCACGTCTCCAGCGACCACTTCAAGTCCGGTCTTGACGCCATGCGCCCCGTCTTGGTCGCGACGCCCAAGATCGTCTCGCGCAAGGTGGACGGCGACTCCTGGGATGCCATGGGCGAGCTGCAGATCGACTAATACACATGCCCGCCACGGCCGCCATGGGGTATCCAAGCGGCCCCTTCAGCCTTGACACACTGGGGCAGGGACTGGTTTTTGCCCAGTCCCTGCCCCAGCTGGCGCACGTCCTGGCCCTTTCGCAGCCGGACGGTGCCGTTGCCGTGGTCCAGGCCCCGCCCGGGACAGGAAAAACCACCTTGGTCCCGCCCCTGGTGGCCAATGTGCTCAGCCACGGCCAGGCAGGGCAGCGGATCCTCGTTACCCAGCCCAGGCGGGTGGCAGCACGGTCGGCGGCAAGGCGGCTCGCCACCCTGGATGGCAGCACGCTCGGCACCAAGGTGGGCTACACCGTGCGCGGTGAGAACCACACGAGCCACGAAACAATCATCGAATTCCTCACCCCCGGAATTCTCCTGCGCCGCCTGCTGCGTGACCCCGGGCTGGAAGGGGTGTCCGCCGTCGTGCTGGATGAGGTCCACGAACGCGGACTGGAAACCGACCTCCTGCTGGGCATGCTGGCAGAAGTGCGGGCGCTGCGCGGCGATCTGACCCTGCTGGCCATGTCAGCAACCCTCGACGCCCAGCGGTTTTCCCGCCTGCTGGCGGACGACGCCGGGTCCCCGGCTCCTGTGATCGACTGCCCCTCCGCGCTGTACCCCCTAGAGGTTGACTGGGCGCCGGCGTCGATGTCCCGGGTGGATGAGCGCGGCATTTCCCGGGCATTCCTGGATCATGTGGCCGACACGGCCGCTGCGGCGCATGCGGCAGCCGTGGCCGGCAATCCCGCAGTGGATGCACTGGTCTTTGCTCCCGGTGCGTGGGAAGTGGGCCACATTGCCCAACGTCTGCGGGCTGCCTGTGCCGGTACGGAAATTCTTGAATTGCATGGCCAGGTGCCGGCACGCGAGCAGGACAAGGCAGTTTCGGCCAGGGTGCCGGGCGGATTGCCGCGCATCATTGTTTCGACGTCCCTGGCCGAGTCCTCGTTGACGGTTCCCGGCGTGCGCCTGGTGATTGATTCGGGTTTGTCGCGGGAGCCGCGCAGGGATGCCGCACGCGGCATGACCGGCTTGGTGACAGTGACCTCTTCGCGCGCCTCGGCGGAGCAGCGCGCAGGACGTGCGGCCCGTCTTGGACCGGGCAAAGTGGTGCGCTGCTACGAACAAAAAACGTTTGCGGCAGCCCCAGCCCACCCCACGCCTGAGATCGCCGTGGCCGACCTCAGCACCGCTGCCCTGCTCCTGGCCTGTTGGGGCGCTCCGGCAGGGCAAGGTTTGTTGCTCCCGGACGCTCCACCAGTGGCGGCCATGAACGCAGCCGTTGAGATTTTGACTGAATTGGGTGCCTTGGATGCCCAGGGCCATGCAACAGCGCTTGGAAAGACACTGGCAGCCATCCCCGCCGAGCCGCGCCTGGCCAGGGCACTGCTCGACGGCGCGGCCATGGTAGGCCCCAAACCGGCCGCCGAGATTGTTGGCGTCGTGGCAGGGGACAGCAGGGCGCAGGGCGCGGATCTCACCGCGCTGCTGAGCTCACTGCGTGCCGGCCGCGACCCCGGCGCACGCCGCTGGGGCCAGGAAGTGCGCCGGCTGGAACAGCTTGCGCGCAAGAATGCCGCACCCAACGTCCGCACTGGTGCCACGACAGTTGATGCGCCGGACGTTGTGGGGTTCGTGGTGGGGCTGGCCTTCCCGGACAGGGTCGCACGGCTGGTGGCCAACGCCGCGGGCCACCAATATTTACTGTCCTCCGGCACCCGTGCGGGGCTGCCAGCGGGAAGCGCCCTGGCCGGACACGAGTGGTTGGCTGTGGCAGATGTGGCCCGCGCCCAGGGGCGTGACGCCGCAGGCACCGGGGCCATCATCCGCGCCGCTGCTGCCTTGAGTCAAGAAATCGCCGAGCAGGTGTCCGCCCACCTGTTGCGGGATTCCGTGGTGGCGCAGTTCGTCAACGGCAAGGTCACCGCCCGCCGGGAGCGGCGGCTGGGAGCCATTGTGCTCTCCTCAACACCCGTCAAGGCATCCGCCGCACAGGGGCGTGACGCCGTGGCTGCCGCGCTGGCGCGCGAGGGTGTGGGAATGCTGTCCTGGAGCGCTCCGGCCGACGCATTGCGGCGCAGACTGGCCTTGCTGCATCGTGAGCTGGGTGAGCCGTGGCCGGATGTCAGCGACGCCGCCCTCCTGGCCAGACTGCAGGATTGGCTGGGACCGGAACTCGAATCCGTGGCGGCTGGAAGCGCGCTGTCTGCACTTTCTCTAACCGATCCGCTGCGACGCCTCCTGCCATGGCCGCAGGCTTCACAGCTGGGGGAGTTGGTGCCGGAGACACTTGCCGTTCCCAGCGGTTCACGGATCAGGATTGACTACCCGGACGTCTCCAGCGACGGCCCTCCCGTGGTGGCCGTGAAATTGCAGGAATGCTTTGGGCTGGCCCAAACACCGCTCCTGGTCAATGGCCGCGTGCGGGTGCTCTTCCACTTGCTCTCACCTGCCCGGCAGCCGCTTGCCGTGACGGATGACCTGCAGTCATTCTGGTCCGGTCCCTACGCCCAGGTCCGGGCACAGATGCGTGGGCGTTACCCCAAGCATCCGTGGCCCGAGGACCCCTGGAGCGCACCTGCCACGGCAAGGGTGAAAAGCCGGATGTGATCGCTTGCGCTCCCACGGCAGAACCTCAAGGCAGGACGTCCACGGTCTCGGTGCGCTCCTGGATTGATTGGCTCTCCCAGGAACGCTTGAGCTCAAACAGCAATTCCATGCGTCCGGGCTCACCGGCCATGAAATGGAATTTCTGTGTTCCGGGGGACGGTATCGGTGCAGGATCGGCAAGTTGCGAATCCGGGGCAAAGGACTTGTCCACAAGCTCCAGCCCGGCCGGCACCCCGGCCACCGACCATTGATAGCCGGTGGCCGGGGTGGCGGGGAACTCAACACTGAACATCTCGCCTGCCCGGACTGTGATCACCACTCAACTCTCCTCCGTGGCAGGCTCATGTCAAGGGCCGCATCTTGCCTAGTTCAGGATCAGGCATACCACTTGTGCCACATGGCAGAATCCGTGCCTTCCACGAAGCAGTCGAGCCGGCCGGGCGCCCAGGTGGACACCCCGGTTCCGGAGGACAGCAGCCCGCCAAGGTTTTCCTCACCGCTCCAGGACCCGTCCCACCACTTATGCATCATGTTGAAGCCGGCGCCGGGGTAGAACATGTCAATCCGGTCCGGTCCCCAGGAGGCTGCGGAGAGGTCACCGCCAACGTAGCCGCCCAGAGCTTCCCAGCCGCTCCATCCGGCCCCTGCCCAGTACTGGTGGTACAGCTGGCTGTCGGTGCCCTTGACAAAGGTGTCGAGCCGGTTGTCGCCCCATGAAGCAACGGCAGGGGCGGAATCGCACACCCCGCCCAAGCTTTCCCAACCTCCCCAGTTGCTGCCATCCCACCACAGGTGCCACATGGCCGAGTCCATGCCGCGGGCAAAGACGTCAATGCGGTTGGGGCCCCACGAAACTGCTGCGGGGTCGGAGGACAGCAAGCCGCCAAGGGCTTCCCACCCGCTCCAACCACCGTCGAACCACTTGTGGTAAAGCTGGTGGTCGGTGCCCACCACAAACATGTCCAGCCGCCCGGATTCCCAGGAGCAGATGGCCGGGCCGCTCTGGCAGCCGCCGCCCAGCGATTCCCAGCCGTTCCAACTTGAGCCGTCCCACCACCTATGCCAGATGGCGGAGTCGGTGCCGCGGGCCACGGCGTCGATCCTGTTGGGTCCCCAGGAGACGGCACTGGGCTTGGAGGTGATGATTCCGCCCAGAGACTCCCAACCGCTCCAGCCGTGGCTGGGCGGAAGCTGCACACCCTGGGCGGTGGAGAAGGCGTATACGTCAAAGTTGCACTGACCGTAGGCGATCTTGAAGTAGCCCGACATGCCCCACCCGGTTCCCCAGGAGTTCTTCACCAGCCAGCACTGCTCGGATTCGGAGTAGCCGATTACCTCAACGCAGTGCCCGCCAACGTAGTTGCCCGTGACGTGCTGGTACACGCCCGTGGCGTAACTGTAGAAGTCGTCGTAGACGTCGAAGGATGCGGCGCACGGGCCGGTGCTGTCCAGGTAGCTCTTGCGCTCGTTGATGTCACCGATCAGGCCGTGGTTGGTGATGGAGACCTGGCTGTCGGCCCGGTTTGGGGTGGGCCGCACATACGGCTTCCAAAGATTGGTGGCCGGGTCGATCACAGGTGGACTGTCAAAGGCGCTCGAGTACGGCAGGGCCGTCTCGCTGACCTGCCCCCGGGCCTGCAACTGTGCCATGCAGGCATGGGAATTCCAGCCGCCGCAGGACGGGCCATGGCTGGAATTGAAATGTGAATCGGCCTCGGACAGGTCAAGGAGCTGACCGTGCTCAATGGAGGCCATGGACTCAACCACCGCAGTGCACGCAAACGATACGCAGGAACCGCAATACTGCTGGTCCCGCACAGCAGTGACGTGGTTGCCGTTCTTGTTGCGCCAGTCAACTTCCGGGGCAAAGGCCCTGGCTGCCAGTCCGGCGGCTTCCTGAGGTCCTGCCGCGCGCATGGCGACGTCGGCCGGGGTGAAAATGACGCCCAATAGGGCCCTCTTGCCCTCGTCGCTCAGCAGCGACTGAGGCGTGATGCGGGGACTCCAACGAGCCTCTGCCGAGGTAAGGGTTGCCGATAGTTCGTGAATATCCAAAGTGGCCATGGTGGTGCCCTCCGTGAGCGCGCGGCCCTCCCACACGGACCGCTCAGTGCATGGGTTCCGTCAGCAAGAAATTGTGGGTGGGGCGCCCCGCAGGCCACCTCGCCGGGCCTCCCGTTTCTTCCACCAGGAGCCCCGCCCGCACGCAAATCATTCAACACATTCAACACTGCAAATGCTAAGACCTGCGCTACGGGCGGGGCTATGCTACCGGCCAGTGTTTAGCCAAAAGGACAAGGTGGGTGTCAGTCGCCCTAGGAGGTGCCCTTCCTTGTCGCCTGCCGCCACTCATTTGAGGCCAAATGCGAACTGGCTTGGGCGCCCACCTGAGCCATTCCGCCGTCGACCTCCCAGCTGGCACCCGTCACATAGCTGGCCGCAGGGGAGGCCAGGAAAGTGACGACGCCGGCTATCTCCTCCGCGGTCCCGGCATGTCCCAGCGGAATGCCTGGACGCGGAATCTGGTGAGGGTGCCGCAGCTCGGAGTCAGGCAAATGGGTGGCGATTTCACCTGGTGCCACCGTGTTCACGGTGATCCCGTGCCCGGACAGTTCCACGGCCAGAGTCTTGGCGAGTCCGTTGAGGCCGTACTTGGAGGCACAGTAAGCCCCGAAGCCAAACCTTGGCTGGTGGGCGTGGATGCTGGTGATCACCACAATCCGCCCACCGGAGCCGCCGGCAATCAACAGTTTCGCAGCGGCCTGCAGACAGAGGAAAGCGCCGTTGAGGTTGATGTCCAGTATCCGCTGCCAGTCCTCATACTCGGTGTCCACCACCGAGCTGAGCAGCCCCACGCCAACGTTGTTGACAAAGACTCCCAGTGATCCGAGCTCCGTGGCCAGCTTTTCCACGGCAGGGGCGCAGCTGGGAAGGTCGCTGGTGTCCAGCCATAACAAGGCGGCGCGCCGACCCAGCTCCTCGATGCTCGCAGCGGTGTCCCTGGCACCCGCCTCATCGTCATGCCAGGTGAAGCCCACATCGAAGCCGTCCCGAGCCAAGGCGATCGCTATGGCTTTGCCAATGCCGCGATCGGCACCGGTGACTATGGCCGTTTTGGGGTAAGTGGAAACTGTTCCGGAGCCCGTCACAGCCGCTCTTACTTTGCCTTGTTGGCGGCTGAGCGTTCGGTCTTGGCGCCCGCGGTGAGGAGGTCGCCGTCGTCGTCCTCGAGATGGGCGCGCATGAACCACTGGAACAGTTCCAGCTTGGCGCATTGGCCAATGAGTATGTCCTCGGTGATGGGGTCCAGCTCGGCAACGTCGGCCAGGGTTTTGCGGTGGCTGGAGAGGAAGCCCTTGTACACCACATCCAGGGCAGCAAGGTGCGCCGCGGTACCGGCCCGAGCAATGGCGTAGTCATCCCACGATCGGGCCTCGACCAAGGCTCCGGGCAAACCGTTGGGGGAGACACCCAAGGTGGCGATGCGTTCGGCGGTTTCATCCACCATGGCACGGACCACGTCAATTTGGGGATCCAGCATCTCGTGCACGCTGATGAAGTCCCTGCCCACCACATTCCAATGTGCGTGCTTGAGCGTCAGCTGGAGGTCGTTGAGGGCGTGGAGCCTTGATTGGAGCAATGAGCCCACCTTGTGGCCATCCTGAAGTGATAAGCCAGGAACCGTGTATCCCGCGTGAGCTGTCCTCTTAACAACCATGTGAAACTCCTTCGTATCAACGCTCTGGTTAGCTGTTTCCTTGTTTCGCAGGACCGGAACGTGCCCGATCTGCTCTCACGGTAACCACATCTTCGAAGAAGGTCTAGAGGTGTCCGGCACCAGTTCACCCGGAACACCCACGTTCCGGGAGTTGTCCCCGTGCAGCCGCGTGTCACAGGTGGATAGTTTCTGATGGCGGGGCGCGCCCACTAGCGCAAGGCAAGGGCCGCCGTCGCACTTCCTTATTGGAGCACTCCTTTAATGGAGCACAGCGGCGGCCCTTCTACGGTTTATTCGAAACGGCTGGGATCTCCCATGCCGCGCCGGACAACTTCGGCATAGCCGCTGGAAAAGTCAACAACTGTTGTTGGCTCGGCGCCAACATCACCGGCGTCGATCACGGCGTCCAGCACGTGGTCCAGCGTCTCCTTGATTTCCCAGCCCTGCGTCAGCGGCTCCTGTTCATCAGGCAGCAGCAGGGTGCTGGAGAGCATGGGCTCGCCCAACTCTGCCAGAATGGCCTGGATCAGGCTGCTGTCGGGGATACGCACGCCAACAGTCTTCTTTTTCGGGTGGGCCAGGCGTTTGGGTACTTCCTTGGTGGCCGGGAGAATGAAGGTGTACGGCCCGGGCGTGACGGCCTTGATGCTGCGGAAGATGTCATTATCCACCATGACAAATTGCCCCAGCTGTGCAAAGTCCTTGCAGACAAGGGTGAAGTGGTGCTTGCTGTCCAGTCGGCGAATGGACCGGATTCGATCCAGAGCCTCGCGGTTGCCCAGCTGTGCACCCAGCGCGTAGCAGGAATCGGAGGGGTAGGCGATGAGCCCGCCGGATTGCAGGATGGCCACGATCTGGCTGACCGAACGCGGCTGGGGATCGTCTGGATGAATGTCGAAGAATTTTGCCATGAAATGAGCATACGACTCCCGCACGCTCCCTGGGGCCATTGTGCCACTTCACTGTGACGTGCACCGGAGTGCTGCCCTGCTTCCAGCGGTTTCGGGGTGCCACGTCCAGCTAACTCCCATATATTGGGGGGACGCTAAAAAGGACGTATGCGCCAGGGCCGCCGCGCATCAAATGGCCCCGGCGCATGAGCACTTTAGAGGAAGGTCTTCCATGGGAGAGCGTTCACCAAGGCAGCCCAAGGCAAGCCACTATCTAGCGACTGCTGCCAACGGGGGAAGCACCACGACTTCCTCGCAACTGCTGCGGATGCTGCTGATCAGTTCAGTCATCGGGGTGATGGTGGCTGGCATGTTCGTGCCCGCGGCAGCTTTTGCCAAGGTGGCTGTGGCCGGTGTCAACGATTTTTTGACCACTGTTCCGAGCTCGATGGACTTTCAGGCACCCGCGCAGGCAACCACAATGCTCGCCTCCGACGGTTCCACGATTGCCACCCTGTACGCCCAAGACAGGAAGGTCGTGGATTTTGACAGCATGTCGCCCTTCATCAAGGACGGCGTGGTTGCCATTGAGGACGCCAGGTTCTACGAGCACGGCGGGGTGGATCCCACAGGCATTGTCAGGGCCCTGGTCGCCACCATCAATGGCGGGCGCCAAGGTGCCTCAACCATCACCCAGCAGTACGTCAACAACATGTTGATCGAACAGCTGGTGGCGGATGGGAAGACTGATGAAGCCAAGCTGGGCATGGAAAAGACGGTGGCCGACAAGGTCACCGAAATCCAGCTGGCCATTGGGCTGGAAAAGAAGTTGTCAAAGGATGACATCTTGGCCGGGTACCTGAACATCATTTACTTTGGCAACGGGGCATACGGCATTGAAGCTGCCGCGAAACTGTACTTCAACACCACGGCCAAGGATCTTACCCTCCCACAGGCCGCAGCATTGGCTGGGGTGGTCAACCGGCCCACCTACTACGACCCCATCACCCAGCCGGAGAATGTTGTCACCCGGCGCAACGCAGTTCTTGCCAAGTTGCTGGATCAGAATAAGATCAGCCAGGCGGACCATGACGCTGCCGTCCAGGCGCCCCTGGACCTGCACGTAACCACCAGCTCTCAGGGTTGTGCCGCAGCCACCGCCGCCTATTTCTGCGACTATGTGCAGCAGCTTTTTCTCAACGACCCGGCCTACGGTGCCACCCTGGAGGAGCGCACCAAGGTGCTCTACCAGGGCGGCCTGACCCTTCAAACCACGTTGGATTCAGCCCTGCAAAAGGTGGCCCAGGAGCAAGCCACAGCCACCATGAGTGCCACCGACCCGCTGCAGCGTGGTGCGGCGATTGTCAGTGTGCAGCCGGGGACGGGCAAGGTCCTGACCATGGCGCAAAATACTGTGTACAACCCAACCGAGGCGCCAGGGAATTACATGGGGAATTTCGCTGTTTCTGTCAATGACGCCAATGGCCAGCCGCTCCACGGTGCCGGTGGTTTCCCTGTCGGTTCAACCTTCAAGCCGTTTGTGTTCGCTGAATGGCTCAACAGCGGCCATTCCATGATGACCTCCATCAATGGCGCCGTCCGGCGCTACCCCAGCGGCTACCCGTGGACCAATTCCTGCGGAACCACCACGGGCGACTATGACCCCGCAGCCCCGCCGTCGTTCCTGCTCCCCAACGATGACCCCAACCACTACTACTCCATGAGCGCCTACGAAGGCCTCTATAACTCCATCAACACCGTGACTTTTCAAACCGCCACAGCCCTGGACTTTTGCAACATCCAAAAAATGGCAACAGCAGCCGGGGTGAAAGACGGGCGGAGCAACAAACCCTATGACCTTTCCAGCATTGCCAACTTGCTCGGCACCAAGAATGTGGCTCCCTTGGACATGGCGACGGCGTTTGCCACCTTCGCCAGCGGGGGTACGCGCTGCAACCCCATTGCCTTGACGGCCATCACTGGAGCCAACGGAACCAAGTACCCTGTCCCCGCCGCGGACTGCAAGCGAACCATCAGTGCCGACGTGGCGGCCGGGGTGACCTACGCACTGCGCAGCGTCCTGCAGCGCGGCTCCGGCTGGAACATCCCCCTGGACGACAAGAACAACTCCTTCGCCAAAACCGGTACAACTGACGGCAACATTGAAACCTGGACCATTGGTGGCAATAGTGGAGTGGTTACCGCATCATTCTTTGGCAGCTACAAGGGCAACGGTGCCGAATTTGTGAACCAAGACATCGTGATCAACGGCAAGTACTACGCAGGCGTTGACGGTGCCGACCTAGCTGGCGGCCAGTGGGCAGCAGTCATGAACGCCGCAGCCGCCAACCCTGAATACACCGCTTCGGAGTTGGTGAACCCGCCAGCAGAGATGCTCGCCTCCACGGCACCCTTGGTGGCGGGGTTCAATGACCCCACATCCGGCGCGGAATCGTTGCCCGTAACACCTCAAGTTCCCGCGCAGCCCCAAGACCCAAGCCCCCAGGTCCCTGCGGTGCCTCAAGCAACCGTTCCGCCGCAGCCCACGACCGAGCCCGAGGCAACCCTCCCGCCCCCAGCGGCTGAACAGCCGTCAACGCCGGCACAGCCTGCGCCGTAAAAAGCCCACCTGTGGCAGCCATGGGGGTGTCCCAACTATGGACAGCACGTTTTCTGAGCAAGAATACAAAGCAACGGGATGGGCCCGTTGCCTGAAGGAGCGAATTCGTGTCTGAAGCTACACCAGTGGTCCGCATCGTGGTTGGCGTTGACGGGTCCAGCGCGTCAGTAAAAGCGTTGCAAGAAGGCGCCAAGTTCGCTGCCGAACTAGGCGGGGTGGTTGATGCCGTTGCCGTGTGGGAGGTGCCCAGCAGGCATGCCACCTACGAGGCGCTGGGGATCGGAAGCTTTGAAGACGGTGCCTGCCAAGTACTCAACGATGCCTTGTTTCAAGCATTTGGCGCCGACGTCCCCACCACAGTCTCGGCACGCCTAGTCCAAGGCCACCCGGCCAAGACGCTGGCGGCATGCTCTGAAGGCGCCCGCATGCTGGTGGTTGGACGACGAGGCCAAGGCGGGCTGCTGGGTCTGCTGCTTGGTTCCGTCAGCAATGCCGTGGTCAGCCACGCACCGTGCCCGGTGCTGGTGGTTCAGTAAGCTACCGGCTCAAGTAAGTTACTGCCGGGCCAGGCAGCCTTGGGCAGCTTTTTCGGCTGTCTCCAAGGCTTCCGCCAACATGGCGACGGCCCGCTGGTACTCCGCGACGCCGTCGTCCGCGGGAACATCCCCCGTGAGGGACATCCGAGTGAGGCACCCTGGTCCGTGTCGAAGTGAAGCTGCGGCGCGGGCGGCCTTGGCCAGGGCCGAGGTTTCGGGCACCCGGACATCGCTCATGGCGGGGAAGTCGATGGCAGCGGCCGGGTCCAGTTCATAGCGGCCCCAGCGAGTCATTAGGGCGTCGTGCTCATGGTTGGCGGTGCTGAGGGCAAGGCTGAGCTGCCGGCGGCGGTCGGTGGCTGCGGCCGTGATCTGGCGACGCACCACGAGCTTATGGGTGGCTACGGTAGTGGCAAGGGCCACGGCAAAAAGTGCCAGTGACGTGAAGCTGCTGGTGAGCGCCGGAATCAAAATCAGGGGCGCCGCCACGCACAGGCCGGCAAAGGCGTACCAAAACGTTGCGTCAGGATCATTTTCCGCCGTGGCGCGTGTTCGAATCAGCCAAACGGTAGCCGCTGCCGTGAGACAGACCAGCGCCGCAAGTACTAGGACAACCATAACCGGCACCTCCGACGGACGTGGTCCCGACGGCCCCGCCCGGACACTCCTTGCTGGCGCACGTGGCGTGTCGCCATACTCCTATTGCAGGCCTAAATCCCACCCGGGTCAAGGGGTGGGCACAGAAGTTCGAATTTCCGTCTTCCGAGGCGCCCGTCCCCGGAACTTTGGCGCAACTGATTCACTGTGATGCCCAAGGTCACGATTAGGCGACTACGGAAATATGGGTAACGTTCACAGCCGCGCCAAGTGTCGCCGTATCGCTTTGGCCGATTTTGCGTCCTGGGCGATGCGCTCTGGGCTCTGCAGGAATAGCGTTAAACAACCCTCACAAAGAGGGCATCCATCATTTCCCATAGAGGGTGTTTTTCATGAAAATCGTCAAAACTTGGTTGGCAATTGTGGGGTTGCTCCTGGCGTTTGTTGTGGTTGCTCCGGCGCCTGCCCAGGCCGCCTCAACACCGTATTGCGGCATCACGTGGGGCTCGCTGGCGAAGGCGTCCGGCAGCCTTACCGGTGCTTCCGTCACCAATGTTCGTGCCGGCCGGCACGCGTGCTATGACCGCATGGTCATTGACCTTCAGGGCCATGCCAACGGCTTCAGCGTGCAGTACGTTGCATCGGTTTCCCAGCCGGGCAGCGGCTTTCCCGTGCCGCTCCGGGGCGGTGCGGATCTGCACGTAGTTGTTCTGGCGCCGGCCTACGACCAGAACACCGGGATGTCCACCTACAATCCGGCTAACAGGAACGAGCTGGTTAACACCGCTGGCTTTGCAACCTTCCGCCAGGTGGCCATGGCCGGCAGCTACGAAGGCTACACCCACATCGGTGTGGGGGTGAGGGCCAGGCTGCCGTTCAGGGTATTCTTCCTGAACGGCCCGGGGAACACGACCCGGATAGTGCTGGATGTGGCCCATCAGTGGTAGGTCCCTTTGGTGCCGCCGTTGCTCCCGTATTTTCAGGAACGACGGCGGCACTTTTGTGGCCGGGCAGAACTCGGCGAGCTAGTAGCGCTCGGGTTCCGAGCCCAGGGGGAAGCGGATCCCACGAACACTGCTGGGCGTGATTTCCACAAAGGTGTACTTGAGGGTTTGCAGCCAAGGCGTCAACGGCAGGTCCATGACGGCGTCGATCTCGGTTTGCGATTCCAAGACTCGTGCAGTCCCCTTGAGGACGACACTCCACGCCTGATCCTCGGCGAGGCCGTCTATCTCGAAGGCAACTGTGTCATTGATGGTCAGTTCGGCCAGCTTGGTTCCGGGGTTGGTCCGGATCAACAGTTTCTGCTCATGAGCGAGGAAATTGATGGGGAAGATGTCGGGCTGGTTGGCCACGCTGAGGGCCAGTCTGCCAAAGCTCGTGTTCTCCAGAAACTTCCATGCTTCATCGGTGGACATGTTCTCGCCGGGGCGCTCATCAGTGCTCATGCTGCGATTATGCCCCACCGAGACCAAAATGGACACCAAACTTTCAGTTGCTAGGCGGGCTGGTGCCTGGCTACTGGTGCCCTGCACTTTCCCTCAGGACCACTGTTCCGGTGACGCTGCCGGACTGCTTTGCGGCCGGGTTCAGTGCCATCTCGGCAGCCAGTTTGCCCATGTCCTCCAAGGGCAGACGGTAGGTGGTGAGCGCGGGGGAGTGATCGCGCAGCGTGGGAATATCATCGAATCCAGCGACTTGAATATCTGTCGGAATACTCAGCTCTCGGGAACGCAAGGCTGTCATGGCGCCAAGCGCTATGACGTCGTTGGCGGCCAAGATGCATACGGGGGACTCGGCGTCGTCCTTCAAAACGGACAGCGCCTGGGCCTTGTCGCCGAGGGAATTCAGGTACTCCACGGTGGCGTCGTAGCCGCCCTTGCTGGTGAATGCTCCGTGAACGACGGCGAGAGGCTCAAGGTTCGCCTCGGCCAACCCGTGCAGGAAACCTTCCACACGCACCCTTGCCGTGTTGCGTTCATGCGGGCCCGCCAAGATGACAAAGCGCTTGATGCCCTGCGCCACGAGCGCCGCCACCAAGGCTGTGGCCCCCTCGCGGTTGGCCACCGTCAGGACGCGAGCCTCCGGAATGGCAGATGGCCCCAATGTCACCACCCGCCCGCCATTGTTGATGTACTGCGAGAGTGCCTTGGCCAGCCGGGGATCTTCGTCCAAAAGCCGCGAGGCCGCCAAAATGATGGCATCCGTGCGGTACGAAATGAACGCGTTGACGGCAGCGAGTTCGGCATCGCCGGGGGACCCGTCGCCAACAATATCCGTGCCGGCCAGCAGCACCTGGTGGCGCGTTTGCAACGCGGCCTGCTGCACCCCATGGGCTATGGCGGAAAAATACGGGTCAGCAATGTCGTGGACCACCAGGCCCACCAGCCCTGTGGTGGAACGGGCCAGTGCCTGGGCCTGGGCGTTGGCCACGTACCCCAGTTCCTCGGCGGCAGACTTCACGCGCTCGGCAATGTCGGCAGCGGGTGTCCGGCTGGAGCCGTTGAGTACGCGTGAGGCCGTAGCTAAAGAGACGCCGGCGTGCTGGGCAACTTCTGAGAGTTTAACGGGCACGCTAATGTTCCTTGCGCTCGATGGATAGTGTGGGGCGGATCACGAAGTGCCCTTGACCTGGATGCAATCTTCAGCATATATTGGAAAGCGCTTTCCTAACGACTAACCACGCCGGGTTTCCTGGCCTGCACTTACAACCACTTTCGGGAGAATATCGTGACTATGACAGCCACCGCCGATCAGAGCGCCGCTCAAGCCACCCTTGCTGACACTGTTGCCAGCAAGCCGTCCAACGGAAACCAGCGGGTCATCCGCATCGCGATGAACGGCATCACCGGACGCATGGGCTACCGTCAGCACCTGCTGCGATCCATCCTGCCGCTGCGCGACTCGGGCCTGATCCTGGAAGACGGCACCAAGGTTGCCATTGAACCGATCCTGATTGGCCGCAACGAGGCCAAGGTCCGCGAGCTGGCCGAACTGCACAACGTTGAGCACTGGTCCACGGACCTTGACGCCGTGATCGCGGACCCCACCGTTGACGTCGTCTTTGATGCCTCCATGACCAGCCTGCGCGCTGCCACCTTGAAGAAGGCCATGGCCAACGGCAAGCACATCTTCACCGAGAAGCCCACGGCGGAGACCCTGGAAGAGGCTGTCGAGCTGGCCCGCATCGGGCAGGCAGCCGGTATAACGGCCGGAGTTGTCCATGACAAGCTGTACCTGCCCGGACTGGTCAAGCTGCGCCGCCTGGTGGACGAAGGTTTCTTCGGCCGCATCCTCTCCATCCGCGGCGAATTCGGCTACTGGGTCTTCGAGGGCGACCACCAGGCTGCCCAGCGTCCGTCCTGGAACTACCGCAAGGAAGACGGCGGCGGCATGACCACCGACATGTTCTGCCACTGGAACTACGTCCTTGAAGGCATCATCGGCAAGGTCAAGAGCGTCAACGCCAAGACCGCCACCCACATCCCGGCACGCTGGGACGAGCAGGGCAAGGAATACAAGGCAACGGCCGACGACGCCGCCTACGGCATCTTCGAGCTCGAAACTCCGTCCGGAGATCAGGTCATTGGCCAGATCAACTCCTCCTGGGCCGTGCGTGTTTACCGCGACGAGCTGGTGGAGTTCCAGATCGACGGCACCCACGGCTCCGCCGTCGCCGGTTTGAACAAGTGCGTGGCCCAGCAGCGTGCCCACACCCCCAAGCCCGTCTGGAACCCGGATCTTCCCGTCACCGAATCCTTCCGCGCACAGTGGGCCGAAGTTCCCGCCAATGCGGATCTGGACAACGGCTTTAAGCTGCAGTGGGAAGAATTCCTGCGCGACGCCATCGCCGGCCGCGAACACCGCTTTGGTCTGCTCTCCGCAGCACGCGGCGTGCAGCTTGCCGAGCTGGGCCTGCAGTCCTCGGCCGAGCGCCGCACCCTGGACATCCCCGAAATCGAGCTGTAACCATGACCATTTCACTGACACTTCCACGCCCAGACGGCGCGCTGGAAGCACTCACCTTGAATGAAACCGGACCGTGGCGCAAGCCCACCGGATTGATCAGCTCCCGCAAGGTCTACGCGGCAGCTCACGTCACACCCAAGGTCCTGGGCAACAATGTACCGGGCGCCCCGGCCCAGATTGACTGGGATTCCACCTTGGCCTTCCGCCGCGAGCTGTGGAGCTGGGGCGTTGGCATTGCCGATGCCATGGACACCGCCCAGCGAGGCATGGGCCTGGATTGGGCCGCCACCCAGCAGCTCATCAACCGCAGTGCCGCCGAGGCCGCTCTCATCGCGACGCCCGAACGGACCGTGCGGGACCTGTTGGCCTGCGGTGCCGGCACAGACCAGCTGGACCCGGCCGACGTCGAACCCGGCGAGGCAGGGCTGGCGGCCGTGCTGGCCGCCTACCGCGAGCAGATCGCCGTCGTCGAGGCTTCCGGTGCCAAGGTCATCATCATGGCTTCGCGCGCCCTCGCCAAGGTGGCCGCCGGCCCGTCGGATTACCTCGCCCTCTACGGCACGCTGCTCTCCGAGGTCAAGGAACCCGTCGTCCTCCACTGGTTGGGCACCATGTTTGACCCCGCCCTGGCCGGCTACTGGGGCAGCGAAGACGTTGCCGCCGCGACCGCCACGTTCCAGCTGCTCATTGCGACGCATGCTGCGAAGGTTGACGGCGTGAAGGTTTCCCTGCTCGACGCCGGACACGAAGTTGTGCTGCGCGCGTCCCTTCCCGAGGGCGTGCGTCTCTACACGGGGGATGACTTCAACTACCCCGAGCTCATCGACGGCGACGGCTCACACTATTCCGATGCGCTCCTTGGCATCTTTGCCGCGATTGCTCCGGCCGCGTCCACGGCGTTGCAGGAGTACGACGCCGGCCGCCCCGCCGAGGCCCGCGCCATCCTGGATTCCACCCGGGATTTGGGGCTGCACATCTTCGAGGCGCCCACGTACTACTACAAGACAGGCATTGCTTTCCTGGCGTGGCTCAACGGCTTCCAGCCAGGCTTCCAGATGATCGGCGGCCTGCACGCCGGCCGCGACCTCAACCACCTGGTCAAGCTGTTCCGCCTGGCCAACACGGCCGCCCTCCTGCTTGCGCCGGAGCTTGCCGCGACACGCATGGCCGGATTTCTGAACACCGCAGGTGTCGAGTGTGTTGTGCTGGAAGGGGCCCACGCGTGAGCAACTTCGAGAAGCTGTCCATCAACACAGCAACCATCAAGAAGGCCTCGCTTGCCGAAGCCCTGTCCTTGACGGCAGCCGCGGGTCTGTCCCACATCGGATTGTGGCGCGACAAAGTGGCCGAAGTGGGGTTGGAGCGCGCCGTTGAGATGGTGCGTTCATCCGGTCTGCAAGTATCAAGCTTGTGCCGCGGCGGCTTCCTGACCGCCGCCGACCCGGCCGGCCAGGCCGCTGCACTGGCCGACAACCAGGCCGCCATCTTGGAAGCCAAGGCCCTGGGCACCACCGAGATCATCATGGTGGTGGGCGGACTGCCCGATTTCAGCGTCTCACCGGGTGCCGTTGATGGCGGGGGCTCGGCCGCGGCAGTTGCTGGTGGCAAGGATATTGTGCTGGCCCGCCAGCGCGTTGCCGACCGGCTCGCCGAGCTGGTCCCGTTCGCCCTGAAGCACGGGGTGCGTCTGGTCTTGGAGCCCTTGCATCCCATGTACGCCGCGGATAGGGCTGTCCTCTCAACGTTGGGCCAGGCCCTGGATTTGGCTGCCCCGCACCCAGTGGAGGCCGTGGGCGTGGTGGTGGACACCTTCCACGTCTGGTGGGACCCGTCGCTGCGCGAGCAGATTGCCCGCGCAGGTGCCGAGGGCCGCATCGCCTCCTACCAGGTGTGCGACTTCAACCTGCCCATCGCCGCAGACGCATTGTTGTCCCGCGGTTTCATGGGCGACGGCGTGATCGACTTCGCCTCGATCGGTGCCTGGGTTGCCGAGGCTGGCTACGACGGCGTGGTTGAGGTGGAAATCTTCAACGAGGACATCTGGGCCCAGCCTTACGCGGATGTCATCGACACCGTCAAGGCCCGCTACGCCGAATGGGTGGCCCCGCACCTGGCCCTGACAAGCGTCTAGGTTCACCTCCGGCGGAGGACCGGCGCTTCACGGATTTGGGGGCTGGTGCCCGCACCGCGCCACACACGGCTTCGTCGGTGTGTCCGCGGCGACGCCCACCACGCCTCCAGCCCCCAAATCCGCTGCGCGCCCGCGTTGTCGAAAATGCCGGGTTCGGCGCCGCTCTCAGCCGAGCACGATCGCCACGATTCTGTCGTCGCCATCCCTTGGGCTGCCGCGGCCGTCTGTATTGTTCGTCAGAACAAGCAGGCGGCCGTCTGCGGTTAATGCCACGTCGCGGAGCCTGCCGAGTTCACCCACGAGGGTTTCGTTTGATGCGGGAGTGCCGGCTAGATCAATAACCCACAGGCGTTGTCCGCGCAGCGCAGCCATGTAGAGGGTGGTGCCGTTGATCGCGATTCCGCTGGGGCTGGCCTCGTCCGTGGACCACTGGAGCACCGGATTAACAAAGCGCTTGTCGTCCCCTATTCCTTCCACCAGCGGCCAGCCGTAATTCGCCCCGGCCTTGACCTCATTGAGCTCATCCCACTGGTTTTGGCCAAATTCCGAGGCCCACATCCTGCCCTGGCCATCCCAGGCAATGCCTTGGGGGTTGCGGTGCCCCAAAGACCACACGGGGCTGCCCGGGAACGGGTTGTCGGCGGGGATTCCGCCGTCGGGCGTTAATCGCAGAATCTTTCCCGACAGGGACGTGGGATCCTGGGCAGCGTTTGCGTTCCCGGCGTCGCCGGAGGTGACGTAGAGCATGCCGTCCGGGCCGAACGCGAGCCTGCCACCGTTGTGGTTGCCCGCTTTGGCAATGCCGGCGATGATAGTTTCGGGAGCACCCAGGCTCCTTTCGCCGGCTGCTCCCAGCACGGGCATCCGCACAATCCTGTGGTCACTTTCGGCGGTGAAGTAGGCGTACAGCATCAGGCAGCCCGTGTCCGGTGTTGGGTTTCCGTCACAGCCACCCAGCCGCACAGCCAGACCCAGCAGGCCGCCTTCACCGGAAGCGACCACTCCGGGTATCGTTCCCATGTCTCGCGTGGCCCCTTGTGCCGACACTTCTACAATCTGGCCCGTGTCCCGTTCGCTGACCAAGATTGAACGGTCCGCCAGCAACGCCATGGACCACGGGGCGTCAAGTCCCGTCGCAACGTCGCCGCTTCCGCCTGCCGCAGCTGCTGGGGTACTTGGCCCGGGGGCAGGGGTGATTGATGTGCAGGCGGCCATGGACAACGCTGTCGTGAAACAAGCGGCAGCCAAGACAGTCCGGTTGCTCCTGGGGCGGCTCCGTTCGCCGAGCCGCGCTGCGCAGTGACTCATGCGCCGAGCCTACCGCAGGGGCAAGTTTCAGGGGAGGTCCCCGCCGTCGAGCCTTAAAGCAAACTGACCCGCAGAAAACGCCGGAAAAACGATCAAAATCGTCTTTTTTCGGCGTTTTCTGCGGGTCAGTTGGAAAAAGTTAGCGGCCCTTGACGGGGATTCCGTTGCGGGTCATTGACTCGGCGTAGGCCTTGGCCGATTCCAGCAGCCACTGCTCCTGGCGTTCGGGCGAGCCGGCAAAGCTGCGGCCTGAGAGTGAACGGACCTTGTAAATGCCGAATCCACGCTTGTACAGCATGGGGCCCTGTGCCTTCAGGAGCTGGTCTGCCAGTCGGTGCGCCTCGGTGCCGTGTGCCACCAGTGCTGACGCGCGGGGGACCAGGGTCATGAACTTCACCAGCGGGCGCAGGCCCTGCTCAATCTGCGGTGCCGTGAGGCGGCCGTTGGGCTCGCCCGGCGTGAACCAGGGGTGTACGTTCCACGGCATGACCAGGCTGGGACGCAGGCCAATCTGCCAGTGGATGCCCAGCAAGCGGGTGGCTGCCTGCTCGTCGCCGGCGGTGATGAAACCTGACTCGTCCATCTCGCCAACGTTGGAGAACAAGCTGATGATCTTGCACTCGTCGACATCGTGAACGGGGTCTACATAGGCCACCTGCTGCTCGGGCCGGGCTTCCGCCAGGGTGTCGCAGAGCTCGGTGATGGGTGCAATGTTCTCGTCGTAACGGCGATTCCAAAGCTGGTCACGCAGTGATTCAGTGGCCACGGATGTCATTGAGGCGTTGTTCTCCTTATGAAGAATGAGAGTGTTGGCGGTAGCTGCCCGGCAGGGGGCCATGTCCGACCTCTTAGCTTAGCAATCTTCGCCGGTCCATGGGCCGTCCGGGGGTGTGCTAAGGGAGCGCAGAAACTTTTTATTGTGAGAAACACGACAGCCCAAAAATCCACTGATTTAGCCGATTTTGCCCCTTTTGTTCCTGACGGTCGACGCCGGACCCCTCACGATGGGCGGCTGGCTCCCGGCCGTGGGCCCCCCGCCGTCGGCATTCGACACTCCAGTACCGTTGGCGGCAAAATGGTGGCATGGCGAACATTGAGCAGTCCAGCACCGAGCAGTCCAGCACAGAGCAGTCCAGCAGCGAAGCGCAGAACATCCCCACCCAGCCGTGGGTGAGGAACTACCAGCCGGGCGTCCCGGCAGACATTGAGCTGCCCACGGAGTCCCTGGTGGCCATGTTTGAGCGCTCCGTTGCGGAAGCGGGCGAGCACCCGGCCATGGAGTTCTTTGGCCGCCGGACCAGCTACCGCGAATTGGGGGAGCAGGTGGAGCGGGCGGCTGAGGGTTTGCGCCGGCTGGGCGTCAGGGCGGGGGACAGGGTGGCTCTCATTCTCCCCAACTGCCCACAGCACGTGGTGGCCTTTTATGCCGTCCTGCGTCTGGGGGCCGTGGTGGTGGAACACAACCCGCTGTACACTTCACGCGAGCTCCGGCATCAATTTGAGGACCATCAGGCCCGAGTGGTCATCGCCTGGGACAAAGCTGTGGCAGCCGTTCAAGCATTCCCCGCCGACGTGAGCATTGATCACATTGTGGCCGTGAACCTCTTAAACGCATTCCCGGTCGCCAAGCGTCTGGCCTTGGCGTTGCCGCTGAAAAAGCTCCGGGAAACGCGGGCAGCGCTCAGTGCCCCGGCGCCGGGAGCCATGGCGTGGAAGGATCTGCTGGCCCACGGCAGGATCAGCTCCACCCACCCGCGCCCCGGAGTGCAGGACCTGGCCGTGATCGGCTACACCTCCGGCACCACGGGAAACCCCAAGGGCGCCATGCTCACCCACTACAACCTTTACGCCAACGCCCTTCAAGGCGAGGCATGGATGCACGGCGCGCAGGAGCGCAAGGAAATTCTCTACGCCATTTTGCCCATGTTCCACGCCTTTGGCATGACCCTCTACCTCACGTTTGGCATCCGCAAACAGGGCCTGCTGGTGCTGTTCCCCAAGTTTGATACCGATCTGGTGCTGGCCGCCATGAAGAAGTCACCGGCCACCGTGTACTGTGCGGTGCCGCCCATCTATGAACGCACAGCCTTGGCGGCAAAGGAGAAGGGCGTTTCCTTGCGCTCCTGCAAATACAGCATCTCCGGCGCCATGAATCTGCCCGACCATGTGGTGGAACTGTGGGAATCGGTCTCCGGCGGTTTGCTGGTGGAGGGCTACGGCATGACCGAATCTTCGCCCGTGGCGCTGGGCAATCCCTTCCACCCCACGCGGCGCAACGGCACCATCGGCGTGCCGTTCCCGTCCACCTTGATGCGGGTGTCCGACGTCGACGATCCCGGCGTGGACGTCCCCCAGGGTGAGCGTGGGGAACTGCTCCTGAAGGGCCCGCAGGTTTTCGCGGGCTATTGGAACAATCCTGAGGAAACGGCCAAGGCGCTCACCGAGGACGGTTGGTTGCGCACGGGCGACATCGTCACGGTGGACCCGGACGGTTTCACCACCATCGTGGACAGGATGAAGGAACTGGTCATCACGGGCGGCTTCAACGTTTCCCCCTCCGAGGTGGAGGCCGTTCTTCGCCTGCACGACGACGTGGCCGACGTCGCGGTCTTTGGCAAGCCCTTGGAACGGGGCGGGGAAATGGTGGTTGCCGCCGTCGTGCTTCAGGCAGGCACCAGCCTGGACGAGGCAGCCCTGCGCGCGCACTGCCGTGAGCGCATGGCGGGCTACAAGGTTCCCGTCCGGATTGTGGCCGTTGCTGACATGCCGCGTTCCATGCTGGGCAAGATCTTGCGCAAGCAGGTCAAAGAACAGGTGCTGCCCATACTCTGACCGTAGCCACCTCTGTTGCTCGCGCCACCGCAGGCCTAGGCTGGACAGTGGCGGGGGGCCAACGACGAAGGGAAGCAGCAATCATGTTGGAAAACAGCAAGGCATTTAGTGGATTCTCCGTGGACAGCATTCCAGCGGCCCGTGATTTTTACGGCACCACGCTGGGCCTGGACGTGGCTGAACAGGACGGCATGCTGACCCTGCACCTGCCAGGCGGTGGGACAGTGTTGGTCTACCCCAAGGGTGACAGCCATGAGCCGGCGTCGTTCACGGTTTTGAATTTTCCGGTTCCGGACATTGAAGGTGCGGTGGACGCACTGGCCGCTGCCGGCGTCGAGCTTGAGCATTATGCCGGCACCCCCATGGAGACCGACGCCAAGGGTATCTTCCGCAGCGGCGGCCCGCTCATAGCCTGGTTCAAGGATCCGGCCGGGAACGTGCTCAGCGTCATCCAAGAATAAACAAGCCGACGTCCCCATCGCGGCACCAAACCCGCCAAAATGTGGACCGTACCGCCGTTTGTTGCGTTGAATATGTGAAGATTGAAGGCATGCGCCCCATGCAATTTTCTTCCAAATTAGCCAACGTTCGCTACGAACTCCGCGGACCCATCCTGCACGCTGCCCAGAAGATGGAGGCGGAGGGCCACCGGATCCTGCGCATGAACCTTGGCGACACGGCACCCTTTGGCCTGGAAGCGCCGGAGTCCATTGTGGTGGACATGATCCACCACCTGCGCGGCGCCCAGGGCTACAGCGATTCCAAGGGCATCTTCTCCGCCCGCACGGCCATCTCCCAGTATTACCAAACCAAGGGTTTGATGACTATTGGGGTGGATGACATCTTTGTGGGCAACGGCGTCAGCGAACTCATTTCCATGACCCTGCAGGCGTTCCTGGAGAATGGCGACGAAGTCCTGATTCCCGCACCCGATTACCCTCTGTGGACGGCCTCGGTCACGCTCACCGGCGGCATCCCCGTGCACTACCTCTGTGATGAGGACAACGAATGGTGGCCCGACCTGGCCGACGTCGAAGCCAAGATCACGCCCAAGACGCGCGCCATCGTCATCATCAACCCGAACAACCCCACCGGTGCCGTGTACCCGCGCCACATTCTGGAGGCGTTTGTGGAGCTGGCCCGCAAGCACGACCTGGTGATTTTCTCGGATGAGATCTACGAGAAGATCCTCTATGACGGCCGCACCCACATCCACATGGCCGCCATGTCCAAGGACGTCTGCACGCTTACCTTCAGTGGCCTGTCCAAGGCGTACAGGATGCCCGGCTACCGGGCCGGCTGGGTGGCCTTGTCCGGCCCCCGTGCCGCCATGGCAGGGTTCAAGGAGTCACTGGAACTGCTGGCGTCGCTGCGCTTGTGCGCCAATGTGCCGGCCCAGCACGCCATCCAAACATCCCTGGGCGGCTACCAAAGCATCAACGACCTCACCAAGCCCGGCGGACGGCTGCGCGAGCAGCGCGACCTCGCCTCAAAGCTCCTCAACGCCCTGCCCGGCGTGTCCTGCGTGCCGGCTGCCGGGGCGATGTACCTGTTCGTGAAGTTGGACCCGGCGATGTACCCCATCGAGTCCGATGAAAAGTTCGTGATCGATCTCTTGGAGGACCAGAAGATTCTCGTCAGCCATGGCACAGCCTTCCACTGGCCCACTCCGGACCACTTCCGCTTCGTGATTTTGCCCTCCGTGGGCGACATTGAGGAGGCCGTGCGGCGCATCTCCTCCTTCCTGGCCGTCTACCGCAGCAAATCCGAGCAGCTCACACACTAGCCTCCCGGGAATAGAATCCACCGGCCCTCGGTTTTGAAAGTAGATGCAAACGCATATTCATTGCCGGGGCGCTGGATGCCCCGCGTATTTCGACAGAAATGGACGGTATTCCCGTGGCAAACGGCACTATTGAACTGGGCCTGGACACTTTCGGTGACATCACGGTTGATGAGCACGGCGCACCCAAGCATGCAGCGCACGTGATTCGCGACGTCGTCGAGCAGGCCGTGCTGGCCGACAAGCTGGGCCTGGACTACTTTGGCGTAGGCGAGCACCACCGGGACGACTTTGCTGTCTCCGCCCCGGACATGGTGCTGGCCGCCATCGCCGGCAAGACTGAGCGGATTCGCCTGGGCTCGGCCGTGACGGTTCTCAGCTCGGACGATCCGATCCGTGTGTTCCAGCGCTTTTCCACGCTCGACGCCGTATCCAACGGCCGCGCGGAGGTCATCTTGGGCCGTGGTTCCTTCACGGAATCGTTCCCGCTCTTTGGCTTCGACCTGGCCAACTATGAGGAACTCTTTGAAGAGAAGCTTGAACTGTTCAATGAACTGCGCCAGCAGGGTCCCGTGAACTGGAGCGGCAACACCCGCCCGGCCCTCACTGAACAGATGGTGTACCCGCACACCGAGTCGGGAACCTTGAAGTCCTGGGTTGCCGTGGGTGGCAGCCCGCAATCGGTGGTCCGGGCAGCCCACTACGGCATGCCCCTGATGCTGGCCATCATTGGCGGTGAACCGCAGCAGTTTACACCGTTCGCGGAGCTCTACCACCGGGCACTGAAGGAATTTGGCCAGCCGGAGCAGCCCATCGGCGTGCATTCTCCGGGCCACATCGCCGACACCGACCAGCAGGCCAAGGACGAACTGTGGCCGCACTACGAAGGCATGCACAACCGCATTGGCCGTGACCGCGGCTGGCCGCCCATCACCCGCGCGGAGTTTGAGGCCACCGCCGGTCCGCGCGGCGCCCTGATGGTGGGCTCGCCGGAAACGGTGGCCACCAAGATCACCACCGTGGCCAAGTCGCTGGGCCTGTCGCGCTTTGATATGAAATACAGCCACGGCACCCTGCCGCACCAGGCCATGATGAAGAGCATTGAACTCTATGCCACGAAGGTGGCCCCCATGGTGCGTGAGAACCTCCGCCAGGGCTAAACCCGCCGCGGACTTATCGACTCCTGCTGCCGTGAGTGTGCAGATAACGCCCTCAAGATGCGTTTTGAGGGCGTTATCTACGCACTGACCGGCTGGTCAGTCGCGCCAAGGGGCGGTCCCTGCCCTAGCGTGGATTGCTGCGGGGCCGGAGCCGGACGGCAGGCAGCACCGGCGCGGGCAGGGGAGCGTCCGTGGGGTGGGCCGGAAGGCCAAAGCGGGGTTCGGCGTCGCCCGCGTCAGTGCCCGTGCCATCCTGGCCACCCGTTTCGGCGCCGATTTCGCCCTGCCACGCGCGCCTGAACGCGAGAATCTCCTCGTGTGTGCGGCCCACAAAATTCCACCACATCACAATGGACTCACCCAACGGCGTCCCGCCAATGAGCAGCAGGCGCACCGGATCTGACCCCGCCACCAGGGTCAGCGTCGCATGCCCCGGACCCACATAGCCCAGCTCGGCGTAGGACAAGGGCGTTCCAGAAACGCGCACGGCCCCCTGATCCACCAGAATGCCGTGCTCAAAGTCTTCCCGCACCGCCAGTGTGAGGGTGGCACCGGCGTCGAGCAGGATTTCTGCGCCCAACAGCGGCGTGAAGGTCACAACGGGGGAGGCTTGCCCAGCCAACTCGCCCAGGAAGACCCGCAGCTCGGCCCCGGGCAGTGCCAATGCCTCGGGGGCGTAGTGTTCAAAACCGGGATCCGTGAAACGGGCATGCTCGGGCAATGCCACCCACAGTTGTGCTCCGTGCAGGAGGGTGGTGGCCGGTGTGGAGTATTCGGAGTGGCTGATGCCCCGCCCGGCCGTCATCAGATTCAGCTCACCGGGCCTGACCATGGCGTGATATCCAGCACTATCGGCGTGCTCAATTTCGCCGGTGAACAGCCAGCTGACTGTCTGCAATCCGGTGTGCGGATGAGGCGGCACGGCCATGCCCCCCGTGGCGGCGACATTGTCCGGGCCGTAGTGATCCAGGAAGCACCAGGCGCCGATGAGGGAACGCTCCCGCTGGGGCAGTGTCCGCCTCACTGGCATGGCGCGGGGGCCACCCAGGGGTACTTCACGGGGTTTTAGAACCTCCATGGTGCCGGGAATGCTGGGGCAGGTCAGTTCCGGCGGTGCCGCTTCCAAGTTGCTCATGGGACTCCTTCATACTGCAGCGACTAGTGAGCAAGCGGGCACTCAATGCCACAAGCCTAGTGCTTGGCCAAGGGAACGCACGGAGAAATTGTCCTGCGACGCATAAGTGCGGCACAGAAAAGGAATGTAGGCTCGAGCTAAATCATCGTAGACTCGTAAAGTTGTCTAAATATTTCACTGGGATGCCTTGTGCGCTGCAGCAGACTTGTGCAGCTGTTTCCCTTAGACTTTTTCAGTCCACAATTGCCCTCTTTAGATTGGACCGCGGGTGGATCTCACCTTCATGGTTGTGCTTGTCATAGCACTAGCCCTTTTCTTTGATTTTACGAACGGCTTTCATGACACCGCCAACGCGATGGCTACACCCATTGCCACAGGCGCCATCAAGCCCAAGACAGCCGTGGCACTGGCCGCGATTCTTAACCTTGTGGGTGCGTTTCTCTCCACGGAAGTAGCTAAGACCATCTCCGGCGGCATCATCAATGAGGGCGGGCCCAACGGCGTTGCGATCACCCCCGAGATGATCTTTGCCGGCTTGATGGGTGCTGTGCTGTGGAATCTGTTCACGTGGCTTCTTGGCCTCCCTTCCAGCTCCTCACATGCCCTGTTCGGCGGTTTGATTGGTGCAGCCATTGTGGGCACCTGGTCATTCGGCGCAGTGAACTTCATGGTGGTTGTTTCCAAGGTGCTGCTGCCAGCACTGCTGGCCCCCGCCATCGCCGGTCTGGTGGCCTTCCTGTGCACCAAGATGGCCTACTCCATCACCAAGCGTTCAGACCCGGATTCCGGTGACAAACTCACCCAGAAGCGCGGCGGTTTCCGCCGCGGCCAGGTCTTCAGCTCCTCGCTGGTTGCTTTGGCCCACGGCACCAACGACGCCCAGAAGACCATGGGTGTCATCACCTTGGTTCTGGTTGCTTCGGGCCTCCAGCAGGCTGGCACCGGTCCGCACTTCTGGGTCATTGCCACCTGTGCCATTGCCATCGCAGCCGGTACTTATGCCGGCGGTTGGCGCATCATCCGCACCCTAGGATCCGGTCTGACAGACGTCAAGCCCGCACAGGGCTTCGCGGCCGAAACCAGCACGGCAGCCGCAATTTTGGCCTCCAGCCACTTGGGCTTCGCGCTCTCCACCACGCATGTAGCCTCCGGCTCCGTGATTGGTTCGGGCCTGGGCCGCAAGGGCGCAACTGTCCGCTGGGGCGCCATTGGCAAGATCGGCATCACGTGGCTGTTGACGCTCCCCTCTGCGGCCTTGGTGGGCGGCTTGGCTGCCCTGCTGATCCGCACCGGCACCGTTGGCATTGTCATTGTTGCCGTACTGGGGCTGAGCGCCATCATCTTCATGTTCATCGTTTCCCAGCGCGAAACCGTTGACCACAGCAATGCGATCAGCGACGTGGATGCTGTGGGCGAGGCCCTGCACATTCCCAGCAGGAAGGAACGTGAGCGTCTGGCCGCCAAGGCCCGTGCCGCGGAAAAAACCGCAGAGAAGGCCGCCAAGCGTGCCGCCGAGGCTGCTGCGATTCGTGCCACGGCCCAGACCGCACTGGACAAGGCCGACACAGCCGTCCTGAAGGCCATGACCAAGGCCGCCGAGCCGCCCAAGGCCCGGGTCAAGTCGGCTGCCGCTCCCAAGCCCAAGGTGAAGGCTCCGCCGGCTCCCGGGGATACTGACGTTCCCGGGGTTGACGATGAGACTGCCGCCACGAAGGAGATGCCATGATCGACTGGTTCGGATTTTTGACGGTGGCCCTCACCACCTTGGTGGGTGCCGGGTTCGTGGTTGTCATGTACTCACTGGGCGTGCGGCTGACGGCTGTGAGCAGCGACGACGCCGAGCACGTCAACCAGACCGCCAAATGGGGCTCCTACGTGTGCTTCGGTTTTTGCGTCGTGGCTGTTGTGCTGGCCATCATCTTGATCGTGCCGCACCTGAACGAGCCGTTCTTCGCCATGCTGGAGCACTTGTTCTAAGAAACGTCTAACGTACGACGCCGGCCACGTACCTTTCGCACACAGCGGAGGGTACGTGGCCGGCGTCGTACGGTTAACGGTTATCGGGCCAAAATCATGTTGGTGATGCGGCAGGTGGAGAGCCGGCGGCCCTGCTCATCGGTCATGACCACCTCGTGGGTGGCCAGCGTGCGGCCCAGGTGAATGGGTGTGGCTGTGCCCGTGACCAGGCCCGCGGCGACGCCCCTGTGGTGTGTGGCATTGATCTCAATACCCACCACCTTGCTGCCCGGTCCGGCATGGAAAGCTGCGGCGAAGGAGCCCAGCGTCTCGGCCAAAACCACGTGCGCGCCGCCGTGCAACAACCCCGTGACTTGTGTGTTGCCGTCCACTGGCATGGTGGCAACCATGGACTCCACGGACATGTGGGTGAACACAATGCCCATCTTCACCACCAGCGACCCCACGCCATGGCGGCCCAGCATCGGGTGGATTTCTTGGGGAACCCCTGCAGCCAATAGTTCATCGGCCAGGAGATGCGGTGTGAAATTTTCGCTCATGATGACTAGGCTGGCACTTGTGAGTGAATCTGCCAAAACGGCCCCCCAGTCCAACGCACCAACCACCCCCGAATCCGGACTGTCGGAAGACGCAACGCCGCGACTTTTGGTCATTGACGGCCACTCCATGGCTTTCAGGGCTTTTTACGCCATGCCAGTGGACAAGTTTGTTACGCAAGCGGGCCAGCACACCAACGCCGTCCACGGGTTCACGGCGATGCTGCTGACCATGATCAAGGAGCGTAAGCCCTCCCACGTGGTGGTGGCCTTCGATTTGGACACGCCCACTTTCAGGTCCTTGGAGTACACCGAGTACAAGGCCGGGCGTAACAAGACGCCCGAGGAGTTTTACGGCCAGATTGATTTGATCATCAAGGTCATGGCCGCCATGAACATTCCCACCATTTCAGTGGACGGCTTCGAAGCCGATGACATCATCGCCACGCTGGCCGCCCAGGGCGAGGCCGCCGGCTGGGACGTGCTGGTGGTTTCCGGTGACCGCGACGCCTTCCAACTCATCACCGACAAAGTTTCGGTGCTGTACCCCACCAAGGGCATCTCCGCGATTCCGCCCATGGATGCCGCATCCGTGGAGGCCAAGTACTTTGTGCCACCCAACAGGTACTCCGACCTTGCGGCCCTGGTGGGTGAAACAGCGGACAACCTTCCCGGGGTACCCGGCGTCGGGCCCAAGACGGCCGCCAAGTGGATCAACCAGTACGGCGGACTCGAGGGCATCCTGGAGAACCTGGACGCCATTGGCGGCAAGGTGGGCGAGTCCCTGCGGGCGCACGTGGATGACGTCAAGCGCAACCGCCGCCTGAACCACCTGCTGCGTGACATGGAGCTGCCCGTTCCGCTGGAGCAGACCCTGCTGCAAGCCCCGGATCGGGACGCCGTGGAGGAATTGTTCGACTCGCTGGAATTCAACCAGCTGCGCAAACGCCTGTTTGACCTCTTTGGGGAGGCTGAGACGGACGACGCCGGTGAGGCCCACCAGGTGCCCGCCCACCGTGTTGTCACCGAGGCCGCAGCGCTGCAGGCGTGGCTTGCCGTTGACGGCGTATGCGCCGTGGATGTGTTGAGCGAAAAGCTGGGCCTGGCGCACGAGGCGGTCGGCGTGGCGCTGGTCCGTGCGGATTCTGCTGTTGTGGTGGATTTGCGCACGGCCGACGAAGCGCTGGAATCGGCGTTGGCTAGCTGGCTCGCTTCCGACGCCACGAAGGTTGTCCACGAGTACAAGGAAGCCCTGAAGGCGTTGTCCGTGCGTGGCTTGTCCCTGGCTGGAGTCCAGGACGACACCTCCTTGTCCGGCTACCTGATCCAGCCCGATCGCCGCAGCTACGAACTGGCTGAACTAAGCAAGGTCCACCTGAAGGTCGGCTTCGAAGACAGCGTGCAGGAGTCCAGCGGCCAGCTTGATTTGGGTTTGAGCGAGGACACTTCCTTCGCTGATGCCGTACAGCGCGGCTACGTGGCGCTGCTGCTCAGTGAGCACTTTGCCCCGCTGCTGGTTGAGCGTGGCGCTGCGGTGCTGTTGCGCGAGTTGGAGCTGCCGCTGGCAGCTGTGTTGGCACAGATGGAACTGACGGGCATTGCCATTTCGCAGGAACGTCTTGCAGTCCTGCTGGCCGATTTCACGGCAGCCATGAACGCCGCCCAGGCAGCCGCCTTTGCAGCCATCGGCCACGAGGTGAACCTTGGCTCGCCCAAGCAGCTCCAGGAAGTCTTGTTTGAGGAACTGGGTCTGCCCAAGACCAAGAAGATCAAGACCGGCTACACCACCGACGCCGCCTCCCTGAAGGCATTGCTGGAGAAAACCGGTCATGAGTTCCTGGCCCAGCTCATGGCGCACCGTGAAGCGTCCAAGCTGAAGCAAATGGTGGAGACACTGAAGAAGTCGGTGGCCGAGGACGGCCGCATCCACACCACCTACGCACAAAACGTGGCAGCCACGGGCCGTTTGTCCTCCAACAACCCCAATCTGCAGAACATCCCCGTCAGGACCGAAGAGGGGCGCCGCGTCCGGGACATCCTTGTTGTCAGCGAAGGCTACGAATGCCTGCTCGCCGCCGACTACTCCCAGATTGAAATGCGCATCATGGCCCACCTCTCCGGCGACGCCGGACTCATCCAGGCCTATGCCGAGGGCGAGGATCTGCACCGCTACGTGGGCTCCCACGTGTTTGGTGTGGCACCTGCGGACGTCACCTCCGCCATGCGTTCCAAGGTCAAGGCCATGTCCTACGGCCTGGCTTATGGACTGACCAGCTTTGGCCTGTCCAAGCAGCTGGAAATCTCCGTGGATGAAGCCCGGACACTGGTCAAGGACTACTTTGACAGGTTCGGCGGGGTTCGCGATTACCTCCGCGGCGTAGTGGAGCAAGCCCGCGTTGACGGCTACACCTCCACCATCGAGGGCCGTCGCCGCTACCTGCCCGATCTCTCCAGCGCCGACCGCCAGCTGCGCGAGCTGGCCGAACGCATCGCCTTGAACTCACCCATTCAGGGATCCGCGGCAGACATCATCAAGCACGCCATGCTGGGTGTGGCGGGAGAGCTGCAGCGCCAGGACCTCAAATCCCGCATGCTGCTGCAGGTCCACGATGAATTGATCCTGGAAATCTGGCCCGGGGAACTGGAGACCGTCAAGGCCCTGGTCGTGGAGCAGATGGGATCCGCAGCGGATCTGCTGGTTCCGCTGGAAGTCCAGCTGGGCCTGGGCGCCAGCTGGAACGACGCCGGGCACTAACCACACGCCCGAGGGGCCCCACACAGCCGTTGTTCGTTTACGAAAGGTATCGCCGTGCCACAGAGTTATGAACCCGCCATCAGCCGGGCAACCCGGTCATTCCCCTACGAGCTGCGCACTTTTCCGGTGCGCCGTGTTGACGGAAAGATCTCCCCGGAACTGAGCAAGTGGGCCGAGGCTGTTGCGCTGGGATTCCACGGCGACGCCATGACCGAGGATGCGCTGGCGTTCTACATTGCATGCGAGGAAGTCGATGGCCGGATGGTCACCGGCGCCTACTTGAGCGATGCCCAGGCGCCGGTGGGTGCGTGGGATGCGCAGTACCCCGTATCCACCTATGCGTACCATCGCAAGAACCTGAACGTGGGTGCCGGGACGCTAATGCCTGTCCACCAGATCACTGCCGTGACAGTGCGCCCCAGCCACCGCCGTCGTGGTCTCTTGCGGGCCATGATGGACTCCGACCTGGCCCAGGCGAAAGCCGCGGGCATCCCCATGGCTGCGCTGACGGCGTCGGAAGCCACCATTTACGGGCGGTTCGGCTTCGGTGTGGCAACCCACACCAGCACCATCGAGGTGACCGTCAAGGGCGGGTTGGACTTCCTTGTGCCTGCCGCGGCGTCGGTTGGCGTGGTGGAAATAGCTCCCGTGGGCACCGTGCGGGACCTGCACAATGAGATCTTTGAACGCGTCCATGCCACGTCCTACGGCTCCATTGGCCGCCACGACATGTACCGGCTGGCCGCCACAGGGCTGGGAAATTACGGCGCCGTCGAGCCGCTGAAGAATGTTCGTGCGGCGCTCCACTATGATGCCAGCGGGGCGGTGGATGGCTACGTCACCTACAAGCCCAGCGACGACAAGAACCGGTCGGCCGTTGAGATTGTTGACCTCCTCGCCGTCACGGATGCAGCTTATTTGGCCCTGTGGAACTACCTGGGTTCGCTGGACCTCATTGACGTCATCACCTGGGACATGGCCCCCGTGGTGGATCCGCTGGAATGGGCCATTGCAGCCAAGCGCCACTACAAGCGCACGGCCACCGAGGACCATCTTTGGTTGCGCATCCTGGACACCCCCGGCTCCTTGGCCGCCCGTGAATACGCCAGTGACGGCTCCCTGGTGATCCATGTTGGTGATCCCCTGGGCCATGCCTCCGGGATCTTCCGCATAGAGGTTGTCCATGGGAAAGCCACCGTGACCCGCTGCCCCGAGGACGGATCCGTGGAAGCGGAGCTCAGCATGGGCGTCAGTGAACTGTCCAGCCTGTACCTGGGCGGCGTAACCGCCAGGGTGTTGTTGGCTGCCGGCCGTGTGCGGGAAATGCGAAGCGGTTCCGTGGCGGTCTTCGACGCCTTGTTCGCGGCGCCGGAATCCGCCCACTGCATGACCAGCTTCTAGCCACCCAGAAACATTGCTGCGCCCTAGCGGCTTGCCTGCGGTTCGGCGGCTTGTGGGCGGTTCGCAAACCGCCCACAAGCCGCCCAGCCGCAGTTGCAGTGAAGTGAGCCACCGGACAGTGTGCACTGTTCTTTCCCCCACACGGCTCCTAGAGCCGGAAGTTGTCCACAATCCCTGTTTTCACCCGCGCAATACCGCCCGGACCGCGCAACGATGGGGCATGGACAACAATCAACTTGCACACATGGTGGCCTCACGGTGGCCGGCTAAGGCTGTTCGTGGCGTGGCAACCAACAGGATGTTGGAAGCGGCGGGTCTGACACACAAGGTTTTGACGGCAGCTGTTACCCGGCAGCTTGTTGTCCGTCTCCACCGGGGCGCCTACGTCCAAGGCACCGAATGGTGGAACTTGACACCGTGGGCGCGGGACGATGTTGCCCTCATTGCACACGTACTGGCGTCACTCAGCAGTGGTGTATACAGCCATTCGAGCGCCGCCCGGCTCCACGGTCTACGGACATGGGGTTGTGGAGCCACTGTCCATGTCACCCATGGACAAACCCCCGGCCATGCAAACGGCGGGGCCCGTACTTCCGTGCACCAGCAGGCGCTCGATGCCGGGCACGTGGTCATGAAGCGAATCGGGCCTGTTCAAGTCCCCGTGACATCCATGGCCCAAACCGTCCTCGATTGCGCACGTCTGTTCCGCCTCGAGCCCGCTGTCATCATCGGTGACCATGCGGTCAGGAAGGGCCTCTTGATTCCTGACTTGCAGCGGCTCCTTGAGGCCAGTGAGGTCAAGCGGGGCTCGGCCCGGGCCAAACGGACACTTGACTTCTTGGATCCACTCAGTGAATCGGCAGGGGAGTCCCGCACTCGGGTGTTCCTGGCCGCCACAAAATTGCCCATGCCGGAACTGCAAGTCACCATCACCACCCGGCATGGGGTGCACCGGGCGGATTTTGCGTGGCGGGAGTTCCGGTTGATCCTGGAGTTTGACGGCTGGGGCAAGTATTTCGACTACCGGCCCACCGCCGAGGCGATTGCCCTGGAGCGCCAGCGCGAAAAGGACCTCATGGAACTGGGCTGGAGCTTTATTCGCATTAGTTGGTCCGATTTGAATGATCCCGCAGCCCTGGAAGCAAGAATTCGGGCTGCATTGCTCCGTGCGGGCGCCACATTGCCGGCCCGCCGGACAACATTCTTCGCATAAATGCGCCCGGGCAGCTTGTCGGCGGTTCCCGAACCGCTGACAAGCCGCTGCAACGCCGACAAGCCCGGAAACCGCAGATGTAAACCGTCAGTGAGATCGGGCCGGCCGGGTCCAGGCGCCCCGGCAGCCCAGCCACAAAGTGGCGGCCGCTGCACTGGAAGTGACCAAGAGCAGGGAGACCAAGACCAGCAGTTGGATGAGGCCGGCGTCCAGGGGAGTGGCGCCGCCTATGATCATGCCCACAAAAGCACCCGGCAACGTGACAAGCCCTGCCGTCCGGGTTTGGTCCAAACTGGGCAACACAGCCTCTCCGGCGACTGGTTTGGCCACCAGGGCACGGGCTGCGTGCCACTCGAAACCCAGCGCAACGGCCGCCTCCACCTCACCGTGCCGAAGGACCAGTTCGTCACGGATCCGCCGCCCACTGAGGGTCACCGTGGACATGGCACCGCCAATTTGTTGGCCCAGGATGGCAATGATGGCCAGCGCATTGAACGGCAGCACGCCAACGGCAAACATCAGCGCCGCCGGTGGAATCACCCCTACTGCCAAGGGAATCGCGGCCATCCACCACCGCCCGTCGGCAGCAACCCGCCGCCCCGAAGTCCAGACAGCAACGAGAAACATGAGGGCAACGAACGCAAAAGCCCACGCACCCGCGTTGGATAACCACGCGATCACCAGTGCCACGGCAGCCAGCTGAACCAGGGCCCGAACGCCGGCAACGAGCATCTGGGCGGGGGAGCGGTCCAGCGCCGTGCGCCAAAGAACCGCGGCTAGAAGCAGGAAAACCGCCAACAGAACCCACGTGCTGGGGCCCAGCCGCAAAAGGGTTGAATTGTCCACAAACGCAATTATCGCCGTCGAACACGGGTTTTGCGCTCCATGGCCCAAGCAACTAGACTAAATGGGCATGTCATGCGTGGATTCGAGTGGTTACAACCGCAAAGAAATTACTCATGATGTGCATGAATTATCCGCAGGAACCCCTGCAACCATAATAATTCCGGACCCTGTCCAGCAAGACGCGCCCCATGCGTGCATTTGCTAGGGTTCGGCGAAACCAACTATCCACATCGGAGCCCCTACTACATGACCATCACGACCCCCGAGAAGACTAGTACCACTCCCGTTGTTGCCATCAACGACATTGGTACTGCTGAAGAATTCCTCGCCGCAGTAGATGCAACCATCAAGTACTTCAACGACGGAGACCTCGTCGAAGGTATCGTTGTTAAGGTTGATCGCGACGAAGTTCTGCTCGACATCGGTTACAAGACCGAAGGCGTCATCCCCTCCCGCGAGCTTTCCATCAAGCACGACGTTGATCCCGGAGACGTTGTCTCCGTTGGCGATCAGGTTGAAGCTTTGGTCCTCACGAAGGAAGACAAAGAAGGCCGTCTGATTCTCTCCAAGAAGCGCGCACAGTACGAGCGCGCCTGGGGCGACATCGAGAAGGTCAAGGAAGAAGATGGTGTCGTTACCGGTACCGTCATCGAGGTGGTCAAGGGTGGTCTTATCCTCGACATCGGCCTGCGCGGCTTCTTGCCCGCATCGCTGGTCGAGATGCGCCGTGTGCGCGACCTGGCTCCCTACATCGGTCAGCAGATCGAAGCCAAGATCATCGAGCTGGACAAGAACCGCAACAACGTTGTTCTGTCCCGCCGTGCCTGGCTCGAGCAGACCCAGTCCGAGGTTCGCTCCACGTTCCTCAACAAGCTGGAAAAGGGCCAGGTTCGTCCCGGCGTTGTTTCCTCCATCGTCAACTTCGGTGCATTCGTGGACCTTGGCGGCGTAGACGGTCTCGTTCACGTTTCCGAGCTGTCCTGGAAGCACATCGACCACCCGTCCGAGGTTGTCGAAGTTGGCCAGGAAGTCACCGTCGAGGTTCTCGAAGTGGATCTGGACCGCGAGCGTGTTTCGCTCTCGCTCAAGGCTACGCAGGAAGACCCGTGGCAGACCTTCGCCCGCACCCACGCCCTCGGGCAGGTTGTACCGGGTAAGGTCACCAAGCTGGTTCCGTTCGGCGCGTTCGTTCGCGTTGAAGACGGCATCGAAGGCTTGGTTCACATCTCCGAGCTGGCAGTTCGCCACGTTGAGCTGGCCGAGCAGGTTGTCTCCGTTGGTGACGAGCTGTTCGTCAAGGTCATCGACATCGACCTGGAACGCCGCCGCATCTCACTGTCCCTCAAGCAGGCCAACGAGGGTGTTGACGTCGACTCCACCGAGTTCGACCCCGCACTCTACGGCATGGTTGCTGAGTACGACGAAGAGGGCAACTACAAGTACCCGGAGGGCTTCGATTCCGAGTCCAACGAGTGGCTTGAAGGCTACGAGTCCCAGCGCGCCGTTTGGGAGCAGCAGTACGCTGACGCCCAGACTCGCTGGGAAGCACACAAGAAGCAGGTTGCTGAGCACGCCGCAGAAGATGCAGCTGCCGATGGCGCCGGTGAAGGTGGCGAGTCCGCAGGGACTTCCTACTCCTCCGAGCCTGCTGCAGCCGACGCCGGTGCCGGCACCTTGGCTTCTGATGAAGCCCTCGCCGCACTGCGCGAAAAGCTGACCGGAAACTAATTTCCGCTAAGCATTTCACTCGCTTAGGTGAATAAAAGGCGGGTCCCCACTTTGGTGGGGGCCCGCCTTTTGCTGTGTCGGCAAGTCAGCAACTGGCTCGGCTTAGCGCGGCGAGTCCACCCAGTCAGTGCCAACAACACTCAAACGGGCGCTGCCAGCGGTGAGCGCGGCCAATCGTTCAACGGCGGCGATAATAACGTCCGTGTCGTCGGCCATGGCCAGCCCCACGTGAGTGTTCTCGGCGTCGTACGTATTGCCCGTCATGACGTACCCGGAGCTGCGTAGATCATTCTCCAGGCGGCCCGCCTGCGCGTGGGGAACCGCCACCGTAAACAGCCGCAGTCTGTTGCGCCGCACCAGGGGCGCGGCGTTGATGGCAGAGCTCACGGATTCGGAGTAGGCGCGGACCAGGCCGCCGGCGCCCAGCAGGATCCCGCCAAAATAGCGTACGACGACGGCGCACACGTCGCTGAGGTCGGCGGTACCGTCGCTGCCCGCGCCCGTTTCGGACGCGGCGCGGGTCTCGCGTTTCAGGAGGGCCTCCAGCATGGGGGTGCCGGCGGTGCCGGAGGGTTCGCCGTCGTCGTTGGAGCGTTGCACGCCACGGTCGGGGCCAATGACAAAGGCGCTGCAATGGTGCCGGGCGTCGTAAAACTCCCGCCGCAGCTCGGCCACCAGTTCCCGGGCGGCGGTCTCGTCCTCAACCCGGCGCAGCACTGTGATGAACCGTGAGCGTTTGATGCTCAGTTCGTGGCGGTAGTCCTGGCCGGCGGCGAAGGTGGTGTAACTGTCCGCGCCGGGAGTGGCCAACTGGGGTTCGGGTGTTTGGCTCACCATTTCAGTCTAGTGTGGAGACATGCTTTCCTTGGGACTCACCGGCGGCATTGCTGCCGGAAAATCGCTTCTGTCAACCCGTTTCCGTGAACTGGGCGCAGTGGTCATTGACGCCGACCAGCTGGCCCGTGAGGTGGTGGCCCCCGGCACGCCGGGCCTGGCCCAGGTGGTGGCGCAGTTTGGCCAGAACTTCCTGCTGCCCGACGGTTCGCTGGACAGGCTCAAGCTCGGCTCATTGGTGTTTGCCGACCCATCCCAACGGCAGGCGCTCAACGCCATCATCCACCCGCGAGTCAGGGCCGCAGCGCAATCAATGAAGGACCAAGCCGGCCCTGGTGCCATCGTGGTCCAAGACATCCCGCTGCTCGTGGAGACGGGGCAGGGAGCCGCTTTCCATCTGGTGGTGGTGGTCCAGGCCTCCGCCGAGACCAGGGTGGCACGCATGATGGCCACCAGGGGCATGTCCAGGGAGGATGCGCAGGCCCGGATGGATGCGCAGGCCAGCGACGCCGAACGGGCGGCGGCCGCCGACGTGGTCATTGCCAATGACGGCGATCCCCAGCAGGCCATCGCTGCCCTTGATGCATTGTGGCATGGCAGGCTGCTGCCCTTTGCGGCGAATCTTGCTGACGGCCAGCCAGCAGCCGGGCCGCTGACGCCCCAAAATGTTCCGGCCGATCCCCGCTGGCCGGTCCAGGCGGCGCGCTTGGCGGCACGGGTGAAGACGGCCGTAGGAGAGCTGGCCGTGAGCGTTGACCACATAGGCGCAACGTCCGTTCCGGGACAGCCGGCCCCGGATGTTTTGGAACTGCAAGTTCAGGTGCGCACTGCAGAGGACCTGCTGGCCGCCATGGCGCCCCTGGCTGCTGCGGGATTTCCCCTGTCCGGGCGGACCAGCGGGGGAGGGTCGCTGCATGTTTCGGCAGATCCCGGCAGGGCAGCCACTGTGACTGCCCTGGCACAGGCCCCGGCGCAGCACTCCACTGGCTAAGAAAGGCTTAAACGCTGCGGGCCCCTTCCGTCCTGGGAAGGGGCCCGCTGTCTATATGCAGTGCCTAGTACGTGGTGGTCATGGTGCCGCTGTTGACCAAGGCAATGATGGCAATGATGTAGATGATGATGCCGATGACACCGAGGATGGTGAAGATCCAGCCCAGGATGACGCCAACGTTGGCCGGAGTGTTGGTGAAGCCGGCCTCGGTGGACTTCTTCTTGGCGATGATGGACACAATCAGTCCTGCCAGGGAGAAGACAAAGCACAGGACCAGGCCGATGATACCCAAGGTCTTGCCCGGATCTTCGGCGGGGGCTCCATACGGTGCGGTTCCGTAGGCGGGCTGGCCGTACTGCTGGGGCTGCTGGCCGTAGGAATTCTTTTCTTCGGGGTTGTTCTGCGTCATGATGTCCTCTCAAGGGCGAATGATGTGACTAACTGATAATAGTTTTGCACGGGGTGAGGCAATTACCGTGCATGTTTCATGGGGAGTCCTACCCATGACTTATTTCACTACGTGCCCGTACCGCCACCAACAGGGGTAGCGTTAAGACTATGAGTCTTGCGCAAGAGATCAATCGTGTTGTGGCCCCCTTCGAAGTCATCAGTGAATTCCAGCCCGCCGGGGACCAGCCGGCCGCCATCAAGGAACTCACCGAACGCATCAACAATGGTGAAAAGGACGTGGTGTTGCTGGGTGCCACGGGAACGGGCAAGTCGGCCACCACGGCGTGGCTCATTGAACAGGTCCAGCGGCCCACCTTGGTTCTTGTGCAAAACAAGACCCTTGCGGCCCAGCTGGCCAACGAGTTCAGGGAACTGCTGCCCAACAACGCCGTGGAGTACTTTGTCTCCTACTACGACTACTACCAGCCTGAGGCGTACGTGCCGCAGTCAGACACCTTTATCGAGAAGGATTCCTCTGTCAACGAGGAGGTGGAACGCCTGCGCCACTCCGCCACCAACGCGCTGTTGACCCGCAGGGATGTCATTGTGGTGGCCACCGTGTCCTGCATCTACGGTTTGGGCACTCCGGAGGAGTATGTGGCCGGCATGGTTACCCTCACCCGAGGGGACCAGATGAACCGTGATGACCTGCTGCGCAAGTTCGTCAGTATGCAGTACACGCGCAACGACATTGATTTCCACCGCGGCACCTTCCGGGTGCGCGGGGACACCGTGGAAATCATTCCCATGTATGAAGAGCAGGCCATCAGGGTGGAGTTCTTTGGTGACGAAGTAGAGAACATCTACACGCTGCATCCGCTCACGGGAGAAATCATCCGGGAGGAAAACGAGATGTACGTTTTCCCGGCGTCGCACTATGTTGCTGGCCCCGACCGCATGGCCCGGGCCGTGAAGCAGATCGAAGATGAACTGGCCAGCCGCACCAAGGAGCTGGAAAGCCAGAACAAATTGCTGGAAGCCCAGCGGTTGCGCATGCGAACCACCTATGACCTGGAAATGATGGAGCAGATGGGCTTCTGCAACGGCATTGAAAACTATTCGCGGCACATTGACGGCCGTGAACAGGGCAGCGCCCCGCACTGTCTGATCGACTACTTCCCGGACGACTTCCTCATGGTCATTGACGAATCGCACGTAACGGTGCCGCAGATTGGTGCCATGTATGAGGGCGACATGTCCCGCAAGCGCACACTCGTGGACCACGGATTCCGGCTGCCCTCAGCCATGGACAACCGGCCGCTGAAATGGGACGAGTTCCTGGAGCGCGTGGGCCAGACCGTGTACCTGTCGGCAACCCCTGGCAAATATGAGCTGGGCAAGTCGGACGGCTACGTTCAGCAGATCATCCGCCCCACGGGCCTGATTGACCCCGAGATCATTGTTAAACCGTCCCAGGACCAGATCAATGACCTGCTCGGTGAGATCCGCAAGCGTACAGCCAAGAACGAGCGTGTTCTGGTCACCACCTTGACCAAGCGCATGTCCGAGGATTTGACCGACTATCTCCTGGGCAACGGCATCAAGGTTGAGTATCTGCACTCGGATGTTGACACGTTGCGCCGGGTGGAGTTGCTGCGTGAGCTGCGGATGGGTGTTTTTGATGTGCTGGTGGGCATCAACCTGTTGCGGGAAGGTTTGGACCTGCCCGAGGTGTCCCTGGTGAGTATCCTTGACGCGGACAAGGAAGGCTTCCTGCGCTCCTCCACGTCATTGATCCAGACCATTGGACGTGCCGCCCGCAACGTGTCCGGTGAGGTCCACATGTATGCGGACAGGGTCACGGCATCCATGCAGTTCGCCATTGACGAGACCAACAGGCGCCGGGAAATTCAGGTCGCCTACAACACCAAGCACGGCATTGATCCGCAGCCGTTGCGGAAAAAGATTGCCGACATCACCGACCAGCTGGCGCGTGAAGATGCCGACACGGCCGCCCTGTTGGAGGAGGCGCGGCTCAAAAAAGCCGGGGCCGGCAAGAAGGCTGTCCGCAAGGACGGGCTCGCTTCCCGCCCCGCAGCCGAGCTGATCAGCCTCATCGAAGAGTTGACGGCGCAGATGCACGGCGCGGCCGCCGACCTCCACTTTGAACTGGCAGCCCGCTTGCGTGACGAGGTGGGGGACCTGAAGAAGGAACTTCGCCAAATGCGCGAGGCCGGCCACGCCTAAGCAGTAGCAACCGGTGGCGGAGAGCGAAAAGCCTTTACGCTTGCGGGCCACGCACCAAGGCGAGAAGCTTCGCGAAGATGCCCTCGCCGTCGTCGGCTATGCCGTCATGGTGGAACTGGGCTGACTCCCAGACCTGCAAACCCTTGACGGAGGCAGCCGTGGCCAGCGAGATTTCCCGGTCCACATAGATGTCGTTCGTGTAGACGGCGGCCGCCACCGGCACGGTGTTGTTAGACAGTTGCTCCCGGGAGTACAACCGGCCCCAACCCTCGATGCGCTGCGCCAGCACCTCGGCAAGCTCGCCCAGGGGGACCAAGGCTGGGTCCTGCTCGAAGTACCAGGGGTACACAGCTTCGCCGGTGAGCAGGGGCTCAGCCACGTCCGGGTGGAAGTCGGGGTGCTCGCCCAGAACCCTTGCGGCGGCCCAATCACTGGCTTCATCCTGAACGTAGATGGACTCATGCATGAGCGCGTACAGTGGCTGGCTAGCGCGGCTGACCTGCGCGGATACTTGGGCCAGGAAATTATCGGAGAGCCGTTCCCCATCCACCGTGGGCACGAAGGCGTCCTCGAGCAGATAGTGCAGGCCGTCAAAGCGTGTGTTGCCGCCCAGGTAGTTACCCAGCATCTGCACCCGTTCCGGGGTGAGCCGCTCGCCCGTGGGCAGGTACTCGGACACGGCCACCACGTGGCGCATGATCCGGGTGACTACGGCCCGGTCCTGCGGATACTTGGCGAAGTACTCGGCGTTGCGGCGGCGCAAACGCTCAAAGGTAGCCTGATATACCTGATCGGCCGGCCCATCCAGGGGGCCCAGACCGCCCGCGATGAGGGCTTCCTTCACGCCGTCGGGGGCGAAAGAAAGGTATGTCAGCGCGCAAAAGCCGCCATAGCTTTGGCCAAACAGGCTCCACGGCCCGGAACCCAGCGCTGCACGAATCAGCTCGGCATCGGCGACGATGTCCGTGGCCCGGAAGTGGGCCAGGTAGTCGGCCTGGGCGGCAACATCTCCGACTAAAGGGAGTGTTTGCCGCGTAGCCGGGGTGGACAGGCCCGTGCCGCGCTGGTCAAGCATCAACACGCGGAAGTGCTTGGTGGCCTCGGCCAGCCAGCCACCCAGGGCCGTGGGCCTGTTGCCACGCCCGCCCGGTCCGCCCTGCAGGAACAGCAGCCAGGGCAGTTCTTCCGACTTCACCCGGTCGTCACTGAGTTCCCGGGCAAAGAGTTCAATGCTTGGACCCGATGGGTTGGCGTGGTCCACAGGTGCCGTAAACCAGTGGTCGCGGATGCGCACGCCTCGGATGGAGTAAGGCTCAGCGGCGGTCATGCCTGCACCTGCGCCGGCACCAGCTGCGCCTCACCGAAGGCGTCCAATTCGGGACCGTCCAGCCGGAAGACGTGCCAGCCGTCCATCGGCGTCGCGCCCAGGGACTTGTAGAAGTTGATGGCAGGTGCATTCCAATCCAGCACGCTCCACTCAACCCTGGCGTAGCCGCGCTCCACAGCAATCTGGGCCAGGGTTCGCAGCAGCGCCTTGCCGTGGCCGCCGCCGCGGGTCCCCGGGCGCACATACAAATCCTCGAGGTGGATGCCCAGGGTGCCCTCCCACGTGGAGTAGTTCAGGAACCACAGGGCGAAGCCAACAATGGGTTCGCCGGGCGTCTCGGAATCCACCACGTGCGCAAAGATCTGCGGATTACTGCCAAAGAGGTTGGCGTGCAGCATCTCCACGGTGTTCTTTACAGCATCCGGCTCTTTTTCATAAACAGCCAGATCGTGAATCATGCCAAGGATTGCGGGGACATCGGAGGGCGCAGCTGTGCGTATCAAACTCATGCATTGAGCTTAGCGCGCACCTTACATGCGGCTAAAGTCCTTGAAGATTACGACGGCGGACCCGGCCTCGTTCGACGCGTCAAGGTCCACGGTGGCCGTCATTGACCAGTCGTGGTTGGCCTCGGGGTCAACAATGGTTTGGCGCACCGTCCAGCTGTCGTCACTCGTGGTGATGCTCAGCAGGGCAGGTCCGCGGGCGGCCGGGCCGGACTCGATGTATTCGTGTTCGTCCCAGTACGTGTCCAAGGCGTCGGCCCAGCGATCCGAATCCCAGCCGTGCTCGGCGTCGAGCGCCCCCAAGGCCTCGAAGTCATCGTCAGCCGCGAGCTCCACCCGGCGGAACATTTCATTGCGGACCATGACCCGGAAGGCGCGCTGGTTGTCCGTGAGCTTGGGCGGGACGGGCGGGAGGGACGTTTCCTCAGCCAACGTCACGACGTCGGAGCCGTCCCCGGAGGTCATTTTTTCCCACTCGTCCAGCAGGCTGGAGTCAACCTGGCGGACCAGCTCGCCCAGCCAGGAGATGATGTCTTCAAGGTCTTCGCGCAGGGCGTCCTGGGGGACGGTTTGGCGCAGCGCCTTGTAGGCGTCGGTGAGGTAGCGCAGCACGATGCCCTCGGAGCGGGCCAGCGAGTAGTACTGGACGTATTCGCCAAAGTTCATGGCTCGCTCGTACATGTCGCGGATGATCGACTTGGGGCTCAGCTCAAAGTCACCCACCCACGGGGAGGCCTTGCGGTACAGCTCAAAGGCGCCGAACAGCAGCTCCGAGAGCGGCATGGGGTACGTGACTTCATCGAGGATGGCCATGCGTTCGTCATACTCGATGCCCTCGCTCTTCATGGCGGCAACCTTTTCGGTGCGTTCACGTTTGAGCTGGGCGGCCAGGATTTGGCGCGGCTTCTCCAAGGTGGCTTCGATGACGGAGATAACATCGAGGGCGTAGCTGGGGGATGCGGGGTCCAGCAGGTCCAGGGCGGCAAGCGCAAAGGGGGAGAGGGGCTGGTTCAGCGCAAAGTTCATTTGCAGGTGAACCGTCAGGCGCACCGTACGGCCGTCGGCCTCCAGCTCATCCTCAGGAATCCGCTCCACCACGCCAGCGCCCAGCAGTTCGCGGTACATGCCAATGGCCTTGCGGATCAGGGCGCGCTGCTTGGACGGCGATTCGTGATTGTCGGTGAGCAGGGTTTTGGCGGCCAGGAAGGGATCCCCGGGGCGTTCCAGCAGGTTCAGCAACATGGCGTGGGTGATGGTGAAGCTCGACGTCAGCGGTTCCGGAACGGATTCCACCAGACGGGTGAACGTGGGCTCGCCCCAGCTGACAAAGCCCGCCATGGGCTTCTTCTTGACCACCTGGCGCAGCTTCTTTTGGTCGTCGCCAAACTTTGCCACGGCCTTGGTCATGGCTTTGGTGTTTTCAATGACGTGGTCCGGTGCCTGCACCATGACGGTTCCGGCGGTGTCGTAGCCCGCGCGGCCTGCGCGGCCGGCAATCTGTTGGAACTCACGCACCTGCAAAACGCGAGTGCGGACGCCGTCGTACTTGCTCAGGGCTGTCAGGAGCACGGTGCGGATGGGCACGTTGATGCCAACGCCCAGGGTGTCGGTGCCGCAGATGACCTTGAGCAGGCCGGCCTGGGCCAGCTGCTCCACCAGGCGACGGTACTTGGGCAGCATGCCTGCGTGGTGCACGCCGATGCCATGACGGACCAGGCGGTTGAGGGTCTTGCCGAAGCCCGCGGAGAAGCGGAAGCCGGCAATGAGGTCGTTGATTTTGTCTTTTTCCTCGCGGGTGCAGACGTTGATGCTCATCAGGTTTTGGGCCCTGTCGATGGCCTCGGCCTGGCTGAAGTGCACCACGTAGACGGGGACCTGCTTGGTGGCGAGCAACTCCTCCAGGGTTTCGTGCACACCGGTTTGCACGTAGTAGTAGTGCAGCGGGATGGGGCGCTCAGTGGAGGAAACGGTGGTGGTGTCGCGGTTGGTCAGCTCGGTCAATTCGCGCTCAAAGCGGCTGACATCACCCAGGGTGGCGCTCATGAGCAGGAACTGGGACTGGGGCAGCTCCAGGAGTGGCAGCTGCCAGGCCCAGCCGCGCTGCGGGTCGGAGTAGTAGTGGAACTCGTCCATGATGACCACGCCGACGTCGGCATTCTCACCTTCGCGCAGGGCAATGTTGGCCAGGATTTCAGCGGTGCAGCAAATGATGGGCGCGTCCTGATTGACCGAGGAATCGCCGGTGATCATGCCAACGTTCTCGGCCCCAAATATCTCGCACAGGGCGAAGAATTTCTCGGACACCAGGGCCTTGATGGGGGCCGTGTAGTAGCTGGCTGCACCCCTGGCCATGGCGTTGAAGTGCGCCGCAATGGCCACCATCGACTTGCCGGAGCCCGTGGGTGTGGACAGGATGACGTTGTTGCCGCTGACCAGCTCCAGCGCCGCCTCTTCCTGGGCGGGGTACAGCTCGATGCCCTTGTCCATGGTCCATTCCAAAAACGCGTCGAGAACGTCGTCATCGGAGGAGGTTTGCGGGTTCAGGGTGGCAAGCTGTTCAAGAAGATTCATGGTGTTCCCAGCTTATGCGCTCAAGGCTGTGGCAGGATAACGCCATGGGTGATCAAACGTTTTTATGGGAACCGGCCAAGTACGTGGAATTTGGCGATTTTCGCGACCGCCCGTTCTTTGACCTGACGGCGCGCATAAGCGCCGCGGCGCCTGCCAGGGTGGTTGATCTGGGGTGCGGGCCGGGCAATCTCACCGCCACGCTGGCCCAACGCTGGCCGTCCGCTTGCGTTGCGGGGATCGACAGTTCAGTCGACATGATCGCCGTCGCGCTTAAACAGGTGGAAATGTTCGACGCCGACACCCAGCCAGGTGTCCAGCCTCACCCGGGTGCGCGGCTGAGCTTCGCCGTAGGGGACATTGCCGGCTGGGCACCCACCAGCGAGACCGACGTGATTGTTTCCAATGCCGCCCTGCAATGGGTGCCCGGGCATCAAGAACTGATGGCTGGCTGGTTGGCGGCCCTTCGCCCGGGCGGGTGGCTGGGCGTCCAGGTGCCGGGGAACTTTGGGGCGCCGTCGCACACCATCATGCGTGAATTGGCCGCAAGCACGCGTTGGCGGGACCAGCTGGACGGTGTACTGCGGCATGGGGATGCGGTGGGGGAGCCGGCGGAGTATCAGGAGCTGTTCCTGCGCGGTGGAGCCCGGGTCGATGTGTGGGAAACCACGTACAGCCAGCTCCTGCAGGGGGAGAACCCCGTGCTGGAGTGGGTTCGCGGGACGGGGTTGCGCCCCGTTCTGGCTGCCCTGGGTCCCGTGGATAGAGTTGAGTTCGAGCAGCAATATGCAGCATTGCTGCGGCAGGCGTATCCGGCAACGGAGTTTGGTACCAACTTTGAGTTCCGGCGCATCTTTATGGTGGGAGAAAAGCAATGAGTGATTTGCAGGCATTTCCGCAAGACTGGCAGCGCGCCCTGGTCATAGTTGCCCACCCCGACGACCCCGAATATGGCATGGCTGCGGCAGTGGCCCAGTGGGTTGAAGACGGGAAGGAAGTCCACTATTTACTGGCTTCTCACGGGGAGGCTGGCATTGCCACGATGACTCCCGAGCTGAGCGGGCCGTTGCGGGCCGTGGAACAACTCAACGCGTGCGGGCAGGTGGGCGTTGAAAATTTGACTATCCTGGACCACCCGGATGGGCGAATCGAGGAAGGTGTGGCCCTGCGCCGTGACTTTGCCCGGCACATGCGCCTGGTGAAACCGGATGTTGTGCTGACGCTCAACCACTGTGATCATTGGGGTCCGGGCCGGTGGAACAGCGCCGACCACAGGGCTGTTGGACGCAGCGTACTGGACGCGGTTTCCGATGCCGACAATGACTGGATCTTCCCCGAACTCCTCGATGAGGGTTTGGGCCGCCACAAGGTTCGCTGGGTGGGCATCAGCTCACCTCAGCCAACACATTTTGTGAAGGTCAGCCCGGAGAATATCGAGAAGGCAGTTGCCTCGCTGGCGGAACACAAGGAGTATCTGCGCGCCTTGAGCCCCGAACCCGTTGAGACGCAGGCCCGGCGGCAGATCGAGATGGTGACCGCCGGCGGAGTAGTGGCCTTTGAACTATATAGCTGAGCAAGGCGCGGCCTGACCCGCCGGTCAGTGTGCAGATGATGCCCCCTAAATCGATTTAGAGGGCATTATCTGCACACTCACCGGACAGCAACGCCACGGGAAACCCACAGGAAGTTCACACTGACAAGACGCCTGCCCAGGAGTAAGTTGTTACCAGTTCGAACCAAATTTTGATGCGCACCTAGGAGTTTGACGTGCTGTTTCGCTTGATAGCCCGCAATGTGGCACCGCACAGGGCGCAGTTGATCATGATTGTGGTGCTGCAGTTCCTCTCCACGCTGGCCACGCTGTACCTGCCCACGCTCAATGCCGACATCATCGACGACGGCGTGGTCAAGGGCAACATCGCCCTGATCATGAACCTGGGCGGCTGGATGCTTGCCATCACGGCGGGCCAGGTGGTGTGCGCCATCGCGGCCACCTATCTCAGCGCCAAGCTGGCCATGGGCGTGGGGCGGCAAATCCGGCGCGACCTCTTCGATAAGGTGGAGACGTTTTCCTCCCAGGAGGTGGGCATCATTGGCGCGCCGTCGCTGATCACGCGCACCACCAACGACGTCCAACAGGTGCAGATGCTGACCCTGATGTCGTTCACCATGATGGTCATGGCACCCATCATGTGCATTGGCGGGATCGTGCTGGCCATGGACCAGGACGTCCCCCTGTCCGGGCTGCTGCTGGTGATCCTGCCCGTGCTGATCGTGGCCATTGGCCTGATTGTGCGCGTTTTGGTCCCCACCTTCCGCAAGGTTCAGAAGCAGCTTGACGACATCAACGGCGTGCTGCGCGAACAAATCACCGGCATCAGCGTGATCCGCGCCTTTGGTCGCCGCGACTATGAGGCTGACCGGTTCGCCACGGCCAACGGCGCCCTGACCTCCTCCCAGCTGCGGGCCGGGCGGCTGCTCTCGCTCATGTTCCCCACCATCTTCTTTGTGGTGAATGTGACAAGTGTTGGCGTGCTGTGGTTTGGCGGGCAGCGCATCGACGCCGGAGACATGCAGATTGGCGCGTTGACGGCGTTCCTGAGCTACATCATGCAAATCCTGATGTCGGTCATGATGGCCATGTTCATGTTCATGATGATTCCGCGCGCAGCTGTTAGCGCCGAACGCATCATGGAGGTCCTGGACACCGAAGCCAGCGTGGTGGATGCTCCCGACGCTGTTTCCGTCAAGCAGCTCGACGGCGTACTGCAGGTCACCGACGCCGCCTTCAGTTATCCCGGTGCCCAGGCTCCTGTCCTGTCGGGGGTGAGTTTTACGGCCACTCCGGGTACCACGACGGCGATCATCGGCTCCACGGGCAGTGGCAAGTCAACGCTGTTGAACCTCATACCCCGGCTGCTGGACAGCACCGCAGGCTCGATCGAGCTGGGCGGCCACAACGTCAAGGGTGTGACGCTGGCTGCGCTGCGCGGCTCCATCGGCCTGGTGCCGCAGAAGGCCTACCTGTTCACCGGCACCGTGGCCAGCAACATCCGCATGGGAAACCCACAGGCATCGGACGATCAAGTCTGGGAGGCACTGGAAACGGCCCAGGCTGCCGACTTTGTCAGGGGCATGCCCCACGGGCTGGAGTCTCCCATTGAGCAAGGTGGATCCAATGTGTCCGGCGGCCAGCGGCAACGGCTGTGCATTGCCCGCGCCATTGCAGCACAGCCGTCGCTCTATCTTTTTGACGACAGCTTCTCCGCACTGGACTACGCCACGGACGCGAAATTGCGGGCGGCCTTGAGGCCTGTCACCCGCGACGCGGCAGTGTTGGTGGTGGCTCAACGCGTCGGCACCATCAAGGACGCCGACAATATTCTGGTGCTTGATGAAGGGGCGTTGGTGGGCCAGGGAACCCATGAGCAGTTACTTGAGAGCTGCCCCACCTACCAAGAAATCGTGACATCCCAGATGAGCGCCGATGACCAGCTTTCAGACAACGAGCTGTCAGACAACAAGGGAGGTGCGGAATGACCATGATGCGAGGGGCCCGCGCTGGCGGCCCGCCACAAAAAGCCATCGCCTTTGGCCCCAGCCTCAAACGAATCCTCGCCTTGATGGCGGCCGACAGAATCCGGATAGCAGCGGTGGTTGCCATGGCTGCCATCTCCGTGGGCTTGTCGGTGTTAGCCCCGAAGGTTTTGGGCCACGCAACAGACATTATTTTCGACGGCGTCGTAGGCCAGATGCTGGACACATTCCCGGCCGGAACCACCAAGGAACAGGCGGTGGCGGCGCTGCGTGCCAGCGGCCAGGGCCAACTTGCTGACATGCTCAACGCCATGAACGTGGTGCCAGGGCAGGGCCTGGATCTGCAGGCTCTGGGCGGCGTCTTGGTGATTGTTTTGGGTCTGTATGTGGTGGCGTTCTTCTTCAACTGGTCCCAGGGCTACATCACCACGGGCATTGTGCAGCGTTCCATGTACCGGCTCAGGACAGAGATTGAAGCCAAGCTGGACAAGCTGCCCATGTCACACTTCCAGCAGGAATCCCGCGGGGACGTGCTCTCCCGTGTCACCAATGACATTGACAATTTCTCCCAGACGCTGAACCAGACGCTGACTCAAATCCTCATCGCCGTCCTCACAGTGTGCGGCGTGCTGGGCATGATGTTCTCCATCTCGCCCATGCTTGCCGGTATCTCCCTGCTCACGGTGCCGGTCGTTGCCGTCATCACCGTGATGATTGCCAAACGCTCCCAAGTGCAGTTTGCGGCGCAATGGAAGAGCACGGGCGAGCTGAACGGCCATGTGGAGGAAATGTTCACCGGCCATGAGATTGTCAAGGCCTTTGGCCAGCAGCAGGCAGCCATTGAGAAGTTCCGGGTCTCCAATGACAGCCTTTACGAATCCAGCGCCAAGGCCCAGTTTATTTCCGGCATCATCATGCCCAGCACCAACTTCATCTCCAACCTGAACTATGTGGTGGTGGCGGTGCTCGGCGGCATTCAGGTGGCCCAGGGTGCCCTGACTATCGGCAGTGTCCAGGCGTTTATTCAGTACTCCCGCCAGTTCAGCCAGCCCATGGCCCAGCTGGGCAGCATGATCAACCTGCTGCAATCCGGGGTGGCCTCGGCAGAGCGTGTCTTTGAGCTGCTGGATGCCGAGGAGCAAACCCCGGACCACACCCCGCCGGCGGTGTTGGCCGAACCTAAGGGGCGGGTGGTCTTTGACCACGTCAACTTCGGCTACAAGCCGGGGGAGCCGCTCATCAAGGACCTGTCCCTGGTGGCCGAACCTGGCCAGACGGTTGCCATTGTGGGGCCCACCGGCGCTGGCAAGACCACCCTGGTCAATCTGCTCATGCGGTTCTACGAGATCGATTCGGGCACCATCACCATTGACGGCGTCAACACGGCCCGCCTGACCCGTGATGACCTGCGCAGCCAATTGGGCATGGTGCTCCAGGATGCCTGGCTGTTTGGTGGGACCATCAAGGACAACTTGAGGTACGGCAAGCTGGACGCCACCGAGGAGGAGATCATTGAGGCCGCGGTGGCCACGCATGTGGACCACTTTGTGATGTCGCTCCCCGACGGCTATGAAACAGTCCTCAGCGACGACGGCGGCGGGCTGAGTCAGGGGCAACGCCAGCTCATGACGATTGCCCGCGCGTGGGTTGCCAACCCCGGCATTCTGATCCTGGACGAGGCCACCAGTTCCGTGGACACCCGCACCGAAGTCATGATTCGCACGGCCATGAACAAACTCCGCCACAACAGGACCAGTTTTGTCATTGCGCACAGACTCTCCACGATTCGTGACGCAGATTTGATACTGGTGATGAATAACGGTGAGATCATTGAACAGGGCAACCATCACGTGCTCCTTGAACGCAAGGGTTTCTACTTCGAGCTATACATGAGCCAGTTTGGAGATCCGCTGGTGGAAGAGGTGAGTCAGTTATGAACACCATGGATATTTTAATGCGCCGCTGGCATCTGGACTCGGAGTCCACAGTGCCGCCCTATGAGCAGATCCGCTTGCGGATCCTGGACCTGGCAGCCTCGGGTGAGCTGGCCGTGGGCAGCAAACTTCCGTCGGTGCGTGCACTCGCGGCGGATTTGAGCGTGGCAGCCAACACGGTGGCCAGGGCGTACAGGGAACTGGAGCAGGCAGGCATTGTGGTGACGGCTGGACGCAGCGGCACCGCCGTGGCATCCGGCGGCGACGCCATTTCGGCCCAAGTTGCAGCGGCGGCTGATGCCTTTGCCGCCGTCGTGCGTGATTTGGGTGTGCCCCATAGCCAGGCGCTGCGCATTGTGGGCGCCGCCCTGGATCGCGCCGTCAGCGGCTGACGTGCGGCAACAACGGCGCGCGTTCGAACGAACTTTCGATTATACTTAGCAGTGAATGCGCGCGAGCCCGGCCGAGTTCTGGCCGTGCCGCGCCCACACAGTGGACAGCAATGTGAAGGAAACAATGGCCCAGTTGCACAACTCGTCAACCGATCCGCAGCGCCCCGACTTGTCGCGTTTGATAGTCAAGGGCGCCCGCGAGCACAATCTGCGCAACGTTGACCTTGACCTGCCCCGTGACGCCATGATCGTGTTCACGGGATTGTCTGGTTCGGGGAAGTCCTCCCTAGCCTTTGACACCATCTTCGCCGAAGGCCAGCGCCGCTATGTGGAATCCCTCTCCGCCTATGCCCGGCAGTTCCTGGGCCAGGTGGACAAGCCTGATGTTGACTTCATTGAGGGCCTGTCCCCGGCGGTTTCCATTGACCAGAAGTCCACCAGCAAGAACCCCCGCTCCACGGTGGGCACCATAACCGAGATTTATGACTACATGCGCCTGCTGTGGGCCAGGGTGGGAACTCCCCATTGCCCCACCTGCGGCGAGCCCATTGCCAAGCAGACCCCGCAGCAAATCGTGGACCAGCTGCTGGAGATGCCTGAGGGCACCCGCTTCCAGATCCTGGCCCCCGTGGTCCGCGACCGCAAGGGCGAGTTTGTTGAACTGTTCAAGGAACTCACTGCCAAGGGCTATTCCCGCGCCAAGGTGGACGGTGAGCAGATTCAGCTCAGCGATCCACCCAAGCTGAAGAAGACGTTCAAGCACACCATTGAAGTAGTGGTGGACCGGCTCGTGGTCAAGGACGGCATCCAGCAGCGCCTCACCGACTCCGTCGAAACAGCCCTGGGGCTGGCTGACGGCCGCGTGCTGGCCGAGCTGGTTGACCTGCCGGAGCAGGATTCCGGACGTATCCGCTCCTTCTCCGAGAACTTGGCCTGCCCCAACGAGCACCCGCTGGCCATTGACGAGATTGAGCCGCGCTCCTTCTCCTTCAACAACCCCTTCGGGGCCTGCAGCGCTTGTAGCGGTATTGGCACCAAGCTTGAAGTTGATGAAGAGCTCGTCATCCCCAACCCGTTCCTCTCGCTGCGTGAGGGCGCCATTGCCCCGTGGTCGCTGGGCACCGCCACCACTGAGTACTGGAACCGCCTCCTGGAAGGGTTGTCGGCCGAACTCGACTTCGACCTTGACACCCCGTGGAACAAGCTGGACACCCCAGTGCGCACGGCCATCCTGTACGGCAAGGACCACAAGGTGGTGGTGCAGTACAAGAACCGTTTTGGCCGCGAACGCAAGTACAGCACAGGCTTTGAAGGCGCCGTGCAGTACATCCAGCGCAAGCACATCGAGACGGAATCGGACTCCGCCCGTGACCGTTACGAAGAATACATGCGCCAGATTCCGTGTCCCGCGTGTGGGGGAGCCCGGCTTAACCCGGCCTCACTGTCTGTGCTGATCAACGGCAAGTCCATTTCCGCTGTTGCCGCCCTGTCTATGCGCGACTGCTTCGACTTCCTCTCCAACCTGGTGCTGACGGGGCGCGAAGCCCAGATTGCCAGTCAGGTCCTGAAGGAGATCCAGGCCCGCCTGCGGTTCCTGCTCGACGTCGGACTTGAGTACCTGAACCTGGAACGCGCCTCGGCCACCCTCTCCGGCGGCGAAGCCCAGCGTATTCGCCTGGCCACGCAGATCGGCTCCGGCCTGGTGGGCGTGCTGTACGTGCTTGATGAGCCGTCCATCGGTCTGCACCAGCGGGACAACCGCCGCCTGATTGAAACGCTCACCCGCCTGCGCGATCTTGGCAACACCCTCATTGTGGTCGAACACGATGAAGACACCATCAAGGAAGCCGACTGGATTGTGGACATTGGCCCCGGCGCCGGTGAGCACGGCGGCGAAGTGGTGCACTCAGGATCCTTGGAGGACTTGCTGGCCAACACCCGCTCCCTGACGGGCGACTACCTGTCCGGGCGCAAGTCCATCGCCATGCCGGCCACCCGGCGCAAGTACGACAAAAAGCGTGAACTCACGGTGGTCGGGGCCAAGGAGAACAACCTCCAAAACGTTGACGTGAAGTTCCCGCTGGGCGTGTTGACGGCCGTGACCGGCGTCAGCGGCTCCGGCAAGTCCACCCTGGTCAACGAGATCCTGTACAAGGTGCTGGCGAACAAGCTCAACGGCGCCAAGCAGGTTGCCGGCCGCCACCTGCGCGTGGATGGTTTGGAGCACCTGGACAAGGTGGTGCACGTGGACCAGAGCCCCATTGGTCGCACGCCGCGCTCCAACCCGGCCACTTACACGGGCGTTTTTGACAACATTCGGAAACTTTTTGCCGAGACCAACGAATCAAAAATGCGCGGCTACCAGCCGGGGCGTTTCTCCTTCAACGTCAAGGGCGGGCGCTGCGAGGCGTGCACCGGTGACGGCACGCTGAAGATTGAAATGAACTTCCTGCCGGATGTTTACGTGCCGTGCGAGGTCTGCCACGGAGCCCGCTACAACCGCGAAACCCTGGAAGTCCACTACAAGGGCAAGTCCATTGCCGACGTGCTGAACATGCCCATCGAGGAAGGCGCCGACTTCTTCGCAGCCTTCACCCCCATTGCCCGGCACCTGCGCACGCTGGTCGACGTCGGACTCGGCTACGTGCGCTTGGGGCAGGCCTCCACCACCTTGTCCGGTGGTGAGGCGCAGCGCGTCAAGCTCGCCGCCGAACTGCAGAAGCGCTCCAACGGGCGCAGCATTTACGTCCTGGACGAGCCCACCACGGGCCTGCACTTTGAGGACATTCGCAAGCTGCTGTTGGTGCTGCAGGGGCTCGTGGACAAGGGCAACACCGTCATCGTCATTGAGCACAACCTTGATGTGATCAAGAGTGCTGACTGGATTGTGGACTTGGGGCCCGACGGCGGCACCGGTGGCGGCCAGGTGATTGCCACGGGAACCCCGGAGAAGGTGGCCAAGAGTGAACAAAGTTACACCGCCACGTTCCTGCGCGAAGCCCTGAACGTCTAGCCCCGTCACCCCTTCCCAACTGTGACGCAGTTGTTGCTCCAAAATCGCCTCAGAAAGCGCTTTCCACCGCAACAACTGCGTCACAGATGGGAGGGCGGGGGCTGGGTGGCTGTTGAATTCTTCGCTCAAGATATGCCTGCCGGTGCATGGATGAGTTGGTAGTGGGGCATGTCGTGAGAAACTATGGACGTGAATATCGCCGCTCCGCCCGTCAATCGTGGCAAAACTGCCACCGCAGTCCTTTTCGACCTCGATGGGACCCTTGTTGACCCGGCCGGAGGGATCACCCAAGGCATTGAATATGCCCTGAGGACCATGGACTTGCCCAGTCCCGGACTGGACGCCCTCAATGCGATGGTCGGGCCCAAGCTCGCTGACGCGCTGGTCACTTTTGCCGGTGTACCGCTGGACACCGTGCCGGCGGTTATTGCCGCATACAGGGTTTGGTATGGCCGTCAGGGTATGGCCATGTCTGTGCTGTATCCGGGCATCAAGGATCTGCTGACTCAGCTGAAAGCGGCAGGGGTTCCACTGGCTGTTGCCACACAGAAGCCCGAACCACTGGCCAAGAAACTGTTGGCACTGCATGAGATTGACCAGTTGTTTACCGTGATCAAGGGCTCTCACGCGGACGAGACCCTGATGCCCGGTGCGCCTGGCTACCGTGCAGGGAAGAGCGAGATCATTGCTGCCGCATTGACTGAACTCTCAGAACTGGGCGATCTTGCAGATGGCGCCGGGTCCGCCGCAGTCATGGTGGGGGACAGGCACCAGGATGTGCGCGGTGCCCAAGATAACGGCCTTGACTGCATTGGCGTCTCGTGGGGCTTTGCCGCCGACGGCGAGCTGGCGGCGGCAGGCGTGACCGCCGTCGTGCACTCTGCAGACGAACTTGCCCAAGAATTGACTCAGACTTTCTTGGAGGCTCGCGATGGTGCTCTATGACATGACCCGTGGGCTGACACGCGGAACCATCAGCGCACTGTGCCGGCCTACCGTTGAAGGTCTGGAGAATGTGCCCACCGACGGGCCGTTCATCGTGGCGCCCAACCATCTGTCCTTCTTTGACTCGGTCATTGTGCAGGCGCTGACGCCCCGGCCGGTTTCCTTCTTCGCCAAGGCCGAATACTTCAACGGCAAGGGCATCAGGGGAAAACTGATGAAGTCATTCTTCGAGTCGGTGAACTCCATCCCGGTGGAACGCGGCGAACAGGCTGCCAGCGTTCAGGCCTTGAAGACGCTGCTGGAGATTCTGGGCCGCAATGAGGGCGTGGGCATTTATCCCGAGGGCACACGCTCACGTGATGGAGTTCTGTACCGCGGCCGCACCGGCGTAGGCTGGCTGGCCCTGACAACGGGCGCCCCAGTGGTCCCCGTAGGCATTATTGGCACCGAAAAGTTGCAGCCAGCCGGTGGGAAGGGCTTCCGGCCGGCAAAGTTCACGCTGCGCTTCGGCAAGCCGCTGTACTTTGAAAAAACGGGCCCGGACCATTCCCTGCCCGCCAGGCGGCACGTCACTGACACCATCATGGATGCCATTGCCGAACTCACTGGCCAGGAGCGCAGCGCCAAATACAACCAGAGCCCCAGCATCGAATAGGCCCCACCCGCGTCCGCCCACAGCGTGCAAGCCCGCTGAACGTCGCCCCGGACGCACGGGCCCACCCTAGAATGATGATGTGGCAGATCCAGCAAGTTACCGGCCCAAGCCCGGCGAAATTCCTACGGACCCAGGTGTTTACCGTTTCCGTGATGAACACGGACGCATTATTTATGTGGGCAAGGCCAAGAACCTCCGATCCCGGCTGAATTCATACTTCGCCAATCCGGCCACCTTGCTGCCCAAAACCCATGCCATGGTTCATCATGCGGCAAGTGTGCAATGGACCATTGTGGGCAGCGAGCTGGAAGCGCTGCAGCTGGAATATACGTGGATCAAGGAATTCGCGCCCCGGTACAACCTTGCGTTCAGGGACGACAAAACGTACCCGTATCTCGCCGTCTCCATGAGTGAGAAGTTTCCCCGCGTCCAGGTGATGCGCGGTGAACGGCGCAAGGGCACCAAATACTTTGGCCCGTACACAGCCGGTGCCATCCGCGAAACCATGGACACCCTGCTGCGGGTGTTTCCCGTGCGCAGCTGCAGCACGGGCGTGTTGCGCCGCGCCGAACGCAGCGGCCGCCCCTGCCTGCTGGGCTACATCGACAAATGCGCTGCCCCGTGCGTGGGCCGTATCAGCATCGAAGACCACAAGGCCCTGGCCCAGGATTTCTGTGACTTTATGGGCGGGGAAGCCAAACGTTTCATCGGCACCCTGGAGAAGCGCATGTCAGCCGCCGTGGCTGAGCTGGACTACGAACAGGCCGCCAGGGTGCGCGATGACATCATTGCGCTGCGCAAAGTCTTTGAACGCAACGCAGTGGTCCTGACCGAAGACACCAACGCGGACATTTTTGCTGTGGAGCAGGATGACCTTGAAGCTGCAGTGCAGGTCTTCTTTGTCCGCGGCGGGCGCATCCGCGGCCAGCGAGGCTGGGTGGTGGAGAAGGTCGAGGACGCCTCCAACGCCGAGCTGTGGGAGCACCTGATGCAGCAGGTCTATGGCGGAGAGGAACAGCAGCAGGACGCCATCCCGCGCCAGATCCTTGTCCCCGAGCTGCCTGCCAACCATGAATACCTGGCCCAGTGGCTGGGTGAGCTGCGCCAAGGCAAGGTCTCCATCAAGGTGCCCCAGCGGGGCGAGAAGGCTGCGTTGATGGACACTGTCCAGATCAATGCCCGCCAGGCCATGGCCCTGCACAAGTCACGCCGGGCAGGGGATCTGACAACGCGCTCACTGGCGCTTCAGGAACTCCAGGAGGCCCTGGATTTGCCCATGCCGCTGCTGCGCATTGAATGCTTCGACATCTCCCATGTCCAAGGCACCAATGTGGTGGCCTCCATGGTGGTGGTGGAGGACGGCATCGCCAAGAAGAGCGAATACCGCAAGTTCGCGATTACGGGTGAAGCCGCCATCGACGACACCGCGTCGATGTATGACGTCATCACCCGCCGCTTCCGCAACTACCTCGCGGAGAAGGAGACGCGCGCCCAGGGCACCCTCGCCAGCGGTGAGCTTGTGGCCGGAGGTGCTGAGGACACCGTTGAGGCGCCCAAGTCCAAGTTCGCCTACCCGCCCAACCTGGTGGTGGTCGACGGCGGCATACCCCAAGTTAACGCTGCGGCGCGGGCATTGGCCGACCTGGGCATCACCGACGTTGCCGTAATTGGCCTGGCCAAACGCCTCGAGGAGGTATGGGTGCCCGAAAGTGACTTCCCGGTCATCTTGCCGCGTTCCTCGGAGGGCTTGTATCTGCTGCAGCGGATCCGTGATGAGGCCCATAGATTTGCCATCACTTTCCACCGGGCAAAACGCGGGAAGGCCATGGTGGCCTCAGTCCTGGATACCGTGCCGGGGCTTGGTGCCGCCAAACAGAAAACGCTGCTGGCCCACTTTGGTTCACTCAAGAAGGTCCGTGCCGCCACGGTGGAGGAATTGGCGCAGGCCAAGGGTGTGGGGCCCGTGCTGGCGCAAGCCATCCATGACACCGTGAACGCCAGCGACCAGAACCTGACGCCCGCACCAGCAATCAACATGACCACCGGCGAAATACTCGACTAGCGAACGCGCCTGGCGGCCTCCTCCCGGAAAGCCGCTTCGCGCCTTTCCGGGTCCCTCGGAGGATAGGCTTAGTCTGTAGCCGTGGCTGGGCGGCGGAACCCTTGGGTTTCACACAAATAATTGACAGGGAAACGTAATGAACCAAGAGCAAGACACGACCGGCAGCGGCGAGGAATCCTTGACGGCGGTTAAACCGGTTGAAGCCGAACTGTTGGTGGTAACGGGCATGTCCGGCGCCGGCCGCAGCACCGCTGCCAACGCCCTGGAAGACCATGGCTGGTACGTCATCGAGAACTTGCCACCGCAGATGCTGGGCACGCTGGCGGAGCTGGTCTCACGCATGCCGGCAGCGCTGCCCAAGCTGGCCGTCGTCGTCGATGTCCGCGGCAAGGCTCTCTTTGCAGACATTCGCGAATCACTCAACGCACTCTCATCCGCCGGCGTGAGCTACCGGGTGCTGTTCCTGGACGCCAGTGACGACACGCTGGTGCGGCGCTTCGAGCAGGGCCGGCGCCCCCACCCCTTGCAGGAGGACGGCCGGATCCTCGATGGCATCGCCGCCGAGCGCCTGCTGCTCGCGGAAATGAAGAACCAGGCGGAGATGATCCTGGACACCTCCGTCATGAACGTGCATGAGCTGGCCTCTGCCGTCACGGAGCTGTTTTCCGAGTCGGGTCCGGTGGTTTTGAGCCTGACGGTCATGAGCTTCGGGTTCAAGTACGGCCTGCCCGTGGACGCCAACTACGTGGCGGATGTCCGTTTCATTCCCAACCCGCACTGGATCCCGCAGCTGCGCCCGCTGACCGGCCAGGACGAGGCCGTCAGCAACTTTGTGCTCAACGACAACGGCGCAGCCGACTTTGTGGACAGGTACGTGCACGCCCTGGAACCAGTCTTTGAGGGCTACCGCCGCGAGAACAAGCACTACGCAACCATTGCGGTTGGCTGCACAGGCGGCAAGCACCGTTCTGTGGCTGTTGCCATTGAACTTGCCAAGCGCCTGAGCCAATTGCCGCGCGTCACCACAAGTATTCGGCACCGCGATTTGGGCCGGGAGTAAGCGTGTACACAGGAATTCTGCCTATTGTGCCGTCCGCTGCGAAACTGCCCACCCTGAACACCGGAGCCAAGGTGGCAGCCCTGGGCGGCGGGCACGGACTGGCCGCATCACTCTCCGCGCTGCGCCTGGTTACGGGCAATGTTACCGCCGTCGTCACAGTAGCTGACGACGGCGGCTCCTCCGGCCGCCTACGCGAAGAGTTGGGTGTCCTCCCGCCGGGAGACTTGCGCATGGCCCTGTCGGCGCTGTGCGACGACACTGACTGGGGCAGGACCTGGCGCGATGTCATGCAGCACAGATTCACCTCGCGTGAGGGAGTTACCGGATCCCTGGACAACCACGCCCTGGGCAACTTGCTGATTGTGACCCTGTGGGAACTGCTCGGCGACCCCGTGGCCGGCCTGCGCTGGGCCGGGGCCCTGCTGGGTGCCCGCGGCGAAGTGCTGCCCATGGCCAGCGTGCCCCTGACCATCGAGGGCTTGGTGAAGGTTCCCGGTTTGCCCGGCCGCCTCATCCGCGGCCAGTCCCTGCTGGCCAAGGCAGGGGAGGTGGAGGAGGTGCGCCTGCTGCCCGTTGACGCGCCCGCCTGCACGGAAGCCGTGACGGCCATTCAGGACGCAGACTGGGTGGTTCTGGGGCCCGGCTCCTGGTACACCTCGGTGCTGCCGCACTTGTTGCTGCCACAGATGCGTGAAGCCCTGTGCACCACCAAGGCCAAGCGCCTGCTCACCATGAACCTGGACGTCAACGATGCAGAGGCCGATGGCATGAATGCGGCGGACCACTTGCACGTCATTTCACGGTACGCACCGGAGTTCAATGTTGACGTGGTGCTGGCGGATCCCTCATCCATTGGCGATGTTGGCGAATTCACACAAGCGGCCGCAATGATCGGTGCCGAGGTGGTGTTCGGTAAGGTGGGGAGTTCCGGTGGCAACGCTGTCCACGATCCGCTACGGTTGGCAGCTGCGTACCGCGATATCTTTGGGGGTCATTAATGAACGTGAAAGTAGAGGCTGAATCATGGCGCTAACTGCGGCAGTAAAAGAAGAATTGTCTCGGCTTGACGTCAAGAAATCCTCCGTCCGCAAGGCCGAGGTTTCCACGCTTTTGAGGTTTGCCGGCGGGCTGCACATCATCTCCGGCAAAATTGTCATCGAAGCCGAGGTGGACACCGCGGCAACCGCCAGGCGCTTGCGCCTTGCCATCGCCGAAATGTACGGCCACCAAAGCGAGATCATTGTTGTCTCCGGTGGCGGGCTGCGCCGAGGCAACCGCTACGTGGTGCGGGTGGTGCGCGACGGCGAAGCCCTGGCCCGCCAAAGCGGGTTGTTGGACGCCCGCGGCCGGCCAGTCCGGGGCCTGCCCTCTGTGGTTGTCAACGGTTCCACCGCCGACGCCGAAGCCGTATGGCGTGGCGCCTTCCTGGCCCATGGCTCCCTGACCGAACCGGGCCGCTCATCGGCCCTGGAGGTCACCTGCCCGGGCCCCGAAGCCGCGCTGGCCCTCGTGGGGGCCGCGCGTCGTCTGGACATTGCGGCCAAGGCCCGCGACGTACGCGGCATTGACAGGGTTGTCATCCGGGACGGGGACACCATCGCCGCGCTCTTGGTCCGCATGGGCGCCCACGACACGTTCCTGGTATGGGAGGAGCGGCGCATGCGCAAGGAAGTTCGCGCCACAGCCAATCGTCTGGCCAACTTTGACGATGCAAATCTGCGGCGTTCAGCCCAGGCCGCAGTGGCAGCGGGCGCACGGGTGGAGCGAGCCCTGGAGATTTTGGGCGACGACGTCCCGGATCATCTGAAGTACGCCGGCGCCCTGCGTGTGGCCCACAAGCAGGCCAGTTTGGATGAACTGGGCAGGTTGGCTGACCCGCCCCTGACCAAGGACGCCATCGCCGGGCGCATTCGCCGCCTGCTGGCCATGGCGGATAAAAAAGCCAAAGATTTAGGCATTCCCGGTACTGAGTCCAATGTCACTTTCGACATGCTCGATACCTAAGCTGCCTAGTATGAAAGAGTAGAGGATGAGCCGCCTGTTCCAGACGGATTAACCTTGCTAGATATTTACGCTGGCAAAACAAATAGAAGAATCGCAACGGAGGAACCGTGACTAAGTACACACTCCCAGAACTCAGCTATGACTATGCTGCCCTGGAGCCCAATATTTCCGCCCGCATCATGGAACTGCACCACAGCAAGCACCACGCTGCCTATGTTGCAGGAGCCAACCTGGCTCTGGAACAGCTTGCCGAAGCTCGCGAGACCAACAACTTCGCCAACGTCAACAGGTTCTCCAAGGACCTGGCATTCCACCTGGGTGGCCACACCAACCACTCCATCTTCTGGAACAACCTGTCCCCCGAGGGTGGCGACAAGCCCGAAGGCGAGTTGGCCGCAGCGATCGATGATGCGTTTGGTTCCTTCGACGCATTCCGCGCCCATTTCACCGCAGCAGCCATGGGCATCCAGGGCTCCGGCTGGGCGTTGCTGTCCTACGAAGGCCTCGGCGGCAACCTGCTGATCGAGCAGCTCTTCGACCAGCAGGGCAACATCCCCGTAGCCACCACCCCGCTGTTGATGCTGGACATGTGGGAGCACGCCTTCTACCTGGACTACGTCAACGTCAAGGCTGACTACGTGAAGGCTTTCTGGAACATTGTGAACTGGGCGGATGTCTCCAAGCGCTTTGAGGCGGCCCGCAAGAACGCCACCGGCCTGATCCTGCCGTAGCTGCGTGAAAAACCTGGCCTAGCAAACACCATGTTTCAGCGGTGTTTCTGACCAATATGTGGACGCCCGCCCCGTACGATTAACGGGGCGGGCACCATAGAACGTAATATAGATCACGGCGCGCGCTTGTCGATGCGCGCCATCGAAAGAATCTCTGCCCAACGTCGTGCGGGAAACAATGGTTGAAGGTGACCTTCAACCTGACTACGTGTGTTCGTAAGAGCACCAAGGAGAGAACTAAGTGACTACTCGTATTGGTATTAACGGGTTCGGCCGCATTGGCCGCAACTACTTCCGCGCCGCACTCGCTCAGGGCGCCGACATTGAGATTGTTGCTGTCAACGACCTCACCAGCCCCGAGGCCTTGGCACACCTGCTCAAGTATGACTCCGTAAACGGCCGCTTGTCCGTTTCCGTTGAGGTTGTTGACGGCCACCTGGTAGTTGACGGCAAGACCATCACCGTTCTGGCTGAGCGCGATCCCGCAAACCTCCCTTGGGGCGAATTGGGCGTTGACATTGTCATCGAGTCCACGGGCTTCTTCACCAAGGCTGCCGACGCTCAGAAGCACATTGATGCTGGCGCCAAGAAGGTCCTCATCTCCGCTCCGGCGTCGAATGAAGACATCACCATCGTTTTGGGCGTGAACGACGATCTCTACGATCCGGCTGCACACCACATCATCTCCAACGCATCATGCACCACCAACTGCCTGGGCCCGCTGGCCAAGGTTTTGAACGACAACTTCGGTTTGGAGCGTGGCCTGATGACCACCATCCACGCCTACACTGCCGACCAGAACCTGCAGGACGGCCCGCACAGCGACCTCCGCCGTGCACGCGCAGCAGCCGTGAACATGATCCCGACGTCCACTGGTGCAGCCAAGGCCATTGGCCTGGTTCTGCCGGAGCTCAAGGGCAAGCTCGATGGTTACGCCATCCGCGTACCCGTCCCCACAGGTTCAGCAACTGACCTGACCGCAACTGTTAGCCGCGAAGTAACCGTTGAGGAAGTCAACGCCGCTTACAAGGCTGCCGCTGCTGAAGGCAAGCTCGCCGGCTACTTGACCTACACCGAAGACCCGATCGTGTCCTCGGACATTGTTGGCGACCCGGCGTCGTCCATCTTTGACTCTGGCCTGACAAAGGTCATTGGCAACCAGGTCAAGGTTGTTTCCTGGTACGACAACGAGTGGGGCTACTCCAACCGCCTGGTCGACTTGACCGAGCTCGTCGCCTCCAAGCTCTAAGGCTAAAAATGACACTTCACACCCTCAGCGAACTCATCGATGAAGGTGTCCGTGGGCGGTACGTTCTTATCCGTAGTGATTTGAACGTGCCGCTCGACGGCTCTACAGTCACCGATGATGGTCGCATCAAGGCCTCCCTGCCCGGGATCAAGGCATTGGCCGACGCCGGCGCCAAAGTTCTGCTCAGCGCTCACCTGGGCCGCCCCAAGGGTGCCCCGGAAGCCAAGTATTCCTTGGCTCCCGCCGTGGCCCGCCTGGCGGAGTTGGCTCCCGAGCTCAACGCCACCCTGGCCGCTGACACCACAGGTCCCGGCGCACAGGCTGCTGCTGCAGCATTGGCTGACGGTTCCGTTTTGGTGCTGGAGAACGTCCGCTTTGATGCCCGTGAAACCTCCAAGGACGATGCCGAGCGCGCGGCATTTGCCGCCGAGCTGGCTGCGTTGACGGGGCAGAACGGCGCCTATGTGGATGACGCCTTTGGTGCTGTCCACCGCAAGCACGCAAGTGTCTTCGACATTGCGAAGCTTTTGCCGTCTTACCAGGGCGATCTGGTGCGCACCGAGTTGGAGGTCCTGCGCAAGCTGACCACCAACACCGAGCGTCCCTACGTAGTGGTTTTGGGTGGTTCAAAGGTTTCGGACAAGTTGGCTGTCATTGACAACCTCCTTGGCAAGGCGGACACCATTTTGGTTGGTGGCGGCATGCTGTTCACCTTCTTGGCAGCACAGGGCCACAAAGTTGGCGCTTCACTGTTGGAAGTTGACCAGATCCCCGTCGTTCAGGACTATCTGGACCGTGCAGCTGCTGCCGGCACCACTTTTGTGTTGCCGACTGACGTTGTGGTTGCTTCGGGTTTCTCCGCTGATGCCAGCCACGAAGTGGTTGCTGCCGATGCCATTGAAGAAAGCTCCTTTGGGGCCGGCGGACTGGGCCTGGACATTGGTCCGTTGTCCGGTGCGGCCTTCGCGGAAGCCATTTCGCAGGCTAAGACTGTGTTCTGGAACGGCCCCATGGGCGTGTTCGAGTTTGCAGCCTTCGCCGAGGGAACCCGTGCAGTGGCCGGTGCCTTGAGTGCCAACAGTGCCAGTGGCGGATTCACAGTGGTTGGCGGCGGCGATTCTGCTGCGGCCGTACGCACCCTCGGGTTCGCGGACACTGAATTCGGTCACATCTCCACCGGTGGTGGAGCCAGCCTCGAATTCCTTGAAGGCAAGGAACTCCCGGGACTGAGCGCACTAGAGCGCTAAACCAAAAGGCGGCGGCAGGATATTCCTGCCGCCGCCTTTTCTCGCGCCACCTGGCGCAAATTTTTCAAGTTTTTGATTTAGCTACGCAAGAAACGAGACACCGATGACGACTTCAACTAACGGTAATTTCGACCGGACACCGCTCATTGCCGGCAACTGGAAGATGAACATGGACCACGTCCAGGGCATCACCTTGCTGCAGAAGCTCGCCTGGACACTCTCCGATGCACGCCACGACTTCAGCCGTGTGGAGGTTGCAGTATTCCCGCCGTTCACAGACCTTCGCGGAGTCCAGACACTCGTCCAGGGTGACAAGCTCAAGCTTGCCTACGGTGGACAGGACCTTTCCGACAAGGATTCCGGCGCGTACACGGGCGACATCTCCGGTGCATTCCTGAACAAGCTCGGCTGCGCCTACGTTTTGGTGGGCCACAGTGAACGCCGTGAAATCCACAACGAGAGCGATGAGCTCCTCAACGCCAAGGTCAAGGCCGCCTACCGCAACGAGGTCACCCCCGTACTGTGCGCCGGTGAGGGTTTGGCCATCCGCCAGGCCGGGACCCACGTTGAGCACACGCTCGCGCAGGTGCGCGCAGGCGTTGCCGGATTGACCGCAGAGCAAGCAGCCACACTTGTCATTGCCTATGAGCCCGTTTGGGCCATCGGCACCGGCGAAGTTGCCGGTCCCGAAGATGCACAGGAAATGTGCGCAGCCATTCGCGCCGAGCTGGTGGAACTGTTCGACGCCGAGACGGCCGCCAAGACCCGCCTGCTCTACGGCGGTTCAGTCAAGGCCAACAACGTTGCCGCCATCATGGCCGAGCGTGATGTTGACGGTGTTTTGGTTGGCGGTGCCAGCCTGGATGCCGGCGAATTCGCCAGCATTGCCCGCTTTGAGAGCCACCTCGTAACGAAGTAGCGAATAGGCACCCAAGTTTCGTGTCCATTCGCCATGTGCGGGGGGACACGGATAGACTTGGGTGCGAACATGGCGTGCCCCTCACCAGCAATTTATGGTGGCACGCACCCATGTAACCCACTTTTTTGAGTTACACCATAACCATGCTGAAAGGCCCCTCGTGGAAACACTACAAATCGCCCTGCAGATCCTTTTGGGTGTCACCAGCTTGCTGCTGACCTTGCTGATCTTGCTGCACAAGGGCCGTGGCGGCGGTCTCTCGGACATGTTTGGCGGCGGCATGAGTTCAAACCTTGGCTCCTCCGGTGTTGCCGAGCGTAACTTGAACCGCTTCACAGTCATCTTGGGCATCACCTGGGGCGTAGTGATCATTGGCCTGGGCCTGATCATGTCCTACAGCTAAGCGCCACGCAGTACAAGAAACAGCAAAAAAGGGTCCCGCCCGGCAACTGCCAGGCGGGACCTCTTCTTTGCCTGGTCAGTGCTCCCGGCGCAGCAGCTGTGCTGAAACCTTTGCCGCAGACAGCTCGTCGAGCAACCACAAGGTTTTATTCCTGCCCTGGGCGCCGGAGGCTGGCACCTGAACCGTGTTGGCCCCGGCCAGGCCGAGCCCCACGGCTGCTGCCTTGTCGGCACCGGCTGCAACAATCCAGATTTCCGAGGCCGAGTTGATGGCCTCCAGTGTCAATGACACGCGCGACGGCGGCGGCTTGGGGGAGTTGCGCACACCCACCACGTTGCTTCCGGTGGCGCGGATGCCAGCCATGTCCGGGAAGAGCGATGCAATGTGGGCGTCGGGGCCAAGCCCCAACAGCAGTACGTCGAAGCGCGGAACGGTGGGTGGCTGCTCGGCGGAATCGTCGCTGTTTTCCCATTCATGCCGGGCAGCTTGTGCCAGTTCATCCACATACTGCTGGACAGCTTCTTCGAGGTCAGCGACGGTATCTGAAGCCGGCATGACATGAACCCGGGCGGGATCAACGTCAATGTGGTTCAGTAGTGCCTCCGCGGCCTGGCCGGCATTCCTGTCGGCGGAATCGGCGGGCACAAACCTGTCATCCCCAAACCAAAAGTTGACCTTGCTCCAATCAACTGCCAGGCGGGCAGGGGACTGAGCAATCTCACGCAGTGTTGCAATGCCAACACTGCCGCCGGTGAGAACCACCGTGGCTTCGCCGCGTTCGCTTTGAACGTCAAGCAGGCGGGTGATCAACCGGGCAGCCGTGGTTGCCGCCAAGACGTCAAAGGAAGGATGCTTGGTGATGCGAACGTTGGAGCTCATGACTGATCAGCCTTCTCTTTTGCGAACAACTCTTGCAGACCGAGGGTGACTACTTCACCAAATACCTCGTCAGGGTCCAAACGTCGCAGTTCTTCCGCAAGGCAGTCTTGCAACGAACGGCGCGGCAGTGAGATTTGCTGGTCGGGTTGTCCGGGCTGGGTCAGGAATGCGTCGATGGTGCCCGGGCGGGTCAACACAACACTGCCCTTGCTGCGTTCAATGACAACAGTGCGGATGCCTGTTCCGCTGGGATCCTCACGTACTTGGATGGGCACGTTGAGAGCCTTGTGCAGCCAGGAAGCCAACAGCAAAGTGCTGGGGGAGTCGCTGGCGCCTTCCACCTGCAGCCCTGTGATGGGGTCAGAGCCGTCATAGCTGTCCAACGTCGCCGCAAGTTGGATCCGCCAATTGGTCAGGCGTGTCCAGGCCAAGTCGGTATCGCCAGCCGCGTACGTTTCACCAATGTGCTTGAGTGCCTTGCGGGGATCGAGCGCATTGGCCGAGTCAGTAATGCGCCTGTGGGCGATGCGGCCCACGGGAGATTCGCTGGGCTTGGACGGTGCACCATGGGGCCACCAGGCAACGATGGGCGCATCAGGCAGGAGCAGTGCTGAGACCAGGGATTCATTCTCCGCAGCCAGTTCACCGTAACCGTGCAGCACAATCACCTCGGAGGCGCCGGCGTCACCGCCCACACGGATTTCGCCGTCGAGGCGGGTTTCCGCGTGCGCGGATCCTGCCGCCAAGACAATGATCCGGCAGGGGTGTTCACGGCTGGCCAAGTTGGCTGCCTCAATGGCTTCCTCTTCCTTGCCACTTCGGGTGATGACAACAAGCGTCAAAACACGGCCCAGGGCAACTACGCCGCCCTGCTCGCGCAGTTTGACGATCTCCTTGGTGATCTTGGACGTTGTTGTGTCGGGGAGTTCAACTATCACGGTCTGCGCCACGTCCTTCCATCACGCTTCAACAGTTCATCTGACGACGCCGGACCCCAGCTGCCGGGTTCATAGGCTTCGGGCTGTTTACCTTCGGCGGCCCAGAATTCTTCGAACGGGTCAAGGATCTTCCACGACAGTTCAACTTCTTCGTGGCGGGGGAACAGCGGCGGCTCACCCAGCAAAACGTCAAGGATCAGGCGCTCGTACGCTTCGGGGCTTGACTCGGTGAAGGCATGTCCGTAGCCAAAGTCCATGGTGACGTCGCGGACTTCCATCTGCGTGCCGGGAACCTTGGAACCGAACCGGATGGTGACACCTTCATCAGGCTGCACGCGGATCACTACGGCGTTCTGGCCAAAGTCATCTTCCTGGTGGTCGGTGAACAACAGATTTGGTGCGCGCTTGAAGACAACGGCGATCTCCGTGACGCGCCTGCCCAAACGCTTGCCTGCGCGCAGGTAGAACGGCACCCCGGCCCATCGGCGTGTGTGGATGTCCAAGCGGATGGCGGCAAACGTTTCGGTGGTGGAATCGGCAGGAATGCCTTCTTCCTCCAGGTAGCCAAGAACATGCTCACCACCCTGCCAGCCGCCGGAGAATTGGCCGCGAGCAGAGTGATTGGAGAGATCCTCGGGAAGCTTGACGGCTGCCAGGACCTTTTCCTTCTCGGCACGCAGATGATCGGCGTCGAAAGAAATGGGTTCTTCCATGGCGGTCAGGGCGAGCAGTTGCAGGAGGTGGTTCTGGATGACGTCACGGGCAGCACCCACGCCGTCGTAATATCCAGCGCGACCGCCGGTGCCAATGTCCTCGGCCATGGTGATCTGCACGTGATCCACATAGTTGGCGTTCCACAACGGTTCAAAGAACTGGTTGGCAAAACGAAGCGCCAGAATATTCTGGACGGTTTCCTTGCCCAAGTAATGGTCGATCCTGAACACGGCGTCCTGGGGGAACACCTGCTCCACAATGTCATTGAGTGCACGGGCGGATTCGAGGTTGTGCCCAAAGGGCTTCTCGATGACCACGCGGCGCCAGCTCTCATCCGTACCCTGAGCCAGGCCGTGCTCGGACAGCTGGCGGCATACGAGTTCAAATGCCTTGGGCGGGATGGAGAGGTAAAAGGCGGTGTTGCCCCTGGTGCCCCGGGTTTGATCGAGTTCGGCCAAAGTGGTCTTCAAACGTTCAAAGCCGGCGTGGTCATCAAACTCGCCCTGGACAAAACGAATGCCCTCGCTGAGTTGGTTCCACACGTTCTCGTCAAAGGGGGTGCGGCAATGGGCCTGCACGGACGTCTTCACCTGGGCGGCGAAGTCGCTATCAGTCCAGGCACGGCGGCCAAACCCAACCAAAGCAAAACTAGGTGGCAGCAAACCGCGGTTTGCGAGGTCGTATACGGCGGGCATGAGCTTCTTGCGCGCCAAGTCACCGGTCACTCCAAAGAGCACCAGCGACGACGGTCCCGCAACCCGGGACAGTCGGCGGTCCCGACTGTCCCGGAGCGGGTTTTCATTTTGTGTTGCAGCGGAGGTGGGCATCTGTTGAGAAGTTACCTTATGCGTCGGAGTGCTGGCCAGCGAGTGTGGCCACCACAGTCTTGAGTTGTGCAACGCCAGTGGCCACGTCAGTCAAATGAAGCCGCAGAACCGGGCGTCCGTGATCAGCCAGCACGGTTGCGTCACCGGCAGCCTGAGCAGAAATCAGCTCCCCAAAACTAAACGGCCGTTCCGGAATTGCCAAATCCTGTTGCGCCGCTCCCGTAACCTGCAAGAACACTCCCACTGCGGGGCCGCCCTTGTGGAACTGGCCGGTGGAGTGCAGGAAGCGCGGTCCCCAGCCAAAGGTGACGGGGCGGTTGCTGACGGCAGCGAGATCGTTGCGAACATCAGCCAGCGGTGCATTGGCCAAGCGGTCCAGGTAGACCTGCACGCTAAGGTAGCCGTCGGCCGCCAGGGTGCCGAGCAGGGCAGTGATGGCCTGCTCCACCGTGCCAGCGCCAGCCAGCCATTCGGCGTCGTGGTTGGCGGTGCGAACCTCAATGGCACCATCGGTGAACAATGCCGGTGTTGGTGCCGGAGTGGCATCCAGCAGTCCGCGGGCAGCAGACTTGGCTGCCTCCACGTCCGGCTGATCAAAGGGGCTGATGCCGAGCAGACGACCGGCGACGGCTGTGGCAAATTCCCACACCATCATCTGGGCGCCCAGATCCCCGGCGATGCTGACCTCATTTTCGCCAAGTTCGACGTCGGAGTCCCCGGCTACCAGCCGCACCACCAGAACGTCAGCGGCGCCCGAAACCACCTCGGGGGAGTTGGTGTCGGCCACGACCGGCAGAACACCAGTGCCCAGCTTGCCGGTGGACTCTGCAATGAGCTGTTCGGCCCAGTCGGCGAAACCGACAATGCCCGAGCCGTCCTCCACAATAACAATCTTGTTGCGCAAGGGGTTGGTGCCGCCCAGGGCAGCTGCCAGCCGCAGGCCAACATTGTCAACATCGTCGTCGCGAAGCATTTCGCCGGCTTCTTCAGCAGAATCCAGCAGCGCAGCAATGTCGGCACCGGCCAGGCCCGAGGGGACCAGGCCAAAGGCCGTCAAGCCTGAGTAGCGCCCGCCCACATTGGGGTCGGCATTGAAGACCTTGCGGTATCCGGACTCACGGGCAAAACCGTCCAGGGGTGAGCCGGGGTCGGTGACAATGATGATGCGGGCCTTGGCATCAATGCCAGCGGCTGTGAATTCCGCTTCAAAGATGCGCCGCTGCGAATCGGTTTCCAGGGTGGAGCCCGACTTCGAGGACACCACAATGGCAGTTGTTGCCAAACGGTCGGAAACTGCTGCGCGCACCTGGTCCGGATCAGTGCTGTCCAGGACGGTGAGCTCAACGCCTGCGGTGGCCGTGATGACCTCCGGTGCCAGGGAGGAGCCGCCCATGCCGCACAGCACGATGTGGTTGACGCCCTCGGCCTGAAGTTCGGCGCGCAGGGCAGCGATCTGCTCAACGAGAGGTGCCGACACCTCGGCGGCTTCAACCCAGCCCAGACGAATGGCTGATTCGGTTTCCGCCTCGGGGCCCCACAGTGTGGCGTCCTTTGCGAAGAGACGCGAAGCCACCTGGTCCGCCACGAGGGTCAGCAGCTGCGTTTCCCCAGCTTCCTTGGCGGCGCCTGTGGCCGCAAATGCCAGTGATGTCATGGTGCTTAGCCCTCCGAGCCTGCAGCGTCCAAGGCTTCCTGGACGTGGTTCAGGAGGTCCTTCCAGCTGGCAACGAACTTGTCCAGGCCCTCGGTCTCCAGGATGCCCACAACGTCGTTGTAGGAGATGCCCAGGCCCTCGAGCTGGTTCAGCAGGGCGTTGGCCTCTTCGTACGTGCCGGTGATGGTGTCGCCCGTGACAACGCCGTGGTCAAAGGTTGCATCGAGGGTCTTCTCCGGCATGGTGTTGACCACGTTGACGGCTACCAGTTCGGTCACGTACAGGGTGTCCGGGTAGGCCGGGTTCTTGACACCCGTGGAAGCCCACAGGGGGCGCTGGGGGAGTGCTCCGGCGTCGGCCAGCAAAGCCCAGCGCTCGGAGGAGAAGACCTCTTCGAAGGCCTGGTAGGCCAGGCGTGCATTGGCAAGACCGGCCTTGCCCTTCAGGGAGGCAGCTTCCTCGGTGCCGATGGCGTCGAGGCGGTTGTCGATTTCCAAGTCAACGCGGGAAACGAAGAAGGAGGCCACGGAGTGAATGTCAGCCAGGTTGTGGCCGTTAGCCTTAGCCAGTTCCAAACCGCTCAGGAACGCGTTCATGACGGCGCGGTAGCGGTCCAGGGAGAAGATGAGGGTGACGTTGACGCTGATGCCTTCGCCCAAGGTGGAGGTGATGGCCGCCAGGCCCTCAAGGGTTGCCGGGATCTTGATGAGGACGTTCTTCTTGTCAACCTTGGCGTACAGGCGCTTGGCTTCCTCGAAGGTTCCTGCGGTGTCCCAGGCCTTGCGCGGATCAACTTCGATGGAGACGCGGCCGTCAACGCCCTTGGTGGCGTCGGCGACGCCGGCGAAGATGTCGCAACCATCGGCGACATCCGCGGTGGTCAATTCAAAGACGGCTTCCTCGGCGGAAACGCCGGCTGCCGAGAACTTCTTCAGTTCAGCCTTGTAGTCATCGCTCTTGGTGATGGCAGCTTCGAAGATGCTGGGGTTGGTGGTAACGCCAACAACGTTCTTTTCAGCGATCAAGGCAGTGAGGTTGCCACTGCTGATGCGGCTGCGGGAAAGGTCATCGAGCCAGATGGAGACGCCGGCTGCGGAAAGTGCTGCCGTGGGAGTTGAATTAGTCATTTTGCTACTTCCTTAAGATGAAGGCCCTGCCTCAAAGCACTGCGCAGGAGTATTGTTCCGGTTTCCTCGCCTCGCACGCCGCGGCGTGCGAGGCGAGGAAACCGGTGTGAAGACTAAGCGGCTGGCAGGAACCATCCCGTGGCTCCTGCCGGCCGGTACTGCTTAGAAGAGTGTTGCTTAGGAGTTGGCAGCAGCCAATGAGTCCTTGGCTGCTGCTGTGACGGCCTCGGTGGTGATGCCGAATTCCTTGAACAGGATCTTGTAATCAGCCGAAGCGCCGAAGTGCTCCAGTGAGATGGAACGGCCGGCGTCGCCAACAAACTCGCGCCAGCCCAAAGCCAAACCGGCTTCGACGGAGACGCGAGCCTTGACGGCGGAGGGCAGAACCTGCTCGCGGTACTCTGCAGGCTGGGCGTTGAACCACTCAACACACGGCATGGAGACAACGCGGGTGGCGATGCCTTCGGCCTGCAATGCCTCGCGGGCCTCAACAGCCAGCTGCACCTCGGAGCCGGTGGCGATCAGGATGACAGCGGGGGTGACTACTGCGCCGTCGGACACGGACTCAGCCAAAACGTAACCGCCCTGGGCAACACCCTCGGCGGAACCGAACTCGGTTGCCGTGGCAGCACCGGCGCCGCGGGAGTACGTGGGAATGTTCTGACGTGTCAGCACAATACCGGCCGGGTTGCTGGTGGTTTCCAGGATCTTCTTCCAGGAGGCCGAAACCTCGTTGGAATCACCGGGGCGCACAACGTCCAGGCCCGGAATGGCTCGCAGGCTCGAGAGCTGCTCCACGGGCTGGTGGGTGGGACCGTCTTCGCCCAAACCGATGGAGTCGTGGGTCCACACGTAGATGGAGGGGACACCCATCAACGCGGAGAGGCGGATGGCCGGGCGCTGGTAGTCGCTGAAGATCAGGAACGTGCCGGAGAACGCACGGGTGGGGCCACCCAAGTGAATGCCGTTCACAATCGAGGCGGCGGCGTGCTCACGGATACCAAAGTGAAGGACACGGCCGTAGGGGCCACCTGACCAGGTGTCTGTCTGCTTGGAGGCAGGCACGAAGGATCCGGAGCCTTCAATGGTGGTGTTGTTGGAACCGGCCAGGTCGCAGGAACCGCCCCAAAGCTCGGGCAGTACACCACCAATGGCGTTCAGGACCTTGCCGGAGGCAACGCGGGTGGAGACTTCCTTGCCGCCTTCAAAGACGGGCAGGTTTTCCTCCCAGTTGGCCGGGAGTTCCTTCTTCTCAATGCGCTCCAGAAGTGCTGCCGATTCCGGGTTCGCGTTCTGCCATGCCGAGAAGCCAACGTTCCACTCTTCACGGGCGTCGGCGCCACGGGCAACCAGCTCGCGGGCGTGGTCCAGGATGGCCGGATCAACCTCGAAGTTCTTTTCCGGGTCAAAGCCCAGAACTTCCTTCAGGGCCGCAACCTCTGCGCCACCCAGGGCTGAACCGTGGATTCCGCCGGTGTTCTGCTTCTTCGGGGACGGGAAGCCAATGATGGTACGCAGGGAGATCAGTGAAGGCTTGGTGGTCTCAGCCTTTGCCGCGGCCAGGGCTGCGTGCAGTTCGGCAACGTCTTCAACGTAGTCGCCGGTCTTGGTCCAATCGACGCGCTGCACATGCCAGCCGTACGCTTCGTAGCGCTTGAGCACGTCTTCGGAGTAGGCAATGTTGGTGTCATCTTCAATGGAGATGTGGTTGGAGTCGTAGATGACAACCATGTTGCCAAGCTCCTGGTGGCCGGCAAGGCTGGAGGCCTCGCTGGTGACGCCTTCTTGCATGTCGCCGTCGGAGGCAATAACCCAGACGGTGTGATCGAACGGGCTGGTACCGGGAGCGGCGTCGGGGTCCATGAGACCGCGCATGCGGCGCTGGGAGTAGGCGAAGCCAACCGCCGAGGCCAGGCCCTGGCCAAGCGGGCCGGTGGTGATCTCCACACCGGCGGTGTGCTTGTACTCGGGGTGGCCCGGAGTCAGGGAACCCCAGGTGCGCAGGGCTTCGAGGTCAGAAAGTTCCAGGCCGTAACCGGACAGGAAAAGCTGTACATACAGCGTCAGGGAGGTGTGGCCCGGGGAAAGAATGAAACGGTCGCGACCAATCCAGTCAGGATTCTTGGGATCAATGCGCATGACCTTCTGGAACAACAAGTAAGCGGCAGGCGCCAGCGACATGGCTGTACCCGGGTGGCCGTTACCCACCTTCTCTACTGCGTCAGCGGCCAGAATTCGGGCAGTGTCCACTGCGCGCTGATCGTTGGCGGTCCAGGTGAATGTTGGCAAATCCAGATGTGACACTGACAGGTCCCTCTCGTTATGGGCAAAATAGTGCAGCTGCAGGGCAAGCGTGCGCGCCTAGGAATTTTAGACAATCTTTGGCTGCTGATTCAGGGCCCTGCCCTGGGGTATTTCTTTCAGCTATATCAAGCTTAGTCTCACGGGTGCCGTGAGTGGCTTGATCACACGCAGTCAGGCGATTCTAAAGTTACACGACTCCCGCCCACATCCGTGATTGGTTTTCACATGTTGAGAACTCGGAAGCGCACACTTGACTTTACGGATTTTCGCTCTCTGAGGGTTCGGACGGCTATTATAGGGATAGCTTTGCCTTCCGTGCACTTGTTGCGTCGGACGGTGAAGCCACAGCGCCGAATCAACAATGAAAACATGGTGACAGTACACGTGAGTGCAATGCATACCCCCACCACCGAAACCCCAGCCAAGGTTGCAGTGGGTTTTGCTGAAAAGGCCAAGGGATATTTAGCTCTGACCAAGCCCCGGGTTGTGGAACTCCTGCTGGTGACCACCTTGCCCACCATGTTTTATGCGCACGGCTTCAGCGGCAAGAGCGGCGTACCCAGCCTTTGGCTCATGGTGGCCACCATGGTTGGCGGGGCGTTGGCAGCAGGCGCGTCCGGCGCCTTCAATTGTTACATTGACCGCGACATTGACAAGATCATGAACCGCACCTCCAAGCGCCCCTTGGTGACCGGCGTGATTACTCCCCGTGAAGCACTAGTGTTCTCCTGGATCCTGACAGTTCTGGCTGTGGTCCTGCTGTGGAGCATCAACCCGCTGACAGGCATCCTGGGCATTGGCGCCATCTTCTTGTACGTGGTTGTCTACTCACTGATCCTCAAGCGCCGCACATCCCAGAACATCGTGTGGGGCGGGGCAGCAGGGTGCATGCCGGTACTGATTGCCTGGGCGGCTGTAACAAATACTGTGCAGTGGCCCGCCGTGATCTTGTTCATGATCATCTTCTTGTGGACGCCCCCGCACTACTGGCCGTTGTCCATGCGCTACAGCGACGACTACAACGCAGTCAACGTTCCCATGCTCGGCGCGGTTGCCGGGTCGCGCACGGTTGCCGTTCAGGTGGTGCTCTACACCTGGGCCATGGTGGCTTGTTCACTGCTCATGATCCCGCTGGGCGGCGCCGGCATTGTCTACACCGTGACCACGGCGGTTGCCGGCATCTGGTTCCTGCTTGAAGCGCACAAGTTGTACAGCAACTCCAAGAAGAACCTGGTGACCAAGAAGAACGCCATGAAGGTCTTCCACGCCTCCATCACCTACCTGACACTGGTCTTCCTGTCCTTGGCCGTGGATCCCTTTGTCGGCTCAGCCCTGATGGGCTAGTCTTCCTTTTTGAAGTACGACGGCGGGCCCGCACCTTTGAGAGTAAAGGTGCGGGCCCGCCGTCGTACCGGCCGTTCACTCACAGTTTCCACCCCGGACCCCTCATGTTGCCGCCCCAGCCAGCTGGGTTCTCTACTGTCGTGGTGCAACTGCGGCCCAAACAGGCGCTGCATCACCCTTTGAGAGGCAGCAATGACGGCAAGCATCAACCAGGCAAAACTCAGCCGGAGGGCGGCCTTGGCTGCCGCGGGAACACTGGGCGCCCTGGGAATCACCGTGGCGGCGGGAGCCGAGAGCAAGGCAGCGCCGGGGGCCAAGCCACCCAAGCCGAGCCTCGCGTTCCGGCCCAACGGTACGTTCAAGATTGTCCAGTTCAATGACACCCAGGACGACGAACGCACCGACCGCCGCACCATAGAGCTCATGGAGCGGACCCTTGATGCGGAGAAGCCCGATTTTGTTGTCATCAATGGTGACGTGATCACCGGGGGATGCGACACCGAGCTGGAGGTTAAGCAAGCCCTGAACCATGTGGTGCTGCCCATGGAGAATCGCAAGATTACGTGGGCTGTGACCTTCGGCAACCATGACGAAGACTCCCTGGCACGCACGGGGATGACGGAAGCTAAGATGCTGGCCTTCCTGCAGAGCTACGCGTTCAACGTCAACGCCGACTCCACCCCGGGCCTCACGGGAACCTCCAACACGCAGCTGCTCATCAAGTCCGCCAGCTCCAAGGCGCCGGCCTTCGGCCTGTGGCTCATCGACACTGGCCGGTACGCTCCCGGCGCCATCGATGGACAGAGCTTTGAGGGCTACCCCACGTGGGACTGGGTGCGCATGGACCAGGTCAACTGGTACCGCGAGATGTCCATTGCCACGGAGCGCAAGTACGGCCAGAAGGTGCCCTCGTTGATGTGGGGCCACATTGCTCTCCACGAACACCGCAACATGTGGTTTGCCAGCATTGACTCCCGCAACGACTCAGACCATGCCCGGGCGCTCACCCGTCACAGCATCGTCGGGGAGCGCAACGAGGATGAGTGCCCCGGCCCCATCAACTCCGGATTGTTCAACGCGTTCCTGGAGCGCGGGGATGTGAAGGGCTACTTTGTGGGTCACGACCACGTCAACACCTATGTGGGCAACTACTACGGCGTGCAGCTCGGCTACGCACCCGGCACAGGATTCGGGGCCTATGGGCTGCCCGGTGCCGAGCGGAACCGCCTGCGTGGCGCGCGCGTGTTTGAGTTGGATGAGAACCACCCCGGCATCTACAAGGACACCCGAGTTGTCTTTGCCAAGGACTTCGGGATTGATCTCACGGCAAATGACCAGCCGATTGAGCCGCTGCCGTTGGGCCCCGGCCAGAGCTAGCCCCAATAGTCGGACGGTAAGGCCCGCGGCGCACGTCTGCCGCGGGCCTTACTCATTTATCCCTCTTTGACGTACCGTGGTGCCATGAACACGTGGAGTGATCAAGCGTCAGTGGTGGAATTCCCTGATGGCCGGCGCATACGCGGAGCAAGTCTGCGCGAGTCCCGCCGAACAACCGAACATTCAGACTTCACTGTCTACTTGCTGGGCCGCGCCCCCAGCCACCCATTGGGGGATTACCACTGGGTGAAGTGGCGGGACTTCGGCGTGCCGGCGTCGAGCGCGGATGCTGTTGGTACGTTGCAGGAGGCGTTCGAGCGGTCTACGGGGGAGAGGGTTGAGATTGTCTGCCGTGGCGGTGTCGGGAGAACCGGCACGGCTCTTGCACTGCTGGCCATGATGGCCGGAATTGCCGGTACCGACGCGATGGACTGGGTTCGGGAGCACTATCACCCGCACGCCGTCGAGACCCCCGGTCAGCGGCGATGGTTGCGCCAGGTCGCAACATTGCTCTGACGCTTCTGTGAAGAGCCGGAATGGTCCGTGGCTGTCTGGGCGGGGTTCGACGTCGTTCCACACCATGGAAGGGCGGAAGCTGTTGCGCGCCATGGCCGCCACGGCAAAGGACGCCTCAGCGTATCCAAGGTTGGACAGCTGCCCGGCCCGGGTGGCGGCGGACCACGGACCCTTGGAGCCATAGCTCACCCACTGACTGCCCAGACAAGGGATTTCCGTATACGGCAGGTCCCTGGTCAACCCGGGCACCACGAGTTGGGTGCTGGTGGTTGGCAGTGGCACACGGGGCCGGCGACTATGATGCGCCGCGCTCCTGAGCCGCTCTGATAGCTTCTTCACATGCAAGCATTTCGACATGTATTGGTGGTCATCCTGGTTGCTGCCGTAGCTTATGTGTACTTTGTTGACCTGCCGTTGGGGGCGAAGTTCGTCATCCTTGCATGGCCTGTGTCATCCGTGGCCATCAACGAACGCCAGCTTCACAAGCAACGCGCGGCGGCTGCGGAACAGGCCGCTCGTGCCACACGCTCATTGCCGGATCAAGTCCTGCACGCCTACCGTGAGCGCACATAGCTGCGCCTTGAAAGTGCTGTCCACCGCCAGGACCCGTCTGGCTACAGCGCCGTCGGGTGATTGAGTCAGCCAGCTGACCAGTAGGAAAATGGACACGTCGGTTCAGACGGAACCCACCGGGATGAATCCACCGAGCTATGGCTGGATGGAAAGAATAGCCGCCCCGTGTAACTGGCGGCAGTCATCCGGGATGTGGTTGATACCAAGGCCAGGGAGCCTTGCTTGCGAGCGGGATGTGGTGATCCTGTGCCAGTTCCGAGCAAAAGCCTGTGAGCAGACGGAATTAGCCCACCTCTTCACAGCTCAGGGTGCCATTCAATGCGTACCGTAGACAATAGTGTGTCTCACACAGTAATGTATTCAGCATGAACGATAGCGGCGCTCTCGACACACATCTGCAGGAGTTGCGCCGCGGAACAGTGGTGCTCGCATGCCTGCAGCTGTTGCGCACGGCCGAATACGGCTACAAACTGCTCGAGGAGCTTGCCGTACGCGGCTTTGCTGTCGACGCCAACACCCTCTATCCGCTGCTGCGCCGGCTGGAGAAGCAAGGGTTTCTCACCAGCGAATGGAACACAGAGGAGGCAAGGCCGCGGAAGTTTTACCACACTTCGTCTGATGGCATGCGGCTCGCCGACACTCTCACCAACGAATGGCTCGCGCTCACCTCAGTGATAGCCGCCTTGACCACAGAGGAGATTTGAGATGACTGCCACGCTCACTGAACGCTATATAGCTGCCACGATTAAGAGCCTGCCGCCGGAATCGGAAATGGATGTTCGAGCTGAACTCGAGGCCTCCATTGCGGATGCCATTGAGGCCCGCATTGAAGAGGGGGAGGGGCGCGCGGATGCTGAACGCGCCGTGTTGACCGAACTGGGCGATCCTGGTGCCCTCGCCGCCGGATTTGCCGATCGCGCCCTGCACTTGATTGGACCCCGGTACTACCTCACATGGTGGCGGTTGCTAAAACTCTTGCTTGCCATAATTCCGGCCACAGCCGTCATCGGTGTGGTCATTGCCCAGTCATTGGCTCAAGCGCCCATGGGCGAGATCATCGGCCAAGCAGTGGGGGTGGGCATCTCCACGGTGGTGCACGTGGCCTTCTGGGTGACCGTGGTCTTCGCCGTCCTAGAGCGCACCGGCGCTGATACGGGAGTCCGGTGGGACGTTGACCAGCTGCCGGAGCCGAAATCGGCAGGCATGGGGCGGGGTGAAGTGGTGGCTTCGCTGCTATTCCTCGCTGTATTGGCAGGTGCGCTGCTCTGGGATCGGTTCCAGGGTTTCCTCCGCCCGAATGGCGAACCGCTGCCGATCATGAATCCGGATCTGTGGCCATGGTCGATCAGCGGGCTGTTCCTACTGATCGCCGCCGAGGCAGCCCTTGCCGTCTCGGTCTATTTCACGGGACGCTGGACAACGGGACTGGCCATCGTCAACACCGTGCTGGCGGTGCTTTTCGTCAGTCTGGCGGTGTCCTTGTTGGCCAGGGGAGAACTAATCAACCCGGAAGTAATCGCCTACGCCTTGGGCAACGGCGTGGACGCAGACGCACAGCGGACCCTTGCATTGATCACCGGCTTCTCCATTGTTGCCATCGCAACCTGGGACGCGATTGATGGCTGGCGCAAGGCCGCTCACGGGAAGCGCTGATGGCCACCATGTTTGATGTCGTGTCCCGGGTGCGTACGAGCTGCTGTGGGAGTGCGACGGAGTAGTCCATGATTTTGGAAGCCTTCACCTTGACCGGTAAGAACTTTCACCACAATCAAAAAGCGCCAGCAAACAGAGGACCAGAGGCAGGGGCCCGCGCCCAGGGCGGACCTTGCGCGGAGAATGCCGTCACGCCCGGAACAGGGCTGGGTGAGGGGTGCCCCAACGACCCGGGCGGCTATATAAGCCACGCCGAGATGCGCCACGGCAACGGGGGAGAGGCGACTCCCGGCCACGGACTCGGAAGGGGCACGTCTGGACGTTCGGCCACTCATTTCGTGACGTTCCAGTATGGCAATGGCACAAGGAATGAGCTCCCTGTGCCGGGACGCTCCGTTGATTTCTGCTGTGGCAGGTGTCCTACATTTCGCGACGGTTGGCACCTTGTTGAAGATCTGAGCGAGGTTGGCGCCTTCAGTCAAGGAGCACGTGCACAGGCATGAACTTGGATGGTCCTCCGCATTGGGGTCCGTAGGGTTGCTCCCCGTTTGATTCCGTTTCAATGGGCAGGGTACGGGAGATACGGTCACCGGAAAGGCCAGCTCCACATCACCTACATATGAGTATCCGATTGCTGGACATGCCCGATTGACGCCAGGTATCAGTCCTGCCAGGGCGGGAATAGCTTGCGCTGAGGCTAGAGCACCGACGGCAAGCATGACAATGAATCGGGCCTTCATAAAGTGAGCCTAACCCGATACTCAGTATCATTCTCGTTCAGTGGCATCGGATGCTGTCAGTTCAACCGCCCACAGAAGGAACGTTGACCGGGCACGTTGATGGGTTGTCAGCCTCAAGACCTCGTCATCGACAGGGGCTGACCCTTCAACTACGTGGCAGGGGCTATAGTTGAAAGCTGCAATGGCAAGCGGTTGCGGTTGTGTTTTCGCCAGTTATTGTTGACTGGGTTCAGTATTTATGGACTTTACCGACTAGTGAATCCTCAATTGTGGTTGCGTGAGATCTATACGGGCAACCGGTTGTCATAAATTTTGTATCACAAGTAACCTGCAAGGATCTGATCGTTGCGGCACTGTTGTCCGGCACTGACGGCCTCGGAGGATGCGGACAATTTCTTAGTCACTTCGACCTGCCTCTTGGAGAACACCTTGATTCTGCTGCACACCAGCCACCACCTCGGATGCGACGTTCATCGAGTTAGGCAAGCGAAAAACTCGTCTCGGCCGGTAGCGCAGGGGCTTGTCATGGTCCTCCCGGTGGTCTGCTGATATGGCCTCGACCGTGGGCACCACAGCTGTTCCGCAACTTAAGTCTCCGGTTCGCGTACTGGCCGTGGGCGTCCCGTTGGCCGTGGCTGCTGGCTTGACCTTGCCGATCCAGGCTCGGATCAACGGTGAGTTGGGTGTGCGACTGCATGATCCGCTGCTGGCGGGGTTGTTCAGCTTCGGGGGAGCAGCATTGGTCATGGCAGTTGCTACGCTGGTCATTCCCAGCGGTCGCGCGGCATTCGCCCAACTCCTTGCGGATACTCGAAAGCGGAAGGTGCCGTGGTATTTTCATGCGGCCGGTTTGATCGGCGCCTACTTCATCTTTGCGCAGACCAGCTACGTCGCAAGCATAGGAATTGCGATCTATACGGTGGCCGTGGTGACCGGCCAGACGGTCAGCGGGCTCGCTGTGGACCGGATTGGTTTAGGCCCCGGCGGTAAGCGAGCCATCACGGCACTGCGGGTGCTTGGTGTCCTGCTCACAGTTTGCGCGGTGTTCTGGGCCGTGTCGCCGCGGATTTCCGGAACGCCGAACCCCGCCGCCATGCTGCTCCCACTGGCGCTGGTTGTCCTGGCGGGGGTGCTGATGACCTTTCAGCACGCAGTTAACGGCAGGATTGCCGCACAGGTCCGTTCGCCAATACCGGGGACTCTGATCAACTATGCGGTCGGAACTGTCGCGCTGGGGCTAATCTGGATTCTCAAATTGGCCTTCACCGGGGGGCAGCCCACATTGCCGACTGATCCGTGGTTGTATGCAGGCGGAGTGTTGGGCTGTATCAACCTGGTGCTCAGTGCACTGCTGATCCGGCGTATTGGGGTGCTGCTGACCGGATTGAGCATGATCGCCGGGCAGCTGATCGGTGCCCTCTTGATGGACTGGCTGTTGCCGGTTGCCGGCAGTGTCATCTATCTGCAAACCGTGCTCGGCACCTTGCTCACACTGGCCGCAATCGTCGTGGCCGCCCTGCCAGGATCGACCCTGCGCCTGTTCTGGCGGCGTGGTCACAAACAGCGGTGAAGCATGCGCCTTAAGAATTCCACGGATACAGTCCCTATGTCCGATATGGCGTTGATTTGTGGTGCACCAACAGAGGCCCGCGAATTTACGTTGGCCCTTGAACGCAGCGTGGGCACGAATGGGCTGGGCATGCTCCAACGGGATCATCCTCCAGTCACCAGTCACCAGTCAGCAGTCAGCCAGTTGGGAGGTTGCTGAGGTGCTAGTGGATTGCTCCCTGGACATCAGGGTGCCTGCTGGGGCATGGTGCCCAGCGAGAGCGTCGGACGCCGCGATTGAGGGTCCTATAGCGTGAATCTTTGTACCGGCCACGGTTCAGCTGAGTCAGCTAACGTGAGACGTACTAGGCCAATGCTTCAACTAAGTTGGGATTGCTGTCACGTCTCATTTAGGTTGGACCATGAAAAGCGCGGAAGCTAGCGGAATGGTCCGACTGTAGAGATTCGAATGTGCTGCAGTTGTCTCACTACAGTCGGACCGAAACCTCAAATACTGCCTCAACGTGCAGCGTGTCCGGTTGATTCGTGTCCGGGCGCCGGGTGTTCCGTAAGGGGAACCCTTTGCAGGCCGCTGATTCATTGACGTGGCTGAATTTCGTGCTTGGTCATTGCCGATAATTGTTGACAGGTGCCATGGTTCGTGGCGAGCATGGGGCATGAGGCCAAAGCGAGAGGCGCGGTTCAGGATTGGCGCTGCCCTCGTGATGGCGTTGCTGTCATTGTCTACACTGGTCTTGTTGCTTGTCTTGCCGAAGTCCGGCGGTGATAAGGCCGTGGGCGTGGTCGTTGGGATGCTGTTGTCGGGGCTGTGATCGCTAGGGCCATCGTTTTTCTCCGTGGCGACTATTTTGCCGTGAAATGGGTGCGCCGCACCTCGCGCTTCCTTTACGCCGTCGTCGGTGCCGTCATTTTTATAGCGGTGGCCATACAATTCTTCGAACCCCGCGCAGGTTTTGCGTACTACCCGGCATTCGCTGGCCTGTTCCTGGGGAATCTCTTCCGGGAAGAACAGCAGCCCCCTGTCAATCAAGGAACTCGATTGCCGACGCGGCGATCCATGATTGTCGTGGCAATGGTTCTCTGTGTGGCAGCGATTGGTGCCACGGTCTGGACAGTGCTGGCCATTCTTGCCGACGCTGGCACCCTAGTGAATTCTTTGATTTTTGCCTCAACGCTTTTGTGGGCGGGCGGATTCTTGGCCGTCGCGAGACTTGACGGACTGTACTTGGCCCCGCGACGGGCCCAAAACAGACAGTAAGTTCCAGGTCTTCATCTGGAGCAGTTCCACGACTGCTTTCCAGGATCCTGAAGGGGTAGCGGCTGACGGGTGGTGCCATCATGGATTATTGGCCGGCGATCGTTGGACCCGCCATGGCGGTCATCCTTCTTTTGGAACGGACGAAACGCCGGAGGGGCAGTCAAGATCTTCGCCTTGGCCCACACCGGGCGATACTTCCAGGCAACTGGTCTGCCAACCTATCAGGGGCGCCATAAGCCGAACGTTCTACGGGACACGGGGTGACCAAAAGCTGATTCATCGGCAGGCAGTCAGCGTTCGTAGACGTTGCTGCGATGGCCAAGCGTGATCACTGCTACAACTAGGATGTTGTCGTCAACCGTGTAGACGATGCGGTAGTCCCCTATGCGAACTCTGAGACCGGGACGCCCCTGGAGGGCCTTGGCGCCTGGAGGTCGTGGCTCCTCACCGAGGAGCGCGATCGCTCCACGAATGCGGTCGCGATCCTGATGGTCAATGCGGTTCAACGCTCGAACTGCGGCAGGACGCAACTCGACTTGGTAGGTCACACCCAGCCCAGATCTGCTTTCACTTGAGCCCAAGGGATATTGGGGCCCTCCTCTGCCATCGCCTCATCGAATGCGGTGTCATCTTCGGCATCTTCCAGAGCTTCAAGCATCTGCTCGTAGCGCTCAGGACTGACCACCACGGCGGCGCGATGACCGCGGCGCTCGATGAACACCGCTTCGGTCTTCGAGCGATCGATGACGTCTGAAAAATGGTTGCGTGCGTCTGCGACGCTGACAGTGGACATATTCAAATTGTACATCCAGCATTTTGAAATGTACATGAAATAGGTTCCGTGAAAGGAAAGTCACGCTGATCGCGATACCCACTGAAGGAACCCTCTGCGGTACATTTTTTGCCTTGAGGAGAGTGTGTGCTCGGGATAGTGTGGCGGTGGCCAGAGTGAGCCACCCACCCACGTCTTAAACTGTGAATGTGAGCATGGACGAAGGCGTTTTCTTCAGACGTAGGGTTACCGATTTTCTCGGCCTGACCGACAGCCCTCGCCGCCAGGCCAAAATACTTGAGAATTCGACCTCGACTGAATTGCTAATTCGGGCAGTAGTCGCATCTGCTTTCGTGGCTCTCTATACCGTTGTCATATTCGTTGAACACGGCAGAGGGTTCACCTGGTTTCTGCTCGCGGACTTATTTTTCGCAGGTGGCGCAGCCATGGCCTGGGTTCGTTGGGGCCGCTACCGAAATCGCTGGACGCGCTGAACGGCGAGGTTCGCTCTGATTTCGGATTGAGAGTGGCGGCATTCGTGTCGCGTAAGTCGAACCCCTACTGGGAAGAGTTTCCGCTCGCATCTCGAATTGGATGCGCTATTCTCTGAGCCAACATCACCTGGCGGTCATTCAACGAGCGTGACTGGGCTGGCTCTCTAGGTGCGTCGTTCGTCCAATGGTTGGCGATCGGCCTGTCGGTCACCAGCAGCATCCAAGTGGCGCATCACGAGAGCGGCCGAAACAAGAGCCGCTGAAAAGGCCAAGCAAGCGAAGAGAGTGAGCAAATAGATCTGCGTCAACCCGGACGAGAAGCTGGTAGTGCCGCTAAAAGTGACGGTACCGAAGTTCTGCAAGAACACGCTTGAGAAGAGCGTGATAACTAAACCTGCCGAGCCTACGATAATTCCTGCTCGTAGAGTTCGCTTGTACATCGAGGTTGTCTCTGTTCTAGCCAACTTCCACCCCAACTATTGGCAGCTACTGTCGCAGGTAACTAGCCTAAGCACTTGGACGGATAACCTACAAGCCCTAGGGACTATGCTCTGCAGCACTGATGTCTTATCGAGGAACGTCTACCGGACAGCCCGGATCGCTTCGAGCCAGAGTGACTCGTTGTTCTTCACAAACCGGGTCACGCTGTGCCAGTGTTTTCCATGGCCGGTTGTGAACATCGTCCCCCACGGTTCGGTTCCGGCATCATGGGAAGTCTTGAGCAGTTCATACATGGCCGTTGTACGTTGCCACATGGCGGTGGGTAGTGTGGCCCGTAGCTCGTCGTTGGCACCATAGCCGTCAATGAAGGCCGCCAGCGCTCGTGCCGCAGTGCGTGGGTTGGCCGATGCGTCGTTTAGCGTGAATGCTTGCGCGGCGTACGCGAGATCCCAGAGGCGTGTGCTTGGTGATGCCGCGTCCCAGTCGATGAATACCCATCGCTCTCCGATGAGGAGATTCCAGGGTGCCAGGTCGTTGTGGCAGATCAGTTCGGCTCCTGGGGTCGGAATATGGGTGATCCAGGTTGAGTCGGAGTCGGGTTCGTAAGTGGCGCTGGCGTCGTGAATAGCGCGTACGAGGGAGCCGACCCGATGCTGCCCGGAGAGTGTCAGTGGGGCCGAGTCCATGGCAAGGCGGCCGGGGACAAACTCTGTCACTTGGCGACCTTGGGGGTCCTGCCCATAGACGGCGGGCACATCAACGCCGGCGTCATTGACGGCCTTCATGTAAGCGAGCACACTCGGGGTCGCGGCCGTCCACGGTTTACGGACCGTCGAGCCTGCGCGCATCACACCCTCTGAAGCGTTGCCGCCAGTCAGGAGAATCTCTTCCATCTCACAAGGCTATCCCGTACGTCTCGGCACCGCGTAGGAACCCCCAAGTCAGGGCCGAGGGCAACGAGCCCACGAAGCGTCGTCGTTTCGCAAGCCGAACGTTATGTGGGACGGATCCATCGAACCCTGGTGGTCGTGATGTTGTCCTGATCAAGAATCTTTCGAAGAAGGTTTCCTATTTAGGTTGCTCGAACCATTCGGACCTCATTCACTCCATCCCCTGTTTTTAAAGTTCCATCGCTAACAAAGCCATTTTTTCGGTAGAAGGCTTGTGCACGCGGGTTGGGGTCTGCGACCCACAGTGCAGCGGGCGCAGTCGCAGCTATGACTTCATTAAGAAGTGCCGTGCCTACACCCGAACCATGGAAGGCGGCATATGCGTAAAGCACGTGTAGCTGTATCTGCGGCTCGGCGTCGTCGTCAAGGGAGGGCCCCGACATAGCGATGCCGACGATCGTGACTTCATACGAAGCTACGGCGATGTTGTTTTGGTTGTATTTTGGATCGGTCAGGGCCGCGGCCCAGAACCTCTCGCGCCAGCTGAGCAGCGCTGGATCGTCCAGAACGACGTCGCTCATCAATCCCCGGTAGGTTTCACGCCACGAGTCCACGTGAACTTTCGCCATGCTTGGCGCGTCCGCGGGCTGAGCGCGACGCAGGTCAAAGTTGCGTGTCATTGTCCAACGGTACATGTGCTGGATCCGCGCTGAGCAGGCATTTGCGGAAATCGCCGGCACAGCCCACTAGTGCCCGCAGCGGAACCCACTGTGGGGCGTTCGCAGATCCCGTGGGCCTAGCCGTGCACTCGACATTTGAGCAATCGGGTGGTTGAGGTGCTCGGTTGACACCAGATCGATGGGAGGAGTGGACTTGGCTCATGGCGTCCCTAAAAGTAGCGAAGAAGCTCCGGATCGCTTTAGGATCGCTGGCCGTTGTCCTTGGCCTGATTTCTCTGGCCATGATTTGGGGTCAGACTGCGGGGCTGGGGCTTAAGGTCCTGGTGAGTTTCGCGGCAGCGGGAGCGTTCCTGCTGGGGATTGCCGTTTTGGTAGGCAGGACCCGGGCCGGTCAGCTGGTTCTGACGAGGCGCTTGTGGAGATTTGCTGTTGTCCTCTTCATCGTCGTTGCCGTGATCGTTGTTGCTGTCCTGCCCAAAGGCCCCGGCAGTGGTCCGATCATGGCAATGGTGCCGGCCATTCTGGGTGGAACTGTGGCACAGTTGTTTGAGCCGGAAGCCGCGGCAGCGTTCACCGCGGCGGCGCTGAGCGAACATGATGGCCGGAACTGGTGGTGGGTCAGCCTTGGACTAACCCTGGTAGGAATTGTTCTGGGTTCTAGTGCAATAGTGGCTGCAGTCTTCGGCAACGGTGTTGTCGTTTCCCTTTTAGAGCCCATTGCGGCGCTTTGCTTGATTCTTGCGGTTGTTATCTGGTTCTGGCTCAGGTCCAGGAAGCGCCAGTTCAAGGCCGAGCCCTAATAATTCGTTCTCCGGGCCCGTTCGCTGGCCGCGACTGGACGACCACCTTCGGACCCAGCATTTCCAGGGATCAGTGAGTGTGGCAAGACACAGAAATGGACGTACAGACTGTCTCAGCTGTCGACCGACGGCTGTCCCATAACCGGACCTCTAGCGGGCAGTTTCTTCTGCGGTCCTGCCCCTCAATCTTCCGATTCAGTCACTAGAGTTGACCCATGGCACACAACGTCTGCCCTGTGGCCAAGCGTACACGCGAGTCGTCTGGATTGGGGGCTTGGCGTCCATTTTCATAGGTGGGCTCATAGCGATACCTCTGCAAATCAGTCCATTCGTCACTATGGGGGCTCCGGTCCTGATTCTTCTGGTGATTACGATACCCATGGGTAAGGCGGCCGTACGGGAACGCAAACAACGGCCAGACGCAGACTAGTGAACCGCAAAGTCATGTCTGAGAAGTGATCGTCCCGCCACCGGAACCTCCTGCGGGACGGGCTTTAGGGTTCCGGTCCGTCAAGATGGTGGGTGGCTACTTGCCTGGCTATTTCTACCGCTGTCGCGCTCATCTCGTCCGAGAGTTTCAGCACGTCGTACATGCCTGTCACTGTCCGGTCGCCACTACGGGCGGTGATGCGGGTTTCGCCATCGCTTTCATCGAGCCGAAAATGGATTCCGATCACGGATTTTATGTAGCGGGTTGCATCCTTGTGGAGCCAGGTCCCGCCCGTCCATTCCTGCCCTATCTTGACCCAAACGTCCTGGCCTACCATCGTCGTGCTTAGCCCCGGCTGGCGGAATGCCCCGCTAATGGATTCCAATGCGCCAGCGAGGGGCAACCCAGTCGTCCATTGTTCTGTGCGGCCAAACCGCCCGGACATAGTTCTGAACTGCAGCAGGATCCAGAACGCCACCATGTTGGGCCACAACGCGGTGGTTACAAGTGCCTCGGGCCCAGCCGCAAATCCAAAGACGACGGCGGCAACTCCGACCAGGGCGAAGACGCCAAGCCCAATCAGGCGTCCCCGGTGCGCAAGCAAGACCATGGCACTCGCCTTGCCCCGGCCCGCCGCAAGGTAAAAGCCCGCACCAAACACGTATAACGCATAGAGACCGTACAAGAAACCCAGCGGAATATCGCTCCCACGGCTGTAGCCGGAGCCAAAGACCATGAACACCGAAAGGGCCGCCAGAGCCATCGCGGCCAGCCCTGCACCGATTCGGACCCGCTTGTCCCGCACCGAAGGCTGCATAACTACATATCAGCACGTGACATCCCTCTTGTCCACGTGTGCTCGTAGTTGTGCAGTCGGGCAATGCCAGTGGCCATCGTTAGTTTCCGTTTGAGGAACCCTCTACGGGACTCATCACACGGCCGTTGCGCCACATGATGAGGCTACCTTTGGAGAGCGTCAAGTCTTTCGACCAGCCCGAATTTCACAGTTGGCCGTTCGGCTTCAACTATGGAGAACACCACAGTGTCGCGAACGGTGCCATTCTCGAAGATCGTGTGATTGCGCAGAATGCCATCTTGTTTGGCACCGAGCCGCTCGATCGCGCGGCGGGATTGGTGGTTGTGCCAATGAGCGCGGAACTCCACGGCAATGCAACCCAGTTCCTCAAACGCTCGCTGAAGTAACAGCATCTTGGCAGCGGCGTTGATCCCCGTCCCTTGGGCCTTCGACCCGACCCAGGTTGACCCGATTTCCAAACGTCGGTTGGCTGGTTCGAGATTCAAATACGTGGTCATTCCAACCGCGCGTGAAGTGACCGGGTCGATGATCGCCCAGGGAACAATCCGACCCTCGGTGTGCAAGTTAAGCCGACGTTCAATTTCCCCCTCCATCGTCGAGGGAGAGGGGATGTGCGTGTACCAGGTCTTCCACAGTTCATCGGTTTCAACAGCCGCCGCAAGGTCCTCATGGTGAGTCGCTGAAAGCGGTTCGAGCCGAACGAACTGGCTTTCCCGCAATGACGCGTCGGTAAAATTCATTTCCTGAGTCTAGCCCGACCGAACATCCGCTTGCCGACCAATGAACAAACCCGGCGGGCAAGCTTCCGAGCCACGAAAATGTCCATATCTATACGTCCGTTTGGGGAACCATTGCTGGGTTGAAGTGCCAAGTAGTGGCCACCAGCCCTGAATGCTCATAGGTGATGATTCGCCTGCTAGCAGCCGGGTAGTCAGCTCGAGGACCAGACTCCGAGCTCGTTTCCGCTGGGGTCCTGGAAGTGAAAGCGTCGCCCGCCCGGGAAATCGTAGGGGGTCTGGGTCACCTCGCCGCCGGCATTGTGGACCGCTTCTACGCTCGCCTCTAGATCTGATGAGTAGAGCAGAACGAGCGGTCCTCCCAATTTCACCTCGGCATCCAAACGAAAACCGCCGACCTCCGATTCATCCGCGACTCCCTTGCCTCGAATTCCGACATACGCGGGGCCATAATCGTTAAACGTCCATCCGAAGGCGCTGCTGTAGAACGATTTGGCGGCGTGGATGTCGGTCACTCCAATCTCGATGTAGTCGAGCGCGTGATGGGTGTGTGCAGAGTTTTCAGCCATGCTTGGGATTCTACGCGCCGACGCTGTTGCCCGTCCCGTAAGCCGGTCGAATTCCGGGACACCAAGCCGTGGGACATGGACGAGGAACGTCAGTGACTGCATGTCCCGCAGGGGAACGGCAACTGATGCGCAATTGCTGCATGCAATGCCATCAGCTATGGCGATACAGTGAGCGGGACTTACTAGTGAAGCTTCCGATGAATTTGAGGTACACCGATCAATGAACCGAAAGATTTGTCCAACAGGCGGTCCCTTCGACTCCAGGCGACACTGTTCATCATTTTGCCTGTACTCTTCATATCCTTTTTCACCGAGGCGACCACTATGACTATGAAGGTGATTTATGGTGGGGGAATCATCCTGTGTCTTGTCCTTCTAGGGACTGTTATCGCAAAAATCCTCAAGCTCCGAAAGCGGGACACTGGAGGCGGCAACGGGAGTTGATCCCGAACATCTGTAACCGCGACGTAACGCTACTCTCTTCATCCTTCGGTAGGTTGAGCATTCCTCTTGGCTACCGAATCAGTGGTGTCGTCCTGTTGGGGGTGTCCCGTATAGACGCCGCCAAGCGGTCCCGCAAGCCGGTCGGATTCCGGGACGCTAAGCCGTGGGACCTCGACGAGGCGTGTCAGTGACGGCAGGTTCCGTATCAGCGAGAGGTACCAGCCTGACGGGAGGCTCAGCTACGACTTTTCATGGCTCAATGGGTCGGCGGACGGAACCTGCGGGTTCACGATTGGGCGTAGTGGTGGCGAGGCTGCGCCAAACGATCCAGACAGTGCTTCACGGATGTCCAGGGAAGCCCTGGTTGAGGAGGCTCGATCCTTCCTGGAGTCGTTCTATGCGGCCGGAGGCATAGGCGAAGAAGACTTCCCAGATCATAGTCCAGCGCGGATGCATGGAAACAGTGGCGGGTAATTGCTCCAATGCAGATGGACCTCTCGATCGTAGAAATGCCCACCAAAACCCCAGATGGGGAAGGGCTACTGGAACGGTCGGACATGCGATCAGGAGCAGGTCTTGCCGATTGGGCTGTAGATGGTCTGGGTTGTTTGGTCCGTTGTTGCCTCGAGGGGAACGCCTCCTGGTTCCTTGAGCCAAAACCCGCCGGGGTAGACAATCCAGTTTGCGTTGGCTTGTGCGGATGTACAACCGGGAATCACTAATTCGTCGGCGAGCGTGTAGCCGGAATTTGACCAGCCGATCTTCGTCCTGCCGCGCTTTTCTGTGGGGACGCTTAACGTGAAAGCGGTGCCTGCCTTCATGACGAGGCCCATCTTTTGGAATTGGAGCCCGTCGGAGGTAACTCCGTCGCCCCACTGGTTTGGGCCTGTTCCGGTGGAGGTGGTGTTGATGTAGAGGACTTCTGGTACTCCTGGCTTTTCCGTCCCTGCACCAAGATCGGCTGCTGTTAGCCCAGCCCCGATGGGATTGTTGCATTCGAATTTAAGCGTGGTTCCCTTGGCGTGCGGACTAATTTCAGAATCCAGTGACGATGCGGACACGCTTGAGGAGGGCATGGGGACGGGGAGAGTGGACTCGTTGGGACTGCCCTGGCTTTGCTTGACTCCTGACTTGTGAGGATACGTTCCTTGCAGCAAGGATATTGATATGCCTAAGCCTTTCCCCGCCGAGTTCCGCCGCGACGAAAGTTGCCGTGGCTCGCAAGCATGAAGCACCTATCGCTCAGATCGCTAGGGACTTCGGGATCTTGAGAAGCGACGTTGCATAACTGGCTCAAGAAAGCCGATATCGAGGACGGCAACCGCCCGGGTGTGAGCGCTGCTGAGGCGGCCGAGCTACGGGATGCGAAGAAACGCATCCGGCTACTGGAGCAGGAGAATGAGATCCTGCGTCGGGCCGCGGCGTTCTTCGCCCGTGAGCTGCCCCCAAAATGAGGTTCCCGCTGGTCCTTGATTACGACGTGCGACGGGGTTCCCGTCGCGGTGGCCTGCCGGGTGCTCGGCTTCTCCAAACAGGCGTTCTACACCTGGAAGGCGACTCCGGTGACGGACCGGGATTGGGCTGATGCGCATCTGATCAACGCCGCGCTAGATGTGCATCGGGACGACCCGGCGTTCGGCTAAAGGTTCATTGCAGACGAGCTGAAGGAGCAGGGCCTGGCCGCGAGTGAGAACCGGATCCAGCGGCTGTGTAGCAGCCAGAGAATCTGGTCTGTGTTCGCCAAGAAACGCGGATTGACGCGCAAGGCCGGTCCGCCAGTTCATGACGATCTGGTCAAGCGGGACTTCACCGCAATGGCACCCAACCGGCTCTGGCTCACTGACATCACCGAGCACCGCACGGACGAGGGCAAGCTGTACTTGTGCGCGATCAAGGACGTCCATTCGAACCGGATCGAAAGGCTATTCGATCGACTCACGCATGAAGTCGTCCCTCGCCGTTGCCGCTCTGCGTAACGCAGTGTCGCTCAGGTCCTCACTAGGAACCGTGGTGGATTAGGACCCTGAAGACCAAAGGGCTGACCGGATCGATGGGCCGGGTGGGCGCGTGCGCCGACAGCGCTGCCATGGAGTCATTTTTTGCGCTGCTGCAGAAGAATGTCCTGGACCGCAAACGATGGACCACACAGCAGGAGCTGCGGCTGGCGATCGTGACCTGGATCGAGAAAACCTACCACCGCAAACGCCGACAACGACGACTTGGCCGCCTAGAAACACTAAACCCCGAGAGTCAACGAAACCCGGGGCAGTCCCATTTAAAGGATGGAAAGTTGAGCGGGACGGATCGAGCTGGTTGACTCAACACTCGTACGGTGCAAACGTACATAGATTGCATGACAGTTGGCACCAACGAATTTATGACGTGAAGATCAGAGATCTACTTTCCTATGATTGGGCTGTTTTCGGAGTAGTACACCTCACTGATCGTCTACTGGGGGTTTTGCTAGTTTGGTGGTCTCTAATTCGTCAGGGCTCCAGCAGAGCGTGATCTGGACTCCATGGGCGGCTTCGGCAATTGTCAGGTGCAGATCAGCGCCGTAGAGGTTGTCGTGTTCAATGTAGTGGCCATCAGCTCGGCCCTGTGCAACAACGCGCGTCAAAGCCACCGCCATGGCCCGGCCCCAATCGGCAGGGTGCTTGCTGGACGAGCTCTCGGTAGATGAATAGGTTGCCATAGCGATCCTGAAAAAAAGATAAAGGGATGGTATGAATGGTCAAAATTCACCGGGACTCATTGCGTCATCGTCCGTGTGAGTGTCCGAAGCATTCGTATCTGCACGTGCAAGCTCCTCGCGGTGCTGATCATCAGTGCCTCCAAGCGGCCCGGCTCCTGGTTCGCCGTCGCTGCCGGCATCCTCGTCCTGAAAAAAGCTCCGGTCCGGGGCGCCCAAGCTTTTGTCGTCACCCAGCGCCTGTTGGTCGCTTTCCTGACCTCGCAAGGTTGGATCCGGCGAGCCCGGATTGGTGGCCGCATCGTCAGGCATTTCATCGTCGGCTGGATCGTTGTTGATCATGGAGCGCTCCTTTGATGGCTGGGACAGATGTTCATTGGGTCCGTGGCTGCCCGCCTTGCTGTTTTCACTGTGACCACTGATTGGTCCTTGCGAAACCCCTCAGGGTTGGGAACAGTATGAAGGGCAATAAGGACAATTCTTAACAGAATCTGGAGATGATGCCATGAACATCCTTATTCGACTTTTGAGTATCGGCGCGAGCCTGGCGGCCGGTGCCGTGGCACGCAAGGCCCTCGAGGCCAGCTGGAGGAACCGTACCGGAAGTGAACCGCCCAAGGACGCTGGTGACTTGCGAATTTCACTGCCGGGGGTCTTGGTGTTTGCGCTGGCAGCTGCTGCGGCAGGTGCTGTCATCCAGGCATTCACCCAACGCTTGGGGCGGCAGGCCACCATGCGGCTGGAGTAAACCCCCGAAGGAGTGTAGAAAGACAACCACCGCGAAAGGTTTAGATCACTTGCGGAGCTGATGGGAAGAACGGGTCAGGATGGTTGGGGGTGCTTGGTGCCGGCACCGGAGGAATGGGTTCGCTTGGATCATCCGGCTGGTGCGGATCGATGGGCTCGGTGGGTTCCGTGGGGGAATCGGGATGGGGAGTGGCGGGGAACGGTTCAGGAGCCAGGGGTTGCGGCTCTGTTGGCTGGTGCTCATTCATCTTTCTTGCCTCTCGTTGATACATCTTCGTGGTGGCTAGATGGGGGAAGAACTGGGTATGGCCGCTGTTGTTGAGGGGATGGGTGGACGATTTCCATGGTAGCGAGCTGGCAGTTGTCCGTCCACAACTTTGGTGATGGGCAACTCGGTTCCAGTAGCAATGACAGCCATCGACATGGACGGTGCTTTCCGTCGTGGATTTTTTGATTGCTCCTCGCTAGAGTCGAAGTGGCGGATGAAGCATCCAACGCACTATCCATCCGACCGAATGTTTTGCCACGTTGACCAACGCGAATGCGGAGGAAAAACCATGTTTGAACATTTCACCACTCCCGATGAGATCCTCCACTACAGGCTGGGTGCGGCCCTGACCATGGAGTACGATGCTCTGGAAATGATCGCAGCCATGGAAAAGGGCGCTATGCGCAGCGACCTCCGGGAATTGCTGCATGAGCACACCCATGAAACCCGCCAGCAAATAGAATTTTTGCAGCGTTGCTATTCCATGCTGGGCGTTGACGTCCATCAGACGCCGTCCCCCACCAGCAAGGGACTGGCCAAGGAATCCAATGCCTTCATGGCCAAGACCGACAGCACCCTCGTGGACGCCGTGATCCTTGCAGGGGTGTTGGAAGTGGACCATTACGCGTCGGCTGTTTATGAAACCCTCGTCATTCAAGCCAAGGCGCTCGGTGCCGCAGGGGTCGTTGAATTGCTGACGCAAACCCTGGCGCAGAAAAAAGCCACCATCGAAAAGATTCTGGTGGCCTCCGAGACCATCGCCCACGCAGACGCCACAGACCACGCTGATGGAGACACACGGCCGCAGTCCGGGGTCCAGGTACCGCCCTATCTTCCGCCCTCAATGATTTAGCCCCACGCTGCCGCTGATAGATGTGAAGGCACAGAAAGATGCCGCGGATTTCCAACGCGGCCATTGTCGATCAACCAAGGAAGCTTAGATGAACGAGCGTTCAGGTGAACCGGTGGAGATATCCACGCGCATGCGTCTAGGGGAGTGGACCCGGGATTCACTGGCAGAGTTGGTGTCCTATTATCAACAAAAGCTGCGCGAGATGGGCGCAGCCGATCATGAAATCGAGACATCCGTCGAAACTCCGGACGACGGCGGCGCGAACGTCAAAGTCAGTTGGCGGCATGAGGGTGTTCGCACCTGCGCTGACATGTGCCAAAGCATCATGGCGGAGGCAGAAAATTCACGCGGCCATGGCGAGGCCATTCCCGCTGGTGAAGCAACTGAGGACTCCAAGGGACTCGGTGCCGTGTTTGGCGATGCCGACCGTTCAGCCATTGACGAACCACCCACCCGCCGCGCAATGGACGCACTGAAGAACCAGGTCGATCCCGAACTCATGGCTACCACTAATGACGAAGGAAAGGCCTAGCAAAAGAATGACCCATTCCTTCTCCCGGAACCCGCAGTTGACTACTCCGGGTGACGAAGAACGAGCAATCACACCAGAGGGAACGCCATGGGTATCGGCGACAAGTTTGATGCAGCCAAGGACAAAGTCACAGGGAAGATCAAGGAGGGCGTTGGTATGGCCACCGATGACAACTCCATGATCGTGGAAGGCAAAGCCGATCAGGTCGAGGGTGCCGTGAGGATATGATCGCGGACACCAAGGCCCACCTGAAAGACGATGCCGATAACCGGCACACGGACGGCACCGAAGGCGCGGCACCCACCACTCACCGCGAGTAAGAGCCACGTATTAACGCCACGATGAAGGTGGTAAAGGTGTGGGCGCCTGGAATTCTCGCACACCATCTCCACGGACGCATTTTTTGCAGAATATTCTTGGGCCGAATCTGATGCATCCAAAGAGACTGCGATCATCGACAAACGGCTGACGTGGTGAAGCGATTGGACTTTCATGTGAATCTGCGACATTGCGCCCCATTTTCATCCGTGAGGACGATCGGGGCGGCGGTCGGTTCGCAGCCCGTAGTCATGGTTCCCGAGGTGGAAGTCGTAGACAGTTCGTGTGAACTGGTCTAGCATTTTTCTCATCATCTGCTGGTCGGGTTCCTTGGCACGCGGTATGTATGTCATTGGGGCGGTGCGGAACTGAACAGTATGGTGTGGATTGAATCTATTGGTGTTGTCGCGCAGCCGTGGTTCTGCGACCCGGACGCGCATCGAGCTGATGTCGGAGAGCTGATAATGACTATCGATCCCAGTCCAGTGAGAGCCGAGCAAAACCTTGTCATAGCTGGCCCTCAGATTACCTGTATTGACTGCAACACTTCTGAGGATCTAACTATCGAATCCATTGAACCCGTGGTCCCGAGAACGGACGGTTGGGTGATGGTGGAATATAGCTGCGGGAAGTGTGAATCCTTCTACGCTCATGAGGCTTCGGTGCAAGCAGTGGCGCGCTTCCTGACTACTTCTGATACGCAACCGGGAGTGTTGAGATTCGGTCGCTACTACATTCATTGCGGTGAACCCATGGAAGCATTTGGCTTGCGAGTCACCGGTGTCGGGAGTGCTGACGATGATCTCCACAACGTTCTTGAGGTTCATATCCCCACGGTTGTGCTGCGATGCCGCTGTGGTTTTCAAATGCTCATACCGGACTAGGGCAGGACGAATCTTTGGTGAGTTAGCGGCCGTCAATGACCTGTTTGGGGGACAGTGAGTTGCTCGGCAATCCATTCCTTGATTGATCCAGGCAGGACTGAATGGGAAGCGGGGTCGAAGATGCTGACGTTTGGGATTGAGGAAGAGTTCGTTTTTCTTGACCGCGCAACACTAACACCGGTCCCTGTCTCGGCCGATGTTCAACGAGAACTCCAAGAATTTGATTTCGCCGGGGGTGTGGTCCGCAGTGAGTTTCTCCGCTCTCAGGTGGAATATGCTTCACCAGTGCTCGGCTCATTTGAGGAGGCCGCCGGAGCGTTGTGGAGTTTCCGGACAGCACTCACGTCTTGTGCTGAGGACCATGGAGTCTTGGCAGCGGGCGTCGGCACACCGTTCACGAACCCCAACGGTGCCATGGTGACCGACAATAGTCGGTACGAGAACATTGCCGGCAGCATCGGGGCACTGGCATTCGAGCACCATCTAAACGGTCTCCACATCCATGTGGGAGTTCCGGAAGGGGAAGCCGCCATTGGTGCGTTGAATTATCTGCGTCGGTGGTTGCCGGTCTTGTTGGCGATGTCTGCCAATTCGCCGTTTTGGTGTGGTGAGGACACCACGTTCTCCAGCTGGCGTGGTATTCAGTATCGGCGATGGACGACGGCGGGATGCCCGCCCAGGTTTCTCGATGCTGCAGATTATGATCGCAGAACCAAAGCCCTGATCGGTATCGGTGTCACCCCGGATCAGGGTTCCATTTCGTGGTCGGCTCGGCTTTCACACCACCAGCCCACAGTGGAAATACGCGTTGCAGACGCCCAGTTGGAGCCCTCCACCACGTTGCTGTTGGCCTTGCTGGGACGGGCGCTCGTCGCCACGTTCCTAGGCAGGCCTGAGACGTCCTTCCCGGATCCAGGGCCTGAACTATTGGACGCGGCGTTGTGGCATTCTGCCCGACACGGTCTGACCGCCCAGTTGGTACATCCCGTGGACGAGAGTCTGGCACCAGCATCGGTAGTTATCCAGGCACTGCTGGATGAGACACACCAGGCATTGGAAGCATCAGGTGATCTCGCCATCGTCACGGCCCTGGCAGAGCAGCTCCTTCTGATTGGTACGGGAGCCGACCGTCAACGCCAAGCTTTCGCCGTGCACGGTAGAGAAGGACTCGCCGCGTTCTTGTCCAATGCGATCAAGAATGAGTCCTCAGCTCATCAACCGGCGGCCGGGCATCTTGGACCGGATGACCCTCGCCCGTTGGAATCTGAACCGTTGGGGTAGGGCACGGGCCAGAGGCGGGTTTCTGCCAGAGCACTTTTCTTTCAGTGGTGCGTTGGGCGCGGCCAGTGAATGGGTAGTGGGCGTTGTTAGTGTTTTTTGGTTCGGACCAGCACTGGGTAGGCGGCGAGGACAGCCAGAAGGAAAACGGCAAGGGCGGTGGCAACGATGATTGCTTCGATTCTGCCGAGAACCATATCAAATACCAGTGCGGTGGTTCCCACGACCAGCAACCCGATGAGCCACAATACTATGCGAAGTATGTTGTGGCCGGAGGCTACAAGTCTGTCTTTCACGTGCAGTCCAAAAAGTTCCCGGTGCATTGCCACTGGTACCAGCATTAAGCAGGTAGCTAAGGCAGCAAGAAGGACGTTGCACAAGTACAGGATGGTTGCTGTTTGGTCGAGTTCGGTGAATCGTGACTGAAAAGGAAGCGTCAGCAAGAAGCCAGCAATTATTTGGGTCCCCGTTTGCATGACTCTAAGTTCTTGAAGCAAATCATCCCATTGGCGGTCACGTTGTTCATTGCGGGTTTCATCCCGCCCACTGTCCGCAGCCAATTTACCAACGTCGTCTGCCGGTGAATCCAATCCCATATGATCCGGAGCTCCCTACTTGGCCTGGTAGCTATTAGGAGATTCTTGGTGACTCAATCAATTCTGCCTTGCGCTGGGAGGAGTATCCTGTGAGACCAATTTCCTTGGCTTTGACGCGCAAATCAGCAACTGTCCACTCTTCGTAGGCCGGGGATTTTCCGCCTTTTCGCCCGATTGTCGAGCGTCCTTCCTTGGCCGCAGCGTTGGAGATTCTTGCAGCCTTCTGCTTTGAAGCGCCGTCCTCGCGCAACTCCTCATAAAGTTCCGGGTCTTTCAGGCTCGGATTCTTCCTTGCTGGCATATCATCATCCTTACTGGACAGCGCAGAAAGCCCGAGACACAGCTCTCAGGCTGGTCGGGCTTTCCTGTAGTTGGCCTAAGTCCTACGAGCCGGCCCTAGTGGTCGCCCCGCCTTCGGTGTCGTCCGTGTGTCGGTTATGGGCATCGTCTTTCAGGTGGGCCTTGGTGTCCGCGATCTTATCTTTCACGGCCCCCTTGACCTGATCGGCTTTGCCTTCCACGATCATGGAGTTGTCATCGGTGGCCTTACCAACGCCCTCCTTGATCTTCCCTGTGACTTTGTCCTTGGCTGCATCAAACTTGTCGCCGATACCCATGGCGTTCCTCCTAGAGTTTTTAGTCGATGACAGTGAGCCTACGCCTCCTGACCCTCTCACAACAGTCCCGCCAGAGGACGAAATGTTCCCGGACCACAGCTTCCCTCAAGTCTTTTGAAGGTGAAGGCATGATGCCCGAGGAATCTCTTCGCCGGAGAGCTTGGTTGGCAGGAATTCTGTTTCAAACGTCCACTTCGGAACGCGTTCACACCGGTCTGGTGCCGCCTGCCAAGAATCGGCGGCACCGGCAAAAGGGTGCCGCATTGCGTGACCAGACCTATGAACGGCCGTTGCCAGCCGCATTCTTCCGTTTGGTCGTCAGCGGCTTGATCTATTGCCCCTTCGCACAGCTGTTCCGTTTGATGTCTTCTTCGGCCCCAAAGAGTTTGGAGTTGGTAGTTTTGAGGTCCAGCACCAAGGCCTCGAGTTTCAGGCTGGGGGCCAGATCGTCCCAGTTTGGTGAGTACTGGATGATAAACACTATCTGAGACGCCATCGTCGTGGTCCTGGTGTTGATGATGAGCCGCCACGTATCGGAGAGTCCCAGAATCAATCCGCTGAGTGCCCAGAGCACCAGAACGACGACGGGGCCGGCGACGACCCCACGGTGCCCAGGGGTGCGGAGGCTTTGGACGTGAGGCGAGCAGCGATATCTGCTCTGCCACCTGACTGTGCCGTTTCATCGGATTTTTATGGTGTGGGTGTTCCCCCATTGATGTTCAGTGTTTCACCGAGCACGTAGCTAGATTCCGGGGAGGCCAAGAAGACGTAGGCAGGGGCAAGCTCGGTAGGTTGTCCAGAAGGGTCCGGGGGCGATGGCGTTGACGCGGATGCCGCGCGAGGCCAACTGCTGGGCCAGTCCCTTGGTGAATTTGTTGATGGCCGCCTTGGTGGCGGCGTAGTCGATGAGGTTGGGGGAGGGGTTGTACGCCTGGATGGAGGTGGTGTTGATGATGGTGGCACCGGCGGGCAGGTGGGGCAGGGCGGCTTTGGTGATCCAAAACATGGCGAAGACATTCGTGGCAAAGGTTTGCTCGAATTGTTCGTCGCTGAGGTCTTCAAGACTGTCCATTGAAATTTGTTTCCCGGCATTGTTGACGAGGATGTCCAGACCGCCGAGCTGCGCCACGGCATCCGCCACCAAGGATCGGGCGGCTCCAGCATTGGAGATGTCCCCGGGCAGTGGGACGGCCTTTTGTCCGCTGTCGCGAATGAGTTGCATAACTACTTTCGCGTCCGCTGCTTCCGCTGGAAGGTAGGACAAGGCGACGTCCGCGCCTTCACAGGCGTAGGCAATGGCGACGGCGGCGCCGATCCCGGAATCGGCGCCCGTGATGAGCGCCTTCCGGCCAGTAAGGCGCCCTGTGCCGCGGTAGGAATGTTCCCCGCGATCCGTGTGGGGTTCCAAATCGCGGTCCAGGCCTGGTTCGGGCTGGTCTTGCTCTGGCGGGCTGATGCTCGGGTAGCGGGTGACAGGGTTTTGAAAGGTGTACTGGTCTTGGGTCATCAGTGCTTCCTTTGGTCGGCTAACTTGCGGGATATGTTGGGGTCGGCCACACCAACGGTGCCCGGCGACGCTGCCAGTGCTAATCAGTCTGGTGTGGGATGGCGTCTGCAGCGTTGATGAGGGCGTCCCGAAGCAGACGCAGCGCGTGCAGGACTGTTTGTTCCACCACCGCTTCGGGTGCTCCGAGAAAATGATGCTCTTCCACACGAGCCCTGGTTCCGTCCCAAACCGCAATGAAGACAGTCCTGGCGGGCTTTCCTTCGGCTGTTTCAGGGCCACCCACACCAGTCACGGCGACACTGACGTCGGCGCCGGTAAGGCGGCTGACACCTTGGGCCTTCTCGATGGCTACACGGCCCGGGGTGACGCCCCGGACCCTATATTTTGTTTCCGGGGTGTAGGCGGTGACGCCACCGCTAAACCACTGCGCGGCAAACTCGGCAGCGCCCAGGCACATGGCGATGGACCCGCTGGTGGGCGATTCAGCCACAGCGATCGTGTATCCTTTCGCAGCTGCGATCTCTCCAATGGATTCAGCTACTTGGTGTGCGTCGCTCAGTTCCAAGTTCATCGCTTACTGTCTCCTGCAGGTCGGTAGTGCTCGAACCAGTGGTTGACTTTTCCGTGGGCTTCGCGGCTGGTTCTTGCGGGTTGTCGGTGGTGAAGTTGATGAGCTTGTGGGTTCCGTCGCAATGAGGTTTGATCGTCGAGGCCCCACAGCGGCACAGGGCGATGGTCTTGCGTTTGCGGGTGATTTCATCCCCGGTCCCTGTGAGCAATTCGATGTCACCCCGAATCAGTAGTAGTCCGTCAGGGCATGCTGTGATGCTCGGTGACGAGCGCTGTTGGCTGCTCACGGAAGGGCCACAGATTCGCTCAGGGGCTGTCGAAGGGAACTTTCTTCCCGGTTCCACGTATCAAGCAGATGCGCTCCGGTGAGGCTGTCCATGTACAGGCAGGCTTGTGCACCGAAAATGATGTCTGGGAGGAGGTCAGGCTCATCCTCGGCCAGGGCTCCGGCCAAATCCCTGCCGGCAATTTGTTCATGCACTGCATCGGCCTCAACATGCTCATCGAAGTACCAGGTCACATCTGCGCCATAGCCGAGCCGACGGAACCCGTTGCCATAGAAACGGTTGGAAATTGAAGAGGTCATTTCGAAGGCCGCCAGGTGGCCGGTAGTGGCGCCGCGGAGTCGACGGTGGAGACCGAACATTGACATCATGTTGAAGGAGGCCAGGGTCAATGCCGGAAGATGATTGACGTAGTATCCGTAAGCATCTGAAAGGTCCATACCGCGCATGGTGCCAGCGAAAATGGTGGCCTGCACCTGATCTGGCCGTCCACCACCGTACTCGTCGGCTTGTATTTCCACTAAGGCGGCCTTTGCGCGTCCTTGGAGGCGGGGGATGGCCCAGGAGTGGGGATCGGCTTCTTTGAGCGTATACAAGGATTTATGCACAACGATCTCCCGTGCCTGCTCCACACTGGCCTGCCGGGCAACATATTTCGAGACACTTGGGCTACTGTCCTCGGCAGTGAGTTTGAACAATTCGGCGGCGACAGCTTCAGCCTCGGCCGGTGGCAGATCGGGGACAGGAAGGAGGCCGCGCAGAACACTCTCGAAGCGTTCCTCAATCACCAACCGGATACTCAGGGGTTTGGCCTGCCATTCCCAGCGCGGATCCCAGTTACCTAGGCCTCCGTAATGAAGTGAATACAGAATCAGCAACGCAAGTTGTAGATCTTCATCGGAGAGAATGTCGGGGGCATCACGGACCGAGCGAACGGTATCCAAGAGCAGGTCCGTGCCTATATCTGGGTCCTCACCCGGAAGCGTGTTGAGCATGGACAGCAGGGACCCGCTGATCGGTCCCCGGGAATCTAGGGAAGTGAAAATCGGCATTGGATTCTGCCTCCGTTCATCGTGTGCCCCCGCACATGTCATGGTTCGGAGTAGTGCTTTTGGAGCGGGGCATCTTGGGAAACCTGGCAGTAAAGTTCATCCGGCCACAAGGGGCTGCCCCAGTGGTGAAGTGCTGGTCAAAAGCTACTGGATCGGCTTGAAGAGGTTGCCGGTCCGCTCAGTGTGGCTCCACCGTCACCGGCCCAGTCTTGGCCTAGTTTTTCGTTGAGGGCCGGGTCTGAGATGACATCGGAAACGGTCGACGTCGAAGCGCTCTCGGTTCCTCGCCAACCCATGTGTTCGAGGGTGGTCACCACGTCTTGCACACTGTCAGCGGCCCAGAAAGACTTGACAGCGATTTTCAGGTGCTCGTAGCTTGTTCGTCCGGCTCGCGATCCCAGCAGCTATCCCGCGGTAACTCCGGCCGCGAATGCCAATTTCCCTTTCATGTTCTACCCCTGATTGGTCGTGTTGGCCCCCCAGGTGCTCTGGATGTCTCTGAACAGGAACCCTGCTCAGAGACATTCAGAGACTTATCCTGGCACGGGCTGCCGCTGCCGGGTCTGTACGCTCAGGCGTTGGTGGTGTTGGTTCTGGAGCGGCCTGTTATGGCCCCGTAAATGCCGGCGACGACGAGGCCGCCGACGATGGCAAGGATCCAGGAACCCAGATTCCAGAATTCCATCTTCCCGGAGCCGAACAGCAGATCACCGATCCATCCACCAACGACGGCACCGACCACGCCCAGAACCAGGCTGGTGATCCAGCCGCCGCCGACCTTCCCCGGCATGACTGCCTTGACGATGGCTCCTACGATCAAGCCAAGAATGATCCATCCGATGAATCCCATGATTCCTCCTTGAGAGAGTTACCTATTTTTTGGTTTTGTTTGTCCCCCAACAACTATCTTGGCTCTAGTTTCTTGCCGACTTCGCGGCGCCCTTTTCGGTCGCAGAGTTGCCGTGGATCAGTGAGCCGGTGTTGTTTTCGAGGTGCGCGCGCATGAACCATTGGAAAAGCTCAAGTTTGGCACTGTGGCCGATCAGCATGTCTTCGGTGATGGGGTCCAGCTCTCCTGTGGCCGCTATTGCATCTCGGTGGCTTGAAATGATGCCGTCGTAGACGATGTCCAACGCGGCCAGATGTTCGGTGGTGGAAGCTCGCCCGATGGCGTAATCGTTCCAGTCCCGTTCCTTGACCAAGGCGCCAGGGAGGCCGCTGGGGGAGACACCCAGTGTCGCAATGCGTTCGGCAGTTTCATCGATCATGGCGCGAACCAGTTCAATTTGAGGATCCAGCATTTCGTGGACCCCAATGAAGTCCCGTCCCACCACATTCCAATGCGCATGCTTGAGTGTCAATTGCAGGTCATTGAGTGCGTGAAGGCGACTCTGCAAAATGGCGGCCACCTGATGCCCATCCTTGAGCGTCAAGCCGGGAACCGTAAAATTCGCGCTCGAAGTTTTCTTGGAAACCATTAGAACTCCTCTCGAAACCGGTCGATCTGCAACGACCGTCGTCATTTCACCGTAGCCAAGCGGGAAGCAATTTTCCAGTCACCAACCCGGAACCATCTGGCATGCACTCGCTGCCGCCCACTCAGGCTTGGGTTGGTGGTGCAGGCTGTCAGTCCGGGGCTTCAACGTACCGGGCGTGTCTGAGGTCTGCTTCGGAAACCGCCGGTGTCTGTGGATCTTTCTCCGATGGAACGAGTGGCTCCACCAGCGCCTCGGCTGACTCGACGTCAGGTCTGCTAAGTCGTCTGTGAGATCTGCTGAGTCAAAGTTTGTCGCTGGGGAATCCGGCATTTCGTCTTCCGGAGTGGGAGATCCATAGCCACCTTGCGGGCTGCCGCCGGTGGGCGAGGCATCTTTGGTGCTCATGCAAACTCCTTAGCCGGGGGCGGCCATTGGAGGCTTCATGCTTGGTTCACGGCATGCCCCCACCATGGCACCGTCGCGGTTCATCAGTCAAGCCCTCGTTGAGGCTTTTTTGGTGTGGATTTATCCCGTGGTTCCGGTGGTTTCATGGGACGATCCGACAGGTTTTGATTCCGGGGACCCGCGCTGGCGCAGATAGATGGACAGCACCACCATGGAGCCGACGGCGAGAAATTCGGATTGCCAGTTCTGCAGGGTGCGGTTCCAAAATTCGGGGGAGGCCACATACAGTGCCCAGCTGATCGGGGCCTGCAAGTCCTGAAGTTGTTGTTCGTTGAAGGCGCTGGCCCCTGCGACGGACTGGGCAAGCCAGGATAGGAAGAAGATGCCGCCCATCGCCAACACCAACGAGTTCCCGTACAGGTGTTGGCGCCACCCGTGAACCCGGGCCCAAGCAGGTGAATCGAGATGGGCATATTGGCCAACCAGTTGGTCCTTGTCTGTGCCCGGGCCCGATTGGTCCAGTTTCTTGGACTCAGGGGAGCCCTTTTGAACAAGCCAAATCGTGACACTGATGTACAGCAGGAACTGCAAATACTCCGACTGCCAGTTTTCGGCCACATCCACCCCAAAGCTCGAGGACAGAACATACTGGCCTAAAGTGATCGGGTCGAGTCCGGCGGCGACCTGTTCCTGATTGAACAAGGCATGGCCGGTGAGTGCCTGGCCCGCAAGGGCCAAGATAAAGATGGTGCCGAAGAACAGGCCCAGACCGTTGTGATGCATCCACGTCTTCACGCTTTTCCCCTACCAATGCAGCCAGCCCAAGGCCAAGATGAAGGCCAAGCCCAGGACCACGACGAATAGATAGCCAATAAATTGTGCCTTCACTCTCAGCCGCCCCCAATTTCACAATCAAACGGTGCATCCTCAACGGCGGTGCAACCGGCGGCGTCCACCAGCCAACGGGTGCCGGATTGGGTCAGGAACACATTTTCCGCACCGAGACTGACCAGGGCGCTGCGGCCGAACACCTGGGTCGCGGAGGGGGCGCGGCCATCGGGACCCACGGCAGCCAGGCCAGCGTCCTCGAGACCGGTGGGACAGGAACCGCCTCCGTCTTTGGCCAAGGATTTGATGGTCGCCGGGGCCAGAAGTGCACACGCAGCCGCCAGATCGTGGCCGTCCAGTGCGGCATAGAATGCTTGAGCCGCACTGGCGGGGCCTGCTCCCGAGGGTGCACACCCGGACACGGCCGCCAGCAGCACCACCGGAACAAGAAGTCGCCATGACCAGGCTGACGTCCAATACTTGCGGCAGCCACGGAACCGTACAGGATCGCCCACGCTACGCCTCCCTTGCGGATCAAAAGCTCGTTGAATTTGTTGCGAGTCCCACTAGCCTCACTTTAGGCCTCCCCTTGCGCCGCAGCCAGCAATTTTTGCGTGAACCTGCTTGGACCACAGCCGGTGCATAGTGTTTCCCCTGGCCTACTTCGCCGGGTATGGCTCGCTTTGCAGCACCCGTGCTAGGTGGGCGGCGTTGCGGGCAAGCACCCCAACGGCTGAGGCGACGGCATCGTGTACCTTCTCCAGGTCGTTGTAGTCGACAGTTTGCATGGCCTCCCCAACCCAGTAAGTCCCACCCTGGGCTGGGATGCTGAAGCCGACGTCGTTCAGACCCTGCATCATGTCCGCAATGACCTTGTGGGCGCCGTCCTCGTTTCCCACGACGGCAACGACGGCTACCTTGCCGAACATGATGGGCCGGCCCTGGCTGTCGGTTTCGGCGAGATCTGCATCAAGGCGTTCCAACACTTGCTGGGCAACACTGCAAGGGTGACCATCCAGATCGGGGTAGAAAGAACCGCGATGTCCGCGGCAAGGATCCTCGTCCTGATCGCGGGCCAATCATCGCCACCGCCCATGTCAATCTGAACCCCATGCTTAACGTTGTGGTCGACAATGCGCACCGAGGAAGTCACGACGCCATACTTCTTCAGTTCGCCCAAGACATGCTGCGCCATGAGCTCACTGCTGGAGGGCTTCGGGGAGGGGAGAGGGTGCAGACGATCGCGATAGCTGTTTCCTTTCAGTAGTACTGCAGCGGCCCCAGCAAATCTAGAGGCATCAGCTGGACCCCCGTCAAGTACCGCAGACTCCGGGGCGGTAATTGGTATAAGCGAAAGTCTGGACGAATAGCACTGCGTCAGGCAAGAGTGCCAGACCAGACAGGCGACGTCGCCTCATTCCCTTGGCAAAGGCGATGACTGCTCCGGCGCCGATTCGGCAGGCATCGCCAATGATAAAAGCCTGGCGGCCGGCAAGGAGGAAGGATTCATCGCCACGGTCAGTGCGGGGCTCCAAATCAAGGTCCAGGCCAGGCTCGGTATTGTCTTGTCCCGGCGGTTGTGCTTGGCTTCAGCATCAGCTGTCCGTTTCCAGACGCTAAGACCCGGACATTCTTCCCTTCCCCCATTTCTGGGCCTCTCCGCCCGACAGGGCAGCATCGGGGAATTCGTCAGAGACTTCAGGGGCAATGTCCAACGGCTTTCCTCCAGTGTTGCCGGGGTCCGCGTCCACATGGCCTGTTTCCGTGGAGGCACCTGTGTGTTTAGTGTGCTGGAGCAGTTTGTGCGCAGCTTCCACGGCATGTTCCCTGACGGCGTGCTGGACGGTGGTGACAGTTTCCTGAACCGAATCCTTGTTCCAGATCGACGTAGCGCATGCCTTGATTTTTTCGTAGCTTGTCCGGCCCGCGCGGCTCCCCAGCACGTACCCGGCGGCCATTCCGGCAAGAAAAGTTAGCTTGGCTTTCATGATGTTCTCCTTAGTTGAAAAGGATTCAGTGCAGAAAATAGTGGCTACAGTTCAACCTTTTGGCTTTCCCCGGCGTCGATCACTTCACCGGTGAGCCGTGCCTTGGCCCATTGGAAGATGGTGGAGATGGCTCCACCTGGGGCCTCCCAATATTGTGCCCCATCGGGACGGACACGCACGAGGACCAGATCTTTGGATTCCGGACCGTTGGGGTAGAACGCGGCCGCGGCCTCATTCCACAACTCCCGGGCCTTGGGCTCGCTGGTAATGACGACTGCCGAGCCGTGAACCGAAAGCCATTCATTCTTTCCGCCGAAGGAAAGATTCACCCGGGCTTCGGTGCCAATCGCTGCTACGGGACCCGTGCCGGTAGAGCTAAAAAACCACAGTTCGCCATTGTCCTCAACCTTGGTGACTGTCATGGGCCAACCCATAATCGCACCATCATCACCCACAGTTGTCAGCATGCAGATCCGATGGTGCTCAACAATTTCCATGACTTTGTGAATATTTTCATTCTGGGACATGTGCCTTATCCTCCTGTTGTGAATAGATTCCGTGTTCAGATCCAAGCTCATCGAAGTGTGGTCAAATGCTGGATTTGCTGCGTCGTTGGACGGTTGGGGAAGGCGGGGCCACCACCAAGCTGCGGACATGGGTTTGGACCGGGCCGGTTAGGCGGTGGTTTTGGAACGGCCGGTAATTGCGCCGTAAATTCCTGCGACGACCAAGCCGCCGACAATGGCGAGGATCCAGGAACCCAGGTTCCAAAATTCCATCTTGCCCCCACCGAAGAGCAGATCTCCGATCCAACCACCGGCAATGGCACCGACCACGCCCAGAACAAGGCTGGTGACCCAGCCGCCACCGACCCTCCCCGGCATGACGGACTTAACAATGAATCCGACAATCAAACCCAAAACGATCCAACCGATGAAACCCATGATTCCTCCTTGAGAGAACGCGCATGTGCAGTGCGGGATGCTTCCTCACGGCCGGTGAGAGCCGCAAGCCGATGGGGTGCTGTCTACTTCTTAGTTTTCGCTGCCGCGGCCTTTTCGGTAGGCGCATTGCCGTGGCTCAACTTGCCGGCGCTGCTTTCCAGATGCGCACGCATGAACCACTGAAAAAGTTCCAGCTGCGCTGTTTGGCCGATCAACATGTCTTCAGTAATGGGGTCCAGGTCCCCCGTGGCTGCGATGGCATCTCGGTGGCTTGAGACTACGCCGTCATAAACGAGATCCAGGGCTGCCAAGTGTTCGGTGGTGGAGGCACGCCCGATGGCGTAGTCATCCCAATCACGCTCACGAACCAAGGCGCCGGGAAGGCCGTTGGGGGATAGCCCCAACGTGGCAATGCGTTCGGCAGTTTCGTCAATCATGGCCCGAACGAGTTCAATTTGCGGGTCCAGCATCTCATGGACACCAATGAAATCCCGGCCCACCACATTCCAGTGGGCATGCTTCAACGTAAGCTGCAGGTCATTCAAGGCATACAGCCTGCCTTGGAGGGTGGCTGCCACCTGGTGACCGCTCTTCAAGGATAGGCCCGGAACCGTAAACGTTGCAGTGGAAGTTTTCTTGGAAACCATTAGAACTCCTCTCAAACCGGCCGATCTTCAACGGCCAACGTAATCCCACAGTATCGAGCCGCCAGCAGGAATTCCAGCTACCGCCGACTTCGGCGGGTCAGACGCCCCACCTTTTCCAAGGAAACTGTGTAACTCTTGGGACCTGGCAATAGGGCTTCGGGACGGCGAGACCGCCTCCCTACTTTCATTCCTGGCCTCATTAATCCGGGTGATTGGTCCCGGCAGGACATAACCGGTGTCTGAGAGCGGCCAGAAGGCGCTGCACATCAAGTGCGACGGCGGCAACTGGTGTGAGCGCTGCCGAATCGGTGTCGCGGCTGTCGGTGACTGCGGAGGTGAATGCGGCCAAGTCATCGTTGGCGGAGTCCAAATTGGCCGAAATTATTTCTCCCTCTTCCCACGCCCGCAGTACGTCCGCGGTCGCATCCAAACAGCGGCTCAACGGTTCGCGCAGCTCAGCCTGGAGGCGCAGCTCGAGGGCCCGTCCCAGATGGCGGCAGTGAGCCCCCTCCGACAGATCGCGAATGTAGAAGGTTATGTTTTCCAAGAGGGCCAGTTCGTGTCGGCGGCCAGCCCAATCCTCATGTTCCGGGGCCATTTCTGAACGAGCGTCTTGGCTGCGTCCTTGAGCTGCTCGATGAGAACTAGGCGCCCACGGGAAATCTGGGCGCGAGCAGCATCCAAGGTGAGTGGAGGGAAAATAGTGACATTTACAGCCAGGCCCACTAGTACTCCCATGGCCATTTGAACGCCCTACCCACGGAGAATGTGTCAGCGTCCTAGCCTCCAATGATCAGTACCAGCAGGGTCGCCACCGGCACATAGTCGCGGCCGGCCCCAGACGGGGCAGACCTGCAAAGAGCAGGCCTGCCCCCACGGCCAAAGAAATCGTGAGAATGTTCGATATCCCCAACAACAGCACCCCGGCGGCCAGCATGATGCCCAGCAGCAAGCCAACGAGTGTCTGCAGTCCCGAACGCACCGAACCCATGAAAGTGGGATACATGCTGACCTACGCGCCCAAGGGCGCGTAGCACGGGTATTCGTCCACTGCTCCGTGCATGTGGGGCGCAAAAAAACAGGAAAGACCGACAGCCAAGGCATCTTTGGCCGCCAGCAGCACCCGTTGGCCTGCCACCGAGGAGGTCGCCCAGGTCTTCAAAAATTTCACAGATACCGCTTCCCCGGACAACCAATCACCTCCGTCGTCGTCGTACCGCCCTTTTCGGAGCATCAGGGACTTCGCCTGCGTTGCATGGGCTTGGGAGCATTGCCGCCAACGCGGGAATGGGCTGAAGTAAGCATTCAACTTTGAGCCAGTAGCCATTGAGAATCCCGGCTGAAACAAACAAAGCAGTTTATCAAGTATTTGGCCAGCTTCGATGCGTTGCAACGGTCGGTAAGCAAGGGTGCTCAGATGGCAGCCGCCCTGCACGGCAGGCGGTAGGCGTTGGATGACCTTTAGCTCCCATTGAAGAACGTGTCCTGGAACGGTGTGTCAGAGTGCCTGCGTCCGGCGAAGAACCGGAATGGGGGCCTTGACGGCGTCGCGGGAGGCGTTCATGGTTGGAGGTGTTGAGAATATCCACTCCATTCAACGGAGGAA
>NZ_PPXC01000015.1 GCF_002909445.1 Arthrobacter glacialis
CCTACGTCGCCATCAACGACCCCAAACAACGAACTCAACAAAACGTCAATCTCTCTCAAACAGGTTGACAGATACCGCTTCTGCGCGAGGGTCGGCGTCGGGGGGAGATATTGACCGTGCCTAGTTCGGTGCGCCGGAGTAATCTTGGAGTAGGGATTGTTGCACCATAGTCGCGGCGGCTGGAGGCTGAAATAATGCATCACACAGGTGGCCCTGGGTGGCGGATCACAATGGACACGTGCAGTCCAATGCTGACGGCCCTGTATCTTCGGGATGTGGCAGGCCTGGACGGTGCTGGCACCCCGGCCCTTTCCCATGTGGCCCCCACTGTCCGGGCAGCAGATCATTCGCTGCTGACCTCCGGAGTGGGAGGCGCTGAAGCCTTGCGGGACCAATGGGAGGTGTGGTGGAACAGGCTGCTACAAAATTTCCCTGACAATCAACAAAAGCTGACCCCTCCGGACTTCCCCGAGCTAGGTGGCATGCCTGCCCTGCAACGGGTGGCACATGCCCACTACGGCGCCGCCGTCACCTGGTCACGGGAACAGGCACAGCTGTACGCCCTGATGGCCGCTCAGCGGGAAACTCTGGGCGGGCACAAGATTCTGGCTGACCTGGTGGAAAACCGGGAGCTGGAACTGGGCCGCCGGGCACGGGAATTTACCCTGAGCATTGTGGAAGTTCCGCTCGCCGAACAGCGGGCCTGGTTCATAGAACCAGACCGGTTGATCATGAGTTCCCATCTCATGGATGACCCACAAGCATTTTGCAGCTACGTTCAACCAGTAGTGGAACTGCTGGTCTAACGGACGCTACTGATTGACGGGTGGCGCAGCCGTCATGACCACGCTCAACTGACCGGGATCCGCTGCACTTACAGCCTGCCAACCCACATTGTGCCCGCCCTCATTGGCCGTGCGGTCCCACATCTTTCCGGCGTAGCTGATCTGTGAAATGCCAAACTGTTCTGCATTGGCCAACAGCCAGTGGGCCGTGGTCCAGCCAGCCGCGTCGTCGACATCCATGAGCACGCTGACGCTGCCGTCGGCAGCAGCGGCGGTAGTGAACGGCACCTGGCCCATGACCGAGGCCATGGCCGCAGCCATGGCTTCGGGAGTGCTGGCGACGGTGGCCGGTGGCAGTGTGCAGTTCAGGGCCTGCGGTGTCTGCCCGGTCAGTGCTGAGGCAAAAGCCCGGGAGAGAGTCTCGTGCTGGGCGTAGGCATGCGGATAGCCAGAACGCTGCACAATCTGGGCGGCGTCGTTGATGGACATATCCACGTAGCCGGGCACTTTCGCCAAGACGTCATAAAACGCGTTGGCGGAGTACAGCGGATCCATGATTTGTTCCACGGTTCCCCAGTCCTGGGACGGGCGCTGCTGGAACAAGCCCACCGAATCCAAATCACCGTAGTCAATATTGCGCAGCTTGGATTCCTGCAAAGCAGTGGCAAGGGCAATCGATGCGGCACGTGCAGGCATGCCGCGCTGCACAGCCACCGCGGCGATCAACGCTGCGTTTTGGCTTTGATCCAAAGCCAAACGGTAGCTCGTTTCCCCCACAGTGGCCGTGCAGCCCAGCGACAAGCCAGGGGCAAGAGCATCCCTGAAAGTGTTGCTCAGCCAGACGCCGCCGCCAATGAGGAGGCCGGCGCTGATCGCCGCAACGCTCAACCACGCAACAATGCGCCGACTGGCTCTGCTCATGGTTGCCCGACTAATGCTTGAGTGGACCCGCCGGTGGCGGGGGAGCCACTAGTTGGCATGCAGGATCTCGTTGAGGGCAACGGTGGTGCCCTTGCGGGGAAGGGCTTCAACGCCACCTGTGGTGGAGTTGCGGCGGAACAGCAGATTGGCCACACCGGAGAGTTCGCTGGCCTTGACCACCACAGCCGTGTCTTCGCCGTCGGCGTCCTTGGGGCCCAAAACACGCACCCGGGTGCCTGCGGTGACGTAAAGGCCTGCCTCCACCACTGAGTCGTCGCCAATGCTGATGCCAACACCGGAGTTGGCGCCGAGCAGGACGCGTTCACCCAAGGTGATGCGCTCCCGGCCGCCACCGGACAGGGTGCCCATGATAGACGCGCCACCACCAACATCGGTGCCGTCACCAACCACCACCCCGGCTGAGATACGGCCTTCCACCATGGACGTGCCCAAGGTGCCGGCGTTGAAGTTCACAAAGCCTTCGTGCATGACAGTGGTTCCTTCGGCCAGGTGGGCGCCCAAACGGACCCTGTCGGCGTCAGCAACGCGGACACCTGCGGGGATCACATAGTCAACCATGCGCGGGAACTTGTCCACCGAGTAGACAGTTACTGGACCGCGACGGCGCAGCTTGGCACGGGTGAGCTCAAAGCCTTCCACGGCGGCTGGGCCAAAGTTGGTCCACACCACGTTGGCCAGCTTGCCGAAGATGCCGTCCAAGTTGATGCTGTTCGGTGCCACCAAACGGTGTGAAAGCAGGTGCAGGCGGAGGTAAGCGTCCACGGCGTCGGCCGGGTCGGCATCCAGGTTGATCTGGGCGAATACTACCCGCTGGACCACGCCGCGGTCGGCGTCTTCGCCAGCCTCAGCCAATGCTGCGAGCTCGGCGCTGGCCTCTGGGGCGTTGCCCAGAGCATCTGTGGCCGTACCCAATTCCGGGGCGGGGAACCACACGTCAAGAACATCACCGGAGCTGGTGATGCTGGCGAGGCCGAAGCCATAGGCGGAACGTTCTGTCGCTGCAACTGTGAGAGTCATGGTCCTAAGTTTATCGGCACTCGATGAAGTCGGTGACAGCCGGGGCCCAGCATGTCAACAGGCCAGTGCTACCAAGCACCAAAGATTGTCTTGATCGACTCTTGATGCACTCTTGTTCCTTTCCTGACGGTTTCTTATCCGTTGGCTGAGTTGCCACTGCCATAGTGAGAAAACGGCAAAGAAAACACAAACAAAGGGAGGAATTCGATGCACACTCAACACACTATTGGTGCGGGGATTCTTCCCACCGTTTCGGCAGACGCCGCAGAGGTTTCGACACAGGGATCCCACAGGGCCGTTGGCGGGGTGGTGACAGTTTTGGTCCCCGCTCACAATGAAGCCGAAGCAATCATCGAGACGCTGGAATCGCTCGGCCAGCAAACGCGTAGGCCCGATCGGGTAATTGTCATTGCGGACAACTGCACTGACGCCACCGAGCAGCTCGCTTTGTCCTACGGTGCGGAAGTAATCTGCACCGTGGGAAACACGGACAAGAAGGCCGGTGCATTGAACTTTGCACTGGGGTGGCTCCTCGCAGACGCGCACCCAGATGACCTCATTCTGGTCCAGGACGCCGACTCACAGCTCTCGGCGGATTTCATTGAGAACGCAGTGTGCCACTTGAGTGCGGACACCATGCTGGGGGCTGTTGGCGGGGTGTTTCGGGGCGGTCCCGGGGGCGGCTTTGTTGGCCATCTGCAGCGCAATGAGTACGCCCGGTATGCCCGGGATGTGAAACGGCTCCACGGGAAATGCTTGGTGGTGACGGGAACCGCAGCACTGTTCCGGGTGCAAACACTCAAGGGCGTATCAGCGGCCAGGGTTAACGGTTCACTTCCGGCCGGCAACGGCCACGGCGGGGTTTATGACACTTCTGTCCTGACGGAAGACAACGAACTGTCATTCGCGTTGCTGACTCTGGGTTACAGCATTGCCTCGCCGGCCGACTGCACGCTGGTCACGGAAGTCATGCCAAGCTGGCGCGAACTGTGGGCCCAACGGCTTCGGTGGAAGCGGGGCGCCGTGGAGAACTGCGTGCAGTATGGCTGGACCAAGGTCACGCGCCCCTACTGGGGCCGCCAGGTCCTGTCGATGATCGGCGTTCTTGTCACCATCGCCTACTTCTCTTCCATAGCGGTTGCCCTGGGTTCAGGGGCCGGTCTGCACATCCGCGCATTCTGGATGGCAGTGACAGGCGTTTTCGTGCTCGAGCGGATTGTGACGGTGCGGCTCAGGGGCTGGAAGTACATGCTGTTGGCGGCCACCATGTACGAGACAGTCATCGACCTGTTCCTGCAAGTGGTTCACGCCAAGGCTTACTTGGATGCAATTTTTAACAAGAAGAAAGTTTGGTAAGGAATATGTACGACAACCCAGCAGCCCCCATGGCCGCAGGAGCAGGATCGGCAGCACTCGCCATGACCGGAGCTGGCCAGCTGTTTTGGTTCGCCTTGGCAGCATTCGCAATGCTGGCACTCGGCATGGCTGTCAAGCGTATTGTTCCGGTGCGCAAGCGCAAGGCGTAGCGAACGCCTTGCCTGCCCAGTGGCCGGGAACTGCGAAGTTCCCTTCGCAGTTCCCGGCCACTGTGGTCTTACTTGATGGGTGCGGTAAATGCAGAGTCCTTGGACACTGTGGTGTAGCCGGACTTGGATCCGGTGACACGCACCATCATGGTTTTGTTAGCGTCGGCTTTGACCAGCTTGTAGGTTTTTCCCGTTGCCCCCGTGACGGCTGCGCCCGAGCGGTACCACTGGTACTGGAAGGTTGCGCCCGAGGTCCATGTGCCGGGGTTGGCCGTCAATGTGCTGCCCGTCCGCAATGTCCCGCTGATGGTGGGTGTAGGGGCAGTGAGCGTCAACGGTTCGCTGGCCGGCGGGGTGAAGGAAAAGTCACGAATAGTGACAGTTTCCGGGGCAACGTGTGCCGGATCGCCGCCGCCGCCTCCGGTTACCCAGAGGTTGAAGTGGATGGCTTCCTTGGCGGGTACCGGCACAGTGGAGCCCACCATGACAGTGCGTTTGAGTAAGGTTCCCGTGTAGCCCTCGCCAGCATACGTTTCAAAGGTTAGCTTGCCCGGTTCCCACACCATCTTGTGGGTCAGGATGAGGTCACTTGTCACGTCAAAGGTGATGGTGCTGTTTCCTTCGCCAGGCGGCTTGCCGGCGTCGAACCAGTAGCCGTGCCCTTGGGTGACGGGCCAGGACTCGCCGTAGCTGGCTCCGCCGCCCCAAGCGGAGGCTTCGCACAAATCGATTTCGTTGAACCCTGGCGTCGCCTCCGGGTCGTAGGTGAACAGACAGCCCCAGACCACTTCCTTCGCCAGCGCACTGACGTCCTTCTCCACCGTGGTGCTGTAGGTGCCATAGCCGAACCCTTCCCGCGTCGACTGGAACTCCGCGCCGGCCGGTGCGGATCCGCTCGGATTGGACAGCGTCATGGTGACATGGCCGTTCGCATCGGGGCTGCTGACGTTGGCCGGATCGAAGCTCTGGTTGTATTGCGGGGCTCCGCCCCAGAAACGCTTCTGCCAGTTGAAGCCCTTCCACGCAAAACTGCCAACCGGTCCAGGATCCTCCGCCATGGGAGTGGTGTCAGCGGCGTGGGAGGGAACCACCCCCACCATCATGCACAGGCCCACCGCCACGACGAGGGCCAGATGATGGACCCTCGTGGGAAAATGCCCCACCTTGGTGGGTTTCGACTCGCCCCTCATGTGAAGAAACGCAATTACCGTCCGTGACATAGCCGAGACCTCCGCTGTTAGGTACCCCGGTGACCACCATGGTCCCGCGGTTGGCAAGCCGGATTGGTCCGGTTGCCCGCAATTCTGGGCATCTGCCCAGTACATTCGCTACAAACCCCACCCAAAGGATGCAACCCAATGATTATGGAACATGTCACTGAACTTTGGGGAAAAATCTTTTTTGACTTGCTGACGCACCATGGCCAAGGAAGTGGATTAAAGAAAAAAAGGAGGCATTGGCGGGGGAGTAACTCCCCGGCCAATGCCTCCTTTTTGGTTGTGACTAGGTGACATTGAAGGTGATGGAATGCCAGCCCGTGGAACCATCGGGTTCCGGTGGCGCCTGCTGTTCAATCTGCAATTCGCCGTCAGCGTCATAGGCGCGGACCCGTACTTTGTGAGTTCCGGCAGGGGCGTTGTCCCAGATGTACGACCATTGGCGCCAGGTGTCCACCGATGCTTCGTCCGCCAACTGCGCGACTTGCCATGCGCCGCCGTCGAGCTGTATCTCCACCTTGGAAATGCCCTTGGTTTGGGCCCATGCACTGCCGCCAATGGAAACCTTCCCGGCGGGCACCCTGCCCAAGGCGCGTGGCACTTCAATGCGTGATGCAGTCTTGATGGGACCGTGTGAGGACCAGCCGCGCGAGGTCCAGTAGCCGGCCTTTTCGGCGAAGGTGGTGACTTCCAAGTCCACAACCCATTTGGTGGCTGAAACAAAGCCATACAGGCCTGGGACAACCATGCGCACGGGGAAACCGTGATCCAACGGAAGCGGGTCACCGTTCATGCCCACTGCGAGCATCGCATTGCGGTCGTCCTGCAGCACGGGCAGGGGGGTTGAGGCGCTGAAACCGTCGATGCTGGTGGAGAGCACCATGTCGGCGCCGTCCTTGGGCTTGGCCCGGGCAAGCACCTCACGCAAGGGGAATCCGAGCCATTTTGCGTTGCCGGCCAAGTTGCCGCCCACCACGTTGGAGACGCAGGTCAAGGTCACGTAGCTCTCGATGAGTTCGGAGGCCAGGAGCTCGTCAAAGTCCATGGTGAATTCTTCCTCCACCATGCCGTGGACGCGCAATTTCCAGGACGACGGGTCGATTTCCGGCACAATCAGGGCCGTGTCGATCCGGTAAAAGTCTGCGTTGGGAGTCACGAAGGGCGTCACGCCCTCAACAGGCGCTTGGACGCCGGCAGGCAGCGCGGCTGCCTTGGTCTTCGGGGTGGGGAGTTTCAAGGCTTCGCGGACTGTGTTGACTGCGTTGCGCGTGGTGGCAAGGACTGTCCCACCAATACCCACCACGACGGCGATCCCTGCCAAGGCTGCCGAGCGCAAGATAAAGGAGCGCCGGCTGGGGCCGGTATCCGGTACCGGCTGTGCAGCTGCTGCCGGGCTCGTGTTTACCGGCGTGTCCGCTGGGTGTGGTTTGACTTTGCTTGGCGGCGTCAAGTACCTCAGGGCCCACAGGCCTGCTGCTGTTCCCAGCAGGAGCGGTACCAGATCAAAGATGCTGGCGCCGGCTCGGGTAATGATGCACAGTGCCATGACGACGGCAAAGCCCAGCACCATGGCCGAGCCCGCCTTGAGGCTTTTGCGCGCCACAACACCTGCCGCTGCCGCCAGGAGTGCTGCAGCAATGGTCATGGAGATCAGTAGGACCATTTTGTCATTGGTGCCAAACGTGGCAATGGCGAAGTTCTTCATCCATTTGGGGGTGAAGTCAATGAAGGTTGATCCCACGGACGTCAGGGGGGAGGCAACAGGTCCGAAGAATGCCGCGACGAGTTGGGCTACCGCAAAGAGGACCCCGGCGGAAATGACTCCCGCCAGGGCGCCGTCCAGAATTGCCCGCCTGTTCTGTTGCCTTGTCGCCGTGCTCTGCTTGCCCATATCAGGATCCTTAGAACGCTTGCTTGTTCTACCGCAGGTTCCTGAAGTAGAAGTACTTGCAGGTACTTCGGAGCCGAAAGCCCACCGGATTGCTCCGGTGGGCTGATTCCTAGCAGAGAACAAACTGCCTAGATGGCTTGCACCACTATGGGAGTTGTGGTGGGAGCGGGCGAACCGCCGGCTGGTTCCACCGTGATGCCCACATGCGTTGCGCCGCCCACGGGCCCGTTGAGTACCTGCATGCCAGGGGCTTCCGGGTCGGCATGATCCATAAGGCCTGCCGGTACTGCGCCTGCTGCCGAGATGAACCACAGTTCATAGGTCTTGCCTTCCGGAGGTGCCGGCATGCCGCTGACCATGACTGCCGCCCTGTTTGCCTTGCCCGACGACGCCACGGTGACGGTTCCGCCGTCGGACAATGCGGTGGTGGCGATTTTGGCGTCGGGTGAACCCACGATGCTGAGCATGGCCTCCTGCTGGGCCGCAGCAGCCTTCTGCTGTGCCTCGATGGCAACGAGCTTTTCCTCCATGTCCCGTTGCGTTGCGTTTTGGCCGGCAACCCAGCCACCCACGCCAACTCCGGCAAAAATGGTCAGGGCTGCTGCTGCGCTCAGGGCCGGCAACCAGGGGCTGCGGCTGCCCTTGTTGAGCTGTTGTGCGGCGGTCTGAGAAGGGCGCCGCCTGGCCGATGAAATGTCCCTGACCACTGAGCTGGCTGGCAGTTGGCGGGTGTTGCGAATGGCGGCCATGACATCTGCCTTCAACGCGGCCGGAGGGTCTTCTGTGGCTGTGCCGTAGGCGAGAAGGGCAGCTGTCTCGCTGAGGCTGCGTACTTCTTCCAGAGTTTCTGCGTCCGTCAATGCGTAGCGCTCAAACTCGTTGCGTTCGCTGCTCTCCAGGGCATTCAAGGCGTAGGAGCCGGTGAGTAAATGCAATTGCTTTTCCATCACGCTACTCCTAACCTGTCCCTGAGCCGGATCATTCCGTCACGAATTCTTGTTTTAACAGTGCCGACTGGAATCTTGAGCAGTTCGGCAACTTCTTGGTGTGTGTACCCACCGTAGTAGGCCAAGCTGATGGCTTCCTGTTGGGGTTGCGTCAGAGAGGCCAAAGCAATCCTGACGCGTTCGGATTCCATCTGGGTCTCGACGGTGTCTGCGACGTCGTCGTAACTCTCCTGGTATTCCTTGATGCCTTGGCGAAGATCCCTGTCGGAACTTGCCTGGCTGGCCCGAACCTTGTCAACGGCTTTTCGGTGCGCGATGACCAAAATCCAGGACATTGCCTTGCCTCGGTCCGCGTCAAAGCGTGACGCCTGTGACCAAATGTCGATGAAAACCTCTTGTGTCACTTCCTGGCTTTGTGCCGGGTCGCGCACCACCCGCCGCACCAGGCCAAATACGCGGGGTGCAACGGCGTCGTACAGTTCTTCGAAGGCCGCCTCGTCGCCCAAGGCGACGAGGCGGATCAGGTCCTCATGGGTTGGTGGTGCCAGGGGCTCCACGGACCGCAACCAAGGTAAACGCATACTGTCTACCTTGCCATGGTCCGTCCCCATGAGCCCATTCCCTCCGACGTGTGTTGCATTTTGTTGACGCGGTAGTTCAGCAGATCGCGGCAGTTACTTCTTTGCCGGGGGCATCAGGACCGTGTCGATCAGGTAAACCGTGGCGTTGGCCGTCTTGACGCCACCACAGATGACCTTGGCGCCGTTGACCATCAGGTCGTCGCCGCTGCCGGTGACTTCCAGGTTGCCACCCTCAGCCGTTGCGTGCTCGCCGGCAACCGCGCTCGGTGCCAACTGGCCGGGGACCACATGGTAGGTCAGGATGGAGGTCAGCGTTGCGGAGTCCGTCTTCAATCCTTCGATGGTTTCTGCCGGGATCTTGGCGAAAGCGTCATCAACGGGAGCGAAGACAGTGAACTCGCCGGAGTTCAGCGTGTCAACCAGGTTGACGTCCTTGTTCAACTGGCCTGAGACGGCTGCCGTCAGGGTCTTGAGCAGCGGGTTGTTCGATGCTGCCGTGGCAACCGGGTCAGCTGCCATGCCGGCCACAGAGCCAGCGCCACTGGGAACGGCTGCTGCGTAAGCGGCACAACCTGAACCAACCAACTCGCCAGCCATTGCTTCGGTGGTTGCCATGGGAGCTTCGCTGGTTGCCATGGGAGCATCCGAGGTGGCGGTGGGGGTGGTGGTTCCGCCGCTGCAGGAAGTGATTCCCAATGCGGTGATGGCCAGGAGGCCCAGGCCGAGGCTGAGGCTCTTACGGTTTGCAAACTTCAAGGTGGTGTTCATGATGATCTCCGTAGTGTGAAAGCGGAAGGATTCCGATTTGCTTCCCGTGTCCGTTGCCTTCAAAACTTTGCTCCGGTGGGCTGTCAGAGAGTACTTCGGAGCCGCGGATGGAGCGGATTGGAATGAAGGCAAGAATTATTTTTGGGCCGTTTGGCACCGGTAAACTGGGGCCATGACTAACTCCAACGCGCCAACAACTTTCGGCACCACAGCGGCAGGCGGGCCCGGCATCGACGGCGGGGCAACCGGCGTCGTACAAGCTATTCATACTCTTGACCTGCACGCGGATGTTGCGGCACTCACGGCTGAGCTGATGGACATTGAAAGCGTGTCAGGCAACGAGCGGGCGCTCGCCGACGCTGTGGAGGAGGCTTTGTCAAAGCTGGGGCACCTGCAGGTAACGCGCAACGGTGATTCCCTAGTCGCAAGGACGTCGCTGGGCAGGGCGGAGCGGGTAATTCTGGCCGGCCACTTGGATACAGTCCCGCTGCCCACCACCCCGGGATCGCGCGGGACGGTGCCCAGCACGTGGGACGGCGAGGTGCTGTACGGCCGCGGCGCAACGGACATGAAGGGTGGTGTGGCCGTGCAGCTGGCCCTGGCCGCCACCTTGCGTGAACCCACCAAGGACGTCACGTTCATCTTCTACGACCATGAAGAAGTTGCCGCAGCCAAGAGCGGGCTGGGGAGGTTGGTCCGGGAAAACCGGGAATTGCTGGACGCTGACTTTGGCATTTTGTTGGAGCCCACCAACGGAACTGTGGAGGGTGGCTGCAATGGCACCATCCGCTTTGAGGCCACCACCTCCGGGGTGGCTGCTCATTCGGCCCGGGCATGGATGGGGGAGAACGCCATTCACGCCGCTGCCCCCATTCTGGCCCGACTGGCTGAATACCAACCAGCCACCATCACCGTTGACGGACTCGACTACAGGGAATCACTGAACGCCGTGAAGATCCACGGCGGCACCGCCGGCAACGTGATTCCGGATCAGTGCGTCGTGGAGATCAACTACCGGTTTGCCCCTGACAAGACGCCGGACCAGGCGGAAGCACACGTACGTGAGCTCCTGAATGGCTTCGAGATGGTGCGCACGGATGCCGCAGCGGGAGCCCGTCCGGGTCTCAACGCGCCAGCCGCTGCCAGCTTTGTTGCCGCCGTGGGCCGTGCACCGCTGCCCAAGTATGGTTGGACGGATGTGGCTCGGCTCAGTGAGATGGGCATCCCGGCGGTCAACTTTGGTCCGGGGGATGCGCTGTTGGCGCACAGCGACAACGAGCACGTCCACTCCGATGACATCCGCGAGTGCCTGGCTGCGTTGACGCGTTGGCTCAGCTAATCCCTTCTTAAACAACTGACCCGCAGTAGTGGCTGAAAATTCACGGAAATCGTGACTTTTTCGACCACTACTGCGGGTCAGTTGTTTAAGGGGTGTTAGCCAGCTATGCCAACCTTGACGGCCTTGACGACCTTGACGCGGGAGGACATCTTGCTTTCGGTGTACTTGGCAATGCCGGACAGGATCAGGCACAAGCCCACGTAAATCGCTGCAGTGACCATGAGCGCCGGAATCAGCGGTGAACCGTACTGGCCCTGGGAACCGAGGAAGTTCGCGTACTTGAGGATTTCGTCGTAGGTGATGAGGAAGCCCAGAGCGGTGTCCTTCATAATGACCACCAGCTGGGCGATAATGACAGGCAGCATGGAGCGGACAGCCTGAGGCAACAGAATAGTGCGCATCACCTGGCCCTTGGTCAGGCCGACGGCAAATCCGGCCTCGCGCTGGCCCTTGGGCAAAGATTCAATGCCGGCACGGAACACTTCAGCCAACACCGATCCGTTGTACAGGACCAAGCCAACCACGACGGCGATGAAGGGTGTGATGCCCTTGACCCCGACCGAGGGGAGGCCGTAGTACATGATCATCATCAGGATCAGCAGCGGCACAGCCCTGAACAGCTCCGTGAACCAGTAACACGGGATGCGGACCCATTTGCTGTCAGCCAGACGACCAAAGGCGAGCAGCACGCCCAAAAGAATACTGCCGATGGCGGCAACGCCGAAAGCACTAAGCGTGGCCCCGATGGCCTGGAGGAACTTTTGCTGGACCAGAGGGAAGGTGAAGATCTCCCACTTCTTTGCCGTGAACTGTCCGGACTCATAGAACCGGTAGAGGATAAAGCCAATGATGCCCACCACAACGAGTGCCGTGAAGATATTCAGGTAAACATTGCGCACACGGGCTTTGGGACCGGGAACATCGAAAAGAACAGAACTCATCGCGCTACCCTCCACTTCTTCTCGAGGTAGCGTTGCAGCGGTGTCAAAATGCCCAAGACAAGCACCACAAAGATTAGGGCAACCCACAGCAGACCCGGCAGCAACGGTTCACCGCGTTCGCTGAGGTAGGCGCGGATGGAGCCGGCCTCAAACACGGAGAAACCGGCAGCAACCGTGGTGTTCTTCAGCAGAGCGATAAATACGCTGAACAGCGGTGGCACCACCGACCGGAAGGCCTGCGGCAGCACAATCAAGGACAGCGTCTGCATGAAGGGCAAACCAATGGCCCTAGCGGCCTCGGATTGGCCCACGGAAACCGTATTGATGCCGGAACGGATGGCTTCGGAAACGTAAGTTGCCGTATAGAGGGAAAGGCCGATGATGGCTGCCGTCATGAAGCTGATGTTGGGCAGGCCGAGCTTGGGGTAGCCCAGCGCAAAGAAAGCCAGAATCAGTGTCAGCGGGGTATTGCGGACAAAATTGACGTAGAAGGTTCCGGCGGCACGCATGGCCGGTGCCGGGGAGACACGCATGCCGGCGACGATAGTACCCAGGATCAGGGCAAAGAACGCGGAAATGACAAACAAGATTCCGGTGTTCTTGAAACCTGTGAGGAACAGGTCACTGTTGTCAATAAGTACATTCACAGGGCAGTGTCGCTTTCAGTGAATTGGAGAGGACGAAGTGGTGGTGTTGTGCCAGCTGGCACAACACCACCACTGGCGGGTTTTTTAGTACTGGTCTACGGCAGGCTGATCAACCTTGGTGCCCGAAAGGCCCAAGGTGGATTCGTAGATCTTGGTCCACGTTGCGCCACCGTCGGTGAGGGTCTTGTTCAAGAAAGTGCGCAGGGCCGTGTCGCCCTTGGCCAGGCCGATTCCGTACTTCTCAACCGTGAACGGTTCACCAACAACCTTCAGGTTGTCCGGGTCCTGGGAAGCAAATCCAAGCAGGATGGCCTGGTCCGTGGTTACGGCGTCCGAGTCACCGTTCTTCAAGGATTCAACGCACTTGGAATAGAGGTCAAATTCCTGGGGCTTTGCTTCCGGGAAGTTCTCCCGAATGTTTTGGATGGGGGTGGAACCGACAGCGGAGCAAACGTTCTTTCCGGCCAGATCCTTCTCGCTCTTGATGTCGGTGTTGTCCTTTGCCACCAAAAGGCCCTGGCCTGTGATGAAGTACGGTCCGGCAAAGTCAACAATCGCCTTGCGCTTGTCAGTGATGGAGTAGGTGCCCACATAGAGGTCAACATCCCCATTGGCCAAGGCCGTCTCACGGTTTGCTGACGGGATTGCCTTGAATTCAATCTTATCTTTGGCGACACCCAGTGAGGCTGCCATCCACGTTGCGATCTCAATGTCGAAGCCCGAGCGCTCGCCCGTGGCCGCGTCAAGGTAACCCAGGCCGGGCTGGTCTTCTTTTACACCAATGCGGACTACGCCGGAGGACTTGATTTTGTCAAAGGTGGGGCTGCCTGTCAGCGCAACATCCTTGGCTACTTCAAACGCTGGAGCAGCGCTGGTGGACTCGCCGCCCGTGTCGCCGCCGCCGCAGCCGGTCATGGCGAGCGCAGCCGCAGTCAGTACGGCTGCAACGCTGAGGGTTTTCCTGCTAAAAATTTTCTTCATGGGGATTCCTTTCATAGACGGCCATGACGGCCGTTGTAATGAGCGGCTACTGGAGCCAAAAAGACGAGAAGACTGGTGGTCAGTTGGTGAGGATTTTGGACAGGAAGTCCTTGGCCCGGGGGGTCTGCGGGTTGGTGAAGAACTCCTGGGGGGTGGCTTCCTCCACGATTTGCCCGTCCGCCATGAAAATGACCCTGTCCGCGGCTTTGCGGGCAAAGCCCATTTCGTGGGTGACAACCACCATGGTCATGCCCTCCTTGGCCAGTTCGACCATGACATCAAGGACCTCGTTGATCATTTCCGGGTCAAGTGCACTGGTGGGTTCGTCAAAAAGCATGACCTTTGGCTTCATTGCCAAGGCCCGCGCAATGGCCACACGCTGCTGCTGCCCACCGGACAGCTGAGCGGGCAGTTTTGCGGCTTGATGACCCACACCAACACGTTCCAACAAACCCATGGCGAGTTTGTCGGCGTCGGACTTGCTCATGCCTTTGACCTTGATGGGGCCGAGAGTGACATTTTCCAGAATGGTTTTGTGGGCAAACAGGTTGAACGACTGGAAGACCATGCCGACGTCGGCACGCAGATTTGCCAGTTGCTTGCCCTCCTTGGGCAGTTCCTTGCCATCAATGGTGATGGAGCCGTTGTCAATGGTCTCCAGCCTGTTGATGGTGCGGCACAACGTTGATTTGCCGGAACCTGACGGTCCAATGACCACCAGTACCTCGCCCTTGGCCACTTGCAGATTAATTTCCTGAAGCACGTGGAGAGGGCCGTAGTGCTTGTTAACAGCCTTGAGTTCCACGAGCGCAGGAGCATGTGCGGGATTTGTCATGGTTCGAATGTATCGACAATTGCAAGACTCGGTAAAGGTTTTGGGTAGCTCGGCCCGGATCGTAACGCTAACGAGATGTTGTGAGCCGAGCCACGGAATGTTTTCACGTACCCTTGTTCCCATGAGCGCACCAACAGGATCCAGCCGAAACCCACTTCCGCAACTTCGCCGTTTTGGTATTTGGCGCAAGAACGGCTCGGGCCGCGACACAGCAGATGCCAGACTGTTGGAGACACCTCGCAGCAGCGACTTCACCCACACTGATCCGTGGCGGGTCATGCGCATTCAAAGCGAGTTCGTCCAGGGCTTCGACGCCCTGGCTGACATTGGCCCTGCCATCAGCGTGTTCGGTTCGGCACGCACCAAACCCGAATCGCCCTACTACGCAGTGGGTGTTGAAGTGGGCCGGCGCCTGGCAGAGGCCGGGGTGGGAGTCATCACCGGTGGCGGGCCGGGGTCCATGGAGGCAGCCAACCGTGGCGCATCGGAGGCCGGCGGACTCTCCATTGGTCTGGGGATTGAGCTGCCCTTTGAATCAGGCATGAACGCGTGGGTTGGCCTGGGTGTTGACTTTAGGTACTTCTTTGCCCGCAAGACAATGTTCGTCAAGTACGCCCAAGGCTTTGTGGTGCTCCCCGGCGGTCTGGGCACCTTGGATGAGCTCTTCGAGGCCATGGTTTTGGTGCAGACATCCAAGGTGAGCCAGTTCCCCATCGTTCTGGTTGACAAGGCTTTTTGGGGTCCGCTGATGGACTGGATCAGGGATGTCATGGTGGTTCAGGGACTTGTTTCAGCCCAGGACCTGGACATTGTTGCCCTGGTGGACACTGCCGAAGAAGCCGTGGAATTGGTGATGGCTGGAAAAGCCGGCGCGAAAGTTGCTGGACGAGGCTAGGGGCTTACGACACGAACGCTTAATGCAGCCCGGCATCTGGCACGATGGACTGGTGACTTACTTCCTAATTTTTCTTGCCGTGATGCTGGCTGCCGCGGTGGTGCTCTACGTTGTTGGCTTGAACAAGCCCGACGCCGGGTCAGCCGTGTATCAGGACGGCATGGCGGTCCCCGTGGCCAATCTGCCACCGGTGCTGCTGCCGGATGCGCCCGAGCCCGCTGACGTGGACAAATTGCGTTTTTCACTGGGCCTGCGCGGTTACCGCATGGACCAGGTTGATGAGGTTCTTGACCGGTTGCGTGATGAACTGGCAGCCAAGGATGTGCGCATCGCCGAACTTTTGACGTCCGACGCCGGTGCCCCGGCTCCCGCTGCTGGCGAGGGTGACGCCGTGGTTGCCGATGCAGCGGGCGTTGCCGGGCCCGCCGTCGTCGTCAAAGAGTTGGGCGAATCAGAGATTTCAGCACTCCAGCAGACACCCGGCAACGGGTAGGTCTGATGGATCTTGTGAGCGGCACCGACGCAAAAGCTCGCTGCGCGTGGGCCGGGATTGAGCGTGATGAGCAATATCAGCAGTATCACGACACCGAATGGGGCAGGCCTGTCACGGGTGAGGCGGAACTCTTTGAGCGTCTGAGCCTTGAGGCCTTCCAGTCGGGTCTGAGCTGGCTGACCATCCTGCGAAAACGTGAATCCTTTAGGCGCGCGTTTGGCAACTTTGAGCCCGCAGTGGTGGCCGCCTTTGGCCAGGACGACATTGACAGGCTCATGGCGGATGCCTCCATTGTGCGCAATTTGATGAAGATCAATGCCACCATTGGGAACGCCCGCGCTTTGCTGGCCCTGCCGCAGGGCACAACGCTGTCCCAACTTTTGGCCAGCCATGCCCCGGCTGCCGTCCGGGGCGCCGGCGAGCCCATTCCGGGTAAAACTGCCGAATCCCTGCAACTGGCCAAAGTCTTGAAGAAGCACGGCTTTGCGTTCGTGGGACCAACCACCGCCTATGCCATGATGCAGGCCGTGGGGATTGTCAACGACCACCAGCCCGGCTGTTGGCTGGCAGCGCCTCTCGACGCGGCGCCGGCAGCGCCGCTCGGCCGGGATCTCGCGCCCAGCGGTGAGGCGCCAGAATGGCCATGATGACTGTGCGTTCCTCCGCGGGCGCATCCACAACCACCATCAACGATGAGCTCTACGCCCTGTTGCGCCGCTTCCTGTCCCCTTTGCGCCGGGCGCCCTGGTGGCTGAAGGTCACCTTGCTGTATGGGGCGGCCCGGCTGGTTTCCTTCGCCATCTTGCTGGGCGCCGCCTGGCATGCCGAGGCATCCCCGTGGGGCGGCAAGCAGCCCGACTACCTGACGTTCATCAACCGCTGGGATGCCGGCTGGTATGAGCGCATCTACGACGGCGGCTACCCCACCACCATTCCAAGGAACGAAGACGGTACGGCACAGCCCAACCAGTGGGCCTTTTATCCCGTCTTCCCCTTGCTGGCCCGTGCGCTGAGCAACGTGACGGGGCTGGCCTGGGCCCCTGCGGCCGCCGTGGTGGCAACCGTGGCGGGACTGGCAGCCGCCTTGATGATCTATGTTTTGTTCAGGCATTTCGCATCGCCCTCAACAGCCCTCTGGGGAGTGGCATTCTTTGCCATGTTCCCGATCTCCCCGGTGCTGCAGGTCCCCTACGCCGAATCGTTGGGTACGTTTTTCCTGGCCGCCGCGCTGTACCTGCTGATTAAACGCAACTACTGGGCGGCCATGCCGGTGGTGATGCTCATGTGCCTGTCCCGTCCGGCAGGTGCGCCGTTTGCCGCCGTCGTGGGTATCCATCTGTTGCTCCGGCTCTGGCACCGCAAGACCGATCCCTTCCCGGCCAAGGAAATGCTCAGCGGGGCACTGCTGGCGTTGGTGAGCCTGGTGATGGCGTTCTCCTGGATTTTCATTGCCTGGTGGTGGACAGGGGACCGGAGTGCCTACACGGACACCGAGACCGCCTGGCGCGGCGAAGACCTGGTGCTCTTCAAGCCCTGGTTCGACGCCAGCGTGGACCTAGTTGGCCCGTTCTGGGGCCCTCTGCTGCCGCTGCTGCTGGTGGCGTTGGCCGCCCTGTTCCTGAATTCGAGGGCCGTGCGGGCCATCGGCGTGGACCTGCGGATTTGGTGCGGCATGTACCTGCTGTACCTCATGGCCGTGCTGCACCCGCAGTCCAGCACGTTCAGGATGATGCTGCCCCTGTTCCCGCTGGCCCTGGCGGCAGCGTTCATCTCCACCTCCAAGGCCTACCGCTGGAGTGTCCTGGTCATGTTTGGCGTGCTGCAGATTGTCTGGGTGGTGTGGTTGTGGCAGTTCGCCGCCATCAGCACCGGACAGGCATGGCCGCCGTAAAGCACTAGGCTTGCAGGTAGCACTTGTCAACAGGGATGGCACCGATTAACACCCCAGTGAGCAAGTGCGGAATAATGATTGTGAGCGATACAACACAAACGCTTTGCTAGGGAAATCCCAGCAAATGCGGGTTTGTACTACGAAAAGGGGAACTTCTGATGGCTGCCATGAAACCTAGAACCGGCGACGGTCCAATGGAAGTAACAAAAGAAGGTCGGAGCTTGATCCTGCGACTGCCGCTGGAAGGTGGCGGACGGCTCGTAGTGGAGATGAACGCAGACGAGGCAGTCAGCCTTAAGGAATGCCTTGTGGGCGTTACCGAATAGTTTTTAGCTCCACTAAGAATTACCCGGCGGGGCAGCGGAAGCTGCCCCGCCGGATTGTTTTAAAGGATTGTTAGCGCTTGACCGCGAGCAGCAGGCCGTCGCCTGTGGGCAGCATGGCGGAGATCAGCGATTCATTCTCGCGGATCGTTTTGCCGACTTTGCGGAGAATTACCGTGCTGGTTTCCCGTATGGCCGGATCGGAGACACGGTCCTTGTCCAATGCATCATTGATGATCAGCAGGCCCCCTGATTTCAGCAACCGGATGGCTTGGTTCACGTATTCGGGGAAACTGGGCTTGTCGGCGTCAATAAAAACCAGGTCGTAGGCGCCGTCGGTCAGGCGCGGCAAAACATCCTGGCCACGTCCGGAAATGGTGCGGGTGCGGTTTGCGGGGGACCCTGATTCGGCAAACGCCTCACGGGCCGCCTTCAAATGGTCAACATCGGGATCAATGGTGGTCAGCACCGCCCGCGGCCCAAGCCCGCGCAGCAGGGCAACACCTGAGACACCGGCTCCTGTGCCCACCTCAACCACTGTTTGTGCCTTGGAGGTTGCCGCCAGTACCGTCAAGGTGGCCGCCACGCCGGGGCTGACAGGGAACAAACCCAGCTCGTGCGAGCGTTCGCGGGCGCGTCGCAGGACAATATCTTCCACGGGCAGGCCCTCTGCGTAGGACCAGCTGGTGGATTTATCGGCACTCATGGGTGGTATTTCCTAAACTGTTGCGGTATCTAGCTCTAGCCTACTGCCTAACCCCACGGCACAATCCCCGTAACTCTTCAGCAAAATGTCAGCTTTGTTTGACACACTGTGGGGACTATCAGGGAAACCTTCCCGTAGCGTAGATTCCCCGCATCAGGGGATGTAGCCAATGAAGCGAGGTGCAGCGATGAGTTCAGCCACCACCCCCGTGCTCCGTCCCGCTGTTGCAGCCCAGGATCAGACCGGGCCGGCAGCGCACTGGGTTACGCCGTCATGGGATGAGGTGGTCACAAATCACTCCGCCAAGGTCTTCCGGCTCGCATACCGCCTGACAGGCAACAAGCACGACGCCGAGGACCTCACCCAGGAAGTTTTTGTGCGCGTCTTCAAATCCCTGGACAACTTCAAGCCGGGCACCCTCGATGGCTGGCTGCACAGGATCACCACCAACCTCTTCCTTGATACGGCCCGCCGCAAGCAGCGCATACGCTTCGACACGTTGTCCGATGATGCCGCGGCACGCCTGGCCGGCACGGACCCGGGCCCGGAACGGACCTTCGAGTTCAACAACTTGGACAGGGATATTGCCGCCGCACTGGAGGCCCTGCCGCCAGACTTCCGTGCCGCCGTCGTCCTTTGTGACATGGAGGGCCTCTCCTATGACGAGGTGGCGCACGCCCTGAACATTAAGTTGGGCACTGTGCGATCGCGCATTCATCGCGGACGGGCCATGCTGCGTGAATCCTTGGCCGACCGTGCGCCCGGCCGCGAGACGGATGTGCGCCCAACGCGAAAGACCAGATTGTCGCTGCCGCGCATGATGGGGGCACGCTAGAATCATTTCAGCCAAACCCCGGCTGTCCGTCCGCAAATTGCGAAGCTAAAACTTCCAAGCGTTACCGCTAGGAATCGTTGCTTTCAGTGTTGAGAGGGTAATCTTCCTAACGTGTTTGGTATCAATACCCCTGAGCTGATCCTTATTGTCCTCGTGGCAGTTTTGGTGATTGGCCCCACCCGGCTCCCCGGTTACGTGGAGAAGCTGAAGAACCTCATCCGCGAGGTGCGCAAGATGGCTTCCGGCGCGCGCGAAACCATCAAGGAAGAAGCAGGGGTAGACATTGACGACATCGATTGGAAGAAGCTCGATCCCCGTCAATACGATCCGCGCCGCATTATCCGCGAAGCCCTGATTGACGATGACGAACTGGATCAGCTCAAGTCGCTCAAGACAGCCCCCTCCGCAGCCCTGGCGGCCATGTTGGGCAAGGACAGCGACAGCAAGGTTTATCCGGCCGCAGATGAGCCGGTAATTGAACGCCTGGCCGCAGACCAGCTTGCCCCGTTCGACGTCGAAGCCACCTGACGCTCGCTCATTTGCGGGGCGTTGAGCGCAAACGCTCGCTCACTTGGTGAGCGAGCGTTTGCGTTGCCGGGGCTAGGAGCGCGGGGTGACGCCCAGGTTCATCCCGGCCAAGCCCCGGGGACGCACGGACAGCCCGTGGGCAATGCCCAGCAAAACCTGCGCTGCCGGAGATTCGGGATCGGCCAGCACAATGGGCATTCCCGCATCGCCGCCCTCGCGCAGCGCCACATCCAAGGGGATCTGGCCCAACAACTCCACGCTGGTGTTCATGCTCTGGCTCAGGCGCTTGGCGAGGATCTCCCCGCCGCCGGAACCAAACAATTCCATGGTGCTGCCGTCGGGCAGCGTCAAAAATGACATGTTCTCAATAACCCCGGCGACTTTCTGGCCTGTCTGCACGGCGATGGCTCCGGCCCGCTCGGCCACATCCGCCGCGGCCGCCTGGGGTGTTGTCACCACGAGGATCTCCGCCTTGGGCAGCAGCTGGGCCACCGAAATGGCCACATCTCCTGTACCCGGTGGCAGATCCAGCAGCAAAACATCCAGGTCGCCAAAGTAAACGTCGCCCAGGAACTGCTCCAGGGCCCGGTGCAGCATGGGCCCGCGCCAGGCAACGGGCTGATTTCCGGCCACAAACATGCCAATGGAAATGACCTTCACGCCATAGGCAACGGGCGGCAGAATCATCTCATCCACGCGCGTGGGACTCTGGGTGATGCCCATCAAGCCGGGCACGGAGAAGCCGTAAATGTCAGCATCAACGATGCCCACGCGCAGCCCTTTGGCCGCAAGAGCACACGCCAAGTTCACCGTGACCGAGGATTTGCCCACCCCGCCCTTGCCGCTGGCCACCGCATAAATGCGCGTCAGCGACGTTTCGGAGTTGAAGGGAATGCCGCGCTCGGGATTGCTGCCCTTGAGCTTTTCCTTGAGTTCGGCACGCTGTTCTGCCGTCATGACAGTCAGCTCCACGGACACGTGTGTGACGCCGTCGAGGGTCTTCAACGCCTCCGTGGCGTCATGGGTGATGGTTTCGCGCAGTGGACAACCAGCCACCGTGAGCCGGACGACGGCGCGCACCTGGCCGCCGTCGAACGCCTCCACCGACTCGACCATGCCCAGCTCCGTGATGGGGCGGCGCAGCTCCGGGTCGATGACCGTGGCGAGCGCGGCTAGAAGGTCAGGGTGGGACGGGGTGTTCATGCTGGGGTGGCCTTAGGAGTTGGTGGTGGGCTTGGGGGCGGCTGTTTTGGCGGTTTTCGCAGCCTTGGGTGTCTTGACGGTTTTGATGGCGTTGGTGGCAGGATTGCGCTGGCTGTTGCGGGAATCCTTGACGTCATCGTCCTCATCCTGGAGGGCAATGAGTTCCTCCAGAAGGCTGCGCAGCTCGGAGCGGACAAAGTCGCGGGTGGCCACTTCACGCAGGGAAATGCGCAGGGCCGCAACTTCCCGGGTCAGGTACTCGGTGTCGGCAAGGTTGCGCTCGTTGCGGGAACGGTCCTGCTCAATCTGGACCCGGTCCCTGTCATCCTGCCGGTTCTGCGCCAACAGGATCAGGGGTGCCGCGTAGGACGCCTGGGTGGAGAAGAACAGGTTGAGCAAGATGAACGGGTACGGGTCCCACTGCAGCCCGAACAAGCCAATCACATTGAGCGCAATCCAGCAGATGACAAAAACGGTCATGTACAGCAGAAAGTTGGCCGTGCCCATGTAGCGGGCAAAACGCTCGGCGAAACGGCCAAAGAAGTCCGGATCGCTGGTCAGATTGGGCAGAAGCCGGGATTTGAGCTCCATGGGGGTGTCGAGGCCGCCACCCTTGGCATGATGCCGTTCAGCCAATGCGGCCTCCTAATTTCCGGGCGGGAACGCCGTCGTCGTGGTTGCGCCAGTCTTCCGGCAGGAGGTGGTCAAGAAGGTCATCCACCGTCACAGCACCCACCAGGCGGCCCTCCTTGCTGACCACCGGGAGTGAGTTCAAGTTGTAGGAGGCCATGATGTGGCTGACCACACTGATGTCATCCTGGTCGGAGACCGGCTCCAAATTCTTGTCAACGATGGTGCCCAGCTGCTCCGGTGGTGCACTGCGGAGCAGTTGCTGGATGTGAACAACACCCAGGAAGCGGCCCGTGGGGGTCTCCAACGGAGGCCGGCAAATAAAGATCGCCGAGGCCAACGCGGGGGACAAGTCTTCGCTGCGGACATGGGCCAGTGCCTCCGCCACCGTGGCTTCCGGGGGCAGGATCACGGGCACTGGGGTCATGAGAGCGCCCGCTGTGCCTTCGGCGTACTGGAGCAGGCGGCGCACGTCCTTGGCCTCCTCAGGTTCCATCAGGAGCAGCAGCTCTTCGGCTTTAGCCTGGGGGAGATCTGCCAGGAGGTCGGCGGCGTCGTCGGGATCCATTTCCTCCAGCACGTCGGCGGCGCGCTCATTGTCCAAGGCGGAGAGCAGAGTGACCTGGTCGTCCTCGGGGAGCTCTGACATGATGTCGGCCAAGCGCTCATCCTGGAGCTCGCTGGCCACCTCCACGCGACGTTTGTCGCTCATCTCCTGAAGGGCGTCGGCAAAGTCGGAGGGCTTGAGGTCCTCATGGGTGGCCACAAAGAAGGTGGCGCTTTGCGGTTCGGCGACGTCGTCCGTGTGGGCCTCGGACCAGTCGATCAGCATGGTGTGCCCGCGGCGAAGCCCACGCAGCCGTGACGTGGAGGAGCCCCTGCGCACAAAGAGCTTGGTCACGAGCCAGTCACCATTGCGTTGCTTGTCCATGGCGATGTCTTCAATGACGGCGAACCCGGATCCATCGGTCAGCGTCACTTTGCGGTCAAATATCCCACCCACCACCAGCTGTTCAGCGCCGCGTTGTTCAAAACGGCGCAGATTGACCAGTCCCGTGCAGATGATTTGTGACTGGTCCATGGACGTTAGGCGGGTCATGGGGACAAAGACGCGCTTCTTGCCCGGCACTTCCACGACGATGCCCACCGCGTGCGGGGCTGTCGTTTGGCTGCCGCCCAGAACCACCACATCACGCAACTTTCCGAGTCTGTCCCCGAGAGGGTCAAAGACGTCCAAGCCCAGGAGTCGGGCGACAAAGATGCGCGTAGGTTGAGTGCTCACAGATACAGGCTACTTCCCCTGCCCAGTATTGACCCAAACTTTGGCGCCGTTGCCCATTGGCTGCGCCGCTGTTTTGGGGCGCTGGAATGCGGCTCTGCCATGAGTTCATCATTTCACTGCCAGCGATACTCCAGCCAACGTGCAGGAACATGGTGAAGAATGGGGAGTATGGCAAACCTCTTTGGACGCACCACACCCTTGGACGAGGCCCGTATTGTCCCTACGGGAGAAACAATCGGTTCTTACACTTCCTACTTGGATGCGCAAAAGGCGGTTGATTACCTGGCAGATGAGAAGTTCCCGGTCCGGCACGTGTCCATTGTGGGCAACGACCTGAAAATGGTTGAACGTGTCACTGGCAAGCTCAGCTACCCCCGCGTTGCCCTCTCAGGCGCCATGACTGGTGCCTGGTTCGGCTTGTTCATTGGGGTCATGCTCTCCTTCTTCGATTCCAGCAGCAACGCCGGCGCTCCCTACATCAACGTGTTTACAGCAGTGTTGATGGGTGCCGCATTCTGGATGTTGTTTGCGATCATTGGATACGCAGCCCAGCGCGGCAAGCGCGACTTCACCTCCACCAACCAGGTGCTGGCCTCCAGTTACGACGTTATTGTCACCTCGGATGTCGCCCAGGATGCGCGCCGCCTCCTGGCCCAGCTGCCCATGAACTCCAACGCCCCGCGTCCGGTCCAAGGACAGGGCTTCCAGGATAAGGGGCAGGGGTACCGCCCGCCGGTGCAGCCGCCCAGCTCTGCCGGACCCGCACCCACGCGCCCCGAGGGCTGGCATGACCCCTATGGTGCATCTGCTTCCCCAGACGATGCAGCGCAGGGCGAAGAAAGCCACGACCGCCCCGGTCAGGCACCCTTGGACGGGCCCCGCCGCGGAGAGTTCCCCGATCTTCCCGATGGCCGCCCGCAGTACGGGATCCGTGTGAACACCCCGGCTCCCGCGCCGGCGGAACCAAACACGCCGACTGCCCCGGAGAACCCGGAAAAGTAGTTCACGGGCCAGAAATGCCGCCGTTCCCGCAAATTGCCGCCGATACACCTGCGGCAATTTGCGGGAACGGCGGCATTTTCCGTCTGGCGGGGCGGTGTTGACTTTCCGGTGTGGAAAATGATTGACTTTCCACTATGGAAAACCAATCGACATACGATGCCCGGAATGCTTTGGCCGCCATTGACGATGCACGCTCACATGCTGCCGACCGGCTGGTGACTCCGTGGTGGTACCACCCGGTGCTAGGCCTGCTTGCCGCCGTATTTGTCGTTGCCTACACGATCGGCGGCCCCGTGGCCATGATCAGTGTGGCCGTCGTGTATTTCCTTGGTCTTGGCGTCCTCATGGGGGCCTACAAGGAGAAGACTGGTGTGTGGATCAACGGTCTCAAGGCGGGAAAGGCCAGCTGGTGGACGGTTCCCCTGGTGCTGATCATGATTCTGTGCGCGGGCGGGGCATACTATTTTCATGCTGAGAAGGGGATTGATTGGCCCGCATGGGTGGCCGGGGCAATCGTCTTTGTTGCCGTCAATTTTTTCGGCCGGCGATTCGATGAGGCACTGCGTGCGCAACTGCGGAGCAAGCCGTGACGCCAGGGCTGAACGAGGTCATCCACGCGCCGAACAGGCTGCGCATCTGCGCCTTTCTCAGCACGCTTGACCAGGCAGAATTTGCCACGCTGAGGGACATGTTGGGCGTGGCCGATTCCGTGGCCAGCAAGCAGCTCAAGGTTCTGGAAGACGCGGGCTACGTGAAGTTGAGCAAGCCGACAGGGAAGGGCCGCGTCAAAACGTGGGCTTCGCTCACCCCCGATGGAAAACGAGCCTATGAGGAACACGTGGCGGCGCTCAAGGCGCTGATCGCCGGCTGAGCCAAGTGCCGCCGTCGTCCACTTAAACAACTAGCCCGCAGAAAACGACGAAAAACACCTCCAAAAAGTGTATTCTCGTCGTTTTCTGCGGGCTAGTTGCAGTACGCGGAGGGTTAGCCGGAGAGGCGGGCCATCCAGGCTTCGACGTCATCGGGTGTGCGCGGGAGTGCTGCACTCAAGTTGACGGGGCCGTTGGCGGTGATCAGGATGTCGTCCTCGATGCGCACGCCGTTGCCGCGGTACTCGGCCGGGATGGCCAGGTCCTCGTCCTTGAAATACAGGCCCGGCTCAATGGTGAAGACCATGCCCTCGGTGATGACGCCATCCAGGTAGAGTTCGGCGCGTGCCTGGGCGCAGTCGTGCACATCCAGGCCCAGGTGGTGGCTGGTGCCGTGCGGCATCCACCGGCGGTGCTGCTGGCCCTCGGCGGACAGCGCAACTTCGGCGGTGACCGGCAATAGGCCCCACGCTGCGAGGCGGTCCGCCAAAACCTCCATGGCGGCGTTGTGGACATCGCGGAACTTGCGACCCGGGACGGCGACGGCGAAGGCGGCGTCGGCTGCATCCAACACGGCCTGGTAGATCTTGCGCTGCATCTCGGAGTAATTCCCGTTGACCGGCAGCGTACGGGTGATGTCGGCCGTGTACAGCGATTCCGCCTCGACGCCGGCGTCCACCAGGATCATCTGGCCCTCGTTGACCGTTCCGGTGTTCCGGTTCCAGTGCAGCACTGTGGCGTTGTTTCCGCCGGCAGCGATGGTGTCGTAACCGAGCTCGTTGCCGTCTTCACGGGCACGGGCAAAGAAGGCGCCTTCAACAACGCGTTCGCCGCGCTTGTGGGCAACCGCGCGCGGCAGGGCCTTCACAATGTCCTCGAAGCCGGCAATGGTGGCAGCCACGGCCACCTTCATCTGCTCAATCTCCCAGGCATCCTTGACCAGGCGCAGCTCGGAGGCGGCTTCGGCGAGCTTGGCATCCAGCTCATCCAGGGCGCCGAAGTCCATGTTGTCGGGATCCTTGGCCGTGTTGTAACGGGCCGTGTCCACCAGTGCGTCAATGTTCTCATCAACCTTGCGCATCAGGCGGATGGACGTGCCGCCAACAGCAGGCTCGCCCACATTTTTGGTGATGGCCACTTCAAGGTCGGAAATATCCGCCGTGGGCAGGCCCAACTGCGCTTGGAACTGTGCCAGGGAGGGGCGGGTGCCAATCCAGAATTCGCCGCTGCGGGAGTCTGCGTAGAACTCCTTGGTGTCCCGGCCGGCCATGGGACGGAAGTACAACGTGGCGCGGTGGTGTCCGCCGTCGTCTCCCTTGCCCTCGGCAACGGGATCCAGCACCAGGACGGCGTCGGGCTCGTGGTCAACGCCCAAGCCGGTCAAGTGTGCGAAGGCGGAGTGCGGGCGGAAGCGGTAGTCGCAGTCGTTGGAGCGGACTTTCAGCGGGCCGGCGGGGAGCACCAGGCGCTCGGTCTTGAACTGCTCGGAGATGGCACGACGGCGGCGCGCGGCATGGTCTGCCACGTCAGCACGGGCGGGGGTCTCCGTGGAGACGGGCGCCCAGCTGGAGGCCATGAAGGCGCGGAAAGCTTCTGAATTGGGGCGGTGCGAACGGTTGTTCACACGCTCCTCAAGCGGCTGATCGCTGGAAGGGTCGGGGTGCACGGAGGATTGCTCAGTCTGGTTCACCCCTCAAGTCTCTCACTGGCCGCGCGGGGGGACAAAGAAATGTGGGCAAAATCCGCTCGTGACAGAACCGGCATGCCATGGCCCAGCACCGTAGCAGCGCACAGCAGGGCCGCAACGGACGTACGCTTGGATCGTGAAGATCGACTTGCACGCCCATTCAAATGTTTCCGATGGCACCCAGAGCCCGGCGGATCTCATGGCTGCCGCTGCGCAGGCCGGTCTTGACGTCATGGCCCTGACAGACCACGACTCCACCGACGGCTGGGCCCCGGCGCTGGACGCGGCCCGGCACCATGGTGTGGGCTTGATTCCGGGCATGGAAGTTTCCTGCAAAACTAGCCGGGGTGTGAGCGTGCACCTGCTCAGCTATCTCCACGACCCGAACCATCCGGGACTGCTGGAGGAAATCACCAAGGCCAAGGACGCCCGCCTGACCCGTGCCGAGCGCATGGTGGAACGCTTGGCGGAGGACTACCCGCTGAACTGGGATGACGTGAGCGCCCATGTGGCCCCCGGGGCCACCATTGGCCGCCCACACATTGCCGACGCCCTGGTGGCCGCCGGCATCGTGGCGGACAGGAATGAGGCGTTTGCCAGCATCCTCACCTCCCATTCGCGGTACTTTGTCACCCACTACGCCCCGGACCCGGTCCTGGCCGTGGAACTGGTCCGTGCCGCCGGCGGCGTGCCCGTGTTTGCCCACCCCGTGGCCAGTGCCCGCGGCCGTGTGGTGGCGCCGGAAATCTTCCATGACATGATCGACGCCGGACTCCTGGGTTTGGAGGTGGAGCACCGGGACAACCCGCCCGAGGGGCGGGCCTGGCTGCGAAAACTGGCGCAGCAAACGGGGCTCTTCATGACAGGCTCCTCCGACTATCACGGCGCCGGGAAACCGAATCTGCTCGGCGAAAACCTCACTGGCCAGGAAGCGCTGGAGCGCATGCTTGCCGCCGGAACAGGTTCACAACCCTTCCTGCCGTAGCGGCCAATGGATGCGCCATTGTGACCCTTCGGGGGCAGCGGCAACCATGGTGGATCACGACTACCCTGTTACAGTGACATCAGATGACTGGTTCGAAAAGGCAACTAAAGCTGCCTGCGAACCGTTGTATTCCCGTTGCCGGCTGAACGTCAGCCGTTGATTTTCCGGTAGTGACTGTTCGCCTGGTACGCGAATCACTTTGGGCCGCCTGCGCAGAATTGTCTGCTTGCCTTGGCGGCTGGTCCCGGGCGGGTAAGTGCGCTTGATGGCTCCCTCACCGGACTGCTTCATGCACTTTTTGGCGGCGCACGCTGATGGTGGCGGAATGCCGGTGAATTTCGTCCTACGAAAGGACACACATGGTGCCGGATGGCGCAGGACTTCACCAATTGGGAAGTTGGACAGTAATTGGGCTTTTAGTGGTGTTTTACGGCGGTACGCTGCTGATGACACTGTTTATTGGCCGCAGGAATGAAAATGCTGACGGCTACATGACAGCGGGTAACAAGGTCGGCTTTGGAATATCTGCAGGAAGCATGACAGCAACATGGATCTGGGCGTCGTCTATGTACGCCTCGGCCACCTCCGGCTACACGTACGGGATTTCCGGCCCCATCCACTACGGCCTGTGGGGCGCGTTGATGATCTTGTTCATCTACCCGTTTGGCAAGCGAATCCGTGCCGTTGCACCCAAGGCACACACCCTGGCCGAGGTCATCTACGCCCGGCACGGCAAATCCAGCCAGCTGATGCTCGCCGGTTCCAACATTGTTGGATCAATGGTCAGCATCACCTCCAACTTCATCGCCGGAGGGGCGCTGATTGCGCTGCTGTCCCCGTTCAGCTTTACCCAGGGCATCCTGTTCATCGGCGGCGGCATCCTGCTGTACTCGCTGTGGTCAGGATTCAGGGCATCGGTGCTGACGGACGCTGCGCAGGTGTTTGCCATGCTCGGTGCCGTGGTGATCATCATTCCGGTGGTGTTCTTTGCCGCCGGCGGATCTGACATGTTCGTTTCGGGCGCTGCCAGGCTGACCCCGCAGCAGTCCAACTTCTTTTCCTCAGAGGCGTTCATGAACCAGGGGGCGCCGTACATTGCTGCGGTCCTGGCCTACGCCATCGGCAACCAGACCATTGCTCAGCGGCTCTTCGCCGTGCGTGAAGACTTGATCAAGAAGACCTTCGTGACAGCCACTGTTGGCTACGGAGCCACCATCATCGGCATCGGCATGATGGGTGTCATGGCCCTGTACGCGGGCGTTGTCCCGCTGGATGGGGACACCAACAACCTGATCCCGCAGATGGCCGCGACCTACCTGAGCCCCGTTCTGTTGGGGATCTTCCTCATCATGATCGTGGGCGCATTGTCCTCCACGGCTGACTCTGATCTCTCCGCCATGTCCTCGATCATGATGGCAGATGTGTACGGCCAGAACATTGCCAAGGAGGGGAAAGCGAACCCCAAGACAATGCTGTTCATTGGCCGCATCACCATGATTGTTGCCACCGGTGCCGGCTTGTACTTTGCCAGCGGGCAGCTGAACATCCTTGACCTGCTGGTCTTTGTCGGGGCCCTGTGGGGTGCCTTAGTGTTCCCTGTCATCGCCAGCTTCTACTGGCAAAAGATCACCAACAAGGCCTTCACCATCTCGGTGATTGTTGCCCTGGCCTGCTTCATCCCCGTGCGGTTCGAATGGATTTCCATGGGCGGACTCACCGGACTCGTGGTGGATCTGCTCTCCATTGTGGGAATTGGTGTTGTCCTGGGTTTGATGGCGTTTGGCTTCTTTGGCCTGAAGACGGCCAAGATCGTTGCGGCTGTCGCCATGCTCGCGGTTGCGCCGTTCGCCATCGGCGTCCTGCACGACTACGCCGTGCTCTCCGGGTCGCTCGTTGCCTACGCAGTCAGCACCCTGGTCTGCTACTTCATGTGCTTCCGTAACCAGGCGACCTTCGACTTCGCCTCCATCAAGGACCGCATCGGCGACTTCGACAACCGGGAGGAAGCCAACCACAGCACCCCCGGAACCCTTCTCGAGAAGAAAGCATAGGAAATATCCATGACAGCATTTTTTCTCACCCTGTATGTGCTGATCTGGCCGGTGATAGTTGCCGGCGTGCTCTACGTGCTGGGCAAGGCATTCATCCAGGAGATCCGCGACGCCAGGCGTGAAGGCCGGCCGTTGATCTAGCCGCACCAACGAAACTGACCCGCAGAAAACGCCGAAAATCACGGTAAAACCGTGAATTTTGGGCGTTTTCTGCGGGTCAGTTGTAAAAGTGGGGTTACTCGCCGGACTCCGGCTTGGCCACTACTTCACCGTTGCGTCGACGTGTGCGGGTGCGCGGACGCGTGGCACCCTCAACGGGGGCAGCGCCGTCGGCCGAAGAGGCGGAGGCAGCAGCTGAGGAGGAGGGACGACGGCGGCTGCGGCCTGACTCGCGCTTCTCGCCTGCGCTGTTGGAAGCCGTGCTGGTGGAAGCCGCACCGTTGGAGTCACGGGCTGAGTCGCGGCCAGCGCCACGGCCGGAGTCGCGCTTCTCACCATGGCGGGCACCTGAGTGGTTTCCGCCGCGGTTGCCACCATGGCTACCGCCTCGAGCAGTGTCAGCCTTGGGGGAGTTGCGCTTGCCCGTCTCGCCAAGGTCTTCCAAAACCTCGGCATCAATGCCGGCGTGCGTGCGCATGTTGCGCGGCAGGCGGCCCTTGGTGCCAACGGGGATGTCAAGATCGCTGTACAGATGAGGGGAGGAGGAGTAGGTCTCGATCGGCTCGGGAACGCTCAGACCCAGTGCCTTGTTGATGAGAGCCCAGCGGGGCATGTCATCCCAGTCAACGAAGGTCACGGCGGTGCCCTTGTTGCCGGCGCGGCCCGTGCGGCCAACACGGTGCAGGTAAATCTTCTCGTCCTCAACGCACTGGTAGTTGACCACGTGTGTCACATCATCAACGTCGATGCCGCGAGCGGCAACGTCAGTGGCAACCAGAACATCAACCTTGTTGTTGCGGAAGGCGCGCAGTGCCTGCTCGCGGGCGCCCTGGCCCAAGTCGCCGTGGATGGCCGCTGCGGCGAAGCCGCGGTCAACCAATTCCTCGGCAACCTTGGCAGCGGTGCGCTTGGTCTTGGTGAAGATGATGCTGCGGCCGCGATCCTTGGCCTGCAGGATCCGGGCCAGGACCTCAATCTTGTCCATGCTGTGGGCACGGTAGATGAGCTGGCGAATGTCGCGCTTGGTCAGCCCCTCATCATCAGGATCAGCGGCACGGATGTGCGTGGGCTGGGTCATGTAGCGGCGGGCCATGGCAACAACCGGGCCGGGCATGGTGGCTGAGAACAACAGTGTTTGACGAACCGGGGGAGTGCCGGCAATCAGGGTCTCAACGTCGGGCAGGAAGCCCAGATCCAGCATTTCATCGGCCTCATCGAGGATCACCATGCGAACGTGCTTGACGTTCAGGTGACGCTGCTTGAGCAGGTCGATCAAACGGCCGGGGGTTCCAACAATCAGTTCAACACCCTTTTGCAGGGCTTCAACCTGGGGCTCGTACGCACGGCCGCCATAAATGGTGGCGATGCGGATGCCACGGTGTTTGGAGGCAACGGCAAGGTCGCCGGCAACCTGGACAGCCAGTTCACGGGTGGGCACAATAACCATTGCCTGGGGTGCGCCCGGGGCCGCGAGCTTCTCAAAGCCCTCATCCTTGGGGGCAACAATGCGGTTCAGGGCGGGGATGCCGAAACCGAGCGTCTTGCCCGTTCCGGTCTTGGCCTGGCCAATGATGTCGTGACCTGTCAACGCGATGGGCAGCGTCATGGCCTGGATGGGGAAGGGGTGGAGGATGCCAGCTTCGGTCAACGAAGAAACGATCTCGTGGTGCACGCCAAAGCTGGCGAACGTTTCCTTTTCTTCCTTGTGCGGGGGCTCATGGGTGACCAAGGATCCGTCAATTTCGACGATTTCGTTGCTGTCTTCTGCCTGCAAGAGGGAGTCTGCTTCAATGCTCAAATGCTTACCGTTCAATTCGTCTATACAAGGTGCCGCCTACAGGGCTCAACGCGGGCGCGGAAGGCCTCACGGAACCGCAGAACAGCGGCACAATCTTAGGGAAGCCGATCGCGGGCTAACAAAAACTTAGCCCTCCCGCCGTCGTAAATGACGGGTGCGGGAGGAGCTGAAAAGACGCGCGTAGGGGCGGGTTTGCTGAATCAAAAACTATCAATCAACGACCGGGCATCCATGTCTACCCCTTTAGTCTAGCGGCACACCCTAAATTTGCGAGGATTGCACAAACTTCACACTTCGTTTGGCAATGTCCACGGAAGTCAGCGTCACCCGCACCACAGTTCCGGCCTCCAGATCACCGTCGCAGTACCCCGTCACGGCCGGCACAGAAATCTGGATGAAACTGCGCGCAGCGGAGGCCTTGGAATTGTGGCCGTTCCGCTTTGGCCCTGCCAGTACGACGGCGTCAAACTCGCCTCCCACTTGGTGGCTGAGCAGGGCGGCCTCAATGGTGTCGATGGCTGCCTTGTCCACTTTGTTGGCCAGCTGGTTGGAGGCGCTCATGATCTCCGGTAGCAGGTCCAAGGCCTCAATGGCCCAGGTGGGGACCGGTTCCTTGGCACACAGGGCCGCGCAAATGGCAAGCACAAACCTGTCCACCAGGCGGCGCAAGGGTGCGGTGGTGTGGGCATACGGTGCCGCCACTGCCGCCTGCATGACTTCTGCCGGGACGCTGCCATTAAAAGGGGTGTAGCTGGCGCCCCTGAACAGGGTGCTGGCAGCGTGCATCAACGCCAAATGTTTGGGGTCGGCGGTGTTCAAGGTGCGCAGATAGGCACCATACGCCATCTCCGGGTCCCAAGGATTGCCCAGCGCCTGAGTTTGCAGGCGGTAAGCCGCAATGGCCTCGGCATCGGGGGCGGGCATGGTGCGCAGGATGCCCACTTTCCCATCGATCATCACCTGGGCGGCTGCCATTCCTGTCAGCAGGGAAATCTGGGCGTTCCAGTCCTCAATGGGCAGGTTGGGGCGGAATTCCAGGACGTAGCGGCCGTCCACGAACTCCACCTCTTGTGCCGGCACATTGAGGCTGGCACCGCCGCGGGCGCGCTCCAAGTCGATGCGCTTGGTCCCAATCTCGGCCAACAGCGCCAAGGTTTCGGCAAAAGCGGCCGGTGAGTTCCCGGCGTCGTACATCTTTTGGGCTTCTTCATAACCCAGTTTGGCAATACTGCGGACGGTGGCCCGGCGGACCAGGGCCGAGGTCTGGGTGCCGTCCGCCGCCAAATGAATTTCCCAGACGTAAGCGGAGCGGGGATCGTTGGCAAACAAGCTCGCAGCACCCTCACTCAGGGAGGTGGGGTGGAGGGGAATGCGTTGGCCGGGCGTGTAGATGGTCTGGCCACGGCGGCGGGTCTCGGCATCCAGTGGACCGCCGGCGGGAACAAAGGAGGGGACATCGGCAATGGCGTAGTGCACCACGTAACCGTCGCCTTCGCGCTCCAAGAACATGGCCTGATCCAGATCCTGGGACGTGGGCGGATCGATGGTGATGAAGGGCAGAGCCGTCAGATCAGGTGCGGGCAGCGAATGGCCGGCAATGACCGCATCCACCTCCGCCAGTACCTCCGGGGAAAACCCGTCGGGCAGCTTGAACTCGGTGCCCAGGGCAGCCAAGGCTTGGGCAAGGGACTGCTGCGCGGCGCTTTGACTGACGCCAATGTGAGAGTACGGCACGGTTTCAGCGTAAACGATTCGCGGCAGGGAACAAGTGTGGCGCGGCACGGACTACCCTAGAGCGTATGAGTATTCCAGCCTCCGACGCCGATGATTCCGTTTCCGCAGGCGAACTGAGCGCCCGCTACGACACCTTTGTTGTTGATTTGCTGGGCAGCATTGCCTATGGGGAACTGTCCGCGTTTGAGCGTTTGGCGATCGACGCGCGGCACTCGCCGTCGCTGGGCGACAGGGCCGTCCTGGGTAAAATGGCGGTGTCCGAGTTTGGCCACTATGAAGCCATCTGTGCCCGGCTCAACGCGATGGGCATGGACCCGGAACTGGCCATGGCGCCGTTTGTGCGCATGGTGGATTCCTTCCACGAGCGCACCCGCCCCGCTGACTGGCACGAATCTCTCATGAAGGCGTACGTGGTGGAGACCATCACGGAAGAGTTTTACGCTGCCATTGCCGAACACCTCGACGACGCCACCCGGGAAGCCATTGCCGGGGTACACACCAGCGATGAACAAATTGAGACGTTGACGTCCCTGCTGAAAACTATGCTGGCCGAGGATCCCCGGCTTTCCTCACGCCTGGCCTTGTGGGGTCGGCGGATGGTGGGGGAGGCCCTGACACAGGTGCAACGCATTGGTGCCAAGCACAGTTTCCTGGTGGGTCTGCGGCCCGATGCCACCCAGGAACAGGCTGCGGCGGAAGTTCAAACCATCCTGAGCGCCCTGACACGCAACCATTCCAAGCGCATGAGCAAGCTGGGGCTCACTGCCTAGCTTGTGCTAGAGGGAATCCGCGGGGGAGCGGACGTCCTGCAGGATTCGGGCAACGGTTTCTTCCAAGGTCTCCTCTGCCGTGATCCGCCGTTCGGTGATGCCGTGGAGCGGATCCCAGCCGTGATACCAGCCGCGCATGGAGTGTTCATCAAAGTCGGCCTGCTTTTGCGGGCGTGTGGTGTGCCTGTGCAGTGTCTCCTCGAGGGTGAGGTCGTAGGCGTAAAACAGGCTTGGTCCGAGATGTCCGGCACCCAGTGCCGCGAATGTCTCACTATAGATGCTTGCGTTAAACACCCCGTCGGCAATAACTGTGCGGCCGTGGCGGAGCGCCAGTGCCGCCGATTGCGCAATCAGCTCCACGGAGAGCGGCGAGTAGTTTCCGCGCTCACCCAGGATCGTTCGGCGGAAATAATCCTGCTCGATCCAAACTCCACCCAGATCCTTTTGCAGCGCACGGGCAACCGTGCTCTTTCCGGAGCCGGAGCTGCCACGCAACACTATAAGAACGGCCATGTCCCCATCCAAGCACTCTTGCTCCCTTTACTTGGCAGGGAACTTAAACAGCGGGGCCCGGAGGCGCAACGCGTGCGCCTCCGGGCCCCGCAATGTAGCTGTGATTTTGTGGCTAGGCCGGAATGACGGCCACCGCGTCAATCTCCACGAGGAAGTCACCCAGGAACGAGCCCACAGTGGTTCGTGCGGGGTAGGGGGCCTTGACGAATTCCTCGTAGACCGCGTTGAACCCGGCAAAGTCCCGGGCTGGCTCCTGCAGGTGGACGGTGGCCTTGACCACGTGGGAGAAATCCAGGCCGCGGGCGGCTAGCACTGCGGCTAGGTTCTCCATGGCCGCCCGGGTCTGCTCACCGATGGTCTCGCCCACAGTGTCCTCGGTGACCGGGTGGTGCGGCGTCTGGCCGGCGGTGAAGAGGAAACCGTTGGCGGCAATGGCCTGGGAATACGGGCCGGCCGGGACAGGTGCCAAGGTGGTGCTGATGTGGGTGCGGAGCATGGTTCTTTTCCTTTTCTTCTGGCTGCCTGATAGCGGCCAAGGGGATTGTTGCAAAGAGGTGTTTGGGTCTTAGTCGGCAGTGGATTGTCTTAGTCGGCAGTGGATTAGAGGACCTTGGAGAGGAACGCCTTGGTGCGCTCGTGTTTGGGTGCCACAAGCACTTCCGACGGCGGGCCGCTTTCCACCACCACGCCCATGTCCATGAAAACCACCTGGTCGGCGACCTGCTTGGCGAAGGCGAGCTCATGGGTGACCACCACCATGGTCATGCCCTCTGCGGCCAGGTCCTTCATGACCTCGAGCACTTCGCCAACGTTCTCGGGGTCAAGGGCGGAGGTTGGCTCGTCGAACAGCATGAGCTTGGGCTTCATGGCCAGGGCCCGGGCAATGGCAATGCGCTGCTGCTGCCCGCCGGAGAGGTCCTGCGGGTAGGAGTGCCCGCGGTCGCCCAAGCCAACCCGATCCAACAGGACTTGGGCTTCGGCAATGACTTCCTTCTTGGGCCGGCCCAGCACGTGGACGGGGGCCTCAATCACGTTTTCCATGACTGTCATGTGCGGGAAGAGGTTGAAGCGCTGGAACACCATTCCTGCGGTGAGGCGGGACTTGGCAGTCTGGCTTTCCTTCTTTTCGTACAGGCGTCCGTTGCGTTCGGTGTAGCCCACAAGCTGCTGGTCCACGTACAGGCGTCCGGCGTCGATCTTCTCCAGGTGGTTGATGCAGCGCAGGAACGTTGTCTTGCCGGAACCGGACGGGCCGATCAGGCAGGTCACCGTGCCCTGTTCGATCGTCAGGTCAATGCCCTTGAGAATTTCAATGGCCGCGAAGTTCTTGCGCACCCCTTGGGCTTCCACCATTGTTGTGCTCATGATGCTTTCCTTCTCTTGGGCCGGCGAACCAGGCGGGTTGCAGTGTCAAAGCCGCGACCGTAACGCCGCTCAAGCTTGTTTTGGAAGAAGCTCAGGACAGTGGTCATGAGCAGGTACCAGATGCTGGCCACAATGAGCAGTGGGATGGTCTGATAGTTGAACGAGTAGATGATCTGGGCCGAGTACAGCAGGTCGGAGATCGCCAGCACGCTGACAAGGGAAGTCCCCTTGAGCATGGAGATGACCTGATTGCCCGTGGGCGGCAACACCACACGCATGGCCTGCGGCAGGATGACACGCATCATCAACTTGCTGCGGTTCATGCCCAGCGCCCGGGCGGCATCGTGCTGGCCCTTGTCCACGGAACTGATGCCGCTGCGGATGATCTCCGCCATGTAGGCGGCTTCATTCAAGGCCAATCCGAGCAGGGCTGCACCCAGCGGGGAGATGAGTACGTTGGCTGAGCCGATCACTAGGGAGGGTCCGCCGAAGGGCAGTCCCAGCGCAATTACCGGGTATAGGGCCGCAATGTTGTACCAAAAGATCAACTGGACCAGCAGCGGCGTGCCGCGGAAGAACCAAATGTAGGCCCGGCTGATGGTGTGCAGAATCGGGTTGGTGGACAGGCGCATGATTGCCAAGACCGTCCCCAATGCGATGCCGACAGTCATCGAAACAACCGTGAGGACCAGTGTCAGCCCGGCACCTGTCAGGATTTCCGGGGAGAACAGGTACTCGGCCACAACGTCCCAGTGGTAGCGCTCGTTAGTGGCCACGTCCAAGGCTGCGCTCGCAGCGATGAGAATCAGGACCAGGGCCAAGGCGTTGCGGACAGGATGGCGCAGGGGCACCACCGGGACAGAATCACCCGTTGCTGCGAGGGGAACTTGTTGGGACGTGGCTGGTGTTGCTGATTGTTGGTGCTGCATGGTGTTCACCTCCTATTGGGCGAAGTTGACGCGGGGATCGGTGATGGCGCTGCTTTCCAGGCCGTACTTTTTCAAAACCTGTTTGTACGAATCGCTTTTGAGGACCTCCGCCATGGCCGCGGACACGGACGTGAGAAGGCCGGATTCAATGGGCAGCCCCACCCCGACAGGGGTGAAGTCATACTGGGAGGAAATTTCAATGTCCGGATTGGCCTTGGCAGCGAAATTCAGGATGGGCGAGTCGGCCAGCACGGCGTCCAGGCGGCCGCTGGTCAGCCCGGAGATGGCCTGGCGGGTGTCCTGGAATTCGCTGGTCTGGATCGGCGCCTTGCCCTCCGCCTGGCATTTCTCGTCGGCGGCCGGCACATTTGCTGTGAGCTGGTAGGAGCCGATCAACAGGCCCACCTTCTTCCCACACAGGGCTGCCTCCTCCGTGATGCCTTGAGGATTGCCCGTGCCCACGGCAATGGAGTTGCCCATCTGCAGATAATCCACAAAGTCCAGAACCTTCATCCGATTTTCGGTGGGTGTCATGGAGGACACCGTCATGTTGTACCGGCCGGCGGCCATGCCCGGAATGATGGAGTCAAAGTTGGCGACCTTGATGTCAACCTTCACCCCCAGGGCCTGGCCAATCAGCCGGGCGACATCCGGATTAGTCCCTGTCATCTCCCTGGTGCCCTCGCGGTAAAACTGGGTGGGCGGTTCGTTCGTGGGGATGGCCACAGTTAGTACCTTGGAAGCCTTGATGGCGTCCGGCAGTTGCGCCGCTGCAGCCTGGTTGACGGCCATGGCGGGGATCCCGGCGCCGAGCTCGGCAACGCCGTCGGACGCCGTCGAACTTGCACACGCCGCCAGTGAGAACATCAGCGCTGCCGAGACGGCGACGGCGGCAGCAGCGCGGACACGCCTGCGGGCGGCGGACGGGGCACTCATCAGGGAGTTCCCAACTCTGCCAGCGACCGCTGCGAATCAAGGTCTGATGCGGCAGCGACGCGGACAAATGTTTCGCTGTGGTGGCGGATAAGCTCGCGGCCGCCTTCCTTCAGTTCGGCGATGGTGGTGACACCCAGCAGGGCCATGGTGCGGCACATTTCGGCCTTGAAGAGTTTGAGCACGTGGCTCACGCCAGCTTCACCGGCAGCGGCGAGGCCGTACAGGTAGGGGCGGCCAATGGCGCAGACATCGGCGCCCAGGGCCAGTGCCTTGATGACGTCGGAGCCGCGGCGGATGCCACCGTCCACAATGATTTCCATGCGACCGGCCGTGGCCTCACCCATCTCCGGGAGTACATCCATGGGGGAGACCATGTGGTCCAGCTGGCGGCCGCCATGGTTGCTGACCTGGATGGCGTCGAATCCCATGCTGGCCGCAATGGCGGCATCCTTCGGGTTCACGCAGCCCTTCAGGATGATGGGGCCGTTCCAGCGGGTGCGGATGTCTTCAAGATCGCTCCAGTCGGTGGGCTCGTAGGAGCCGGCCAGCAGGGTGCGCCACATGTCAGGAGTGCTGGAGAGGGGTCCCTGCGGGATCTCGGCGTCGAGGTTGGGGAAGGCGATGGCGTCGCTGGCCAGGAAGCCCAGTGCCCAGCGGGGGCGCAACGCACCCTCGAACACCGTCTTGGGCTTGATGGACGGCGGAGCCGTGAAGCCATTGTGGTAGTCGCGTTCACGGTGCCCTACGTCGCGGCAGTCGAGGTTGACAATGAGGGCCTCGTAGCCGGCATTGGAAACACGGTCCAGAACAGCCTGCAGCATGACTTTGTCGTTGGTGGGTTCAAGGTTGAACCAGCGACGCAGGCCGGGGGTTGCCTCGGCCACGTGTTCCATGGGCGTGGTGCTCAGATGGGCCAGTCCGTAGGGGACGCCCGCGGCCAGTGCGGCACGGGCTGCGGCGATCTCGCCCTGCGGGTGAAACAGCCGGGTGCCGCCGGTGGGGGAGAGCATCAGGGGCATGGCCGACGGGCCGCCGAGGATGGTGGTGGCCAGGCTCAGGTTTTCCACCGAGCCCCACTTGGGCATGAAGGACCAGTCGTTGAAGGAGGCGATGTTCCGACGCATGGATGCCTCATCTTCGCCGCCGCCTTCAATGTAGTCAAAGATGCTCTTGGGCAGGGCCTTCGCTGCCATTTTCTGCATGTCGCCAATGCTGTAGCAGCGGCGGTCCAAGCGTTCGGCCGTGGATCGTGCCGGGCCCTGAATCGATGCCAGTGCCCTGATGTCCTTGAATTTCATGTGGTGACCTCTAACTCCTGGTGGGAAAAACTATTTACTCCCCCTGCATCAATGGTGACGTGGATCTCATCGGAACTACATGTGAGTTCTTACAAAAATCCTCTAATCCACTTGTGATAACGTCCAGGTCATGGTGCGTGGAATGAAAGACTCCGTGGATGGCCGCGGACAGGGAGATGCTGTACGCCTTGCCGATTGCATTGCGCTGATGCAGGCGGACCTGGTGCACGCAGGTCCTGACGCGCACAAACTCATGCACCGCGTTTCCGACATACTGATGTTTGACCCCATGGACGAATGGGTTCCGGTGGGGGACCGCATCATTTTGGCTGTTGGGCTCAGGTGCGAATCCGCTGATTTTGACCAACTGTTGGAACGGGCATCGGCCGGGAATGCTGCGGCAGTCATCGTCAAGGCGTACGGGGCGCCCATGGAACGGCTGCGTGCGGCGGCCGGCCGCCACGGCGTGGCACTGCTGGTTGCCCCCGATTCCATTGACTGGACACGGCTGGTCACGCTTGCCCGAGCATCAGTGGTTGGTGCGGCGGCAGACTTTGTCTCCGGCATCCGCCTGGGCGACCTGTACGCGTTCGCCAACGCCGCGGCATCCATCACCAACGGGGCTGTGAGCATAGTGGATCCGCTGGGCCGGGTGCTGGGCTATTCCACGCTGCCCGGCCAGCCCATTGACGAGCTCCGCCGCGTCACAACACTGTCGCTGGAGGAAATTCAGGCGCCGGCCTTCGACACTGATTTCAAGGCCGTCTATGACTCGCCCGTGGCGGTGCACATCCCGGCCACGCAGGAGGAAATGGCTAGGCTGGCGCTCGCCGTCAGGGCTGGGGATGAGCTCCTTGGCTCCATCTGGATCATCGATCCCGGTGAAGAACGGCGCGAAGCGGCGCTTTCGGCATTGGACAAGATGGCGCCCCTGGCCGGCCTGCACCTGCTGCATGCGCGCTCCGCCTTCGATGTTGGCGAGCGCAGGAACGGTGACCTGATCCGCACGCTCATGGGCGACCCCGACCATGCTTCCTTTGCTGCTGCCCAGCTGGGCCTGGACGCGACGAAAGGTTTGGCGGTGGCGGCCTTTTCCATTGTCCGCCCGCAAACCGGGAGCCTGGAGGCAATCCAAGAGATCCAGAAGCTGCTGTATCTGGTCACCACGGTGTGCAATGTTCAGTTCAAAAGCAGCCACAGTGCGCTGATTGATTCGGTGGTCTATGCGCTCCTGCCATGCGAGGGCAACGACCCCAGGGCTGCGCATCGGCGGGTGGTTGCGGAAATCGGGTCATACGCCCAAACAATCAGCCGGTTCCCGCTCATTGCTGCTGTGGGTGAGGTTGCCTTGGCCGTGGAAGACCTGCCCCGTTCCAGGGGTGAAGCGCTGGAAACCCTCGAGTTCCTGCTCCGTGGACGGGCCGCGGCGGGCGAGGCCGGCGGATCCGCCGTGGCCCTGTACGAGGACTACAGGGTTCCCTTGAACCTGGTGAAGATTGGGGCGTTCATTGAGGAGCAAGGCATGGCACAGCAGGACGACATTGCCATGATCCAGGGCCGTGACGCCGAGCAGCAAAGTGAGTACCTGCAAACATTGCGCGCCTACTTCCAGTGCAACGGCAGCATTTCCGACATGGCCGCGCACCTCCATGTCCACAACAACACCGTCCGATACCGGCTGACGCGCCTGGAGAAGGATTTCGGCATTGACTTCGACGATCCGCAAAAACGCCTGTGGCTGTGGCTGCGCCTGGCCGCCATGGACCTCACTGCCTAGCGCCCGCTGGTCTCACGGGCCGCCCATTTCGCCACTGCTGACCGTGGCCGCGAGATGCTTGGCTGCAGGCGGCGTTCTGCGGCCAAGGTCAGCAGTCGATGCCAGCCACCGCCACCACAAGACGCTCCGCGAATTTCGGGGCCCTGCGGGAAGTACGCTTATCCGGTGGGAATGAGACTTGCAACACCGGCCGGCAGTAGTTCCTTTAGCCGCGCCCTTGCGCTTCTGGTTGCCGGAACCTATTTCATGGAAATCCTGGACGGCACCATCATCTCCACTGCTGCTCCAGCCATCGCCGCGGATCTGCACGTGCGGGCGGTGGACATTAACTTGGCCATGACGGCCTACCTGATCACGCTGGCGGTGGGCATCCCCATCAGTGGTTGGCTGGCCGAACGCTTTGGTGCACGGCGGGTGTTCACGGCCGCGATTGCCGTTTTTACCATCGCGTCGCTGTTGTGTGCGCTCAGCCCCAACCTTGCTTTTCTCTGCGTGGCCCGCATGCTGCAGGGCCTGGGCGGGGCCATGATGGTTCCCGTGGGCCGGCTGGTGGTCCTGCGTGATGCTGACAGGAAAGAGTTTCTGGAGGCCATCGCCTACCTGACCTGGCCGGCACTCATAGCCCCCGTGCTGGCCCCGGTGGTGGGTGGACTGTTGGTCAGCTATGCGAGTTGGCACTGGATCTTCCTCATCAATGTCCCCCTGGGTATTGTTGCGTTCATTGTCGCCACCCGCGTGGTCCCGGATATCCGCGCGCGGAAGGTGCCCCCGCCCGACTGGGTCGGGTTTGGGCTTTGCGGCGTTGCCTTGGCCGCCTTGGTGATTGGCATGGAACTTATCGGTTCGGCACCCACGCCGTGGGCCGCCGTCGTACTCTGCCTGTTGGCGTCCTTGGCTGGCGTGGCGGGGGCGCTGTGGTGGTTCAGGCGGGCCCTGCACCCGCTGCTGGATCTGCGCGCGTTGCGCATCCACACGTTCCGGGTGGGCAACGGCGGAGGGGCCCTGTACCGGATGGTCATCAACGCCGTGCCGTTCCTATTGCCGTTGATGTTCATGCTCGGATTTGGCTGGACTGCTTTTGAGGCGGGCCTGATGACCATGGCGGTGTTTGCCTGCAATGTGCTCATCAAGCCAGCCACCTCGCCGTTGATCCGGCGTTTTGGTTTCCGCAACGTGCTGCTGCTGAGCAACATTGGTGGCGCGTTGGTGTTGGTGGCCTGTGCCCTGATGAATCCGGAGACCCCGCTGGCCGTGATTGCCGTGGTGCTGTTCGCCAGTGGCGTGCTGCGTTCCATCGGGTTCAGCGCATACAACACCTTGCAGTTTGTGGACGTGCCTAAGGCTGGCATGGTGGACGCCAACACCCTATCCTCCACAATTGCCCAGATCGCCACCGGCCTGGGCATTGCCGTGGGGGCACTGTTACTGCGCGGTGCCCAGTCCCTGCTGGCCTCGGACCTGCCAGCCGTGGCCAGCTACCAGGTGACGTTCGCGGCGCTCGCGGTCATCATGCTGGTCCCGGTGGTGGAGGCCCTGTTCATGCACCGGGCCGCGGGTGATCTGGTGCGTGCGAGGTAGCTGCCGGAAGAAGTGCCACGGCAAGCCCGGCGGCCAGGGCGGCCAGGACCCCCAGCGCTCCGGCCATGACGCCCCAGCCAAACCGTTGGAACACCAGGCCTGCACTCCAGCCAATGAGGCTGGAACCAGCGTAGTAGCTGAGGTTGTACAGTGAGGCGGCCTGGGCCCGGCCCGACGTGGCCAACGAGCCCGTCCAGCCCGAGGCGATGCTGTGGGCGCCGAAGAATCCAGCGGTGAACAGTATCAGGCCCGCCAGAATCGCGGTCACCGGTGCGGCCAGCGTCATCGCCAGGCCAGCAACCATGGCGCCGGTGGATGCCAACAGTACGTTCCGCCTGCCCCAGCGGTTGGCTATACCCGCCACCAGCCGTGAGGTCACGGTGCCCGCCAGATAGGCCAGAAAAAGCAGTGCCACTGCTGACGCCGGAAAAAGGTATGGCGGCGCCTCCAGCCGGAAACCGAGAAAGTTGTAGACACTGACAAAGGCGCCCATCAACAGGAATGCCTGGGCGTACAACGCCAGCAGCTGGGCGTTGCGCAGCGGCGGAAGCAGTTTGCCAAGGACCGCCCCGAAGCCATCCGTGCGCGCCGGCACAAAACCCCGTGGGCGCGGGGCCAGCAGGAGGAAGCCCGCGGCCGCGGCGGCGGCGCAAAGGGACACGGCCAGGGTTCCCATGCGCCACCCCGCCATGTCCGCCACAGGCCCGGCAAGCAGCCGCCCGAATAGCCCGCCCAGCGTGGTGCCGGCCACGTAGGCGCCCGCAGCTGCGCTGGCGTGGCGTGGGCTGACCTCCTCCGTGAGGTAGGCGATGGCCAATGCCGGGATGCCGCCCAGCGCAGCCCCTTCCAGAGCCCGCAGGACCAGCAGACCCTCAAAGCTGGGCGCCAGGGGCACCAGTAGGCCCAAGATAGTTGCCAAGATGACGGCCAGTCCCATGATCCGCACCCGCCCCCAGCGGTCTGCTGCAAATGACCAGGGCAATACGGCGACGGCCAGCCCAACAGTGGCGACGGAAACCGTCAGTGAGGCCTGGGCGGCCGTCACCTGCAGATCGCGCGAGACCATTGGCAGTAACCCCTGAAGGGAGTAAAGCTGGGCAAATGTAGCTACCCCGGCGCAGGCCAGGGCGGCCAGCACCCTGCGGTACCCGGCACTGCCCTGCCGGTGGCCTGCCCATGGTGACGCGGCTTCTGGGCTTTGGCAATCCAAGCGGTTGGTGTCAATCACAAGATCAACCGTAGGACGAGGAAATCAATGCGTCTAATGCATGAATATGCCTTCAATAATCCAAATATGGATGACTAAGTGGCTGTATCCGTGGTTCCATGAATCATGGAAAAAGACGATCAGGACCTGGCCCGGCTGCTTCCGGTGCTGCCCATTCTGGTTGAACTGGGTAACAGCGGCCATGTGACAGCAACGGCAGAGGCCCTGGGAATTCCGCAGTCCACCGTGAGCCGGGCGCTTTCTCGTGCCGCTGCCGTGGTTGGCACTGCGCTGGTGCTGCCCAAGGGGCGGGGCGTGGAGCTGACCCCGGCGGCATTGGCGCTCATCCCTGCGGCCGCCGAGGCATTGGATCAGGTGCGCCTGGGCTTGGCGCTGGCCCGGCAGGAATCCGGAAAACAATTTGGCCGGATTCAAGTGGCTTTTCAACACACCTTTGGCGAGGCCACCCTCCCGCTGTTGATCAGGGCATTTGCCCGGGAGAACCCGGCTGTCACTTTTGACCTGCAGCAGGGGAGCCGCTCCTTTTGCCTGGATTTGCTGGCGGGCGGAACTGCTGATCTGGCGCTCGTGGCACCACCTCCGGCTCCGAGCAGCACCATCGGCGCCCAAGCGCTCTATTCGGAGCCACTGAAATTAGTGGTTCCCGCTGGCCACCGCCTTGACGGTTCCACCGGTATTCGGCTCGACGCGGTGCGAGATGAGCCGTTCGTCATGCTGGAACCGGGCTATGGCATGCGGTCCATTGTGGAGACGCTCTGCCGCAGCGCCGGTTTCCGTCCGCGCGTGGCCTTTCAGGGCCAGGACCTGCACACTGTCCGCGGGTTGGTGTCGGCCGGGCTGGGTGTGGCGGTGGCGCCGGCCCAGCGCTCCGGCAGTCAGGCTCCGAGTCGGGGGGCCTTGGGCTGGTGTGAAGTGGACATCACGTGGCCTCAGGCGCGCCGGGACATCGGGCTGGTGTGGCGCAATCGCCCCGACGGCTCGCCGCAGGCGGCCCGGTTCAAGGACATGGTCCTGGCGCAGGGCAGCGACTTGCTCGCGGCCGCTCGGCTCTGAGCTGCCCAACTGCCATGCAGCCTGATGCGGTGGTACGCTTGAAGTTCGAATCTTTGTACTAGGCGGTGATGGCGTGTTTGGTATGGATCTGCCTTCCCCCAAGACGCCCAACACCGATCCGACGGGGTTCGCCTCGCCCGCCCGCGACTACTTCCACGGCGGCATCGACCTCAACAAGCACCTGATCAGGGACAGAACCTGCACGTTCATCATGCGCGTTTCCGGGGATTCCATGGCGGGCGCCGGCATCGCCGACGGTGACGAGATTATTGTGGACAGGTCCCTCACCCCGCGCGACGGCTCGGTGGTGGTTGCCGTGGTGGACGGCGAACTGCTGATCCGCCGGCTAGCCATGCATGACGGCGTGACCTCCTTGGCGACGCAACCCGCCGATGCGCAGTCCCCGGCTTCTGGCGCGCTCGCCGCTTTGGTGGGGGAGCTGACGGTCTGGGGTGTCGTCACCCGGTGCCTGCATCATGTCTAAACAGGCACAAGTGCGGCAGATGCAGGGTTACGCAGTGCTGCGGCCAGCCCCTGGAACAAAAAATGCCACACTGAATAACTCCAGTCATCGTCACCACAAGGGGCTCTAAATGAAGCCAAAGAAAAAACACGACGAAAACGCCGAACTGCCCGTCGCCGTTCGAGCCAGTGCCTCCTGGAAGCGGCGGGCCCAGTGGCCCAAGACCCGCTATCGGAGCATCCAGTACGATGCGCGATTCGCTGATGGGCGGGAGGAGCAGGGAGTGAAGATCGACGAGGTACTTCAAGGGTGGCGCTACCCCGCCGACGCGTGGTGCGTGCGTGGCGGCGCCGAGAAGGAGTGTCCGGAGGAAGGGGCCGGGCCATGGGTGGACTATCCCTATGGCAGGCCGCTTTAAGGCCCAAGAGTCGGTGGTCGAAGCGGCCTCTCGGGAGGCCCGCGAGGAACTTGGTGTTGTCCTTGCCGCAAAAGATCTGGTCGCGGTCACCACCATGCGCCGCTCCCAGCAGACTTCCCTGGCCATTTAGACGCCATGCACAAATAGTTTAGAGAATATAAAGCTGTCTAAAACGGTAATCGTGGACATGGAGCCCGGTCAGACACAGCATCGCCTGTATACAGAGAACTGGGAAACTTTAAACTTGCCGGAAGGAGTGCTCGTGAAGAATCCGTTCAAGCCGACGGCCGGCGCCCGCCCGCAACTGCTTCTGGAACGGAACGACATCCGCCAAGACTTCGCCGAGAGCATCGAAAACGGTCCGGGTCGGCACCATCGGCGAACCAAATGACCGTGAACCGCATCGCCCTGGTGGACGTCAACAACTTCTATGTCTCCTGCGAGCGGGTCTTTGACCCGAAGCTGGAAGGCCGCCCCGTCGTCGTACTCTCCAACAACGACGGCTGCGTGGTGGCACGCTCGGCGGAAGCCAAGGCGCTGGGCATCGCCACTGGCGCCCCGTGGTTCCAGCTGCAAGCCCAGGCCAAGGCGTGGGGCTTGGTGGCACGCTCCAGCAACTACGAACTGTATGGGGACCTGAGTGCCAAGGTCATGGAAGTGGTGGGCCGTTTTGGTACCTGGCAAGAGGTGTACTCCATCGACGAATCGTTCATCGGTCTGATGGGGGATTCGGCGCAACTGCACGCCACAGGCGCTGAGGTCCGGGCGGCTGTGATGCGCCACGTGGGTGTACCCGTCTGCGTCGGCGTGGCTGCCACCAAGACGTTGGCGAAGTTTGCCAATAGGATCGCCAAGCAAAACCCGGCACTGGCTGGTGTTTGTGCGCTGGACGCCATGCCGGAGGGGCATGTTGCGCGCATCCAGGAACGGGTGCCCGCATCAGGGCTGTGGGGCGTTGGCGGCAAGACCTCCAGCAAGCTGAAAATGATGGGCATTGAAAGCATCGCCGACCTCAAGGCCGCCGACCCGGCAATGATTCGCAAGAAGTTCTCGGTGGTACTGCAACGCACCGTCATGGAGCTCAACGGCACCGAATGCATTCCCCACACCGAGGAACACGTGGACAAGCAGCAAATCATGTTTTCCCGCAGCTTCTCCACCCCCGTCACCACCGTTGCGGGCATGGAGGAGGTCATGGCCATCTATGCCCAACGCGGTGCCGCCCGCCTGAACCAGGAAGGCCTGCGCGCCTCCACCATGACGGTCACGGCGGGAACCAGCCGTTTTGCCGGCGGGGAAGGCAGCTTCCCGGCCGTCACCAGCCGATTCATGACGCCCACCCAGGACCCCATTGTGCTGATCCGCGCCGCCGTGGCAGCCATTGGCCAAAGCGCGGTCCCCGGGGCGGCATACCTGCGCGCCGGTGTCATGTTCAACGGACTTGAACCGGCCTCCGGGACGGGAATGCTGGATGTTTTTGGCCCTGCGGCGGAGCAAGCCGATGTGGGCGATGTGCTGGGGGAGGTGCGCAACAAATTTGGCAGCATGGCCATTGGCATCGGGGTGGGCGGCTTGGCCCAGGCCCCGGCGTGGTCCATGAAGCGTGAGCATTCCTCGCCCCGGTACACCACCGAGTGGAAGGAACTGCCGGTGGTGCGGGCTTAGCCAAGCTGTTGCGGCACCGCGGTTAGACTCGAGCCCATGGCTTTGCTAAAAACCCCCAAGTCCCGGCGCCTTGCGCTCTTCATTGCCGCAACCGATGTGGCCGTTCTTGGGCTGGCGCTGCACTTCCTGGTGCCAGGAGACCTTGCCTCCCTGATCACCGATGCCCTGTTCACGGTGCTCGTGTACCTGCTGCTGGCGCTCATTCTTCCCACCGCCAAGCGCCACTGGCTGGCATTGAGCGCCTTCGCCATCAGTGCCTTCATTGAGATTGCACAGCTGACGGGTGTTCCCGCGCAACTGGCCGAGAGCTTCCCGCCGTCGCGCCTGGTCTTTGGCACCACCTTCTCCGCGCTGGACCTGGTGGCCTACGCCGTGGGTGCCGGGGCCGTCTACTACGCGGACAAGGTACTCTCGCAGCGCGGGCGCATATGGCTTAGGACACAAACGGAATAGCTGCGCCACAGACCCGGTTCCACCACTAAAAGGAGGCAAAAATGCTGGACGTGGTGGTTATCGGAGCAGGCCAGGCGGGACTGTCGGCAGCGTATTACTTGGCGCGGCAGGGGCTTTCACCCGAGACAGATTTTGTGGTTCTCGACGCCAACCCCGCGCCCGGCGGTGCCTGGCTGCACCGCTGGCCCTCACTGACGCTTGGCGCAGCCCACGCCGTTCACGACCTCCCCGGCATGAAACTTCCCCCGGCCGATCCCGCCGAACCTGCATCGCAGGTGGTGGGCCGGTATTACGGCAACTATGAAAAGACGTTCTCGCTGCCCATTCGCCGGCCCGTGAAGGTGCATGCGGTGCGTTCGCTGCCCATGGACGACGGCGCACCCTCCGACACTGCCACGGCACCCCTAGTGGTGGAGACTGATGCGGGCGTTTTCACCACCCGGCTGGTCATCAACGCCACCGGCACCTGGGACAAGCCGCACTGGCCGCACTACCCCGGGGTGGAAACATTCGCGGGGCGCCAGCTGCACACCCACGATTTCTCCTCCGTGGCCGAGTTCGCCGGGCAGAAAGTATTGGTGGTGGGCGGCGGAACATCGGCGGTGCAATTCCTGCTCCAACTTGCCGATGCCGGCGTTGACACGGCCTGGTCCACGCGCCGTGCGCCCGAATTCACCACACGCGAGTTCAACCCCGATTGGGGCCGGGATGTGGAAGCCCGCGTCAATGCCCGCACCGCTGCCGGCCTGCCACCGCTAAGCGTGGTGGGCGTAACGGGGCTGCCCATGACCGAGCAATACCAGAACGGCATTTCCGCCGGAACGTTGGTTTCCCGTGGGCCCCTGCAACGCCTCACTCCGGACGGGGCGGTGTTTGAGGATGGCACCACTTTTGCCGCAGACGCCATCTTGTGGGCCACCGGATTCCGCGCAGCCATGGACCATCTGGCGCCGCTGAAGCTGCGCGAACCAGGCGGCGGCATAGTCATGGACGGGGTGAAAGTGTCCCGGGAACCGCGCCTGTTGATGGTGGGCTATGGCGCCTCCGCCTCAACACTGGGCGCCAACCGGGCAGGTCGTGCAGCGGCGGTGGCTGCCCTTGAGCGGCTGAACGTTCCCGTGGGAGTGTGAACAGGCAGACGTGAGAGAGGCCACGGGAGGAAATATCCGGGCGGGTTTGGGGGTTGGCGCTAGTGAAACCACTTCGAAAGGCAGCACCCATGACGCTCCCCATTTCCATCCTTGACCTAGCCCATGTTGGCCAGGACGGCATTGCCGCCAGCTTGCGCGCGTCCGTGGACTTGGCACAGAAGGCGGAGGAGTGGGGGTACAAGCGCATTTGGTACGCCGAGCACCACAACATGCCCTCGATTGCCTCCTCCGCCACGAGCGTTTTGATTGCCCACGTGGCAGCCCACACCAAAACCATCCGGCTCGGCGCCGGCGGCATCATGCTGCCCAACCATTCCCCGCTGCAGATTGCCGAGCAGTTCGGCACCTTGGAAACCCTGCACCCGGGACGCATTGACCTGGGGCTGGGCCGGGCGCCGGGCAGCGACCAAAACACCATGCGTGCCCTTCGCCGCGACCCGCAGGCAGCCGACACCTTCCCCTCCGACGTGCAGGAACTGCAGGCCTACTTTGATGGGGCGAGCCGCATTTCCGGGGTCAACGCCTACCCGGGCAAGGACACTGCTGTGCCGCTGTACATCCTGGGCTCCTCACTGTTTGGGGCGCGATTGGCTGCCGCACTGGGGCTGCCGTACTCCTTTGCGTCGCACTTTGCCCCGCAGGCACTCGAGGACGCCGTGCGGATTTACCGCCGCGAATTCAAGCCCTCTGCCGCGCTGGCCGAGCCCTATGTGATTGCCGGCGTCAACGCCATCGTGGCAGACACCCAGGAGGAAGCAGATGTCCTGTCCCTGAAGGCCAGGCGCCGCATGGTGGGTGCGCTGGTGGGCGGCGGGCGCACCTTCACCGACCCCGAGGCCGACATGCTGCTGGAATCCCCGGCAGGCCAGCAGGTGGTGAACATGTTCCGCTACGCAGCCGTGGGCACGCCGTCCGTGGCGCGCGCCTACCTGGACGAGTTCGCTGTGTTGGCCGACGCCGACGAGCTGATTGTAGCCTCCCAGGTCACCGACAAGGCGGCCTGGATCCGCAGCTTTGAGCTGTTGGCGCAGACCATGGAACTGCGTCCGGCCCAACTGCCAGTCTAGGCAGGCTGGCTGCTTCGGGCCCTGCTGCTTTGGGCCCTGCGCAGGTCCAGGTCCAGGCATGCCGGCGTGATGGCCGCGATGATGATGCTTGCGTGTTGCTCAAGCACCTCTTTGGGGTGTGTGCCCTCCACACAAATAGCAATCATCCCGGCCGCCGCCACGGCGCCAAGTCCTGGGACCGAGTCCTCAAACGCAGCCACCTTGTCCATGTGCTCCAGTCCCAGGGTGCGTGCTGCGCGCAGGAATCCCTCGGGATTCGGCTTACCCTCCGCAACGTCGTCGTCCGTCACCACCACGCCAAACAATTCCAGCAGGCCCGCCCGCTCCAGCGCGGGGATGACCTGTAGTCGGCTGGCGCCGGTCACCACGCCCAGCTTCAGTCCGGCCGCATGCAAAGCGTGGACAAGTTCGCGGGTGGCTGGCCGGATCAGGCTTTCACGTGCCACCCGGGCCTTGTATTCGGCGTCGATCATGGGCAGAAAGGCCTCCACGCCGCGTGGCTCATCCGGAGCCAGGGCCAGGATGTCCGTCATGATCTCGCGATCGCTGCGGCCGGCCAGCTCTTCTTGATACTGGCGCGCGGTGATGGCCACACCGCATTCAGCGGCGGCCAGGTCGATGAAGAGATCCCGCAAGACTCCCTCGTCGTCGGAGAGGGTGCCGTTGAAATCAAACAACACCCCGTCCAGCTCCAACAGGGTCAAGTTCGACAGGGTCGAGGAGGTGCTCGCCGTGACTGCGCCCATGGAGAAAAATCCGTTCTGTACTCAGTGCAAATCTGTGGGCAAAGGCTTGACGCCCGGCCTGAATCGCCACGGTGTCCGGCCAGAGCCTAGCGCGCCCAAGTGAACGCCCGGAAACGGGCCGGGAAACATCTCAGTGTGGGTTGGGGCGTGACTGGCTGGTCTGTTGCCTGGTAGAGTGTCCCTCTTTTGTCCGCGTTGTCTGGCTCGTTGAATCGGTGGTTTCACTGCTTGTCACGAGTCGCCACTAATGGTCACTGAGTCTCCACTTCGCGCCGGGGAAGCGACCCACGGCGTGGTACGTCGAATAAATCCGCATCCTGGGATGGTGTTGCGGTGCAGTTCACGTCAGACCCACCCGCTGGACCTTCGGGCTTCACTTGAAACAGCAGCTAATGCGGGTGTGCCGGTCCGTCCTGGTTCCAAACAGCAGCTGATGCGGGTGCCGGGCCTTCACACCCGCATCTGCTGCTGTTTGGAATCCGAAAAGCCATCAACGGGCCCGCATGCCGAGAGTTTGGCGGGTGCAGGTGGCATCGCGCGGAACATGGCAAGAATCCACCCCAGGTAGCCCGCGGGTGCAGCGGCCGCGACCCAGTCAACCCATGAAACAAAACTGAGACACACCGCTAGCTGCGACGCGTGGCTCCGGTCGCGGCCGGCAGGTGGTGCGAGTCTGAACGGGAAATACTGACGGCCGCCACGAGAAGGCCGAGAACCACTCCCACCAAGGTGTCAGCCACACGGTTCATGGCGGCGTCCGGGCCCAAATGGGTGCCCAGTCCCGTCATGATCAAGGCCATGGGTGTCACGGCAATGGTGGTGAGCGTGTAGTTCCGCAGCACCAGCAGCTCCGCCGCGAATTGCAGCAGCACCACTATGGCTGCCGAGGGCCAAAAGCCCAGCGACAAGGACAGCAGGGCCACGGCCACCAGTGCACCGAGAACGTTGCCCACCAGCCGTTGGATGCCTCGCTGGACACTGATGCTGTAGTTCAAGCCCTGCAACGTGGCCACCGCACCCATGGATGCCCACAACGGATGACCCAGGCCGAGAGCCACGGCAACCCAGCCGGCCAGGGCAGAGGCCACTGCCATTCGCAACGCCTGGTGCAGGCTGGCCCTTGAAACCAGGCCTGCCCGCCCGACCGCGCGGAGCGTCGTGGCCGGTGTTGCAGCCCTGGGATCCCCAGCGGTGCCCGCCGCGAACTCCGGTGCCCGCCGCGAACTCCGGTGCGCGGCGGAACGTGCGCAGGGCCGCCTCGTGGCGGGCGAGGTTGGCCAGTGCGGCAGCGAAGGCGTCTGTGCCCAAGGCGGCCAGTGCTGCGTCCGCCTCATCCATCAGTGCTGACAGCTGGTTGGCCTGGCGCAGCACGGCGGCTGTCCGCGCGGACTGCCCAGACCGCGCCCGGATACTCAGGGCAATGGTTGTCCGGGCGTTCGCGATGGCGGCCTGGGCGGCGGCACTGTTGCTCCCGTCGTCGTGCATGGCAATCCCGTCCTTGCGAAGGCGCCCGACGGCGGCAATGGCGCGGGCAGTTGCCAACCGGGCAGGCCCCAGCGGAAACACCAGCACGGGAGCCACCGCCACCACCCAACCCACCAGCGAGCCGATGCCCACGGCCGCGATAACGTGGGCTATCTCTGTTGGTGAGTGGGCGTAACCAGCGCCTGCCGAGGCGGCAAAGACTAAAATCACCGGGCCCGGTCCGGTGATGCCCAACGCCGTGAACAGGTGGGCGGCGCCCCCTGCGATGAGGGACAGCACCGCAATTTGAAGCCACAGCGGAGTGCCCACGGTGCCCAGCAGCGCGCCGACACCGGCCGCCATCAAGAGCCCCGCGGCCACCACCGCCAGCTGGCGTCCCAGCCGCCCATAGGACTGATAGCGGCCGAACGCCGACGTCAACGCTCCGAGCGCAGCCATGGCCGCGAGTTGATGATGGCCCAGCAAGCCCCCTGTCACGAGCACCAGCGTGGCCGCAATGCCCACCTTGATGGCCGGGGCAAGCAAGGCATCAGCCGGGCGCAGGCGCATCGAATTACGCCATGCTGACGGCGAAAAGGGGTGTACCAGGGCGGTGCCCCAGTGATGCAGTCGAACTGAAGTGGTCATCCATCAAGACTACAATCTATTTTACTAGTAAAATAGATATGAACTATGTGAGTGTTGTCTCTAGACTGGTGACCATGGAAAATTTCGCGGCACCCGGGGACTTTGTCGATGCTGCCCGGCAGGGTTGGGCGAAGGCCCGGCCCGAGCTTGATGTCTCCAGCATTGAGGTCATGGGCAGGATTACCCGCATCGGGGCGTTGGTGACACAGCGTGTGGAGCATGACCTGGCGCCGGAAGACATTACCCGGGCCGAATTCGACCTGCTGTGCACCCTGGCGCGCAGTGGCAGGCCCCTGCGCGCCAGCGAAGTGACGGCTGCCACCATGCTCAGTGGCGCGTCCACCACCAAGAATGCCGACAGGCTGGCCCGGCGCGGCCTCATCGAGCGCCTGCCCTCCGAGCGGGATGGGCGTGTGGTACTTCTGCAACTGACCGCGGACGGCCATGCCTTGGTGGACAGGACGTTCCCCAATTTTCTGGCGCGGGATCAGGAACTATTGTCCGGATTGACTGCCCGCGAGCAGGCCGCCCTGGCGGAATTGCTGCGCAAGGTGGCCATGAACCTCGAGGTCCGGCACTAGGCCCGATCCCGCCACCACTGGACTGTGGCCCGCGCCGCCGTGCCCAGCGGGGTGGGTTCCAATCCCAGCGCCGCTTGGCTGGCCTTTGAATCCATGACGAAGGGTTCCTGAAACTGGTACAGGGTCTCGGCCAGCTCGCGCATGTCGGTGGAAACGATCCCTGCTGCCCTGATGACCCACCCCGGAACGGCGCTGACCTTGGGGGTGGCTACTCCGGCGGCCGCGGCAAACGCTTCGGCAAGGTCACGTTGGGACAGTGCGGGGTTGCTAGGTGCGTGAAGCACCGTGTTCCAGACCGACGGCGTGGCTGCCGCCCGGATCATGGCGGCAGCCAGGTCCGGAACATAAGTGAACGAGTGGGGCGCGTTGGCGCTGCCCACCACCTGCAGGCGCTTGCCGGACAGTATCCGTGGCACCATGCGGTCGCCGGCGTGGGCCATGAGCACCTGCGGCCCAAAGAAGTCCGACGCCACAACACTGACAGTTGGTGTATCTGAGGCCGCGCGGGCTTGCAGCAGGGCCGTCCTGACACCGCGTTTGCCGCCGGTTGCTTCCTTGGTGCTGCGCTCAGTCATTGGCTCTTTGGGGTGGCTGTAGGAGTACAAGCTCTCCGGGAAAACCACCACGGCGCCCACCTCACCGGCGGTGTTGAGCACCACCTGTTCAGCCTCCGGCAACTCCCGCTCCCACACCCGAGCGTTGTACTTGGAGCCATGGATGCAGTGGAAAACGGTGTCCACCTCCGTCATGGCGGCCCGGAGCTGATGTGCCTGGCTTACGTCTGCGCGTTGCTTTTGGATCAGTGGGTGCTCGGGTCCTGACCCTGAGCGGGTGAGGATGCGAACCCTGTGCCCGGCGTCGGCCAGCTGCGTGGCAATAGTCCAGCCGACCGGGCCGGCGCCGGTGACCAATTTGACGGCCGGGGAGGGTGCCGGGTTGATGAAATCGTGGACTGGATGGCTGGTATTCATGACATGGTCCTTTGTGTGAGAAAAAACGAGAGCGATGCTCTCGCTTTAACTATCTCGCCCCGGGCTTGTCCCTGTCAAGAGCAGTGCTCACTTAAGTTGACGGTGGTCTCCATAGTGCGCAGTATGGTGTCATGACACAAACACCCCGGGAACGTGCGCGGCTACAAACCATGTCTGAGATTCTCAGCATTGGACGCCAGCATCTGGCGGTTCATGGTGCGGCGGGGCTGTCGCTGCGGGCCGTGGCGCGGGATCTTGGCGTGGTTTCCTCGGCGGTCTACAGATACGTCAAGAGCCGGGACGAGCTCCTGACCTTGTTGCTTGTGGATGGGTACAACGCCCTGGGTGACGCCGTGGACCACGCCGTGAACCAGGTCCCAGCCGATGATTTTGCGGCGCAATTCCGGGCGCTTGGCGGGGCCGTCAGGGAGTGGGCGGTGGCCGAACCTGCACGCTATGGACTGCTTTTTGGCTCACCCGTGCCAGGATATGAGGCCCCCTCCGAGCAGACCACTGGGCCCGGCACACGCGTCATTGTCCAGCTGGTGCGGATCATCGAGGGAGCCCACCGGGCTGGCGCACTGCGGGAGGTGGCGCGGGCCCCTGTGCCGGACCCCCGCCTCGCTGCCGACTTCGCAGCCATCCGCGAAGAGATGGGGTTGAGCGTCCCTGACGACGTCCTGGCCCGGGGGGTCCTGGTGTGGGCTGCTGTGTTCGGCGCCGTCAACTTTGAGGTTTTCGGCCAGTACGGGCGCGCAACCTTCAGCGACCCAGCAGCACTTTTTGAGTTGCACCTGGCGGCCTTGGCTGAGACGGCTGGCCTCAGCTAGCTCGACAGCCAGCCAGGGCGTGCCAAACGGGTGAGGGCCCATGAAATTTCATGCGCCGTCACCCGTTTGGCACGCCGCCAGCTTCAGCGTCGCGAAAGCTACCCCAGCGCGGGCAGCCGGGACAGCAATTCCTGCGCGGCCGCCGTCGGATCTTCAGCCTGCGTGATGGCCCGCACCACCACAATCCGTGAGGCTCCAGCCGCCACCACCTGGTCAACGTTGGAAAGATCTACCCCACCAATGGCAAACCACGGCTTGGACGTGCCCAGCGAGGCTGCGTGTTCCAGCATGGACAGGCCGACGGCGGCCCGGCCGGGCTTGGTGGGGGTGGCCCACAGCGGCCCCACACAGAAGTAGTCGGCGTTGGCGTTGGCGGCGGCAGCTGAAATTTGGGCAGGATCGTGACTGGACAACCCCATCGACACGGAGCCGCCCAGCAGGGACCGCGCGGCCGGCAGGGGCAGATCCTTTTGGCCCACATGGAACACCGGCGCACCGCTGAGCATGGCAATGTCTGCCCTGTCATTGACCGCCCATAATTTGCCGCATTCTTCGGCCACAGAGCGAAACACGCTCAACAATTCCAGCTCTTCGCCGGCCTCAATGGATTTGTCGCGGAGCTGAATGATATCCACCCCGCCGGCATAGGCGGCACGCAAAAAATCGGCAAAATCGCCTTGTTCCTTCCGCGCATCCGTGCACAAATACAGCCGGGCGGTGGCCAATGTGGGGGTGGATGGTGCGGGTGTGGGGTCATAAGTGATGGAATGGCTGCTCATATCTCATAGACTAATGCAGTACCGCGGGAGCCAGGGATGCTGGCTGAGAGGGCGCCGACTGCGCCGACCGAAATACGTCCGCAAGGACGTGGAACCTGATCCGGCTCATACCGGCGTAGGGAAGGAGCCTCTAGTGCTGCACACCGTGCCGCAAATTATCACCACCGATGTAGCCATCATTGGCGGCGGAATTGTGGGCCTCGGCATTGCCGCAGAAGCCCAACGCGCAGGCCATGCCGTCACCATCATTGACCCGGCGCCGGCCACGGGTGCCACCTTTGCCGCCGCCGGAATGCTGGCGCCCGTCAGTGAACTTCACTACCAAGAAGAAGACCTGCTGGAGCTGACGCTGGCCGCCTCAGCGCGGTGGCCCGAGTTCCTGGCAGCCCTGCCCGCCGGCAGCAAGACCGGATTCAGTGCAGCCCCAACACTTGTTTTGGGTGCCGACCCGGCAGACCGGAAGTCGCTGTCAGATCTGCGCGATGTCCAGAAACGGCACGGCTTGAGCGTCACTGCCTTGACCATCCGCGAGGCCCGCGCCCAGGAACCCATGGTGGGTCCGCACATATCCTGCGCCTACACGGTGGATGCGGACCACAGCGTTGATCCCCGGGCGCTGGCCGAAACCCTGCGCCGCCAACTCCTGCAGACGGCTGCGGCGCACGGCCGCCCAGCCGCGGAGGACACCTTTGTGGCCCAATCCGCTGTGGGCCTGATGCACCAAGACCCCGGCAACACCCACTCCGCCGTGACAGGTGTTGCCCTGGCCGATGGCAGGGAGGTGCGCGCAATGGAGGTCATCGTCGCCAACGCCCTCGGCGCCCCAAAACTGGACGGGCTGCCGGAAGGACTGAAGCTTCCTGTGCGCGCAGTCTACGGGGACATTCTTCGGCTGAAGGTTCCACAACATTTGCGGCCGCTGACCACCGCCACCATTCGAGGATTGGTACGCGGGCTGCCCGTGTACATTGTGCCGCGCGAGGACGGCACAGTGGTGATTGGTGCCAGCAGCCGGGAAGACGGCTCGCCCGGAGTTAGTGCCGGGGGAGTGCACCAGCTCCTGCGCGACGCCCAGGTGCTGGTACCGGCAGTGGCAGAACTGGAATTGCTGGAAACCACTGCACGGGCCAGGCCAGGCACCCCCGACAACGCACCCTTGCTGGGCCGCGTTGCCGGCGCCGACGGGAAGGACATCCAAGGGCTCATCATTGCCACAGGGTTTTTCCGCCACGGTGTGCTGCTCACGCCCATGGCGGCACTCATTGCCCGGCAACTGCTGGGTGGGATCACGGATCTGGCGTGGACACGCTTCCGCCCGGACAGGTTCTCACCCGCCCTGCAGCCAGCCCACCACGAGCCACCCCCAAACAGCCATCAGGAGACACCATGAGCACCATCCAACTCAACGGCAGCGCCCACCCGTACGTTGCCGGCACCACCGTTGCCGAGCTGGTAACAGCCATGACGGGCCGGGTCCTGTTGGCCTCAGGTCAGGCGGCCGACGGCGGCCGGCTGGGCGTCGCTGTGGCCCGCAACTCAGGCATTGTGCCGCGCAGCCAATGGGCAGCCACACCCCTTGAGCTCCATGATGAGCTTGAGATCGTCACAGCCGTTCAAGGCGGCTAGGGCATTTTTTGGCGGCCCCAGCATCCTCCCTCAATCTTGAAAGTGAAGTGTCATGACTGAAACCCTTACCCGCAACGACGCGCTGATCATTGACGGCGTGGCCCTGAACTCCCGGCTCATCATGGGAACCGGCGGCGCGCCGAGCTTGTCCGGGCTGGGAGCGGCCCTCATTGCCTCGGGCACGGAGCTGACAACGGTTGCCATGCGCCGGTATTCCGTGGACGGGACTGCGGGCGCAAACACCAACCTGTTTGGCCTGTTGCTGGAAAACAACATCCGTGTCCTGCCCAACACGGCCGGCTGTTTTACTGCACGGGAGGCTGTCATGACGGCCGAACTGGCGCGTGAGGCGTTGGAAACGGATTGGATTAAACTCGAGGTCATCGCCGACGAGCACACTTTGCTGCCCGATGCTCTGGAGCTGGTGGAGGCTACGGAGCAGCTGGTCAACCGCGGCTTCAAGGTCTTCGCCTACACCAACGACGATCCCGTCCTTGCCCTGCGCCTGGAGCACCTGGGGGCGGCCGCTGTCATGCCACTGGGTGCGCCCATTGGTACGGGCCTTGGAATCTTGAACCCGCACAACATTGAACTGATCGTTTCCCGTGCTGGCATTCCCGTGGTGCTCGACGCCGGAATCGGCACAGCCTCGGACGCCGCCCTGGCGATGGAGCTCGGTTGTGACGCCGTGTTGCTGGCAACGGCCGTGACCCGCGCGCAAGATCCGGTTCTTATGGCGCAGGCCTTCAAACACGCTGTAATCGGTGGCAGACTGGCAGCACAGGGTGGCCGCATTCCCAAGCGCCAGCACGCGTTGGCGTCCTCGGCGATGGACGGCCGTCCCGATCTGTAGGCGTCTACTGTAAGGATCGTGCCATGGCTGCCCCGGACGATGTGCTGACCAAGACCCAGATCGACACCGAACTCTCAACACTGCCCCACTGGCGCTTCACAGGTGAGCTGCGCACTGTGCTGAAATGTCCGACGTCGGCCATCGCCTTGGACTTGTTCGCCGCCATTGGGGAGGCGGCCCAGAAGGCCAATCACCACCCGGATGTTGACTGGCGCTACGACACCTTGTTCATTTCCACCTGCTCGCACGACGCCGGGGGGCAGGTGACCGCGCGCGACGTCGCCTTGGCGCGGCGTATTTCCCTGGCTGCCACGGCGGCAGGGGCTGTGGCCAAGCCGGAGCTGATCCGCGGCGGGTAGGGGAGAGGCTCGCGGCTTTTACTTCTGAATGGGGTGCTCGCCGCTCAAACTGATGGTCTGATTGGCCTGCAGTTCACCGCTTGGATGGTCTGTGTAGGCAAACCATGCCGGGGTGCTGTTGTCGAGGGGGCGGTTGGCGTGGAGCAGCTGCACTATTTCAAGATTGAAGCGGGCGGCAACTTGGCTGTCAATATCCCCTGCCGCTGTGGTGTAGCTCAGGGGGACGTCGTTGCTGTCCGCGGTGAAGGGTCCTTGCGCGCCACGGATCGTGAGCTCATTGGGCATCAACGCGATCTTGGTGCCTGCGGGGATGGTTGAGCCTTGGGGCAGGAAGCGGTTGTAGCGCAACAAGGCTTCAGTGCTTATCCGGAACTGGTAGCCCAAACTGTCAAAAGTGTCGCCGTCGACCGTGGTGTAGAAGATCGGCGCACCTTCATGGTTTTTGACGGTGGGACCGGTCCCCGAGTTGATATCGACAGGCTTGACCTGGAGGGCAACGACGTCCTCCAGGTGCAGGAAATAGTTCACACCCACCGTGTGCACTCCAGAAACCTTGTTGGCCTTGGCCAAGTGCTGTGCACTGATGCCAAAGCGCAATTGAATGCCCTCAGTCGTATCGTCCTGAACCACTGTGTAGTTCTCCGGGACGCCACTGGCATCCAACGTGACTTGACCCATGGCGCCGGGAATCGGAGGCGACGGGCTCGGTTTCATGTCCAACGCCGCAGGCAGTGCGCCGCCCGAAGGAGCCAGACTGCCCGGTAGCGCTGCACTTTTCAAGGATGCGGTGCTGGAAGCCGATGTGCTTGGTCCCGGCTCATCCATCGCGACGGTACACGAGGTGGTCGTGAACGCAATCAGTACTGCGCTGAGAACCACAACCGAACGAGGCATCAAATTTCCCCCAATGGAAATCTCTCGAGGTGAGAGTTAGTGCATCTGCAAAATTGCCGTGGTCCTTGCCACCTGCGCGGAATGGCGGGCGCGTCCCACCAAACCGGCAGTGGCCCAGGCAGCGGCACCGCCAACGGCAATGGAAAGGACCCATGGGATCCAGGCGGTGGCGCTGTCATTGCCCAAACCAAGGGCCATGGTGATGATCCAGACAAGAAGGGACGAGGCAATGGCGGCACCTGCTGGAAGTGCTGCGCCAAAAGTGGAGCGGTACTGATCCACGGCCCACGCTATGGCGCCCAGAGCGCCAGTAGTTAGGGCAATAATGATCAAAGCAACCATGAAAATTCCGTCTCTATCTATCTGGATTTTGCGTCTTGTGGGGTGCTTAGAGCGCGCCGAAGCCTACGCTGCGAGCCTTCTCGCCACCCAATTCAACGTACCCCAGGCTGTTGCCGGGAACAATGACAAGCCGGCCCTTTTCGTCTTTAAGACGCAGATCGGTGCCTTTGGTCATTGCCTCGGAAACCAGAGCAGCGACGTCGTCCGCGCTTTGCTCGGATTCAAGGACGATTTCACGGCTGATGTGTTGGATGCCGATCTTGATTTCCACAGATGTCTCCTGGTGCAAACTAAAGGCCTAATAGATGTACCCACCACTCTAGGGGCAGGTGCCTAGGATTCCTTGGGGAAGCGGCTAATTCCGCGCCAAGCTAAACGGTAGACCAGATCGCTGGCCACATCGATGTCCAAGTCGCCGTTGGCTTCAAGCCAGTACCGGGCGCTTACCTGGGCCATGCCGGCCAGGGCGCGGCCCAAAAGCGTCGCTTCCACGGGGGGCAGCTTGGTGTCCTCGGCAATGACCTGTCCAATGGCGTCGGAGTAGTTCGCGTTGAATTTCTCCAGCCGGGCTGCCACTTCGGGGTCGTTGACAAGGTCCGATTCAAAGACAAGCCGGTGCGCCTGGTCGTCATTGGCCATGAAGAGGAAGTAGGCCTTCATGGTGGCCTGGACGCGCAGTTTGTTGTCGGTGGTGGAACTCAAGGCGGCGACCAGCATCTTGGTCAAGGATTCCAAATGGCTGTCCAGCAACGCCAAGTACAGGTCCCGCTTGCTGGGGAAGTGTTGATAAAGCACCGGCTTGCTGACTTTGGCCGTCTCCGCGATTTCATCCATGGCCGCCCCGTGATAGCCGTGGTTGACAAACACTTCCAAGGCGGAGGCCAGCAGCTGTGCCCGGCGTTCATCCCGGGGCAGCCGCGCCGGTGTGGTGCGCGGGGCGGGTGCGTCCTTGGCGGAGGATTCTAAAGTCATGATGGCAGCCTTTCTCTCCGTCACCCCATGGTTGTCCGCAGGGGTCCGGTCGAACTCATTGTACCCGCGGGTAATGCGTAGCCTGCTGCAAGCAGGACTAGATTAAAGGGTATGGTTTCCTTGATCCAACGCAATGCCTCCGCCCGCACTGTTGCCCTGGCCCCCTTGGTGGAGCCTGGCCCGCCCCTTGCTGCGCAGGAATTGGAACGGTATTCGCGCCACGCCCTCATCCCCGAGATCGGCTTGGAGGGACAGCGGCGGCTGCGAAACTCCCGTGTTCTGGTCATTGGTGCAGGCGGCCTAGGCTCCCCGGCCCTGCTGTATTTGGCCGCCGCGGGTGTGGGCACGCTGGGCATCGTGGACGACGACACTGTGGAGTTGAGCAACCTCCAACGCCAGGTCATTCACGGTGTGGGGGACATTGGCCGCACCAAGCTGGAATCGGCCAAGGACTCCATCGAATCCATCAATCCCGGTGTGAAGGTGGTGCTGCACCCGGTCCGCCTAGATGCTTCAAATGCACTGGAAATTTTTGCCGACTATGACGTAATTCTGGACGGCGCCGACAACTTCGCCACGCGCTACCTTGTCAACGACGCTGCGGCGCTGCTGGGCAAACCGTATGTATGGGGATCAATCCTGCGCTTTGATGGCCAGGTCAGCGTCTTTTGGGACAAGTTTGGGCCCAATTACCGCGATCTGTACCCCGAACCTCCCGCCCCCGGAACGGTGCCCTCCTGCGCGGAAGGCGGAGTATTCGGGATGTTGTGTGCTTCCATTGGCGCCATGATGGTCACTGAGGCCGTCAAACTCATCACAGGCATTGGCCAAACGCTGCTGGGCCGGCTCTTGATCTTTGACGCACTCACCGCCCGCTGGCGGGAAATCCGGATCGCCAAGGACCCCGAGGCTGCGCCCATCACCGAACTCATCGACTACGACTACTTTTGCGGCATCCTCGCGCCGGAGAAGAACGACGGCGATCTCATCTCAGCAGCCCAGCTCGCCAACCGACTGGCTCAGCGTGCTGCGGGAAGTACGGATTTTGTCTTGATTGATGTGCGCCAACCTGTGGAATTTGAGATCGGGCGAATTCCCGGCTCCGTGTTGATTCCCTTGGCCGGAATTAAGGATGGTTCAGCGCTGGATGCGGTGCCGCGAGGAGTGCCGCTGGTGCTGCATTGCAAGGCCGGCAGCCGCTCGGCCCAGGCATTGGCAAGCCTGCGCGAGGCAGGATATGAGGACGTGGTGCACTTGGAAGGCGGCATGGATGCGTGGCTGGCTAGCGACAAACGCGGCGCACAGGAGTAAATTGCGCCCAAGGAGTTAGATCAGAAAAGGTCCGTTCGTTGGATCAGGGCCGGCACTCAAGGAAGAGGCACGCCATGAGCCGTGTGGAAAAATTGCACACACCACAAGATCCCATCCGTTCCGGCTTTGGCCATGACAGCACAGCCGCAGCGGTGCTGGAGGGCATGGATCTATCCGGCTGCACGGCAGTGGTCACTGGTGGCTACTCAGGTCTGGGGTTGGAGACTGTCCGTGCCCTGGCAGGAGCCGGTGTGCAGGTAACTGTGCCGGCACGCCGGGCAGGTCATGCACGTGAGGTCCTGGCAGCGGCCGATCTTGGTGGCGTCAAGGTCTACGCCATGGATCTGGGGGACCAGAAAAGCGTCAAGAATTTCGCCAAGGAGTATTTGAAATCCGGGGCCGGGCTGGACATCTTGATTAACAACGCAGCCATCATGGCCTGCCCCGAAACACGTGTTGGGCCGGGTTGGGAGGCGCAGTTTGCCACCAATCATCTGGGCCATTTCACCCTGAGCAACGAGCTGTGGCCGCTGTTGGCCGATGGCGGTGCACGGGTGGTGTCGCTGACCTCCACGGGTCACAAAATTTCCGGCATCCACTTTGACGATCCCCAATTCACCACAGACTACGACAAATGGCAGGCGTATGGCCAAGCAAAGACAGCCAATAGCCTCTTTGCCGTTGAACTGGACAAGCGCGGCGCTGACCACGGCGTGCGGGCATTTGCGGTGCACCCGGGCGGGATCATGACTGAACTGCAACGCCACCTCACCCGCGAGGAGATGGTGGCCGCCGGCTGGATGAATGATGAAGGCGTTGTCCGGGAGGGTTTCAAGACGCCGGAGCAAGGTGCCGCAACGTCCATTTGGGCGGCCACCTCCCCTCTGCTGGACGGCAAGGGCGGAGTGTATTGCGAGGACTGCGACATTGCCCGGCCCACGGATCCGGAATCGCCGCTGGCCCGTTTTGTTGGGGTGGACGCGCACGCCGTCGACCCGGACAGCGCAGCCAGGCTGTGGGAACTCTCAGCAGAGCTGACAGGCGTGAACGCGCTCCCGTAGCCGGGATGGGCGACCTGCGGCACGCAAGCTTGTGCGTCAAAGGTAAGCCGTGCCGTTGCTGCCGCTCCGCTTGACCCGAGGTTAGCTGCGTGTGGCGCGATCGTGGATAGTGACTGTGTACCCGTCGGGATCCTGGAAAACGAATGTCATGCCAAACGGACCCTCGAAGGGTTCCCGAAGGATTCTCACACCAGCATCCGCGACAGTTCGGTGCAGGGTGACGGCCTCAGGATCATGCAGCCAGAGCGCAACGCCAAGGCCCAATGGGCCGGATTCGAGATCCAATCCGGGTTCGGGGTCACGAACGGCAAAGGTCGGCTGGGTGTCGAAGACGACGGCGTGTGGAGGCGAGAAAGGTGCCCTAGTCAGACCAACGGTGTTCTCGTAAAACTCCGCGGCCTTCTCGAGGTCGCGTACCTGCAGGGCAATGAAGTCGGGACCGGTGACGGCCATAGTAATTCTCCTTGTATGTCAGTTTTCTTACATTGAGAGACTATGTCAGAATTCTTACATGAGCAACCAGCAACAACAGGTCGGGTACGTGGTGAAGCAGGCGCAATCGTTGCTGCGCCTTCGAATGGAGGAGGCGCTGCACCCTTACGCCGTCACTGTTTCCCAGTACTCGTGTCTTCACCGCCTACTTCGTGATCCTGGTATCTCCGCTGCGGCGCTGGCCCGCGCCACGTTCATGACGCGCCAGTCTATGAACTCGATGCTGCAGCAATTGCTCGAACGTGGACTGGTGGATCGCCCTGCCCGCCCCGAGAGCGGTCGTGCCTTACCCACGGCACTCACGGCAGCGGGTGCTGATCTCCTCGCCGCCGCACAGGCTGACGTGGACGGAGTCGAAGAGCGGATGCTGTCGGGACTTAGCCCATCCGAGCTCATCTCGCTCACCCATGGACTCAACGCTTGTGTGAAGGCGCTGGGAGGGTGAGCTTGCCAGAAGCGCCGCCTACGGTATCGACCGCCCGTTAGCGGTTCCCTCAGGGAGGATGCCCATGCCGCAGCCCAAGATAACTTTGGTTATGCGCGTTGCTGGCATCTGGCGCTGCGCCCGTGACACAGCTGCGCCTAGCTGGCTGCCAGCCCAGCGCATAGCCAAAGACGGCGTGCTCCGAATTGGGTTTATGCGCCACGCTCGTGTCTGGGACTACGCATAAGTCTGGGCGGCCGTTGGTCACGGTGCTGCGTCTTACCATCGTTGGCAACAAAAGTGAATTGCCAGGGACCAAGCAGAGTATTCGCTTGTCACGGCTGCGGCGAAACCGCTCCAGCTACTGCGGCTCAGAGTCCAACAGGACGACGGCGTGCCAAACGGGTGAGGAGGCATGAAATTTCTTGCGCCCTCGCCCGTTTGGCACGGCGTCGAGTGCTGGCGCTAGGCGGAGACGGCGTCGGGGGCTGCTTTGGGGTCCGGGTCCCCGTCGAGGCGGTCGGCTAGGGTTGCGCCCAATGCTGCTGGTTCAATCTTGAGGCCGTACAGGACTTCCAGGGCGGCCAGGTAACTTTCGGCGTCCCCGGCTGCAGCCAGTTCCTTGGCGCGCACCGTGGGCACATGAAGCAGCTGCTTGACCATGCGGCGCATGGCAAAGGCCACCTCGTCGGTGGCGGCCGTGCAGCCGTGCTGTTTGCGGACCTTGGCGATCTCGTCGTCCAGCACACTCATGGTGTGCCGGCGAAGGGCCACAATGGCGTGGTCCAGGGAGCGGGAGTTTTGGGCCTGGGCAAAGCTTTGCGTGGCTGTGGAGACCATGGTGGCTGCCTGTGCCAGGGTGGATTCCTGTTCGGCGGGGGCTGCCTGCCGGACGGTTTCCAAGGTCAACAAGTCCACCCCGTCAAGGGTGGCAATGTCAGGGGCGAAATCGTGGGTTAAGGCCAAATCGATGACCGTGAGTTGCTGCGAATCAGTGGTGCGCAACCGGGCCAAATCATCCCGAGTGAGCTGCTGGTCCGAACCGCTGCAGCCCACCAGCAACGATGCTGAGGCCAACGCCTGCGGCAGGGAATCATCGTCCAGCGCCGTGCCGCCGCGTGAGGCCACAAACGTCTCAGCCCGGCCCGAGGATGAATATACCGAAATGTCTGTGCAACCACGCTGGATCAACTGGGCCATGGCAGCGCCGGCGTAGGCGCCCGTGCCGAACAAGACAGCGGATTTGCCAGTCAGTGACCGCGTTTCGGTGGGTTGATCGGCCAGCTCCGCGGCCAGGTCCAAGGCCACTGAAACTATCGACATTCCACGGCGGCCCAAGGCAGTTTGGGCGCCAACATCTTTGGCGGTTTTTGCTGCAGCCTGAAAGAGCCGTACCAAGGAAGGTGTTGTTACGCCCTGGGATTGGGCCTCGCTGAGCGCGCGGCGCACCTGGCCGGCAATTTCGCGTTCGCCCACCACTGCCGATTCCAAACCAGTACTTACGGCAAAAAGATGCCGGGGGACGGCGTCGCCTTCCTGGGTGGTGAGCGCCTGAGAGACCTGCGTTTCCGCCAGCCCGGAATGCTTGCTGACGGTAGCAATGACCGAACTGCGGGCAGACTCCAGATCTTGGGCACTCTGGGCGTGAACGTAGAGCTCATAACGATTGCACGTGGCCAGTGTGACCATGCCGGCAACGGCGTTTTCCTCTTGGGTCAGCTCAGCACTGACGGCCGCGGCCCCGGCGCTAAGGCGGGCAACGGTTTCCAAGTCAATGGTGGTGTGCGAGGCAACGAGAGAAAAAAGAACCACAATGGCAATATCGTAGACCTTTAAACTGGGTGTTTATACACAGGATGCCCTGAACCGTCAGCAAAAAACTGTGAGACTGCTTACGTGAGCTGCTGGTGGTGTGCTCTACTACGGTGACAGTTTGTGCACAAAATATGCCCAGATTGGCTCTGTAGGGTGGTGCCATGACACTGAGCCCGAACCACCCGTTGATGGATGGCCGCACCGCCAATTCCCCGCTGATCACCGCCTACCGTGGTGGAAAGCCCAGCCGCCGGCCTGTCTGGTTCATGCGCCAGGCTGGGCGTTCGCTGCCTGAATACCGCGAGCTGCGCGTGGGCACCACCATGCTGGATTCCTGCCTCAAGCCGGCCATGGCAGCTGAAATCACCCTCCAGCCCGTGCGCCGCCACGACGTTGACGCCGCCATCTTCTTCTCCGACATTGTGATCCCGTTGAAGCTCGCCGGTGTGGGCGTGGACATTGTGCCCGGTGTGGGCCCCGTCCTGGAGAAGCCCATTCGCACCGCCGAAGATGTGGCCAACCTGCCCGAGCTCACCGAAGAGGCGCTGGCCCCCATCCGCGAAGCCGTCGCCTTGACGGTTGCCGAACTGGGCAGCACCCCGCTCATCGGCTTCGCCGGGGCGCCGTTCACGGTGGCCGCCTACATGGTGGAAGGCCGTCCCTCCCGCGACCACCTGGGCCCGCGCACCATGATGCACGCCCAGCCCGAGGTGTGGGCTGCACTCATGAACTGGGCAGCCGACGCCTCCGGAAAGTTCCTGCGCGCCCAAATCGAAGCCGGTGCCAGCGCCGGACAGCTCTTCGACTCCTGGGCAGGGTCGCTGGGACTTGCCGACTACACCGAACACGTGGCCCCGGCGTCGTCCCGGGCCTTGGACCATGTGCGCGACCTTGGTGTGCCGCTGATCCACTTTGGCACCGGCACCAGTGAACTCCTCGGCGCCATGCTTGAGGTGGGCGTGGACGTGATTGGTGTTGACTACAGGCTGCCGCTGGATGAGGCCAACCGCCGGCTCGGTGGCAAAGTGCCGCTGCAGGGCAACATTGACCCGGCTCTGCTGAACGCTCCCTGGGAGGTATTGGAGGCACATGTGCGCGAGGTGGTCGCGGCGGGCGCCTCCGCGCCCGGACATGTGGTGAACTTGGGTCATGGGGTGCCGCCGGAGACTGATCCGGCCATTCTGACCCGGCTCGTTGAGCTCATTCACTCCATTTAGCGCCAGATTTAGCACCAGCCATTGAGGGGACACCATGGAAAACCGAAAACTCGCCGCTAAAGCCCACAGGCCGCAGCAACACCCTGCCCCCAATAGTGCAGTGGTGGTGGGCGGTGGCATCTCGGGGTTGCTGGCTGCCATGGATCTCCAAAAAGCCGGATTCCAGGTGAGTATCTTCGATGCGGCAGTCTCCTGGGGCGGCTGTGTGGGAAGCCATGAGGTGGCCGGTGTGGTGCTGGACAGTGGCGCAGAGTCGTTCGCCACCCGCAACAGTGCCGTGGCCGATTTGGCTGCCGAACTGGGGCTTGCAGAGAAGATTGTGACCCCCAATCCAGCAGGAGCCTGGGTGTGGCTGCCCGAGGGGCCCGTGCCCCTGCCCAAGACAGGCATTTTGGGTATCCCGTCGGACCTTTCAGCTCCCGAGGTGCGTGCCGCCCTGGGCGCTTCCGGCGTGTTGCGGGCAGCCCTGGATGCCAAGATGCCTGTTGCGGTGGGCACCAGCGAGCCTGTTTCCAGTGTGGCCGATCTTGTCAGGGCGCGCATGGGCAAGCGGGTGCTGGAGCGGTTGGTGGCGCCCGTGGTTGCCGGCGTGCATTCGGCCGACGCCGAACTCCTGGACGTGGACATGGTGGCGCCGGGCCTGCGGGCAGGCATTCGTGAACACGGTTCCCTCGCTGCCGCGGTGGCGGCGCAGCGGGCGGCCGGCACCAAGCCCGGATCCGCCGTGGCCGGGCTCTCCGGGGGCATGCACACGCTGGTGGCGGCCCTGGTGGGATCGCTGCGTGCCGGCGGTGTCGCCATGCATTCAGAGCACCAGGTCAAGGCCATTTATCGCGGCGACACGGAGCCCTTGAATGCCCCCTCCGCCGAGTCAACGGCTGTGCCGGCCAGGAAGTACGACGGCGGCGCCCCCAAGCGCTGGATTGTGGAGTGGGAGCGGGGTGCGGAGCGCGGATTTGCTGCCGCCAACGTTTTGGTGGTGGCCACCGACGGCCCCACGGCTGTGAAACTTTTGGGCCAGGAGCTACCCGAGCTGCTGCCGTTCGCCCCCGCCCCGGGGCCGGATATCCGCCTAGTGACACTTGTGGTGGACGTACCCGAGCTTGATTCGGCGCCGCGCGGCACGGGTGTCTTGGTGGCGCCCGGAGTTGATGGCATCGCGGCCAAGGCGCTCACCCACGCCACGGCCAAATGGGACTGGCTGGCAGCCGAGACCGGCCCCGGCACCCATGTGCTGCGGCTCTCCTATGGCCGCGCCGGGGTCAAGGCGGCCGACGCCGTCAGGCTCACGGCACGCACCCCGAACGACTCCGATCTCGTTGCCACAGCCCTTGCCGACGCGTCAGCACTGCTGGGTGTGCCGGTGGGCGAGGCGGACCTCCTGGGTGCCGACATTGTCCGCTGGCGGGGCGCCTTGCCGTTTGCCGCCGTCGGGCATCAGGGGAAGATGGCGCAGGTCCATGCCCTGGTTCAAGCCGTTCCGGGCCTGGCTTTGACCGGCGCATGGATGAGCGGCAACGGTCTGGCGGCGGTTGTGGGCAGCACCAGGCGGCAAATTCGGGCAACCGTTGACGCCGCCCTAAAGCAGTGACCTTCCTCACTTTCTACGTCATGTAGAGAAGTTCGGTTTTAGCTTTCGGGGTGCTTGGGTGCAAACTTGAACACATGAGCCACACAAACGCAGAATCTGTCACCAAAACTCCTGACGCGACACCGTTCACCCTGTGGACCGTGTTCAAGCGGACGGGCTCCTTCGCCGGCGCAGAAGCTGCCGTTGCAGAGTTTGATGAACTGGTGGCCGCCCTGGCCGCGGAAAGCATCACGCTGCGCGGCGCCTATGACGTCTCCGCCATGCGCAACGACGCAGACATCATGGTGTGGCTGGTTGGCGCCGTTCCGGAAGACCTGCAGAAGGCCATTCGCGCCATCCGCCGCACCGAACTTTTTGCCAACACCGAGATTGCATGGTCAGCCATGGGTGTGCACCGCGAGGCCGAATTCGCCAAGAGCCACGCCCCCAGTTACATGGGCCCCCACGAGCCCAAAGGCTGGGTCTGCGTCTACCCGTTCGTGCGCTCCTACGACTGGTACATCCTGCCCGCCGAAGACCGCAGCCGCATGCTCCGCGAGCACGGCATGCTGGGCCGGGAATTCCCGCAGATTCTAGCCAACACAGTCTCCGCCTTCGCCTTGGGCGACTGGGAGTGGCTGCTGGGCCTGGAAGCTGACGAGCTCACAGACTTGGTGGACATGATGCGCCACCTGCGCTATTCCGACGCCCGTCTGCACGTCCGCGAAGAAGTGCCCTTCTACACGGGCCGCCGCATCTCCTCCACCGAGATTGCCGAGGTTCTGCGATGAACGCGCCTGTTTCGACCCCCATTGCCGCGCCGGCCCAGTATGACGCCATCTTGCTTGCCTCTTTTGGCGGGCCCGAAGGCCAGGATGATGTGATCCCCTTCCTGCGCAACGTCACGCGTGGGCGCGGGATCCCGGACGAGCGCCTGGAAGAGGTCAGCCACCACTACCGCAAGAATGGCGGCATCAGCCCCATCAACGCCCAGAACCGCGCCTTGAAGGCCGCCCTGGAAGCCGAGCTGGCCGCCCGAAACATCGCCTTGCCGGTGTTGTGGGGCAACCGCAACTGGGACCCGTACATTCCCGCAGTTTTGCAGGACGCGTACGACGCCGGCCACCGCCGACTCCTGATGGTCACCACCAGCGCCTACTCCTCATACTCGGGCTGCCGCCAGTACCGCGAGGACATTGGCATGGCGCTGACGGAAACCGAACTCGACGGCAAGCTTGCCGTGGACAAGGTGCGCCAGTACTTTGACCACCCCGGCTTTGTGGAGCCCTTCATTGAGGGAACCGCCGCATCCCTGGCCAAGGTGCGCGCGGCGCTGGCCGCCGACGGCAAGTCCGCCGATTCCGTGCACGTCATGTTTGCCACGCACTCCATCCCCACCCGGGACGCCGAGGCTTCCGGCAGCTCCGAACTCGAGCTGCGCGAATTTGCCGAAAACTCAGCCTATGTGGCCCAGCACCTGGCCGCGGCTGAAGCCATCATGGCCAAGGTTGACCCCAGCCAGGAGTGGTCGCTGGTCTACCAGTCCCGTTCCGGCGCCCCGCATGTGCCGTGGCTGGAGCCCGACATCAACGATGCTCTCGCTGACTTGGCTGCTGCCGGCACACAGGGCGTTGTAGTGGTGCCGCTGGGCTTTGTCAGCGACCACATGGAGGTCCTCTGGGACCTGGACACCGAAGCGGCAGAGACGTGCGCAGAACTTGGCCTGACCTTTGACCGTGCTCCCACTCCGGGAACGCACCAAAAGTTTGTCAGCGGCCTCGTGGACTTGATCTGTGAACGAACCATTGAAAACCACATCGAGGAACGCCCCGCCATGACCAAGCTGGGTCCCTGGTTTGATGTGTGCAACCCCGGCTGCTGCGCCAACTTCCGTGGCACCAAGCCAGTCATCTCCGAAGTGGGCAGCACCGTGGGCTTGGTGGCCGCCGGCAGCGGGAATAGCCGCTAGCCGCGGCGGCAGGGATAATAAATACTGTGAAAATTGGAACCCGCGGAAGCAAACTGGCGCTGAGCCAGACCCAACAAATTACCGATCAACTCAGTGCCGTTGGCGGCTTTGAAGCAGAGATTGTACCCATCAAGACCGACGGCGACGTCCTCACGGGCCCGCTGTCACAAATGGGCGGAACCGGCGTCTTCGCCGTTGAATTGCGGACTGCTGTCCTGGATTCACGCGTGGACGTTGCCGTGCATTCCTTGAAGGACTTGCCCACGGCTGCTGTTCCGGGCCTGACCCTGGCTGCCGTGCCACAGCGGGTGGACGCCCGCGACGCCCTGTGCGCCCGCGACGGACTGAAACTGGCGGAGCTGCCTCACGGCGCCACAGTGGGCACCGGCTCACCCCGGCGCGCCGCGCAGCTGTTGGCTGCACGCCCGGATCTGGCCATCGTGGACATCCGTGGCAACGTGGACACCCGCCTGGCCCGGGTTCCAGGGCTGCCCGGCAACCCTGTCACCGACCTTGTGCCCGGCAAAACCGGCGACCTCGACGCTGTGGTTCTGGCCGCGGCCGGGCTGACCCGCATTGGCCGCCTGGACACCGTCACCGAGTTCCTCTCCTCCGAGGTGATGCTCCCGGCCCCCGGCCAAGGCGCACTCGCCCTGGAATGCCGCACCGCCGACGCTTCCCTCACCGGCATCCTGGGACAATCCCTGGCAGCCGTTGACCATCAGGACACCCGCCTGGCCATCACGGCAGAACGCGCACTCCTTGCCCGCCTTGAGGCAGGCTGCAGCGCCCCCGTCGGAGCCTTCGCCTACCGCAAGGGCTCCATGCTCTACCTCGAAGCAGTTGTTGCCTCCCTCGACGGCGCGCGCACCATGCGCGTCAAAAAGGCTACCGACGGACTCAGCAACGTTGGTGCCACACTCCTTGGCATTGAACTGGCCGAAGAGCTGCTCGCGGACGGTGCAGGGGACTTGGCAGATCTGGCCGGCTCGGCACAGTGACTGACGCCGCGGCCACCGACAAAGGCACCCTCGCGGATGGGTCAATGCCCCGCCGCCCGCTTCGCGGACGCCCGAAAGGGACCGTCCGCGGGGCCCCATCCGAGCTTGCGAGGTTGGGGAAGGACGGGAGCGTGCTCCCGCGGGGCATTGACCCATCCGCTCTAGGTGCCGAGTCGCTTGCCGTGCCGGTGGTCGACCTTGCCGGGTTGAGGGTTGCCGTTACGCGCAGCGCGGACCGGGCTGGGGCTTTTGCTGATGCACTTGCTGCGGCCGGGGCCGAGCCGGTGTTGGTGCCCGTCATCGACTTTGAAATCTCGGATAATGAGACCTTGGGGGCTGCGCTGGGCCGGCTGGCGGCGGGGGAGTACCGCTGGCTGGTGGTCAGCTCCATCACCACTGTGCGGGCCCTGAAGCAATGGTGTGAGACAGCTGGGACGTCGCTGGCGGACCTCATTCCTGCAACAACGTCAGTGGCAACCATTGGGCCCACCTCTGTTGCTGTCTTGGCGGCTGAGGGCATCCACGCCGCACTGGCTCCCACGGATCTGCAATCCGCGGCCGGGCTGGTTGAGCTGTGGCCACAAGCGCACGACGGCGGCGGGCGTGTCCTGCTGCCTCAGTCGGACCTGGCCGAACCCAGACTGGTGGAAGGCCTGAACACCAAGGGCTGGGACACCGACGTTGTCACGGCTTATCACACGGTGGACTACCCGGCCCAGGACGGCAGCCGGTTGACGGCAAGCTTGGCCCATTCAACTCGTGCAACCTCTCCACCTGTCAACTCCAGCTACGCTCTGCTCACCCCGGCCCAAGCGGCACAGGAGGTGCAGGCGGGGGTGATCCACGCCGTCGTACTGGCTTCCGGAAGTGCAGCGCGGCGGGTTGCCTCAACCATGGCTCCGCTACCGGACGGCTGCCTGGTGGTAGCCATTGGGCAGCCAACCCGGGACGAGGCCCAGCGGCTGGGCCTGCGGGTTGTGGCCACGGCCACGCACCCCACACCGGCGGGAATTGTTGCCGCACTGGCAGCAGCCCACAAGAATTTTCACACCAAGTAATTTACGGAGAATCCACAGTGAGCTTCCCCCAGCACCGTCCGCGCCGCCTGCGCACCACTGCCGCCATGCGCAATCTGGTGAGTGAGTACCGGCTGGCGCCGTCGGACTTGATTTTGCCTGTCTTCATTCGCGAGGACCTCAGCGAACCCAAACCCATCAGCTCCATGCCCGGCGTTGTGCAGCACACCACTGCCTCCCTGGTGGCGGCCGCGCGCGAGGCGCTGGCGCTGGGGCTCGGCGGCATCATGATCTTCGGCATCCCCGCCGAACGTGACGCCACAGGTTCCGCTGGGCTGGACCCGTTCGGCGTGCTGAACAAGGCCATCCGGGATGTGCGCGCGGTGGTTGGCGATGATTTGGTGGTCATGAGTGACCTTTGCCTGGACGAGTTCACCGACCACGGGCACTGTGGTGTGCTGAACGCCGCCGGCGGGGTGGACAACGACGCCACCTTGTCCATCTACGCCAAAATGGCCGTGGCCCAGGCGGCCGCCGGGGCGCACGTGGTGGCGCCGTCGGGGATGATGGACGGCCAGGTTGCAGTCATCCGCGAGTCGCTGGACGCGGCAGGCCATGCCGATGTTTCCGTGCTGGCGTACGCAGCCAAGTACGCCTCGGCGTTTTACGGCCCGTTCCGTGAGGCCGTGGATTCACAGCTTGACGGCGACCGCCGCAGCTACCAGATGGATCCGGGCAACCGCCGCGAAGCCCTGCACGAGGTTGAACTGGATTTGGCCGAAGGCGCGGACATTGTCATGGTCAAACCGGCCATGAGCTACCTGGACATTCTGGCCGACGTGGCAGCCATGAGCCCGGTCCCCGTAGCGGCATACCAAATCTCCGGCGAGTACGCCATGATTGAGGCCGCAGCAGCGAACGGCTGGATCAACCGCCGCGCAGCCATTGAAGAATCAGTGCTGAGCATCAAGCGGGCCGGCGCCAACATGATCCTGACGTACTGGGCGGCCGAGCTGGCCGGCTGGATGCGCACCAACTAACTTCCAGCAGCCTCCGGTTCGCCACTACTTATTCGAAGGACATTTCATGACCAGCTCGCAAGAACTCTTTGACCGCGCCAAGACTCTCATGCCCGGCGGGGTGAACTCGCCTGTACGCGCCTTTGGTTCGGTGGGCGGCACTCCGCGCTTCATGGTCAATGCCAAGGGTGCCTACCTCACCGACGCCGACGGCCGCGACTACGTTGACTTGGTGTGCTCATGGGGTCCGGCACTGCTGGGCCACGCCCATCCTGACGTGCTGGCGGCAGTCCACACAGCCGTGGATCACGGCCTGAGCTTCGGCGCCTCCACCCCGGCCGAAAGCGAACTGGCCGCCTTGGTGCAGGGCCGCGTGTCCGGCGTCGAACGCCTGCGCATGGTGTCCACCGGGACCGAGGCCACCATGACGGCCGTGCGCCTGGCCCGCGGCTTCACCGGCCGTGACCTGATCATTAAGTTCGCCGGCTGCTACCACGGCCACCTGGATTCCCTGCTGGCCGCGGCGGGATCAGGCCTGGCCACCCTCGCCCTGCCCGGCTCTGCTGGCGTCACGGCGGCAACCGCTGCCGAGACCCTGGTGCTGCCGTACAACGACCTGGCCGCCGTTGAAGCAGCATTTGCCGCTCACGGGGACAAAATTGCCGCCGTCATCACTGAAGCAGCGCCCGCCAACATGGGCGTTGTCACGCCGGGGGAGGGGTTCAATGCCGGACTCTCACGCATCACTTCGGCCAATGGAGCCCTCCTGATCCTGGACGAGGTCCTGACCGGATTCCGGGTTGGTGCGGCTGGCTACTGGGGCCTGACCGGTGCTTCCGAGGGCTGGACCCCTGACCTGTTCACCTTTGGCAAGGTCATTGGCGGCGGACTTCCGACGGCGGCGCTCGGTGGCCGCGCCGACGTCATGGACTATCTGGCTCCGTTGGGCCCGGTCTACCAAGCGGGCACGTTGTCCGGCAACCCCGTAGCGATGGCTGCCGGTGTTGCCACCCTGACGGCTGCTACCGCTGCTGTTTACGCCACTGTTGATGCGCGTTCCCTGGAACTGTCCACGGCCTTGTCTTTGGCTTTGGCTGCCGAGGGCGTGGATCACTCCATCCAGCGGGCCGGGAACTTGTTCTCGGTGGCCTTCGGCACTGCTGCAAACGGCGTGCACAATTATGCTGACGCGCAGGCCCAGGAAGCGTTCCGCTACGCGCCGTTCTTCCACTCCATGCTGGATTCGGGCGTATACCTGCCGCCAAGCGTGTTCGAGGCCTGGTTCCTCTCCGCCGCTCACGACGACGCCGCCATGAACCGCATTTTCGCCGCACTGCCGGCAGCGGCCAAGGCAGCAGCCGCCGCGGCGGCCTAGACCCGCAATTAAGCAACTGACCCGCAGAAGTGGTCGGAAAACGTCGCGAAATCGCGTTTTTTCGACCACTACTGCGGGTCAGTTCGTTGGGCTGTGTGCCTAAACGTGCCGCGTGAACACGGTTGCGCATGTGGGCGCCCGCCTGGGCGAGAAGATCGTCGTCGTGCTTCCGGAAGTACCACACGAGCTGCTGGAGCGCGTTTAAACAACTGACCCGCAGAAAACGCCGAAAATTCACGATTTTGACGTGATTTTCGGCGTTTTCTGCGGGTCAGTTGGAAATGATTAGAGGACGTCCGAGAGGAAGCCCTTCAGACGGTCCGTCTTCGGCTCGGTGAAGAGCTGGTCGGGCGGTCCGGTTTCAACCACCACGCCGCCGTCCATAAACGTCACGGTGTCGGAGACGTTGCGGGAGAAGCCCATCTCGTGGGTGACCACAACCATGGTCATGCCACCCTTGGACAGGTCAGTCATCAGCGCCAGCACACCCTTGACCAGTTCCGGGTCCAGAGCGCTGGTGGCCTCGTCAAAGAACATCACCTCAGGTTCCATCGCCAGTGCGCGGGCAATGGCCACGCGCTGTTGCTGGCCACCGGAAAGGTTGCCGGGGCGGGCGTCGGCTTTGTGCTTGAGGCCAACAAGGTCCAGCTGCTCCAGGGCCTTGGCGTGAGCCTGGTCCTTGGGCATTTTGCGGATCTTGCTCAGCGCCAGAGAAACGTTCTGGACCACCGTCTTGTGCGGGAACAAGTTGAACTGCTGGAAGACCATGCCAATACGACGGCGTAGCTCATCCGGGTTGTCCTTCAAGACTGAGCGGTCATCGAGGAAGATGTCGCCCTGATCCGGTTCGATCAGCCGGTTCATGACCCGCAACAGCGTTGACTTGCCCGATCCCGAGGGGCCGATCACTGACGCTGTGGTGCCCTTGGGCACGTGCAGGTCAATGCCACGCAAAACGTGGTTGGAACCAAAAGACAGGTGGATGTTCTTGGCGGTCAGGGTTCCTGAACTAAATTCACTCATGGTTTAGTGTCCCTTTCCAATAATTGCTGCTGCCTCATCGGGTTCAACCTTTTGAGTCTTGCCCTCACGCATGCGCTTGTCCATGAAGTTGACCAAGTGGGTCAGCGGTACCGTCAAGCACAGGTACAGCAAGCCGGCAGCAACCAGGGGGGACAGGTTTCCGGTGGTGGCGGCCTGGTCGTTGCCGATACGGAAGATCTCCCGTTGGCTGGCCAGCAGGCCCAGCATGTAGATCAAAGAAGAGTCCTTGATCAAGGAGATTAGCTGGTTGACAAGTGCCGGCAGAACCCGGCGGATGCCCTGAGGAATAACAATCAGCACCATGGCGGCGCTGTAGCTGAACCCCAGGGCGCGCGATGCCTCTAGCTGTCCGCTTTCAACGCTTTGAATGCCCGAACGGAAGATTTCGCCGATGTAGGCTGCAGCCATCAAGGACAACGCCAAAATACCCAAGGGGTAGGGATTGGTACTTCCGGTCAGGATGCGAACCACGGGACCCAGTCCAAGACCAATCAACAGGATGGTCAAAATGGCGGGCAGGCCACGGAAAATATCTGTATAGATCCTGGCGATCCAGCGTGGAATGGGATTCCGTGAAATGCCCATCACTGCCAGGATCATGCCCAGGACGCACCCGAAGAAGGCCGAGGAAACGGCCAAAATCAAAGTATTGGGCAAACCAACTGTGAGCATGGCGGGAATTACTTCCGCCATGGCCTCCCAGTCAAGGAACGTTTTTGCGAGCTGCTCGAGAACATCCATAGATTAGGCCTTGGGAACCGTTACTGCCTTGGAGCCCGGGGTCCAGTCTTCGGGCATGGGACGGGTCGGGTACCATTCCTTGGTCAGCTTGGACCAGGTGCCGTCGGCGATGACTGCATCCAAGGCAGAGTTCAATGCGTCAGTCAGTGCCTTGTTCTCGGAATTCACGGCGTAAGCGGTGAAGTTCTGGGTGTTGACAACTTCTTCGGCGATGGTAGTTCCGTCGCCGTCCTTCACCTGGCCGGTGGCCTGCTGGGAAGGAGCAACCCAGGCGTCAACCTGGCCGTTCTTCAAGTTGGCGTACGCCGTGTTGTAGTCGGCGAAGCGCACGGGCTCAATCTTCAAAGTATTGCTGACGTAGTCATCCTGGACGGTGCCGGTGACAACTGCAATGCGGGTGTCGGCCTTCAGATCGGCAAAGCCCTTGATGGCTGAATCGGTCTTGGCAACAACAGCCATGTAGCCGAAGTCGTAACCGTTGGTGAAGCCAACGTTCTTACGGCGTGCGTCGGTGGTGGAGATGGAGGAGGATCCGACGTCGAACTGCTTGTTCTCAACCTGAGCCAACAGCGCGGAGAAATCGGTGGACTTGAATTCAACCTTCAGGCCCAGCTTCTCGCCCATGGCGCGCAACAGCTCGTTGTCGTAACCGGTGAACACGCCGTCCTTCAAGAAGATGTTCGGCGGGGCATCGGAGAGCGTGCCAACAGAGATGGTGCCGGCAGTGACCAGGCCGAGGGCAGCCTTGTCGATCTTGTCGAGGGGAACAACGTCCGCTGTTGTGTACTTGTCCAGTGACACCTGGTCGCTGCCAGCCAGGGCATCCGTGGGCTTGGCCGAGCCGGAGTCAGTGGCAGCTCCGCCGCAGGCTGCCAGTGAGAAAGCCAGTGCAACGGCAACAGGGACCGTGGTGAGCCACTTGAGGGCTGAATTCTTCATCAAACATTCACTTTCATTGCAGGTGCCCAGCCCGAAAGACGCATCGGGCAGGGTAAGCGTAGCGTGGCGAGCGATGAAGAAACTCACAGGAGTTTCGTAGCAGAACTCGAGCCACAAAACTAAATTATGTCACCCGGCCACAAAATGTGGCAGATGCGAATATATGATTGCCCTAACCAGAATATTGCAGAACAATCTGCGATCAATGCTGTTTTTGCGACTGGCGCGGGACGCTGGCAGGGTCACATCGCTGCACGACTGACGCACCACTACGTGTCAAGTGCCGCGCTATCGATACTGTGATATAGATCATGCCTGCTGTCAATGCCTCGTACGTCCTCCGTCGTTGAGGGAAGCACTGGAGTTTAGGGCAGTACCGGCCAATCGCCCTCAATGACTGCTGCCGGATCCTTGACCCGGCGCAGATATCCCTGGAAATCAGCTGCCTGCTCCAAGGCCCAGGTGACCTGTACCGTGTGGAGATCCATGACATCAATGCGCAGCGCGCTGTATTTGGCAGCCAGGGCGTCGGCCAGCCGCAGCGTGGCTTCAGCGTCGGCGGCCGAGGTGTGGGCGGCCTCGAGCTTAATCCCGTATTCCTCGCAGAGGGCAACCAGTGTCCGGCTGCCCTTGCGGAATTTATCCAAGTGCTTGTTGCAGATAAAGGGATCAATGACGGGAGCTGCTGTGATCTGCTCCAGCCCATGCCGGCGGGCCTCATTGGCCAAGACCGTGAAGTCGTAGCTGGCATTAAAGGCAATCACGGGAATGTTGTTGGCAAAGAGTGTGGCCAGGACGGCGCCCACCTCGGCAGCCACAACAGCCGCCGGGCGCCCATGCTCGCGGGCGTGCTCGGTGCTGACCCCGTGAATGGCTGCCGCTTCCTCGGGAATCTCCATGCCCGGATCCGCAAGCCATTCATGGACGTCAACCACTGCGCCGGTCTCATCGACCACCACAATGGAGGCTGTCACAATCCGGGCGGTGCGGGGGTCCTTGCCTGTGGTTTCCAAGTCAAACGCGGCCCGGGGGTGCATGCTCCAGCTAGTCATGCTCCAACGCTACCCGCTAGGGCGGACATCCGGGCGCGCGGGCCGCTGCGGCGAACTACGCTTGAAGCATGCGTGAGCAGTATGTTGAGGCAGTTTTGGCCGTGGCCGAGGTGATCCCCGCGGGCAGAGTTTTGTCCTATGGGGACATTGCGGCGTTGCTGGAAAGCGGCGGCCCGCGGCAGGTGGGTGCGGCCATGTCCGTCGACGGCGGAGCTGTGCCGTGGTGGCGGGTGATCCGCGCCAGTGGCATGGCCCCGCAGGGCCACGAGGCACGGGCACTGGGCCACTACCGCCACGAGGGGACTGCGCTGCGAGGAGATCCGGATGAAGAGCCAGTGCCCGGCCGTGCCCCCAGCTGGCGGGTGGATATGAGGACGGCCCGGTGGAACCCTCGAGAGCCGGATTTTGTGCTCATTGACGCCATCGCGGAACGGTTGCACGCCGCGGATCAGCTGCCCTCCGCGGACACTGCGCCAATGTCAGTGCCTCGTGATGGACTGGGTGCATGAGCACGCAAGCAAAGCAGGAGCCACAGCCACGGTCCAACCAGACCGTGCCGGTACAGGCGCTGCCCAAACTCACGCTGGTGGCGCCCGCCCAGAGTGAGGTCACCGCTCCGGCATTGAGTCCCGACCAGCAGGCCGTGGTTGACCTCAGCCCCGGAACCGGACCAGTGCTGATCTGGGGCGCCCCCGGCACGGGCAAATCCACAGTGCTGATTGAGGCGGCCGTGAAGCGGATCGAGCACGACGCCGTTGATCCAGCAGGTGCCCTGCTGCTGGCGCCGTCGCGACTGGCTGCCGCGCGGCTGCGCAACGGCTTCAGTGCCCGGTTAAGCAGAAGTTTGAGCACATCCCCCGCCAGAACCTGGTCATCCTATGCCTTCGACCTGTTGCGCCGGGCCAAGGTGGAGGGCCGCATGCCGCACCTTGACGGCCCCCCGCGGCTCATGAGCGGCCCCGAACAGGATCTCATCATCAGGGACCTTCTTGCCGGTCACAGGATGGGGCTGGGCACCGCCCCGCAATGGCCGGCGGAACTTGCCGAGGCCTTGGACACCCGCGGGTTTCGCCAAGAGATCCGCCAGCTCTTTGACAGGGTCATTGAGTATGGATTGGCCCCCGAGGACCTGGCGGAGCTGGGAGCTGCCAACCAGCGCCCCGATTGGGTTGCCGCAGCTTCGCTCTATGGCGAATACCGGGATGTGGTGGATTGGGGCAAGTCGGGCTCCTTTGACCCCGCAGGCATCATCACCGCAGCAACAACCCTGCTGCGCATCGACCCCGAATTTTTGGCCCAGGAACGCCAGCGGCTTGCCTTGATTGTGGTTGACGAGATCCAGGAAGCCAACAAGGCGGTGCACGAGCTCTTGCAGTTGGTGGGCCACGGCAAGGACGTGCTGGTGGCCGCTTCCCCTGACACGGTGGTGCAGGGTTTCCGTGGTGCCCGCCCGGACCTGGTGGCCACGCTGGGCGAATCCTTGGGCACCGGAGACTTGCCCCTGCGGCAGTTCTCGCTGTCCACCTCGCACCGGATGAGCCGGCAGCTGGCTGCGGCTTGGTCCGGGGTGGCTGAGCGCATCTTCCAGATCCGTGGCGGTCACAAGGCGCGTGAACTCAGCTGGCCCCAAGTTAGTGAGGCGAACCCCGAATCCTGTGTCAGCGCCCATGTTGTGGCCTCCGAGGTTCATGAGCTGCGCCTGGTGGCCGAACGCATATTGCACCTGCAGCACCTGGGCGGGCACGGTCTCAATGAGATTGCTGTCATTGTGCGCACAGGGTCGGCGCTTGCCGCGCTGCAACGGTACTTGAGCGGGCAGGGCATTGCCGTGAAGGTTCCCGTGGCGGAGAACCCTGTGCGCGATGAGCCAGCCGTGCGGCCCCTGCTTGAGGCTTTTGCCGTGGCACTGGCCCCTGAAACGTTCGACGCCGAGGCAGCCGTTGCGCTGTTGACGTCCCGGCTGGGGCGTTCCACCGCCTTGCAATTGCGGCGTTTGCGCCAGGCATTGCGGCAGCAGGAACTGCATGCCGGCGGGGGACGCGCCAGCGACGAACTGTTGGTGGAGGCGCTGCTGAATCCAGAAAAGCTGGCCGGGCTGGGCTGGGAGGCAGCCAACGCCACCCGGCTTGCCGCCATGCTCGCAGCCGGCCACGAGGCCGTGGCCCAGCCGGGCGCCAACGCCGAAACAGTGCTCTGGGCACTGTGGGATGCCTGCGACAGTTCCGGGACCTGGGAATCCCAGGCCTTGCGAGGCGGGCCCACGGGCATCCGCGCCGACAGGGATCTTGACGCTGTCATGGCCCTGTTCCAAACGGCCGAGCGGTACGTTGACCAGTTGCCCGGGTCCAGTCCCCAGCAGTTCCTTGACTATTTGATGAGCCAGGAGCTGCCCATGGACACCTTGGCGGCGCGTGCACAACGCACTGACGCGGTGGAAATCCTGACGCCCGCCAGTGCTGCCGGCAGGGAATGGCCGGTGGTCATTGTGGCCGGCCTGCAGGAGGGGGTCTGGCCCAACACCCGCCTGCGCGGTGAGCTGCTGGGCAGCCAACTGTTGGTGGACGTGTTGGAAAGGGGTGGCCAGGCTGCCCGGCAAATTGAGCCGGCGGCCCGCTTGCGGGACATCCGGTATGACGAACTCCGCAGCTTTGCCGCGGCCATGTCGCGGGCCAGCGAGAAACTCATTCTCACGGCAGCTGCCGGCCATGACCTGCAGCCCTCCCAGTTCATTGACTTGGCAGCCCCTTACATCCCGGTCACGGATTCCGGCGGTGAATCCCAGTACCCTGTGCGCCCCGTTGAACACGTGCCACGACCCATGACCCTGCGGTCCCTGGTGGCTGAGCTGCGGCAGGAATCGGAGATGCATGCCGATCCGGAGGCGGCCAGAATGCTGGCAGTGCTGGCACAGAGGAGCATTGCCGGTGCTGATGCGCAGCAGTGGTGGGGTCTTCTGCCCGTGAGCACGGAGGCGCCCATTATTGCGCCGGGCGAGCCGGTGACAGTCTCGCCGTCGAAGGTTGAAGAAGTGCTGAAATCCCCGCTGAACTGGTTTATCAAGGCAGCTGGCGGGGAAGCCACCACAGACTTTGCCCGCAGCCTTGGCACGCTGATCCACGCCATTGCCCAGGACATTCCCAACGGGGCAGGCCACGAATATCTGGCTGAACTGGACAAACGGTGGCCGTCGTTGGGGCTTCCGGAGTCGTGGGAAAGCGATGTGGACTACCGCCGCGCCCAGGAGATGCTGGGCAAATTGGCCCAATATGTCATCACCGCCCGCCAGGACGGCCGCACCCTGTTGGGAGTTGAGCAGAACTTCAGCGTTGAACTGGGTGAGCTGCCTGCCGGAGAGAGCACTGCGGACACGACCGACGCCGCAGGCACTCCAGTTCCGGAACGGATGGTTGTTTTGCGCGGCCAGGTGGACAGATTGGAGGCCGATGCAGACGGCAGGCTGATTGTTGTGGACATCAAAACCGGGCGCAGCAAACCCACCAAGGATCAGGTTGCGGCGCATCCGCAGCTTGGCGCCTACCAGGTGGCTGTGACCGCTGGAGGATTCGCTGAACTAGCTGCGGCCGCCGGCTTGGCTGGTGCGGCCTCCGGCGGGGCTGCCCTGCTGCCGTTGGGGGATGGCACCAAGTCGGTAAAAACCCAGGACCAGACACCCATGGTTGCCGGCAGCGAGAACGACCCCACCCACAAGGTCATGGAAGCCGCATTGCTGATGGCCCAGTCTGTGTTCCCCGCCCGCCACGGCGCCGATTGGTCCGAACGCAATGGCTGCCCCCTGCCCACTATTTGCCCGCTGTGCCCGGAAGGGAAACAAATCACCGAATGAGCCTTTCACCGCTTCTGAGCCCTTATGAACTTGCTGAGCTGTTGGAACAGCGCCCGCCAACAGAGGAGCAGGCAGCCATTATTTGTGCCCCGCTGGAACCGCTGCTGGTCATTGCCGGGGCCGGATCGGGAAAGACCACCACCATGGCCGACCGTGTGGTGTGGCTGGTGGCCAACGGACTGGTGCTGCCCGAGGAAATTCTTGGCGTCACCTTCACCCGCAAGGCTGCAGGGGAGCTGGCGGCCAGGATCCGGGGACAACTTGCCAAATTGGGCACCTTGGCCCGCTCCGGCCAGGTGGAACTGGCGCCAGCGGCTGCGGCCCGGGACGCGCTGGAGCCCAAGGTGTCCACTTACCACTCCTACGCCAGCGGCATTGTCACCGACTATGGTCTGCGCCTGGGCATTGAACGGGACGCGGTGGTCATGGGTGCCGCTGAGGCCTGGCAGCTGGCCAGCGAGGTGGTGGAGGCCCATGACGGCGCCCACGAACACTTCACGGCCGCCAAGTCCACCTTGATCCAGTCGGTCATGGATTTGGCCGGTGAATGTGCCGAGCACCTGCAGGATCCTGCCCACGTGAAGAACGTGATTGAGGACTACGTCAGCAGTTTTGAGGCACTGCCCTACATTGCCGAGACCGCCAAGCCGGCCACGGCCACCGTCAAGAAGCAGCTGGACGTGTTGCGCACGCGCGCATCCGTGACAGCCCTGGTGCAGAGCTACGCGGAGGCCAAACGCCGTCGCAACGTCCTGGACTATGGGGACCTGGTGGCCCTGGCAGCCAGAATTGCCCAGGACGTTCCGCACGCGGGGGAGATGGAACGCCAACGCTACAAAGTGGTGCTGCTGGATGAATTCCAGGACACCTCGCACGCACAATTGCAGCTTTTTGCGCAGCTCTTTGGCGGCGGGCACCCCGTCACGGCCGTGGGCGATCCGCACCAGTCCATCTACGGCTTCCGGGGCGCCTCCGCGGGCCAGCTGTTCCGGTTCCCGGAGATTTTCCTCAAGTCCGACGGCGGGTACGCACCCACTGCCGAGCTCACCATCGCCTGGCGCAACTCTGCCCATATTTTGGCCGCCGCCAACGTCATGTCGGCAGAACTGGCCCAGGCCCAGATCCGGAAGGCCAACGCCACGTTGGCGGCAGGACTTTCCGAGGCGGAGCGTGCAGCGGCCGGACCCGCCGTGGTGGTTTCGCCCCTGCGGGAAAAGCCGAACGCACAGGCCGGGGAAGTGGTGCTGGCCCGGTACGAAACAGAACTGGTGCAAGCAGAAGCCATTGCCGATCAAATTTCGGCTCGCAAGGGCGACTTCAGCCACCGAGGAGGCGCCCAAGGTGCCATGACAGTGGCGGTTTTGTGCCGCCGTCGGGCACAATTTCCGCGCCTGCAGTCGGTGTTTGAGGCTCGTGGAATTCCCTATGAGATTGTCGGTTTGGGCGGGCTGCTGGGCACCCCTGAAATTGTGGACCTGGTGGCCACCTTGCGGGTCATTGCCGACCCCGGCCGTTCGGACGCCCTGATGCGCCTGCTGACAGGTGCCAGGTGGCGGATTGGTCCGGCCGACTTGATGGCTTTTGCCGACTGGGCCCGGTACCTGGCCAGGCGCCGCCACTGGGCGGCCACGCACAAAGTGGACTTTGACGCAGCCGTGCGGGTCGATGCCGGGACGGGCGAAAATCTACAAACCCGCGGCTCGCAGCAAGGTCCTCTGGATGAAGTTGAAGAAACCGTGGTGACCGCCGATTTGGTGGATTCATCGTCCTTGATTGAGGCCTTGGATTACCTCAGCGCTGACTATTGGCCCGAGGCGGCGCGCCCGCTCAGTGACGTTGCCCGAACACGCCTTCTGGCGTTGCGGGACGAGCTGCGGGTGCTGCGAACCTTTGTGGGGGAGGACCTGAGTAATCTGCTCGGTGTGGTGGAGCGGACCATGCTCCTGGACATTGAGCTGGCGGCAAAACCCGGATCCAGCATCCACCATGCCCGGCGCAACCTGGATGCCTTTGCCGATGCCGCGGCAACGTTCATGCAGGCCGCCCAGAGGGTTGATCTGGATGCCTTCCTCGGCTGGCTGGAAACGGCGGAGTCGGAGGAGGGCGGGCTTGAGATGACGCCCACCGAGAGCAATCCGGACGCCGTGGCGCTGCTGACGGTGCACGCTTCCAAGGGGCTGGAGTGGGATGTGGTGTTTGTGCCGAGCATGAATTCCGGCGCCTTTCCCAGCACCCGGGCGGACCGCTGGAGCACGGGTGCCAAATCCCTGCCCTGGCCATTGCGCGGGGACAAGGAGGACTTGCCCGAATGGGACCTCAACGTGCCGGATCTGAAAACGTTGATGGAGAACGAGAAATTGTTCGCCGACGACGTTCTGCTCCACGGCGAACAGGAGGAACGGCGGTTGGCCTATGTTGCGTTCACCCGGGCCCGCGACTTCCTCATGTGCTCGGGCACCGTTTGGGGCACCGGGAAGAAACCGCTGCCCCCGTCAAAGTTCCTGGAGGAACTACTGCCGCTCACCGAGGGTGCCGCGCATACAGCGGAAATTCTGCAGTGGTTTGAGGATCCCGAGGAGGACGCGGAGAACCCCGTGAGTGCTGGTGCTGAAAGCGCCCAGTGGCCCTACGATCCGCTCAATGGGCCCGTCATTGTGGGCCGGTCCGGCGTTGCGGCGCGGCTGGGGCGGCGCGAGAACGCCGAACGCTCGGCAGCAGCGGTCCACGCGGCACGGCTGCAGTTGGCCGCTGCCGGTGCGGCGGCGCTGGAATCTGAGGAGTTCTTTGCACTCAATCCCCACTGGGGCAAGGAATTGGCTGTGCTGCTGGCCCAGGAACACAGGGAATCGGATCAACTCCGGGTGGAACTGCCACCCCATATTTCCGCGTCACGGCTGGTGGCTCTCGGTGAGGATCCGGAAAAGGTCACCCGTGCCATGCGCCGGCCCGTGCCCACCAAGCCCGGCATGGCGGCAAGGAAGGGAACGGCCTTCCACAGTTGGATTGAAGATTACTTTGGGACTAGCGGCCAGCTGGACTTTGATGAGGTTCCCGGCGCCGACGCTTACGTTGACGAGGCCTATGGGCTTGCCGACATGCAAGAAACGTTTAAGAACTCTGCCTGGGCCACCCGCATCCCGGCCGAACTGGAGGTGCCCATAGAGACCAGGGTTGCCGGGGTTGTGGTGCGCGGTCGCATTGACGCGATCTTCCGCGACGACGACGGCGGCTGGGACCTGATCGACTGGAAAACCGGGAAAGTTCCTTCGAAGGCGCAGCTGGCGGTGCGTGGTGTGCAGCTGGCCGTGTACCGGCTTGCCTGGTCGCGACTGAAGGACGTGCCGCTGGAGCAGGTTCGCGCGGCGTTCTACTATGTGAGCCAGGACAAACTCATCCGTCCCGTGGACCTGGCGGGCCAGGATGAACTGGAGGCAATCGTCACGAACGCCTACTCCGCCTAACGCCTGCCACCTACTTGTGGAGGGGGATGACCTTCAAGGAAGCAGTGGCCGGTTCCGTTGCGGATCCAGCATCTGCGTCGGCCGGTTCCGTTGTTTCTGCCTCGCCTGTCTCGTCAGCGCTAGCTGCGTCAGCCGAGCTGCTGGGTTCAGTTTCGCCTGCGCTGCCATCGGCATCCGCTCCGCTTCCGCCAGTGTTCTCGGCGGCGCTCTCGCTGGGTTTTTCGACAGCTGCGGGCGCAACAACTGGCACAGCCGAGGTGACGGGGCTGGCCGGGTCCGCCTGTTTGGCCGGAACTGCTTTGGCCGGGCCTGCTTTGGCCGCAGCAGCAGCTGAAGCAGGCCCGGCCTGCTTCAGTGGCGCGGCGTGGGCGGGCGCAGCCGGATTCACCGGGGCGGCAGAGGCGGCAGGAACCACTGTGGCTTCAACGCTGATGGGCTGCCCGCCATGTTCGGCAATATCAGCCTCCAAGGTGCGCAGCATGGTTTCGGCATCTTCCACCATGCGTGCGCTGTCCGCCGCATAGCCCTTGACCAGCCATTGGGCCAGCGCAAATTCGGCGCTCAGGGCGGCACGGCGCAGCAGATGAGGATCGGGAGTCTCATTGCGGGCTGCAGCATAGGCAGCCATCACGGAGTCCACAAAGGTGGAATCGTTCACGGCCACCAGCCAGGCAAAATCATCGGCGGGGTCGCCCACGCGCAGATCGGTCCAGCCAATCACGGCGGTGACCTGATCGCCGTCGAGCAATATATTGTCTTCATGCAGGTCGCCATGGACCACGCACGCATTAAAACGCCAGAGGGCAACGTCCTCCATGGCATGTTCCCAACGGCGCAACAGGGCTGGGGGGATCTTGCCGGTGGTGGCCGACTGGTCCAACTCGTTGAGTTTTCGCTGACGGAATTCATTGGCCGTGTAGCTGGGCAGGTCATAGGTGGTGACAAGGTCGTGCGGCAGATCATGGATGGCGGCGATGGCGGCGCCAATCTCCAACGCCATCGCGGTGCTTCCTGTTGCCAATTCATCCACGGTTGCGGCCCGGCCGGCAATGTGGGAGTAAACAAAAGTGGTGAGCTCGCCCTGGCGCACCGTCCCGGCAACCGTGGGCAGCAGGAATGGCAATTCGGCGCGGATGGCCGGCGGGAACGCCCTCAGCACCTGGCGTTCGGTCTCCAGGCGCGTGCTTGCCTCGGCATGCCGCGGTGAACGCACACGCCAACGCCGTTTGTCCGAGTCAACGAGCAATGCTGAGCAGAAATCGGCAGTGTCATCTGGTTCCGGGCCAAAGGCAGTGACGTTGAGTCCGGGCACGGCAGCGCTGGCAATAGCGGCCAATTCGATTGCAGTCATTCTTCTCACACCTCTACCGTAGAACGCTATTGCGCCAACGCCGCGCCGTTGCGGCGGCGAGTCGTGAGAAGTAGTGGACAAGCTGGTCAACTTGTCCACAATCACGCGAGTGTGGAATGTAAAAACTTGCTGCGGATGCGTACGGTAGAACCATGACCACATCCAAGCCCTCTGCCGAAACAGTTCTTGACAGGGCGTGCGAGCAGCGTACTGAACCCGGCTACTTGGAGGCCGTGCAGCGCGATCCCTCCCACCGGGTGGTGCTCCTGCACCAGGGCAAGGCCCTGATGAACGGCGGTGCGCTGAGCTACTTGGACCCTGCCGACCTCCCCGCGGTGCTTCCGGCCGGGACGGTCACAGTGTTTTTGGGCAAGGTCAACGATGACCATGACCATAAGCTGCCTGCCACGACGTCCCTGGTGCTGCAGGTTCTCCCGTACGACGCCGGTCTCCCGGAGCAGGCGCACGTGCCGGCCTGGGTGCCTGCTGGCGCCGGCTTTGTCACGTACCGTGAGGCCGCCGCGCACCTGCATCCTGCTGATGCGGAAGTGTTTATCCAGGCTGCCGCCGTGGCCAATTGGCACACCACCCACCCGTGCTGCCCGCGTTGCGGAAACCTGACTGAGGTTGCCTCCGCCGGGTGGATGCGCCGCTGCCCGGTGGATGCCTCCGAACACTTTCCTCGCACCGATCCGGCCATCATCGTGGCCATTGTGGGTGCCGACCAGCGGATCCTGCTGGCCAACAACTTCGCGTGGGACCTCCACAGGTACTCCACAGTGGCCGGGTTTGCCGAGGCGGGGGAGAGCGCCGAACAGGCTGCAGTGCGCGAGATCGCTGAAGAGGTGGGCGTTCACCTGCATTCATTGGAATACTCTGGCTCCCAAGCCTGGCCCTTCCCACGCTCCTTGATGCTGGGCTTCATTGGCTACACGGATGATGTGGTGCCAACACCAGACAACGTTGAGGTCAGGGAAGCCAGATGGTTTAGCCGGGACGAACTGCAAACCGCCGTGCTCAACGGTGACGTGGCCATTTCACACAGGCAGTCCATTGCCCGGTCCTTGATTGAGCAGTGGTACGGCGGTCCCATCCTGGACGTTGGGGAGCAGCAATGAGTTTTGATCCGCGGCTTACAGGGTTGCCGGTCATGGATGAGAGAACCGCCGAGGAACGCATCCTGGCCGGACTGGATGAGGAACAACGCACAGTGGCAACAACACTGAGCGGACCCTTGTGTGTTCTGGCGGGTGCCGGCACAGGTAAAACCCGGGCCATCACGCACCGCATTGCCTACGGTGTACACACGGGTGTCTACAATCCCAACAGGCTCCTGGCAGTGACGTTTACAGCACGCGCGGCCGCGGAGATGCGCACTCGTTTGCGGGACCTGGGTGTTGGCACCGTGCAGGCCCGCACCTTCCACGCCGCAGCGTTGCGGCAGCTGCAGTATTTCTGGCCGCACGCCGTCGGCGGTCAGCTCCCGGGCTTGCTGGAACACAAGGCGACCATCATTGGTGAGGCCGCGCGTCGGCTGCGCCTGCCCGCCGACAGGGCATCCATCCGTGACCTGGCGGCGGAAATTGAGTGGGCCAAGGTTTCCATGCTGACGCCTGAGACGTACCTTTTGAAAGCCGTTGACCGCGGCGAGCCCGGCGGCTTGGACAAAGTGGCTGTGGGTCGGCTTTTCCAGGGCTATGAGGACGTCAAGGCGGATCGGAACCTCATTGATTTTGAGGATGTGCTGCTCATAACTGTGGGCATCCTGCAGGAGGACCCGCGGGTGGCGGCCACCGTCCGGGACCAGTACCGGCATTTTGTGGTGGACGAGTACCAAGATGTGTCCCCGCTGCAGCAACGCATGCTTGATTTGTGGCTGGGTGGTCGTGACGAACTGTGTGTGGTGGGCGATGCCAGCCAGACTATCTACTCCTTTACTGGTGCCACGCCGCGGCATCTGCTGGACTTCCCCAAGCGTTTCCCCGCCGCCAACGTGGTGAAACTGGTGCGCGACTACCGTTCCACCCCGCAGGTGGTGGGGCTGGCCAACTCGCTGCTGGGCAATCGACGCAGTGGTGGCCTGAGCGCTGATGCCCTGTGGTCGGCACCGCTGGAGTTGGTGGCTCAGCGCCCCGGCGGCCCGGCGCCGGAATTTTTGGAGTGCAGCGACGACGAAGCCGAGGCGGCGGCGGTTGCCGCCCGGATCAAGATCCTGATTGAGCACGGAACACCGGCCAGCGAAATTGCCGTGCTGTTCCGCACCAACGGACAATCCGAAGCCTACGAGCAGGCGCTCACGGGTGCGGGCGTCGGCTATCAATTGCGGGGAGGCGAAAGGTTCTTTGCCCGCAAGGAAGTACGCGATGCCATGCTGCAGTTGCGCGCGGCCTCGCGCGCGGCCGAGGACGAGCCCTTGGGGCAGCTGGTACGGGATGTGCTCAAAAACCTGGGCTACCAGGCTGAGGCGCCCAACACTGGCGGGGCGGTGCGCGAACGCTGGGAGTCACTCTCAGCACTCGTGGCCCTTGCCGATGAACTGGTAGTTTCACGCAGCACACCCGAGCACGTTTTTACCCTGGTGGACTTCGTGGCCGAACTGCAGGACCGTGCCTCGGCACAGCACGCACCCACCGTCCAGGGCGTCACCTTGGCGTCCCTGCACTCGGCCAAGGGCCTCGAATGGGATGCGGTGTTCCTGGTGGGGCTCAGTGAAGGGCTCATGCCCATCTCCTTCGCGGACACCCCGGAAACCGTCGATGAGGAACGCAGGCTGCTGTATGTGGGGATCACCCGTGCCCGGGAATTCTTGAACTTCTCCTGGTCAACAGCCCGGACCCCGGGCGGCCGGGCCAACCGCAGGCCCTCGAGATTCCTTGATGGGTTGCGGCCCAGCTCAGTGGGTGGCGCACCCACCGGTCCCCGCCAGCCCGCCGCGAAGAAGTCACGCAAGGTGGCCGGTCCTTCGGTATGCCGGGTCTGCGGGAAAATCCTGAACACCGGTGCCGAACGGAAGGTTGGTCGCTGCCCCGATTGCCCGCCGGGCTACGATGAAGCAATTTTTGAACAATTGCGTCAGTGGCGTTTGAAGGAATCCGCAGCCGCGGAAGTCCCGGCTTTTGTGGTGTTTACGGATGCCACACTCATGGCTATTGCGGAGGCAGCCCCACAGGACCTTGATGCCTTGGCATCGCTGCCCGGGGTGGGCCCGGCCAAACTGGAACGCTATGGGGAAGCTGTGCTGGAGATTGTGGCCAACGACTGATTCTGCCACTGGCAGCCGCACTCGGGGTGGGCGCTGAATTCTTGCTGCGTCCACCGCCCATTGTCCGGGTGAAACGTCAGCACGGATGACCACGAGGCTGGCTGGTTAACCGCGTCGAGGAACAAGAGGGCGTGCTGCGCAGCAGTTCCGGCCAGCGTGACGGCCATGGCCGCGTTCTCCAACAAATGCGCAGTGCGCCTGCGGCCGGTGGCGGATTGCTGGCTCCTTGCCAGTTGGCCGCACACCTCCAACCATTGTGGATCGTGGATGCTGCGGTGCCGTTCCACACACTCGGCACACGCGGTTTCGCCCGGCACCACCAGCGGACCCACCACGCCGTCCTGTTCACGCAGGAGCACAAACAGGTGGGGCCGCTCCGCACCCATGAAACGGGCAGAGGTTGACGCGTGCACCACGTCGTGGCCCACCACTACGGCAAGGTCAAGGTACCGCAGGCTGGGACCTCCGGTCCCGCCGTCGTGCACAATATGGGCGTTGCTGCTGGGATCTAGCCGCAACAGATGCCGGCGCACAGCCACCGATCGGGCCAAGCCAATGTCGGCCAGCAGGAAAGACCCGGGGCTGACGTCGGTGGCGATCACGGCCCTGTCATCCTCGAGCAGAAGCGTCCCCACACCGGCGCTGACCAACACCGCGGCCAGTGCTGCTCCGGTGCGGCCCAAGCCCACTACGTGCACCACGGCATGTTCGCGCCGGGTCATGTAGTCCTGGCTCGGCGCCCGGTACAAACTCAGCAGGGCTGCGCGTTCAGGCAGGAGCCGTTCGCCGCGAAAACCTTGGGTAGTCAGCTCGGAATCGCTGAACAGCAGCTCCGAAATCTTCGCGCAGATATCCAGGGCACGGGCCGGCTCCACACCGAGCGCTGCGGCCTGCACGAACACCTCGCCATCAGTGATGCCCTGCCCCAAGGCGGTGACGAACGCCAGATCGGACTCCGCCAAACCGTCCAGAATAACCCCGCCCGGGCCCAGACCTATCTGGATGCTGTGGCTGCTGCGCCGCACCATGCGAAGCCCCGGGTTGATAGTTGTCATGACGACCTCCTTGCGGATTTCCCTCGGGCTGGCTGGCGGCAACAGCACTACTTACCGATCATGGCACTTTGCGCCCCAGCGTGCGCAGAGTTATCCACACCTTGAAACTTGTCCACAATCTGGCGCCGCCGAGTTTAGAACTGGAGCAACCTCGCTGTACCGTCGAAGCATGGCAGCAGCATTGGATCCGCGCAGGCGGCCCATCGGCAAGGGGACACCCGGGCCGCTGGGAGACTCGTACTCAGCACACCGGCGCAGCAACGGGGACGCCGTGGTGGTCCGGCGGACGGCCCGGCGAAAGACAGGACTGGCTGCGTTTTGGGAAGGCCCCCAAGCAGTCATAGCCGTGCCGGCCCGGCTGAGCCTGGAGGACGAACAGTATTGGGTGCCGCACATGGTGGCGAAGCTTGAGGCCAGCCTCAGGGGCGGCAAGCGCCGGCTGCAGCCCAGCGACGACGCCCTGATGCAGCGCTGCCTGTTCCTGTCCGGAAAGTATCTGGGCTCCCGCGCCGTGCCCGAATCGGTGCGGTGGGTGAGTAACCAAAATGGCCGTTGGGGATCGGCCACGCCGGCCAGGAAATCCATTCGCATCTCCCACCATGTGCAGGGCATGCCCGAGTGGGTGGTGGACTATGTGCTCCTGCACGAGCTCTCACACTTGATCCACCCCAACCACAGCCCGGCCTTCTGGGCAGAGATGGCAGGTTTTGCCGAGCTGGACAGGGCCAAGGCGTTCCTTGACGGTGCCTCGTTTGCCGCCAACCGCAAGATTCACGGCATGAACAATGATTTTGACGGCGACCTCGACACCGTTGGCGGGCCTTAACTGAATCCGGCGGTCGATGTGGTTTTTCGCTGGTGATATATCACCAGCGAAAAACCACATCGACCGCCGGAGCGGAAAACGAGGTGCTTACTTGTCCGTATCGGGTTCGGCGTCGCCCGAGGGGGTGTCGTCAAAGCCGCCGTCAAGGAGTTTGGCCAGTGCCGCATCAACATCTGACTCGGAGGCGTCTTCGAGACTGCGGCGGGCACTGAAGCCCGCCGCGTCATCCAAGTCAGTTGCCGTGGGGAGCAGATCCGGGTGGGCCCAAATGGCGTCACGGCCGGCAATGCCGCGCTGTTCCTTCAGTGAAGCCCACAGGGCAGCTGCCTCACGGAGCCTGCGGGGTCGCAGCTCCAAACCAACCAGCGAGCCGAAAGCGTGCTCGGCCGGGCCGCCCGTGGCGCGACGGCGGCGAATGGTTTCGCGGATGGCCGCGGCGGCCGGAAGGTTCGCGGCAGCCTCAAAGCTGAGCTCGTCAACCCAGCCCTCAACCAGAGCCAGTGCGGTCTCCAGCTTGGCCAGGGCAGCATCCTGTTCGGGTGTGCGGGCCGGCATGAACACACCCTGGGAGAGTGCATCCTGCATGGCTTCCGGATTGGACGGATCGAGGTTCTGGGCCAGGTCCTCAATTCGGGACATGTCGATGTGGATGCCGCGGGCGTAGGACTCGATGGCTCCCAGCAGGTGCCCGCGCAGCCAAGGGACTTGCACAAACAAGCGGGCGTGGGCGGCCTCGCGCAGGGCCAAGTACAGCAGGATCTCCTGCTCTGGTACTTCAAGCCCTTCGCCAAAGGCCTTGATGTTGGCGGGAATCAGGGCCATCTGCAGATCAGCCAGTGGGATGCCAATGTCAGTGGAGCCGAGCACTTCCTTGGCCAGGGCGCCCACAGCCTGGCCCAGCTGCAAGCCAAACAGGGCCCCGCCCATGTTCTGCATCATCGATGCAGCGCCGCCCATGGCCGACTTCATTTCCTCGGGGAGTTGTTCATTCATGGCCTTGGAGATCGCGAAGGCGATGCTGTTGGCCACCGGCTCCGTCAACCGCTGCCAGGTGCCAAGGGTTTCCTCAACCCACTCCGCCCGAGACCATGCGCGGCCAATGATGGCTGTTGCGGCCAGATCCGTCACAGGGTCCAACCACATTTCGGCCAAGCGCAGTGCTTCATCCACGGCCTGCTGCTGGGCGGCGGTCACGGAAGGATCATCACCGGCTGCTGCCTTGCGGGCGGCGTCGCGCGCCAGATCCCAGTTGACGGGGGTGTCCGAGGAGCCGCTCATCATGGCCTGAACCTGGGAGAACATTTGCGCCAGCGCGTTGGGATCGGAGGGCAGCCCGGCTGCCTTGGCCAGTTCGGCAGGGTCAAAGCCTTCCATGCCCTTGCCGCCCAAGAGGTTGGCGAGCATTTCCTGAAGCGGATCCTTCGGGGTGTCGTCGTCGTTATTGGCTGGTGTGGAAGACATGATGGCCCGTTCGTTGGCGTGGACGCTGAATACTTTTACGTTACCGCCGCAGCGTTGAGTTGTCGCCCCGTGGCAGGCGCCTGTTCGCTACAGGCAAAGGGTTTTTGGCCCTTGGCCACGGACGGAACTATTCACTGCGTGCTCTCAGCTTGGGCACATGGGCAGCACAATTAGACACAGTAAGCTTAGTGGTTGGCGCCTGATTTCTGACGGGTTCCAGCGAGGCCCAAAAGAGCTTGGAAAGGTCACAGCTTTGAGCCAGGAGATACTAGAGACAGCCACGTCACCGAGCACCGGTCGGGACAAAAGATTCCCCTTCATGCTTGTCTCCGGGGCCCTGTCGGTGGTGCTGGCGGTGGCAGCCATGACCATCCCGGTCCCGTATGTTGTTGAGTCGCCGGGCCCCGCCATCAATACGATCGGCACCTTTAACGGCAAACCCATCATCACCATCTCGGGCCACGAAAACTTCCCCGCCACCTCCGGCAGCCTGGACCTCACCACTGTCCACCTCACCGGCGGCCTGCCCGACAGCCGGATCAGCTTCTTCGACGCGCTCCAGTCGTGGCTCACGCCGTCGCACACCCTCTACCCTGCCGAGCTTATCTATGCCCCGGGGGTCAGCCAGGAAACTGTCAACAGTGAGAATTCCGCCGCCATGACGGGTTCCCAGGAAAATGCCACGGCCGCAGCACTGACGGCCCTGAGCATCCCTTTCGAATCCAGCTTGACAGTGGCGTCGATCCCGGCCGATGGTGCCGCCTCGGGCATCCTGAACCCCGACGACGTCCTGCTCACCGTAGGGGGGCGGAAATTCACTGACCTGTCAGTGGTGCAGGAGGTGCTCGCCGAGGGCAAGGGCGCCCCTGTGGAGCTGACTGTGTTGCGGGACGGGGTGGAGAAGACTGTCTCTGTGACACCAAAACTCGGTGAGGCCGGCAAGTACTTGTTGGGCATCTCCACGCAAAACACGTTCAAGTTTCCCTTCGAGGTCAAGATTTCCCTGGAAAACGTTGGCGGACCCAGTGCGGGCATGATTTTTGCGCTCGGCATCATGGACAATCTGACACCCGGGGAGCTCACGGGCGGCAAGAAGTTTGCCGGCACGGGCACCATCGACCCGGCAGGCAAGGTCGGCGGCATTGGCGGGATCGCCCAAAAAATGGTGGGCGCCCAGCAAAACGGAGCCGACTACTTCCTGGCGCCGGGCGCCAACTGTGGCGATGTTGTGGGGCATATTCCCAACGGGCTGCAGGTTATCAAGGTCGATACGCTTGAAGAAGCCTATGACGCGGTCTCCCTGATTGGTTCGGGCAAAGACGGTTCGGCGCTGCCGAGCTGCACGTAACAATTGCGCATCATATGGAACTTTGATTGTGAGCTGTTCGTGGCAACAAGAGAGAGTACTAAGTAGTAGCACCTGCATTTTCAGTTCCACCACTTGAGTTAGAGGTAGAGAGTGACATCCCGCCCAGCCCCGCCGCCGAGTAATTCCGTCCGGCCCAAGCGCCGCAGCGCCCTACTACCAACCATCATTGTGGTGGCGGCGCTGGTGGTTGGTGTTGTGCTTTTCTCCGGCGTGTACACCGATCTGCTCTGGTTCGGTCAGATCGGATATTCCGAAGTTTTCTGGACTGAGCGCATTGCCAAGTTGGTGATCTTCTTCGCAGGCTTCCTGATCATGGCGCTGGCGGTGTTCTTCTCCATCCGCGTGGCATACCGGGCCCGGCCCATCTACGCCCCGGACAGTGCCCGTGAGGACAACCTCAACCGCTACCAAATGCAGCTGGAACCCATCCGCCGCGTGGTGATGATTGGCATTCCTGTGGTCTTTGGTTTGTTCGCCGGGACCGCAGCCATGGCCCAGTGGGAAAAGGTCATGCTTTTCCTGTACCAGGTGCCTTTTGGCAGCACTGACCCCCAGTTCGGCATGGACATCAGCTTCTACACCAACACGCTGCCTTTCCTTGGCTTTGCTGTGGGGATGCTCATTAGCGCCACCGTCATAGCCTTCATTGCCGGGCTGCTGACGCACTACCTCTATGGTGCAATCCGCCTGACCGAGCGTGGCATCTTCACCTCCCGCGCCGCCCAGATCCACATTGCCGTCATGGTGGGAATCTTCCTGATCCTGCTGGGCGTCAACTTCTGGTTGGGCCGTTTCGCCACGTTGCAGGACAACGGCGGCTACCGTGCGGGTGCCATGTTCACTGATGTGAATGCCGTAATCCCCACCAAAGCGATCTTGGCTGCCGCCGCCATCATTGTTGCGATCTTGTTTATTGTGGCCGCGTTCATCGGCAAGTGGAAGCTTTCTCTCATTGGCGCCGGCATGCTGGCCGTAACGGCCATTGTGGCTGGCGGAATATACCCCTTGGCCGTTCAGGAATGGCAGGTGAAGCCTTCCGAAGGTGACGTGGAACTGCCGTACATTGCGCGCAACATTGAGATGACCCGCAACGCGTATGGACTCGCCGACATGGAAGTCACCCCTTACAACGCAACCACGACGGCGGAGGCTGGCGCCCTGCGCAAGGACGCCGACACTGCTGCCAACATCCGCTTGCTTGACCCGAACCTGATGTCCTCCACCTTTGCCCAGCTGGAGCAGTTCCGCCCGTACTACAAGTTCCCCAAGACCTTGAATGTGGACAGGTACACCGTTGACGGCAAGGTCCAGGACGCAGTTATTGCTGTGCGTGAACTGAACCCCCAGGGCATCAACCCCAACCAGCAGAGCTGGTACAACCAACATTTGGTGTACACTCACGGCTACGGCATGGTGGCAGCCTATGCCAACAGGGCTACATCTGATGGCAAACCCGATTTCATGCAGTCCGGAGTGCCTTCCACTGGCGTGCTGGGTACTGACACCAGCTACCAGCCGCGCATCTACTTTGGCCAGTCAACCACCGACTACTCCATTGTGGGCGCGCCAGATGGAACCGCTCCCATTGAACTGGACCGCCCGCAGGGAAGTTCAACAACCACCGGAAGCGACGATCCTGCCTCCGAGGCGCTGACAACCTTCACCGGCGACGCCGGCCCCAATCTGGGCAACTGGTTCAACCGCCTGATGTACGCCTTGAAGTTCCAGTCAACGGATTTGCTGCTAACCAATGGTGTCAATGAGAAGTCGCAGATCCTCTACGACAGGACCCCGGCAGAACGTGTTGCCAAGGTTGCCCCGTACCTGACCCTGGACAGCAACCCGTACCCGGCGATCGTTGACGGCAAGGTTAAGTGGATTGTGGATGGCTACACCACCAGCTCCTACTACCCGTACTCGCAGCAGCAGCAACTTCAGGAGGCCACCACTGACTCCCTGACGGCTGCCAACGGCGTGGCCCCGCTGCCCAACGCCTCGGTCAACTACATCCGCAACTCGGTTAAAGCCACAGTGGATGCTTATGACGGTTCGGTGGAGCTGTTTGCTTGGGATGCGCAGGATCCCATCCTGAAGTCCTGGCAGAACGTTTTCCCCACCACTGTTAAGCCGTTCTCGGAAATGTCCGGGGACCTGATGGCCCACGTGCGCTACCCGGAGGACCTCTTCAAGGTCCAGCGTGAGCTCATGGGCCGCTACCACGTCACCGATGCCAGGGACTTCTTCAAGAACACGCTGGCGTGGAGCGTGCCGGATGACCCCACCACGCCAGCCAAAGACAAGCAGCCGCCGTACTACATGTCCTTGAAGATGCCAGGGAAAGACAAGACAGCGTTCTCGCTGACCACCGACTTCATCCCGCAGGAAGTTCAAAACACGGACTCCCGCAACATTCTCTACGGTTTCATGGCGGCCAACGGTGATGCCGGCAATGTCAAGGGCGTCAAGAGCCCTGACTATGGCAAGTTGCAATTGCTTGAACTTCCGGACGCTACCCAGGTGCCAGGGCCGGGCCAGGTTCAAAATACCTTCCAATCAAATACCGAGGTATCGGAGCAGTTGAACGTGCTCAAGCTGGGCCAGTCGGATGTCATCAACGGCAACCTGCTGACCCTCCCCATGGGTGGCGGCATGCTCTACGTGCAGCCCGTGTATGTGAAATCCACGGGATCCACCTCTTACCCCACCTTGCAGAAGGTTCTGGTGGCCTTCGGTAACAGCATTGGGTATGCGGACACTCTCAACGAGGCATTGGACAAACTCTTTGGAGGTGACTCCGGTGCCACCGCAGGTGACGCCGGCATTGACAAGGGCACAGGTTCAGGCGGAAGCTCCACTGGTACGGGCACGCCCTCGAGTACCAACCCCGCACTGACCAAGGCCCTCAACGACGCAAACGCCGCCCTGAAGGCAGGCCAGGCAGCGTTGGCCAAGGGTGACTTTGCAGCCTACGGCGAAGCCCAGAAGACTCTGGAGGCTGCACTCACTGCGGCCCTGGCAGCTGAGGGTGTGTCCGGAACGCCTGTACCGGCTCCCACGGCTACTCCGAGTGCAGCACCCTAGCTCCGGCGTCGAAGGTTCATGAGAAAGGCCCTGTCACTTGTGGTGACGGGGCTTTTTTCTGTGCCCTTGCCGGGTGAAATCTGCGTAAACACGGGGCAAACCGGAGGGGAGACGAAGGTCACGTGCTTTCAGTTTGGCACCCGGGGCGGGGGCAGCGTAAAGTAATAATCACATCGCGGGGTGGAGCAGTTCGGTAGCTCGCCGGGCTCATAACCCGGAGGTCACAGGTTCAAATCCTGTCCCCGCAACCATGGAAAAGAAAGTCCCCGATCTTCGGATCGGGGACTTTCTTGTTTCCCCACCGTCTGTGACGCAGTAGTTGCATTGGAAAGCGCATTCCGATGGGAAATTGCTGCACCTACTGCGTCATAGACGGGGCCGGAATCCGACGGGCGGAATCAGAAGGGCCAGAAGACTGGCACCAGGAACACCGCCACCGCCACGTACAAGGACATGATGACCAGGCCAAACTTCCAATAGTCGCCAAACTTGTACCCCGCCGGGCGCATGATCATCATGTTGGCGGGGGTGGCAATGGGTGTCAGCAGGGCCGCTGCCGAGGCCACGCTGACGCACATCAACACGGTGAGCGGGGACAAACCGGCCTCGTTGGCCACTGACAAGGCGATCGGGATGATGATCAGGGCAGTGGCCGTGTTGCTAATGAGCTGGCCCAAGACGGCTGTGACAACAAAAATGCCGAGCAACAGCAGATAGGGGCTGCTGCCACCGGTGAGGTAGACAATGCCGTTGGCCAACATTTCCGCCGTACCAGTCTTGGTGATGGCCGCTGAGAGCGGGATCATGCCTGCGACCAGAATCAGGGTTTGCCAAGACATGGACCTGTGCGCCTGCCCCATGGTGACCACACGGGTCAGGACCATGGCCATGGCGGCCAAGAGTGCTGCCACTGATGCCGGGACAATGTTGGTGGTCATCATCACCACCATGGCTGCCAGGATGATGAGCGCGGGAATGGCGCCAGGACCCAACGGCACCGTTTGCCGGCGGATGGCGTCGGGGGAGTCAACCAGCAACACGTTTTGGTCGCGGGTGTGCTGATCCAATGAGTTCCAGCTTCCCTGCAGCAGCAAGGTGTCGCCAGCTTTGACTTGGTTTGCGCCGGACTCCGGGGACTTGCCGGCTCGCTGGTGCGCCAAGACCACCAAGGAACCACTCTCAGTGACCATGCCCGGGTAAACACTTGTGTCAATCAAATTTGAGCGGGGGGCCACCAAGACTTCAGCCACTCCGAACGACTTGCTCACCAAGCCGCACGCAACGTCACTTCCATGGGTGGTATCCACTGCCATCTCGTGTTCCAGCGCAAAATCGGCAATGTCGCTTGCCGTGCCGCGCACCACGAGGTAGTTACCGGCACCCAACACATCTGAAGAGAGCGGCTTGCCGGCTGCGTTTTGCACGCTGAGCAGGTGCACCCCGCCGCGGGTGGCGGGCAGCACCCCGGCTATCTTGTCGCCAACGTGGCCGCTTCCCACCGGAACCAGAAGACGCACCAGTTCATGCTCGGCCGGCCAGTAGTGTCCCAACAGAACCCGTGGATGGTCACTGAGGTCCTTGGGTGAGTCCTCGGGAACCCGTTGCGGCAGGAGTTTGGGCCCCAAATAGATAGCCACCACAATGGTGCCTATCAGCAAGGGCAAGCCAACAAGTGCAAACTCGAAGAAGCCAATACCCCGGCCGGTGGAGTCGATGGCTGCTTCCAAAATCAAAATATTCACAGGAGAACCAGTCAGGACAAGCAAGGAGCCCGCGTGGGCGGCGAAGGCCATGGGCATGAGCAATTGGCCAGGCTCCCGGCCCAGTCGCACAGCCAAAACCACCACCATGGGCAGCAGGGCGGCAACCGCGCCATTCACACTGATAATTGCTGTGAGCAGCGCCGTAAACAGCATGATCAGGGCAATGAGGCGGGGCCTGCTGTCGCCGGCGAACCTCACCAGCAAGCCACCCATCCAGGTGGTGATTCCGGCAGCATCAATGGATTCAGCAACCACGAAGAGCGCCGCAATCAGAATGACTGTTTGAGAGCCGAAGCCTGAAAATGCATCATCAATTCCAATGATTCCCGTGGCGAAGAGAATCAGCGCAACACCGATGGCCACTATCTCCACGGGGATTTTGTTCCACACGAATATGGCAACGGTGATTGCCAGAATTGTCAGCATGACAGCGATTTCGCTCATAGGCACAGGCTAACTTCTTTGGTGGGCGCATAACAATTTTGACGCCGCCCCAAACCGTTGAGGCATTGTGATCTTTCAATGAACTTCACCGGCCCATCACCTGCTAATCTAACAAAGAAACGCGGCTCTTTGAGCGTCGTGAATTACTTTCTGGACACCAATAGTGTGCCCATTCCGTTCTACCAATATTGGGGTAACAATGAACTTCCTTGAAACACTTTGGTCCATCATTATCTTCTTCTTGTTCTTGTCCTACCTCATACTGCTGTTCCAGATTGTCGCCGACCTTTTCCGTGACTCCAAGCTTTCCGGCTGGATGAAGGTTGTGTGGATCATTGGTCTGGTTGTGCTGCCGTTCCTGACCGCACTGGTTTACATCATCGCCCGTGGCCAGGGCATGACTGAGCGCAGCATCGCCCAGGTGAACCAGGCGCAGAAGGAAACTGAGGAGTACGTTCGCCGCGTGGCTCACACCCAGAGCCCCGCCGAGCAGATCGCCGCTGCGAAGGCATTGCTAGACGCCGGAACCATCACGGAGGGCGAGTACGCACAGCTCAAGGCCAAGGCTCTGGTCTAAGCAACATAGTAAGGATTGGGGAGAACACATCATGGCCGAAAAGATGGCGGAACTTAAACCGCAAAAAAAGTCATTTCTTGAGAAGTTTCTGACAGGTGTGGAAGTAGTGGGAGATAAAGTCCCGCATCCTGCCGTCATCTTTTTGATCCTTATTGGCTTGGTCATGGTGTTGTCGGTGATCTTCTCCTGGGCCGGTGCCAGCGCCACGTTCCAGAGCGCCAACATCGTCACAGGAGAGATCGACGACGTCACCACCAAGGTGCGTAGCCTTCTGGACGCCGATGGAATCCGTTTCCTTTTCACCTCCATGGTCACCAACTTCACCAACTTTGGTGTTGTTGGCGTGATCTTGGTGGCGATGCTCGGTGTGGGCCTCGCTGAGGAAGCCGGACTGATTTCCGCCCTGATCCGCAAATTGGTGCTGGTCACGCACCCAAGCATGATCACCTTTGTGATTGTGCTTCTGGGTGTCATCTCCAGCATTGCCACCGATGCCGGCTACATGGTGCTGATCCCGCTGGGTGCGGCGATCTACCACTCCTTGGGCAGGCATCCGCTGGCCGGCCTTGCCGCAGCGTTCTCCGGTGTCGCTGCGGGCTTTGGTGTCAACGTTTTGATCACCCCGCTCGATGGCATGCTCACGGAGGTCACCAACGAGGCCATCCACATGATGGACCCGGCCCGGAACCTGGATGTAACGGCCAACCTGTACTTCAGCATCGCCTCCACCATTCTGGTAACCATCGTTTGCACCGTGCTGACGGACAAATTCGTGGAACCCCGCTTGGGTGTCTATGAAGGTCCGTCAGCCGGGCACGAGGACGGTGCACTTGACCCTGCGGAGAAGAAGGGCCTGAAATGGGCCATGTTCACAGGTCTTGGCATCGCCGCCGTCGTGCTTCTGCTCTCGCTGCCGTCCTGGGGGCCGCTGCGCAACCCGGAGACAGGCTCCTTGATTGTTGCCGCACCCTTGATGGACAGCATCATCTTCCTCGTCATGATCGTCTTCCTTGGCTGCGGCATCGCCTACGGCTTGGGCGCTGGCACCATCAAAAACAGCATGGACATCATCAACCCGATCGTGAAGACCTTTGCCAATCTTGCGGGCCTGATCTTCTTGCTGCTGGTCATCGCCCAGTTCATCGCCTACTTTGCCTACACGAACCTGGCAACAGTGGGTGCCGTGGGCATGGCCGACTGGTTGGAAACTTCCGGCTTTGGACCGGTTCCGCTGTTGATCGGCTTTGTCATTGTGGCCCTGATCATCGACATTCTGATGCCCGGCGGGCTGCCCGCCTGGGCCATTCTTGCCCCGATCTTCGTACCCCTGTTCATGCGCCTGGGCATTGAGCCCGAGGCCGTGCTGGCCGCCTACCGCGTGGGCGATTCACCCATGAACATCGTCACACCGCTCATGCCATACTTCGCTATGATCGTGGTGTTCGCCCAAAAGTACCGCCCCAAGTCAGGCGTTGGCACCATTGTGGCCATGATGCTGCCCTACACGGTGGTCTTGATTGTGGTGTGGACGACGTTCCTGGTGCTCTGGTTTGTCACAGGCATCCCCTGGGGCCCCGCAAGCTAGCAAGCGTTTCATTACGAGAGAAAAGGTTTTCCCCTGGTGCATACGCCCATTAAATTGATTCCCGAATCGTACAACCCGGCCCCCTCGCTGCAGCTTGATCCGGCCGTGTCTGCCCCGGATGCGCCTGCTGGCGAGGCAACCGCCGTCGGATACTTTGTGTCCACTGACGGTGACGCACCTGCCGAACTTGGCTTGGGCAAGGAGGCCCTGGCAGCTGCCGGCTTCACCGGCGCAGCTGGCCAGACACTGGTCATTCCCCGTGCAGATGCGACGGCGGCAGTTGCGGTGGGTGCCGGAGCCGGTGCCACCCGCACGGCCGACGAGCTGCGCGACGCTGCCGCCGCGTTCGCCCGTGCCGCGGCCCGCCATGCCAAGCTGGCCCTGATCCTCCCGGCTGGCCACGGGCTCGACGGCGCACTGGCCGCCCAGGTTGTCGTGGAAGGCGCCCTGCTGGCCCGGTACCGTTTCAATGCCCTGCAGACGGCTCCCAAGGATGTCACCGTCGAGAGCCTTGACGTGGTGGGCGCCGGCGACGGCGCAGCAGCCGGTGCGGCCCGCGGAAAGGTGCTGGCCCGTTCTGCCGCTCTGGCCCGCGATCTGGCCAACAACCCGCCCGGGCACCTCACGGCCACCGAATATGCTGACTTTGCCACGGAGCAGGGCCCCTCGTTTGGGCTGACGGTGGAAACGTTCGACAAAGCTGCGCTCATTGAACTCGGTTGCGGCGGGCTGCTCGGCGTGAATGCCGGCAGCTTCGAGGAACCGCGCATGATTGTGCTGCGGTACAAGCCGGCGGGTGTCCCCACAGCCCACCTGGCCCTGGTGGGCAAAGGCATCATGTATGACTCCGGCGGAATCAGCCTGAAGCCATCAGATCCTATGCACCTGGCCATGAAAATGGACATGGCAGGTTCCTCTGCCGTGCTGGCCGCCATGACGGGGCTGCGCGATCTGGGTGCCACCGCCGAGGTCAGCGCCTGGTTGATGTGCACCGACAACATGCCCTCCGGCACGGCAACCAAGCTCGGCGACGTACTCACAGCCCGCAATGGCAAAACGGTTGAGGTCAAGAACACCGACGCCGAAGGCCGCCTGGTCATGATGGACGCCCTGTGCCTGGCCATGGAAGAAACCCCTGACGCCATTGTGGATGTCGCCACGCTAACAGGTGCCGCCATGGCTGCCCTGGGCACCTTGGTGGGTGCTGTCATCGGCAACAGCCAGGACTTGGTGGACCAGGTCACGGCGTCGGCGCAGGCAACGGGGGAGTCGGCGTGGCAGCTGCCGCTGGAGACACGGTACCTGCCCCAGCTGAACTCGGACATTGCCGATATCTCCAACATGGGCGGCCCCACAGCCGGGGCCATCACCGCGGCGCTGTTCCTGTCCGAATTCGTCAAGGGCACGCCCTGGGCGCACCTGGACATTGCCGGGACCATGAAGAGCGACACCGACGATTCCTGGCGCCCCCGCGGCGCAACAGGGTATGGCACACGGCTGTTGAGCGATTTGATGCTGAATTTCGCCAAGGTTTCCTAACCGGCTTGCCCTAGACTGCTAGAACCATTGAGGAGCAACGGCGGACTCGCATGAGTCCGCCGTTGCTCGTTTTTCATGAGGGAGATACCTGTTCGTGAGCATCCTGGATTGGTTCAGCGACGCCAATCATCTTGCCTGGGTCCTGCTAGCCCTGCACGTGATTCTTGGCGCCGTGGCAGTTGCCTATATTTCCGCACGACGCCGGCCGGCAACTGCCATCGCGTGGATGCTGACCATCATCTTCATCCCTTTCATCGGGATCATCGCCTTTTTTCTGGTGGGCTACAACCGGCTGCCCAGGGCCCGTCGCGACAAGCAAAAGCATGTCAACGAGCTGATCCTGGACCGTACCGAGGGGTTTGACCAGCTCAGCCATCGGGAGGACTGGCCGCACGGCCTGGGCACCCTTGTCACCCTCAACAACACCTTGGGTGCGCTGCCCATGGTGGGAGGCAACGACGTCGAACTTCTCCCCGACTATCACGGCTCGATCGCCGCCATGGCCAAGGAAATCGACGCCGCCCAAAGCTACGTGCACGTGGAGTTTTACATTCTGGTGCACGACGCGGCGACCAAGCCGTTCTTTGATGCGCTGGAACGGGCCTGCCTGCGCGGGGTGAAAGTGCGGGTGCTCAGCGACCATCTGGCGGCCGTCATGAACCCGGGCCGGAAGGAAACGTTGGCCGTGCTGGCCGCCATGGGTGCCGAATACCATGCCATGCTGCCGCTGCGGCCGTGGCGGGGCCAATGGCAGCGGATCGATCTGCGCAACCACCGGAAATTGCTCGTGGTTGACGGGGTGGTGGGCTTCACCGGATCGCAAAACCTGGTCCACGAGAGCTACAACAAGAAGAAGAACATTGCGCGCGGGCTGCGCTGGCACGAGCTGATGATGCGCGTGCACGGGCCAGTGGTGCGCGAGCTCGACGCCGTGTTCGTCACCGACTGGTTCAGCGAGACCGAGGTTTTATTGGAGCTGGACACCTCACCCGTTGTCATGGACCCGGCCCCGCACCTGGTGGATGCGCAGGTGGTTCCCAGCGGGCCGAGCTTTGAGAATGACAACAACCTGAAACTCTTTGTCTCCATGATCCACCAGGCCACCGAACGGGTCAGCATCACCAGCCCGTACTTTGTGCCGGAGGACTCGGTGCTGCTGGCCATCATCACAGCGGCCGGGCGCGGCCTGGACGTGGAGCTGTTTGTGTCGGAGATTGGCGACCAGGCCATGGTCTACCACGCGCAGCGATCGTACTACGAGGCGCTGCTGCGGGCCGGGGTGAAAATTTACCTGTACAAGGCCCCGGAGGTGCTGCATTCCAAACATTTCAGCATTGACTCCGATGTTGCAGTGATTGGCTCCTCCAACATGGACATTCGATCCTTCTCGCTGAACATGGAGATCTCCGTGCTGATCCACAGTGCCTCCTTTGTGACGCAAATGCGTGCCGTGGAGGACGGCTACCGGGCCAACAGCCGGCAGCTGGAACTCGCAGACTGGGTCAAGCGCCCGTCGTGGGAGAAGTTCTGGGACAGCGCGGCCAGATTGACGTCAAACCTGCAATAGTCCCCAGACGCTGCCACTCCTCCCTCCCTTCAGGCGCTCCTTCACATATGGGGGTCGTTTTCGGCAACGCTCCTTCACATACGGTATCTGTCAACCTGTTTGAGAGAGATTGACGTTTTGTTGAGTTCGTTGTTTGGGGTCGTTGATGGCGACGTAGG
>NZ_PPXC01000016.1 GCF_002909445.1 Arthrobacter glacialis
GGAGCTGAGGAAGAACTCCACAGTGGCGGCCGCTGCTGGACCTGCGTCCTTAGCTCCGTCGTGGATGACCTCCTCACCAACCCGGTCACGGGAACCATGGCCGCGGAATTGATCCCGTTGGCGGCGGCGCTGAAATCAATGAAGCGGGCCAACAGTGGCCTGACCTGGATCCGCCAAAAGCACGTCGCTGAGTTCCTCCGCAATCTGGCCGACGCACCAGTGATCACCCATGAAGCCTTCGACGAACTGCCAGACTCACGCACCCGCGAGTATGTGCGTGGACTGCTTGTCGAACTTGGGGTGCTCCCCCGACGCGACGAACTCCGCAGGCGCTATGACAGTTGGGCCGTAGAAGCGCTCGAACGTGTGAAGAGCCCTCAGAATCTTGATGTGATCCGCCGATACATCCGCTGGCACCACCAACGACGAATGAACCACATGGACGAAGTCACCCGCGGCACATTCCTGCGCGCCAAACAGGAAGTCACCGTCGCCATCGAGCTCCTGAACTGGCTCACAGACCACAGCATCAAACTGCCCGAACTCCAGCAATCCCACCTCGACGTATGGCAAGCCGAAGGGCCAACAACCAGGCGAATCGCCGAACGGTTCCTCAAATGGGCCATCAAAACCAAAGTGGCTGCCTCCGGGCTCACGATCGTTCCTCACCGGCGCGGCACCAGTCCAAGACTCGCCAAGGCGGGCCAGGACGAAGCACTTCAACAGGTCATCTACGAAGACGGACTCGAGACGCGTGACAGGGCCGCCGCCATCCTCATCCTCGTCTTCGGACAACAGGCAGAAAACATCGCACGGCTAACCTGGAACGACGTGACCATCACTGAAGAACTGGTCACCATCCAACTCGGGAAAATCCACATCGCACTGCTGGATCCATTGGCCCAGCCATGGCGGGAACTCGCTGCAAACCCAGGGCATAACCTGACCGCTTCACACCCAAACAGCGCCTGGGTATTCCGAGGAATCTCCCCTGGCCGACACATCAACCCCGGATACCTCACAACCCGCCTCAGCAAGTTGTTCAAAACCCGCGCAGCTCGACTCGGAACCCTCCACGAACTCACTAAGCTCGCACCCGTGGCCATCATTGCCGAGGCCTTGGGCTACTCGCCGACCACCATAGAACGTCACGCCACCGATTCGGCAGCCGCTTACGCGCAGTACGTGGCTGCAACAAAAGCAGTCAGGCAAAACCCCTGAAAACACCATCGTCTTCGGCCATGTCGGCGAACTCTTCCCAGTCCATGTTCGCGATGTTTAGGTTGTTATCGACACCCCATAGTTCACTGGCTACACATCGGAACGGTTCATGTGACAAGTCGCTCAAGTCAACTACCATCACCGGATAGTCAGGTTCGAGGGCGGGGCTATCCGCAATAAACAGCACGGCTGCTTGCTCGTCGGTTGCTAGAGCCGCACGACGGACCTGCTCCCAGTCAGCGTTTTCCCATGAAATGTCGTCAATGACTTCCACGTAGGCACGGAACCCGTCTTCGTTTTCAGTTTGGACAGCAGCAAGCGCACCGGCCCAAGCTTTGGCATCGGAAAAGGCTGTGCGGACCAAAAGTGAATTTTCTGTGCTTGGAAGTATCGGCATCACGTTATCAAACCATACGAACCAATGGCAGTCCGAGACGCGGCTCAATGTTACTAGCGCCCGGGTGCTACTCACGGCTCATGAACACCCGCGCATGCCAGTTTGAATCAGTCAAAAGCGGTGGTCAGTTCTTCCTCGCTTGGCAGGGCTGCCCTTTCGCTAGAAGGCAGTCCATCGTAGGTGTAGGTTGAGACCGCCATTGGGGAACCAGCCTGGTTCAGTGCGTAGCGGACAGTATGTTCCTTGCGGCTCCCACAGACGAGGATCCCCACAGTTGGTGCATGGGCTGCCCGTCGAAGCCTGTCCTCCACCAATGCGATGTAGAACTGTAGTTGACCAATATGGTCAGGTTTGAATTTTCCGGTTTTGAGTTCGATCACGACATAGCGCAGCTGCTCGACGTGGAAGAAGAGCAGGTCCAGATAGAAATCGTCGCCGTCCACGTCGAAGTGAATTTGCCGGCCGACGAAGGCAAACCCAGGTCCGAGCTCACGCAGTGTTTCCACCATGCGATCCATGAGTCGTTGCTCGAGATCGCGTTCGGCCACTTCTCCCGAAAGTCCCAGGAAATCAAAGTTGTAGGGATCCTTGGCGATCTGCTGTGCGAGCTCGGAATCAGGTCTGGCGAGCTGTTGGGCAAAATTCGACGGGGCTGCACCGGACCGTTCCAGCGTTTTGTTCATGATCATGTTCATGAGCACGTTGCGAGACCAGCCATACTCAACCGCTGCAGCTGCATACCAGTCGCGCTCTGTGGGGTTGAGTTTCTTGTCCAGAATCGTTCGGATATGGCCCCATGGTAAATGTCCCACAGGCTGTGGGACATTTGGGTCGAAGGTTGGCCATGCTTCAGCGAAGCTGCGCATGTAGGAAAGATTGGAACGCGATAGACCCGTCATAGCGGGAAATTCCGTGTGCAAGTCCTGGGCTAACCGGCCGATGACGCCGCTCCCCCACCCGTCTTCTTCCTGGCGAGTGAGTATGTCGCGTCCGATAGACCAGTACAAGCTAATTAGCTGGGTGTTGACGCTCCTCCGCGCCTGCGTCTGCGCGGACCGTACCCGTTCTTTGAGGGAATCCAGGAAGATGCCGTAGTCATTGGAACTGGGCTTGGAAACGGAATCGGTCATGGGCTTCATCCTATCGACCGCAAGCGTCAAGAACTGTCTTGCGTTGATTGATGCAGGCCGAATCGCAAGACAGAAAATATTTCTAGTCGTCGTCGATTTTTTCGGCGAGTAGAGTCAAAAGGTCTTCAAAGGTCCCTGTGGGAGTAGAATTTCCGACTTTTAGAAATGCCTTCAGTGACTGCCGCTGATCCTCGGGAAGTTCGTGCAGCAGAGGGATGGAGGCGGCGAGCACATCCTTGAGGAGCGGTGTTTTGGTCGTTTTGGCATTGACAACGCTGGTCCTGAAATTCAGTGCCAGTTGCCCTTCGGGAAGCGGCACAACAGCCTTGACCACCGTGCTGTTGGAAGACAGGCCCTCTGCCAGCTTGGACAGACGCTCGTCATGTCCAACACCTTCGTTGGAAGTGAATTGCACCGTAGCGCCACCATCTTTTAACGTGACTTCGGTAAGTTCGTAGTCTTCGATTCGTCTGCTCAAGGTTTCCACGTCAATACCATCGACGGATGCAACATCGCCGGCGGCTACCTTTCCTTGAACTCGTTCCTTCAGGTCGCCGACAAAGGCGGTAAAGTCGGCGCCTTCCAACGCGAGGGTTTGGCGGCGGATCGACCAAAGGAACGGCTTCCTGCCAACTGAAAAGAGGGTATCGGGTCCAGAAGCGACAGCGGCCGCCCTGCAGGGGATAACGTCCAAATTCGCATTAACCAGATTCTGAAAACTGTCCTCGTTGGATGCATTAAGGCTGAGTCGCGAAAGTTGTGTCGTCGTCAGGAATCTACCGATGCGGCGCCAAAAATCCGTATCGCTAGCTGAGACGACATCGAGAATGTACTGCAAGGAGTCATCGCCGAGGCCTTTCGAGAGGTCGGTCGGGCCAGGGAATTGATCCAAGCGTCCGTCGCTACCTTCCCAAACTGCTTGCAATACACGAGTCATTCGGGCTGCCTGAGGGTCATCGAGATACTGGTCTATGGCATCTATGGCCAAGCGGGTAGGCTCGCTCTGCGTTTCCAATGCAGCACTGAAACCATCAGATACCGTGCTTGCGACTGCCAACGCTTGGGGCTGGGCAAGGAGTCCACGACCACCACGCGCCAAGGCCTGGCCTAGCAGATTCACTCCCGCATCATTTGTTCGTTGCGTGATCAGCGTTTCTATACCATCAGCATCAGTTATGAGGGCATGGTTTTCCTGAGCGGACTGTTCCAGCTCAGGAAACCCTTCAGCATCTTCATGTGGACGGGTGAGGCCAAAGACGAAGGCATTCTCAAAATCTAGTCTTGAGATGCCGTCTCGCAGCTCAAGGAGGTTGTCCGTGAATCGGAGGTAAACGGGTCGCTCGGTGGAACTATCCCAGTTCAGAATCAAATCGGGAGCGTAAGTGTGGTTAAAGTACGAGGTGTCTCTGATGCTCACAGACCGGTCGAGGGTTTCGAGCTCCTTGATGACTGCACTTTTGACGGCATTGATAGAGTCCTGAGGGGAACGAACTCCCAAGGCGCTGACGATCGCTTGTGCGAAGCCGGCCGATCGAATTTCGGTCATCTTCGCCCCCTCTCGGTGTCAAACTTTTCGATGAGGCCGCGATGCTCGGCCGAGACAGTAAGTGTCTCCTGACGATCTGACAAAACGATGATCCAGAGTCTCTCTGCAACCGCAATGCATGCCTCCATGTCGACGGCACTTTTGGCCTCGTCACGATTTTCTATGCCCAAGGTGTACGAACAATGAGTCAGCACTGCATCTAGGACAACCTCGACAGAGCAGAGCTTCGACCATTTATTGAGACTGAAGGGATGCCACGTGATCCACATGAAATTGTCACAGAATTTGGGACTGTCCAGATAAGCGCAGTAGCACTTTGCAAGATACTCGATGTACTCCGCACCTTGATTGTTACTGGAATTCGTGTAGTTTTTTACCTCGGCGTAGAAAGCTCGCCCTTCCAGATCACCACGAAGTAAGAGCCCACCAAGATCGTAAGAGAAGGGCTGTCTTCTGCCGGCAGCCCAAGGGAAGGTGAGCTTTTCGACGGCAAACTTATCGGGGTTCACCCAGCAGGCATTTACACGAGTGGTTGACTCAAGCCACTCTTTGGCGCGACGCGCGCCTTCACGACCCTTTTCATGGGTTTCTTCCCCCGACATGGAATGACAGTAGCAAGCTTTAGCCCTCCACGAAGTCAGCTTCGATAAGTGACTGTCAGAAACGACCCTTTTTGCACTCCCGAGAAGCTTCCCGTGCTACCGTAGTGCGTAACTCGACTACGTAAACTAATAAGTCGAGTGCGTAATCAAAGTTAGTCAAAAGGATGTTCACATCGTTTTTGACGTGAATGGGGAGTGATGGAATTTGCACAGTGGGGACCATTGGTGGGCGCCATTGTCGCGGCCATCGGGGTGAGTTGGAGTGTCTATCAGGTGTCGAATCGAGCGTCGATAGCCCATCGCCGCGCTTCGGGGGCGCTGAGCTTGCTCAAGTCCTGGAATGAGACAGAACTTGGCGAGGAGGACCATGGCGATGTGCGGGCCAAGCAGAGCCTTCGTCGCGAACTGGTTGAGCATGCCTTTCGCTCCACCCAGATCTACGTTTCCTCGACCAAACCTAAGCTCACCTCCTACTGGCAGCCAATCCTTTTCCTTGTGTGTGGCGGGTTATGTATCTGGGCCTTTGACAAGAGCGGCGATCCCGGTAATCCATGGATTGTGGCTTCATTCGTAGGTGTTCTGCTTGCTATGTTCGTCTCTTTCATCGTCATGGTCCTGAGAGTTTCCCGGCACCATGAAGACGCGGACGCCCTTAAGAGTTCGCGCAAGAGAAGGGCTGTTTACGTCAAGGCAAAGGCAAAACAGAGTCTGCGGGAGAAGCGGAACAAAGCTGTGGTCAACGTAGGCAGCGAGCATGGGCAAACCGGGGAGGAAGGCTGATATGCCAACGTTGATCGGCTATGCCAGGGTGAGTACAACGGAGCAGAACGTCGATCTGCAGCACGATGCGCTCAACGCCGCAGGAGTTTATCGAATTTGGACGGACTACGCCTCAGGCGCCACGGCGAACCGTCCGCAGTGGCAGGACTGCCTAGACCACCTCCAACCAGGCAACGTACTGGTCGTGAATGACTTGTCCCGGCTCGGGCGAAACACCGCCGACCTAGCAGCCATAGTGAAGACTCTTGCCGAGCGGAATGTAGGGCTCCAGTCCTTGACGGAGACGTGGCTGGACACCACGAACTCCCAGGGGTTGTTGATGTTCCATTTCTTCTCCGCCATTGCCGAGTACGAGCGTAACAGGCTCCGCGAACGGACCATGGACGGATTGAAGGCTGCCAAGGCCCGAGGAAGGGTTGGTGGGAGGCCAACGAAGATGACAGCTGATAAATCTGCCACGGCTCAGGAAATGCGCGCCAAGGGACGAACTATCAAGGACATCGCGAAAACTATCGATGTCAGCGAAGCCACCGTCGTGCGGCACCTATCCGGGGCGCGGAAGGACCAACGACCCTCTACAGGGTAGTCCGGTGTCCAGCTGTTAAAAATTTGAGCTTCCAGTTAACGTTGGAGAAATGTCCAACGATTGGAAGAACTGACCGTGGTACGTAAAAAGACGAAGTACGACATTGACGGCCAGATGAGTTTGGATTCATTGTGGTCAGAGCCTGAGGAGATACGAAATGAACATGCACGGGCGACACGCCATGGAAATGATGCGGAATCACGACCGGAGGTCGTTCAGCGAGATCGAGGATCCCGAGACGTACTTTTCGAACTTGGGGATACAGATCCAGGAACAGATCGAGATCGAGATGGACAGCCTCATCCAGCACGACACCCAGGGACGATCAACGCTGGAAATCATCGGGGAGCGGAATATGGCCAGGGTCAGCGCACGGGGAATGGTGTACCAGGAGATGATCTACAGATTCCTGCCAATGGACGAGGACTTGGACGAGATGGAGGACTCGACTCCTCTGCCGGAGGAGCGCTTCAGCTAAGCACCCCCGCGGCCGCAGCGGCTGCGGGGCAGTCCTTCCGGCCCCTGTCCCAGGATGATCTGGCGCCGTCCGGGCAGAAGGCCCGTTTTGCTGCGAATTATGAGGCCATTCGGATTGTTCGTGTGCTCGAGGCGGAGCAGCGCCCAGCCACGCCGGAGGAGCAGCGCGCTTTGGGGCAGTGGTCGAGCTGGGGAGCGGTTCCGCAGCTCTTTGACAAGGATGATTGGGCCCAGGAACGTGCCACGCTGCGCGAGGCATTGAGTGAGCAAGAGTTCGACGCCGCTTCACGGACGACGATCAACGCCCACTACACGGACGCTGGCATTGTGAAGGCAATGTGGTCCACTGTTGAGGATCTGGGGTTCACCGGGGGAGAGGTCCTGGAGCCGGGGTCAGGATCGGGAACGTTCATTGGCATGGCACCCGCAGGGGCACGGATGACCGGTGTGGAGCTGGACCCGCTCACGGCCAGCATCGCCCAGGCTCTGTACCCGCAGGCGCGGATCCGCACTGAATCCTTTGCGGATACGCAGTTGCAGAGAAATTCCTTTGACCTGGCCGTGGGCAATGTCCCCTTCGGGAAGACCGCCCTGTATGACAAGGCTTTCAACCAGGGTCAGCACTCGATGCACAACCACTTCATCATCAAGTCCTTGGAGGCGGTCAAGCCTGGCGGATACGTCGCGGTGCTGTCCTCCAGTTTCACTCTGGATGCTGCCAATCCTGCTGCGCGGCGGGAAATGTCCGCCATGGCCGACCTGGTGGGCGCCGTGCGCCTGCCTACGGCCGCCCACCGCCGTGCCGCCGGCACTGACGCCCTGACCGACGTGCTGTTCTTCCGTAAGCGCGAGGCGGGACGGGAGTCGGCCAACACCGACTGGGAAACCGTGGGCCCAGTCATCCTTGATGGCAAGAACATCAAGATCAACAACTACTTTGACACCCACCCTCAGAATGTCCTTGGCACGATCACTGTCGGCACCGGCATGTACGGGGCTGAAACAGTCACTGTCAAAGCCGACGGCGAGCTGGCGGCCGTGCCGGCCCTGTTGGGTGAGCGGCTGCGCCACATCACCACCGAGGCTTTGGCCGAAGACCGGGGCTACAGCCCCGCCCAGGCGATAGCCGGCAAGGAGCCGGCCGCCCTGCTGGAAGCCAGTCAGGCAGCTTGGGATGGAACGATCACCGCGGAACGCAATGGTTCATTCACTGTGTTGGAACACGGACAACCCGCCCCACTCGACATACCCAAAGCCCACGCGGCCGAGATGCGCGCCCTGCTGGGGTTGCGCGACGGTGCCCGAGCCTTGATGGAGATGGAGGCAGCAGACCGGGATGACACCCCGGAAATGGACGCCAAGCGAACCACCCTGCTGGAGGACTACACCCGCTACGCGGAGAATTTCGGACCAATCAACAGGTTCACCACGAGGCAACGCCTGGACAAAGAGACCGGCGAGACCATCGTTAGCCGAATTTCCCCGCCTGCAGTCAGAAAGCTCCAAGCACTCGATCCTTTCGGGAACCTGCCCAGCGCCCTTGAAGACTTCAACGCCGAAACGAAAACAGCCTCACCTGGTGGGTTGTTGCAGCATCGCCAGGTGCAGGTGCGCAAGCCGGTCATGGGTGCTGACACCATTGATGAGGCCTTGGCCATCTGCCTGGACACCCACGGTGTCCCGGAACTGGAAGTCATTGCTGACCTGGTGGGCAGCACAGCGGAGGAAGCCAGGGCACAGTTGGGCGAGCTCGTCTTCGACGACCCCGCAACCGCTGCCCTGGTCACGGCCCCGGAATACCTTTCAGGCAACGTCCGGGTGAAGCTGGATACGGCCCGCGCAGCTGCACAGGAAGATCCGCGCTGGAACGCGAACGTGGCGGCCCTGGAAAAGGTCCAACCCACCCCCGTGGGCATGGAAGACGTTGAAGCCCGCCTGGGAGCAGTATGGATTAGCGTCGAGGACCACCAAAAGTTCGTCCGGGAGACGCTGAATGACCCGCGAGCTTCGGTCAGCAGCGTCGGTGCCGGCATCTGGCGCGTCAAGGCTGAGCGTGGCAGCGTCAAGGCCACCAGCTGGTGGGGAACCCATCGCCGACCTGCCCCTGACCTGCTGCAGAGCATCCTGGAGCAAAAGAGCATCCAGGTGGAAGACACCGACTCCGAGGGCAAGAAGGTTGCCAACCTTGAAGAAACGGAGGCTGCCCAGGAATCGGCCAACGCGCTGCAGGAGCGCTTTGCCGAATGGGTATGGGAGGAACCGGAACGGGCCACCCGGTTGATTGATGAATACAACCGCCGCTTCAACTCCATCGCCCTGCGCGACTACACCCAGGAAGGCCACCGCCTGACCCTGCCCGGGCTGGCCGCTTCCTTCACACCGCATGAGCACCAACGCACCGCGGTTGCCCGCATCATCTCCGAACCGGCTGTGGGCCTGTTCCATGAAGTCGGTGCAGGAAAGACCGCAGAGATGGTCATGGGTGCGATGGAACTCAAACGCCTGGGCATGGCCACCAAGCCCATGGTCGTGGTCCCCAACCACATGCTGGAGCAATTCACCCGGGAATGGCTGGAGCTCTACCCGCAAGCCCGCCTGCTCTCTGCCGGCAGTGATGACATCAAGACCGCCAAGACCGACAGCAGCGCCCGCCGGCAGTTCGTAGCCCGCGTTGCAGCCAACGACTGGGATGGGGTCATCATCACCCAGACCGCGTTCAAGAGCATCGGGGTCAAGGCAGAAACCATCGAGGCGTACCAGCACACACTCATCAGTGACGTGCGGGAAACCATCACCAATGCCATGGACAACGGCGAAGACCGGACCACGGTGAAGAAACTGGAGACCAAGCTCCAGGGTGAAGAAGAACGCATGAAGAAACTCATGGACACAGCCCCGGATCCGGGGCTGACGTTCGAGGACACAGGCGTTGACTACCTGTTCGTGGATGAGGCGCACGACTACAAGAACCTGCGCACCGTCACCAACATCAAGGGCGCCGAAATCAACGGCTCCTCCCGCGCCACCGACATGCACCTGAAACTGGAATACCTCCGTGACACCCACGGGGACCGTGTGGCCACCATGGCCACAGGAACCCCGATCGCGAACTCCTTGACCGAAGCGCACGTCATGCAGCGCTACCTGCGCCCGGACCTGTTGCGCGATGCCGGGGTGGAGAACTTCGACATTTGGGGTGCGACCTTCGGGGAAACCGTCACGGCCATTGAAATGGACGCCGGCGGCCGGCTGAAGAACAAATCCCGCTTCGCCAAGTTCAAGAACGTGCCAGAAATGCTGCGCACCTTCCACGTCTTCGCTGACGTGAAGCTCTCCGAAGACCTGAACCTGGCCACACCAGATTTGGTGAAGCGCCCCAGCGACGGGGAACGACAGCCCGAGCTGGTGTTGATCCCGCAGCCGCCGGAACTGGCCGACTACATGAAGGGCCTGGCCGAGCGGCTGGACAACCTCAAGGGATGGGCCCAGAAGGGAGCCGACAACGCCCTGACCGTTTACAACGACGGCCGCAAAGCAGCCCTGGACTTGCGCATGGTGGGCATCGAGCCGCAGTCCGCGACGAAGATTGACCACGTGGTGGCCAACACCTTGAAGGTCTGGGAAGCCAACCGGGACAACCAGTACGAGACAGCGTTCAAATCCGGGGTCCTGTCCGCCCAGCGAGGCGCTTTGCAGATCATCTTCTGCGACATGTCCACCCCGTCCAAGAACAAAGGCCCAGACGGTGAACCAGTCTGGACGGCCTACCAGCAGATCAAGGATCAGCTGGTAGCCGGCGGCATCCAAGCAGACCAGGTGAAGTTCGTCCACGACTTCCCCAAGGCCGAGCAGAAGGCAGCACTCTTTGAGCAGTGCCGCAGCGGAGAGGTTGCGGTGCTCTTGGGATCCACGTCCATGATGGGCACCGGCACCAACGTGCAGCTGCGCGCCATGGCCATCCACCACGTCACCTGCCCCTGGCGGCCGGCCGACCTGACTCAGCGGGATGGGCGGATCATTCGCCAGGGCAACGCCAACGCCGAGGTCTACAACTTCCAGTACGCCACCGTGGGCAGCTACGACAGTGCGGCCTGGGACGGGATCCAGCGCAAGGCCACCATGATCAACCAGGTACTGCGTGGACGCCTGGACGTCCGCGAGCTCGAAGACGTGGGAGACCTGGCACTGAACGCCGCCCAGATCAAGGCCGCCACCAGTGGAAACCCGTTGGTGATGGAGAAGATCGAAGCCGACGCCGCCAGGACCAAGCTGGAACGCCTCAAACGTGCCTTTGAGAAGAACCAAAGCTCCCTGAACTGGTCCAAAGCCTCAGCCCTTTCAACCATCGAGGCGGCAGAGAAGAAACTGCCAGCAGTGCTGGCGGCGGTGCCCACCGTCCAGGCCACGCAAGGCGATGCCTTCGCGATGAGATTTGAGAACAGAACCGTGGACACCCGGGCCGACGCCGTAGCCGGCATCTACGACTGGGTGAAAACCAACACCCCCGACTTCGGGAACTTCGCCCACCGTCAGCACGACTACGGGACTATGGCGGTCCTGGGAGGGCAGGAGCTCGTGGTGTCCAACGCGGCCAACCAATCCCGCCTCGGCTCCTACCAAGACCTCCTGATCCAGGTGAAAGGCCTTCCCGACACGGCAACAGTCTTCAGCCGGAAAGAGATCCTGGAAGCTGGAACCGGCATGGTCACCAAGCTGGAGAACCGTGTCGCCGGCATCCCGGAGAATGCAGCCAAGCTGCAGCGCACCATCGCTGACAAGCAGCTCGTGACCGTTGAGATCGACGCTCAACTCGGCAAACCCTTCAAATACGAGGACAAACTGGCCGACGCCCGCGAAAAAAGCAAGGACCTGGACGCCAAACTCAATGCATCGCTTGAGCCTAAACCCGCAGCACAGAAAGAAAATGTTGCCGGGGATACCCAGGTAGGGCTAACTCTAAAAACTTGGTCCCAAGGGTTCAACGTAGACGCCGAACAGCCCAGCTCGAAGGGGGGAGTAGTGAAGAATCCGCAGACCTCAGAACAACAAGCAAGAAAGCAGCGGCTACAGCGCCAACTCGCTCAACGCCTCGCAGACAAGCGCCCCCAAGAAAGAGACCATGACCTGGGCTAAAGAACGAAGGAACGGAACTCCATAAGCGAACGCGACCAAGGCTCACCCTGACCCCACGAGAGGCCCAATGTCAGAGCGCCCTTGTAGTGTCATATCTGAAGTGGCCAACCAGTCTCAATGGGTTGGTCACTTCGCAATTTAACCAACAAGTCAGTCCCAGCTGATCTACATTCCAACAGACTGTGAACCAAAGGCGATCGCATAGTAGACCGAAGAAACCAGAGCGTACGTAGCAACGATGTAGCCAACTGACATAGATGCTATTGCGATCCACCAACCACGTTCGCCTCTCACCTTGATCTGCTGGATTGCGAGGTGTGCCAGGCCTACGCTAAAAACCACGATGATACTGATACCAAAAAGAACTAGACAGACGAGGGCCACTACTGTCATGGTTAGTGCCGCGATAGCAAGCTTGTTTACCGGCTTCACGGTGGTCGGGTTCTGAATCTCTTGCATTGGTATTCCATTCTCCTAGATTGCTCTCCACCAAAGCTCGGTTATTCGTCATCCAGATGAGCCCAGATCCTCATTGCCCACCCGAAGGTGTGAGTCAGAAAATTGGTGGAGTGCTCAGCCTACAAGGCTTAGAACCACACGGGAAAAGAAACTCGCGGTAGCACCAACCATTCGGAACAAATCTCAGGGCTCTTTGGGAATCATGGATTCGATCCCATTCTCCACTGATGATAAGCAATGCTCCTTTATCGGTGTCATTTCACTGGAAAGTCTAGATTTGAAAATAATAAAATCTTGCTCGATTGATTTTTGCAAACTAGGTACATTTGCGATGATTTGATCCAATATTTTGAGCAGTCCAGGGTAAAGAACTTCCGTCTCTTTACGATCATAAGCGGCACGAGGATCACTTGAAAGTGTCTCAGCTATGACACTGGAGGCCCATCCGACACAAAAATCTGCTGAAGCACCAGGTGGTTTAATGGTGCCGTTTTGTTCCACAAACGACAGTGCATCAATTCTCGACAGAACACTGGTTTTTGAGTCTAGCTGCTGAAGGTTCTTAATAATTGATTCAGACGCGATGGCCAGCCAGTTCTCCCCGAGCAAGACCAGTTGACCGGGTTGGCCCAACCCTAAAGCGGAATCTAGATTTTGGATCATGGCTGGACCGGATGTAAACACCCTCACATTCACATTTGCATCATTTGCCATCAGACATGTCAGGCCACGCATGTATGCAAATGAATATATGTCATCGTAAAAATGAATTGATTGTTGACAGGTAAGCAACTCTTCAATTTGGTCAAACTGAGTTTCAACCTGATCTCTGGTCATGTCAACGTTATGCGGTCTTGAATGTATTTGGTCGGATTCAAGGTTCCCTCCCGCGCACGCGGATGTTAAAAGAATAGTAGATATTATTGCGACGAGGAATATTAAAAAACGGAAGCCTGGGCGATGAAAATCAAGGCCCAGGCTTCCGCCGTCACGCTCTTTCAAAATCAGACCCACTTGAAGGCAACGCCCCATACTGGAGCAACGCCTGCCTCAAACTTGATAGCCGGGTGGGCCAATACATTCCTCCAGTTCGCTGTCACGGCCCCGCTGGGTCCACAGCCACCAATGATCCACTGTTCTGTGGTGGTTGTGTAGCCCTTTCCTTGGACGCAGATTGAACCCTTTGCGTTCAAATCCTTTGCCCAGGAATAGGTCTTCTGGCCAAGGGATGACCCAATGAGTGCACAGCCAGTATCAGTCCTTGTGCTCTGTGTCCCTAGTGTGGCGACCTGGTTCTTCCAGCTGTTACATGTATCCGCCAATAGGGAAACATCGTCGGCTGCTGCGACGGCCAATTCACCTGAGCTCACGCCCGTTGCCAAGTCCTGTGCCGTAGAAAGGCTGACTGCTTCTTCGCCGAAGTTTTCATCGATGAACTTACTCTGTTCCGGAGTGAGGACCTGAAAGTCGGTTCCTTCCACGAGCTCCAAGATTGAAGAAGCTCCGATTGAATCACTGTCGCCAGTTGTTCCAGCAGAAGCTGCAGCAACTGGGCCGAATGTAAAAAGCAGGGTGGCCGCTGAAACTATAGCAAAAAGCTTATTAATTTTCACAAAATCCCCCAATATTGGTATTAATCTATTTTATGTAAAATTTCTCAGATGTATTTTGAATCGACATACTTATTAGGAAAATATTATCTGAATGCAAGTTACACTACATTCACAGAGCGAATAACTGATCAATTTTCGATTTTGAGACCAAAATTTTATAGATCACCGAAAAAATAAATATAGTTCACAATTTATCATGGCGCTGGTAGATACTCACTGACCTTTCGGACAGTCTTGAAATTTCTTGTGCTCTCCGACTTGTGCATCGAGCCCTTGAGGCGGCGCCGAACGGTACTAACACGTCGACAAAGCTGGAGAACCGTGTTGCTGCCATCCCGGAGATGGCAGCAACACTGCAGGGGACCATCGCTGACAAGCGGCTCGTGACGGTTGAGATTGACGCCCAGCTCGGCCGAGAGCAGTAATGGCCACAGGCTAGGGAACCGGGGTTAACTGTCCCGCTGCCTGGTAGCTATCGGCGGGCCTGACCAATGAGACTTTGAATGTAAGCCACACGATTGAAAACATCAGCACGCTGAAGAGCGTTACCCACCGGCACCTGTTCGGTGTACGAGTGCGGTCCAGCCTGAATGTGCACGGCCACGTATCCTCGTGTGCGTGTTTCCTTGGCCAGGAGAAAAAGCAGGCTCAGGAAGAAGAACCAGATAAAGAGAATCACCATGACAATGGCCCACCCAGGGGTATGAGTTGTGGTTGAAGTCTGGTCAACAGTGGTCACATTCACCTCTGCCAGGGGCCAGGAGCCGGCAGGAGTAATGATCTGCTTTTCAGTCACGTGCACGTTGCCAATATTGATCAATGGCTGAGCAAAGCTGTCAGGAAAGTTGGGCACGAGAGTCATACTTGCCGACTCTAGCAGCGGCCACAGACACTCAAGTCCAACGTATGGGCTAAATTCTCTGGGTGCACTGAGTGGATAGCCGGCTAAAGGCAAAAGCGGTCCGATGACGACACCTGTAGGGGAGCGGGGGGGCGTTGACCAGGCACAGGAACCTTGAGGGAGGCATGAGTTTTCAAGCGCCTGGGGGGAATCCCAGCGAGGTGCTATCCGTTCTTGCACCACCCCCACCTAGCATCGCGCACGTCAGAAACGACACCCAAAACAGTTCAGAAAATTTCTCTAGTTCCTCGTATTTATTGGTCAAAACCCTTGCGCATTCATATGAATGACCGATAGAATAGAGGTATAGCAACAGCCGAACATAACCAGTGAATATACGCAACGCAGGAGCTGATTCCCATGACGATCACCATCTACTCAAAGCCTTACAAGTCCGGTTGCTTTCAGTGCGACAAGACGAAGGACTTGCTGGACACCGCAGGGATCACCTACACGTTCGTTGACATCACGAGCAACGACGCAGCGCTGGAGTACATTTCAGAAGACCTCGGTTACGCACAGGCCCCCGTGGTGCTGGTAGAAATTGATGGCAGCATCGATCACTGGTCAGGGCTGAACCCACCCAAGATTCAACAGGCCATTGCCCTTGAACTGGCAGGGTAGGGGAGTGGACACCATGACAACCCGCCTTGAAGACGTTGACTACTACCTCCCCCTCTATGACGAGGACGGCGACATGGATCATGAAGCCTTCTACCACCGGAACATTCTCGCCCTGGGCCGCGACTTCGGACTTCCCGGTGTGAGCGACTGGTCAGCACACGAAGTCATGACCACCTTCCCCGCGGTGGAGCACCTCACCCAAGCTACTCCCGAAGTTCAGGCCGCACTGATTGCCCTGGGTAAGGCCATCGACCAGTTGAACCCCGAGGAACCAGCCACGTCAGAAATGATCGACGTGGCCACCACCACCGTTCACGCACTACTCACCACCAAGTAAAAGGAGCAAGACCATGGCAGGCGAAACCACCATCACAGTCATTGGCAATCTCACCAGCGACCCCGAACTACGATTCACCCCGAGTGGATCCGCGGTAGCAAACTTCACCATTGCCTCCACTCCCAGGACTTTTGATCGAGAGTCCAACGAATGGAAAGACGGCGAAACGCTCTTCCTCCGTGCCTCCATCTGGCGTGAAGCGGCCGAGAACGTTGCCGAGTCCCTGACCAAGGGCACCCGCGTTATCGTCTCTGGCCGGTTGAAGTCACGGACATATGACACCAAGGAAGGCGAAAAGCGTACCGTCATGGAGCTTGAAGTCGATGAAATCGGCCCCTCCCTGCGCTACGCCAACGCCAAGGTCAACCGCACCCAACGCTCCAACAACCAGGGAACCCCGGCCGCTGCAGCTGCGCCGACAGCCGCGCAGGGATACCAGGGCTTCCAAGCCTCCGGACCCGGCAATTTCGCCGCATCATCACCGGCCACCACCAACGACCCCTGGGCAATCCCCCCGGAGCCGAATAATGGCGGGTGGGGGAGCGGCCCGGATCAGTCTGAGCCGCCGTTCTAAACCCCTGCGCAATGTCAGAGTCACATGCTATGTCTAAGGGAAAGAAGGAGCTCACCATGAGTGATGAAACACCCGTCGTCCCGGAGTACGAATTGGCCTCGACTAAGCCCGACCTGATCGCCCAGGCGATTGCCGCATTGACCGCCGTGGCGCGTACGACACGCGTCATTGGCCAAGGAACACCGAACGAGCACAACGAGCCAGTGGATTTTGCAGAGATCGCCTGCCAGGTCATCACGAGCGTGGCCGCGAATGTTGGCAGCGTTGAGACGCTATTGGCCGGCCGTTCCGGATCGTGGGAAGCCGACTACGTCCGCCGGATAGTCCAGAGCACCGCCGGGGAAGACGACACTGAGCTGATGCGCTACCGCACCGAACCTATATGGCTTCAATTTGACGTCCTAGACCGGTTCCACGACTTCGGGTTGGAAGCGCTCTACGATGAGGCCGTCGAGGAGCTGTACCGCCGCGAGACGGTGGCAGAAGAGGCCCTATTTGAGTCCGTTGCAACGCCTGAAGAGAAAGAGCGCCTGGCCGTTTGCCTGCAGGCTTTGACAAATTCAGGGCTTTTCGTCGAATTGGACCCCACAGCCCAGAAACTCGTGGAGGAGCGAACCCAAGAGGTCAGCAGCATCAATGAGGCGGTTTACCAGCGCGGCCAACGCACGGGAAACCCGTTGAGAGAAGCCGTAAACAAGGCCGCAACTGCCCTCGAAAATCTCGAAGATCTATGGGAACGGGATCAAGGCGCATACCGCGAGTCGTACACCGCCTCGGCACGTGAGGTACTTATTCACCGCGGACTCACACTCGATGTCGAGCCTCTTGGAACAGACGACGAGGAAGTCGAATGGGACCCGTTCACCGACGCTCTGCACGAGTACGCTCGCAAATCCGCTCCACTGCCAATGACCGGTGAAGCCCCAGACTGGACCGACGGCACACCAGCCGACGCCCTCCGCCGGGCCGGCCTGACCTATATCGCCCGCGTCCAGGGGACAGTGTGATGGAGTGGAGGACCGGGGGCTTGTGCTCACTTACACGGACGGGTAAACATTCGCCTGGGTCATTGAAGAACGTATCGCTCTTGAGCCTCCAGGAGCTCCGCTCCTGGGCAAAGGGTCGCCACACCCTGGTGGCAGCAACCGAGCTGTTGATTAGGTCCGATGAAAGCTAAGCGCACACCCCCAAGCTTCAGCGTCACCCTGCCTGTGGAAATGGCCGACCAAGTGCGGGCAGCACTGCAAGCCGCCGGCGCCCAGGAAGGCTACGCCTCCGTGAATGACCTGCTGGAGGGAGCAATACGCAAGGAACTCCGCAGGCTTCAGCGCAAACACAACGCAGGTAAAGCATGGCCAGGGATCCCCGCCGGTGTGTTGCGTACAGGGCAGCGCACACATGAAGAAACGCATGGCGCGAGCCAATAAGCCGAACAGCTGCCGAGCCTTCAGATTGTCGGTACGGGCTGGAATGATGCAATGACGTTGACTCAATACCCTATTGAAGAAAGTTGAGGAGTGAGATGTCTACTCTGGTTCTGATGACTATTGGAATCTCCATTGCTGCACTGGTGGGGCTGGTGTTGGGGCTACTGACCTGGCCAGTTCCGACTGACAGTATCGCGCTCCGCTGGCTTCGTAGTAAGCGCTTGAAGATTTCGCGTCGGCAATCGTCCGCAGCCGCAAAATGGCTCCAGCGTGAGCTGCCAAGGGTTGATGGGCGATATGCGTCGGGAGAATGGAAGACCGCATACAGGGCGGTTGGGGTGTCGGAGGAACGTCTTCAGGCAGCGTGGTTTTCGCAGCAGCCCCTCGCAACAAAATAGTGCAATCCCATGAACACAACGGAGACAAGACCATGGATGCAAGCCGGATGCCACACGCAGACGTCAGAGACGAACGGGGCTGGATCATCGAGCCCGAGCTGTGGACGCATGAGCAGCGAACGCAATGGCGTGCGGACATTACCGAGCAATTCCGTGAGGGTGAACAGCTACCGGATTTGCAGAGTGTCCGTGACGAGCTTGCCAACAGAATGTCATGGGTGGAGGACTGGGACCATCACAGGGCCGTGAATAAGTGGACGCTACGCCAACTGGACGGACTCATTGCCGCGAGTAGCGCAGGAAATGGCTGAGCCAGAGTGGTTTAGCGTGGACGAGGCCGCCCGGGCGCTGAAAGCCTACGACCAGGGATCAGAGGTTGACCCGGATGTGTGGGACCAAGACACCCCGGAGGTCGAACGCCAGAGTACCGGCGCGAAGTGGCCCGGATCGCGATTGTTGTTGACATCCTCCGGAAGCAGGAAAGGGATAGCCAACAACAGTGAGTTCTGAACTATTTAGAGGAGATGAAGATGAGTGAGATCAAGATTGAAGAAAGCTGGGTTCGGTCGACCTCAGCTGCGAACCAAGATCTGGAACGTATCGCGCGACGAGGACGGACGCTGACTCTCCCGCCCGGTCTTGACGACGGCGAGGCAGTCCGGGCATGGATCCTTGGGTTTGCACCCCAGCAGCACTCGATGGACGTTACTGAGAAAGAACGGGAAGAGACCGCGTCGTGGGAAGCAGGGGTAACCTCTGCTTCGGCATCAAGTCTTTGGGATCTGTATCTGAGCTACTACCCTCACCGTCTCAAGAAACCGGTCGTCAACCTAGGTTGACGTAATAACCGTTATCGGCGCTACAGAAAAGACTCCCTAAAAATTGCTACACTTTAGGGACACATAATGGTATGATTGTCTTATGGCACCGAAATGGTTGGATTCAAGCGCACGACATGAGGTGCTTAAGGGTGACCAGATCAACGCGATATTACACGCGACCTTCATTTGGGAACTCGCTGACGAAGCGACTACGGGCCGCATCATGCTCTACATTGGTCCGGCGCACGCGCAGACCGACAGGGAGCTTGAAATACTCGTTCATGAGTACCCTGGCACCAGTCGTGAAGCGGAGATATTCCACGCCATGGAGCTGGGCCCGAAATTCCGACGCTTGCGAGAGGAGAACCAGAGATGACTGAACCAATGATTGACTATGAGGCGCTGATAGATCGCCTCCACGGTGACGAACCCATCACCGGTGTAGGGGAACCCTTGCGCGGAGACGCCGCAGCTGCTGCCGGCCATGCCATGCTGCTAGGTGAATACGGCAGCGACAAAGCCATCGACCGGGCTATCCGCACCGGACGCCCCCGCGTTGGTGAGGCCAAGCGCGGCCCATCCCCCACCGTTCGTGGGCGCATTGCCGAGCATGACTATGCCGCTCTGGAACAGCTTGAAGTACGCACTGGCAAGAGCGAAAGCGCCCTGGTGCGTGAAGCCGTGCATATGCTCCTGCAGAAGTACCAAGTGGCCAGCTGATCGTGTGCAGCAATCTGCCGTAGATCGGTTTTGGTCCAAGGTCCTCAAGGGCCCTGGTCTGGACGATCACTATTTGTTCTTGGGTGCCGTCGCTGATGACGGCTATGGACGCTATTTCCTGCGCCAGGACGGGCGCGACACCTCCGTTCGTCCGCACCGCTACGCATACGAGCTGGCCACAGGTGTTCCCCTGGCTGAGGGTGAGGTATTGCGGCACGTGTGCAATATCCCCATTTGTGTCCGCCCGGACCCGGGACACTTAATAGCCGGCACACAGCGGGAGAACATGCTTGATCGTGTATGGGATGGCCGGCACGCCAACGGCGCCACTTGGCGGTGGCGAGGTGTGGGGCGGGAGATCTTTGCCGCCAGGTCTCGCGCCCTGAGGGACGCGGCCCTGGAACATGGCTGGAATCAGGATATTCTTAATCCGTTGTTCAGCGGGATTGATCCAGAAGCTCCAACACTTTTCTAAGAGATTTCCCTTGCAAGGGAAAATGAGCGGGCCTGACCACAATGTGTTCGGCCTGCTTTTCCTTGCCTGTCGTAAGATAACTTCTGGGAGCCCTGCCGTGTGCCCCGCTATGGCACACGGCAGGGCTTTTTCATGCCCAAATGGCCCGGTACTCCTGAACGTGTCGTGAGCCGCCAAGTTTGTAGCGGTATGGTGCCTGTTCGTGTGATTGTGGTGGTGTGAATCCTGAACTTATTGAAGAGTGGACGTTGGTCGGACGAGATTTTGACCTTCTTGGACAGAAGCCTGGCCCTACACGGCTGGGGTTCGCTTTGTTGCTGAAGTTCTTCGAGATCGAGGCGAGATTCCCCAGCGGACCAGATGAATTCGATCTCACGGCAATAGCCTATGTTTCCGAACAAGTTGGTGTGCCGGAAGAAGACCTTGTTTTGTATTTGTGGACGGGTCGCACAATCGAACGACATCGTTCCGATATCCGATCTGTGTTTGGATTTCGAGAGTTTACCTCGGCTGATGAGGCCCGGTTGGCGGGGTGGTTGGCTGAGCGGGTGTGTCCGTCGGAGGTCCGGGATTCTTCGCTGCTTGAGGCTTTGCTGTCCCGGTGTCGTCAGGAGAAGATCGAACCGCCTGGGCGTGCTGGCAGGATTGTTGGTGCCGCCCGGACGTTGTTTGAGCAGCGCCTATGTGCTGATGTCGTCAGCAATCTGGGGCTTGATGGTGCGTCTGGATTGGAAGCCCTCATCGCTGACGGTACAGCAGGTTCCTTGTTGGCAGTTTTGAAGGCTGATCCCGGCCCGGCCGGATTGGAATCATTGTTGTCGGAGGTAGAGAAGCTTTCAGCGGCACAATACCTTGCTCTGCCAGCGGGTTTGTTTGCAGGGGTGTCGGAGAAGGTAGTGAGCGCTTGGCGGGCCAGGGCGGCGCGGATGTATCCATCGGATTTCTGGGATACACCAGCCCCGGTGCGGTTGACGTTGTTGGCGGCGTTGTGCCAGCAACGCACGTCTGAGATCGCTGACAGCCTCGTTGATCTGTTGCTGGTCTTGGTGTTGAAGATCAATACCAGCGCGGTCAGGAAGGTTGAGAAGGAACTGACCGAGGATCTGCAAAAGGTCCGTGGGAAGACGGCGTTGTTGTTCAAACTTGCTGAAACGGCAGTCGCTCGCCCGGACGAGACGGTCCGCAATGCCGTTTTCCCGGTAGTGAGTGAGAAAACGTTGCAGCAGCTGGTGCAGGAGGCAAAAGCTAACGAGACCGTGTTCCAGGGCAAAGTACGGACTGTGTTGCGTGGTTCGTATTCGAATCACTACCGGCGCATGCTGCCGGCATTGCTATCCGTGTTGCGGTTCCGTTGCCACAACACGGCATTCCGTCCCATCATGGACGCTATCGTGTTGCTGAAAAGGTATGCGGAGGACGGAAGCAAGAACCAGTTTTTTGCCGCCACGGAGGCTGTTCCGGTTGTTGGTGTGGTGCCCAAGTCCTGGGAGGGTGCTATCCGGGATGATAAGGGTCGGATTGAAAGGATCCCTTACGAGCTCTGCCTACTCGTGTCCTTGCGGGAGGCTCTGCGTCGCCGCGAGGTTTTCGTTGATGGTGCAGGGAAGTGGCGGGATCCCGAAGAAGACCTGCCCCAGGACTTCGACGCTTCGCGTGAGCTCCACTATGAGGCCTTACGTAAGCCGTTGGACCCGGCCAAGTTCATTTATGATCTGAAGTTGAGAATGACCAGATCACTGGAACGGCTGGATAACGGTTTACTGGCCGATACGACCGGTGGAGTGAAGGTTACCAAACGTCGAGGGGCGCCGTGGATTAAGGTACCCAAGCTGGAGAAACTCGATGAGCCGGCTAATCTGGGCAAACTCAAGGCTGAGGTCCTGGCCAGGTGGGGCACCCTGGACTTACTTGAAGTCCTCAAGGAGGCCGACTTCCTGACTGGGTTCACCGATGAATTCGTCTCTGTCGCTTCCCGCGCGGTCCTTGACCGGGAGACCCTGCGCCGGCGGTTGTTGCTCTGTCTTTTCGGGCTGGGGACGAACATGGGCATCAAAGCCGTGACTGATGCTGGCGGCCATGGAGAGAGCGAGCGGGAGCTGCGCCATGTTCGCCGGACCTTCATCACCAAAGACAATCTGCGCCAGGCCATCGTGAAAGTCGTCAACGCAACGTTTGAGGCCAGGAACCCTGCCTGGTGGGGAACAGGGAACGCGTGCGCGTCGGATTCAAAGAAATTTGGGTCTTGGGAATCGAACCTGATGACCGAATGGCACAATCGCTACGGCGGCCCCGGAGTGATGATCTACTGGCATGTTGAGAAGAAATCGACCTGTATCTACTCGCAGTTGAAAAACTGTTCCTCGTCCGAGGTGGCAGCGATGATCGAAGGCGTCCTGCGCCACGACACCGACGCGGAGATTGAAGCGAACTACGTCGACACTCACGGGGCGTCAATTGTGGGATTCGCGTTCACCGAACTCCTCGGTTTCAAGTTACTGCCGAGGTTGAAGAACATCGGTTCCATCCGTCTTTACCGTGTCAGCAATGAAGAAAGCTACGCAGAGATCAATGACGTGATCTCTCGCCCGATCAATTGGGAAATCATCGCCCAACAATACGATCAGATGGTCAAATACGCCACCGCCCTCAAGCTTGGTACCGCCGAGTCGGAGACGATCCTGCGCCGCTTCACCAGAGGCGGCCCGAAACATCCTACCTACCAGGCCCTGGAGGAGCTCGGCAGGGCGGTGCGGACAATCTTCGCCGCCGACTACCTCGCCAACGAAGACCTCAGACGCGAAATCAATTCCGGGCTACAGGTAGTCGAGAACTGGAATAGCGGAAACGACGTTGTCATCTACGGCAAAAACCGTGACCTCACCGGCCCGGACCGCGAAACGACCGAAGTCTCCATGCTCGCCCTGCACCTACTGCAATCGTCGCTGGTCTTGGTCAACACGTTGATGCTGCAAACCGTCCTTGAAGTACCAGAATTCAACGAAATGCTCGAACGAGAAGACCGCAGAGGTCTCACCCCGCTGTTCTGGACGCACATCAACCCCTACGGGCGCTTCACCCTCGACATGAACACCCACCTAGACCTAGGCCGGGTGGGTGCGAAACCGGCGGCAAGGGTGCTTTGATACGGTTCCGCATGGATGGATACTTTTCTAACAAGCCAGCAGAAAACCTCAGCTAGGCCGTACCCGTTGTGTCCGGGACAAGGGCCACGTATCCAGGCCCTTCGTCGTATCGGTATCCAACCTGGTAGGACGAAAAGATCACCCCGTTAGCAAAGCGCCCACCGACTTCCTCAGCAAATGACTGCGCTTCGTCTTGAGTGGCGAACACACCAAGAACAGTGTTGTGAGCAGTTTCATCGTGCTGAACGATCCACACTTCAGAGGTCATACATTCACAGTACGTCCCCTTTTGGGTTGACGCCAGAACATCGCCGTGAACTACTGGGGTGGGGGCAGCCGGTGTCCTCACAATAATGGACATGAGGAGAATTTATGCGAAAGTTCGCTGCGGCCGTTGTGGTCGCCTTCATTTTTGGGTCTCTGACAATCTCATCGCCAGCAATGGCAGCTAGCTCCACGCCCGTGGCTCCAGATGCACCAATTGGTGCTCCAGCATATGACGCATCGGCCCCACCTCCCGGGCCCAATGACCTGACTTGGTCGCAGGTTGACGCAATTTCGTCAGCGCCCAGCTCCTACAAACAGCAGGGCCTCAACAACGCAAGCTCACGCGCAGCAGCCGGTGTTGGCTGTCATGTCGATACAGGCAACGTTTACAAGCGCTCCTCCGGCAGCGGATACCCCTACGGAACGGTCGGGGGAAAGCCGCGCACCACCTGTGACACCCTCATGGTCCGCATAACGCAGACCACAACGCTCTACAAGACCGTCTGGTGGGGCCTCCAGCAAGTAGCTGGCCCTTTTTCGAGTACCAACGTTGGACAAGGCACCATCCAACAAACAAACGTTCAGGTAGTCTGCTCAGATCTCCGAAACACCACCTTCCGAATGGTCGTGAGGAGCACTGGAACGTTCCCAACAGGGACCACTGGTACAGCCTCCGCCTATGAAGAAGCCAATTTGCCCTGCGGGACCAAATAGTAAGACAGAGTCCTTATGAAGTTCTCGCTCCGCTGTCCTCGCCAAAATTGCTGGGTAGGGCGCCTGGCGAACAGTAGAGTCTGACCGCAACAGTCCACGGCCAAGGGATACTTTTCCGCGGGAAGGTCTCCAACGCCCTAGTAGAGCAGAGAGTTTTCCTCCATGGCTTGCCCTTAGGCTCTTGTCGGTATCAAAGATGCCTGTCATGAGGAGTTCAGCGCCTCAGCCTATGATGTTGAATGAGTGCCCCGGATCGCGACCACTATCCCCGGGGCACTCACCTTTTAAGGGGGCTAGTAGGGTTCCGACCATATTGGCCCGGTACCCCTTTTGGTTCCTGAGTTGCCAAGGTGGGGTATACCCCAACCAGACGTAAACCGGGACTTACGCGACCCCAATGAACACATGTCAACTTGAGGTGCCGAATAACCTATCTTGACACTCAAGCAGCAGGGTCTTAGAGTTTCCCTGACACTATTTGGCAAGGGAACGATGAGATGACTGGTCAAACTTTCGGCTATATTCGGGTCAGTACCCTCGATCAAAATACGATCCGGCAACTCGACGGCGAGCACCTCGACCGGGTCTTCACCGACCAGGCGTCTGGGAAAGACCAGAATCGTCCGCAGCTGGAAGCGTTGATTGATTTTGTCCGTGACGGCGACATCGTTCTGGTGCATTCAATGGATCGCCTGGCCCGGAATCTCGATGACCTCCGCGCGATCGTCCGGCGGCTAACTGCGACGAAGGCGCAGGTCCGGTTCGTGAAGGAAAATCTGACCTTCACCGGAGACGACACCGCGATGGCTACATTCCTGCTCTCCGTGATGGGGGCGTTCGCCGAGTTCGAACGCGCCCTCATCAGAGAACGACAACGCGAAGGTATCGCCTTGGCCAAGAAGGCCGGCGTCTACAAAGGCAGAGGAAAAATGCTGAATACCGAACAGGCGAGTGCACTAACTCGACGAGCCGCTGCCGGCGAAGCGAAAGCCGCTCTAGCCAGAGAATTCGGGGTCAGCCGACAAACCGTCTACCAATACTTACGCCCTAACCCCTAGATTGCCCCGGGTGACACCTCCAGGAGTACCGGGTCCAGATGCCATGGATCAGCCACTACGCCGGCGCCCTTAACGAGAAGTAATGGGGCACGGTCGCAGCCTCCACCAATTATCTTGAGCAGGAGCGCGAAAGCATGGCAAAAGAACTCCCTCGATTAGCAACTGAAAAAGACCGGCGGGAAGAGGAAGGTCAAGAACTCGCTGTTCAAGAGAAAAATCTGCGCGAGGCCTGTCATTAACTGCAGAAAATTTCAATGAAATAGAAAAAGCACTAATGATCTATTCCGGAAAACGTATCAGGATAGTTTCCCAATATGCCCCAGTTTGAAATTGGCCAAGCTATCACAAAAGCACTTCCGACGACGTCAGAAATTGGTACAAATCCTTTGCCATTCAATTCTTGATGAAAACGGGAATCGCTAGAATTATTCCTATTGTCACCCATGACCCAAATTTTTCCCTCAGGAACAATTAGATCAAATTTGGACGAACTGGGCCCATAGTCGTTTGTAGATCCAGGAGCTAGGTAGGGCTCATTGATTGATTTATCATTAACGGAAATCTTACCTTGACTATCACAACAAACTATGTGATCTCCAGGCAGCCCGATAACTCTTTTGATCAAATGCTCTGATGAACTGTCCGGCGCCAGCCCAAAATTTATGAAGAGCTGCTCGACCGGGGCAGGCTTGGGCACATTGTTTCCTAGCCAACCCTGGGAGTCCTTGAATACGACAACATCTCCTCGCTTCAAAGAAATCGGTTCAGGCACCAGAAGGTTAACGAACACACGATCACCAACTTGGAGCGTTTCTTCCATAGAGCCTGAGGGAATATAGAACGCGCGAAACAGAAATGTCTTTATGATCAAGGAAAGCAAAACGGCAATTACTATAATTATTGCAATTTCTTTTATTCCACTGATTATTGCTTTTCGAATTGGGTGGACAGGTTCTATGTTGACACCCTCAGTTGATCGCGCATCCTTGTTAGAATCCGAAAGGAGCCCTAGGCTACGTTTAATCTTCACCTAAGGCTCCTTATGAATGAAATTTCTAGTAAATTACCAGAGTTTTAACGAGCCCAGAGCCCATGTTGATTGTTTGGCCCTTGAAGAACTGGATTGCCCGGACGGGGCCGGGTACGTTGCGCGGCTCAAAAGTAAAATATCCTGAATTATTTCCAGCAACAACGGTGCCTGCCACCTTATTGACAGTGACCGTTCCCGCGTTAGCATAGCATGCAACCTGCTCGCCAGTGAACACCGTGTAGCCGTTGCCGTAGAGATTTGAGTAGTTGCACTGCGCGGCATTGGCTGCACTTGCTGGTCCAGCCTGAAGCAGCCCCATTCCGACGATTGCTGTAACCATCAAAGCGCTTGCTGCAGATTTCTTAAATTTTGTGATCATTAGAAGTCCCTCACTTGTAGTATTTTATATCAAATCATAATCGAATCGATAATTACTGTGCATTAGATCACAAATGTCGTTATCGGAATTCCAGAACTGAACATCCGATATTCTCTGGGAACGGATTTGCAATTAATAATGTGAGTCTAGTTGCCGGCTTTTAGTAGTTACGCAAATCGATGGATAGTTCATCCAAAGGGATAGTCTTGTCGCTTAATATTTACGCAATATATGACCGTGGCGCGGAATTATCCCTATTGCCATTGGGTGCAGTATGATGGGCAAGCGATCTTGCCAAGATAATCCTGAATACTTCTCTTGGTAAGGTCGCTTTATTGTTGGGCGTTGCGATCAAAAGCGCAGTACTATTTCGCCCCATATTCCACTTCATAGCGAGGTGGATCATATTTTTAGTCGCCGCCAGAGGGCCTTCCTTTGGCCCGGAATCTCGATGACCTGCGCGCCATCGTCCGGCGGCTAACCGCGAAAAAGGTTCAGGTCCGGTTCGCAAAGGAAAACCTGACCTTCACCGGAGACGACACCGCACTATATCCGCGGCTCAACCCAACACACGAAACTTGGCGGCTCACGACACGTTCAGGAGTACCGGGCCCAAATAACTCCCCAAAAAGCGTGGCAGAAAAAGCTAGCGCGCAGGGTGGCACCTTCATATACTTTTCGAGTAGGCCCCACCAGAGCACCCCTTAGGTGCTTCACCCCTTTAACAAGATGAAGCTGGTGGGGCCTTTCTCATGCCCGGTAATGTTTTCACGCGTGCCTGGTACTCGCGAGCTCGCACCAGGCTAAAGGGCGTCCGCTGCGCGTCCGACTGTGGGGGGTGGCCCCGGCTCCGCAAGCTCCGCCGTGCCCACCCCTGTTTTTACGCTGCGCGTTTTTGTTGGTGTCCTTCGGATCTTACGTGACCGCTCCACACCGTCTAGCCCCTCCTTCGTCGGGGCCTACGCCCGAGAAAACATGTTCCGGCGCTCGTACCTCGCTTATTTCCTCCACATCTTTTCCCAGGCTTGCCCTGCGGGTAGACAGCGCTCCGTCGGCCACAGCTACGCAAGCTTCGCCACCAAACAAAAACAACGGGGAGAAGAGAAAGAGGGTGGCCGGGTCACACCGCTCTCTCACCCCACACCTAACGAAGGAGAGCAGAAATGCTTGCTACAGCCCTGAGAACCACCTGCACGGTGGACACCCACGAAATCCTTTCTGGCGTCCGTGTTCTGACGGATGCGCACGAGGACGGCGGCTACGAGTGGATGGAGAAGATCGAGGAAGAAGGCTGGTTGGTCTGCGGGGCATGGGGCGTTGACGGCTGGGACTTGGGTCAATGGCCCTACGTCATGGTGGCCGTGACCAAGACCGCCGACAAGGCCGGTCCGTTGTTCGGCATGGCGACCTACTGCGAGGGGGACGTGAAGACGACGTTCTACCGCACACAGGCCGCGCACTGGGCAGCGATCACCGCCGAGGCATTCAGCACGTGGAAGTCACGCAGCGACGGCCCGCCCAACATGCCGGAAACGGCAGATCAGCTGGCCCCTGAATACTGCCAGCCGTACAGCCTGAACCTTTGCTAGTCACAGCCTGATCAACGGGAGCGGCGCGGAACCTAGATGTCAGAAGTATCTAGGTTCCGCGCCCACCCCTTCACCTTTCACGAAGGATTACGATGACTGTTTACGTTTCTGCCACTGACACCGCCAAGCTCGTGAAGCGGACGCTGAAAGCCCAGTTCCCCGACACCAAGTTCTCCGTCCGCACTCTCAAATACGCAGGAGGGGCCACCGTAGATGTGGAGTGGGTCCACGGCCCCACCACCCCGGCAGTGGACGCCATTGTCAAAGACTTTGAAGGCACCGCGCCGGACGCCACGGGCGACTTCTCAGACCCCATCACCCACACCAAAGACGGTCAGCAGATCCACTACGGCGCCCGCCACATCCACACCCGCCGTATGATCACCCGAGCCACTTACGAATCAATCCAAAACGAAGTGATCGCCTCGCTGAACATAGGCCTGCTGCACAGCCAGAGAATCTTCCCCGTTCCATCGCTCGTGCTGAAGGAAGTACCCCACTTCCCAGCTGCCCAGGGAGACGTGCATGAGTTCATCAGGGCACTCGCTGAAAACCGGGCAGAACTCCCGGACTGAATCGCGAGGCACAGGCACGTACATGCGGCAACACGGGAGCCTTCTAATCTATGCTGATACTCAAGCCCTACCGGCGGATGCCGGTAGGGCTGTCTTGTGCCCAGATACTCTTGTCACCACTGCCGGCAGTGTCGCCTTTTCGTGCGTGCCTGGTACTCGCAGGCTCGCACCAGGCTAAAGGGCGTCCGCTGCGCGTCCGGCTGTGGGGGTGGTCCCGGCTCCGCAAGCTCCGCCGTGCCCACCCCTGTTTTTTGAAAACGTCTTCGACGTTTTTTTGTTGCTGTCCGATGGATTATGCGTGACCGTCTCCACCCCGTCTAGCCCCTCCTTCGTCGGGGCCTGCACCTGGGAAAACATGCTCCGGCGCTCGTACCTCGCTTATTCCCTCCGCATCTTTTCCCAGTCTTGCCCTAAAGGGTAGACAGGCCTCCGTCGGCCACTGAGCAAGCAAGCTTGCCAGCAACAAAAAAACAACGGGAAAAGAGAGACAGGCAAGTAGCTGGCCGGGTAACGCCGCTCTCTCACCCAACCCTGATCAAAGGAAAACCTCATGACTGCTGTACTGGAAACCTCCGTGGCCACCACGGAAATGCTCGACCCGAAAACCCTCACCGTGGACACCAACGTCCGCAAGGAAGCGGAGCTGACAACGGAGTTCGTGGCCTCCATCAAGGAGCACGGCGTGCTCGTTCCTGTGGTTGGCCACCGTACCGAGGACGGCACGGTGCACGTGCAGATGGGCCAGCGCCGCACCCTCGCCGCTGTCGAGGCGGGGCTGTCCGCAATCCCGGTTCATGTCGTGGCCACCCGCGAGGAAGCAGACCGATTGGCTACGCAGGTAGTGGAGAACGAGATGCGCCGTGCACTCACCGATGGTGACCGGGCAGATGCCTACCACCAGATGTCACTGCTGGGAGTTTCAGCAACTGTGATAGCCAGAAGAACCGGTGCGAAGAAGAAGCTCGTTGAGACCGCGCTGCGCGTGAAAGCGAACGACACTGCAGCCGCTGCTCTGGCACAGGGCATGACTTTGGAACAGTCCGCCGTCATTGCCGAGTTCAGTGACGTGCCCGAAGACGCCGCTGAACTTGAGAAGACAGCCTTGGAAAATCCCGGCAACTTTTTCCACCGGGCGCAGCGCATTAGAGATGACCGGGCCAAGGCTGCATTGCTCGCGGAAGCCACCACGGCGGCTGAGGCAAAAGGGTTGACGGTACTCACCGAAGACCCCAACACGTGGGGGTACAAAGGACCCGTGGCCAGCATCTACGAACTCACCAAGGAGGATGGCACCCAGCTGACCCAAGAGGACGCAGACGCGGTCTATATCTACACTGGGTACAGCAGCGGATTGAACCATCGCTACTGCGTAGCTGACTGGAAAGCCCGGGGCCTGCGCAAGGGCGGCAAGCCAGCCGCCGGGGGCATGACCGAGGAAGAAAAGCTGGTCAGAAGAACGACGATCGAGAACAACAAGGCCGCTGACTCGGCTGAGGTTGTCCGCCGGGAGTTTGTCACCGGCCTGTTGGCCCGCAAGACAGTTCCCAAGGACACGGCACGGTTTATCGCGTACACGCTGATTCACTCCTCGTACCTCGTGTCCAAAGGCACCAACCACGCCGCCCTGACAGCCAAGCTGTTGGGACTATCGGGAGATAGGGGCGAGATTCAGAAGCACCTTGCCAAGGCCACGGTGAAGCCGGACATGGTTTCACTGGCCACCATGATTACCGCCTATGAGGCCTCTGTTGATCGCACGAGCTGGCGTCAGGACGACGCAGAGCACGACTACTACCTCAAGGCCTTGGTTAGCTGGGGTTATGCGTTGAGTGATGTTGAGAAGTTGATGCTCACCAAGTAGAAATCCAAAAGGAAATGCACGGAACCTAGATGTCAGAAGTATCTAGGTGCCGTGCATTTCTCTTGACCTCATTTTACCAGTTCGCAGCCCTCGACACGAATCGGTGCCCGTCGGTTTTAGGAACGCGGCCGGTGCCGGAGCCGCCACAGTTGGGCTTCATATCTCACCAAGGTTGTGTGTGCCGTCTCCGGCACCGGCTACCGCCCAGGCTTGTTCCTGGCACTGCTGCCCGGGCGGTAGATTCTTGAATGATGGCGGCCGGCTTCGCCGGCACAATTCATTGCTTGGGTGCCTGGTTAGGTTGCTTTGCCCCTCGCCCCCAGGTGCACGGCAAAAGATTCATCCTCCGGTCTTTTCCCGCACACAGGATGCTCCTATAGATGTCAATTCTGAACGAGCCTGGCGTTGCGTAGCAGTTGAACAGTTCTGGATGCCCGCTCAAGTGATTGAGCCGTGATCTAGTAGGGACATGCCGACTAACATCGAAATCAAGGCCCACGTGAACAGTCTCGCGAAACTGCTGCCGGTGATCCAGTCCCTGTCAGACGGTGGACCAGATCATGTTGCGCAAGACGACACCTTTTTCGCTTGTCCAAACGGCAGGCTCAAGCTCAGAGTCTTTGATGACGGCCACGGCGTGCTGATCTACTACGCCAGAGCAGACGAACTCGGGCCGAAGCCCTCCTACTATGTTCATTCTGAAACGTCTGAACCCGACCGCCTCCGTTCCGTCCTGGCGGATGCCTATGGCGAGGTTGGGAGAGTCCGGAAGCAACGCTCTGTATTTCAAATAGGTCAGGCCAGGGTGCACCTCGACCGAGTCGAAGGACTAGGCGAATTCCTCGAAGTCGAAATCACCGTCGGAGACGTGCTGGGGCATGAGGATGCGGTTTCAGAAGCAAACCGCATCCTTGCTGAGTTCGGAATTGAAGAAGAAGCACTGGTAAAGGGCGCATATCTAGACCTCCTTGAAGCAAGGACCACTAAAGTCAACCCCAAGCTCTAGCTGATTCTTGAGCCATCTCCGGTAGTCAGCAGCAAGGATGTCGTTTCTGGATTGTCCCCGTTCGATACGTGAAATGATCGAGGGCCATTGGTTGAGGTGCTCGGAGACGCTTTGCAACGTAAGACCTAGTTGCTTCCGCAAAGGGCGGAGATCCGTGATTATCGGAGCTGGTACTGGGTTGGATATCTGCCGGTAAATCTCGCGTGCAACATAGCGTTTGAGGCAGCGCATGATTTCCCGTTTGCCCTTTCCTTCAATGGTTCGCTTGGCCACATACTCCTTGGTCCGCTGATCCGAGACCATGCGAACCAACACAATATGGTGCAAGGCGCTGTTTGCATCTCGATCCCCGCCCCGGCTGAGCCGATGCCGGCTTGTCTTCCCGGACGAAGCGGGGATGGGCGCTACACCGGTAAGTGCAGCGAACTGGGCCTCGTTGTTTACGCGTTCAGGGTTATCACCAACAGTCACCAACAACTGGCTGGCCACTTCAGTTCCGACTCCCACCAAATCACATAGAAGTGGAGCGTACGAATCAAGAATCTCCTTCAAGCTCGCATCCACGGTATCGATTTCCGAACTGAGAGATTGATATCGAACAGCCAGGGTCTTCAGTGTCAAAGATGTAACGTAGGAAGTGTCCGCGATATGGCCATGCGGCCTCGATCTGGACAAACTCGCGATCAGTGCCGACGTGTTCAAGCCCCTGTATCTTGACCTGAGTTCATCTGGGGAAGACACGAGAAGGCCTCGGATTTGATTGATGGTGATAGTCCGAGCTTTCATGGCAGAAGACCGTGACATACGCAGAATCCTTAGACATTCCACCGGTCCGTCTTTGACTTTAGGCGTAGCAAGTCCGCGTTCTGCGAGTACCGATTGAGCAGCCTGATAGGCATCCAGAGGATCAGATTTACCCTTGAGCCGTCGAGCCTGGCGATTCGGACGTGTGACTTCCAGAACCTGTACTCCAGCTCCGCGAAGGACTTTCGTAAGCTCGGCACCGTACGACCCGGTCCCCTCCACTCCGGCTGCGATGACGGTTCCATGGCCGCCGATAAACTCCAAAATCCCGCGGTACCCGCTGCCGACCGCAAGAAACTCTTGGTCAGCAATTGGCCTGCCATAGTCGGAAATGATCGCCACATGGTGAGTATCCGAATGAGTATCGACGCCAACAATGATTCGGTTTTCTTCTGTTGCCAAGGTAATCATTTCCCTGCCGCTCATAGTGCACGAGGATGCACGCTGACCAGGTCGGCAGACAAAACGGTAATGGGACTGTGGGTCAAGCTCCTATGAAGTCATGTCCGCCTGGCTCAACGCGCTTGATACGAATCTTGAACCAGCGGACAAATCCTGTGAAGGACAGTGCTCGAAGCACGTCAAGGGGACGATGAGTCACACCGGTTCAAGACCAATTCCATCATTACCGTGGACGAGCGGATCCACCTGACCGCTTGCACCCTTTCACCAGGTCACCGACATTGTTCTCTTGCGTTAGGTGGGCCGGTGAACGGGCACAATCTCGAACATCCCGTGGCAGGTACTACCCGTGGTGTTCGGACTGCGCATGGCCATCAGTACCAGCCAGCACTTCATGCTCAGGAACTTCGGCCACAGCTTCGCCCTTGGGAGCCTTGTCTGTCGAAGCTTTCTTGATCTTGCGCACCGACCCGGCACTCAACTCCACTCGGGAGGCAACGTCCTCGATCGACGCGCCCGTGGCCAGCATCTTCACCAGCACTGCATTCGCATTCACTTCATGCTCCGCCGCTGCAAAGAATGCGTCAGCTTCCAAGTCCTGTGCCCTCTTCTTCGCGGCCTCAATCAGTTCGAGCCCTTTGGCCTTTGCATCCGCTTCGACCGCACCGGCTTCACCCTTTTCGATGAAGTACTCCCCCGCCAGGCGCAGCAACTCCGCTTCACGCGATTGCGCCGCCCGAGCCAATTCAGCCGCCTTCGACCGTGCCGCCGCTGCCCGTGAATTCTTCGTCAGTGCCATAACTCCCTCTCCCAGAACCTAACGGTTAGAGAACCCAGCAACGAACGCTGCCACGTCTCTATTTTCTCCAGCTTAGTCGGACTCACTGCACGGCGGGGAAACCCGCGGGGCAACCCGCGGGGCGGCTTGCCCCGCCAATCCTTGGCGGGGCCCAAAGGCATTCGCTCTGCTCATCCTCAACCGACTGCGCCGCAAGCGGCTTGCCGTGCGGGTTATCCACACGTGGACAGCTCCGAGATTAAGGGCGTCTCTCCCGCTGCCCACGTGTGGATAACCCGCACGGCGACGGTTCTACACAATCGCCCGGGCTGTTGACAACGAAAAGCGTGTTGCCAACAGCCCGCACTCATGTGCAGAACCGCATCAAGAAGAACATTTGATGAACTGACTTTGATGTGAGTCGACTTAGTTCTTCCGCAAGCTCCGGAACTAACCCTCCATGCCACACATCAGATTTTTCCGCAACACCTTTTCGCAAGCTCAAAGGCAACGAAAAAACCACATTGTCAGTCACACCTCTGGCATTACGAATGAGTGAGGGTGTTTCTAGCGTAGAATCGCTGTTGTGATGTCCTTGCACGTACTCAATGCGGGCACTGGCTACCTCTACTACACCTCGGAGATTGCCAGTGGTGATGAGCTGCGCGCACCTGGTCGTGAGCTGGGTGACTACTACCACGCCCACGGCCTGCCGCCGGGTCAGTGGATGGGCTCTGGTGTTGATGAGCTTGGCCTGGAAGGGAACGTCACCGAGGAGCAAATGGCCCACCTCTATGGGGAAGGTATTCACCCCGAGGCCGAGCGCATCATTGCTGAGAAGCTGGCTCTTGGGTGGACCCAAGCCAACGCCGAGAAGGCCGCCAAACTCGGCCGTGCCTACTACAAGTACCAGGCCAAGGCCACCACCTTGGGCGCTCTCATCCGGGGCCGTGAAGAGGCTTTCAAGCGCCTGAACCACCGCCCGCCAACGGCGCTGGAACGCCGGAATATTCGCACCACTGAGGCCTCGATTCTCTTCCGGGTCGAGCACGGTCGTAACTCGGTCACCAAGGAAGAACTGGGTCGTTTCATCACCTCCCAGCTGCGCCCCCAGCAAGACGCCGTGGCAGGCTTTGACCTGACTATGACCCCGGTCAAAAGCGTCTCTGTGCTGTGGGCCGTGGGCGGTCCGGCAGCCCGTGCCGTCGTTGAAGCAGTCCAAGACCAGGCCGTGAAGGAGACGCTAAAGTTCCTGGAAGAGTACGCCGTGGCCACCAGAACCGGCGCCAACGGAATAGCGCAGGAAGCTGTCCAACACGGTGTTGTGGCCTCCGTTTTCCGCCACTACGATTCCCGTAATGGGGATCCGAACATCCACGACCACGCTGTTCTCTCCACCAAGGTTCAAGACAGCAAGGGCCACTGGAAGAGCATTGACTCACGGCTCCTGCACAAGATGAGTGTCGCCGCCTCGGAGTTCTACAACACCCGTGGCCAAGCCCTCATGGAAGAGCGAGGCTTCGTCTACGAGGCCCGCACCATGGAGGGCGGCAAGCAGCCCATCATGGAACTCGCCGGGATCCCGGCAGAGTTGAACAAGCTCTTTTCCAGCCGCAGCGAAGAGATGAAACCCGTCCTGGGCCAGCTCGTGGAAGACTACGAAACCACCCACGGACACGCCCCAGACACGGCCGCCTTGTTGAAGCTTGCTCAGGCCGCGAACCTTGAAACCCGGCCCGACAAGGGCCACGGCAAGTCACTGGAAGAGCACGTGGCTCAGTGGATGGAACAAGCCCACACAGTCGTTGACGGTGCCGAGTTGAGCAGCCTCATTGACTCGATCATGGAACCCGTACGTTCCACCCATCGCATCCCGCGAGAAGCAGCGTTCGTGAACATCTCCGGTGCCGCCAAAGAAGTCATTGCAGCCGTCAGTGACAAGCGCAGCACCTGGTGTGAACAGCACGTCATGGCCGAGACCCTGCGCTGGTCCAAAGCCCATGCAGCCAAGCATGGACCGGTGCCCAATGAGACCGTCATGGCGATCATGAAGGCCGCTCTCAACGAGGCGTCCGTGAGCATCACCCCCGCCAATCCTTACTCGGAATTCAAGCCTCTCCAGCGCGATGAGAACCATAGCGTGTTCGAGCACGGAGGCTCCGCACGCTTCACCTCCAACACCATCATCGCTAGCGAAAACTACCTTGTCCGGGCAGGTGCCAGGGAAGTCATCCCCGCCGCCTCCGAACAAGACTTCCTCACAGCGGTGGAAAACTACAACGACCGTGTCAGTGCCGGCGAGAAGCATCCCCTCGATGCTGCGCAGCTGGCCCTGGCCCGTGAATTCTCCCTCTCCCCCCACCTCATCTGTAACGGCCTTGGCGGTGCTGGAACGGGTAAGTCCACGGTCATGGCATTGGTCAAAGACACCATCGACATAGCCGGCGGCAAGGTCATTGCCCTTGCCCCCAGCGCCGTGGCGGCAGGCATCCTGGGCAAGGAACTGGGTGTTGAAGCCACCACGATTGACACCTTCGTTCTGGCCTCAGGACCCGACGGCCGCCAAGCATTGCGGGTCACCCCCGGCACCGTGGTGATCATTGATGAAGCAGCCATGGCAGGAACCGCGAAGTTCACCGAAGCCGTAAGAATCATTGAAGCCGGCGGCGGCGTCGTTCGCCCAGTCGGTGATCCCTACCAGCACTCAGCTGTTCAAGCCGGTGGCGCGTTCTCCCTGCTCGTGAATGAACTCGGAGCCGTCGAGCTCGACACCGTGCACCGCTTCCGCAACGCAGACGGCACTGTCAACCAGGCAGAAGCCGCCGCGTCCCTGGCGCTGCGCACCACCGTGGAAGGGGAAGAGAACCCCTTCACCTGGTACCAGGAAAACGGGCGAATCAAAGCAGGGGATGCCGAGACCATCGAGGCATTGGCGTTCACCGCCTGGCAGCAACGCATCAACGACGGCGACCCCGCCGTCATCATGGCCACCACCAACGACCAAGCCCGCAGGCTCAGTGAAAAAGCCCAGGCCTACCAAATCCACGCAGGCACCGTAGACACGCAAGGCCCCGGCGTGCAGCTGCGCGACGGCACAACAGCCTGGCGCGGAGACACGATCGTCACCCGCCGCAACGACCGCGACCTGACCTACTGGCGGGGACGGGAATCCGTACGCAACGGCGACCTGTGGGCCGTGCTCACACCCCACGATGACGGCTCGATCACCGTCGCCCACCAAGAAACCGGCGGCACCATCCGCCTACCCAAAGAGTACGTTCAGGAACACACCCACCTCGGCTACGCGTACACCGATAGCCGCGCCCAAGGCATGACCCGGGCCTACGGCATTGGTATCGCCAGCTCCGCCACCTCACGCAATGCCGCCTACGTCCAGCTGACCCGAGGCCAGCTCTCCAACCATCTCTTCCTCGAACTCGCACCCGGAGAAGCCAGGGAAGAAGCACTGTCAGCGATTGCGGCGAACCACGGCCTGGAAGAGTCCGTACACGCAGCCATTGCCAGTGAATACGTGCGCATGAACGACATCGACGCGATGGCCGCCCAGTACCGACACGTGGACAAACTCGCCACGGAACTACGCATGGAACACCTGGTGCGTTCCGTGCTCGGAGACGCTGCCGAGGAATTCATCTCCGCCGAGTCATTCGGTGCCGTGGCCACACACCTGGCTAACGCCGAAGCGCAAGGCTGGGACACCGCCACGTTGCTGCAGGCGGCCTACGATGAGCGTGAGTTTGCCTCCGCCCAAGACAACTCCGCAGTGCTGGCCTGGCGGATCCAGAACATCGTCCAGGCCGCCCCAGCCCTGGCCGAAGCCAAAGACGGCAAGCGCGCCCTGTCCGGATTGAGCGATGCCCAACTGGCCGCCCAACTCAGTGTTGCCGAAGGACGGGTGACCAAAGCCGAGACTGCACTCACCGAAGTGCACGCCATGCACGGCCCGCACCCCAAGAACCACTGGCGCTCTCGATCCTTTGGCACCTTGACCGATGCCAGCCTTGAATCGCGCCTTGCCACAGCCCGGCGTGAGGCCCGCACCGACATGGTTATCCTCGATCCCGAGAAGGCACGCAAGACAGCGTGGGAGATCCGCACCCTCAGCAACGAAATCAAGATTCGTGCCGGGCTGCCGGCAACCCAATGGGCTGAGGAAACAGTAGCTCGTGGCACCTGCACTGCTGGCTTTGCCCGACCCGACGCCGGACACAAGGAACGCCTGTGGCAGGCCCGCACCGTGGCCGCCGCCCTGCGCGATGAGACCCGCTACCGCGTCACAACCCCGGCCCGCAGTGCCGAGGACGTGAAGATCGTAAACGGAGACCGGCTGCCGGAATGGGTGGCACCTGCCCGGTCCCTGGCTGACCCAGTACTGGCCGAAGGCTGGCGCACCCACCTGCAGCAGCGCCGCACCGTCCTGGCAGAACGCTTTAACGAACGCGGACACAACCTCGCCGTCGAGCCAGAGCCCTGGACAGAAAAACTCGGACCCGTCCCGGAACGTGCGGACCTCAGCGAACGCTGGCGCGACACAGCCGCAGAGATCGCTGCGTTCCGTGCGCTCTACAAGATCCCGGCCACGGAGACCACTCCGATCCCGGAACGATTCCGGGAACAAGAACTCGGTGCTGCCCTCCACACGCGGGCAGCAGAGACCGCTACCTCCTCACACAACGCGACACCGGCAACCATCGAGCAGCTTCACACTGGTGCTTCCACAGCCACGGACCAGGCACGTTCCGCCCACGTGCTCCCCTCTCCCGCCCAAAAAGCGAGCGAGGAAGAACGCCGAAGCCACATCGCGGCAGAACCAGTACACGAAACCCCAGGCACCGACAGAGGCGGCGAGGGAATGTCACCGGGTGGAACCGGGCGACCCTCTGCACCAACAGGGACGGTACTCGCGCCGGCCATGCCAGCCTTCGCCCCCACCATCCACCTGAACACCGAAGCTGCCACCGCCACACCGGCCACCGAAGCCAAATCAGTCGAAACTGCCACGGCACGTATCGACAATGAGCGCCAAGGACACGCCGCCGCCACGGTGCATCCGAAACCTGTTGCTGAGGCTGCCCCCGCCGTCCCCGAAACACGCCAAAACCAGACGCCTAAGCCGGTCCCTGCGCAGGAACCGGGTAAGGAATTCACCCTCAAGGAATGGTCAAGTGGATTCACGCTCAGTGACGTGGCGGCCCCAACATCACCAAAGACGACCCAGGAGAACACGATGACCCCAACCCATCAGGACCCCACCATGGTCAAGCAACAAACAACTGAACGCTTACAACAACAAGCCCTTGCCCAACGTGCCGCCCAGCAACGGACCGCCCGCACGCAGCTCCGTGAGAAGAACAATCTGGCCCGTAGCCAGGAGCTGGTGCAGAAGAAGGCAGCAGCGGCCGCACTCGCACGAAAGCAGCTCCTGCAGCGGGAACAACAGCGAGCAGCCCAACAACGTGCCGCACAGCAACGCCAGCAACAAAATGAGGGACGGGAACTCTAAAGCAACCACAGAGACGGGGTCTGAGGAGGATCGGTACGGAAATTCACGCTAAGGAGTGCGCTGCCTGTTGAATGGTTGACATGGCAGCCGATTTCCTAAGTGATGAGCAGGCCGCGGATCCGTCAGAAACCGGCCCACCACCCGCACCGAGATCAGCTGGACAGCAAATCCCAAACGGTTGTGCAGTCCCCGGCGGCGATCAACTATCGACAGATCAGCATCGTCCAATCAACAGAACCGCTCAAGATCCTCAAGAAAGCCAACCGCCCAACAACTTCAAAGACAGGCCACTAGCTATCGCATAGCGGATTCAATAACTGCCGCTAGTCGAAGTAGCTGCGCTACTTGGCACCAAATCCGAGGGCTCTGCGCCTTGCTACGCGCTCTTCTTCGGTGAGCTGTTGACGTTTGGTGTAGGTAACCCTAACCTTACATACGGGGTGCCAAATTGGTATCCGGACATCAGTGGGGGCACGAATGCGGAAAACTGATGGTAAGTCGTGGGCGGCGGTTATGTTCATTAGCGTCTTAGCCAGCATTGCGACAGTAGTTCCGGCAGCGGCGGACGACACACAGGGGGAACTGTCAGCGACTGATGCAGTTGTCGCCGTTCAGGAGGTGGCAAGCCAGTCAAACACCGGACCAATCGATGAAGCTGAAACCTTCACGGTTGAATCCGACGGGTCGCGAGTGGTTGTCGGTGAAGGAACGAAGGTGGCGATCGAGGCTGGCAATTCGCCGACGATCACTCTGGAATCCGAAATCTATGAGCCACTCCACGTGAACGGTGGTCTTGAAGGCGAGGTCGAGGTGACTTCGGACGGCACAAGTGTCTACGAAACAAAGCAGAACTACTCCGTTGTTCCGCTGCCGTACAAGGATGGCTCTATCCAGTTGATCAACGTAATTGCTGACTCAGCTGCTCCGGAGAGATACGAGTATGACTTTTCGTCGACGACGCCGGTGAGCATCACGCTCAAAGACGGTGTTGCTGTCATTTTGGACGTGAACGGCGACTTCATTGGCGGCGTCACGGCACCCTGGGCTTATGACGCCCACGGGGTCGCGGTTCCTACCCACTTCGAGATCGCTGGCAGCACCCTGATCCAGGTTGTTGAGCACTCGTCGGGCTCATACACTTATCCGATTTCCGCCGACCCTTATTTGGGTCAAAAGCTTTTTTCATGGATCTCGGTTGACAGCTTCCAGGGAGACTCTCGGGTAAACCTGCAACCGACAGACTTCGGTCGGGGGATGCCGCCATGGGTAATGACCGGTGCTGGCTGGACGGAGGCAGTCGGTTGGCCAGGTCCGGTTCCAGTCGGACCTATCCTGGGAAGCAAGGCGACGCTGCGCCAGCAGTTCGACTGCCACGCGTTCGGAAACGCCTTTGCTGGTACTTGGAACCTTGAGCGGTTCCGTCCGAACCGCACCACGGTCTGGAGTTTTGGCGTTGCTATCCACCATTGCAACTGGACAACGGCGAACCAATATTGAGTCGAGATGAATGGAGTTTTGCAGCATGAGCCAACAGCGCAAGGGGCTGAAAATGCTTTTTTATGGCTCGATCGCCAGCGGAGTATTGGCGCTACTAACGGCAGTACTGACTTCGGTTCTGTTCCAGGAAATTGAGAGCAAGGGAGACGTCACCAACGCGCAGGATTTCGGCTGGCGCGCAGTTGCGCTTGCCGTGTTGTCCGTCGTGCTTTTTACTGTTTACCTGATTCGTCGCAATACTCTGAGTAGGGTGTTCAAGCAAACGCAAGAGCACGACCCAGCCCCGTGATGGGATTACGGCGTCGATGAAACGGGGTCTGAGGAAGATCCTTGGCGTGAATTTCCGTAACGATCCTCCTCAGACCCCGAGACGGTGATCCACTGTGTCTATCAATCCTTGTTGGTTGCCACAGCTGCCTTAGCCGCCGCTAGTGCCCGTTGCTCCAAGATTTCTCACATAGATATTTAGTGTCGAACGCTAAAGCTTCTTATAGAACCACTGCCCATTGACATAGCCCGGATGCAGTTCTCGGACACCGAAGGGTTCGAGCTTGGGCAAGGCGATGTTTCTTGGCTGGATGTTGTATCCGTTGCTCTCGTAGAACTCCGGAGTACCGTTTCGTTCGTCCATGAACCCGGTAACCCAGATGGCGCCTTCTTGCTTTGCTTGAGACTCACCAGCTGTCAGTAATGCCGTCCCTAGACCTGTTCGCTGCATGTCTTCGACCACGGCAATGGAAGCCAGGGTCCGTCTGACTTTCCCAACTCCCTTCGCGAAGTCACGGTCGAACCCATTTCCGATCTCCAGGAGCTCTTCGTAGGGGGTGTGCATGTAGAGGGCCCCAACTAGATGCTCTGTGACGTTGTAAGCCCCTAGCCAAATAGCTGGAAATGCTTGGCCTCTCTCATCCTTTGGCACATAGTCGTAGGCATCCCGCCGTGAAATCGTTTCAGTTTGCTCGGCCCTTTTAGCGCTAACGCCTTCAATTTCCTTCTGAAAGAGCTTGCGTAGATGGTGGAGGCGATGCTCGGCAGGGACCTTAATGGTCCACGGATTGCCGCTATTTGTAATTGTCATGGGTGGTTTTCCTTCACCATCGCGGAAGAATCGTTGTTGATATCGGTGTCGCGGAAATTGTATCCGTGCGGTCCCTTTCAGGGCAGAGTACTCTCGGGCCAGTAGGTCATCCACGCCCATTCCAACGTTTTTGGCTGTGCCGGGCTGTTGAAGGCAGCAACTCCTCCCAATTCCCGCTCAATGATGGATTCCAGGTCGGTATCCCCCTCCTGGGGGATGATGAAGAGCGCTTCCAGGCTCACGTCAAAGGCCCCGCCAGGTTCTGCAGGGGTCCGCACATGACCCAAAGGTCTACCTCAGCAGAACGTGCCTGTGCAGCTCTCAATGCCTTTTCGATCTGTTGGACGGTTGGTGCTGGCTCGAACCATTGAGATAACACCAATTCCTCGGGGTGGTCCTTTGCCAGGGCAAACCAGTCAATGGCAGTTGATCTAGCCGCGAAACACATGGGGCCAGGGGAATCCGTATCGGGTGTCGCATGCGTGTCTACGGCCTTCAAGAGCCAGGGTGGCAGCGGGGCGGTGTTGTCCATGACGTAGTGGGTTTCACTGTGCGTGAATGCGTTCAGGCAGGCGTGACTGATTTGCCATTGCCATGGTGTCCATTGCTTGGCGTAGTCGTACCCATGATGATCTGTAACAAGCCAGGCCACATGACTATCCAGGGCGGTGGGTCCTCTGCCGAAATCAAAGCCGGATTTATCGGTGTCTTTTTGCGCGCGGCGCTTGTCGCCCGGGGGAAAGAGCAGGCCCGGGGTCTCGTACACCAAACGGACGATCCGGGGGTTGGCCCTTGCAAGTTTGACCGCAAGATGGCCCAGGGTTTCATACGCGTCCTGGCCGAGAAACTGTTGTGGTTCGTTGACCTCGCCGGCCCGCAACAGTTCTCGATCCAAGACGAAACGGAACGGGAAGTGGAGTGCGTCCATTGCGTCGAGGTCGAGACTAACGAAGAATTCAGTGGTGGACTCGTTGGATCGGGCTATTGAGGCAGCTGGTGAGGTTCGGGGGTCGGCAGCACGAATGACCGCCTCCACCTCCCGCAGCACCGAAGGAGCATCAGTCTTGTCGCTCAGAAAGCAGTATTGGGCGAATAGCTCCGTGCCGGCTTCCTGACGTAGATATTCCTGAAGCCGCTCAGAGTGCCGGTAGTAGCTATCGGCCTCGTCATGGCTGATCGTGATGTGGAGCTTTTTGGTTAGTCCCATGGGATGGGTCCTCCTTGATAGGTTCCTACGGTGGTGTTCGTCCGGGCTTTGATTGCCTCGCCCATGGCGATGGTGTTTCTGGTGGTTTTGCGGATGTGTTCTTCGCCGTCTTGAAGGGTCATGATTCGTCGTGCGGTGAGGTCAGCCAGTTGGTCTGTGGTGGCACGTTCGTCAAGGTGGCCTTGGGCCAGGCCGGAGGCGTAGCCGGTCATCCAGATTCGCCAGGCCAAAGGGTTTTTCGTGATGAACTCGGCAAGTTCTTCATCCGTCTTCATGGTTTCTCCCCTGCCTGGTCTTTGGTTTTGCGGAGTTGGACTAGAGGGTGGGAGCCGACGCCCCCACCATGGTGTGCAGTAGTGGCGGTCCCTGGGGACCGCCACTACATGTTGTTTAGGACTGGTTTCGCTGGGATGAGACGAGGGTGTCCCATCGTTCTTGGCGCCGTGATGGGGCGTAGTGGTCCTTACCCGTTTTGTAGTCGTGCCGGGTGTTGGTGCAGGCGGTGAAGGGGCCTTCCTTGCTGAAGAGGTAGTCCAGGTGCGGGCTCAGGTCGTGCAGAATCCAGGAGCTGAGGTCTTCTTTTGCTTTCGTCATGCTCTTTTGCAAGGCAGTGAACCGTAGTACCGCCTCGGGGTGCAGCCACCATTGAGGGCACCAGTAGGTGCTGCCGTCCCCGCGCTCAATATCGTGCAGGAGAGTCCCGACGTAGAGGAAGAGCTCTTCAAACCGTTCGGAGCCTTCACGGGCGGCGTGAGCTTCCATGCTTGATTCCTGGAAGAGCTGGGGCATGACGGGGCGCTGCGGATCCTCCACCAGCTCCCCCGTAGCTGCGACCACGGCTTCCTCCACCGTGTGAATGGGTGTAGTGGGTGCCGTGGTGTGCGGTGCTAGCTGATCCATGGGTTTGCTTCCTTCTTCTGTGGGGCGGGGTTTGTTGTTGATTCCGGCGAGATGAGGGCGAGCAGGTCCGGGTTGTGGAACCATGGCTGGACTTTGGCTAGGCAGGGTTGGGGCAGGTCTTGGGCGGTGAGTAGTCCGTACCCTTTGGGCATGTTGGCCAGCTCAGCCACCGTCAGGATGGGCCGTTGCTGGGTTGATTTGGAGGTGGTGGTTTCCATCCATCCCCGGCTGCTGGTGGAAATGACAGCCTTGTCGTAGTCCCCCGCGGTGGCGGAGAAGCCGCGCAGCACGGTGTCGTCCTCTCCCCCGCCGAGCCAGCGTATGTTCGCTGATTTCCAGAGCTGACCCATGCCCTGTTGACCGAAGGTGCGAATGCCCTGGTCAAAGCCTTGGATGAACAGGTTGGTCACGATACCCAAGGAACCGAAGAAGGAGAGCTTGTCGGGCAGTTCTGGCCACTGGACAATATTGCAGATTTCATCGAGCAACATCACCAAGGGCACCGGAAGCCGGCTACCGGAGTCGGCAGCGGTGCGCTCTGCTTGTTTGACCAAGGCTTGGAGCAGGGAGGTGACGATGAAACCTGCACCGCCGGCACCTTTCTTGGAGAGCATGATGAGGGTGTCTTTGGAGTACAGGAACGCTTCGAGCTCAAGCTCCGGCAGGGAGGGAGTGGGGGTGGTCCAGGCAATGTTGTGTTGGAAGCCCAGATCCTGAACCATGCGCGCGGCCGTCGCCCACAAGGAGCCACGGGTTTTCTCTGGTTGGCCTTTGATGGCCCTAGTGGCTGTGGCCCATTGGTTCCAGCCGTGCCTGTCCAGAGCCGCGGCGATAGCATCCTGGCCGGTGGCGATGACATCGCGGGCCCTGGCGTCTTTATTCGCCAGAGCTTCCGGGGAGCCTTCGGGGAAGGCCCCTTCTCCGACGACGATCCACCGTTCAACCGTGGAGATCGGGCGGCCTTCCAAGGCGGCGGCGAGGATGGCGTAGGAGACAAGCCGGATACCGGCGGGTCCGAAGTGAGCGTCATCGGATTTCTGTTGATCAGAGCGGGTGTTATTGGCCGAGGACGCATCCGAGAGGACCGTGGCGAGTTCCGTTGCTGTCACATCATCATGGACGTAGCGCAGCAGATTGACGGTGCACCCCTGGGGTACCCCTTCAATCCCTTGCGGATCTATGCGCCAGATGGTGCGCCCTTCCCCGGTGCGCAGGGCAACGGTCTCAGCAACCCCGTCCACCTTGTTCGAGGTCAGCAGCAGGGCCCCGGGTGCTGCTGCGGCCTGCGGGATGACAAACGCGGTGGTCTTGTAGCCGCCGGGCTGAATGTTGATGACTCCACATTCTCGCCAGCCCTGGTAGAGCGGTTCTTGAAGCCCATCCATGGGGATCGGCCAGGGCAGGCCCGGCCCGGGATCGAGCATGAAGGGGTGTTTTTGGCGGGCGTCCTTAGTTCGTGCTTTCGCCTGCAGGGGTGCCAGGGCGCGGCCGTGGGCGAGACGATGCGCTGCTTTTTCGTAAGGTTTCAGGGCGTTGGCCATGATGTTCTTGCCTCCTTCGTTTAGTGATGTCCGGCGAGAGCGTTTTTGGCCCCGTCAAAGTTTTCATTGGTGTTGTGGAGGAACTTTTCCAGGGTTGTCAGGGGACCCATGTTGATGGGGATCCCCGGGTCATCTCCGAACTTCGCCAAGAACTTTCCTCGCCCCAGGGGAACGCTGCCGGAGCCGGAGTCCGCGGCCCAAGCCCCCAGGAGCTCACGTTCCTTGTTGGTGAATTTCTGGACCTTTTCCAGACTGTCTATTTCGTCGTAGGGGATGCCGCCGTAGACGCGCATGGAGGATCGGGCCACGAATTGCTTGGCTTTGGCGGTCAGTGCAGGATCTGGCAAGTCCAAATCTCCGGTGCCGTGGGTGATCAGTGCTTGGCCGATGCCTTTGGTGCGGTTGATGCGGATCAATCCCTCGAGCATGTTCACAGCGACCCGGGGGTCCACTTGGAAGTTCTGCCACAGCTCGTCAAAGCCCATGATGTAGTGCACCTCCGGGTAGAGCCCGGCTTCTTTCAAGCTCATCACTGAGGAGGTCACGGACTGGGCGTAGTTCCAAGTCACGATCTGCAACGCGGCCCGGTAGCGTTCTTCGGAGAGATCGACCGCTGAAATATCGAAGGAGCAGTTGACCCCTACCGGCATGTCTTCGCTGGTGGGCTGAGAGAATGTACCGCCGAACTCGGGCGAGTGGATGAGGTCCTTGAGCCCATTGCGCAGGCCCTTGGTCAGGCGCAGAAAATCTGCGGCGTCGTGGCAGGAGGCCGACTCGATCATTTCCGGCGTCGGGTTGGCAATGCGGTTCTCCACATGCCCCAGCAGGGCGAAACGCCCGTGGCCGGCGACCGCATGGTCAATGGCCTCGGAGAGGATGCCGGGTTCCCCGGCATCAGCGCTCAGAGGGCGTGCCAGGACCAGCTCCACCAACGCGCGGACGGTACGGTGGCGGCGTGAGCGCATTTCAGCGAGCATCGCGTTGCGGATCTTGTCGTCCTTGATGCTGTGCACAGCACCTTCCAACGGGCCGGCATCCAGAGGGTTCACACAGCCCTTGTCTCCGCCGACTTCAAAGGCTTTCCCGCCGATGTGGCGCATGAATTTGCTGTACTCCCCTTTCAAGTCGCCGGGGATGACCACCAGGTATCCCGCGGCGAGCATGCCCATGAGCATGCGCAGGAAGAACGAGGATTTTCCGCGCCCCTGCAGGCCGAAGAGGATCAAGGAAGGACTCGAAGCGCCCCCGGCAAGGAACAGGGTCATGAAGTCCAAAAAGACAGGGGACATGTGAAAGAAGTGTGTGCCCATCGGGGCGCCCAGAGGGGATTTAGAGGTGCTGGTCATGAACGGGAACAACCCGGCAATCTGGTTCGAGGTGCCCTGCATGACTGGCGGGGCTTCAACATAGCCGGCCCGCCCCGTAGCGGGAAGATGCTTGTTGCCCTTCTTATCCGTGCCGGGGAGCCTGATGCCTTCCAGCCCGTCCGGGGCGATCAAGTTGCTGGCCCAGGACGGGGTGAGGAGTCCAGAGGGGCGACGAACCATGCTCTTGGCTGCGCGACGACGGCGCGGGGTGCTGGTAGTCATGGTTACAGGCTCTCTCTGACGAATTCGGACAAGGTGGCGATCTTCCAGGGGACCAAGCCCAGGCCCAAGCCCATGGCAAAAGCGGTATCGGTTTGGCGGTAGGTGTTGCGCAAGGAGAGCTGCACCCCGGTACGGGCTGACCGGCGAACGTTCGCTACCGCCTTCTCCAGGGACTCCATGCTGTTGGTGGTGAGCGTGACTGTCGCGGCTGTGCGGTACATGACGGCCCCGTGTTCGGTGATTTCCCGTTCGGTCTGTTGGGCCTGGCGGATGCGTTGGTGTGCGGAGGCGCTGACCCGGGTACTGGTGGACGCTTCAATGCGTGCCGTTTGGCTGACCTTGGCGGCCTGGCTCTGGGACTCTTCGGTGGTGAACGGGACAAAGAACTGGGTCACCCGGCGCACCGCTGCTTCACGGTCCGGGGTGAACAGTGCTGCCAGGGCCCGTTCGGTGAACTGGTTCGCGGGGGGTCCTGCGACCTGAAGGGTGCGTGAGAGCCAGTCCTCGTGTGCATATTCCTTCGTTCCTGCCCAGGCATAGGCGGGGCCGGCATCATCCCAATCCAGGGACACCATCTGCCCTTCAACACGTGCCCGGTCAAAGAGATCTGTCATGGACGGGTCAAAAGCGCACCTGGTGACTTCGGCTAGTTCCGAGGCGGTGAGCGGGGTGCAGATCCCGGCCCCGCATTCGGCCAGCCAGGCCACCAAATCTGGAACGGCTGCCACAATCGCAGCCCCCACCTCATCATGTCCAGCCGTGGAGGGGCCATCCTCGCTGCGTCGCTTGCGCTGGCCAAAGCTGATCGTGACTCGCTGGCGGACCCGGGGTGTTGCGGTGGAGATTCGCGTCGTCAACTCGTCAATGGTGCTGTGAACATCTGCCATGCCCGCCACCATTTCCGCACTCGGTGCCCTGTGCAGGCCCAACCCATCCACTGCGTCGGACTGCCACAGGTCAGCAACAGCGTTGGAGCGATCCCGCTGAGCCTGAACCTGGGAACGGATGCGGGTACCGGAGTCGTAGCCGGCTTCTGTGGTGACCGTGATCAGTTCCGGCTCAAACAACGAAGAAGACGTACCCAGCACCAGTGCCCAGTTGGCCACCAGGGAGTTGATGTCCGACTGATCCAGCAAGGACTTATCAGGGCACGTCGTTTCGATGACGACCGCACCAATACTGGTGGAGGGGTAGAAGATCATCGTGAACGGGATGCCTGTGGCGGTGGTGTGGTCGATCAGCACGGCCTCACCCAGGAGCCCCTGGGGCCGTGTGGAGCCGACGGCGCTGACAGGACCGGCCAGGGCAAGGGTTTGGGCGCGACGGCGGCGTGTGCGGTTGGAGCGGCGAATCATCTCCCGTTCAGGGGCGGTGCGCCCTGCCAGGCGAACCAGGACCAACACACTGGCTGATGCCAGTGCCACGGCCATAGCAAGGAAGCCGAAAAGGATTTGCCCGAACATGGCCAGGATGAAGAATCCCAGGGCACCGGCCCCGGCCACTGCCATGGCACTGACCGGGATGCCCAGGAGTTGGGCGTGTCGGACAGTTTGCAGGTTTCCGAACATGGGCCGGGAATTCGGGTTGTTGGTGCTCATAGTTTTTCTCCTTCACCGAGGGCGGCTTCGAGCTCGTTGGCCCCGTCATTGTGTAGTTGGTTGAATGCGTAGCCGAGCTGCTGGCCAGTGCCACCAGGGCCCATCCCGCCACCTCCCCCGACAGGGGCGGGTGCAGCTGCACCGTTTCCGCCTCCCTCAGGTGCCGGGGCTGGGGGTGCCTGGCCATAACCGTCGGTGCCGGTGTTTGGATGGGAAGGCATGGTGTTTTCGCTGATGTTGTTTTGCTCGCTGGAAGAACTGCCAGAAGAGGCGTTAGATCCGCTACCGCTACCGCTACCGCTACCGCTACCGCTACCGCTTCCGGCCTGCGAGCCGGCACTGGAAGCTTCGGCGGCGGCCGGGGCGCTGGAGCCACCGGTGGTGGCCGCGGCTCCTTGGCTGGCACCGGCTGCTGCGGTGTTGGCTCCGCCCGCGGCGGCCCCTGAACCGGCAGCACCACTTGCTGCTCCGGCTGCGCCGGTGGCACCCAAGGATGCGCCCATGGTTGCCGCACCCATCGCGACGCCTGCAGTGACGGCCGCGACCGTGCCAAAGACCTTGGCAAGATTCAAACCGGAGGCCCCTGCCATCGCCGGCACAGCAAGTTTGATCAACACGGGCAAGATCAGCAGTGCAGCCAGGCAGGCCACGAAACCGGTCATCATGGAGGCGATCCCGGCCCCGCCGTTGTCACCGTTAGTGGCACCCGAGCTGGCTGTCATCAGGGCCAGGGCCACACCCCAGACGATGCCACCGACGAACTTGTACAGCCCGCAGGCGACCAACCATCCGGCCGCGCGGTCGAAACGGTTCTTACCCTCCTCGGTCGTGGACATGGCTGCCAACATCGGCAACATGATCAGCACGATGACGACCACGAAGTAGGAGAACTGGACGAAGACGAAGTTGAAGATGGAGACCAAGATGGTCAACGGGGCAAGCATCATCATCAGCACCATCGCGCCCATATCGGATGCGGCCCCGGCGGTGGCTTCCTCCGGTGTCTTTGACATGGTGGCGACTCCCGATTCAAGGGTGAGCCCGGAGAGGTGTTCGACGAGCCAAGGCCCGGCCAGGTCCCCTGCCTTGAGCATGGCGAAGGTGAAGATGACGGCCACACCCCCGGCGACAAGAACCCGAATGATCGCTGCGATGATTTGCTGAAAGCCGTCATAGCGTTGGGTGAGCATGATTTTGCACAAGGCGACGATCACCGAAAGAATTGCCAGGCCATAGACGATCATCGAAAGGGTCTGTTGCCCGCGATGGACCAGTGAGTTGGGGTTGTCGAAATCACCGATCAGGGCGTCAACGCTAGAACGCATCCACATGGTGGCCATGGACTGCCACATCGAGGCGTAGGCCTTGAAGATCAGGGCAGCCACGAACTCCAAGACGCCCTCGGGGCCGTTGGTGAGGAATTTGACTATGTCCATGGGGTGCTCCGCTTCTGGCTTGTCAGCTTGGTCATTTGGTCACCGTCGGCAACAGGTCCGGGAAACCGGGGGATCCCCAGGCAACGAATCCCTCAAGGGTCTGTCCCGGGGCGCGTTCGTACAGGCCACCGGAGAGGGTGGGGACGAGTTTCCAATCCCCGTCAGCCCAGCTCAGGGATACCTGGAAGACGTTGATGCCACTGAGCCCGCGCCCGTTGGCGACGGCCAGGAAGATGCGGGCATTCTCGGGAGTGTAAGAGTGGATCTGGTAGCCGGCGGTCTGGGTATTGATGTCCCGCTCCCCCGGCACAGGACCGGAGCCCGCGGCGACCGCTTGGGCCAACGCAATCATGTTCTCCCGCCCGGGCAGATCGGCCACCGAGGACTTAATGCGTGCCTCGGCGCCGGGCACCGTGCCGGAAACTTCCAACGCCCCGGCATACCACTGAGCCGCGTACAGGGCCCCGGTCATGGAATGGGCGAAACCGTGGAAGGCCCCAGCACTATCGGCCGTGCAGGGTCCCGGGCCGGAAACCACCGGCACCTTGGCGGTGCCCTTGACTTCCCACTGGGCCGCTGCGGACGGGGCAGAGAGCGTAATGTCGGCCCCGTCATCCACCGGGCAACTGCCGCCAGCCGGGGCCGGATCGGTGGGTACGGCCGCCGGGCCCGCTGCGGGGGCAGTGGTTGCCGCCGCAGCGGGCCCAGCGGTAACTGCTGCGCCGACAGAGGTGCCCTTGCCGGTGATCGAAGAGATGATCACAACGGTCAGGGTCAGCAACACGAGAAGACCGACGAGGGAAAACAGCACGATCCGCCGGTTCTTGCGGGATTTTGCTGTCACCGAGTTGGGATCCCAAAGTGTTGAGCGCCGCGCTGACGCGGAGGCACCCTTGATCCAGGACTGGACACCTTTACCTTGACGCATAGTTCTTTATCCTTTGTTCTTGATGGTTCTACGGAGCGGAGGGGATGAAGCCCTGGCTGGCTAGACGCCCAGGGCCATGCCGATAATCAAGCCGATGCTGCCGATCAGTGCCCCGACGCCGAAGGCAATCACGATGCCCATCAGGAACTTCTTGGTCACGTGCATGCCAAAGAGCACGGTTCCGCCGATGGCCACCAGGCCAATCAGGATCGAGAAGCCAGCAATGAGCAGGCCACCCCATTTCGCCCAACCGACCAGCTGGACAATGAAGGTGGTCACGCCGGGAATTTCCACCGGCGGGCCATCGAAGATGCCGGCAGGAATCATGGTTACTGTCTGCGCCAGTACTAGTGCTGTGTTCATTTCAGGTACTCCTAGTTATGTGTGCCGGCGACAGTTGTCGCGGGACGGATCCAATGCGCGGATTTTTCTGTTGCGGTAATAGTTGCCACCGTTGCCCGGATGCGGCGGTGACTCTGGGCCAACTCCGCCAGCTGCCCGTTCTCGTCAGCTTCCTGCCAGGGCAGGCTCACTGTCTGAGGAAAGAGACGCGAGATGGCTTTGGCCGTGTTCACTGCCTTCTTGCCGGTTCCCTCTGGCCCGTAGGCCAGAACGAGCCCGGCCACCGTCCAGGGAAGTTCAGCTCGTGACCAGCGCCCTGCCAAAACCCGTGCAGCTTCCAAGGAACGCGGATCCACCCGGGCCACAATCCACACCGGCGCACCCACAGGCACTCCCCCGTACCAGCCACCGGCGTTGGAAAACCCCGGCAAACCACCCAAACGGGCGGGGTCAAAGCCTTCGGCCGCTACCTCTCCACACCAGGTGGCCAGGGAGGAAACACCCACCCCGCCACTGGCTCCGACCAGCCACAGGCGTGCCTGTGCCGACGGCGCCAGGTCCTGGGCTGTGTCAGCGGTGAAAGGGTCCAGCAGAGCCATGCCCCCGAGTACCAGAGACTCCCCCAGCACTGGGTCAAAGTCTTCGGTGAAGAGTTCCTCGTTGGCCGCTGTGGTGTCTGCGGTCCAGGGGGAAGCGCCGCTGCTCTCAGACATGCTTGCCCCCACCCTTGGAGGCCTTGGGGGTGCGCCGTCCCACCGTCAACACTGTCCCGCCCAGCAGGAGCGCACCGAGTCCGCCAGCGGCCAAGAACATGGAGGAATCATTGGCTCCGGTGTTCGCCAACGAGGCGCCGGCCGCTGCCTGCTGATACGCGACAGGAGCTGCGCCAACACCGGCACCGTTGTACACCGGCTGGGCCGGAACATACTCGATCGGCCCCTGCGGTACGAGACCGCCCGGGTTCCCCGGAACGATAACTGGCGGGGTGGTGGGCTCCACCGGCGGGAGAGTGGGCTGGACCGGAGGATTGGTCGGATCGACCGGCGGGTTGGTTGGATCGACCGGCGGGTTGGTCGGATCGACGGGAGGATCAGTGGGGTCGACCGGGGGGTCTGTCGGGTTCACAGGAGGATCAGTGGGATCGACCGGGGGTTCGATCGGGTCCACCGGAGGATCAATATCGATCAGAAGATCGTCCCCAACTGCCAGCTCCAGGCTGTCCACTACGGAAGCCTCCAGTGTCACGGGGGCGTGAACTTCTGCCTCAATGACGGCGGAGCTTGCGGGGTCCTGGGTGGTGAATGCGGATCCCGTGGACGTCGGGGTGGGGCTCTCTGTTGCCGGGGATGCCAAGGCCATCGTGGGGGCTCCGATCACCACCGACAGGGCCAGGGCCGAACCGGCAGCGAGCTTCACTCCCTTGCTGGTGTTGATCTTTCGGACGGGCTTGATTGCTACGTGCTTTCCGCTCATGGTCTTCTTCTCTTTCGTTGGTTGTTGATTACTTGTTGGGGTGGTCTTCTGTGGCGGCCGCGGTCTCCGCGAGATGCCAAGCATTGAGGTGACTGTCCCCTGTGGTGAGCAGGGTCTCGCCATGGCCGGCCACAGGTATCTGCCCGGTGGGCAGGGTCATGGGTGACGCGCCGGTGTTAGAGAAGCGCCCGTCCGTGTTCGGGCACCACCAGGTACCGGCGGCGTGCACGGCCTCAGCGCAAGGCCCGCTCTCAGCCGTCAGGGTCTTATCGGTGGCGACAAGCAGGGCGGGGGTGCCGTCCTGGGGGGTGTCCATGATCTGCCCTGTCGCGTTCTTGGCCACTACCCCGGTGACGGGAACCTGTGCCAGGATCGCGCCCGATTTCAGGGAGTGCATGGCCGCGACCGTGCCGGATGCGCCCTTCCAGGTCACAATCACTGCTGTGTCCGTGACGGCTACCCAACTGGCCAGCTTCGCCTCACTGGCCGGTGCTGCCAGGGTTACGGGGGGTGCGGCCTCGGTGCCGGTGACGACGGTGACCCGTCCTCCCGTCAAGGCCCACACCATTGCATCCGCTGCGGCTATGCCCACCGGTGCTGCACCCTTGACGGGGGCGTCCTTGGTGGTGAACTTCTTGGCTTTCGAATCCCAGGTCAGAGCTTTTTGCTCGGCACCTGTTCCAGTGACGAAGAACGGTGTGGTTCCGCGCATACTGGCTTTGCCTGTTGCGGTGAACTCTGTCGCCTCTGTGCCCTCGAAGACGGCTCCCTTATCCCCTGCGATAGCCAGGACAAGCCCGTCCCCACCCAACAGGCGCACAGAGGTTCCGGCCGGTGCGCTCCAGCTGGCGGTCGTCGTTCCATCGGTGATGGAGTGCCCGGTCACGGTGTCCTTGTCAACGGAGACAATCTGGTCCCCTGCAGTCAGGGCGGACCCTGCCTCCCCGGAGAACGGTACGGACCACAGCTGATCCATGCCGGTAGCCTGGCTCTGCTGTGCCGCTGAGGAAGAGGGATCAGGCGTTTGTGAGGCCGCCAGGGATGCTGCCCACCCGTAGAGGAACCACAAGCCAACGGCCAGGACGGCAAGAGTAACGACCCCGGCGCCAAGCAGCCAGAACTTCCGCTTCTTGGCAGGGGTCGGAGCCGTGCGGCCACGCCGTGACACCTTGGTCGGTGTGGCGGGCGCAGGCACGGTGATCTCTTCAACACCGGCGATGTTCCCCGTCAGGACAGGTGCGGGATTGACCAGGTTTCGGGCTAGGAGCTCGTGGCGGCCGGTGATGGCGTCGTTGACGACAATCTTGGTACCCGCGGGCAGGTGGTCAAGACGCTGGCGCAGCCGGCCCCACACCCAGGCGCGGCCCTGTCGGGGATCCTGCGCAGTGAAGGACTCAAACTCCCCCAGCCCTTCCCACGTGGCTACGCCTGTGGTGTTGATGATGGCGGTTACTACCGGTGCCGGTGCCGGTGGCGGGGATGCTGGGTGCCGTGGAGCTGTAGCCGGGCGCGGGGGCAGCCCGACGCTGTTGAGTGAATTGCTCATTTCGCTTGCCCTTCCGGGGTCAGTGAATAAAGGGTGGTTCCGGTGCCTGCCTGGCTGTAGGCAACAATCCCGTTCCCGGTACTGGTGCCGGTCAGGGGCCGGGGTGTCGATTGGTCCCACACACCTACGGCGGCCTGAGCTCCGCTCTCATCAATGGAGAGGGTGCCTGCCCCAGCAGTGAGCAGCCAGGACCCGGTAGAGCATCCAGCGCCCCGGTAGGGCAGCTCCGTCGGGCGGGTCAGTGCGGCACCGGTGGAGGTGTTCCACGCCGTATCAAGGAAGCAGAAGAGGTTTCCGTGGGCGCCGTCGCCAACCGCGATTTGGGTTCCTGCACCGACAGATCCCTGAACCGGGTCCGTCCAAGCGCCGAGGTTCCCGGCAGTCAGGGGCGCGGCGGCGACCATCACAGGGGAGGAATAGTCAGTGGCGGATCCGGCCCTGAACTCAGCGACCCAGTACCCGTCCACAACAGCCCCCACACCGGCCAGCGCAGCCATACCAGCGGGCATTGCCAGCTTTTGGGGGGCGGGGAAGTTCACCGAATCACTTCCAATCCACCAAAGCTGGCCGGTGAGGGGGTCCACGCTCAAGACGCGCCCGCCCATCGAGGCCAGGGCTTTCGCCCCTGCCGGGACCAAACGCGCTGCAGGGGTGGAGGCGTCATCGACGGTCCAGACCGTTGCGGAGCGGACAGAAGATGCCAAGGGTCGGTCTCCGCCGAAGGAAACGACCGTGGCCTCCTTGAACTCGACAAGCGGCCCTTTGGCCCCATCGGTGGCGAACCCGAGGACTTTGGTACGCCCGTCGTACGCGGCAATGACGGTGCCCTGGCCCAGATCGGTGTGCACCAGCTTCTGGATACTCATTCCGGTATCGGTCGTGGTGAGTCGTTCCCCGGTGGCGGCCTTGATGCGCACCACCGCGGAGCCGTCTGCGTACCAAAGCACTTCGTCAGTGCCGGTCCCGGTGGTCAGTACTTGTCCGGAGAACTTGGTGACTGGAATGGACCAGCTGGCGAGGGTGTTGAATCCTGCCGGAGCATGGACGGGCAGTTGTGCCTGAGCCGGTGCCGTCTGCGTCACCGAGGTTCCCTGCTCGGCGGAGGTATCCGGGGAGGCAAACAGTGAAGCGATGAGCCACACCATGCCGGAGAGGATGACAACGAACCCGCCGATGGCGGCCAAGCCCACCCACCGGGGAGCCCCACCTAGACGGTTGCCAGCACCAGTGCCGGAGGACTCGACGTGCATGAGCACGGTTCCGTCCTTGCCCAGGGTTTCAAAGCGGTGGCCGGCGACGTTGATGGCCAGGTCAGTCTGTAGACCGTTGACGTCAAAGGCCCGTACCCGGCACCAGCGCAGCCCCTGAGCCTTGGCCAGCTCCATGGAGACGTTCACTCCGGCCGGTCCCATCGTGGCCGAGGCGTCGTAGTTGCGCTGGATGGGTGCGCCCAGGGGGCGGTTCCCTGCTCCGTGCATTACGGCGGTCAGGTTGGAGGCGGTGGCGCGAATTTCAATGACCGGCCATGGCGGGAGCAAGCGGGCCTTGGCGGTGGTGCTCTTGCCACGGCGGAAATCTAATCGAGGCATTTTCATGAGTGGTCCTCTCCAGGGTGGGCGTTAATGGCAAGCCAAGGCGCAGCGGCATCGGTACGGCGCAGCTGCACCGACCACGGGCCGGTATTGGTGGGAACGGTTGCCCAGACCGCGAATCCGTTGTCCAGGTCAATGCTCAGCACGGCCTCGCCAGTGACGGCCGAGGCGGTGACCCTGGCCGGGTTGGTGCCGAAGAGGGCTTTTCCATAGGAGACGTCGGTCAGCGGGTAGATCTGCGTGTACCAGTCCTGGGCCGAAAGCTCGGGGCGGGCGAAGGAGGTCATGAACGCGGCCGCCGACTTCAGCGCAGCAGCCTTTGACGGCTCATCCCACACCAACGCCGGTACTGCCTCCATGTTTGCTTGGGGACTATCCCCGCAAGAAAGCACGCATTCCTGAGTAGGGGTGGCAGTTGCTGCCTGAGTTGAGGAGCTGGCAGCTGTAGGGTCTGCAGCTGGTCCGGCGGCCGGTGTCAGTGCACCGCCGCGGATCATCACCACAGAGGCAACGATGAGGCCCAGGAGTACAACACTGATCACGGCGATGATGAGGGTGCGATGGCGGATCATGGGATTTTCCTTTCTAGGCCACAAGGGCGAGCTGGTCTTTAGTGGGCAGATACAAATACCCGGAAGGGTAAGACGCTTCGATGGTGCGGGTGTAGTACTCCCCCGTGGGCGGCAGTCCGAAGTTGTAACCCTCTTCCAGGACCGTCCCGTCCGCGTTGACGGCCTTCACAATGGCCACATGTCCGTAGGAGCCAACCCCGTTGGCGTTGGGGGCGTACCAAATCACGGCCCCCACCTTGGGGGTCATGGATACTTCCCAGCCGACCCGCTTCCATGCCGCTCCCCACTGGCCACCGTGGCCCGGGGCAAGTTTCAAGGAGTCCATGGCAAACGGAGGCTGCGGGGTGCCCAGCTGCTGCATGAGCCTCCACCAGGCAAAGTCAGTGCAGTTCCGGTAGGCGAAGTGCGTCACCGGGTTGTCAGCGTTGTGGACCGTGTTTTTCCACGGGTAGTCATCGTCCTTGCCCAGGTCTCCTGGAACACCTGAACAACCGCCACCGGTGGAGACCTTGGCGTTGGAGAGGGCTTCAACGACCTGCATTGCCGGGGCACGAAACTTTGTGTAGTGGTAGGGGTCCTGATTGATCTGGACAGCATGGATGGCCATGGTCGGCTCCATCGACTCCCACCCGGGAACCTTGCCCAACCGGGTAAGAAACGCCTTACCCGCCTTGGCCACATTCAGCCGGTCTTCCCGAGGCCCGTAAGACTTGTCCTGCTGCAAGATGCCAATGGTGATTGCCTCACCATTGACCGTCCCGGCCGCGTCGGTCTCCTGAGTGTTCTTCAGTGTTGACTCGCCAATCGCGGCTTGCACCACGATGATCTGCGCCCCAACACTCATGTTCAAGGACTTCGCCTGGGACATCAGAACCACGGCGTTGGAGAGCTGTTCGCCCTTGAATCCGACCACCTCACCGGGCAACGATTTACCATCGACAGTGACAGCCGGCGCCTCACAAGCAGATGCGGATCCTGCACTGGAAAAAAGCACCAGCCCCACCACAACAAACATGGGCGCCACCATGAAGAGTGGGACGGCGATCAACGCGATCCACCAATTTGAGGACTTCTCTGATGACGTCACAATGACTCCGCTACTAATTCGTAGTCAGGAAGTACCCAGACGGGGCGGTTGTCCAAGGAGATGAATCCGAACAGTGCCCCTCCGACACTGAGGCGTGCATGGGCGCGTTCAGCTGCCCGACGAGGGATGCCGGCGATTGCTACCAAGTCCCCCATGGTGTGGCCCACCGCGATGCCGTGAGTGTCAGCAACACTGGCCACGGCCAACAACAGCTTTTGGCCCACCACATCGCTGTCCAGGAACTCCGCATGGTTCTGTATGCCCTGACGCTGCCCCGAAGAGCTTGCCCCGTCCTTGTCCAGGACAACCGGGGTAAATCCTTCTGGGTAGTAATCCACGCTCATCTCCTTCCTTCAAAGTGGGGACCAGCCCCAACCAAAAATTGCTCTCATCTCTTAAGAGCGAAGTTCGACAATGAGCTACGTGAACGACCAGCGGTCAACTGCGACATATGTCGTAGTTGACGGTGGCGTGAAGAATTTTCTGGCACGTTGGACTGTCCAAAGTTGGACAGTCCACCGGCGAGATGTGGGGAGACGCGGAGTGTGGTCCGAAAGGACTGGACCATTTGGACCAGTCCCCCGTTTTGCCTTGGTATTGGGGCAAACCCTCGTTGTGCAACGAAGTTCGCTCTTAAGGGTTAGGAGCACTAATTCCGGTGAACCCATAGCCCAATAAGGGAAGGACGAACGTGCAATCACGTTTAGGAGCTGCAGCAGGTACCAGCCTGTTTCAGAACAAGAAGAAAACGGGGTGGGGCCGCAAGGCCACCGCCGCCGTACTGGCCACAACCGTCCTGGCAAGCGCCGGGGTGGGTGCAGCCACGGTAGCCAGCGCTGCTGATGATCCGGCCGCACACTGGCATGGTGCGAACTATGTTGTTCCGCCGGCTAACGCGTCCGGCGACTGGAACACCTGGTTGGGATCCATGCATGACCCCAACAGCAGCGAGTTCGCCTGGTGCATTGAATGGGGCACAGACGCAGGAATGACGCCTAGTAACCCCGGCACCATTGCTGATGGAAATGCCGCACTGTTCAACTACATCGTCCAGACCAAGCAGGGCGACACCTCCCAGCACAGTGCCATTGCGGAAGCAGCGCACCGGCTCTTTGACCCGAGGTATGCCGCCGTCTGGGATGGCAACGGGCCCGCCTTCGGCACCCTGGCCACAGCCCCGACAACGGCCGGTCCCCGTGCCGCAGCAGATCAGATGATCGCAGAAGCTCAGGCCAATGCCGGTCCGTACAGGATCCAGCCTCAGCTGGTCATTGCCCCTGGTGGAAAGAAGGGAACCGTAACAGGCACATCTGTCCTGTCCGCGAGTGGCCAGGGGATCAACGGGTGGGCCGGTACAGCCACCCTGAACGGTCCCGCTGTGTGGGCCGGGACTAACTCCAAAGCCGTGAACCTGCACGCAGGCGATGTGCTCCCCGAGTTCATCGCTACCGGCAACGGCAAGGTAAGCGTCAAGATCGACATTACTGGCGCACCTGGTGCCTCCGTGGTGAAGCACAAGGTACCGGGCGAGCAGGGCATGGTGGTGACCTCCGGTACAACCACCGTCAGCGGTCAGTCCGGCGATGTTCTCGTGACCTTCGACTTCCAGCCCAAAGCCACCTCCACCGCCGTCACCTATGTTGAGGCCGGCGACAAGCTTGCCGATGTTCTGCATGTGAACACCGCCACCGGCAGCGCCAACGACTGGGCATTCGTGGACGGCAAGAACGTACCGGCCATCTTCGATGTTGACTGGTACTACTCCCCCACCAAGCTCGCCCCCTCCGCCGAAGTCCCTGCATCTGCAAAGCTGCACACCTCCGGTAAGGGAACAGCCAATGGTGTTGGTGACATCACCGTCACCGGCGCCAAAAACGCCGAGGCGGCCGGCTACTACTACCCGGTGGCAAAGTTCTCCAAGGCATCCCAGCCTGAGGGCCTGCGCCAGTACTTCACCGCTGACTGGAAGGCCGGGTTCAACGACCCGAACGAGCAGACCATCGTGAAGTACACCCCCGAGGTGCGCACCAAGACAGCCGAAATCGCAGATGGCAAGATCCACGACGTCATCACCGTCACCGGCAACAACCCCGAGGTCAAGCTCGATGTTGTCTCCAAGCTCATCATGACCAACGCCGAGACCGAGCCTGCGGGCACGGAGACGGCACCGGCCGACGCCCAGGTCATCGCCACCGTCACCACCCCAGTTACCGGCAACGGTGAGGTCAAGACCGCTGATGTGAAGGTCCCTTGGGGCAAGATCGTCGCGGCCTGGGACAAGGGAGATAACCCGAAGCTGTACTGGCAGGAAAACATCGTGGCCACCGAATCCACGAAGCCCTGGACTGGCAAGCACCTGCTGCCGGCCGAGACGGTCAAGACCGAGAAGCCGGCCATCATCACCGAGGCTTCCGAGAACGGCACCGTCCCCCTGGACATGAACGACACCGGTATCGTCTCCGCCACCATCCCCACAGGTGATGGCGTTGTCGTCACCACGAAGGTGGAGCAGTTCAAGTTCGACAACTCCACTGACGGATCCGCCCAGGCTGTCTGCGCCAACCCGTTCTACGAGTCACCGTGGCAGGACGTGACCACCACAACGGTCACCTACCCCACCCACAAGACTGAATTCGTTGGCACCTACGGCTACGTCGAAACGTTGAAGGTTGGCGTCACCGAAAATGGCAAGACCACCGAAACCGTCCTCCATAAGGGCAAGTGCGGTGAGAAGGAAGAAACAGTGATCGCCTTCCCGAAGGACGTTCCTCCGACTCCGGAGAAGCCTGAACTGCCCACCCCGGAGAAGCCGGTAGCTCTCAAGGCTGCGGTTGTTCCTGTTGTTCCGGCTGGCAACATCGTCGCCGTGGACAACAGCACCCCGAACACGGCAATGTTCATCGGCGGCGGTGCACTGGCACTGGCCGGCCTCACCCTGGCGGGCATCATGATCGTCCGTCGCCGCAAGACCTCTGCTGAGGACCTTGTAGATACCAAGTAACACCAGCACCACTCAGCAACACCCACGCGGGGCATCCAGCCTGTCAGAAGCAACCGGACAGGCCAGGTGCCCCGCACTCATCCCCCACAAACCCAGTAGAAAACAGTTCATCATGGTGACAACGATCCGGCTCCCCCACAGCACAGAGAACGTGATTGTTGAATCGCGCCAAGTGCGCAGCTTGATGAATCTGTCGATTGTCAGCATGACCGTCAAGGGCAAGGTCATCAACCTCACCCAGGAATGTGCACGCGAGCTCGGGGCCGCCCTCCTGGACGCCAGCATGGCCCAGACAGAAACCAGCCATTCGACCATGTACGGCGCACCCATCGGCGCAGGAAGGAACTGCTGATGAAGAAATTAGGTATCTGGCCCCACCCGCCAACAGGCCGAGAAACCACCTCCAAGCTGTGCAACTGCTGCATACACCGGCCACAACCGGGACCCCTGAAAAGGGTGCTGCAAGCTGTTGACCGCAGAATCTTCAACGCCCTTCCAGAATGGATGCAAATTCTATGAGCACGCCCAAAAAACGCGGCCTATTCCTGCCCATTCTGCTGGTTCTGGTCCTACTGGCAGGTGGTGCCGCCGTCATGGCCATGAGCCTGAACACCACTTCCGATGAGGCCCCCAGCTATGCGCAGGCACCAAGCATCGACAAACCTTTCACCACCACGGATCCCAACACCTTCGCCGGCCCCACCACCGCGAATGAAGCCCTCGCGGCTGAAAAGCCGCTGGGCCCCATGGAACTCTCCGTTCCCTCGGTCGGGCTGCGCGTATCCCTGGTCGAAAGCGGGATCACTCCTGATGGAGTCATGTCTCTCCCGGCCTCGAACCTGGCCGGCCACTACAGCCCCGCAGCGCCCATAGGCGCTACCGAAGGCTCAACCGTCATCGCCGGACACGTGAACTACGCGGACGGTTCAATCGCTCCCATGGGCCTGCTGGCAGGCATTCAAAAGGGTGCCCCAATCTTCATTACAGACGCCGCCGGCACCGTGCACCGCTACCAAGCCGTAGACGCTCAGCTCATTGGCAAACATGCACTCCCTGAAACGTTCTTCACCACCACAGGAAACCCCCAACTTGTCCTGCTGACCTGCGGCGGAGACATCGCATCCGACGCAACCGGGGTGCTGAACTTCCTCGACAACACCGCCATCACCGCTACTCCTTGGCCCTAAGATCAGGCAGCAGTTGATGTAGACAATCACAATCGAGGCAAACAGTAAGGGCCGCTACCAAAAATTGGTAGCGGCCCTTACTGTTTTCCCTGTCGGTCGATGTTGCTTAGCTGCAGCGGTAGATGTTGAGAGTTCCTGACCTGCCGTTGACCGTATTGTCAGCGCTGAAGGTTGCCCCTGTTGTGTTTCCTGCGATCATCCCGACCGCCTCGGCGTGCTGGATGCTTCCTTCTGCACCATCGAGGGACGATCCCCATGCGCTGGCTTTCAGAGAACAGGCCGCGGTAACAGGAACGAACGCTGGCGCTCCAAGGCTTGCCCGTGCTGCTGCGATGCTGCCAAGGGTTTGAGCCGGCAATGAGGGTGCGACGGGCGGAACATACACAGGAGGTGCCGGAGCGGGGGCGGGCGCTGGTGCAGGGGCAGGAGCCGGGGCTGGTGCAGGCGCAGGCGCCGGGGCCGGGGCGGGAGCTTGCGCAACGGACCCCTGATCGACCTGGCCCGGAACTTGCTGTGCCTGGTCTACGGGGTTGCCGCCGACAGCCTCCCCGCCATCAGTTCCCCCTGCATCGCTGCTGCCTGTTGCCGCTTCGGCGGTGCTTGTGGGCTTCGCCTTGGCAGTCGGTGTGGCCTTGGTAGTGGCCTTCACACTGGGCTTGGCCGTCGCTGTGGTCGATGACGTGGAAGCCACAGTGACAACGCTGTCGCTGGCCGAAGTGGTACCGCCGTCGTGTCCGGCGAGGGCAATGCCACCGATTGTGCCTCCGGCAAGAATGGCCAGAGCCAGGGTTCCTGTGACGATCTTTGTTGCCAGGGGAAGCGCCTTGATCCTTGTGATGAAGGAGGAATCTTCGAGCGCGTTCGAGGTTTCTGTTGAGGGGTTCATACGGGTGGCCTTTCCTGGCGAGTGATGAATCAATAGAGAATCTAGAAGCCGGTGAAGGCTAGTGACACTAGTTGGTTTTGGACTAAAGGCAGCGCGATCGCCCCTTTAGGGGACATACCGCGAAGGCGTGCCCATAAGTATCCGCGTGGACTGGTCACGAAGGTGACTAGTGCCTCTCGGTGGGATGCCGGAACCTTTGAGGGGAGTTCGTTGAGTGCTTTCACGGTGTCGAAGCTCAGCGAGTCCATGCTGCACTCCAGAACGTCCACTGCTTCGGCCGCCAAGTTCATGGGCCACCGCAGCTTGACGAGAAGGGTGCAGAGCTCATGCCACAGAGGGCTTGACTGACGCGTGGTCGGTGTTGATAGGGAATTAAGAACAGCGCCCTCATCATCGCCCACAGGGAGGATGAGGATTTCATCCTCCTGCAGACCAAGTTCTTCGGTCAGCTTCTTCCACTTGCCGGATTGAACGATGCTTTCCGAGATTCCATGACGGTCAGCGATCATCTTTCGACGGAGGCAATCACGAACACAGTTCACCAGGTAGGCACAAGGCGATTGTGCCATTTCCAGACCGACTCGACGCGTCATCTCCCACGTGAACGAGAGAATGTCCTCGGCACTGGCCCTAGGGAAGTCGTACACCAATGATTTGGTCAGCTCGGGTAGGAAGTCTCGGAACAGTGTTTGAGCTGCAGGACTGTGCTCGCCTTGCTGGCGATATTCGGTGAGCAGACGCAGTAGCGTTGCGTCCTTTTCAGCGAAGGGCAAGCTCTTTGCTGCAGATACCTCGTTCATACCGGGATGCCCCAGCGTGACGCTACCTTGCGGCGCTGGTCAAGGATAGCTTCGGTGTGGTTCAGAAGCTTTCGAACCTGGGAAGCGTGGCGTTGCTCAGGTTCTGCGGCAACTAGGGAGTCAAAGGCCAGCTGCAAATCCTGTGAGATGGCCTCAACCATCACGATCTGATCCGCTGTTTCATCAGCCTCTGCGCTAGCGCCGATCGATGAAAGGAAACCCTCAACATCGAACAACACATCAGCATTGTCCGGAAAGAGAGTTGAGGACTCTTGGCCCTGAGCAACACCACTGGTCAATGCCGAATTGGCCCCTCTTGTCCGGTCACGGACCTTTCCATCAAGCCCCCGGACCCTTGAAGGAATACCTCCAGCGTTTCCTGCAGTCCGAATGAACTTGTCTACTGCCCGTTGCCCGGTCCGGTCACTTCGTCCAATAATGGGGCCCACTGCGCTGCCGGAAAAATGCTTGGCAACCATCTCGCGCATAACGAGGTTGAAGTCATCCGGAGCCAATCCAAGGAGTTGAAGATTCTCCGTTTCAATCATCGCCCGCCATGAACCATATCCAAGAGCAGTGTGTGCCTGGCCCTCGTGTAGTTCCACAGCCAAGGCCACTACAGCTTTCACGGAATTCTCAACAACTATGAGCTCACGAGTCAGCTTCCCCAGGTGGCGACGCAGCTTGTCCACCTTCATGCGAGCCGCTGAACGGGTTAGCTGGTCCAAAGTTGCTGGGATCACAGCACCTTCGGCGTCGGCATCCGTCTTGAGAAACACGTCTGTCCCCTCTTGGCTGTTCAACTTCGTAGACATCGGAGACTCCAATCGGGTTGACATGTGGCTTCCTAGTGGGGCTTGGGGAAATAGAGGGTAAAATCGTCCAAAGCATCATTCTTATTATGATGCTACCATCACTTTTATTATGACGTAAGCCCTGAGATGGCAATGTGAGCGAGAATTGGTAGATGCCAAGCACCTACAAGTCGCCAACCCCGCTGTCTCTCGAAACCGAGGGAGCGCTCAACGTGTTCAATGTCAACCAACTGCGAGCTGGGATCATCCGCGACCTCTCTCAGCATCCCGAAGGGGATACCACTGGCAATATTGCTCGTCGCCTTGAGGTTGATTATCGCCAGGTCTACACGCATGTTCGCGTGCTCGTCACCGCTGGATTGGTGGTGACAGATTCAGACGCTGTGATTCCAAATGGAAGGCGCGTCGTGTACAGCTTGAAGCCTGGAGCTTTGGAAGAGCAGGCGGCGATCTACTTTAGGTATCTTTCAGGCGAGTCATAAGGGCTTTCGTGCGGGTGATGTGGTGTGAGTTGACAGTAATGGCGCTGAGTAGGTCCTACGGCGATTTGAACGATACACGCTTGTAGCGCACATGTGCAAAGCCTGTAGGGTTCACGCCCTGTCCATTTGGCTAGTCCTGAGCGGAGATACGATGGATTCGTATTTTTCTGTACTAACGGACCACCACTGGAGGATGACGCTGAGTGTTGAAAACATGGCGCGGACTGTCCTGCCTGGCGCTCCTTGCGCCGACGGCCGCTCTGTCTGGGTTCGCGGTTGTTATGGCTCGGAGGATTGTTAAGCGGGGTCCAAAGGACTATCGCCGGGCTGAATTAACAGCTGATGGACACGGCGTTCGCATCGATTTGGACGATTACACCAAAGCCCCTGGTGATTATGGATTCTTCGACCCTGTGACCAAGCGTTACACGAGGGTCAGCGAAGTGATGTTGATCGATGAGGATCAAAAGTTTGTGGAGCGGCGGATCGTGCCGCCTGCATCCGGACCGGAACGTCTGGGACCTCTTGTCGATTGGACCCCCGATGTGTTCTTTACACCCTCTGCGCTGAGCAGGCGATACGAAGAAGTGAACGTCCCCACTTCGTACGGCACGGCGCCGGCCTGGCTGTTCACAGGGAAGAACCCGGACGTATGGGTGATCCATATACACGGCAGCTGGACCGACCGAGCGATCATGTTCCGAGACGTCCACGCTTTCAGTCCCCTGGGATTCACCTCCCTGGTGCCTTCATTTCGAAGCGACCCGGAGGTCAGCCCACCACAGGCCGAGACGAGCCACCTCGGGCAAACTGAATGGCGCGACGTGGAAAGCGCTGTGGCCTACGCCGTAGCTCATGGAGCCAAGCGAATCATCCTCTCCGGCTGGTCAATGGGTGGGACCATGGCACTGCTCACGGCTGAGCGCAGTGCATACAGGAAGCAGATCGCAGGGATGGTTTTGGTGGGGCCCGTCACGAGCTGGCGTAAAGCCATCACAGCAGGTGCGGCGCGAGCCGGCGTTCCGGCGGCGGGGGCCGGCCTTGTCATGCGTCTATTGCAGACGCCTTTCTTCGCGAAGCTAGTCGGGTTGGAGGAAGCAATCGACTTTGATGCGCTCGAATGGGCCGATGTAGAAGGCAGGGTAACCGTCCCGACGCTGGTCTTGCATTCCAAAGCTGACCAAGAAGTACCCTTGGAGAATTCGACAGCGTTTCAAAAGGCGAATCCTGATACCGTCACCCTGGTTCCATTCCAGAAGGCACACCATACCCAGGAGTGGAACGCCTCGCCCAGCGCCTTTTCTAGCGAACTTACAGGATGGGTCAGCAAGATGATCTCAACCGACCAAGGCTAGATTCTGGCCCCTAGCTTGGCTTCAATTCGGCTGATCCTGTTCTTAATAGGTTCCGGGAATGCCTCCAGCTTCGTGACCTCGTGGTTGTGCAGGCGAATGAGACTCTTATAGATTCCGTCTTCGAGCGTTTCATTGATGAAATCCCATGCGGGCTTGAACAGCGAGCGGTCCGCATTAACTCGAATCCTCAACGCAGTGAGCCAGAGAGCGTCGGTCATCCAAAGGCGCAATCTCGGGAGGTGCTTCGACAGGAATAGAATCAGCCAGCTCGCTGCCGTCACTGAAAGGCCTAGATAGAAGAGGCGGTAAAACCAAGATCCGATCGCCAGGGCGAACTCATGCCAAGGCGTGAAATGGAATAGCACCACGTACGTCAGGTGACATGCACAAGCCACCGCGACGACGATCATGCCCGCTGCGAATACGGCTAGCAGGCCCTTTGCCTTGTGCCGAAGCATGTAGACAAGCCTGAGGACCGTAAACAACAACGCGAGCATATATATGCCGCTGTATGCAGCAGTAGCTAGCTGTTCCATACGAGGAAAAATGAAGTTCGCGGCAGTTGGACGTTTATCCTCAATCAGCGCGAAGCAAGTGATCATAATGGGAATGCTCAGCAACGGAGCGTAGTAGGTCCAGCTGACGCGAGGTATGTTCGCTAGCTGACGCACGCTGTCGTTGAAGAAGAAGATCGCCAGCAGCGCGAAGATGGCTTGCAGCAGATTCGTGACGTTGACGCCACCGAGGTAGCTGTCAATAGTCTCCAGCGGTGTGACTATCCCTAGAGAGTAGAGCGCGAGGAGGCCGAACACCGACGCCAACCATGACGCCCGGGATTCTTTCACCTTCACCACGGCGGGGATTCGAAGCAGGATTAGGGCGCTGAGAAGCGCGAAAAGTATCAGTCTCATCGTTTAGCAGAGGAAAGGATCAAGAGCAGGCGAGCTGTTCACCCGGGTCTTCTTTGACATTCTGAACGCGAAATCCTCCACCCAGCGCTCTACGGGGTCATCCTCAATGTGCCGGCAGCTGACGCTGATTGCATTTTTGGTCTCCTTCAGGAGCGATTGAGAGATCTGGGGAGAGGCTAGGTTTTGGCTTTCCAAAAAGATGTGGCCCAGCTCGTGATATATGCAGTGAACTTTGTACTGCAATGAATGCCGTGGAGGGAAAAGGATGTTGATATAGTCCTCGTACTCAACCGTCAAGGCGGTCAGCGTTCCCCACTCACCCTCTTGTTCAATCAGATGGATCGGTTTCTCACAGATCAGCTTCAGGCGTTCTACAGCTTCTGTCATCGATGTCGTGCCGTCACCGCATAGCTCGAGGACTGTTTCCTCAACCGGAGGGAATACCATTCACTCTTCACCGTTCATTGATGCATCGATAATTTTGGTGATCGTCCTCAGAATTTCCGGCGAGGTCTCTCCCAGGTTTCTCGCTGCAAAGTTCTTCACTTTGAGCTTTCGCATGTGGTCAAGAAACTCCATCCGTGCTTCCACATCTGTCGGAGTCTCACTGTAGAGATCAGACAGATAAGTAGCCGGTACCTTAAATACGAATTCTGCGATGCCCTTGAGGAGTTCTTGATCTGTCACCAGGCTGCCGGTTCCGTTGATCAAGTAGGACCAGCGGGTTCGCGATAGTTGAATCCCGTGGGCGGAAAGTGCTTCCTCAACATGAGGGTAAGTGAGCACTGTGTTGTTGTCGGACTCCCAGATATCCACCAGGATACCCATGCGATCAGCTAGCTTTTCTTTCTTCTGCTGTTGCGTAAGGAACACGCTGCGGCCTCCGTTTGCCATCGGTATAGCTCCTCGCCAAGGTCAGTGGCTTGTGGTGTAGACCGCCACACTGAGCAGGCGGACAGCTGACACAATATGTTACCCGATACCGCTCGGAGCGTGCAGGCAGTGGGCACCTATTGAGTTGTGCATGTGCGCAGCATGTAGGTAAGCTGTCGCTTGTTTAGTCTTTGGAGGCGCGATCACTGCCACTGCGACACGCCGACCCACATGCACGTGAAGACTTAAGTTAAGGATAGCTTTTGAGGATGGGAAAAAAGTTCAGGCGTGCTTGGGGCACCGCAGGAGATCTAGAACAACTGAGTGCGCAAATTCCTGGCGACCAAAAGAAATGGGTCGAGGAAACCGCTGAGAGACTACACCTCTCCCCAAGCGAGTTCGTTGAACAGATGATCAACCTGAACCGGAGTGCCGCTGACAAGCAACTCGATGGATTGCCTCCGTGGGCTATTCGTCCCCAGAATTCTCGGTATACGCAAGAGGAGGCTTTGCCTATCGCGCAGGCCTCTTAAAAGCAGAAGGCCCGCAGTTTGCGGGCCTTGCCTGACACTTACTCAGTAGCTAAAACTTGATTCCGCCAAGACTCTTAGTTTGTAGCTACTTCAACAACAGCGGCTTTGTCATGCGCTCTTGCTTAGGAATGACTCCATCATACACGCACAGGCTTTTTTGGGAACAACGAACTCCGCCGACACACCTGATGTGCCCGCCGGTGATGCTGCGCACGCCCAGGCATGGGCATTGGCGCCGTTGATTGCAGGCTCCCCCGTCATGCGTTTTGCTACCCGTGTGGGTAAGTACCCTCGCCCCCGGTTGGCCCCGCCTCGCATTACACGAGCGCTGCCAAACCGCGCGGCCGCCGTCATGGTTCACGGCTCGGATGGATCCGTGCAGACATTGTGTTTGGACCTTGATACTTCCAAAGCCCTGCAAGCCGTGGTGGACGCTGACGCGGCCGCCATCACCGCACTATTGACTTCGTGTGGGCTTCGATTCGTGGCGGACCACTCCCCCAGCGGTGGCCGTCACATCTACGTTCCCTTGGTAGAGCGCTTGGCGGCCGAGGATTCCCGCGAGCTCGTGGAAGCACTCGCTACCCGCTTCCCCAGCCTTGACCCAGGCCCCCACCAGAACATCACCGACGGATGTATCCGCCCCCCGGGTTCTTGGCATAAGTCGATGACGGGCCACCAGGTCCTCGACACCCCCCTGTCCGAGGCGTACGACATCATGCGCTTACGCAACCCTGCCACCGCCGTGGCTGCTCTGCGCCGCGTATTGGCTGCATCTATCCGCCAGGTGCGCACACGCAAAGATGCCCGCGCCACAGCGCGTCTGGCCGTGGCCACCACATCCGGAACCATTGGCTTTCAGTCAGTCCGCGGCACATCGGTGTTGCGTCAGGTTGCCCGCACCGGGATCTACGACACGGCCCGTTACAAGAGTGCGTCGGAAGCTCGCATGGCTGTCCTGTCCCACCTCTCCAACTTCTCCATCACTCTCCCCCAAGTTCAGGAACGCCTGACAACTGACCTCGCTGGCCTCGCTGCCCTCTACCAGGACACGACCCACCTAGGCCGTCTGCTGCCCTTCGAATGGGACAAAGCCCAAGCATGGGTAGCCCAAAAAAATGGGGCCGTCCGCGCCGGGAAAGAACATAGCAATAAATGCGACACAGGCCTCCCCTTAACCCACAGGGGGGGGACTGAGGAGGTTCGTTCGCCCGCGTCGGTGATGGCTGAGATCAATGATCTTGAAAACGTGCTCTACGCAATCCTTGACCAACGCCTTGCCAGCACTGGACGTGAGGGAATCACTCTTCGGTTCCTCCTTCGCGCTGTGATTGGATTCGCTCGGGCTAAGGGGACTCTGTTGGTTGATGTGGGATGCCGTTCCTTTGCCAGGGAGATGGGCCAGCACCATGGCACTATCGCTCGCCTGCTGCCCCGCCTGGTCAAACACTCCGGTGGCATGCTCTCCAAGGTTGAGGATGCCCACGGGTGGCAGGCAGATAGCTACCTGTTGGGGTTGCCAGAGCAGTGGAAGGACGTGGCGAAAGCTCATGCCTGGCGCAAGGGCAAGATCTACGGCATTCGCCCCGTGTTCCGGGCGTTGGGTGCCCCTGCAGCCCTAGTGTATGAAGCCATCGAACGTGGCAGCCACTCCCCCACCACAGCGGATATTGTGCGGGCAACCAAGCTTAGCCGGCCCACCGTCGCCAAGGAGCTCATGACGCTGGCAGAGGTGTCCATGATCGAGCGACACCACGGAGCCTGGCAGATCCTCCACACCACCAATCTGCGGCATATCGCGGAATGGTTGGGTGTCCAGGACGACTATGAGTACCAGTGCGCCCTGATACGGGCCCAACGCCAATCCTGGCACGCCCACCTTGAACGCTTCATTGAGCCAGTGATTCGGGAGGAAGACATTTACGACGAGGAAATCTCCGAATGGGATTCTTGGGTCCCTGACGGCTACGGCGAACTCAGCGCCTTGGACCGGCACTTACTAGCCGCCTAACTACTGCCAGGGCGTCCTAGGCCCTGTTGGGTCGCTCTCCCCCAGTAGTTGGGTGAGAAATGCGGTGTGCGGATCAGTTCCCGCTTGAATGGATGCGCGCACGTCAGTTATTGCCTTGTGGATGGCCGTGGCCATGTCTCCCAGTGAAGTCTGTTGCGGATGAGATTTGACTGTGGTGGCCACAATGGCGGGGTGGAAGCCATGTCGCAGAACGAAGCCTGTTGGATCGTTGATACACCCGAGTAATGGCTGGTTGTTCTCTTCACCAGTCAAGAGACTGGCCAGGGGTGTTTGTGTCAGGGCCGATAGCCGGCACAGTTGCTCCCAAGTCGGGTACAGCAGCCCTTGCTCCCATCTGTCCACAGCCGGCTCATGAGCGCCGCAAGCCTCGTCCACCCAAACACCCACAAAAGGTGATGCGGAAAACAAGGCTGCGCGACCGCCCCGTGCCTGGGGATCAAAAGCAGGGGTGATCGCCGTCGGCCGCAGATCACCGTTCTGCCACCGCGTGAATAGTGAAGGATATTTGGTTGCCAGGGCGTCGGCGTCCACGCCCACCGTGCGCTGGGACATCTCCTCAGGAGACAACCGCGGCTGATCAGGCATGGACGGCACCACACCGTCAGGTGTCGAGGACCGTTTTCGTTTGAAGAACACTCGCTAAGACTGACATACCAATGCCTAGACACACGGTAAATGCTAGTTGGGCAAACCGTCCACGCTGCACGGATCCTGCGACGAAGAGGACAGTCAGTGATGGAGAGTTGTAGTTTTCTACATTTGTAGTAATCTTGAATACCAGAAAGAAAGTATGATAGGTTTCTATCCATGTAGTCCCCTTGATCTGTTGGGAAGAACATGTAAAGTTTGCTTGTTTTCTACAAATGAAGATTGCAAGCAAACTTGATGCATAGTTATGAAGTTCTCCACGAAACTAGAAGTCAAGAATTGTAGGATGGTTGTTATGGACAGGATTGGTATTTACTCAGAGGCCGGTGGGGTAACTAAGACCAACACCGCAGTCTCTCTCGCCGTGCTCGCGGCCCGCCAAGGCATCAAGACCGTACTGTTTGACGTTGACCCACGCGCAGCAGCAACTAAATGGGCACGCATCGATGTTGTAGGTGGACGTCACGTGGGGGCCATCCTTGCAAGCGATGATTGCGAAGGCTGGGCCGATGAACTGGCCGAGGTGTCTCCATGGTCTGAGAACCTTAGGATCGTCCCTTCATCCCGAAACCTGAGTAACCGAGAAGCTGACCTCGACGACGGCTTGGAATTTCGCCTGAAACGCTCACTTGTTGGTCTCGAAGATCATTTGGTCTTCTTTGATATGCCCAACCGTCAAGGTGGACCCATCATCAAGGCAACGCTAACGGCACTCACCAAGGTGATCTACGCTGCGAAGCTCGATGGAGACGGGATTGATGGCGTCATGGGTGCTCGGCAAACGGTTGAAAAATTCAACTCGAACAGAGCCTTGATTGGATCGTCAGAACGCGTTCACGAAGTGGGAATTATTGCGGGCGCCATTAGCGACAACATCGTCCCCCTGGTGGAGAAGGCATCTTTTGAGGATTTGAGTGCCACCGGATTGCTCCTGACACCGATGGTCCCCAGGCGAACAATTGTGCAGCAGACCCGCCTGACTGGCGAATGGTACGGGGACTACCGTGCAGGCCGTCCTGTAACTGACGCATACATGACCCTATTGAATGAGAAGGTATTGAATTGAGTGATCGACCAGACTTGAGCAAGCGGCGGACCATTGTCCCGGCACCAGATGAGGACATTGATCCCATTGATTCGCATAAACCAGTAGACCCACCCAAAACATTGCCCCCAAAGGCTCAGCCCATCGGCACAGCCCAGGGAACTACCGTAGCGGCCATGCCCAGAAAGCCACTCCCTAAGAAGGAAACGCCTCCTGTTGAACTTCCAACCAAAGACCTCAACCTGCAAGTGACGCCTGAGGTAATGGAGACGATCGACTTTGCAAAGTTCAAGACCAAGCTGACAAAACGCGAAATTGTTCAGCGTGCGGTCCTGGCGTACTGGAGCGAGTACAGGCCCAAAGACCTTTAAGCATTCACAATCTCGCTGATTTTCAATGTCGGAGGGCGGGCCTACACTGGAACTATAAGATTTCTGTTCTAGTAAATGGTGTGTCATGGCTCATGTTTCGAATACTGTTGCTGTAGGGTTGCCCTCTGTGGTTGCGGCGCAGCACCCTTTGCTGGTTGGCGAATCGGTGGCAGCTGGGTACCCATCGCCCGCCCAAGATTTTTTCGACGGCCGGATCAATCTCAATGAACACTTGATCAAGGACGTCACCAGTACCTTTGTGGTGAGGGTGAGTGGGGATTCGATGGAGGGCGCCGGGATTAGCGACGGCGACGAGCTGATCGTCAATCGGGCGCTCACACCTCGGGATGGGTCAATCGTGATTGCCATCCTGGACGGGGAGCTGACTGTCAAGCGCCTGCAGCTGAAGGCCGGGGGAGTGGTCCTTCACGCCGAGAACCCCAAATACCCAGACATTCAAGTCCCGGACGCCAGCTCGCTGTCCGTGTGGGGCGTGGCTGAAACCTGTTTACACGACCTCCGGCACTAGGTCAGGTGTATTGATGCGTATCCGCACCGCTGACCCCTCAGGCCCGGCCTTGATGCCCGGCAGTGACTACATTGCCCACGTCGATGTGAACTCGTTCTACGCCAGCGCAGAACGCGCCTTCAATCCCTCCCTTGAAGGCGTCCCAGTCGTCGTGTTGTCCAACAATGACGGCTGCGTGGTCACCCGCACCGCCGAGGCGAAAGCGCTAGGTATCTCGATGGGGGAGCCATGGTTCAAGCTTGCGCCCCGCGCCAAAGCCTGGGGACTGGTGGCACTCTCCAGCAACTACGAGCTCTACGGCGACATCAGCGCCAGGGTCATGGAACTGCTGGGCCGCTACAGTGCCTGGGTCGAGGTGTATTCCATTGACGAGGCATTCCTTGGTGTGAACGGCACGCCCGAACGGATGCGCCAGCTTGGCCGCACCATCAAGGATGCTGTCCGCCGGCACGTCGGCGTCCCGGTATGTGTCGGGATCGCGCGAACGAAAGGCCTGGTGAAGCTTGCTAATAAGCTCGCAAAGCATAATCCGGACTTCGCCGGAGTGTGCCACTGGGAATCGATCCCCGAAGACGCTCGCGATGGTTTGATGTCCAGGCTGTCCGTGGTCGAGCTGTGGGGCGTGGCCACCCGCTTGACCAATCGGTTGAACGCCATGGGGATCCGCACCATTCTGGACTTGAAGAACGCCAACCCGGTCATGATCCGTGACCGCTTCTCCGTGGTGCTGATGCGCACCGTGATGGAGGTGCAGGGCACTCCCTGCATCCCCATGGAAGAGGAACGAGTGGGACGAGACCAACTCATCTTCTCCCGCTCCTTCTCCACCCCCGTCACCACGGCCGCGGCCATGGGCCAGGTCATGAGCGTCTACGCCCAACAACCCAGCGCCCGCCTGGCCAAGCACGGCCTCCAAGCCAAGGTGCTCACCGCGTTTGCCGGCACGTCGCACTACAACCAGGACAACATCTCCTACCCCTCGGTGTGTGTCCCGCTGCCGATGCCCACCGCGGATCCCGTACTGCTCCACAAAGCCGCCAACAGCTTGTGCGAACGGATCTATGAAGGTGTGAAATACGTCCGGGCCGGAATCATGGTCACCGACCTGCGCCCCACCGGCAACCAATCACCCCTGGAGCTCTTCGAGAACCCGCACGAGGAACGAGGCATCGGCACGCTGCTGGAATCCGTGTCCAAGAAGTACGGGCGGGGGAGTATCGGGCTTGGAAGTGCCGGCGTCCGGGGCGGGCCTGACTGGTCCATGAAACGCGACATGCTCTCACCGCGCTACACCACCCACTGGGACGAGCTGCTGCTGGTCAAAGCCTCATGAAAGAAGCAACCATTCCATGATCATCATCGCCACCGTCGAAACCATCGACGGCAACACCTTTGCCACCACTGAAGTAGAGGCAAAGGACTACGCCGCTGGCTTCGCCCAGCTGCGATCATCGCTCCCCGAGGGGCAGCGAATGACGGGCGTGCGAGTGGAACGCTAATGTTCCGTGTGACCGCCGTATGGGCCGTAGTTGCTGTCAGTGGCGCCATGATCTTGCCCAACGTCGTTAGGCACATGTCCACGGCTCCATGGATGTTTGCGCCTATGCTCGCGCTGTGGACCGCGGACCTGGTCATGGCGGCTCAAGTTACGCATGAGTTTCGCGTGAATGCGAAGCGAGAAGGCACCGATTAGAAGTATCGAGGATGCTGCATCCCTAAACGGCGGGTGAGTGCGCTATCGCTGTGTGGTTGGACGCGGTAGCTGCAATTCGAAATTGTGACCGGCCTGGCACTGATAGATCCCGACATACCTGGAATATGAAGGTTGAGGGACAGGGTACTCATGTTCCCCACCCGCCCCCAGCGCCCGCATTAAGGGCTTATGTCCGGAAGGGGTAGTCGGTGCAGCGCATACAGGGCAGAGGCGAGTTTCATCCATGGACGAATCATACGTCCAGCAATCTCCGAGCAACCATCCTGGCATCTTTCAGGTAGTCCCCATACTGTTGTCATTGAAGTGGCCAACCGTCCCCCAATCTCTCTGGTGTACCACTTTATGCAAGCGCAGGCTTCCCGTCTCATGTGAAATTGGAGTATTTCCACCTACGCCATGACGTCCATAACGAAGATCCGCTGAAGCTTTCTCAACGATTTGAGGAAGTCTTCAAACACATTGAGTCCGGCCTTCTAGCTACCCAGCCCACTGCACGGTTTCCGCTCTCACAAATCCGGGATGCCCTCGCGTGGAATTCTGCGAACAAAGGAAAAGTTCTCTTAGAAATCGGCTCAGGCTTGCCCCGATAAGGTGCCTGATCCCCAAAAGACAGCAGCTACAGATCACTTCAAAAACGGTCGCTACCAGTAATCAAACCCCGATTTGACGGGCCACGACACGTTCAGGAGTACCCGACAAGAACTATCGTGACAATCGAACTCGCATTAGTAATGCACCTCACACACTTTTGCGGAATAGGTATCAACGGGACCGACTTGTTAGTTGTATGAACATCACACTCACCGGAGGAACCGGTTACATCGGATCAGTAGTTCTCGAACGCCTCGTGGAGCGCGGCCACACGGTCACTGCCCTCGTGCGCAGCACTACATCGGCTACAACCGTTACCGCAGCGGGCGCCGAGGCAGTCGTCATTGACTTCACCGATATCAATGCTCTCTCCGCGGCTTTCGCTGCCGGTGACGCCGTCATCCACACGGCGACGCCTGGCGATGAGACAAGCAGCGACTTCGACCGCCGCATCGCTGATGCGGCCCTTCGCTCACTGGCAGGCACTACCAAGCCCTATATCCAGACCAGTGGAATTTGGATATGGGGAAACAACGCGGACATCACTGAGACGTCTCTGATCGACTCCCCGGCAGTCTCTGCGTGGCACGACCCGATCGAAAAGGAGATTCTTGCTGCGGACATCAATGCGACCGTGCTCGCTCCCGCAATCGTGTATGGACGTGCCGGCAGCCTGGAGCACCTCTTTATCCCCGCAGATGGCGCAACGTCAGTCCAACTCGTTGGAGACGGCTCGCAGCGCTGGACCACGGTTAATGTCGATGATCTCGCCGACCTCTACGTGCTCGTGGTCGAGCAGGGCGAGGGCCTCGGGTACCTGGTTGCAGCCAGTGGCCAGAACCCGACGGTCGCCGAGATCGCCAAGGCTGGCGCACACAAAGCCGCAGTTGCACCCGAGAGTGCAGAAGCATCGCGCACGCGGCTGAGCGCCGCTCTCGCGGACGCCCTTCTCCTCGACCAGGCCGCCACAGGGAGCTATGCAAAGTCCCTCGGATGGAAGCCGAGCCGACCGTCACTGATCGCTTCACTCGAGAACCGCTCGAACGCCTCCTAACCGCCCGAACGTCAATCACACAGGGACCCTGTGACAGCAGGGTCCCTGTTTTTCGTGGCGAGGTCAAGTAGGAGGCAGCACGGACAGATCAACCTCGCCAAGATCCTTTTTGTGGCCGTCAAAGATGTCCGGAAGCGCTGTCAGAGCCGCCCAGGTTGGCGTCCAGCCCACGCGGGCTCCAAAGGGTGCAGCCGATGCCTGCGCCGGTAGGAAAGGCCGGACGGTGGCAAAACGGCGCATCATCTCAGCAGTCGCGTCAGCCTCTGTACCGTTATAATTCACCAATTCATTCCCCACGTCTGCCGCGGTGTGTATATCGGATAGCTACACTTGCTCAGCCAGCACCGACGCCGTCTCTGCGCTGGAAGATTCCGAATTGCCCAAACACCTCTAGCTCCGGAGGAAGCCTTCAGAGAAACAAGCCACATAACCGCTCTTGGTGCCGATATGTCCGGCATGAGCGAACTACACCCAGCGCTGTTTGCCCGGACGTCTACCATCGCCACGGATGACCACCCCCAGTGCATGGAACACGGAGACGTTGGAGCCGCCGTCCACGCCGGCTACGTTGACCATGATGCTGACACACCAATCGGGGTCATCCATCGAGACCACCGCAAGCGATTCCGGACCAGCGTTCAGCATTGCTGACCTAGCCGGCGTGGGCGCCACCGATTCCGCCGTCGTCGGCACCTTCCTCAATACTCTGGACTAAGCCGAATAACTGGCCTCGACGGGGCCAAAGCCCAGCAAATCCGTGACTAAAGCAATCCCAGGGGATACTGACTAAGCCGTCTAAGTGGTATCCAAATCACTTGACTCAATCACTCAGCAAGTCCCTCAAATTCGTAGTGGATCGTCACAGAAAAGTTCAGGCCATCACGAACACTGGCCGAGGCCATGCTCGCCGACGAGGGCGCAGAGCTTATTGGGACTATTCACTAGGCGAATTCGCGCAGGGGCGAGCCGGCTTCGGCGTGCCAGACACGTGCACCTTACTACAGCAAAGTTGAAGTACAGCAGAAGGAAAAGCATGTGAGAAGGCGCTGGGCTGGCGGGAAGATGAATCTCCAAAGCCTTTGCACTTTCAACGTACAACCTGGCGTTCTTGTGAATATCCCTGGCTTTGAGGGAAACGCTGAGGGCACGAACCCAGAGACGGTCCCTTAGAACGCGGTCGAAATCTTGCGAGGGTGGGCAGATATCGTTGCTTGTCAGCGTACGATTGAGCCGAATTTGCCCACACCCTTGTGCACAGGATCTAATGTTCCGACCTGCAAACGAGAGCGAGAACCAAAATGAATACCCGTATGAGATTCCCTGTAGTGGCAATAACATGTGCGGCCGTGATGTTGATCTCCAGTTGCGGCAGCACTGGTGGGGGGACGGGCCAAGCAAGCTCACCCGCTCCCGTCTCAACGACTGATCAGGCCGCCACTGTCGATTTGGTGGTTGAGATCCGCAACGATGGCCAGAACACCTCATATTCCCTACAGTGTGCGGGTTCGACTGCTTTGGCAACCAGTAAGCATCCGAACGCTGCCAAAGCCTGCGAGCTTTTGGCCAGGGACTCCAAGTTCCTTGATCCATCCCCGGATCCTACGAGTCAAATGTGCACTCAACTGTACGGTGGACCGGCCACTGCCAGCGTTACCGGGACTATAGCCGGCAAGGCCGTGGACCGGGACTTTGACCTGAAAAACGGTTGCGGAATATCTGCATGGACCGCCGCACTGCCCCTGTTGGTGGAACAACCCGCCGGCACCTGATGCCCGGGCCATTGCCCGGGAGATTCCCACAAAAGGGTCCGCGGCCGCACCACCTGGTGCGGCCGCGGACCCTTTGTGTCCCGACCAATCCGTCCACCTTAGGAGTGCAGCCACTCGCGGTAGGCCGTGACCAGTGTCGTGACCCGCGCGGTCAAGCGTCGGTTGAATGACCGGGGCGAAAGAGAACGAATGATTAGAGCGAATGTCGCGGTCAATGGTCCCGGCTTCGAGACTGTGAGGTACGTTTCCCGGTGCTTGATTCTGGTCCAAGTCGAATAGGGGTGGTTTACTGGTATTGACCTCTATTTAAGTGGCCTGTATTCCTCAGGTCTAATCCGCAATCCGTCTGTCACTGACTGTGACCAAATTCGTCGCCGTGGACACCCTGTCGGATTCAGACGCAGGGCAGTCCGGACGAGGCTGTCCATGACCAGCAAAAGCGCCCAGCTGTCAATTGCATCGGATGAAGACATCCTTCATCCGGTGCACTTTCAGCGCAAACGTGCAGGCCAGAAACGTTTCCATGGCCAGTCGGGGCATGAGCTCAGGGGCTCACACCATGGTGATCCACGACTTCATTGAGGCTCTGACCTACGTCGATACTTACAGATCCAGACATGTTGAAGCCGACCACAGTAGAACACCAAATGAAATTGCGGCCAGAATGCGAAAAAGTGGAATATCCGACGCTAAGGTTTTGTCGAGCTTCGTAGTGCCCCGTATTTGCAGGGTTTGATGTGGTTGGCGCGGCACCGGGTGTAGTCGCTGGTGAGGTTGATGTGTTCCCATCCCCGGGGTGAGAGGAACCGCAGCAGCTCCGGGTCAGTGGCCTTACCGTCCTTGTCAAGAGAAAGTGTAGTTTGAATGGCCTGCGCGTGCCGGGCGCTTGCTGTCAAAATGGTGGAATGAAGTCAAAAACAGCGCGCCCCGCGGGGCTTAAGGACATGCGGCGGTCCAATGAACTTAAGGTCCTGGAGGAGTTGTACCGCCATTCACCCGCGACTAGGGCTGGACTGGCGAAGCAGGTTGGGCTCACGAAGCCGACCGTTTCTGCCGCACTCACCACACTCATCGGCTCCGAGCTGGTGGAACGTGTGGGGGGAGATCAGTCAGCGTCCAAGTATGGGGCTGAACTGTTTCGGTCTGCAGGCCGCTCACTTCCGGTCTTGGGGGTCGATGTGGGTACCCGATTCGTCCGTGTGCAGCTGGCGGGTCTTGACGATGTTCTTCTGGCCGCGGTGGAAGAGGAATTGCCTGAGCCCACTCTGGTGGCGGTGTTTGACAGCATTCTCCGGCTGCGTGAACGGGTCTGTGCCGAGGCCGGTATCGATCCGGTGACTATTCAGGCGGTTGGCGTGGGCATTCCCGGTGTTGTGCGGCCTCAGACCCAGAGAGTAGCGATGGCCGGGGGCATTGAGGGTTTGAACGGTTGTGACCTTAGTGAGGGTCTGGGCGATCTGCTCGGGACCCCCATCGTCGTGGAAAATGATGTGAATGTCGCTGCAATAGCCGAACACCGGTATGGGGCGTGTGCCGGTCAAGACGATTTTGCCATGATTTCTGTTGGGGCAGGCGTTGGGGTGGCCATCGTCCTTGGGGGGCGTCTGCGCGGCGGTGCCCGGGGAAGTGCCGGTGAGGTCGACCGGCTGTTCGGTGATTCGACCGGCAGGCTTCTCGCAGATCCTTCTAGCGATTCAATGATTTCCTTTGCTGAAGAGCAGCTTTCGGCCAATTCCCCTGTTTCAACCCCGGCACCCGTTTCCACCCCTGTCAGCATGGTCGACGTGTTTGTCGCAGCCAGTAGCGGTGATTCGTTCGCACAGGGCGTCGTTGATGAGGCTGGGCGCAGGATTGCCGAGCTATGCGCGTGCGTTGTGGCCATCGTTGATATTGAAACAGTCGTCCTCGTCGGTGGGATTGGTGCTGCCATGGAACAGGGGCGCACCGCGCTGGAGGCCAGGCTCAACGAGCTTGTTCCTTGGCCAACAACGGTGATACAGAGCACTTTGGGCAGGTCAGGGACTGTCATGGGGGCTCGGTCCCTGGCCATCGATGCAGCCCGTCAGGAACTATTTACTCAAAGAATCGGAAAGACTCTTTACGATTTGGTGTAGTTTCCTGTAGCCTTCTTGCGAAGGCACCCACAATCATGGAGCGGTCTACCCGCCGGCTGTGGAGCGTGTCTTGAGATCACTACGCACCCCAGGAGTTTCTGTATGAAGATTGTTGTCGTCGGCGGCGGTTCCACCTACACACCCGAATTGATTGATGGGTTTGCACGCTTGCGAGAAACCCTGCCGTTGAGCGAGATTGTGCTCGTCGACCCAGACCGTGAGCGCCGTGAACTCCTGGCCGGTGTTGCGCAACGAATGCTGCTCCGGCAGGGACATCCCGCTCTCGTCACTTCCACTGATGATGTGGGGGCCGCCTCGGAGGGTGCGGTGGCGGTGCTGCTTCAGTTGCGGGTCGGCGGGCAAGATACGCGCCGGCGCGATGAAACCTGGCCGTTGGACTGTGACTGTATTGGGCAGGAGACCACTGGCGCTGGCGGACTGGCTAAGGCCCTGCGCACTGTTCCGGTTGTACTCGATATCGCCGAGCGCGTGCGCGCTGTGAACCCCGATGCGTGGCTCATTGACTTCACGAACCCCGTTGGGATCGTGAGCCGGGCACTTCTGAGCCACGGACACAAGGCTATTGGCCTATGTAACGTAGCCATCGGGCTTCAACGATTCTTCGCGGAGTTGGTGGGTGTTGGGCCCGAACGAATCGCTTTGGACCATGTCGGTTTGAATCATCTCACCTGGGAGCGCGGGGTGAGACTGCTTGATCCAGTAACGATCGGCGGGACGACACCGGTAGGTTCGGGGACGAACATTCTTCCTCGCCTATTGGAAAGCCATGCGGAGCGTATCGCCACCCGCCTGCACCAGCCTGTGCAGCTCCTCCAACGCATCCAAGCCGTCCCGTCCTACTACCTGCGCTATTTCTACGAGCATGACACTGTGGTGCGCGAACAGCGCAAAGGGCCTTCCCGGGCCGAGGAAGTTGCGGCCATGGAGAGCGAACTCCTGAGGATGTACGCCGACCCTGCCACCGACACTAAACCAGACCTGCTCTCCAAAAGGGGTGGGGAGTTCTATTCGGAAGCGGCGGTTAACTTGGTCGCATCGCTGCTTTCGGACCGTGGCGATACACAGGTGGTAAACACGCTCAACAACGGCACATTGCCATTCCTGCCTGATGACTTTGTGATTGAGACCCCTGCCATCATTGACTCCACCGGTGCACACCCCGTGCGCACATCAGCTGTCGAGCCACGTTTCGCCGGTCTCATCGCCCATGTCGCCGCCTATGAACAGCTCGCCTTAGATGCGGCTATCCACGGGGGCCGCGATCGCGTCGCCGACGCACTGCTAGCCCACCCGCTTGTCGGGCAATGGGATATAGCCAATACGCTTACGGATCGCCTTATTGCCGAGAACTCCGCGTTCCTTTCGTGGGCGAAGTGAATCCCGCACCCGTGGACATGATGGAGGCAGTGGTTGCAGTAGACGGCGGAAATTCCAAGACGGATGTCGCGGTGGTGCGACTTGACGGGACGGTGCTCAGCGTCTCTCGTTCCGCAGGATACCGCCCCCAGAAACTTGGGAACGACAAAGCTGCTCAAGGTCTGCGAGCACTGATCCTTGAAGGCATAAAAGCTGCCGGTTCACCTCGGATCCTCCACCTGGGAGTCTATGTCGCTAATGCTGACTATCCAGCAGAGGAGGCTGAACTTCAGCAACGGATAGTTGGATGGGATTTGGCTCAGACTGTCGGTGTCGGCAACGATACGCTCGCACTGCTACGTTCAGGATCCACGGAGCGGTTCGGGGTGGCCGTGGTGTGCGGTGCGGGCATCAACTGTGTCGGCGTGGGCCGCAATGGGGAGGTAGCAAGGTTTGCGGCCATCGGGAGGATGAGCGGGGACTGGGGTGGAGGCCTTGACCTTGCTCTGGAGATCATGTTCCACGCCACCCGCGCCGAGGACGGACGGGGGCCGGCGACTGTATTGAGTGGCATGGTCTCTTCCCACTTCGGGCTATCCAGTGCTTTGGAGGTGGCCCAGGCCATCCATCTAGGACTGGTTGACCAAAGTCGACTCCACGAACTCGTGCCCCTGCTCTTCCCCGCCGCCGAGCGCGGAGACAGCCTCGCCGCCGATTTAGTGTCCAGACAGGCCGATGAGGTGGTGGCGCTGGCCAGCGCGGCGCTGCATCGGACCGGCCTGGCCGATACTCATGCCACGGTCGTATTGGGCGGTGGAGTCCTCTCTGCCCGCGCCCCGGCGTTGAACAACACCATCAGTGAAAGGCTGGCCACATCCCACCCCCTGGCACACACCATCGTCCCAGATCAGCCGCCGCTCTTCGGATCGATCCTGCTCGCCTTCGACAAGGTACCTCTGAGCCGCGAAGAACGCCATCTCGCCACCGAGAGGGTCAGCAAAACCCTCCGCCCCACCCAACTAACCAATGCAGCCAATACCCGTGCGGCATCCTCCTAGAGCCCCGACGGCAGGTTCGGTGGCATAGAGCGGCATCTTGCGAATGTACCGGAATGCCTGAGGCACCCGACTAGCTGGCACCCACCAATTCACCTTGGTGAGGACGCCCGGAATCGTCGTATCTGCATGAGCCAAGCCCAACGTTTTCTGCGCAGGTCCGCTGGGATTTCCAAACGTATCAAGGGAAGCCTGCGGGGTAGACGAGGATACCGGTGAGGGCGGTACCGCTATATCGACCCAACCATAAATCAAATCAATTGAATGGAGAAATGATAGTGCTTAAGCAAAAAGTCATTGCCGGTCTTGGCATCATGGCCATAACCATCCCTCTGGTCGCTTGCGCGTCAGCATCCGAGGCCAGCCAGCCGCCGTCTGCTTCCAGAGCATTGCCGGTTGAGGGTTACCTCATGACAGCAGATGGCGCATCAAAGTTTGTGGATCAAAGCGCTGCGGCGCTAGCCATGGTCGGCGTCGACGGCATCAACCTGACGCCGGATGGAGCCGGACTGACTGAGATGCCAGCCTCCGCGGCCCCAATCGTCGCAGCCACCCACGCGCACGGTCTCACAGCCGAGCTGCTGGTCGGCAATTTCGACAAAACCATTGAAGACTTCTCCCCGGAGATAGCGACCGCCCTTCTTAGTAGCCCCTCCAACCGCACCAAGGTCATCAAGCTGCTCGTTGATGACGTGGTACGTGGTGGATACGATGGGCTTCAACTTGACATGGAATCACTGAACGCCAGCCACGGAGCTGGGCTGGCTTCGTTCGCTAAAGATCTCAAAGCCGCCTTGCCAGCTAAAACGAAACTCTCCATGGCCTTGATGGCTACGGACACCGCCGCCGGGTATGCCGATGAGGGATACCAACTCACGGCACTAAACAAATCAGTTGACCGTTTCGTCCTGATGGCCTACGACCAGCACGGACCTACCTGGACCGAAGCAGGCCCCATCGGCGGATCCCCTTGGGTGAAAAGCGTCCTCGGAGCGTTCATTGCCGCTGGGGCGCCCAAGAGCAAGATCGATCTGGGGGTGGCTGAATATGCCTATACCTGGCCAGGCAATGGCACCCCCGGTGAACAGCTGACAGTCGCTCAGGCACGGGCAAAAGCTGGAAATAAGGCACGATTCGATGCCGTCCAAGGAGAATGGACTGCCACCCTGAGTGATGGGACGGTCATTTGGTGGTCCGATGCACTCACCCTGGCCGGTAGGACGAAAATGGCTCAACAGTACGGTGTCCATGGTTTGGCGATCTGGGAACTGAGCCTGGGCGACCCCTTGGTGTAGGGCATAGGCGCACTGAAGCCCGGGTGGTCCGGCTGATGCTGTCCGCTTTCTGTTCGGGCGGCAGCCGCCGGACCACCTGAATCCCCAGGATTCTGCCGGATGAGGATGGAGTGCCCGTACCGTCGGCTACTGATTTCCCCACAATGCCGGGATGCCTATGCCAGCCCTCTATGTGCCCCTTGGCAAGGTTGGATGTTGGATTGACAGAAGTCTCCCAACCTACAGGCTGCAGCCTTTCCTGCCAACAGCAGAAAGACTGAACGTGGAGACCAAGGTGACATCCCCGCGGCAGGGGCCGCTTTTGTGATCGTCCAGACCTGGACTTGGTGAAGTGTTTGTTAGATACGCTCAATTGCTCTACTGGGGCCTCTTCAACCTTTCATAACCAGCGGAATCAGGTTGTCTGGGTCGTCCTGGAAAGTCTTGGCTGGTATGCCGGTCCTGTTCACGCCTAATGCAGACTTCATACAGTCAAAGTTTCCTCTCAGTAGCCCAGCTGCTCGCGCAGGGCCGTGAGCTGGTGTGACGACTCTACCGCCTGCTCGTGGTCAACGGAGACCAAGGCTTGAACCAGAACGTCGCTCAGGACGATTGAAGGCAGCGCTTCGGTGGTCATGCCGGTTGGCGTGTGCGGGGCGATGATCACGGCGTCGGACAGGTCGTGAAGCGCGGAGTCGGGTTCGTCCGTCAGTAAGACTATGGACGCACCTACTGAACGTGCGCGCTTGATGAGGACTTCGACGTCGACAGTTACTCGCCCTGGCGCGAAAACCACCACCACATCCTGGCTCCCAAGTTGGAGCAAATCATCCGCGAGTCGAAAACCGTCACTGGAAATGCACCTGGCTCGCCGACCGATCCGGTTGCAGCGCAGAGCCAGGTTGAGGGCGGCAAGTCCGGACGCACCCACGCCGTAACTGACAATCGTGGAACCTCTCATCAGAAGTTCGACTGCGGGAGCGATCGCTTCCGCGGGGTCACCATTGGAGGCGAGTTCCAATCGGTCCTTGGCCTCAGACCACACGTTCTGCCAGATGTCTTCAATGCTGGCGCCCATGTGGTCGATGCGCTGTTGCATGCGTACTTCCGGCGCCACCGTTGAGGTGAAGGGGGTGGCAATGTCTCGTTTCAGCTCCTGCAATCCGGAGTAGTCCAGTGACTGGACCGTGCGGACTACGGTGGCACTGCTGGTTCCGCTTTCGGCGCCGAGCTCCTGCGCACTCGCATAGAGAAGCCGCTCCGGGGAGCTGTTGGTGAGGAACGTGCTCACCGTACGCTCGGCCTTGGAGAGCCTGTCCCAGTGCTCACGCACGCGTCCACGCAAATTAAGCATGCCCCGATTTTTCGTAACGTCTGTTACGAAAATCACATTTGATGTATTGTTCATTCTAAAGAATCTCTCACTTGCAACGGATGTTCCAAAGATACCCTTTCCGACCGCAGATGCCAGTGAGCCCCAACCGAATGAAAGGCACTACGGATATGAGCAACACATCCTTGCGGATAGTGGAGATCTCCGGACCTCCGCTGGAACGGGGGAGGCAGTACGGAAATGCTGCCGCAGACCTGATCACCAAAGCCATCGATTTCTACGCCGAGGCATTCCAGCAGCAGACGGGCTTGACCTGGGATCAGCTGCGCATGCGTGCCGAACGGTGGATGGGACTTTGCGCCGAGGCGGCACCGGAGTTAGTCACTGAAATGCGCGGCATTGCCGAAGGCAGCGGCCGGGATGTTCTGGACATCATGGTGCTGAACCTCCGCGGTGAGATCATCTACGACGCCGGTTTCGCCAAAGCCCCCGAGCCTGAAGAGCGTGACGACGTGGACGGATGCACCTCGTTCGTCTTGACGGACGGAGCCTCCGGTGACGGCCACATGTACGTCGGCCAGAATTGGGACTGGCGCTTCGGCGCCCAGGAAACCGTGATGATCCTGCGTGTGGTCCAGGACCCCAAGCCCACGCTCATCATGCAGGTTGAGGCTGGCCAGATCGGCCGGCACGGTGCAAACTCCTCCGGTATTGCCCTCAACGCCAACGGACTGGGAGGCAGGTTCAACGACGAACTTGGAATGCCGCAGACCTTCATCCGGCGCATGGTCCTGGATCAGGCCGAACTGCCGGACGCGCTGAATACGCTCTTCCGCCAGAAGCCACACATTGCTAGCAACGCAGTGCTGTCCCACCGTTCCGGATTCTCCATCGACGTGGAAACCACCCCGGGAAGCAACGGCTGGATGTACCCGGACACATCCGGAGTGCTAGTCCACGGCAACCACTATGAAGCCTTCATGCCGGTACAACTGGCAGCCACCTACCGGCCGGTCTCCGTGGATTCCCTCTTCAGGGTTCCGCAAGCCAGGAGGGGGCTGGAACGGGTCAACACCGCCACAAGCACCGTGCAATCCCGTGAACTCATCAAGTCGGCAATGTCAGATCACCTCGGCTACCCCGAATCCGTGTGCACCCACCCGGACGAGCGCCGCCCCCTGGTGCGCCAGTGGTCAACGCTGCTTTCCAGCTGCGTGGACCTCACAACCGGTGACTACTTGGTCACTAACGGAACGCCTTGCGACCACGACTACGAACAAATTCCCTGGAACCTCTACGACGGACCTGGTTCCGCCCACGACTCCTTCAACCCCACCATTGCAGAGGTATCACTGTGAAACGCAACGATAAATTCAAGCCCTTTGCCCGAACCGGCGTGATCGCCGGTGCAGCCGCTTTCACTCTGGCGCTGAGTGCCTGCAACGCAGCAGGTCCTCAGGCTCAGAGCACCCCCACTGATGTTTCCTTCGGCCCCACCACCTCGGAAGCCGCAGGCAAGATCGACTCCTTTACCTGGATGATCACCCAAGAGCCGGCCACCTTTGACTTGGATATCGACAGTGCAACGGCTGAAAACACCATCATGTCCAACGTGTGCGAACGGCTGATGCAGCTCCAGCCGGACCTGACCACAACACCCCACTTGGCCGAGAAAGCTGAATGGACCTCGGACACCACGGTGGTCTTCACGCTCCGGAAAGACGTCACCTTCCACGACGGCACTCCGATGACGGCTGACGACGTGCTCTGGAGCATGCAACGCCACGCCGCCAAGGGCGCCGACGAGTCCGATGAGTACGCCAACGTCACCGACATGGCAAAGACCGGTGACAACCAAATCACTGTCACCCTGAAACAGCGCGATGCCATTTTCCTCCAAGCCATGGCCGGCAACGGCGGAATCGTGCTGAATCGCAAGGTTGTGGAGGCGCAGGGCGCGAACTATGGGTCGCCGTCGGCCCCTGACGCTTGCTCAGGTCCCCTCAAACTGGGCAAGTGGTCCGCCGGTTCCAACATCACCCTCACCAAGGCCGCTGACTATTGGGACGCGGACAGTGCTTCTCTGGCAGACACCATCACGTTCCGTTGGGCTGATGACAACGCGATTGTCAACGCGCTGACCAGCGGCGAAGCCCAAGGGGCGTACTTGGATAGTCCAGCGACGGCGGGTCCGCTGCAGAAGAGCCGCAAAGTCCAGATAGCCCAAGGACCGTCCACGAACGTCTGGTCGCTCATCGCTACCGAGCGCGGCGCCCTGAAGGACGAACGGATCCGTCAGGCACTTTCTCTGGCATTGAACCGGCAAGGCGTGACCCAGGCCGCGTTCGGCGGACTGGCTAAGCCGTGGAAGGCCCCCGTCGGTCCAGGTGCTTGGGGTTACGAAGAGCCAACCTTCAGCGCAGCTTACGAAGCCTTGGCAGGTGCGCCTGCCCAGCCGTCCAACGATGACCTGGAGAAAGCCAAGAAGCTGGTGCAGGAAGCGGGCGTGCCTGCGGAACCGATCGTGGTGGCCAACAGTGGCGACTCCATCCGCAACGTCATCTCCAGTGCCCTGGTTGAAGCAGCGCAGAAGATCGGCCTCAAGGCCGAAATCGTCACGATTCCGCGCCAGCAGTATGGTGACTTCTACTCTGACGCCTCCCTCCGGGCACAGGCGGATCTCTTCTCGGACGAGTACTACATCTCCAAGAATGACCCCGTTGGCTTCTACAAGAACGGCGCCTCCACCGCCAAGGTGAACTTCGTGAAGTTCGCAGGAGAGGGCTACGACAGCAAGGTCAAGGAAGCCCAAGCCACCACGGACGACGCTGCCCGGGCCAAGCTCGCCATTGACCTCGAGAAGCACTGGACGGATGCCATGGTCTGGATTCCCGTGGCACACACGCCCGCAACCATCGCGATGTCCAAGGACATCACCGGGGCTCCGTCGTCGGCGTCGTTCCTTTACTACCCGTGGGCCGCGGACGTCGGCAGCAGCAAGAAGTAATGCCATGATCCGTGCAGCAACCCGCATCGCGGGAATGATCCTGACCTTGGTGGTGAGCTCGTTCGTCATCTTCGCCGCGATGTATGCGGCGCCCGGGGACCCGGTCACGTTCCTGATCGGCAACCCGGAGAACATAACACCCGAGCGCATCGCAGAGGTTAAGGCCCAATACAACCTGGATCAGCCGCTGATTGTGCAGTACGGGCTGTGGGCATCCCAGGCTTTCATCGGCAACCTCGGCACGTCCTTCCAGTATCACCAGCCGGTGGCCGAGCTGATGGCCACGCGACTTCCCGCAACCTTGGCATTAGTGGCCATCGCATCCGTCCTGTTCATCGTGGCCGGTGTTGGCCTGGGAATCCTGTCCGCGCTGCGCCAAGGCAAGCGGACGGACTCCACCATCACGGCAGCCACCACGCTCGCGGCCTCTGTTCCTTCGTTCGTTATCGGGTTGCTGTTGGTGTCCATTTTCTCGGTGCAACTTGGCTGGTTCCCCGTCTCGGGAGCCGGCGAGGGGTTCCTGGACAGGCTGCACCACCTCGTGCTGCCAGCAGTGGCACTGGCCGTTGGCGCCGTCGCAATTGTCAGCAGGGTGACCCGGCAATCCATGGTGGAGCAGCTGTCCATGGATCATGTGGAAGCTGCCCGCAGTTTCGGGTTGGCTCCCGCCAAGCTGGTCCGCCGCCACGTTCTGCGCAACGCCTGGGGACCGATCCTGACCATGGTGGCGCTGGTGGTGGCCAGCATGCTGGCCGGGACCGTCGTCGTCGAAAGTGTCTTTGGCATCAGCGGGGTGGGCAAGCTGCTGGTGGACGCCATCAACACGCACGACTTCCCCGTGGTGCAGGCCGTACTCCTCTACATGGTGATCACGTACATGGTGGTAACCACGCTGGTTGATTTGGTGCACCCACTGCTTGATCCGCGTATCAAGGCAAAGGACAAGAAATCATGAGCTCCCTCTCGACGCCCACGTTGGCGTCCACCCCGGTTATCGGCAGGAAGAAACGCGACGTTGCCTATCTTGTGAGCCTTGGCTTCCTTCTTCTCGTTGTAGCCGCGGCGCTGCTGGCCCCGTGGGTGGCTCCCTACGCCGCCAACGCGGTGGACTTCACCGCGATCTGGCAGGCACCGGGCGCTGGTCATTTGCTCGGCACCGATCAGGTGGGCCAGGACCTGTTCTCCCGGCTCATCCACGGCGCCCGGGAATCGTTGCTCGGTCCGCTTGCCCTGCTGGCACTCGCCACTGTGTTTGGCGTGACGATTGGGACCGTGGCCGCGTGGAACGGCGGCTGGATAGACGTAGTGCTGGCGCGCATCACCGACGTGATGTTCGCCTTCCCAGGTCTGCTGTTCGTGGTTCTGGTGATCGCCGTCTTCGGCAAAGGACCCGCGACGGCGATCGTCGCCCTTGCGCTGGCTTACGCGCCCGTCATTGCGAAATTCACCCGATCCCTGGCCCTCGCAGAGATGACCCGGCCATACGTGGATGCGTATCGCGTTCAGGGCGTGGGCGGAGCCTTCCTCTGCGTCCGGTACATCATCCCCAACCTGACCCCGCCCCTCCTGGGATACCTCGTAGTGCTGTTCGGAGAAGGTCTGATGAGCCTCGCAACACTCAGCTTCCTGGGCTTCGGCGCCCAACCGCCCAGCTCCGAATGGGGACTCATGGTCCAGGAAGGCCAGTCCGGCATCATCCAAGGCCACATCTGGCCCACGCTGGTTCCCGGCGCAGCCATCGCCGCCGTTGTGGTGGCCGTCAACGTGGTGGGCGTGCGGTTATCCGACCGCCTGAACTCACGGTTTGAGAGGTAGGAAAATGCTGCTCGACATAGACAATCTCAGCCTCACCATCACCACCAACGGCTTGGTAAATCCCATTCTGGACCGCGTGAGCCTCTCCGTTGACGCCGGCGAAGTGGTGGGGCTGGTGGGGGAATCCGGTTCGGGTAAATCCACTACAGCGCGAGCCGTGCTGAGGCTGTATCCCGAAACGGCCGCCGTCGAAGGTTCCATCAGAGTGGGCGAGACAGAGGTTCTGGCTGCATCCCGCGCTGATCTTCACAGGGTTCGCTCGTCTGAAGTTGCCATGATCCATCAGGATCCCCGCGCTGCACTCAACCCGGTCCGGAGGATCGGTGACTCCCTGACTGAGCGGCTGGTTCACGTGCTGGGATTCAGTCGCCCGGCTGCTGCGGCCGCTGGGCTGGAGCTCCTTGAAGCTGTTGGCATCCGTCAGCCGGAAGAACGGATGCGTCAATACCCGCACGAGCTTTCTGGTGGCATGCTCCAGCGCGTGGTCATCGCCGCGGCACTTACCGGCCAGCCGAAACTGCTGCTGGCGGACGAAGCAACCAGCGCTCTCGACGTGACCACTCAGGCTGAAGTCCTTGCCATTCTGCGTGACCTTCAGTCGCGGCGTGGCCTGGGAGTCCTGCTCATCACCCACGACCTCCATCTGGCTGCCGCCTATTGCGACCGCGTGTACGTGATGTACCGCGGGCGGATCGTGGAGGAACTCCGCGGCAACGATCTCTTCCACGGGGCGCAACACGAATACACGCGGCAATTGTTGGCCGCCGTCCCGGCCATCGGCCATCTTCCCAATTCAGAAAGCAGGGCATCATGAGCGAGAACGCCCTGGAGGTTGAGGGTCTGCAGAAGGCATTCCGCGTGGGTGCTGGCAATGTTGTGGCGTGCAACAACGTCAATTTCGCCATCCCGCCGGGCGGTTCCATGGGGCTGGTGGGGGAGTCGGGCTCGGGTAAGAGCACCATCGCCCGTATGTTGGTGGGGCTTGAAACGCCCGACGCCGGCACTATCCACGTGCGGGGACGGCAGCTTGGGACGCGGGAACGGGGACGTGCAGCCCGCCTTCGGCGTGCCAAGGAGATCCAGATGGTGTTCCAGGATCCGTACGGCTCCTTGGATCGTCGGCTGACGGTGGCGCAGTGTCTGGATCAGGCGATGAAGTTGCATGGGGTTACCTCTGGGACCTCGCGCGCGTCGCGTGTGTCTGGGCTGCTTGATCAGGTTGGGCTCTTGGCTAAGCACGGTGAGTCCAAGCCGCATCAGCTCAGCGGTGGTCAACGGCAACGCGTCGCGATCGCCCGATGCCTGGCGATAGAGCCGTCAGTGATGGTGCTGGACGAGGCTGTGTCTGCCTTGGATGTGTCTGTTCAGGCACAGATCCTTGCATTGCTGAACGAGATCCGTGCTTCTTCCGGGATTGCCCTGTTGTTCGTGAGCCACGACCTAGCCGTGGTTTCCGAGGTCACCGACGATGTGCTGGTCATGTATCGGGGATCGGTCCTCGAGCAGGGAAACACCAGCCAGGTACTAAACCACCCCGAGCACAGTTACACAAAGCTGCTCCTCTCATCCATGCCTGGACCTTGCTGGAACCCGAAAGCGGTGATGCAACGGCGAGCGGCGTTCGAGGCGGAGGTTGCGACGTGAGTTCGGGCGCTTTGGCTATCGGGACGCTGCTTGGCCCGACGCTCACCAGCGACACCTAAGTGAAGTACTTGAGCATCGACTCTACGAAGTGATCTGATGCCTATCGTCGTGGACATCGACGTCATGCTGGCCGGGCGCAAGATGCCCGTCGGCGTGCTGGCGGACCGCATCGGGATCACGCCGACCAACCTTGCGGTGCTCAAGAAGGGTGGTTTGTGATTTCGTTGAAAATCCGATGCAAGGACAGGACGGTGTCCGGTAATGAACGTTTGCGAGACACTTCGACCATGCTTTTCGGTTCCGCAGAAACGCGCGGCCCATTTTGTAATGCTTGCCGTGTACGCGGCTGTGTAATGCCCAACCCGGTTGGTGATACATTTTGGTCATGCGAATCGGATATGCGCGTGTCTCAACACGCGATCAGCACCCCGAAGCCCAAGAAGATGCCCTTCGCGCGGCCGGCTGCGACTTGGTGTTTATCGACAGCGCCTCGGGCAAGCTGGCCCGCAGGCATGAACTCGACAAGGCGCTGCTCTCGGCCAACCGGGCAGGGGATCAGCTTGTTGTCACCAAGCTCGACCGGCTCGGGCGGTCGTTGGAAAACCTCATCGACCTGTCCAAGACGTTGCAGGAGCGCGGCGTGGACCTGGTGGTCCTGGACCAGGGCATCGATACCTCCACACCTGCCGGGCGGATGTTTTTCCAGATCATCGGTTCGATCGCCGAGTTCGAACACGCGCTCATGTCCGAGCGGACCCGTGACGGGCTGGCCGCCGCCAGGGCACGCGGGCGGACCGGCGGGCAGAAACCAAAACTCGGCCCGCGCCAGGTCAAACTGGCTCGGCAGATGTATGAGGAAAAGGACGCCGACGGGAAACGGGCCCACACAGTCGAGCAGATCGCCCAGGAGTTCGGCGTCACCCGGCCCACCATCTACCGTCACCTGGCCAAACCATGAACGGCAGGCCTTACGCCGCACCGTGCCACAGCACATCCGTAGATCACGGCCATCCAAACGGAAAGGACCTCTGAAACGGCCCTGCGATCCTTGCTCACGGCTGCCGAGCGCAGCCAGGTCCTGACAATTCCCACCAATGAAGTGGACCTGGGGTCCCGGTACACACTCAGCGAGGCGGACATGTCCTTGATCCGGCAACGCAGCGGAGATGCCAACAGGCTGGGTTTTGCCGTCCAGCTGTGTCTGCTGCGGCGTCCGGGAATCGCACTGGCAGACGATACCGATGTGCCCCTGGAGATCGTCGCCTGGCTGGCTTCCCGGCTGGCCGTTTCCGTCGAGGCGTGGACAGGTTACGGGGACCGTGAGCAGACGCGGCAGGACCACGCCAAGGAACTGCGCATTTGCCTGGGCATGTCTGCGTTCGGCATCGAGGACTTCCGTCGGCTCGTGAAGTACGTGAGTGATGTGGCAGTGCAAACAGACAAGGGCCTGCTCCTGGTCGAAAGCGCCAGGGACTTCCTGCGGGCCCGGAAGGTGGCCCTGCCCGGGATCGGCGTCCTTGAACGGGTCTGCGCGCAGTCGCTGACCAAAGCGAACCAGCGAATCTACGCCACCTTGTGTGAACAACTGTCCTTGGGCCACCGGCAACACCTCGACGGGCGCCTGCTGCGCCGCCCCGAAAGTTCATTGACCGAAATCGGCTCGCCTTGCAGGCCTCGCTGCTGCTCAGATTTGCCCAGGTCACAGTGGCCGACGCGTTCATCGTCTCCCGGCTGGGACCCGACCGCTCCTTCAACTACGGCAACCTCCCAGCGTCGTCCGATCTGGCAAGGATCCTGGCCCGGGCCTAGGCGATCCGGTAGGTGCCGCAGTCCCCGTGACCGCGAGCACGAGCACGAGCAGGAGGACACGGCAGCCGAAACGCCGGGTTTTGATTGTTCCCCGAAAGTGAGGGGATCGGCTGGAATGGGTGACAGCCATTCCGAACGCTTGACTGACCCGCCGCCCGAGTCAGGTTGACTCCGGGCGGCGGGTCACGGCGTCGTGTCTAAACAGCAGGCACTGAAACCCGGCAGGCATTCTCCTGGGACACCCGGCGCAGCAATGCCCACAGCAGCAGGCCCAGGGACAATATCGCCAGCAGCGGTTGGAGTGGCTCAAAGAACGTCATGGCGCCGGAGGTTCCCAACGCCAGCAGCACCAGCTTGTTGCAGACCGGGCAGCCCACGGCGAAGAACGCCAGAACGGACGCAGCTACGCCGGACTTGTTCGTGGTGCCCGTCCCGGCAAGCGGTGAGGCCACATACGTTGCCACCAGAAACCCCGTGAGTGCGGAACTGATGATCAGCGCCGCGTGTGACCACCACGTGGGCGGAATCACCCGGTCAAAGAACGGATTGGGAATCAAGTCCGTGGGGATGGCCACCACCACGAACGCCAGCGCGGCGACCACTGCAGCCACCACCCAGCGCCGCAGCTGCCAGACGCTGAGATTGCTCACAAAAGCGCTGGCCATATCAGTCCTTGTCCGAGCCGCGGCGCTCTGCAACCCGCGAACGCCAAAGGTAGGCGCCGCCGGCAAGCAGCAAAACAGCCAACGCAAACATCCCGAAGGCAACGTTGGAAACATTGTGCGAGATCGCCGCAATCCACGATTCCGCCTCATACTGGGCGTCGATGGTCAGCACCCCACCCAGGGACGATGTCCCCTGCGTGGCCAACAGCAGCACGCCAATGCCCACGGACAGCACGCCGGAAACAACCATCCACACGGAGTTTTCCCACGGGCCCAGCCGGA
>NZ_PPXC01000017.1 GCF_002909445.1 Arthrobacter glacialis
CAAGCTCACCAACCCCGCGTCCAGCCGCCGGGAACACCTCATCCTCAGATACCTCAAACGCCACCCACGCTGACAGCTCTATTGACACGTGAGGCGGCCCATCAACCAGGAAAACAGAAAGCGCCATGTAGATGCCATGAAAAAGGCTGGGGCGGGTTCTGCACTTGCAGAACCCGCCCCAGCCTTTTTCATCTCAGCCAGCCACCGGGCTATTCAGCTCAGGTTGAGCCTCAACTGCGCACCTTACTAGCGACGGCGTCGCACCAGGCGGTTGCTGGTGATGGCACCGGCACCCAGCAGCAGGACCATGAGCGCTGCGATGACCGAAGCATCCAACCCCATGGCACCTGTCTTGGCGAGTGTTCCACTTCCGGCAACACTGCCAGCCACAGCCACAGAGTTACTGCCAGCGGTAGCACCTTCTGCGCAGCCCAATTCAAAGGCCACCGTATCCAGCGCCTCTCCGGCAGCGTAGAAATCGGCAAACGGCGCAACGCCACTGGCGGCCAGGACAGCCTTGGCGCCGGAGGCTGAGTAGACCGTGCCGGCCGTGTTGAGGCCCGACGTGGAGAGGTCAAGCGTGGCCAGGACCACGCCGTCGTACTTGGTGTCGACACCGGGCTTGGCGCCAGCCGTGGCGGACTCCAGTGAACGGCTAACAACGTTGGCCTTGAGTGTTCCACTATTGCCATCCATGACCAGCGTGACGTTGTTGATGGTCACCGAGAGGACGGCGCCGGAACCGTAGTCATGGCCCTGGAATCGCGCCTCACCGTTGAACGCCACGGAACCGGTGCGCTTGGCTGGTTCAATGGTTCCCTTGCCCTTTGTGAAGGTGAAGACGGAATCCGCGCCAACCGTCGCACCGTTGAAGGTGATGTTGCCCTTGGCGATGTTGCCGGTGATGTACTTGCGGAAGGACTCCTTCACTCCCCAGGACAGCGTGCCGTCAACAACCGTGCCGTTGGTGCATTTGGCATCGGCGGTGGACTTCGTCGTCGGGCCCGTGGTTCCAGGCACTGCGGGCTTGGGCGTCACCGGGCCCACCACGGGTGCAGTGATCTGCAATTGCGCCGAAGCGCTTTGCACACCGGGAACCTCCACCGCAAGGAACTGCGCAGGAGCGGTTGCCGTTGTGGTCAGGGTGTACGTGCCGGCTTTTTGTGAAGCCGGGACAGCCCAATTCACGGAGAATGTTCCGTCAGCAGCCACCGTCAGCGGAACGGCAGGGGCACTGCCTTGAACCTCAAAACTCAGCGAGTCAAGAGGGGTGTTTGCCGGGTAGAAATCAGCAAAAGCAGGAACGCCGGCTGCCGTCAAGATTGAGGGCAGGTTCTTGCCTGCCAAGCTTGAAGCATCCGCCGTGACTGCCGCGGTGTCAATGGTGGCCAGGGCAACGCCGGGGTAGCTCCTGGGGGCGCCTTCCAGGGACTTGCTGGTCATGTCGGCTACGAGCTGCTTGTTGTTCACATCAACACGAATGTTGCTGATATTCACCTGGAGCGCGCCGTCGTGGCCCGTCATGGAGACGGTACCGCCGAACGCGGCAAGCTTGGTGGTTGCATTGAAGCTGGCTGCGGGGAAGTGGAAGCTGCCATCAGCGTTTACCGTGGCGCCTTCGCTGGGCGTGATTTCGCCCTTGGCGATGGACCCCTGGACGTAGTTGCGGAAGGTCTCCTTCAGACCCCAATCCAGACCACCCGTTGCCCCCGTGGAGGGTGCCCCAATTTCCAGAGCCTCACCTCCCAGGTCAAAGGTCAGTGCGCTGCCTGGCGCGAAGTTGGCGCCCGTCAAGGCCAAGCTCTTGCCTGCCTCAACGCTCATGGCACCGAGATTCAGAACAGGCTTCACGTCCGGAACTTCAGGCTCGGTAATGACCGGAGCCGACGGATCAGCCCATGCGAGTTCCACAAATGCATCCTGGGTGCGGTCGGATGAGTAGTCATGGTCCTTGTTGTCTTCGTCGCGGGGCGAATTGAAGGTGGCAACAAAGAGCTTGTTGGCAACGGCTGTGTAGCCGCCGTTCTCAAAAACAGTTGTCACGGAGAACTCAATTGGACCAAAGGCACCCAAGCCATCTGTTGTTACCAACTGGGCGCGTTCATAGACGGCGGGCCGGCTTTCGCCTCCCGGTCCTTGTGCCACCTCGGCAACGTAGACGGCACGATTGGCGGCGTATCCGGTGCCGGAAACCATAACCTTGCTGTCATGCTTCAGACCGGTTGCGGGCTCAACTTTCAGCACAGGCTTAGTGGCCGGCACCTCAGGCGTGCCCACGGTTACGGGTGCGTAGAGTTCCTGCGCAGCATTCGTCGTGCCACCGGCAGCATAGGTGTAAACACCAAAGTTGCCAGCCTCGGGCCACGCAACATCAACACCGGCAGTGACCTTCTTCTTCACCGTCAACGTCGCCGTGAACGAACCATCCGCAGCAACCTCAACCCACTGACCCCGCACAGCACCCTGATACGCCGCCGGAACAGCATCCAAAGCAGCCTGGCTCATCGCCCACAACTGATCCCCCACCACACGCGTGCCAGCAGCAGCACCCACCGAGGGACGCCACGCATCAGCAAACTTGCCAAACACCACATACGTGCCAGCAGGCTTACCCGTAGCAATCGGCGGACGCGAACCAGCCGGAGCAACATTGCCCGCAGGATCAAAGCCAGTTCCCTTAACAACAATCTTCGTACCCTCAGCCACCGGACCCGCCAACGGCGTCACACCATCAACAGCAAACACCTTCACCGCAGGCACAAACACAGGAGCAGGCGTGCCGACGGTTACGGGTGCGTAGAGTTCCTGCGCAGCATTCGTCGTGCCACCGGCAGCATAGGTGTAAACACCAAAGTTGCCAGCCTCGGGCCACGCAACATCAACACCGGCAGTGACCTTCTTCTTCACCGTCAACGTCGCCGTGAACGAACCATCCGCAGCAACCTCAACCCACTGACCCCGCACAGCACCCTGATACGCCGCCGGAACAGCATCCAAAGCAGCCTGGCTCATCGCCCACAACTGATCCCCCACCACACGCGTGCCAGCAGCAGCACCCACCGAGGGACGCCACGCATCAGCAAACTTGCCAAACACCACATACGTGCCAGCAGGCTTACCCGTAGCAATCGGCGGACGCGAACCAGCCGGAGCAACATTGCCCGCAGGATCAAAGCCAGTTCCCTTAACAACAATCTTCGTACCCTCAGCCACCGGACCCGCCAACGGCGTCACACCATCAACAGCAAACACCTTCACCGCAGGCACAAACACAGGTTCCGGGACCACAACTTCAGTCACCGTCAACGCGGCGGCTGCGGAATAAACCACTCCTCCTGCGTTGGTGAATGCTGCACGGTAATTCTTGCCGTTGTCGGCAACAGTGGCCGGAACGCTCAAGGTATCTGCGGTTGCGCCGTCAATGTTTGTCCACACGTCCGTGCCCGGCGCATTGACCTGCCACTGCACTGAATCGTGCCCCGTGGCGGCTGCACTGAACGTGGCAGTCGAACCGTTTTCCACGCTCTGCGCAACTGGCGACGCTGTCACAACGGGTGCCGCAACAGGTACCGTATAAGAAAGTGAAAAGGTCACGGGGTCGAAGGCATCGCGCTCCGCATAAAAGTTGGCAAACGCCGGAACTCCTGCGCCCGTCAGCGCCGTGGGCAGCGCGCTTCCGCTGAAGTTTCCTTCGCTTGCAACCGCGCCGGCGCCCACGGTGGCGAGATCGGCGTCGTCGTACGTCACCATGCCCTCGCCGCTGAGGGCCTTGCTGACAACATCGGCAACGAGGGTCCCGCGCGTCAGGTCGAGGCGAATATCAGTGATGTTGACGGACAGTTGCCCCTCATGCCCTGCAAAGTTCACCGAACCGCCAAAGCTCAAGAGCTTGGCGGCCGGGTCAACTGCTGCTGCGGGGAACTTGAAGGTCCCGTCGGCGTTCTTAATGGCACCACCGGCCACCGTGACAGTTCCCTTGGCGAAGGGCATTTGCAGGTAGTTGCGGAAGGATGCTTTCACTCCCCAGTCAAGGCTGCCAGCGGTGACTATTGGCGCAGCTGGCGCAGCCGAGGCCGCCGGAGCTGTGGCGGCAAAGGCGCCACCTGTCATGGCGAGTGCTGCCACTACAGCCAACGGGCGGCGCCACCAGCGTCCGCGTTGAAGTGATGTCATGGTGTTCCTCTGTAGTCGGGGAGAAAGGTGCACGCTGGCGGGGCGGGTCATTTGGAACCTCGACGGCGCTTGTTAAATACCACTGCACCGGCACCCAGGCCGAGTAGGACGGCGCCACCGGCCACCACGTAGCCCGTTGTGGCGCCGGTTTTAGCCAGGGCACCCTTGGCGTCACTCTTTGTGTCGCTGGCGGCGGGTTCCTGCGCCACTGTGCCAAAGCTGATGGGAATTGCGACGTCGGCTGTCCGGTCTGCACTGCGCGTGTGGTCGGCGCGGGTGACAATGACACAACCGTTGGGGGCCTTGGCCGGGTCCTCGCAATTGGTCAGCGCGTCAGCCGCGGACACGGCGAGGGCTACCGAGAAGGAACCCTTGCCGCCGGCCTGGGCGAACGGCTGGGCCAACCCTTGGCCATAGGCAGGCGGGTTGGAAGAGATCCACACTGAACTTCCCGAGCCCCCAGTGGTGTCAACGCCGCCAAGGCAGGGCGTTGCCACCGCGCCGGGGCCATTGTTGACGCAGATACCAAGGTAGATGCCCTTGCTCAGGTCAAATCCAGCACCGCTGACTTGCACGGAATCTCCCGCGGCAGCCAGGCCCGTGGCACGGTCCACGGTGAGGGTTTGCCCGCTCGGCCCGCTGCCCGACGCGGCAAGCGCACCGGCACCCGTTGCCAGGGCCAGCCCACCCGCCAGGGAAATGGCTGCGGCTGTTCGCGCTAAGCGCGCGCCACCTCTCACATGTGACACCTTGGCTGCGTTGCAGCTGGCGATTCCCTTCATGATCCTCCTTGTAGTTGGCGGCCGCACGCAAGCAGCACACCACCCCAACGCAGGCCACTTTTGACCTACGCAAATCCTCGATTTGTGCACTTTCCTGTGCGGAAATTCTGCTCAAAACCGAGCTTTGCAGCAACCTTCACGGCCGGCATGATTACGCAAGATTAATTTGAGCTAAACATAACCTAACCTAGGGTAGGCTTACTTAAGAAACGCGATGGTTATTGTGTTACTCCTCGTACCGTCAGCTAGACCACTGCCTGCTTCTCACTGGGGAATCCATGAATTTTGTTGTGCCGCAATCACCAGCGCCCGCCAGTCGTTTTGGCCACAGAAAAAGGGCAGCTGCACTGCTGGCATCCGTGACGGCAGCGGCTTGGCTTGTCAGCGGCTGCGCCCCGACCGCTCCCGGATCAGGCGATGTGACATCGGTGCAGACGTCAGCCGCACAACCTGCGGACCCGGTTGCCGCCTGCACCGAAGGAACCGCCGGGAAGCTTCCCTTGCCTGCCGACTGGCAGGCTCCCGGCACTGCGGCCGGCACCAAAAAGGCAGGCAACACGGCGCCAACTGGCCCACAGACCGCCAATACGGCCGCCATCACCCTGCCCATCGTGGCCGCCAAACCCGTTCCGGCGCTTCCCACCACCGTGACCTCCTGTGATCAGGCGGAGGTGGAAGTAACCGATGTGAGCCGCATTGTCACCATCGACTTGAACGGCACGTTGACGGAGATTGTCCATGGCCTGGGCTTGGGCGCAAACGTTGTCGGCCGGGACCGTGCAGCAGATTTCCCGCAGGCAGCCAACGCCACAGTAGTGACCCCCACGGGACACGACCTCAATGCTGAAGCCATCACAGCCCTGAACCCCAGTGTGGTCCTCACCGACACCACCATTGGCCCCTTGGAAGTTCAGGAGCAGCTGCGGGCTGTGGGGATACCCGTTATTTTCTTTGACCCCTCCCGCACGCTGCCCGGGATCAACCACCAGATTAACGCCGTGGCAGCCGCGCTTGGCGTGCCTGCGGCCGGGGTTGAACTGAACAAGCTGGTGGGCGCCGACATGGTTGCCGCGCTCTCCATGGTTCCCGAGGACTCCACACCAACGCGCGTGGCCTTCCTCTACGTCCGTGGCACCGCCGGGGTGTACTTGATGGCAGGCCCCGGCTCCGGCGCTGATGACATGATCAAGGCGGTGGGGGCCACGGATGTCGGCACCGAAATCGGCCTGAAAATGCCGTTCACCCAATTGACGTCCGAGGCCTTGATCAAGGCAGCTCCTGACGCACTGCTGCTCATGACCGGAGGCTTGGAAAGCGTTGGTGGGGTGGATGGCTTGGTCAAGATTCAAGGCATCGCCCAAACCCCTGCCGGCACCAACAGGCGGGTCATTGACGTGGCTGATGGGACCTTGCTCAGCTTCGGCCCACGCACGGGCCAGATCATCAAGGCCCTGTCCCTTGCCGTTCACGGGGCGCCGGAATGACAGCCACCATCCCCTCCGAAGCCGTCACCTCAGCCGAGGAAGCCGAGGAATCCAAGGAATCGGCGGCCGCAGCAAAAACCGGGCAGGCTAAAACTAAACGCACGGCAAAGGACCGCCTGATTCTGGGCATCCTGGCAGCGGCACTGGCGGTCACCGCATTGGTCGCCGCCGGCACCGGACAGCTGCACATTGCCCCCGTGGAAGTTATTGGCAGCATCATCCACGGTTTTAACAACTGGCTGCAAGGCTGGCTTGACTACTTCGGCACCGGCTGGAACGCACCGTTTGGCTCGGCGCCGCTGCCCGAACATGCCAGGGGCTATGAGACCCTGTGGTCTGTGCGCTTCCCGCGCGTGGTGCTGGCCATGATAGTTGGCGCAGCATTGGCCTGCGCCGGCACCGTCATGCAGGGCGTCTTTGGCAACCCGCTGGCAGAACCGGCCGTGGTGGGTGTTTCCTCGGGCGCCGCCGTGGGCGCCAGCACAGCCATTGTGACGGGCCTGGCCACGCAGGGCAATTGGGTTGTGGCCATCTGCGCCTTCCTCGGCGGGCTCATCACAACACTGCTGGTGTACAGCCTCTCGCGCAGCAAGGGCCGCACGGAAGTAGTCACCTTGGTGCTGACAGGCATTGCCGTGAACGCGTTCACTTTCGCCATGATTGCCTTTTACACTTACGTCGCCGATCCCAACGCCCGCGAACAGTTGATTTTCTGGCAGCTTGGCAGCCTCAATGGGGCAAGCTGGCTCAGCGTAGCCTCCGTGCTTCCTCTGCTGCTGGCGGGACTGTTCATGGCTTTCATGGCTGCCGGAAAATTGGACCTGCTGGCCCTGGGCGAACGGTCCGCCCGGCATTTGGGTGTCAATGTGGAGCGGCTGCGCATGACCATGATCGTCACCGTGGCCCTGCTGGTGGGGGCGGGCGTGGCCTTCACCGGCATCGTGAGCTTTGTGGGCCTGGTGGTCCCCCACCTGATCCGCATCATTGCAGGCCCCGGACACAAGCTGCTACTCCCGGCCAGCGCACTGGGCGGCGCCCTTTTGGTCCTGCTGGCCGACCTTGGCGCCCGCACCCTGGTCACCTATTCCGACCTGCCATTAGGCATGCTGACAGCCCTGATTGGCGGCCCGTTCTTCTTCTGGCTGCTGCGCCGGACCCGCAATGAACAAGGAGGCTGGGCGTGAGCCTGCTCGATGTTTTTCGCGCCCCTCCCACGGCCGTCCCGGAGCCCTTGGCTGCTGGGCAGGAGGCCATTTCCTGCTTCGGGGCAAGTGTTGAGCTCGGCGGCCGCACGGTGTTGCACGACGTCGACCTGACCATCCTTGCGGGCGAAGTCCTGGCCTTGGTGGGCCCCAACGGCGCCGGCAAGTCCACCTTGTTGGCGGCCCTGGCCGGTGACGTCCCCCTGCGCAGTGGGGAAATCCGTCTGGCCGGGAAGCCATTGAAGCACTGGCGGGCGCAGGAATTGGCGTTGCGCCGGGCAGTGCTGCTGCAGCAGGTTCAGCTCAGCTTCCCCTTCAACGTTCTGGACGTTGTGCGGATGGGCAGGGCGCCCTGGTCCAATACTGCTGCTGCCGAGCACGACGACGAACTGGTGTCAGCCGCCATGCTCGCCACAGATGTCACGCACTTTGCGCACCGCAAGTTCTACTACCTTTCCGGCGGCGAGAAGGCCCGCGTGGCATTGGCCCGGGTACTAGCCCAGGACACTGCGGTCCTGATGCTTGATGAGCCCACGGCGGCCCTTGACTTGCGCCACCAGGAGCTCGTTTTGCAGGTGGCACGCGCCCACGCGGCTACTGGCCGGGCAGTGGTTGTAGTGCTGCACGATTTGAACTTGGCGGCCGGCTACGCGGACAAAGTGGCGGTGCTGGACCAGGGGCGCTTGGCGGCACTGGGAACCCCTGCCGAGGTGTTGACGGAGGAACTGCTCAGCCGCGTCTACCAGTACGGGATAGATGTCATGCCGCATCCCGTGAGTGGGCGCACCGTGGTTCTGCCCCGGCGCTGATGCGCAGGCAAGATCAGCAGCCGCGATGCACGGTTAACAATGCCCGGTATCGCGCGCCCGCGGCCTAGACTTTCAGAGTGACCACCGCACAAGAAACCCGACGGCCAGCCCCGGCCAGCCCGCCACGTCTGGCCGAATTTCAGCACGCCACAACAACGCCGCTGGCCCTTTCGGGGATTGTGGGCGCCCTGGCCTTCGCGGTGTATTCGGTGTTCTCCTGGCTGCAGTGGCAAAGCTTCACCATCCGCTCCTGGGACTTGGGCATCTTCACCCAATTGGCGAAGGACTACGCCAATTTGCGCCCGCCCATTGTGAGCCTGAAGGGCGAGGGTTACAACCTCCTGGGCGATCACTTCCACCCCCTTCTGGTGTTGCTGGCACCCTTCTACCGCTTGTTCCCCAACGCGTACACCTTGCTGGTGGTGCAGAACATGCTGCTGGCTGTCTCAGTGGTGGTGGTGTGCCACTTTGCCATCAAGCGTTTGGGCAAGATTACGGGCGTTTGTCTTGGCGTTGCCTACGCACTCAGCTGGGGCATGCAGTCGGCCATCGACGCGCAGTTCCATGAAATTGCCTTCGCCGTGCCGCTACTGGCCTTCTCACTTGTGGCTCTGCTGGAAGAACGGTGGCGTTCAGCTTGGATTTGGGCCTCGCTGCTGGTTTTCGTCAAGGAAGACTTGGGGCTGACGGTGTTTGTCATTGGCCTGGTCATGGCGTGGCGGGCACGGACGGCGGCCGGCTTGTGGCTCTCCGCGTGGGGTGTTGGCTGGTTTATTCTGACCACCAAAGTCATCTTGCCCGCCATGAATCCGGGCGATAAGTGGGCGTATCAAAGCCAGCTGAACATTGCTGGCCTGCTCAGCGATCCGGCGTCACTGTTCCACCCGGACAAGGTCACCACGGTCCTTTTGCTGATTGCCATCACGGCCGGGCTGTGCCTGTTCTCACCGTTGACGTTGATAGTTTTGCCCACCCTGGCGTGGCGCTTCCTCTCGGAACTGCCCGTCTACTGGGGCCAGGAATGGCAATACAGCGCGGTGCTCATGCCGGTGGTTTTCTGCGCCGCCATTGACGCCCTGTCTCGGCGCAAGGTGCTCAACTCCACCCGGCTGCGGCTGCTCATGGGCACCACCATGATGTTGCTGGCCGTGGTGCTGTCCAGCCAATACGCCTTGGGGAAACTGGCCGATCCGGCCAAACACTTCCCCACGCATACCGTTGCTTCCTCGCAAAGCGCACTGGCAGCCGTGCCGGACGGTGTCACGGTTGAAACAGATATTTCCTTGATGAGCTACCTGGTTGACCGCACCGAAGTGTATTGGATTGGCAACCAAAATCCCGCCCCGCAGTACGTCTTGATTGACGTCTCCGGCCGCCCCGGGCTGTCCCCCACAGCTGCCGCCACTGAAGCCGAAGCGCGCTTCCCCGGCACCCGCTTCGTCACCGTTTACGCTGACGGCCGCTACCAGGTGGCCCAGCGGCAATAGCTGACCACGCTTAACGAGAGGACGACGCCGGAATGTAAGTTACGGCGTCGTCCTCTCGTTAAGGCTGGGGTAAAAGCCTACGCTGCGGCCGCGCGGGCAGCAGCCAGGTCAACAAAGACTGCCCGGTTGAGCTCAAAGGAATCGGCCGCAAAGGCCAGGATGGCATCCTTCTGGGCCCGGCTGAAGCCAGTGGTGTCCAGGAGGTCGCGATAGCCGTCCTTGTACGGCTTGGGCTTGGGGATCTGGGGGAACGCGTAAAAGTTCAAGCCCTCATCGGCGATGCCGTAGTGGCGCTGCACCATGCGGGAGATGATCAAGCCGCCGGAGAGATCGCCCATGTAGCGCACATAGTGGTGGGCCAGCAGGAATTCAATGGATTCCGCACCCATGGCTGTCAGTGCCCGCGCATAGGCCACCGTGGCCGGGACAATGGCAATCCTGCCGTCCGCCAACTGCGCTTCCCAGTCCTCACCATGGTGGTAGCTCATGTCGGCCTCCAAGGCGGATGCCCGGGCCAACTTCGGATCGATGAACGCGCCCAGTTGCGGGTGGTCCACATGCGCTGCGAGGGCATCTTCCAGCGCGCGGTAGATGACCAGGCTCTGGTCCAGCAGGCTCACCAGGGCCGCAGTGTCCAAGGTGCCAGCCATCAGCTCTGCCACAAAGGCCGAGTCCTCGGCGGCTGTGTGGGCCGCCGCCGTGTGGCTTTTCAGCTCCTGCGAGAGGGCCTCGGCGGAGTCGGGCAGAACGGTTTCAATGACTGGTGCAGACATAGCGAACTCCATGATTAGGTAATGGTAGCCTTAGCTAATCAGCTTTGCTGACACTGTGTCAAGACATTGCTGACACTGTGTCACCAGAAGTCGCAATGTTGCCGTGGGACTCAGTCAACTCCCTTGATTTTGACCACAAAGACAGCGCCCAGCAACCCAATGATTGCCGCCGCAACGTAGAGAGTCACGTAGCCGCCCAGAATGGTCACCAGCGGCCACGCAATCAGCGGCGCAATAACCTGGGGCAGGGAATTGGCAACATTGATGACGCCCAGGTCCTTGCCGCGACTCTCCGCATGCGGCAGCACCTGGGTCAGCAGCGCAAAGTCAACGGCCAGGTACGCTCCGTAGCCAATACCCAAGACTGCGGCGCCAACCAACGCACCCGTCCACGTGGGTGCGAACGCCAAGATCAGGGCCGCCAGGGCGATGATGGCCGAGGACCCAATGACAAACGGCTTGCGCCGCCCCACCTTGTCGGTCCAGCGGCCGCCAATCACCGCCGTCACAAGGGTCAAAATGGCGTAAATGCCCGTCAGGATCAGGACCCCGAATTCCGGGTTCTCAAAACCAACGGCGTCGCGCAGGAAAAACAGCAAATACAAGGTGACCATGTGGTTGCCCACATTGACCAGAAAGCGGGTAATCCAAGCCCAGGCAAAGTCAGGGTAAAGCCGCGGGGAAATCCAAAATCCCTTGACGAAGGCTGGCCAGGTAAATGGCGGCCTGTCCTCCTTGCGCAGAACAATGTCATTCGAGTAGAACAAGTAGGGCACCATCCCGGCAACCAGGGCAACGGCGCACAGCACGTACCCCAGCGCGAAGTTGCCGGCCACCACGGCACCCACCGCGGCACCCAGCAAGATGCCAATCACGGTGCCCATGGAGGCCAAGCCGCCAATGGTGCCGCGTTGGTGGACGGGGGCCTGGTCGGGAACGGCTGCGGTAATGGCCGCGAGGGCGCCGTTGCAGCCCAGTTGAACCAGGCACCACAGCAGCATCATGGCAGCAACGGTCGGGGCAACCGTCAAACCCAGCAGGCCGATGGTCCCCAGCAGCGCCCCAATGAATACCCAGGGCACCCGCCGACCAAAGCGGGAGATGGACCTGTCGCTGAAGGTGCCAAAGAGCGGATTCGCCACCAAGGAAACTGCGGCTCCGGCTCCGGTGACCAGGGCAAGGATGCCTTCCTTGCCCTCCTCATTGAAAGCGATGGCCTGTTGCCCCAACAGGACCTGAATGGGGCCAAAAAAGGAGGTGTTGATGCCAACATTGACCAGAATGACGGCAAAAATCCACTTTTTGCCCACGTCCTGAGTTGGCTCGGCAAATGCTGCCGTGGACGACGTCGGACCAGACGGGGTGCCGGTTCCCTTGGATGTGGTCATGTTCCCCAGCTTTCACAGTTCCTTCGAGTGGCGCCAACATGCGCCACCACGGGCTTCGCTTCGCAACAGCTTACGTGGCTTTATCCCACTTGCGCCCGAATTTTCTCTATGATCCGCAACGCAGCCACGGAATCGGCAGGGTTGACCGGTACCGGCCCGCCACGGAGTATGGCCTCCGCCAGGAGCTCGTAGAAGCGTCCGAAGCTTGCCCGCTCGGTTGGCACCAACTCCAACGTCCCGTCCCGACCCAGAAGACCCCAATTTTCTTGCGGATCCACCCCGTACCGCGGGTCCCCGGGCGCCAAGCCGGCCATCAGCTGGGACTCCTGAATGTCTGCCGTTTGCTTGGTGTAGCTTGCCTCGGATCCCACAACACGCAGGCGGGGTCCCAGTTGCGGGGCATTAAGGTTCATCCACAGGTGGGAAATCACCCCGCCAACATGTTCCAGCGCAACAAAAGCATCGTCGTCGGCCAGTTCCTGTGGCCGGCGGGCCGCAAGCTCACCGTAGACGCGCGTGGCGGGGCCAAAAAGTTGCAGTGCCTGGTCGATCAGGTGTGTGCCCAAGTCAAAGAGGATGCCACCGCCGCTGGCAACGGTTGCCTTGGCCTTCCATTCCTTGGTGATGACCGGCTGCCAGCGTTCCAGTCGAGATTCAAACCGGCGGACGTGCCCCAGCCGCCCCTGCTCCATCAGCTTTTTCACGGTCAGGATTTCCGCATCCCAGCGGCGGTTTTGGTATGTGGTCAGCAGCAGGCCCCGTTCCCGGGCCAGGGCAATCAGTTCCTCGCCTTCGGCGCTGGTCACGGTGAACGGCTTGTCCACCACCACGGCACACCCGGCCTCCAACGCGTCACGGGTGAGACCCCCATGCGTTGCCGGCGGGGTTCCCACCACCACAAGGTCAACATCCAGCTGGCTGGCCGCCCACACTGCCCGGTCAATGACGCGGGCCTGCGGATATGCTGCCCGGGCCTGAGCCTGACGCTGCGGATTGGAGGTGACGATGACGTCAAGGGCGAAGTCTGGCAATGAAGCAATGGCTGGGGCGTGGAAAATACTGCCGGCATGGCCAAAACCGAGCAGGGCGGTGCGGATTCTCTGCGTCATGGGCATTACATTACCGGGCACCTTTTGGAACCAGCGCGATAAAGTATGACCCATGACCCTCCACGCACCCCGCATCAGCTCCGGCCTTGCCCCAACGGATCAGCAGGGACTGGCCCGCACCTTGGGCGACAGCGACGACGTCACGATTTTTGTGGACGGCACCGCGCACCGCCTGCCGCCCGAAGCCACGGAGGCCGTGTTGGACTTGCTGCGTCGGCTCTCACGTGGCGATGCCGTAACCGTTGCGAGCGTTGCTGAACTGTTGACAACCTCCCAGGCAGCCGAACTTGCAGGGATTTCCCACACCTTCTTGCGCAATATGACGGACAGGGGTGAGATACCTGTGCAGTACCGCGGCACGCACAGGCGGATTCGCAGCCAGGACATCATGGCGTGGCTGGAGTCCCAAAAGACTGACACGCGTCAGGGCTGAGTTCCCGCCTCGCCAGACTCCTTGGAGCAGTCTCTCTAGAGACGGGGCCGGCCGGCCCAGCGCGCCGCCTTCAACGCCAAGTGCAGTTCCAGGCGCACCCGCCCAGACAGCGGATCCGCCCCGATGATGCCCCGCACCCGGCTCAACCTGTTGTAGACGCTTGAACGGTGCAGGTGCAACTGCTCCGCGACTCTGGCCACGGCCCCGTCACTGTCGTACAACAGTTCCAAAACAGGAAACAGCTCTTGGGCGCCGTCGCGATCGCGCAACAACCGGTAGTACACGCTGTCCTCGGGGTCGGCGGCGCCGCCTGCCAGGACCTCATAGACCCCGGCTCCTCGGACATCAAGAATTTCGCCCAGGGCCGGGTCCACCGCGGCAGCCTGAGCAGCAATGTGCGATTCCACGTTGGCCGCAGGCAAGGCCCGCAGGGAAACGAAGGGCTCGCTAATGCCCATCACCACGCGCTCCGGCGGAACCCCCGTACGCTTGCTCAGTTCCGCCGCATAGCGCGAAAGCACTGCCGCATGGCTGCTGCGTCCGGGCGTGTGCCGGAACAAGAGCGCCGCATGGGTGGCCAAGCCGGCGCTGAAAAGGGCTTCATCAACACCAATGGTGCCCTGCAGGCCTGCGCTGCGGTGGATCAATGCCGCAGCCAGCGGATCAGTGACAGCAGGAACGGCGGAGCGGCCGGGAATTCCGGGTGCTGCGTACAGGGTTGCCATCTGCCACGGGCCATTTTGGCGGATCTCGGGCCACTCACCCAACACATCAATGGCACGCTTGTCCCCTGACACGGCGGCCAGAAATTGTTGTTCCCGCAGCTGGCGGACACTGGATTCGGCAGTGTTGGAGTCCAGCAACAACGTGGCCAGCAAGTCTAGCGAGTCCCTGACCTGCGGCAGTTCGGCGAGTACCGCCGTCGCACTTGGTTCCTGCGCATCCTGCTGGACCCACAAGTAGCCCACCCGGAATCCGCGCACCAGCAGTGGGACACAGACCCGGCCCAGCATGCCCAGGTCGTCGTTGGCGGGGATCACCACGGGCCGGACCGCACTGGCAATGCCATGCGAGAGCTGCCAGGCGCTGACGTCGGCCGGGACGCGCTTGCTCAGCAGAAAATTCACCCGCACCCTGTCGGCATGGGACTGGTTGGCGCTGTAGGCGAGCAGGAGACCGTCAAGGTCCTCGAGGGACAGCCCGCGGCCCAATTGGAGGGCCAGTTCCTCCACGAGGTTCTCTATCTCTGGATTGCGCATGAAATCAGCGTAGTGGAGCGGCACGACAGTAGGCGACACTTGAACCCCCAACCATCGACAAGTGTCGAGCCGATTTGGGCAAAGTTGCTGATATTGCGGGAATTTCCTTCTCTGGTGGCACCCGTGGGCTATGAAGTACTTCACAGGAGGGCTCTAATGTAGTCAGTACACCAACAGCGTCCGGGCGCAGGCCCACCGCACCGAAATGAAGGACAAAATCATGATTATCGGCGTTCCCAAAGAGATCAAGAACAACGAGTTCCGCGTGGCCATGACGGCGTCGGGTGTCCACGAACTCACGCGCCACGGGCACACGGTTTTGATTGAACGCGGCGCCGGCATTGGCTCAAGCATTTCCGATGACGAGTACGCAGGCTCCGGTGCCGAGTTGGTTGTTGACGCCGCAGAGGTGTGGGGCCGTGCCGACATGGTGGTCAAGGTCAAGGAACCCATCAGCGTTGAGTACCCGTACTTCCGCAAGGGCCTGATCCTGTTCACCTACCTGCACCTGGCCGCCGAGGCTGAACTGACGAAGGCGCTCATGGAGTCCGGCGTGACCGCCATTGCCTACGAGACTGTGCAGATTGGGCGCACCCTGCCGTTGCTGGCACCCATGTCCGAGGTTGCCGGCCGCTTGTCAGTCCAGGTGGGCGCCCAGTGCCTGACGGCCCCTGCCGGCGGCAAGGGCATCCTGCTCGGCGGGGTCCCCGGGGTCCGCCCCGCCAACGTGGTCATCCTTGGTGCCGGCGTGTCCGGCACCAACGCTGCGGCCATGGCCATTGGTGCTGGCGCCGATGTGACCATTCTGGATATCAACATTGACCGCCTGCACCAGCTCGATGACCACTACCAGGGCCGCCTGAAGACGGTTGCGTCCAACACCTTGGAAATTGAGCGCTCCCTGATGGCTGCGGACCTGGTCATCGGCTCAGTGCTGATCCCCGGCGCCAAGGCTCCCAAGCTGGTCACCAATGAGATGGTGTCCCGCATGAAGCCCGGTTCCGTGCTGGTGGACATCGCCGTGGACCAGGGCGGCTGCTTCGAGGACACCCACCCCACCACGCACGCCGACCCCACCTTCAAGGTCCACAACTCCGTGTTTTACTGCGTGGCCAACATGCCCGGCGCCGTGCCGAACACGTCAACCTACGCACTGACCAATGTGACCCTGCGCTACGCCGTTGCCTTGGCCAATCTGGGTGTTGTTGCCGCACTCGAAGCAGACCCGGCCTTGGCTGCGGGCCTGAACGTTGCGGGCGGCCAGGTGGCTCACCACTCGGTGTCCAGCGCCCACGATCTGCCCCTGGCGGCAGATTGGCGCCAGCTGGTCTAGCTCCTAAACGCCGACGGCGTGCCATACGGGCGGGGACGCATGAAATTTCAGGTGTCCCCGCCGGTATGGCACGCCGTCGATCGTTAATGCGTTGCTACGCGTGCCGGCTGCGTCGCTTCCGGCTCACAGCAATGCCCACGCCGATCAACAGCGAGGCCAAGGCCAGCCCCGACAGCAGCGAGACATTGGCACCCGTTTTCGCCAGGTCATCTACCGTGGCCGGAGCCGTGGTGGCCACTGCCGTACTGAACGGCGTTGACGTTTTCGACGGTGTTGCGCTCGGTGTTGCTGCGCCCGTGGGTGTTGCTGTCGCACTTGCCGTCGCGGACGGCGTTGCACTGGGAGACGCGCTCGGGCTCGGCGTCGGCACCACCACCTCGGCAACCGTCACCGCAACGGAGCCGATGCTGCTGGCACCCACGGCACGGATCTGGTGACTCCCGGCAGTGGCACCGGCGGGCGTTGCGACGTCGAGCGTAAACGCACCAACGCCGTCGGCCGTGGCATTGCCCAGGGGCAGCGGATCCGAATGCAGGCTCAGTGCCACCTGCTGGCCGGGCGTGAACCCGGAGCCTGCGAGTGTCCAGCCCTTGGCGGTGGCAACGGCGCTCAGTGCACCAACCCGCGCTACAGCGCTTTGTGGCAGGACCGCGAGCGCGCCATTGGCATCAAGGGCCGAGAACGCCACCGTGTTCGCTCCGGAAACTGCCGGGACCGAGAAGTTGAATGCACCGTTGGCGGTGATGGCGTGTGCCGTGCCGTTCACGGTGGCAGTCACCGTTCCCGTGACACCGCTCAGGGTGCCGGTGGCGGTAAAGACGGGCTTGCCTGCTGCATCAAAGGAAACCTTGCCGGAGAAGTCCGTCAGGGTCAGGGCGGCGGAAGCTGGCAGCGCCGGGGCGCCAACACTCTTCCACGCAACATCGGGGGCGCGGTAGTAGCCAATCTTGGCCTCGTCCCAGCCTTGGGCCCGGTTGATGAGGCGGGCCGTGAAGTCCTCGAACTGGGCCGGATCGTTCTGGCGGTCAGCCTTGGCGCTCCACGCAAGCTCGGCCACGGCCGGGAAGCGCGGGAACATCATGTGGTTCATGTAGGCGCGCACCGAGTCAAAGGGCTTCTCGGGCGTCCACAGGATGTCGCCGTTCTGGTTCGTGGCATCGGACCACAGTGCCACTTCAACACCTAGGATCTGGCTGTCGGTCAGCTCTAGCTTCCCGCCGCCGGCCTTGGGGACGGCGGTGGTTGGCTCCCACTGGTAGGAACGGGCCAGGCTGACGAAGCCGCCGTTGACCCAGCGCAGGCCGTACTTGGTGGTGGCGTCGTACTTCATGTCGACGTAAGTCCTGTCGGCTGGGGACATGATCAGCTTGTTCCCCGCCTCCACGGCGTGGGCCACATTGGCGACCAGGTCCGCGGCGTCGCCGGATTCCTGGGCGTAGTTTTGCAGCACGCCGCCTGCCGGGAGGCCTTCGCCGTCGGCCCAGGAGTTCCAGGCGATGACCTTTTTGCCGTTGTCCGTGACTATCTTGTTCACGATCTTGGTGTACTCGGTGAACTGCTGGTGCGTGAGCCCGGCGGACTCGTCCCCACCCACGTGGATGTAGTCGGTGGTGTTGTTCTGCGCCGCAACGTCAGCCATGACAGCCGTCAGGAAGGTCTTGACGTTGTCCAGGTGTTCGGCGTCCTTGAGGCAGAAGTTCGGGCCGCGGCCATAGTTGGTCCACGGAGGGATGGCCACGTTGTTGCAGTTCAGGTTCGGCACCGCCGCCATGGCGGCACCGGCATGGCCGGGTCCGTCAATTTCCGGGATGACTTCAATGAAGCGCGCCGTGGCGTAGTCAACAATTTCCTTGTATTCGGCCTTTGAGTAGAACCATGGGCCTGCCACACCGTTGTCCACGGTACCAACGGGCATGCCGCTCTGCACCGATGCGCCGATTCCCGTCAGGGCCGGGTAGGCGTCAATGGCGATGCGCCAGCCCTGATCCTCGGTGAGGTGGAAATGGAACGCGTTGAGCTTGTATTCGGCCATGTAGTCCAGATACTTCTTGACATCGGCCACCGGGTAATACCGGCGGGCGGCGTCAAGCATGGCGCCGCGGTAGTCCCAGCGCGGCTTGTCGGCGATTTCCACCGGCTCCACCGTCCAGGCTCCCAGTTGCACGGTTTCGGCACTGATCTGCACCGGCAGCAGCTGGCGCAGGGTTTGGATGCCGTTAAAAACGCCCTCGGCGGTGTTACCCGTAACGAGCACACCTGTTCCCTTGACGCTGAGCGTGTAGCCCTGCTCCCCCAACGACGCCGGGCCGTTGCTGGCCAAGGTGATCGCCGGGTAGAGGCTCGACGGCGTTTGTCCCATCTTAAGTGTGAAGCCGGCGGCGGGCTTGAGCAGATCTGCCAGGTAGCTGCCCAGTGTTGCCGTTGCGGCATCGGTGACAATCGGGGTGTTCTTGGTCAGGCCGAAGCGCGGGCCTGTGCCGGCCACTACCGAGTTGGGTTCCGGGATCAGCGCCGGCAGACCGGTGGGCGGCACGTATCCGGGGTTCATGGCGCTCACGGAGAACTCGGCCACTGTGGTGGTTTCAGTGCCCGCTGCACCAATGTCGTTGTAGGACACCAGCTTTACGTAGCGACCCGTGGCCGCGGCGGCGAAGTAGGCGCTTTGCTTGTTGTTCCCCGTGACGAACTTGCCGCCGGCAACGGGTGATCCCCAGTTGACGCCGTCGTCGGAAACGTACACACGGTAGTCGCCAATGGCGCCGTTGGTGTTGTTTTGGCGGGCCGTGTAGTTCACGCCGCACAGGGTCAAGTTTTCGCCCAGATCAACACTGAGCGAGTTGGGGAATTCCATGGTGCCCTTGGACCAGCCAGTGGAGAAAAATGTTGCATTGTTGCCGTCAATAGCGTTCGACGCCGGGGTGTCCTCGGAACCGTAGGTGACTAGGGACTCCTCGGAACTGGCCTTGGCCGATACCGGCTTGATGGCAGTGGGTGCGCATCCGGCCGGAACAGCAGTCAGGGCTGCCGGCGCTGCCGGCAGTTCAAAAGGCGCCTGCAAGGCAATGGTTGCACCGGTTGCCGAGGAAGTGAACGGCGCACCCGCTGCGGTGGCCGTGAGGGTCATTTGCGGGGTGTAACTGCCCGCGGCTACGTCGGCGGCGTCAAAGGTGTGCTTCTTGGCCCGGCAGAATTGCTGGGCACCGGGTGCCAGCGTTCCGCTGAAACAGCCGGCAATGTCGATGCTGGACGTTGCTGCAATGTTGCTCAACGGCACGTTGCCGTCATTGGTGATGCGCACCATGTAGGAACCCTTGTCCTTGATGCCAAGGCCGGGAGGTGAAGCGTAGTTGAACACGTCCAGGATGGTTTCAATCTTGACGGACGGGGCCGGGACCAGCTCACCGTGTTCGGCGGGGGCGCTGGTAGTCACCTTGACTTTCTTGATGGTCCCCTTGAAGAACCACTGGTCTGTGGGGCCGGCAGTGTTGGCGCTGGTCTTAAAGTGCACCCCACCAATGGTGACGGTGTCCAGGTTGGGCAGGGACTTGAAGAAGAACTGGCCGGCTTTGGACGCCTTTTCAGCTCCGTCCACAAAGAACTTGGTGGTGCCGTTGGCGGCGGTCAAGGTGACGGTGTGGTCTGCACCGTCCATGATGTTGGCCGTGACCGAGGCGGTGGCCAGGAAGTTCGGCCGGGCCGCACGGATTTCATAGTAGGGGTTCTTGCCGCTGTTGACTGTCAGCAAAAGCTCGTGGTCATCCACACTCTTTTGCGAGGCGCCAAACAGGGTCTGCGGCAGGGATGACACACTGTTGGTGCTGTTGAACGTGACGGAGATGCTGCCGTTGTCCAGGTTTTTGAGCTTGTCCAAGTTCCCGGTGGTGACGTTGCTCAGCGACGTGCCGTCGTAGGTCTTGGGGGTGTTGTCCTCAAAAACCACTATTTCTGCTGCTGCGCCGGTTCCGGCCACTGTGGCCAGCCGGACCAGGACTTGCGAGCTCTTGCCGGCAGCCGTGTATGTGGCCTGCACGTCCTGGGCCTGGACGGCGCTGTTCTTGCTGGTGGCAACGGGGACGTTGACCACTGCTTGCGCGCCTGCGGCAATAGCGGGTGCCGCAGCGCTACCTGCAACGTAAGTGCCGCCGTCGATCGTCACAGTGCCTGCCGGCAGGGCCGCGGCGTTCTGGTTGGTGACCGTGACCGGGACAGTGGTGGTACCGCCAATGGCCAGCTGCGTGCTGCCGGGGATGGAAAGCGGGGCGCAAGTACCCTCCAGCTCGGCGAGCGGGAAGGAGGCGAAGGTGATGTCTGCATAGCCGTTGCGTTCGTACAGCACACCCACGGTTTTGTCGCCGATCATGGCAGCCGTGGAGTAGCCGGAGGAGCCCACTTCCAGGACCTTACCCACGGGCCAGGTAGTGCCGTCGTCGCAGGAGAGCCGGATGGTGGTGTTCATGCGGATGTCTTTGTCAAAGTTGTTGGTGGAAAGCATCCACTTCGACTTGGGATCACTGGCCGGAAGCGTGGGGAACACTCGCGTGATGGAGCCGTTGCTGGTGGCATCGATCAGGGCGGGGTCATCCGTCTTGGGACCCCAGGTGGCGCCGCCGTCAGTGGAGTAGGCACGCTGGCGGTTGTCGCCTGCTCGGTTGTTCCAAATCAGGTTGCCGTTGGACATGGCGGCTGTTTTGTTTTCATCAGCTCCGGCAAGCGGGGCTCCATGCTGCCACGTTGCGCCGTTGTCATCGGTCCAGGCACTGACGGCACTGGAGCCGGGGGTGCGCATGAGGTACTGCTGCACCAAGCGGCCCTTGAACGGCCCGGTGGCAATGTAGGTGGCCATGCCGGATGCGGCAAAGCCACCTGCCCAGGCCGGGTCCTTTACCTGGGGTGTGATGTTGTGGTGTTCCCAGCTGGCGCCGTTGTCATCCGAGTAGCTGACCCAGTGCTGGACGATGGTGGGGGTGTCCTCGATGCCCGTTGTCCCGGCAAGGAAACCTGTCTTCTTGGACCCTGTGTAAAACAAGAAGACTCGGTTCGTTTCCGGGTTATAACCCAGCGACGGGTCGCCATAGCCTTCCGGGTAATTGCCGCCGTGGGCAATTTTCTGTTCGGTCCAGGTGGTGCCGCCATCCTTGCTAATGCGCACCACAGTGTCAATGAATGAGGGCAGATCAGCCACGGTGTGGCGGCCGTCGTAGGCGGTGACGATTGTCCCGTCATTGGTGACAATCATCGCGGGGATCCGGTACTGCCGGTACTTCCCGTCCTGGTGCGTGGCCAGGTCAACCCGCTTGACGTCGGCCAGCTCGGCCAAGGGAGCGGGGTTGGAGCTGGGCACGTCCTCCAGCGCCGGGGCAAGGTTGGCCACGGATTGCGCGGCCAAGGAGCTTGCCTGGGCGGGGGTAACTGCCGCACCCAGCAGGCACGCCGCCACCGCGGCAGCCATGGACTTTCTAAACCAAGAACTCAAGGCACTCTCCAATGTCTGGCCTGACCAAGGAGACGGCAGGCAGCCTGTGAAATGGGACATCCGATGTCACTCCCCGAGAGTCTAGGTGGATATGTTATGGATCACAATGGTTTGCAGTGCCCTCACCCTTTGTTACGTTTCGCCGATTCCACTGCCGCCTGCAACGAGTTCCTCGACATCCCCGCCGCGCCGCAGTAGTCTCCGATCTAGATTCGAACAACATCCAGTAAGGAGCCACCATGACCGCTTATGTCACCTCCGCCGACGGAACCCGCATTGCCTACGACTCCCAGGGTTCAGGCCCCGTCGTCATTCTTGTTGCCGGCGCCATGCAATTTCGGGCCTTTGACCCCACCACCTCTGCCATGGCCATTTTGCTCGCCGCAGAGGGCTTTACAGTCGTCAATTTCGACCGGCGCGGCCGCGGCGACAGCGCCCAGGCGCCGTCGTTCACTCTTGCCGACACCATTGAGGATCTCCGCTCCCTCATCGGCGTCGCTGGTGGACCGGCCGCCTTGGTGGGCAACTCTTCCGGCGGATCCATCAGCCTCGCGGCCGCCGCGGCAGGCCTGGACATCTCGGAGCTGGTGCTCTTTGAGGTGCCCCTGCGTGAAGAACCCGGTGGTGAAGGCGCCGAATTTCTGGCCGGCCTGCGCGAGAGGATTGCACACGGAACCGCCGATGAAACCATCGAATATTTCATGAAAGACATGCCACCCGAGTGGCTTGAGGGCGCGCGGAACAGTCCGGGCTGGCCCGTCATGACGGCCATGGGGCCCTCGCTGGAGGCGGACGCCGAATCGCTGGCATGGACTCAGAGCGCACCCCGCGCCGAACTTTTCTCTGACATTGGCGCGCGAACCCTGGTCTTGGTGGGAGCGGAAACGCTGCCGATCATGCCGCAGGCCGCCGAATCCATCGCCAACAATCTTTCCCACGCAACACTGGGGCAACTCCCTGCGGCGAATCACAGTTGGGAGCCGGCAGTGATGGCCAAGGCGGTGGCGGCATTCCTCAAGGGCATGCCAGCGTGACCTGACTGCAATGACATTGCGGTTGTGCGCCCTTTGCCTCCGCACGCTTCCGCCACACGGGCAGCAGCTCTACCGTAGTTTCATGGGAATGGCAGATCCCCATGAAACTCGGGGAGGGCGTCATGCGTGGACGTGGAAAATCAACTGTGGCAGCACTCGCCTGTGGCGTGGGTTTGCTGCTCACGGGGTGCTTGGGACCTTATGCAACACCTGAATCTACGCTCCCGGCATCAACCCAGTCGACCACTGTCAGCCCAGCAAGCGGTGGAGCCGCAAGCGCAAGCAAGGTCCCGGCGTCGAACCCTCCCGTAACCGGCACTACGGGCGGCAACGACCCAACCGTCATGCCCACCTCGGCGTCGGTGACAGTTTTCTACATTGCCCAGGGCGACGCCGGGACGTCCGGACCCGCCCTTGGCTGCGGAGACAGCGCGGTGGCCGTGACGAGTGCGACCATCATGTTCACCGACCCTGTGGAAGGGGCATTGCGCACGCTGTTGGCCAATCATGCAGCCCAGATTGGGCAGTCGGGATTGTCCAATGCGCTCTGGCAATCTTCGCTGAGCGTGGACTCCGTGGACAGATCCGGGGGCACCATCACGGCGCAACTGAGCGGCACCCTCACCCTCGGCGGTGAGTGCGACATTCCCCGCGCGGAGCAGCAACTCCTGCGCACGGCCCAGCAGGCAGCAGGCGCACCAGTGGCGATAATAGTCAACGGAAAAGCGTTGAGTGATGCCTTGAGCCTGAAGTAGCAGGCACAATGGAAAAACTTTTGATGCCTATTTAGCAACATTGGTTATATCCTGAGCACGTGAATACTCCAAGCTCAGGCGCCAACGCTGCCGCCGAAACACTGTCCGAAGAAGCCCTCGACGCCCTTTCCAGGGCCGGGACGGCAGCAGCCACCGCAGACACAGCTGGCGCCGCCGCTCACAGGCACGAGGCGTTGCTCTCGTCCCGGGCCGCCAACATCAAGCAGTCGGCCGTGCGTGATGTGTTTGAGATTTCCATGCAACCCGGCCTGGTGTCGCTGGCCGGCGGCAATCCGTATCTACAGTCACTGCCACTGGATCGCTTAGCAAAGACGGCGGCAGCAATCATTGCCGAACACGGTCTGGAGGCGCTGCAGTATGGCGGCGGCCAGGGCACCCAGGAACTGCGGGAGCAGATTTGTGCCGTCATGGCAGCCGAGGGAATTCTGGACGCGGATCCGGAAAACGTTGTCATCACCGCCGGTTCCCAGTCCGCCCAGGACGTTGCGGCGAAGGTGTTTTGCGATCCGGGCGATGTCATCCTGCTCGAGGACCCCACCTATGTCGGCGCCCTGAACACCTTTGAAGCCTATGAGGTGGACATCCAGCCGGTTGCCGGAGATGAGTACGGCTTGATTCCCTCGGCCCTGCAAAAAACCATCGCGGAACTGCAGGCGGCAGGCAAGCGCATCAAGCTGCTTTACACCATCCCCAATTTCAACAACCCGTCCGGGGTGATGCTGGCGCCGGAACGCCGGCAGGAAATTGTTGACATATGCCGTGAGGCGAATATTCTTGTGCTGGAAGACAATCCCTACGGGCTGTTGAAGTTCGACGGCGTGCTGCCGGAGCCCCTGCGGGCGGCAAACCCGGAGGATGTGCTGTACCTGGGATCGTTCTCGAAGATTTTTGCACCGGGCCTTCGCATTGGCTGGGCACTGGTGCCAGCCCACCTCAAGCAGCGCTACTACTTGGCCAGCGAGGCCGTCACGCTGTGTCCGCCCACATTTAGCCAGCTGCTGGTCAGCGACTACCTGCGCAATTACGACTGGCGCGGCCAGATCAGCACTTACCGCACCCTGTATGCGGAACGGTGTGCGGCCCTCTTGGCAGCGCTCGAAGAGTTCATGCCGGCGGAGGTGTCCTGGACCCGCCCGGAAGGCGGCTTCTTTGTGTGGCTGACTCTCCCGGAAGGCATCGACAGCTACCCGCTCCTCTACACGGGCATCGACGCAGGCGTGGTCTTTGTTCCTGGCGCAGCGTTCTCGGCATCGCACGCCCCCAGCAACAAACTGCGGCTGGCCTTCAGCGCCGTACCGGCAGAAACTCTGCGTGAAGGAGTCAGGCGCCTGGCGCCGGTCCTGGCGGAGGCCATCGCCGCAAGGTAGCCGAACTTAAACAACTGACCCGCAGAAAACGCCGAAAAATCGCGAATTTCCTTGTTTTTTCGGCGTTTTCTGCGGGCTAGTTGCGATCAGAGGCTGGGTCAGGAATGGGACGCCTTGCTGCGGCGTCGCAACAAGAGCGCCGCTCCGGCGGCACTCAGGATGCCGGCCCCGAAAAGCAGCGGCAAGGTGGCGGATCCGGTGGAGGCCAGATCACCCCGCCCGGATCCTGAAGCTGCTTGGCTGCCAGGCGCGGTTTCTGCACCAGCGGTGGCCGGCACCGACTGCGGCGCCGTGGCAGAGGCTGTGGGCGGCGAGGTTGTTGGTCCAGTTGTTCCAGGCGCCGTGGTGGGCGGGTTGCTGGGCAGCACAGGTGCGGGCACCACAGTGTAGCCAGTCCCGGCAATGTCCAGGCCAACACTGAATACGGATGCGGCCGGAACGGGGATGCCGCCCTTCACGCTGAGGCATTCCAGCGCCACAGTTGCCCCACTGCCCAATTTGTAATCATCCAGCACGGCAAGGACCGGCACAGCCGCAGGTGCAGCAGGGTTGGTCAGCGGAATCGTTGCCGAAATGACCATCGCCTTCCCGCCGGCGGGAACAACGCTGGCGCGGGCGGCGTCGGTAAATCCCGCCGGGCACGGCGCAGGCGCCAGCACGGTTGCGAAGCCGGGCTGCGCCGTCGTGCTGCCAACAGCTACAACCTTGCCGCCAGTATCTAGCAGCGTCAGGATTCCAACACTATTTTCGGGTGTGGGAGGGGCTGCTGCATGGGCGGCCGCCGGTGCAGCCAGAAGCAGTGCGCCAACCCCAATGGCAGTTGCGAGGCGTGCGGGCGTATTCAGTGACACGTAAAGAACCCTTCTGGTCGCCGCCCCGTTTGGACGGCTTGGTTGATGCATCGTCCCGTACCCACATGGACGGTAGATGGACGCACAGTAAACCATCACGCACCTGCCAGTCAGGTCCCGTTCACCCGAGTATTTTTCCCGTTAACCTTCGCTGCCTACGCTCTGTTTGTTCCAAACTACGAGGAGAGCTTTCAGAAATGTGTACGCCCCAAACGCCTGTCAAGGTATCCCGCCGTCAACTGATGGGGGCGGCCGCACTGGTTGCTGCCGGGCTGGTGGCAGGGTCCACTGTCCACTCAAGCCGCGCCACTGCGGCGGATGGTTTGGACGACCCCCAAGATTTGGCTTGGTTGGTGGGCGATCACCACGTCCACACTGTGTACAGCCACGATGCCAAATACCTGCAAAGTCACCTCCTGGACAAGGCTCAAGAGTTCGGCGTTGACGTCATCGCCTTCACCGAACACAGCAATTGGGGCCACGCCAACATGGGCGGTGCCCTGAATTCGCAACGCGACATTGCCGCGGCCCGCCTTGCCCGCCCGGGCTTGCTCATCTTCCAAGGCCTGGAGTGGTACATCCCGGCCGCGGAGCATGCAACCGTCCTGGTGGCTCCGGGACCCAACGAGGCCCGTATCCTGCGCCAGTTCGAGCTGTTGTGGGACGGCAAGCTCAACGGCTGGGAGAAGCCAGCGCCGGGCTCCAACCAGGCCGCCGAATGGGAGCCCAAGGCCGGTGAGGCCATCAAGTGGCTGGCCGGGCAGAAGAAGGCAGGGTTCATTGACGACGTCGTGGTGCTGGCAAACCACCCGTCCCGGCTGGGCATTGACTCACCCCATGAGATGCGCGCATGGCGCGATGCGGCTCCAGAGATTGTGATCGGCATGGAAGGCGCCCCCGGTGCCCAGGCCTCAGCCGTCAGCGCCTTCGCCAACGCGGCCAGCCAGCGTGGCGAGTATGAGAACGCACCTAGCGAGTTTTCCTTCAAGGGCTTCCCCGCCGAGGCTTACAAAACCCGCGGAGGTTTCGACTGGGTTACCAGCGTTGTGGGCGGACTCTGGGACTCCATGCTGGCCGAGGGCAAGCCCTTTTGGATCACCTCCAACAGCGACAACCACCTCACCGCCAAAGACACCATGCGCATTGGCGACTACCCCACGGGGGACGGTTGGGACAACGGGGCCTCGTTGAACAACTTCAACCGTGCAGGCCGCCGCCCGGACCCTGTCGAGGCCGGCACACCCCAAAATGGCAGCGACTTTTGGCCCGGTCAGTTCAGCCGCACCCACATTGGCGCCGACAGTCGGGACTACCTGGAGGTCATGGCTGCCATGCGGGCCGGGCGCATGTGGGTGGACCACGGACACCTGATCGATGGACTGGACGTGCGCGTCCGCCCGGTTGGCCACAGCGGCCCCGGCATGGCCATGGGCTCCACACTGAGCGTTGCGCCCGGCACGGATGTGGAACTCATTATCATCATCAAGGCTGCCAGCAAGGCCAACCCGAACGGCACAGTGCCGCACTTGGCTCACGTTGACATCATCAAGGGCCTGGTCACCGGCCCGGTTGCCGACAGGGATAATTTCACGGCCCCGAACACCAAGGTTGCCGAACGCATTGACACCTCCGGGCGGACAGGCGAGATCGTATTGAAGCGCACCTTCGCCAATGTGATCGAGCCTTTCTACCTGCGCCTGCGCGGCAGCGACGGCAAGCGTTCCGGCGTCGGCCCCTTGGGCGCAGATGTTGATCCGCAAGGTCCCATCCCGCATGGCGCCGGTGAAGGCGATCCGTGGGCTGACACTTGGTTCTACGCCAACCCGATCTTCATCGACATCAAGGAAAATAGTCCCATAACTTAAACAACTGACCCGCAGAAAACGCCGAAAACTCGCGATTTTGACGTGTTTTTCGGCGTTTTTTGCGGGTCAGTTGCAAAGGACTAGTCCAGGAGCAGCGCCGGCTCCTCCATGATGGCGGCAACGTCCGCCATGAAACGGGCGGACAGGTCGCCGTCAACCACGCGGTGGTCGAACGATCCACCCAAGGTGGTAATCCAACGCGGAATGACTTCCCCGTCCAGCACCCACGGCTTTTGCTTGATGGTGCCAAACGCCACGATGGCCACTTCGCCCGGATTGATGATGGGCGTGCCGGTGTCAATGCCCAGGGCACCAATGTTGGTGACTGTCAGCGAACCACCCTGCATGTCCGCCGGCTGCGTCTTGCCAGCCCGTGCGGTGGTCGCCAGCGAGTTCAACGCTATGGCCAGTTCCTTCAGGGACAGGTTCTGGGCATCCTTGATGTTTGGCACCATGAGCCCTCGCGGGGTTGCTGCGGCAATGCCAAGGTTCATGAAGTGCTTGATGATGATCTCATCGCCGGTCCAGGTGGCATTCACCGATGGGTTGCGTGCGGCAGCCCAGATGACGGCCTTGGCCAGGATCAGCAACGGCGAAACTTTGATGCCCTCAAAGTCGCGTGAAACTTTCAGGCGTTTGACGAACTCCATGGTGCGTGAGGCGTCGACGTCCACAAAAATACTCACATGCGGGGCCGAGAACGCGCTTTCCACCATGGCCTTGGCCGTCGCCTTGCGCACACCCCTGACCTTGATGCGTTCAATGCGCGGATCGTCGGCCAACCCCGTGCCGGTGGCGGGGGCCCAGAAGGTGCCGGCCCCGTCCTGTTCTGCTGTCCGCTGGTCTTGGTAGCTGAGCAGGTCCTTTTTGGTCACTTCGCCGCGCAGGCCTGTGGGTGAAACGTCCGTCAGGTCGATCCCCAGATCCTTCGCGGCCTTGCGCACCGGCGGCTTGGCCAGCACCCGGTTGGGCCGTGCCGCCACAGGTGTGGGGATGCTCGACGCCGGAACCTGGGCAGGAGCCTTCGCTGCGGCAGGCACGGCGGCTGTGACAGAGGTGGCCACAGCGGGAGCCGAGCCAACCCGGGGGCGGCGCTTGACGGCGTCGGCCTTGGGACCGGAACCAACCAGCGGCTTCATCACCTCGGCTTCGGGCGTCGGGGCGGCAGCGGGGGCAGCAGCGGCCGGAGCGGGCGCCGAAACTTCGGAGCCGATGGCGATGATGGGTGTGCCCACATCCACCGTGTCACCCTCGGCAACCATCAACTGGGCCACCACTCCCGCGTAGGGCGAGGGCAGTTCCACAATTGACTTGGCTGTTTCAATCTCCACAATCACGTCATTGACGGCAACGACGTCGCCCAGCTTGACCTTCCAGGAGACGATTTCAGCTTCGAGGAGGCCTTCGCCGACGTCGGGCAGATTGAACAAATTCAGGGTAGACATGGTGGGCCTTCCTAGTATGCGAAGGCGCGGTCCAACGCCTCCAGCATGCGGTCAATGTCCGGCAGGTAGTGCTCTTCAACACGGGCCACGGGGTAAGGCATGTGGAAGCCGCCCACCCGAATGGCCGGGGATTCCATGGAGTAGAAGCAGCGTTCGCTGATGCGGGAGGAAATTTCGCCGCCGATGCCACCAAAGGTGGGGGCTTCGTGCGCAACAACCAGGCGCCCGGTCTTGTTCACCGATGCCTCAACCGTGTCAAAGTCAATGGGCGAAATGGAGCGCAGGTCAATGACCTCAACGCTGTGCCCGTCCTCGGCCGCAGCGCTGGCGGCTGCCAGGGCCACCGGAACCAGCGGACCGTAAACCACCAACGTGGCGTCAGTTCCTTCACGCAGCACATGGGCCTTGAAGGGGTCCCCCGGGGAGTTCTCGGTGTCCACTTCACCCTTGAGCCAGTAGCGTCGCTTGGGTTCAAAAACAATCACCGGATCCTTGCACTCAACGGCCTGTTGGATCATCCAGTAGGCGTCATTGGCGTTGGACGGGGTGATGATGCGCAGGCCAGGCGTGTGGGCAAACAGCGCTTCAGGCGATTCGGAGTGGTGCTCAATGGAACCGATGCCGCCACCATAGGGAATCCTGATGACAACGGGTGCGCTGAGCTGCCCGTCGGAGCGGGTGTGAATCTTGGCCAGCTGCGTGGTGATCTGGTTGAAGGCCGGGAAAACAAAACCGTCAAACTGGATCTCGCAGATGGGCCTGTGCCCGCGCAGGGCCATGCCGATGGCTGTTCCCACAATGCCGGATTCGGCCAGCGGCGTGTCCATGACCCGGTGCCCGCCGAATTCCTTCTTCAGGCCTTCTGTGACACGGTAAACGCCGCCGAGCGAGCCAATGTCCTCCCCCATGAGGAAACTTTTGGGGTCCTTGGCCAGTGTGGCGCGCAAGCCCTCATTGATGGCCTTGGCAATAGTCATTGTGCTCATGCTGCACCACCCTGCGTTCCGGAAATCTGTGTTTCGGCATCGCTAAATGACGCCTCATAATTCTCAAACCATGCCAATTCCTCGGCCACCAAGGGGTGCGCCTGGGCGTAGACAGTGGCAAACTTTTGGCGAATGTCCGCGCCACCCAAGGCCAGCGTGGCCTTGCGAACATGGGCAGCGAGCTCGTCGCCGTCGTTCTTCAAGCCTTCAAAGAACTCGTCGTCGGCCAAGCCTTCGGCACGCAGGTACGCTTCCAGGCGCGCCAGCGGATCCTTGGTCTTCCACAGCTCCTCTTCGGCCAGCAAGCGGTACTTGGTGGGGTCATCGGCAGTCGTGTGGGCACCCACACGGTAGGTGGACGCCTCGATCAAGACGGGGCCGTGGCCGTTGCGGGCGTGGTCCAGGGCCCATTGGGTGGCTGCGTAAACGGCCAGAACGTCATTGCCATCCACCCGGATACCGGGAATCCCGTACCCGCCGGCGCGGTTGACCAAGGGAATCTTGGACTGAACCTCGAAGGGAACCGAGATGGCCCAGTTGTTGTTCTGGCAGAAGAAAACAACCGGGGCGTTGTATGAGGCGGCGAAAACCATTGACTCATGGACATCACCCTCGCTGCTGGCTCCGTCACCAAAGTAGGCTACGACGGCGGCAGCCTCAGTGGAGGGGTCGGCGGCGCGGTCACGCTGGATGCCCATAGCGTAGCCAACAGCATGCAGGGTCTGGGCAGCGAGCACCAGCGTGTACAGGTGGAAGTTGGTCTCGCGGGGATCCCAGCCACCGTTGGAGATGCCGCGGAACAGCTTGAGCAGGTCAGCCAAATCCAGGCCGCGAGTCAGGGCAACACCGTGTTCGCGGTAGGTGGGGAAAGCGTAGTCGGCCTTGTTCATGGCCCGCCCCGATCCAATTTGGGCAGCTTCTTGGCCCACCATGGGCACCCACAGAGCCAGTTCACCCTGGCGCTGCAGGGCAGTGGCTTCGGTGTCAAAGCGTCGCACAAGTGCCATGTCTGCATAGAAGCCGCGCAGGGTTTCCTGGCTCAGCTCCTGGATGTAGGGGCTGAAGGTGCTGTCCTGGTGGATTGCTCCATCCTCGTCGAGGAGCTGGAGCGCCTCGTCGGGGCCCACTTCATTGCTCCGCAATACTCCTGCGGAGTCTCCTGTTTGCTGGGCGGCGCCCATGCTGTCTCCTCGTCTGCCGAATCTCAGGGGCACATTGCTCCCTGTTTCGACTCGTTGGGGTTGATATATGCCCGTTCGGGAATGCATTCCGTCGTGTGCATATATATACGTTTTCGATTTACAACTGTATCCGTAGAGCCTGACAAATGGTGCCTTTGTTAACCGCTAGGAACGCCGTGGCTCTTTTGTATAGGACGCACAGATTTCCAAGAAACGGGTGTTGGCCTCAGCCTCGCCGATACTGACCCGGACCCCCTCGTCACCGAATGCGCGCAGGGATAGTGCATGGCTTTGGGCCAACGCCGCAAACTCTTGGGTATTGGCCCCCAACGCCAGCCAGACGAAGTTGCCTTGAGCATCTGGAATATCCCAGCCCAAGGCTGCCAGGCCGGCAACCACACGTGAACGCTCGTCCACGAGGCTTTGTACTCTTTCTACAACTTCGCTGTAATGCTCCAAGGATGCGACGGCGGCCTGCTCGGCAATGCCGGAAACGGCGAAGGGCGTGGCAGCGGCCCTCAGGTACTGGGTGATCTCCGGCGTGGAGACGGAGTATCCAACACGTAGACCGGCGAGCCCATGCGCTTTGGAGAACGTTCGCAGCACCACCACGTTGGGGTAGTTCCGGTAGATCGCCACACCGTCAACGGCGTCGCCGGCGCGGACAAATTCTTGGTACGCCTCGTCGATAACCACCACCACATTGCTGGGGATCTGGCGGATGAAGTCTTCCGTCTCCTGCGAGCGCAGCACGGTTCCAGTGGGGTTGTTCGGCGTGCACAGCAGCACCACTTTGGTGCGTTCTGTGACCGCAGCAGCCATGGCGGGCAGATCATGGCTGCCGTCGGCGCGAACGGGCACCTGGACGCTCTTCGCACCGGCCAGGCCCACACAGATCGGGTAGGCCTCAAAGGACCGCCACGCATAGACAACCTCGTCGGCAGTGCCGTCCTCGTTCTGGCCAGCAAAGGCGGCCAGAATCTGATTCAATGCCCCGAGGCTGCCGCCGCCAGTGACAATGTCATCGGGCGGGACGCCCAGAAAGGTGCCCAGGGCATTGCGCAGCAATGTGCAGCTGGGGTCGGGATAACGGTGCACATCAACGCTGTTGCGCAGAATTTCCATCACAGCCGGGACCGGACCCAACGGATTCTCGTTGGAGGACAGCTTGAAGCTTTCAAGTCCAGCTACGCCTTCGGGCGGTTTTCCTGCAGCATATTTGGGCAGGCGGCCTACGACGGGGCGGGGCTGGACACCGTGGGTGTGGGTGCTGTTTGTCTCGGTCATGCCCCAAGCCTAGTTGAGGTCCCGGCGTCCCTACGGTTACGCCGGGACCTGTGGAACCATAGGGCTATGAGAAACTTCCTCGTTCAAGTAGGTATCAATGCTGTGGCGCTGTGGATTGCCAGTTGGATTCTGCCCGGCATGAATATTGCCGCCAGCGCGGCCACGGGAATCGATGCCACCCTCGGCACCGTCTTGGCATATTTGTTTGTTGGCCTGATATTTGGCTTGGTCAATGCGCTGGTCAAGCCCATTGTGAAGCTGCTGTCGCTGCCCGTGACCATCTTGACCCTGGGGCTGTTCACCATTGTGATCAACGCGGCCATGCTGTGGCTGACCTCATGGTTGAGCAGCTACTCGCCCGTACAATTCACGATTGACGAATTCTTCTGGACAGCCATTTTGGCCGCCCTGATCATCAGCTTTATCTCCATGCTGGCGGGAGGCTTGACCCGGTCCGCCGACAGGGTCTGAGCCAGCCTTTTCACCGGGAACCCGGCGAGTAGTCAGCTCCCTTCTCTGGTTGTTTGGCGGCTTTGCTTGCGCGTGTTCCCTGCGGGGCAGAGTTGTTGGAGTTGTTAACGTCCCGGCCTTGATAGACGGTCTTGACTCCGTGGATGGTGGCCCCGGCCCCGATTCCCACTCCCAGGAAGACGCCCAACCGTTCCCTCATGGCCACAACGGACGGGTCGCTGCTCGAATCCAGGGCCGCAGCGTCCTGCAGATAATTCGTCACGGAGTGCGCCTGCGCCATCACAGCGCCTGGGGCCTGGCCTTCCATGGTGCCGGGCCGGTGGGATGTCACGGTGACCCAGTTCGCCGCAGCTGGCGGAGCACCGAAATCTGCGGCGGTGACAATGTCATGCTCGTTTTGCAGGTCCAGCACAGCAATACCGGGTGGAACGTGCTGGTTTCTGGCGGGGGCACCGGCAATGACCACCATCGTGACGTTGACGTCACCAAGAAATGCCGGGCTAGCGGCGGCTGCCGCCGCATGGATGCCGCCGCCGCTGTGCCCCGAAATCAGTACTTCCTGCTCAGTGCTGGCACCGGCTGCCTGCAGGGCTGTCCGGATAAGTTCCTGCACCACAATTTGCTCCTGCTCAAACCGCTGGTGTGCGGCCGCCGTAAGCGCCTCCATATTGCCTTCCATGTCAAAGGGGTTGGAGCTGTCTACGGTTGACCAGTCTTCGGTGCCGGGCAGGTGGACCACCCACGCAATGGTTCCATCGGGGCGGAGAATCTCCACCACTGAAATGGAACCGGGCGGGTACCCATAGGCATCGCTGCTGCCCGCCAGCATGCCGTGGATGCCGGCCTTCATTTCAACTGGCTCGCCCAGAGTTGGGGAGGCCGCACCCCGGCCGGTTGGGATCCCGGCCGGGCGCCACTCTTGGACCGGAACCTGACGGACCTCGAGGCGTCCAGGGATTGCCAGGCCCGTGGCGTCAAAGAGTTTTCGCAGGGCAAACGCTGGCGCACCACCAGCGTTCCGGCCATCCTGTTGGCGCAGCTGCGCCAACAGATAAGGCACCGCCATGCCAGGGCCCAACAAACCTGCAAGGTAGGCCGATCCGTCGTTGAGGAATTTCTCCGAGGCATCGCGTATCCCGTGTTTGTTGCCGTGTTGGACCTTCCCGGCAGCGTCGAAGGCGACCTTCCAGGGCGCGAGCGAACCCAGCCCCCACGTGGCCAGGCCGTCCCGCAGCGCAGCAAGCCTGCCCAGCTGGGCCGACAAGCCAGCGTTGCGGGCTTCGGTGGCGGCGTAGTTCGCGCCTGCTTGGGTGGCTTTCGAGGCAAGCTCGACTGTGTCTGCCTGCGCCCTGCGAAAAGACCACAGCGCTGCACGCATGGCATCCAACGCCGCATAAGGGTAGGGCGCCGTGCCGGATGAGACCTGGCACAGCCACAGCCACTCCCCTTCCAAACGATCAGCCAGGGGCTCCATGAGCTGCGCCAAGCGGCCAAGGTTCGTCCCTGCTTCGGAGATCTCCGCCAGTGTGTAGCTGATGGAACCGGCCCCACCGTCAATGGAAAACGTTGTTCTGGTTTCGTCATGATTCGCCATGGCGCACATCCTGCTCTCTCGCTTGCCGCCGGAGCTGTTTCCCTTAGCGCCATGGCCATGCCATTCCGAAGCCCTGCATTCCTGGGCTCGGCACACCCATGCCTGGACCATCACCGGGCCTGGGCGGAACGGCTGGCAAGGAGAGGGCGTAGCTTCCCAATGACGCCACTGCTGCAGTCACGTCCCGCGCCACCGCCGACAAGGCCAGATTGCGATCCGCGAGGGAATCGCGGAACGCAGCGGCCGCGGGCGAGCGCCAATCCATGGCGTTGAGTCGGCCAAGCTGCAACCGCAAACCCTCCAACTCCCCGGCTATGCCTGCCAGCCGCTGCGCCACCGCAGACACCGCCTCAGCAGAGGGACCACCCCGTGCGGCTCCCCCACTGAGACCCGAAAGGGCAGTCATTGGATAGCTCATGGACCCTCCTGAAAAGACCGATACCTCCACGGTAGGGGCGCCCATTGCGCGGCGCTACGGCCCTTCATGGAATTGTGGATAGTTCCAACGTCGGCACCGGCTGTGGAGGAATTGGCTGTTCATGAAAGAATTAGGCCATGTCTGATTCCGCAAACGCCACAGCCCGCATCCCTTCCGGCCGGAAGTCCCTGGCCGCTTCCTCCGAGCGCATTGCCTTGGGCCCCCTCGATGGGCGCTACTCCGGCGCCGTAGCACCGTTGGTGGACTACCTCTCCGAGGCAGCCTTGAACCGTGACCGCGTTGGGGTGGAGGTTGAGTGGTTCATCCACCTGACCAACAACAACGTCTTGCCGGGCACCGAGCCGTTGACGGCAGCGCAGCAGGCCGGATTGCGCGCCATCGTGACCGAGTTTGACGCAGCCTCTGTGCAGGAGCTGGCTGACATTGAAAAGGTCACCGTCCACGACGTCAAGGCCGTTGAGTACTTCATCGGTAACCGTCTGGCAGACCTGGGCCTGGAGCGCTTGAAGCCGCTGGTTCACTTTGGTTGCACCAGTGAAGACATCAACAACCTCTCCTACGCCGTGGGCGTCAAGGGCGCTGTGGAGGACGTGTGGCTGCCGGCAGCCCGCACACTCGTGGCCAAAATTGCTGAAATGGCCGAAGAAAACCGCGCCGTCCCCATGCTGTCGCGCACCCACGGCCAGCCCGCCACACCCACCACCCTGGGCAAGGAACTGGCCGTCACGGCTCACCGCCTAACCCGCCAGCTGGACCGCGTTGCCAAGACTGAATTCCTGGGCAAGATCAACGGCGCCACGGGAACCTACGCTGCCCACTACGCTTCCGTCCCGGCTGCCGACTGGCAGGACGTTGCCAAGGGCTTCGTTGAGTCCTTGGGCCTGACATGGAACCCGTTGACCACGCAGATCGAATCACACGACTGGCAGGCCGAGCTCTACGCTGACATGGCCCGGTTCAACCGCATTCTGCACAACCTGTGCACCGACGTGTGGAGCTACATCTCCATCGGCTACTTTGCGCAGATCCCGGTTCCGGGCGCCACCGGCTCCTCTACCATGCCGCACAAGGTGAACCCGATCCGCTTCGAGAACGCGGAAGCAAACCTGGAACTCTCCAACGCCCTGCTGGACACCCTTGGCGCAACGTTGGTCACCAGCCGCTGGCAGCGCGACCTCACGGACTCCTCCAGCCAGCGCAACATTGGCGTGGCGTTCGGTCACTCCCTGCTGGCCATTAACAACGTTTTGGGCGGCCTGGGCCGGCTCGACACCGCCGAGGCCGTGCTGGCCGAGGACCTTGACCACAACTGGGAAGTTCTCGCCGAGGCCATCCAGATGGTCATGCGCGCCGAGGCAATCGCCGGCGTCGAAGGCATGGAAGACCCCTACGAGCGTCTCAAGGACCTGACCCGCGGCCAGCGCGTGAACGCCGCCCGCATGCAGGAGTTCGTCTCCGGTTTGGGCCTGTCGGCCGACGCGCAGGCACGCCTGCTGGATCTCACCCCGGGTAAGTACATCGGTATTGCCGAGTCCTTGGTGGATCACCTGCAAAAGTAACTCCCTCTCGAACGGGCAGTAGTTGTTGATGTTGGGCAAAAACATCAACAACTACTGCCCGTTCGTTTTTTTAGCGGCGTTCCAACCAGGCCTGGAAGTTGTCCCGCGCGACGTCGGCCCGCCACCGCCATAGCTTGCAGGGCTGGGTTGAGCCGTGCCGAACTTCAAGACAGTCCGGCGCAGCGTAGGGTATGCCGCAATCCGGGCAGCAGTCAGCTTCCCAAATGGCATCGTTGACCATGACGCCATCCTGGAGCAGCTGACAGTCGCTGAAAATGCCCATCCTCATGAGCCGTGTGGCCCACTGGGTGGCACGCGGGGCATTGAGCCTCTGAAACGTTGCGGTCATGTCAAAGCCGGATTGCTTCAGAAGCGTCATGGTCCGCATGAGAAAGCAGATCATGCACTCATTGTGGTGCGGCACCATGATGGTGTCTGTCATTTCCCAAAATCGGCGCTCAATTTCTTGGTCCGAGGCATGGGACCCGTCCCCCTCGGCAGCACTATGGTGATCCATGGTTTTTCCTTTCCATGGGTTCAATGTCTCAGACTGGGGAACCGCCTTGAAGGGCCCTTTCTTCTTTTGTGGACAACTCCGCCGCCGGCGCTGCCTCTGGGGGAATGAATGCCGCACCCGCCCTTCGCCCGCGGCCGCCGCGCAAATAAGCCTGTGTGGCGCAAAACATGGTGAGTCGTGGCTAACATTCCATGCCACGCCCCCTCGGCGGGAGAGTAAATTATCGTTATGAGCCTTGGTGACATCACATTCCACACCCGCAAATGGGTCCGCCCCGAAGATCTCAACGCCAACGGCACCCTGTTTGGTGGCAGCCTGTTGCGCTGGATCGACGAGGAAGCAGCCATTTACGCGATCGTTCAGCTTGGCAATGGCCGGGCCGTCACCAAGTACATGTCTGAGATCAACTTTGTCTCCTCCGCCCGGCAGGGCGACTTGGTGGAGATGGGCCTGACGGCAACCCATTTTGGCCGGACGTCGTTGACCATGCGCGCTGAAGTGCGCAACATGTTCACCCGGGAATCGATTCTCACCATCGAAAAGATCGTGTTTGTGAATCTGGGCGACGACGGCAAGCCAGCACCCCACGGTTACGACTCCATCACCTACAGCCGGGACCGGGTGCCCACCCAGCACCTGGGGCACTTCGAACCCGAGGACTGAGCCGCCAGCCTCACCCCCGGGCCTCCTGGACAACAGCCGACGTCAACCTCGCCGTGTGCGCTGGAACTCTCCGGTCCGTGCCAAGGCCTCACGGACGGCGTCGTACCCGGCGGCAAAGCTCAACCGCACTGTCGAACGACCCCCGACCCCGTCAAAGTCGGAACCCGGCACCAGCGCCACTCCCGCGTCTTCCAGCAGGGCGGCGCAGTAGTGCGCCGAATCGGCAAAGCCAGCCAGCGCGGGACCTAGATTGGCATAAAAGTAAAAGGCGCCGTCCGCCGGAGCCGCATCAACCCAGCCCAGCTCGGCCACCTGGCTCAGCACATAGTCGCGGGTGCGGGAAAACTCCGCCACCGCAGCGTCCGCCTCGGCGTAGGATTGCTCGTTGAACGCCTCCAGGGCCGCCATTTGGGCCGGTGCGGGCGGGCAGAGCGCAATGTTGCCGGCCAGCGCATCAACGGCCTGGATCAAGTCGTCGGGCACAATGGCCCAGCCAAGCCGCCAGCCCGTCATGCCCCAGTACTTGGAGAAGCTGGAAATCACCACGCCCGCACGGTCAAGTTCCCAGGCACACACGCCTTGCGGATCCACTGCGTCCGGCAAAGGGTAGGTGATGCCGTGGTAAATTTCGTCACTGACCAAGCGGACGCCATTGTCCGCGCACCAGCGGGTCAGTGCGGACAACTCGGCCCGGGACACCATGGTGCCCGTGGGATTGGCGGGCGAAGCCAGCACCAGTCCCGCCAACGGCCCGTGCTGAGCCACGGCGGCGTCCAGAATAGCCGGAGTGGGCTGGAAGCGGGTGTCCGCCCCGGCGTCGAGCTCAATCACCTCAACACCGAGCGCCTTGAGGATGTTCTTGTACGCCGGATAACCCGGGCGGGCCAGCGCCACCTTGTCCCCCGGGTTGAATGCCGCCAAGAAGACCAGCATGAACGCGCCCGATGACCCCGTGGTGACAGCAACGTTCCCAGAAGCGATCTCCAACCCATACCAACGCTTGTAGTGCCCGGCGATTGCTTGGCGCAGCGCAGTGATGCCCAGCGGCGGCGTATATGTCAGGGCCATGGAGGAGGAGTGGAGTGCTGCAGCCCGCGCGGAAACGGCCAGGGGTGCGCCGCCGCTGGGCTCGCCGGCGCACAGGGAGATGACTGATCGCCCCTGGGCGCGGAGGTCGGCCACTCGTTGCAGGATATCCATGACAGCAAAGGGCTGCACGTTCGCGCGGCGGGCAACAGCAAGGGGTTTGCGCATGTGAACTCCTGGGCAGATTCTGTTTGCACGCCGGGCAGTGGGGACGAACGTGCAAGAGTTCCAGCTTGTCACATGCCCCCGCGGATACCCATACGCTTAAGGGGTGAGTGAATACGCCGACAGCAGCCCCCAGGAACTGATCCAACCCATCATTTTGCTGGTAGACCGCGAGGAACCTGCCAGCGAGCAGCACGGCATTGCCGCGGCCGCACTGGCCTCCGCGCAGGCGTTCCTGCGCGACCGCGAAAATCCCGACTGGCGCCTGTGGGCATCCGGAGCGTTCGGCAAAACGGTCAGGCGTGCCGACGCCAAGGTGTTCGCCAAGGTCCTCGCCGCGTTCCCCGAGCACGTGCTGGCAACGGTTGGCGAAGCAAGCGCCGTGGGCCTGCCACCCATGCCGGCCGCTGAACTGCCCAAGCTGCTGGCCAAGTTGCAGGTTTCCGGCACGCAACTGCCACCCGGTGAGCCGCTGCCGCCCCAGCCACTGAGCATTGTGCTGAACGCGTCCCTGGAGATGTCCACTGGCAAGGCCTGCGCCCAGGCCGCTCACGCGCTTTTCGCGTGGGTGCTGGAGTCCAAGCCGGCCGCGGTTGAGGCGTGGGCTGCCGACGGCTTCCCCCTCGGTGTCCTCGAGCTGCCGGCGAAGGAGTTCCACAAGGGTGCCCGCAAGTCGGCCGGGCCTGTCATCCAGGATGCAGGCAGGACCGAAATAGAGCCGGGCTCCACCACCGCCTATGTGACCGTTGCTGCGGAAAAGCCCCGCCCGTGGTGGAAGCGAACCAGCGCTTAACCCAAGAACGACGCCGGAACTTTAGTTCCGGCGTCGTTCTCTCGTTAAGTGCAACTCGCCTAAGTGCTACTCGGCGGCGGCGAGCTGCCCGCAGGCGCCGTCAATTTCCTTGCCGCGGGTGTCGCGCAGGGTGGTGGGCACGCCGTTGTCAATGAGCGTATTGATGAATTCCTGCATGACCTCCGGCTCCGAGGACGTCCAGATGGAGCCGGGGGTGGGGTTCAGCGGGATCGGGTTAACGTGCACCCAGCCGCGGCCGCGCTGGTTGAGCTTCTTTGCGAGCAGCTCGGCACGCCACGGGTGGTCGTTCATGTCCTTGATCAGCGCGTACTCGATGGAGACGCGGCGGCCCGTGACCTTGTAGTAGTTGTACGCGGCGTCAAGCGCCTCATCAACCTTCCACTGGGAGTTGACCGGGATCAGCTCATCGCGCAGTTCATCATCGGGGGCGTGCAGGGACAGCGCGAACGTGATGGCGATGCCTTCTTCGGCCAGCTTGTTGATGGCCGGGACCAGACCCACCGTGGAAACCGTGATGCCGCGGGCTGACATGCCCAGGCCCTCGGGAGCCTCGGCTGCCATCCTGTGCACGGCCTTCATGACGCGCTTGTAGTTGGCCAGCGGCTCACCCATGCCCATGAAAACAATGTTGGTGACGCGCTCGGCGTCGTGCCCGCCGTCGCGGCGCAGGTGGCCCAGCCCGCCCTCGGCGATGACCCGGTTGGCCTGGACAATCTGGTCAAGGATTTCCGCGGTGGACATGTTGCGGGTCAGTCCGGCCTGGCCTGTGGCGCAGAACGGGCAGTTCATGCCGCAGCCGCACTGGCTGGAGACACACAAGGTGACGCGGCCCGTGTAACGCATCAGCACTGACTCCACGAGGGAGCCGTCAAAGAGGCGCCACAGGAACTTGATGGTGTCGCCGTTGTCCGTGGTGAGGCGCTTGACCTCTGTCAGAAGCTTGGGGAACATGGTGTCCACAATCTCGGCGCGGCGGTCCTTGGGGAGGTCGCTCATGCGCTCGGGATCGGTGGTGTAATGCTGGAAATAGTGCACGGAGAGCTGCTTGGCACGGAACGCCGGCAGGCCCATCTCCTTGAACTTCGCCTCACGCTCGGGCAGCGTCATGTCCGCCAGGTGCACCGGCGGCTGGGACACGCGCGGGGACTTGAACTGCAGCAGCGGTCGCCCTCCCGGGTCCTTGGCCTGCTTCCAGCCCTCGGTGGCAGGCATGACCTGGGCCGCACGGCGGGCAGGACGTGTCTTGGAGGCTGTCACGGCGGATGCGGCGACGGCAGGGCTGGGGGTGTTTTCGGGGGAAGTCATCCTTTCCATTGTCCCTCAGTTGCCCGCTCCTGTCCCGTCTCGGCCGGGAAGATCACATTTTGCCTCATCCGGGCATCGTTTTTCGAAGGCAAGCACGACGGCGTGTGCCACGGTTCCGCGGCCCGACCACCAGTCTCCGAGCTCGCAGAAACACGTAGGCTGACACCATGATTTCCCTGATTCTTGCCGTCTTTCTCGGCAGCGTGTACTTTTACCTGCGCCATAAGGACGCCCGCATGCTGCGCAATGGAATCGTGTTGGTGGCCGCCAGCTGGTTTGCACTGTTGGGAATAACGGAAATACTCGGTCAGTGGTTCCCTTGGACCCAATGGATCGCGGTTGGCATCGTAGTGCTCTCGCCGTTGGCCATTGTGGTGCTGGCCGGGTTCCTGATCAGCAACGGCGTCACCATGATGCGCAATGAGGGGCGAAGCTTAGGCAATCTTCTCGCCCTTCTGGCCGGCGTGGCCCTGTTGGGACTCCCGGTGTTCGCCGCGCTGCTCGTGGTCACGCTCAATCCGGTGGCGATCGGCTTAGCCGCACTGTTGTTTTTCTTGTGCAGCTATTTTGGCGTGGTGTTTGTGGTGTTCCTGGCTTATGCGGTGGCCTACGGGAAGATGAAGCACACCATAGACCCGGCCGCCGTGGTCATTCTGGGTTCGCAAATCATCAAGGGGAAAGTGCCGCCGCTGCTCCGCTCCCGCCTGGACAAGGGCCTTGAAGTGTATCGGGGGGCATCGGCAAAAACCGCTCCGTTGCTTATTCCAAGCGGCGGTCAGGGCTGGGACGAATCGCGGCCCGAGGGCGTCGCCATGGCCGAATATCTGGTCTCTGCCGGGGTTCCCGTGGCACATGTGGTGGCCGAGGATCAGGCTATTAGCACGGCCCAAAACCTGCAATTTTCGGCCATTGTGGCCCGTGAGCACGGCCGCGACGGCGCCCTGCTGGTCGTCACAAACAATTACCATGTGCTCCGCGCCGCACTGCTGTCCAGGAAGCTGGGGATCAATGCCCAAGTAGTCGGCTCCCCCACGGCGCGGTACTTTTTGCCCAGCGCGTTCCTGCGCGAATTCGTCGCCATCCTTAGGGAACACAAAAAACTGCACGTCATCATGTGCCTGCCGTTTGTGGCACTGACGGTGTCCGTGACGGCCGCCATCATCACCGTCTCACAGTGACCTCGATGACGGCGCTGCCGTTGTAAGCCACAGTAAGGGACTGCGAGCATCCGCTTAAATTCAGCGGCGCGACTTTTGACAGTCTAATTATTTTCGTTATAAAACTTATGCATGAATATTGACGCTTCTTACGCCCAACTACATCGCGGCGGCACCTCGGTCATCGTTGACCTGAGCACACCAGGCATCCCCGCGATCGTCCATTGGGGGCCCGCCACAGGTAAGTTGCCGGAATCCGAGCTGGCGGCCATTGCCATCGCCGCGCGTCCCCAGCGCGTGTCAGGCGGAATTGACGTTCCCGCACGGTTGACGCTCCTGCCCCAGGAAGTGTTTGGGTGGCAGGGTTCACCGGCCCTCCTGGGTCAGCGCAACGGCACAGCATGGGCCAGCGCATTAAGCACGACGGCGGTCACCTCCACCGCGCACAGCCTCACCATCACCTCCGAAGACTCCGCAGCCAAACTGCGCTTGGTCACCGAAGTGGCTCTAAGCCCCCATGGCGTGCTGCAACAACGGCACACCCTGACGAACCTGGGATCCACTGACTATCAGCTGCACCAGCTCGCCACACTCTTCCCGTTGCCTGCGACGGCCACCACCATTCAAGACGCCACTGGGCGCCATTTGAAGGAACGGTCCGTCCAGCAGCGTCCTCTCACCGTCGGCGCACACGTGCGCGAAAGTCGCCGAGGTCGTCCCGGCGCAGACGCAACACTGCTCATGTTGGCCGGTTCTGCCGGCTTTGGCCATCGCAGCGGCCTGGTCCACGGCGTCCATCTGGCCTGGAGCGGAAACCATCGGCTCAGTGCCGAACGCACCATTACCAGCGACAACTTCTTAAGTGCCGGAGAGCTGCTGCTACCCGGGGAAGTAGTGCTGGCGCCAGGGGAAAACTACTCCACCCCTTGGGCACTCGGCTCCTGGGGCATCGGCTTGGACGAGTTGTCTGGGCGTTTCCATCAAGATTTGCGCCAACGCCCGCAGCATCCCTCCCGGCCGCGCCCTGTCACCTTGAACACCTGGGAGGCCGTCTACTTCGACCACGATCTCGCCACCTTGACGACCCTGGCAGACAAGGCCGCCGCCGTCGGCGTGGAGCGTTTTGTGCTTGACGATGGCTGGTTCCTGGGCCGCCGGGACGACACCGCCGGTTTGGGTGACTGGTTTGTTGATCCCGGTGTGTGGGCCCAGGGCCTGGGCCCCATCATCAACCACGTCCACGAGCTTGGCATGGAGTTTGGCCTGTGGTTTGAACCCGAAATGGTCAATCCTGACAGTGAGCTGGCCCGCAACCATCCCGAGTGGATTCTGCACGCCGACGGCCGTTGGCCCGCCAGTGGCCGCCAACAACAAGTGCTCAACCTGGCCCACCCGGATTGCTTTGACTACCTGCTCGAACGCATCAGTGCCATCCTTGGCGAGTACCCCATCAGCTATATCAAGTGGGACCACAACCGGGACCTGCTCGACGCCGCCGATCCGCGCACCGGCCACGCCGCTGTCCGTGAAACCACACTGGCCTTGTACCGGTTGCTGGCGGAGCTGAAATTCTGGCACCCCGACGTGGAGATTGAAAGCTGCGCTTCCGGTGGTGCCCGCGTGGACCTTGGCATCTTGGACTACACGGACAGGATCTGGACGAGCGACTGCATCGACCCGATCGAAAGGCTCGACAATCAGGCCAACACCGGCCTACTGGTCCCCTACGAGCTGATGGGCGCCCACATCGGTGGGCCCATCTCGCATTCCACCCGTCGCCAACACAGCCTCGGGTTCATGGCCCGAACAGCCATCTTTGGTCACTTCGGCATCGAATGGAACATCACCGATATCAGCGAGGCACAAACCGCGGAACTTGCCCAGTGGGTGGCCTTCCACAAGGACAACCGGGAACTGTTCCACACAGGCATCTCTGTTCACGCCGATCTCGCCGATCCCGCCTTGGACGTGCGTGGTGTGGTGGCCCAGGACGGCGAGCGCGCCGTCTTTGCACTCACCCAGCGAGAAGCCTCGATTACGTACCCTTCGGGCCGGATCGCCCTGCCCGGTTTGTCCCCCGAGGGCCGCTACCGCGTGACCTTGTCGCATCCTCTCGATGACGAAGTCGGCAATGGGCAATCCCCGCTGGACTGGCCCCTGCATGAGAGCGTGCTCTCGGGCACCGTCCTGGGCGCCGTGGGCATCGCCGCCCCTGTCCTCTTCCCCGAACAATCGGTGCTCATCATGCTCGCCAGGGTTGACGCCGAAGCTGCACCAAGCAGCTAAACGCGTAGCAACACCTCACTGGTGGGCGGGCCCTTGAACGGGACCTGCCCACCAGTGGAGAGTGCCGCCGTCGTACGGCTCAGGCGGAATCTCGCCACACGATGGATGTTTCCAGGTACACGCCACCGCGGTTGATCTCCTCGCCCCTCAGCTGGGCCAGGACCAGTTCGGCGGCCTGCGCGCCGAGCTCGGAGGCGGGCTGGCGCACCGTGGAGAGCGGGGGGTTGGTGCGCTGCGCCCAGACGCTGTCATCGAATCCGACCACGGCGATATCCTCGGGCACCCGGCGGCCAATCCGCTGCAGCACGCTCAACGCCCCCGCAGCAACGGCGTCCGAGGCTGCGAAAACCGCATCGATGGTGGGGCACCTTTCAAGAAGTTCGCGCATGCCGGCAATGCCGGCGTCAAAGGAGAAGTGCTCCACCATCGCTACGAGCTCGGGGCGATAACTCGATCCCAGGGCGTCCTCAAAACCGGCAAGTCGATCGGCTCCCGCTGCGCGACCCAAGGCAGAAGCGATCATGCCGATCTGCGTTCGCCCCGAGGCTTTGAGCCGTGCCGTAATCTCTGCCGCCGCCTTCTTGTTGTCGATGGACACGAAAGGAAGCGGGCGATGATTGGGCGGCAACCCCACGAAAGCCGAGGCCATGGCCAGCTGCTCAATGAGCTCCGTGATGGGATCATTCTCGCCCGCTGAAATAACAATCGCACCGTCGATGGATCCGCCGTTGAGGTACTGCCCAATCCTGTTGACATCCAGCTCGGAATCGATAATCAAACACACCATCTGATACCCGGCTTGTGAGAGCACGGTATTCGCCCCGAGCATGATCGAGCCGATGTTTGGATCTTCCAAGAACAGCGCATGCGGCTCGTGAATGAGCAGCCCCACGGCTTGAGAGCGTTGGCGTACCAAGTTCCGGGCAGCCATGTTGGGAACATAGCCAACTTCCTTGATGGCCTTGTTCACGGCAACCCGTGCCTCATCGGAAACATAGGGTTCGCCGTTGAGGACCCTACTCACCGTTCCCCGCGAAATCCCTGCAACCGTTGCAACATCAAGAATGGTTGAGCGCTTTTTTCTGCCGGGTGAGGGAGTCATTCCTCAACCTTACCGGGGCTGTGAAGCAAGCCGACATCGAAAATAACTTGACAACTTTGTGACGCCAACCATAGTCTGTGTACGTTCACAGAAAATCGTTCCGCCGAATGGGGCACGCAAACCTGTGAACGTTCACAGAGGCGTGAGGCGTTGGCTGTGAATCATCACTTCGCACCACGTAAGGATTTTCATGCACAGCTCACACGAGGGGCCTCCCCGTCCAATCATCGATTTGGATTCCGGATTGGCCTTTGGGTGCGACTACAACCCGGAACAATGGGATCCGGATGTTTGGGTTGACGATGTTGCCGCGATGAAGCAGGCAGGCGTCAACTTTGTTGCTATCAACATTTTTGGCTGGTCACACCTTGAGCCACGCCAAGGTGAGTACGACTTCACCAACCTCGACGCCATCATCGACTTGCTGCACGCAAACGGAATCAGCATCAACCTGGGAACGGCCACTGCCTCTCCCCCGCCATGGCTGACAACCACTTTCCCCGAGGTTCTGCCCAAGGTCGAAGATGGCACCCGGCGGTACCCGGGCGGGCGGCAGGCGTTCTGCCCCAGCTCACCGATCTACCGGCACCATGCCGCCCTCCTCGTGGAGCAGGTAGCCCAGCGCTACGGAAGCCATCCCGCCGTCGCACTGTGGCATGTGTCCAACGAAATTGGTTGCCACAACGCGCACTGCTACTGCGAAACCTCCTCGGATGCGTTCCGTGACTGGCTGATGAAGCGCTATGAGAACCTTGATGCACTCAACACAGCGTGGGGCACCGATTTCTGGAGCCAGCGAGTTTCCGACTGGAACGAAATCTGGACACCCCGACTTACCCTCTCCAGCCGCAACCCCGGCCAGAGCATGGACTTCCGTCGCTTCAGCAGCGATGAACTGCGCAGCAACTACCTGCTCGAAGCGGACATCATTCGTCGGCACAGCGACATCCCCGTGACCACCAACTTCATGGTGACAGCCCACATCCGCAACATGGATTATTTCACGTGGACAGCGGACATGGACATCATCGCCAATGATCACTACTTGGATCACCGGCTGGGCGAGCCCACCACGGAGCTGTCGTTCTCCGCAGACCTCACCCGAGGACTGGCCAAGAATGCTCCGTGGATTCTCATGGAACACTCCACCGGAGGCGTCAACTGGCAGCCGCACAACGTGGCCAAGGCGCCGGGCGAAATGCTGCGCAACTCCTTGGCTCATGTGGCCCGCGGTGCCGACGGCGTCTGCTTCTTCCAGTGGCGGGCCTCCCTCCAGGGATCCGAGAAGTTCCATTCCGCGCTCATGCCCCATGCTGGCAAGGACAGTCAGCTCTGGCGCGACGTTGTGGAACTGGGCGAAACCGTTGCCGGCTTGGCCGAGGTTGTTGGCAGCCGCGTTGAATCCAACGTTGCCTTCGTGTTCAGCTGGGAATCCTGGTGGGCAGTTGACGCCGAAACGCGTCCTTCCGCCGCAATCTCCTACTTGGAACAGGCCCACGCGATCTATGCGGCCTTCCATGCTCAGGGCATCACCGTGACCATGGTGGCCCCGGGCTCCGATCTGAGCGGATTCTCGCTCGTCGTCGTCCCCACCCTGTACATGATCTCCGACGCCCACGCCGCGCAGATCAATGATTATGTGCAGAACGGCGGGCACGCGGTGGTCACCTTCTACAGCGGAATCGTTGACGACGAAGACCGTGTGCGCACCGGCGGCTACCCGGGCGGCTTCCGGGACATGCTAGGGATCCGCACCGAAGAGTTCGCCCCACTGCTGCCGGAGCAGGTTGTGGAACTCTCCGACGGCCGGACGTCCTCGCTCTGGGCCGAAAAGACCACCTTGCACGGGGCAACCGCCGTCGCTTCCTACGTTGATGGGCCAACGCCCGGTGGCGCTGCCGTCACGGTCAACGATTTTGGCCAGGGACGCGCTTGGTACCTCGGAACCGTCTTGGACCCGGCCGGATTGACCAGTGTTGTCCGCAACGCGCTCGACGGCGCAGGCGTGGCACCAGTTGCCCCCGAGGCGGACGCCAATCTGGAAATGGTGCGGCGTACGGGTGCTGACAATTCTTATTTGTTCATCATCAACCACAGCCAACAAGAGCGCCGCGTATCCATCACGGGGCACGAGATTCTCACCAAAACTGACATTTCCCAGACACTCACGGTTCCTGCGGGAGCTGTACGTGTAATCCGAGAGGTAGTACTGCCATGAGCCGCACTGAACTGCTCAACGCTGAGCCAGCGGTGCTTGAAAACCGGAAGCCGAAGAACAAATTCAAGAAAGCGATCGTGCTCTTTGTAGCACCGTTCGGCGTACTCTTCCTCTTGTTCTACTTAGCTCCCATCAGCTATGCCCTATACCAATCGTTCCTGAAGGTGGACCGGCAGGGCACGTTCGGGAAGGCGAAGGAAGTATTCGGTGGCTTCACCCAATACATCGCCGTTTTCCAGAACGGCCCCTTCTGGGAATCCATCGGCAGGGTGTTCTTGTTTGGTGTCGTGCAAGTCCCGGTAATGCTGGGCTTGGCGCTCCTCTTTGCCTTGCTGCTGGATTCTCCGCTGGTCCGCGGCAAGAAGTTCTTCCGCCTCGCGTTCTTTGTTCCGTACGCAGTCCCCGGCGTCATCGCCGCCATCATGTGGGGATTCTTGTACTCGCCCAACCTGTCCCCGTTCACGGACGTCACCAGCAAGATCGACTTCCTCTCGGCCGACTTGGTGCTGTGGGCCATGGCCAATGTGGTGACCTGGGTCTTTGTTGGTTACAACATGCTCATCATCTACTCCTCGCTGCTGTCGATCCCGACGGAGATCTATGAGGCGGCACGGCTCGACGGCGCCGGGCAGCTACGCATTGCCCTGTCCATCAAGATTCCGCTAGTGACTCCTGCCATTGTCATGACGGCCATTTTCTCCATCATTGGAACACTGCAGCTTCTTGCCGAACCCCAGGTTTTCCGCACGTTCAGTTCTGCGGTCAACAGCACGTTCACACCTAACCTGGCGGTTCTGACCACCTCGTCCATCCCGAACATCCACCTGGCTGCGGCGATGTCTGTTGTCCTTGCGTTGACAACCTTCATTTTGTCTTTCGCCTTCCTTAAGTTCACCCACCCGAAGGGCAACTGATCGTGAACAAGCAAGCAACGAGCCCTTCGAAGCCGAGCAGCCGACGGCGTGAACCCGCCATAACCTATTCCCAGGCCCGCGGCCCCCGTGAGCAAATGCTCCCGCGTATGGGCGCCATGCTCATCATGGTGGTCTTCGCCTTTTACTTCCTCATCCCGATCTGGTGGCTCTTCGTTTCCGCAACGAAATCCAAGGGCGATCTGACCAGCACCAACCCGCTCTGGTTTTCAGAGGTCAACTTCTTCGAGAACGTCGGCAATGTCCTGACCTACCGCGACGGCGTATTCCTGCGCTGGATTGGCAACAGCCTGGCTTACGCCGGCGGTGGCGCCCTGGTAGCTACAGTTCTTGCCGGAATGTGCGGTTACGCCCTGGCTAAGTACAGCTTCAAGGGCCGGGAGCTGATCTTCAATGTCATTCTTGGCGGCGTGCTGGTTCCGGCAACAGCCTTGGCCCTCCCGCTGTTCCTCATGTTCAGCCAGATCAACGCGACCAATACCTTCTGGGCCGTATTCCTGCCCAGCATCGTGAGCCCGTTTGGTGTTTACCTGACCCGTATCTATGCCGGCTCAAGCGTCCCCGACGAGCTCATGGAAGCCGCCCGATTGGATGGTGCCAGCGAAGTTCGCACCTTCTTCAGCGTTTCGGTGAAGCTGATGTTCCCGGCTTTGGTTACCGTTTTCCTCTTCCAATTCGTCGCGATTTGGAACAACTTCTTCCTCCCGCTCATCATGCTGCGCGATGAGGCAAACTTCCCCGTTACCCTCGGGCTTTACACCTGGAACTCTCAGATCAACCAGATCCCTGAGCTCCGGATGTATGTACTGGTCGGCGCGCTGCTATCGATCATTCCGCTGATCGTGGCGTTCTTGTTCCTGCAGCGGTTCTGGCGCAGCGGACTGGGCGCAGGCTCGGTCAAATAGTTTTCACCCCTGCATTTTCTTATCCCTTTAAAACAATCACTTCAAGGAAGAAATGAAACCCTTTAAAAGCGCCATTGCAGTCGTCGTCCTTTCAGCCATTGCCCTCACCGGGTGCTCAAGCAGTGATTCGAGCGGCACTGCCGGTGCCGGTGCCGCCATCGATTGTTCACCGTCCGACACCCCTGTCACCCTCTCCTTCACATCATGGATCCCCGGGATTGAAGGCGTGGTTGAGGTTTGGAACAAGTCGAATCCGGACATTCAGGTCAAGGTGCAAACCGGGCCTAACGGGAACAGTGGAACGTACCAGAACTTCTTCAACCAGCTCAAGGCCGGCAACGCCCCGGACCTGGGGCAGGTTGAATACGATGCCCTGCCAAACTTCCGCGTTCAGGACGGTCTGACAAACATTGCCGCGTGCCAGGACGTAGCTGACGCAGAAAGCACCTTCATTCCGTGGGCATGGAATCAGGTCAGTTTCGGCGAAGAGGGAGCCGCTTACGGAATTCCCCAGGACACCGGCCCCATGGCGCTCTTCTACCGCAGCGATCTCTTCAAGGAGAACAACATTGCGGTTCCCACCACGTGGGAAGAGTTCGAAGCAGCTGCCGTTGAAGTCCGCAAGACCGGCAGCTACATCACCAACTTCTCACAGAATGACGTCAATCAGTTCGCCGGCCTGGTATGGCAGACCGGTGACACCTGGTTCAAGAACGACGGCGACAAGTGGGAAGTCGCACTGGCCGGCACCGGAAGCACCACCGTTGCGAAATACTGGCAAGACCTGATCGACCGCGACCTTGTTTCCAGTTACCCCGGTTGGACGTCCGAATGGGACAACGCCTACAACACTGGCAAGGTCTGGAGCTGGAACTCTGCAGTATGGGGCGCAAACTCCATCGCATCCGGAGCACCTGACACCGCAGGAAATTGGAGCGTCGCTCCGATGCCCCAGTGGAAGAAGGACGATAACACCAGTGGAAACTGGGGCGGTTCCTCAACGGTTGTCTTCACCGGTTCCGAGCACCCCTACGAAGCTTCAAAGTTCGCGCTCTGGCTCAACACCTCAAGCGAATCCCTGACCATGCTTAACGAGTCCGCAAACCTGTACCCGGCTACAACGGCTGGACTGGATCTCCCCTCGCTGAAGAACGGCGTCGAATTCTTCGGCGACCAGAAGATCTATGACGTATTTGCCGCTTCGGCCAGCCAAGTTTCCAGCACTTTCGTGTGGGGCCCGACAATGACCCAAACCTACAACAGCGTGTCAGACGGCTTCAAAGCAGCCGTTACCGGCAAGGGAACTCTTCTGGATTCGTTGAAATCCGCTCAAGACGCAACAATCAAGGAACTCACCACCCAATCAATTCCCGTGGCTGAATAACCACAGCCTTGCTCGGAACACAATGAGGGGCAGACCAATTGGTCTGCCCCTCATTGTGTTCCGCTGGGCTCGACATCTCCCTGACCGGGCGGAGCGTCACGTTCCTTGGTGCGCTACACAATGAATTAGAAAATCAGCCACGCCACAACCAGTACGACGGCGATCAGCGGGAAGGTGAGCTGCACCAGTGCCGCTTTTGCTTTCGCAGGCGATGAAATAAGCAGAACCAGGCCCGCGGCAAGCATGGAACCTGCCCCGGCCAGGACCAGCGCGGCACCCACCCCGTGGTGGCCGGCGGCGGCAGCGATGATGCCGGCCGCGGTCACCACGGCCAGGAACAGGTTGTAAAAACCTTGGTTGAAGGCAAGTTCCTTGGTCGCGTTCGCCTCTTCAACAGAGGTGCCGAACGTCTTCCTGGTGCTCTCCTCTGTCCAACGCAGCGATTCCAGTACAAAGATGTAGACGTGGACTAGCGCGGCGAGGGCGGCAACGATGAGGGCAGCGGTAAGCATGTGAATCCTTCGGTATGGGGTTGTGTTAGCCGCGCGGGATGTTGCGCAGGTTGGAGCGGGCCATGCTGACGGCCTCGCCGGCTCCCTTGTTCAGGACGATCTTGGACATGGCCGTGGCAAAACCGATGATCTGCCCGCCCTTGATCTTAGGCGGAATCGACAGGGCATTGGGGTCGGTGATCAGTTCCACCAGTGAGGGTCCGTTGTGGGCGAAGGCGGCTCGGTAGGCGTCGGCGATATACGCCGGGTCCGAGACGCGCACGGCGTGGAAGCCCAGCGCCGCCGCTACGGCGGCATAGTTGACGTCGGGGACATCCACGCCAAAGTCCTGCAGCCCGTCCACCAGCATTTCCAGTTTCACCATGCCCAAGGTGGAGTTATTGAACACCACCACATTGATCGGCAGCTTGTGGGCGGCAACTGTGATCAATTCACCCAGCAGCATGGACAGGCCGCCGTCGCCGGAGACGGAGATGACCTGCCGGTCCGGGTAGGCGGCTTGCGCCCCGATGGCTTGGGGCAAAGCATTGGCCATGGAACCGTGCAGATAGGAACCAATCAATCGCCGCGTGCCCAGGGGGTTGATGTAGCGGGCCGTCCAGACATTGCACATGCCGGTGTCGGCGGTGAAAATCGCGTCGTCAGCGGCAATCTCATCAAGCAGGGAGGCTGCGTATTCCGGGTGGATGGGGACCAGCTTGTCAGCCTTGCGCGTGTAGGCGCCCACCGATTTGTTCATGAGTCGGTCGTGTTTTTTCAGGATTGCATCGAGGAACTTGGAATTCTCCTTCTCCTCTATCAGGGGCATAAGCGCCTGGAGGGCAGGCAAAACGTCGCCGTGAACAGCAATGTCCACATCCGTTCGCCGCCCCAAATGCTCCGGCGCCCTGTCCACCTGCGCGGTTCTGGTGGAAGGCAGGAACTGGTCATACGGAAAATCGGTGCCAAGCATGATCAACAGGTCAGCGTCTTCGATCCCCTCTGCGGCTGCGCCGTAGCCCAACAGCCCGGTCATGCCGATGTCGTACGGGTTGTTGTATTGGATGAAGTCCTTGCCGCGCAGGCTGTGGCCGATCGGGGCATTGATTTTAGCTGCCAGAGCCACCACCTCATCATGGGCGCCCTGCACGCCGGCACCGGCAAAGATAGCTACCTTTTGGGCGCCGTTGATGGCATCGGCCAACTCCTTGATACTGTCCGGGGCCGGCACCAGCGTGGCCGGACGCAGAGGGCGCTGCAGGGGCGATGGTGCAGTGGCGGGCAGGCTGGCAATGTCGCCGGGCAGCGTCACCACAGCCACCCCGCGCAAGCCCACAGCATGTTGGATCGCGTTGTGAAGCACCCGCGGTGCCTGGTCGGAGGTGCTAATCAACTCCGAGTACACCGAACATTCACCAAAAAGTCGGTCTGGGTGGGTCTCCTGAAAAAAGCCGCTGCCAATTTGCACGCTGGGCAGGTGCGAGGCGATGGCCAGCACGGGTGCGCCCGTGCGGTTGGCGTCATAGAGGCCGTTCATCAGATGCAGGTTTCCTGGCCCGCAGGAACCGGCACACACGGCCAGCTCCCCCGTCAGTTGCGCTTCGGCGCCTGCTGCAAAGGCCGCGGCTTCTTCGTGACGGACGTGGATCCAGTCGATCCCGCCGTTGCTGGAGCCGCCGGTTTTACGCACCGCATCCACTAGAGGGTTGAGGCTGTCCCCCACTATCCCGTAGATGCGCCGCACACCGGCTGACTGTAATTGTTCGATCAGTTGGCTGGCAAGTTCCTTGGCCATGGCTGGCCCTCCCGCTGTTGGGTGATCCTGGGTGAACGCTTTGATGCCAATATAGTCCCCGCGCCCGTGATTCGGGCACGCAAAACGGGGCCAAGCCACGATAACGGCACATCGTGCCACCTATCGCGCGGCTAGACCCCGTTTACTAGGTTTCGCGCCGGCTTGGTCCCGCTCTCGCGGAGCCCTCACCGTTATTTGGCTGCCGCCGCTGCTTTCACGGTTTCGATCGCGTCGCGGACGGCCGGGAACAGCGGATGCTCGGGTGCCAGCCCCGTGATCCTTTCAGCAGCTGCGGAGGCCGTGCTGCCGTTGAGGATCTCGGCAAGCTCCACAGCTTCGGCGTCACTTTCGTCAGTGAATCGCAGTGCCGCTTCAACAGCTTCAAGCAACGCCACAGGGGCGACACCGTTCTCGGCCAGCTCGGCAGCCGGGCCGATGAACCGTTCGTGGCGGCCGAGTTTGCGCAGCGGTGCACGACCAACGCGCCCCACCGTGTCCGGCAGGTATTGGTTGGAGAACCGCACCAGGATCTTTTGGACGTAGGCCTCCTGCTCCGCCTCGTCAAACCCGTGCTTCTTGACCAAGAGGGCCTTGGTTTCCTCCAGCACGGCCCGCACCTTGGCCTTGACCGCGGGGTGTGCCATGGCGTCGGAGATTTTTTCAATGCCGGCGGCGTAGCCAAAGTAGGCCGTGGCCGCGTGGCCGGTATTCACCGTGAACAGCTTGCGTTCAATGTAGGGCACCAAATCGTCCACAAAGGTGGCCCCGCCGATCGCGGGCTCGCTGCCATGGAACGGGGTTTTGTCGATGACCCATTCAAAGAAAGACTCCACAGTGACATCCAGGCCCTGGCCCGGCGCCTGGTTGGGCACAATCCGGTCCACAGCCGTGTTGGCGAACACGGCGCGGGCATCAACAGCCGCCTCATCCACCGCGTTGTCAGCCCGGATGGCTGCCTCCAGGATGTCAGTGGCATTGATCGCATTCTCACACGCCATGACCTGCAATGGTGCCAAGGCGGCGTCGCGTGCTGCGATGCCGCGGGCAATCAGCGGTGCAACGAACTTGAGGATATTCGGGCCCACAGCTGTGGTGACCATGTCCGCCGTCGCGATTTCGGCGACCACAAGTTCCGGTGTGAGCGCTGAGTTCAGCGCCCGGAAGTTGTCCACGGTGTGCACGGCAGGGTGCTCACCCACTTCATGGACGCTGTAAGAATCCGCGGCGGCAAGCTCGTTGATGAGGGCCTCGGCGACGTCGGCAAAGACAATCTCGTAGCCGGCTTTGTGGAGCAGCAGCCCAACAAATCCGCGACCGATATTTCCGGCACCAAAATGAACTGTTTTCACTATGCGTTGACCTTTCCAAAGATGTCCAAAACCTCGTCGACACTGGTGGCGTGTTCCAGCCTGGCCACCTGGTCTTTGTCGGTAAAGACCCGTGCGATCGAGGACAAGATTGCCAGGTGCTCGTTGTTCACCCCGGCCACGCCCACCACAAACTTCACGGGCTTGCCGTTCCAGTCGATGCCGTTCGGGTAGTGGATGACGGAGACGGCCGAGGAGATGATGTTGCCCTTGGCCTCGTTGGTGCCGTGCGGGATGGCCAGGAAGTTGCCCATGTATGTGGACACCGATTCCTCGCGCTCATGCATGGCCCTGACGTACACGGCATCCACGGCTCCGCGGGCCAGCAAAAGCGCCCCGGACTCATCGATGGCGCCGTCCCGGGTGGTGGCGGTGCCTTTGAGGATCACACTTTCGCGGGCCAGAATGTTGCTGCCCACCGGAGCTTCAACCACCTCGTCTGGTGCGTCGGCGAAGGAGCCGGCGGCCGAGTTTTTGGCACGGACCAGCTCCACAATTTCGTCATACCGGGGGCTGTTCATGAAGTTGTCCACGGAGACGTGCACGGCACTGGCTGTGGCGGGGGCGGCACGGGCGGCCAAGTCCTGGTGAGTCACGACGACGTCGTATGTGTCAGTCAGGTTGGCGATGGCCGAGTTGGTGACTTTGACTTCCGGGAAGCCCGCCTTCTTGATCATGTTGCGCAGCACCGAGGCGCCCATGGCGCTGGAGCCCATGCCGGCGTCGCATGCGAAGACAACAGTGCTGATCGGGCCCTTGGCACCGTCGCCCGCGAGGGCGAACGCGACCGAGCTCTTCTTGCCCTTCAGTGCTTCCATTTTGGCGGTGGCGTCGCCCAGGCCGTCGCTGTCGGCAGGGATCGGGCTGATCTTCAGAATGAGGGAGCCAATCGCAAAGGAAACGGCGGTGGCCGCTACCACCGACAAGGCAACACCGAAGTAGCTGTCCTTGGCTGTCATCGCAAAGACAGCAAAGATGCTTCCCGGGGCAGCCGGGGCAACCAGACCCGCCCCGGTCAGGACCAGCATGAAGATGCCCGTCATACCGCCAGCGATGGCTGCCATGATCATGATCGGCTTCATCAGAATGTACGGGAAGTAGATCTCGTGGATGCCGCCGAGGAACTGAATCACTGCCGCGCCCGGGGCAGAAGCCTTTGCCAAGCCTCTGCCGAAGAAGGAGTAGGCGAGCAGGATGCCCAAGCCTGGGCCGGGGTTCGCTTCAAGCAAGAAAAGGATGGACTTGCCGTTGGCAAGTGCTTGTTCGGTGCCCAGCGGGGTCAGGATCCCGTGGTTGATGGCGTTGTTCAGGAACAGAACCTTGGCGGGTTCGATGAAGATGCTTGTCAGCGGCAATAGCCCGTTATTGACCAGGAATTCAACCACGCGTCCGGCGCCGTTGCTGAAGGCCAGCACCACCGGGCCCACCACCACCAGACCGATCACGGCCATGATGCCGGAGAGGATACCGGCGGAGAAGTTGTCAATGAGCATCTCAAAGCCTGGCTTGACCCGGCCTTCCCAGACCTTGTCCAGTTTCTTCATCACCCAGGCGGTCAGCGGACCCATGATCATGGCACCAATGAACATGGGGATGTCCGTACCCACAATGACACCCATGGTCGCCACAGCACCCACCACGCCACCGCGGACTCCGTGGACCATCTTGCCGCCTGTGTAACCAATCAGGACGGGCAGCAGATAGGTGATCATGGGGCCAACCATGGCCCCGAGGGTCTCGTTGGGGAAGAAGCCCTTCGGGATGAAGAGGGCTGTAATGAGGCCCCAAGCAATGAATGCCCCAATGTTGGGCATAATCATGCCTGAGAGGAAGGTGCCGAATTTCTGCACCCCAACTCGCACGCCACCCTTGGGGGCGGCCACTGATTGTGTTGCCATTGTTATTCCTAACCGTGAGTCCTGCGCCTGTGCAGGAGTAACTGGTGATGTTTACTGGTTATTTCAAGAATTTTTGGAAATGCGATCAAGCCACTCCAGGAACAACTTCAATTCAGACGTTGAGAGTTGTTCCGGGTTGGACGATTCAAGCGCGGCGTTGAGGGCGATGGCCGCCACCACCACCGATGATGCGCCCACTGGCGCCGCTGCCGTACTGAGTTCAAGCTCCGAAGAGACGGCGGAGATCACCGCTTCCCGGGTCATATCGGATAAATCGAAGTTCCTGTCGGCCGCAGGTTCCGCAAGAAGCATCAAAGTGACCCCCACATTGGCTGCCAGGATGCTTCTGGCCGCTTCCTTGGGTGAAACGCAAAGCTGTCCGGCCAAAGCCGCCTTCTCCAGCATTTCCTCCATGAAACCTTCAGCCTCAGCGACCCGCACCGGACGGCTCTCCGGGCGGATATTGCCGAACATCACCGAATACAGCTGTGGATTGTCCAAGCCGAACTGGAGATGGTTGTCCCAAATTTGGCGGACATCCTGCAGCGGACGGCCACTCGGGGCAAAGTTGTGTTCACCGGCCACGTACTCTTCAAACCCGGCATCAATGACTGCGTTGAAGAGCCCTTCCTTGTCGCCAAAGTGGTGGTAGAGGGTAGGTGCCGTCACGCCGGCCAACTCGGTAATTTGCCGGGTAGATACTGGCGCACCCGCCGAATTAGCCAACAATTCGGCGGCAGCTTTTAGCAGCCTGACTTTCGGTGGAAGCTGGCTGTTGAAGTTCATGACTGCTACCCTAGCATCTATAGCAATGCTATATGAAGTACATCACAGGATATATTTTTAGGACACCCCGCAACCGCGGGACACCCACTGGCGGGCACCGCGGCCCACCGGCTGGCACTGAAGCCAGACAAAGAAATTGAGGAATTTCAATGCAGAGTTTCCCAGGAGTTGGCGTCAGCCCCGGACGAATTGTTGGAACCATTCGGCAAATGCCGAAACCCTTGGCTGAACCGCCTGCCGGGGAGAAACTGGCATCGGGGACCAGCGCCGCGGACGCAGCAGCTGCGCTTACGGTGGCAGCTAAGGCTGTTCAGGCCCAGTTGCGTGACCGCGCCGCTGTGGCCGGGCCCGACGCCAAGGCCGTCCTGGAAGCAACCGCTCTCATGGCTACGGATCCCATGCTCATCAAAGCGTCCGTCAAACTGATCAACACCGGCACTTCTGCAGAGCGGGCGGTGTGGGAAGCCGCCGAAGCCGTGGTGACCATGCTGGTGAATTTGGGCGGCTACATGGCCGAGCGGGCCGCAGACGTCCTAGACGTCCGCGCCAGGATAGTGGCCGCACTGCGCGGCATCCCGGCACCCGGCATACCCGCCTCCGAAGCACCCTTCATCCTCGTGGCCCACGACTTGGCACCGGCAGACACAGCCACGCTGGACCCCGCCAAGGTGATTGCCCTGGTCACGGCCGGTGGCGGCCCGCAGTCGCACACGGCCATCATCGCCCGTTCGCTCGGCCTGCCCGCAGTGGTCGCCGCCGCCGGTGTTGACACGCTGGCGGACGGGACGGAAGTTTATGTCGACGGTACGGCAGGGACCATCGCCACCGATCCCGGCGACACTGAGCGCTCGGCAGCGGCCGCTTGGGCAGCCAACGCATCATTCCTGACAGTTTTTGATGGGCAGGGTACGACGGCGGACGGCCACTTGGTCCCCCTCCTGGCCAATGTGGGCGGAGCCAAGGACGCCGTCAAGGCCGCGGCCGCCGGCGCCCAAGGCGTGGGGCTGCTGCGCACCGAGTTTTGCTTCCTGGAACGGGAAACAGAACCCTCCATCGAGGAGCAGGTTCAGGCATACCGTGGAGTGTTTGACGCGTTCCCGGGCAAGAAGGTTGTGGTCCGCACCCTAGACGCAGGCGCGGACAAGCCGCTTCCCTTTTTGACCGACGCCGATGAGCCGAACCCGGCGCTGGGTGTGCGCGGCTACCGGACAGACATCTCAACCCCCGGGGTGCTGGAGCGCCAGCTCGCAGCCATTGCGGAGGCGGCCCAGGGAACCACGGCCCAGGTTTGGGTCATGGCTCCCATGATCTCCACTGCCGATGAGGCCGCCCGCTTCGCTTCCCTGTGCGCGGCGGCAGGACTGAAGACTCCTGGCGTCATGGTGGAAGTACCCTCCGCGGCAGTTACGGCGGAGTCAATCCTGGGCCAGGTCGAATTCGCCAGCCTGGGCACCAACGACCTGACGCAGTACACCATGGCCGCGGACCGCCAGCTGGGCCCCCTGGCCGCGCTGAACAACCCGTGGCAGCCCGCAGTGCTCCAGCTGGTTCGCCTGACAGTGGCCGGATCCATCGCGGAGAGAAGCGGGAAGCCCGTTGGCGTCTGCGGTGAGGCCGCCGCGGACCCTGCCCTCGCCGTCGTTCTGGTGGGCTTGGGCGTCTCAACACTGTCCATGACGGCACGGTCACTGGCGGCGGTGGGCGCCGTCCTTGCCACTGTGACACTGAAAGAAGCACAAGAAATTGCTACATTGGCCTTGCACGCAGCAAACCCCACGGAAGCACGGGACCGGGCGCGGAAGAAATTGCCCATCCTCGCAGAACTTGGCCTCTGATTCTCTCCGGCCAACCCGAACCACAGCACCAATCAACCACAGCACCAATCACCAAGATGTCATTAACCACTCCCACAGGAGGAACCATGTCCGAACGTAAAGCAACCGTCGCCAGCAGCTCAGGATTGCACGCCCGCCCAGCTTCCCTGTTTGCCGCAGCGGCCGGTGAAACCGGCGTTGAAGTCACCATCGCCATGGATGGCGCCCCGATCGATGACGCCATGGACGCCAGCAGCATCTTGTCGTTGATGACCTTGGGTGCCGAGCACGGCAGCGTGGTGGTCCTGCGGGCCGAGGGCGACGGTGCTGACGCAGCCCTGGACTCCTTGGTCCAAATGCTCGAAACGGACCTTGACGCACTCTGAGTGGTTTAGCCGCCGGCCACGGATTGAATGATCATCACTTCCCGGCCGGCGGCCACCTGGGTGGCCAGCCCATCCAGGCGACGCACATCGTCGCCGTCGACGTAAATGTTCACGAACCGCCGCAGCGCCCCTGTCTCATCGCGCAGGCGCCTGTTGAATTTTGGAAATTGCGCACCAATGACGTCCAGCAGTTGCGCCACACTGGCGCCGTCGCCAACGTCCAGGCGCAGCTCTTCGCTTCCGCCCACCATGGTTTGCAACAAGCGAGGAACCAAGACTGTCACTTCCTTGGCCATGACCACACCGCTAAAGCTCGACGGCGGCGGCACGGACACATAAGACGTCCGGCAGGTGGGTGAGGACTTCGACAAAGTGCTCGCCCTCGTTGGCGCTGGCATACACCGAACCGCCGCGAGTGCCAAAGTAAATACCGGCAGGTTCGGCATTATCAACGGCCGCCGCATCCCGCAGCACCACGTTGTAGTCGGGTTCCATCAACCCATCCGCCAACCGTTTCCAGGTCGCGCCGCCGTCGTCCGTGCGGTGCACCGCCATCTGGCCCTCTGGCGGAATCCGTTCACCGTCGGCCTTGATGGGCACAACCCATGCCGTGCCGGATCGGCTCGGGTGGGTCAAGATGGTGAAACCGAAATCCGTGGGCAGTCCGTCCGCAATGGAATTCCAGGTATCGGCGTTGTCATCGGTACGGTACACGCCGTGGTGGTTTTGCGCGTAGAGGGTCCCGGAGCTGTTGGGGTCGCGGGCGATCTTGTGCACGCACTGGCCAAATTCCGGCAAGGGGTCTGGCATGAAATACGCCGTAATGCCCTTATTCCGGGCCTCCCACGTCTCTCCGTCATCGGTACTCCGGTACACGCCCCCGGTGCTCATGGCCACATGAATGGTGCCGGGATCGTTGGCGCTTGGCAGGACTGTATGCGCTGCCGCGCCACCAAATCCGGCACCCCATTCGGGGCGGTGCGGATGGTCCCAGAGGCCCCGGTTGAGCTCAAAATGCTCTCCGCCATCGGTGGATTTCCACACCGAAATGGGCTCACATCCAGCCCACACCACGCCTGGCTGGTCCGCACTGTCCGGCTGGATCTGCCATACGCGCTCCAGCGCCGCAGCTGTATCTGCCGGGAAGGTGATGGCTCCGTGGTCAGGCTCTTGCCAGGTGGCGCCAAAATCGTCCGAGTGGGCAACTGTCGGCCCCCAGTGTTCGCTGCGCAAGCCCACCATGATTCGGGTTTTGCCGCCCCTGGTGTCGATCCCGATGCTGGGGATCTCTTGCATCAAAAAGTGGGGGCCGGTGAAAGTGAAGTTCGATCTGTCGATACTGGTGCCCAGCCACAGACCTTTCTTGGTTCCCACGGCGAGCAGCGTAGTTATCGGCTGGTCCTGCGGCTGGTCATCCAAAGAATTCGGCTGCGCTCCATTGCTTGTCATGGGTTAAATTCGACCACCCCAACACCACGGCAACAAGAGTTACTAACCAGTAACTTCTGATCCCACACGCCCAATCCCGTATCCGGTGCGCCCGTCCCCGCTTTTCGCGCCCGTCCGGACGGGCGCGAAAAGCGGGGACGGGCGCACCGGGCCGCAAAGTCCCATCAATACCCCCATGGGGTACTTGACCAATACCCTATGGGGGTATACATTGAAGGCATGACAAGCACCCAAACAGAACATCCCGGCCCGCACGGCTACAGCGAGGAAAAACAGGCCTACTTGCGCCGCCTCAAGCGCGCAGAGGGCCAGGTTCGCGGCATCGCCCGCATGGTGGAGGAGGACAAGTACTGCATTGACATCCTCACCCAGATGGCCGCCGTCAACAAGGCACTGCACGCCGTGAGCATCGGCCTCCTCGAGGACCACATTGCCCATTGCGTGGTCAACGCCGCCCATGAATCCCAAGAATCAGGCAACCCGGAGATCGTCTCCGAGAAGGTTTCCGAAGCCACCGCCGCCATTTCCCGCCTACTCAGGAGCTAATAGAGATGAACACCACCACCATCAACGTTTCAGGGATGACCTGCGGACACTGCATCAGCTCCGTTACCGAGGAACTGACCGCACTCAAGGGCGTGGAGACTGTCTCCGTGGACCTCAACGCCGGCAGTATCTCCGAGGTCACCATTACTTCCACCCTGACCCTTGACCCCGCCGAAATCAGCGAGGCCATCGCCGAGGCCGGCTACCTCATGGTTGCCAACAACGCCTAACCCGCTTTCAATTTAAGGAGCGCCATGAGCGCCTCAGATATTTTGACCCAAACCGCCACACCCGGCCCCCGCATGGTTGAGCTCGACATTGAAGGCATGACCTGTGCCTCGTGCGTCAGCCGGGTTGAACGCAAGTTGGGCAAACTCGAAGGCGTCAGCGCTTCCGTGAACCTCCCGCTGGAAACAGCCCAGGTCACGGTCCCCGCCGGCATGTCCAACCAACAAATCATCGACACCGTCAACGCGACGGGCTACAAGGCCCGGCTAAAGAATGTCCCTGCTGCCACATCAATGCCCAAGCACGACGCCGAACCCCACCACGAGCACGACGCTCACCCAGGCGCCGCGCAGGAGCATACCGACCACATGGCACATGGCGGCACCGCCGCAACACTGCGCCCGCGGCTGATCCTGGCCGCCATTCTCACCATCCCTGTTTTCTTGATCTCCATGTTCCCGGCACTGCAATTCCCGCACTGGGGCTGGGTGGTGGGTGCCCTGACGCTGCCCGTGGTGACGTGGTCCGCCTGGCCATTCCACCGGGCCGCGGCCATCAACGCCCGGCACTTCGCCTCCACCATGGACACCCTGGTCTCCATTGGTGTCAGTGCGGCGTTCGCGTTCTCCACCGTCACCATGGTCATGGATCCGATGCTCACAGCACACGGCGCCCACATGAGCGGGCACGCGCCCCTGTACTTTGAGGTCTCGGCCGTGGTGGTGACGTTCCTGCTGTTGGGACGCTACCTGGAAGCCAAGGCGAAGGCCAGGGCCGGTGACGCGCTCAAGGCGCTGCTGAGCCTGGGCGCCAAGGAAGCCACTGTGCTTCGCGACGGCGTCGAGGTTAAGATCCCGGCGGACCAGCTGGCAGTGGATGAGATCTTTGTGGTCCGGCCCGGCGAAAAAATCGCCACGGACGGCATCGTCACATCCGGCACCTCGGCCGTGGACACCTCCCTTATTACCGGTGAGTCCCTGCCCGTGGACGTCACTGTGGATGACGGCGTCACAGGCGCCACGATCAACACCTCCGGCCGCCTGTTGGTGCGCGCCACCCGCGTCGGCGCGGAGACAACGCTTGCCCAAATGGGCAAACTGGTCAGCGCCGCACAGGCTGGCAAGGCACCTATTGCGCGCCTGGCGGACAGGATCAGCGCCGTGTTTGTGCCGATCGTGCTGGTCATTGCCGTCATCACTTTTGCACTGTGGCTGATCTTCAGCGGTGATATCCAGGCCGCCTTCACTGCCGCCGTCGCTGTTTTGATCATCGCCTGCCCTTGCGCCCTGGGACTCGCCACACCCGTTGGCCTACTGACCGGAACCGGCCGCGCTGCCCAGTTGGGCATCCTGATCAAGGGCCCGCAGGTCCTGGAAGACACCCGCACGGTGGACACCATCTTGCTGGACAAAACCGGCACCGTCACCGAGGGCAAGTTGAGCGTGGTCGACGTCGTGACCCTCGCCCAGATGCCGGCAAACGAGGTCCTGCGCCTTGCAGGTGCTGTGGAATCCCACAGTGAACACCCCATTGCCCACGCCATTGCCGAGCACGCCCGCACCCAGGGTGAGATGCCTCAGGTGGAGGACTTCACCTCAGCCCCCGGCGGCGGCGTACGGGCCCTGATCGAAGGCAGCACGGTGCTGGCTGGCCGGGCAGGCTGGCTGGAGGAAAACGGCGTCGAACTTTCCGATGCTGACCGCAAGGCATTGGTGACGCAGCAACAGCGCGGCACCACCGCCATCTGGGTGGCCGTGGACGGACAGGCCGCCGGCTTGATCGCACTCAAGGACACCATCAAGGCCGGTTCCGTTGAGGCCATTGCCAGGCTCAAGGAGCTGGGCTTGCGGCCCATCCTGCTCACCGGTGACAACGCCGCCGTGGCAGCCCAGGTGGCGGCAATCGTGGGGATACCACCTGCGGATGTGTTTGCCGATGTCCTGCCCGAGGGCAAGGTGGAGGCGGTCAAGAAGTTGCAGGCCGCCGGGGCCACGGTGGCGATGGCGGGCGACGGCGTCAATGACGCAGCAGCCCTGGCGCAGGCCGATCTTGGCATCGCGATGGGCTCGGGCACAGATGTTGCCATTGAGGCGGCAGACCTGACGGTCATGGGCAATGACTTGGGCCAGGTGGCCACGGCCATTGCGCTGTCACGGAAAACGCTTGGAACCATCAAGACGAACCTGTTCTGGGCGTTCTTCTACAACGCCATCGGCATCCCCGTAGCAGCACTTGGCTTGTTGAATCCGATGATCGCCGGTGCCGCCATGGCTGCCAGCTCGGTGCTGGTGGTGGCGAACTCACTGCGGTTGCGGCGTTTCGGCAAGTAGCCAAAAGGAGGTCCGGCGGGCAACCCCGCCGGACCTCCTTTTTGTCTGGGGACAGCTAGTCTCGCGCGGGACTCGCATCGGCATCCGCCACGTCCAGGTCCACAAGGTAGCCGCCACCACGCGTGAACGGCCCACGCAACTCGTCTAGACGCACCATGACCACGCCAAACATGATGAACAATCCACCCATCAACTGGATGAGCCGGGGCAGCTCGCCCAGCAGGATCCACGCCCAAATGACGGCAAAAAGCACTTCGAACAACGCCACAAAGGAGGCCACCTTGGACCCCAGCCCGCGCGTGGCAATAATGCCCACCACATAGGCGAACACGGTTGTCACCAGTACCAGGCCCAGAACCGGCACAAACCAGGGCACCTGGTTTCCCGCGAACACCACATCGCTGGTGGTGTACGCCAGCGGCATCACACCCACCAGCCCCATGCCAATGATCGCTGCGGCGCCCACAGCCATGCCGCCGCCAGCCATCAGGATCGGCGGCACGTTGTCGTCGGCACGGGCTGACATGACAAAGTAAAACGCCGAGCACACGGCCGCGGCCAAACCCCAGAGGATGCCCTCCACGCTGACCTGCTGGCTGCCGGCAAGATCGAGCACCAAAACCAACCCGCCCATGGCACTCGCTGCACCCAAAATCGTCAGGGCACGCGGCCGCTGGCGGGTCATCAGCCACGCCCACGCCACCAACAGCACGGGCGAGAGGTATTCCAGCAACAGGGCCACACCCACCGAAAGGTGCGCCACGGCGTTGAAGAAGAACAGCTGGCACAGGGCTATCGGGACAATTCCGTAGATAGCTATGCGCAGCAGCGAGCCCTTCACCGCGTGCCACTGCCGGACCAGAGTGATGATGACAGGAATGAGCAGGACAGCGGCGGCGCCGCCAATGCGGATGGCGACGGCCGCGCCCGGGGACCAGCCGGCGTCGAACAGCGACTTGGCAAAGGAGCCGGACAGGGCAAATGCCGCAGCCGAAACAAAGGCCAGCAACAGCGCCGGCGAGGCCACGGGTGTTCGGGTTGCGGCAGTGGGCACAACAGCTGTGTTCTTGGAAGAGGGCATGAGAGCATCCGTATGTCAGGAGTGTAAGGCGTTAGACTAATGACACTACGCCCGTCAATTGTCAGGAGTCAACATGGTCTTTACTAATGACACGGAAGTGGCTTTGCAGTCAGCCGCCAATCTGATCAACACAGCACCCAGTTCAGTCGAAGCTGACCTGAGTGTCACGGGGCACGACACCCTGGCGAGCATGGATGATCTGGACGCGTTTGTGCTGCGGGAACAATTTAGCGGATCACGCGAGCATTCGCCCGCTGAGGTCAAGGCAGTGCGCGCCATGCGCAGCGAACTGCGGATCATCTTTACCGCGGATGAGGACACTGCGGCGGTCATGACCAATGCACTTCTGGCCCGCGCCCACGCACTGCCGCAACTGGTTAAGCACGACCAATGGGATTGGCACCTGCACGCAACAGCGCCAGCAGCTCCCCTGGCCCAGCGCATGGGGGTTGAGGCGGCCATGGCCCTGGTGGATGTGATCCGCGCCAAGGAACTGGGCCGGCTGAAAATATGCGCCGCCCCGGACTGCCAGGCGGTGCTCATCGACCTGTCCAAGAACAGGTCCCGACGGTATTGCGATACCGGCAATTGCGGCAACCGAGCCCATGTGGCCGCCTACCGGCGTCGCAAATCAACCGGTTAAACACATCGAACGGGCAGCAGTTGTCGATGTTGGAGTCCTACATCAACAACTACTGCCCGTTCGATCTGGGGAAAGACGAGTTACTTCATGGTTCCTGCAGACACCGAGCCCTGAAGCTGGCGCTGGAAGAGGATGTACATGACCAAAACAGGAACAACCACAATGATGGCTGCCGCGAACAGTGAACCAAAGTCCACCGCGTAGCCCTGCTGGCCGGCGAAGGCAGCAATACCCTGCGAAAGAACATAGTTCTCACGCTTGGTGTTGATGGCCACGGGGATCAGGTACTGGTTCCACAAACCCAGGAAGTTGAAGATGGCAACGGATGCCATACCAGGCTTGGCCATGGGCAGCATGATCTGGAAGAAGGTGCGCCATTCACCGGCGCCGTCAATCTGTGCCGCTTCAGCAATTTCGCTCGGCAGAGCCTTGAAGAAGGAGAACAGGAAGAACACGGTGAAGGGAAGCGCGAACGCCACGTAGACAATGATCAAACCGGGCAAGGTATTCAACAGTCCCATGTTTTTCAAGATGAAGAACAAGGGCACAATGGCCAGGAAGATCGGGAACGTCAGGCCTGCGAGCATCAGGTAGTAGATGGCACGCGAACCCGGGAAGACAAAGCGAGCCAAAACATAGGCGCACATGGCCCCCAGCACCATCACGATGACGAGCGCAGCGCCCACCACAATGACCGTGTTGAAGAAGTACGATCCGATTCCGGCCGTGTTCCACGCGTTGACGTAGTTCTGGAACTGCCAAACCTCAGGCAGGGAGAACGGTGACGCAAAGATCTCTGACGTTGTCTTGAACGAGGAGAGCAGGGTCCAGCCCAGGGGCACCAGCACCAGCAGGGACCACAGGGCCAGCATGGTGTGCGAAACACCCGCTACCACCTTGTCGCCTTTAGTCTCCTGAGACTTGCGCTCAACATGTCCGTGGGCTGCCGGCTTGTTCTTAGCAATATTCAAAGCCATTATTCTGACACATCCTTGTTGCCGCCGGTCCAACGGTTCACCAGGAACACCAGTGCCGAGAAGATCAATGTAATTACTGCCAGGACCACACCCATGGCACAGGCAAGGCCGAACTGACCCTTGGAGAATGCCGTGGTGAACAGCTTCTGCGACATGACCAAGGTGGAGTTCTCGGGCCCACCCGTGGAGTTCAAGATGGACATGTACACAAATGCGTCCAAAGCCAGGATGCCCATGTAGACGTAGGCTGTCTGGATGTTGTCACGGATCAGCGGGATGGTGATGTTGATGGCCGTGCGGAAGCGGCCGGCGCCATCGATGCGGGCAGCTTCAAAGGTTTCAGCGGGGATGCCCTTGATGGCTGCGATGAACAAGATCATGTAGAAGCCAACAAAGCCCCACACAATAACAACCATCGAGGCGATCATGGCCGTGCGGGAATCACCCAGCCAGGGGAAGTCCTTGAAACCGTCCAGCCCAATGCCCGTCAGGATGCCGTTGAGCAATCCGTTGTCCGGGTTGAAGATTTGCGCCCAGATGATGCCGATGACGACGGCGGGGATCACGTAGGGGAAGAAGGAGACAATGCGGTAGAAACCGGCACCCTTCAGGCCCTTGATCTGCCCGCGGCTGCTGCCACCAATGGTGACCAACGTTGCCAGCACCAGGGCCAGAATGACCGTAATGACAGGCAGGAAGATCGCCAGGACAATACTGTTTCGCACAGACAACATGAAGATGTCGTCATTGAAAAGCTTGACATAGTTGCCAAGGCCCACGAACGGCATGTTGTTGTCGAAGCCGCTCCAGCTGGTCATCGAGTAGTACACCGCCTGGACAAAAGGCGAGATCACGAAGACCAGATAGATCACCAACGGCAGTCCCAAAAAGACTGCCATGAAGCTGACCTTATCGAATGTCAATTTTTTCCGGCGCCGCCGGGCGGTGGCGACAACGCCACCGCCCGACTGCACTTCGTTTGTTACTTGAGTCACTTCACTTCAATCTTCTTGACCGAATCGTCCTTGGCAACCTTGTCGGTGATGGACTGCAGAGCCTTGGTCAGACCGGCAACGTCGAGCTTGCCGTCCAGGAAGGAGTTCCACGGGACCAGCATGTCGGCGTTCATGCCGTACAGGTCGATGAAGTTCCAGGTGAAGATGTCCTTGCCAGCAGCATCCAGCAACGTGGTCTGGGAGACCAGCGCGGTGGAACCGAAGCCGTCGGCGGGAACGGTGCCCTTGACAACTGTCGGAGCCAGCTTGGTCTTGGCGAAGTTGGTTGCAGCTTCCTTGGAGAGCATGGTGCGCAGCAATTCCTTGCCTGCAGCAGCATTGGCGCCCTTGGAGGGAACAATGAAGGGCTCGCCAGCTGCGGAGTGCAGACCCGTCTGAGCGATCTTCGGGCTGGCAGAAACAACAGGAACGGCAGCACCTGTCATCTTGAAGTCAGCCTTGGTCTGGTCCTTCATTTCGTTCTCAATCCAAGAACCTGAAGGGTAGAGCAGCGCATCCTGATTGTTGCTCCACTGTGCTTGAGCGGCGGTGAAGACGGTGCCGGCGCCGCCGGGCTTGATGTATCCAGCCGCAACGATCTTCTCGAGTGCGGTGAAGACACTCTGGATCGCCGGGTTGGACCAGGCATCGGACTTCAGGTTTTCAAGAGCCAAGCGGACTTCGTCGCCGCCTTCCTTGATGGCTGAGGCGATGGCCATTTCCTGGTAGTACGTGGCAGCTTCCTTGCCAAATACAAACAGGTACTTGCCCTTTTCCTTAGCCTGGGCGCCGAGAGCCATCGCTTCTTCCCAGGTAGTGGGAACCTTCCAGCTATTGGCGTCGAACAGTGACTTGGAGTACCACATTGCGTAAACGGTGAGCACGTAGTTGATGGCAGCAACCTTGCCGTCAAATGTACCCGGAGCCAAAACGCCGTCGTACAGCGTGTCAGCAATCTTGGTGCCCTCGAGGTTGTTGGACTCGGTAACGCTCTTGAGGTCTTCGAGCTGATCCAAGATGGTGCTGAAGCCAATGGACTTGGCACCGGAGTTATCAATCAGGTCCGGCGGAGTGCCACCGACAAAGCGGGGCTGCAGTTCCTGAGCAATATCGGTGGAGGGGCTGATCTTGACTTCCATGTTCGGGAAGTTCTTCTTGACGATCGCACCAGCGAACTCGACGTAGTCGATGCCGTAGCCACCCTTGAAGATTACAGCGTCAAGAACGCCGGAATCAGCAACCGCGAACGGGTTCTTGGCGTCGGCACCTGCGGCGGGAGCGCCGGAAGTAGCTGCAGGCGTGGAGCCGCCTGCACAGGAGGCCAAGGCTCCACCCAAGGGCAAGAGCACGGCGGTGGCCAGGGCACCGCGGAGGAATCCACGACGCTGCAGCGGCTTGTTCTGAATACTCATTCTATGTACTGCCTTCCATTGATGGTACGAACGCTTAATCGGTACTGCCTTGTACTTTTTAGTACTGGTACTGCATTTCATTCGGCTGACTTCACGCGCTGTAGCGATCTTCAACTACGTAGCTGTTGGAATCACGCCTCACGCCTGAGCCGGCCAGCATACTGGCCCACCAGTGCGGTATTGTGTTCGTCCCCGCCCGGGATATTTGCCGAAATATAGATGGGCGGTTTCTTCCCCGCACGGACCAGGCATTGCACCGTCTCGATGGTCAGCAGCTGCGCAATATATGCAGCCGTGATCGATGAGACGGCACCAACACCTCCTCCGCCGGAAACCTCTAGGGTCGTGTCGCCATACGGCGCCCTGTTATCGATAACAATATCTGCAATCTCACTGAGACGCACACCACTTGGGTGCTTTGTGTCGACGGCATTTGTGTGTTCCAGACTGGTGACGGCTATCACCTTGTGACCGCGGGCCTTGGCAGCCAAGGCCAAACCCACAATGGAGCCGTTCACGCCTGAATTGGAGGCGATGATGAATATGTCGCGGGGATCAACCAGTGAGAGGTTGAACAACTCCTCCGCTACGCCCGTGTCACGCTCCAAAACCGAACCCTCGAGCGAGTCCAAGGCGGCAACGTCGCGGTCGCCATGGAGCACCAGGTCACGCAGTGCAATCTTGCTCGTGGGGATCAAGCCCCCGGCGCGGCCGGCAATTTCCATGGCGAACGCCTCGGAGTGGCCGGTGCCAAATGCTTGAATGACCCCGTCATTGGCCAACGAGTCAGCCATGGCCTGCGCAGCTTCGCTGACACCGCCCGCAAGGGCCCAGGCAGTAATGGCTTCAAGCCTCGAGGAAACTTCCAAACTAAAACTTGTGATGGACTCAGTAATGATCCTCACCCCTTCCGGTGTTGCGCTGACTCCTGTGCGTACCCAGTTCAAGTCGCGCAGCCCTGGTGGGGCGGCGGTGCGGGGATACTGCCATGGCGGAGGCTGCCAGCTTTGAGGTGGTTTGGGCAAAATTCACCTGGGCCACCAGTAAATAGATCAAATCAATAACCAGCAGTTGCACGTGCTTGGCGGAAAGGTCATCCGGCTGCAGGAACTGCTCATGCACCGAGGTGATGATGGAAGCATCGGCACTCTCCGCCAGGGGGGACCCGGGGTTGTTGCTCAGCGCCACAGTCAGGGCACCCGCCTCACCGGCTTCACGCAACATTTGCAGGGTCTCTTCGGTGCGGCCAGTGTTTGAAATACCAATGGCAACCGAGTTCGTGTCCTGAATGGCGGCGCTGGTCAGGCCTGCATGCACCTCCGACCAATGATGGGCATTAATGCCAATCCGGTACAGGCGCGACTGCAGCTCCTTGGCCATGACGGCACTGCCGCCAATGCCATAGATGTCCACATGGTTGCTCATGGCGATGCGGCGGGCGATCTTGTTCATCAAGGCCAAATCCATGACGGCGGCAGTCTCCTCCAGCGAACGCGTATGGGCGTTTACCAGGGTGCTGAGCACATCACGCGGAGAGTCGTCGGGGCCAAAGGCCCGGCCAATATCGGCTTTCCACGATTCCCGCGCGTCACTGCGGCCCAAGTCGGAGGCAATGCTGACCCGGAAGGGAACATAGCCGGCATATCCAAGCAAGCGGCAGAACCGAGTCACAGTGGCCGGGGACGTTTTTGTTTGTTCCGCAAGTTCCATGATGGACAGTTCCAGAGGCGCCTGCGGGTGCTCCAAAAGATACGTGCCGATTTTTGCCATGGCGGCCGGCATGTCAGGTAGTTTTGCCTGAATGCGGTTCACGACGCCGGCAGCTGTTACTGCTGCGGGAGTTGGCGTGAAGGCTGACATGTGAAAATCCGTTTCTTTTAGGTGACTACATAATGAAAACTATTATCACCGCAGATGTAAGTCAAGTCACACCTAGACACAGAATGGTAACGATGCAAAACTTCCTCGCAATTGACGCCGGTGGCACCTCAACAAGGGCCGTTTTTCTCGATGCCTCCGGGCAGTGTCTGGGATACGGCACGGCAGGGGGAGGAAACCCGGTTTCGCGCGGATTTGAGCCCGCACTTGACGCCCTTGTGGGTGCCTCCAAAAAGGCACTTGGAGGGGGTGTCCAGCTCCTTGCCGGGACCTTGGTGGCCATGGCCGGCGCATCCCTTGAACTGCCAACACATTTGTTCCGGGAACGGTTTATTACGCTGGGACTGACCGGAAATGTGGTGATTGAATCTGATCTATTGGCGGCCTTTTACTCTGGAAGCTATCAGGACAATGGCAGTGCTTTGATAGCTGGCACGGGAGCCGTGGGAGCCAGAATCTCGGCTAGCCGGCTTGCCGCGGTGGCCGACGGCACTGGCTGGCTTTTGGGGGATGAGGGCTCCGGTTTTTGGCTGGGACGCCAAGTGGCCCGGGCCGTGGCCGCCGCCCTTGATGGGCGAGGTGCACCCACAGCCCTGACGGAACTGGTCTTGGCAGACTTGGGCATCACCCTTGATCCCAGCCAGCGCACCCAGGGCCGGCTGCGGGCCCAGCAACAGCTGATCCGCAAGGTCTACGAGAGCAGCGCAATCGAACTCTCCAGATTTGCCCCGCTGGTGTTTGCCGTTGCGCAGGATCCCGTGGCCACGGACATCATCGAGCGGGCGGCCGACGCATTGGCCCGGACCCTTTTGGCCGTTGCCCCGGGCGCAGGCGAGCCACTGGTTTTTGGCGGCAGCGTGCTGACCAAGGGTGGCACCGTGGCCGCGGCCGTGGCGGCGCGATTGCTGGAGTCAACACCACCAATTTTGGTCCACGACGGGGTGGCGGGGGCAGCCGTCTTGGTGCTCAAGCGCCATGGCGTTGTGGTTGATGCGGCAGTGTTTGCACGCATTCAGGAGAGCCTTGCCGCACTGCGCGACGAGAGGATCTAGCGTGAGGCGGTGTCGCCGTCGTCCGTGGCATCGGTGGGCTCTGCGGCGGTGCCCCGTGCCTCTTCGGCCCGGGCTGCCGTGTCAGCCCGCGCCTGCTTGAGCCTGTCGGAGGACTTGCGGTTCACACCCAAGCCTTCGCTGAGGTAGTCGTCATTTTCCTTGTGGCCCATGACTAGCAGGGAAGCTATCAGCAGTGTGGCGATGAAGGCGATGCCGAAGGCAATGCCGCCCAGATCCCAGCGGAGGCCGTGCTTGGTGCCGCCGGCCGAAACCACCAGGGTGACGATTCCTGCTACAGCACCCATCGCGAAGGAGAAGCTGAGGGGGAACTTGATGGAGTTGCCCGAGTTTGGGTTCGCCGGCTCTGAACTGCCCACAATTGATCCTTTAGCTTGGTTGGTGTTGCGCGCACCACGCGTTTCTACGCAAAGTAGAACATTTGACTTCTAGTTTACTGGCCTTTTGCCGTGTAGCCGTCATGGCGCAAGGTGAGGGCCGACAACACCCACAGGGCACCCGTCATCAGGGCGCCACCACCGGCAACGCCCATCAGCGCGTGAGGCCCCGCTGCGGCAAAGAAGGGAAGCAGAATTCCGGTGCCGAGGCCCAAAACTCCGGAGATAAGCCAGTCGTTGCCCAGTGCAGACTTAGCGTGTGCCGTTCCGGCTGGCCGGTAAAGTGCCGAAAAAAGCTCGGCTCCACCCATGACGGCGAGCGCGGCCCCGCCAAGCACCGCCGCCACCAGTGTGCTCGCCGAGATGGCCACCACCACGCCACTGACTGCCAGAAGACCCGCGGCACCAAGGAGCACCAGCCGCCGGGCGTCATTGCGGGTCAAGGAAAGCGTGCGCACGCTCAAGTACTGCGCGGCAGCTGCGGCCAGAAGATAAGCGCCAAGGGCCAGGCACAGGCCCAAGGTGCCCGGTGCACCCCAAAATACTGTTGTGAGGCCAAAGGCCAAGGTGACCAGGGCGCGCAGAAGTACGGCTCGCCAGAGGAGTGGCGTATTGGCCACGCTCATGTTGGCAGCGGCAGATTGGGGAAGGGCAGTTTCACTCACCCACTAATTCTAGCCGCGGCGAGCGGGCACTCCGACCTGCATCCACCGCCCGGTTCGAGCACGCAAGCCAAGGGTCAGGCCCCGGGCCCCCATGTAGCCCAGACTAAAGGCCATCCACACCCAGAACAGCCCCGGAACTGTGTCACCGCGGCCCAGTTGGGCCACCCAATACAGCAGAGGCAGGTAAACAACCAGATTCGCCATGCCCGCCAGTGCCAGGTAGCGGGCATCGCCGGCCCCAATGAGAACGCCGTCAAGCACGAACACATAACCCGCCAGTGGCTGCCCCACGGCCATGACCAGCAGGGCTGTGGCCAGGGCCGCATGGACGCTGGTGTCTGTGGTGAAGATCCATCCCACAGATCCAGAGACCGCCCACAGTGCAAAGCCTGTGATCGCCCCGAAGCCCACACCCCAGCGGGTCATGGTCCTCGTCAAGACACGCACCTGCACAATGTTGCCGGCGCCAAGTTCCTTGCCAATGAGCGCCTGGGCGGCGATGGCAAGCGCATCCAGGGCAAAAGCGAGAAAAGTGAAAATGGTCATGGCCAGTTGATGCGCGGCCAAGTTGTTGGGCCCTTGCGCTGTCACCACCACCACGGTGACCAGGATGGCCACCCGCAGTGACACGGTGCGCAGCATCAGCCAACTGCCCACCCTGGAAACGGTTCTCACCCCAGCCCAGTCGGGGCGCAGCCTGACGCTGTAGTGGCGTGCTGCCCGCACCACGATGACCAGGTACACCGCAGCCATTCCCCATTGTGCAATGACAGTGCCGGCGGCAGCACCACCCACTGAGAAGTTGAATCCGTACACCAAAACAAAGTTCATGACGATGTTCACGGCGAAACCGGCTGTGGCCACCAGCAAGGGTGTTTTAGTGTCTTGGAGTCCCCGCAAAACACCCATCGCCGCCATGACCAGTAGCATGGCCGGGATCCCAGCCATGCTAATCATGAGGTATTGCTGCGCGTAGGCAAGCACCTCGCCGCGTGCTCCCATGGCGCCCAGCAGCCCGTTGCCGGCGAATATGCCCACAGCGGCAAGCACCACACCCAAAATTGCCGCCAGCCATAGGCCGTCACGGCCAACGGCCACGGCTTGCGCATGTTGTCCAGCCCCTAGAAGGCGCGCAACGGCGGGGGTGGTGGAATATGCCAGGAACACCATGAGTCCCACGGCTGTCTGCAGAACCGTGGCCGCCAATCCCACGCCCGCCAATTGTTCGACACCCAGGTGCCCCACAATGGCTGAATCGGCCAAAAGGAATAGGGGCTCGGCAATGAGCGCGCCAAAGGCTGGTATTGCCAGTCCCCGAATCGCCCTGGCTGTGGAGCGGCGGGTTGCTCCGGACGTCTCCGGCGGCGTCGCTGATTTAGACATGATTCAACAGTATCGGCCCCGGTGGCGGGTTGATTTCAAGCAGTTCTTCCATAAGCTTCTGCAGGGCAGCGATGGTCTGCACAACACCTGCGCGCTCCATGGCCTCGGGCCGAGTCAATATATCTATCCGCCGTCCCAGCCGTGGTTCTCGCAGCGGAATCAAGACAAGTTGGGTGAAGAGATTTCGGTTGATGGTGTACCGGGGCATCAGGCTCACGCAATCACCGCGCTCCACCAAGGACGCCGCCACGAAAAACTCATTGATGCGGTGGGCTACAACAACCTCCTCCCCCGCCAAGGTCCCTATCATTTCGATCGCCCCTTCCAAGGGGAACCCCCGATGCACTGAAACCCACCGTTCCCCGCGCAGGTCATGCGGGCGCGCCTCCTTGAGCGCGGCCAGCCTGTGCCCGGCACTGACGGCTATGTCCAATGGCTCATACGCCAAGGGAGTCACGTGGACCCACTCGGGCCACGGCTCACTATTGGGCAGCCTGTGGGCAATCACCACGTCATGGTCAGCCGTCAGGGCTGCAAAATCCTGCTGGGCCACGTCCGCATCGGCAAGGTGCAGTTGTGGCCCGCTGCTGGCCAGTAAGGCTTGCTCCAGGGGGCCGAAGAAAGCCAACGCTGCGCTATGAAAGGCTGCCACGTTGAGCGTTTCCGCAGTATCGTCCTTAAAGACACCCACAGCGGCATCGGCCCGGGCCAAGGCGATTTCCACCTCAACTGCTGCCCTGCACAGGGCAAGACCAGCCGGGGTGAGGGCCGTGCGCCTGCCCGCCTTGTAGGTAAGTGCCGTGCCCGCAGAGCGTTGCAGCGCGCTGAGCTGCTGTGATACGGACGACGCCGTGACGTGCAGTGCCAGCGCAGCGGCGGCAATGCTTCCCCTCGCCTGAACCTCACGCAGAGCCCGCAATTGTCCCAATTCCATAAGTTCAAACTAATGCATTGGGTGTCAAATCTGCTCTTGTTGTTATGTTTCCCGGCTTCGATCATTGAATGTGTGAAAAGAATCTGGATCCGCCTGCGCGTAGACCTGTCATTGCTGGCCGTTGCCGTCGTGTGGGGCAGCAGCTATTTGGTGACAAAGGATCTCAGCAGCGCAGCAAGTGTCCCTTCGCTGTTGGGCTGGCGTTTTGTGGTGGCCGCGGCGGCCCTGGGAATCCTGTGGATGTGGCGTGTGCGGCGTATTCCTGGCCGCGCTGAGGCGTGGACGGGTGTGCTGCTGGGGCTGACCCAGGCGGGCGTGCTTTTTCTGGAAACATTTGGCGTGGCCCAGACGCAGGCCAGCACTGCCGGGCTGATCATCTCACTGACAGTGATTTTCACGCCGTTGCTGGATGCCGCGGCAGCGCGGCGGTGGCTGCCACCGCAGTACTTTGTGGCTGCCGTGGTCTCCACAGTGGGGGTTGCCCTGTTGACAACAGGCGCCGGCTTTCGCAGCCCCCAACCGGGCGATCTGCTCATGCTGGCCGCCGCCTTGGCCCGCGCAATCCATGTGAGCCTGCTGGGGACCCTGACACGCGACAAGCTCTACAGTTCCATCACTGTGACCCTCATCCAGTCAGTGGTGTGCGCTCTGCTCGGCATTGCGCTGGATCCGGCAGGAATGGTCACTTCAGCCATGAGCTTCTCCCCCGCAGCATGGCTGAGCGTCTTGTACTTGGGGCTGGCGTGCAGCGTTTTTGCGTTCCTTGTCCAGCTCTGGGCTGTGCGGCGCACCTCAGCCTCCCGCGCGAGTCTATTGATGGGCACCGAACCGCTCTGGGCGGTTCTGCTGGGAGTGGTGGTGGCCGGTGAGTCGCTCGGCTGGCCGGGCGCTGGCGGATGCCTGCTAATAATTGGGGGCTGCCATGCCGGGCAAAGGATCGAGGCTACGTTCCGGGCTGCGGCAATTGTTGTGGAGCCGGACCCGGCCGGGCCTCCACAACAATTGCACAAGGACCTTATTGGCTAGTAGCCGCCGCCATTGTCGCTGGCCATGTTGGCGAAGCGGGAGTAGTGACCCTGGAAGCCCACCACAATGGTCTTGGTGGGGCCGTTACGGTGCTTGGCTACGATCACATCGGCTTCACCGGCGCGGGCAGATTCCTTGTCGTAAATATCCTCACGGTGCAGCAGTATGACCATGTCGGCATCCTGCTCAATCGAGCCTGATTCACGAAGATCCGAAACCATGGGCTTCTTGTCCGTTCGCTGCTCGGAACCACGGTTCAGCTGTGACAGCGCGACGACGGGAACCTGCAGTTCCTTGGCCAGGAGCTTCAAGGCACGGGAGAACTCGGAGACTTCCTGCTGGCGCGATTCCACGCGCTTGCCCGAGGACATGAGCTGCAGGTAGTCCAAGATGACCAATTTCAGGTCATGCTGTTGTTTCAGCCGGCGACACTTGGCGCGGATCTCCATGAGGGACATATTGGGTGAATCGTCAATGAAAAGCGGTGCCTCATTCATCTTGCCCATGGTGGTGGCAATCTTGGACCATTGATCGTCTTTGACGGTTCCCTTGCGCAAGTCCTGCAGGCTGATGGTGGCCTCTGCGGAGAGCAGGCGCATGGCAATTTCATTGCGGCCCATTTCCAGGGAGAACACCACGGTGGCCATATTGTGGTCAATGGCCGCCGAACGCGCCCAGTCAAGGGCGAACGTGGACTTACCGACGGCCGGCCTGGCTGCAATAACGATCATCTGACCGGGGTGGAGCCCGTTGGTCAGCTCATCAAATTCGTAAAAACCTGTGGGCACACCCGTCATGCCTTCGCCCTTGTGCCCGGACGCCTCAATTTCATCCACAGTGGATTCCATGACGTCCTTGAGCAGCACGTAGTCCTCAGTGCTGCGGCGTTCGGCCACGGCAAAGATCTCCGCCTGGGCGGCGTTGACCACGTCCTCCACTTCGCCGTCCTGGGCATAGCCCATCTGGACGATCTTGGTGCCAGCTGTGACCAAGCGGCGCAGCACGGCCCTCTCAGCTACGATTTCGGCGTAAAAGCCTGCGTTGGCGGCCGTGGGCACAGACTGGATGAGCTGATGCAGGTAGGCGGCGCCACCGACCTTGGTGATTTCAGTGCGCTTGGTCAGCTCATCGGAGACAGTGACGGCGTCGGCGGGTTCGCCGCGGCCGTAGAGATCCAAGATGGCCTCATAGATGCTCTCGTGGGCCGGGCGGTAAAAGTCGTTGCCCCGCAATACTTCAACGACGTCGGCAATGGCGTCCTTGGAGAGCATCATGCCGCCCAAAACACTTTGTTCGGCCACGAGATCCTGCGGCGGTGTCCTGGCGAAATCCGGTTCGCGCGAGGAAGTCTCTGCTTCTCGACTTGAAGCTGACATAAGTTGGTGCCCACTTTCTGCCCTGCTGGCCGGGCCTTTCCACCGCGCATTGGCGATGCATTCTTTGCTACTACTCCTCCTTACCAGCTGATACCGACAAAGTTGTCGTTGCAGAGGGGTCATTGGCAACGTTAGACGCAAGAACTCCAACTACCAACCCCGTTGTCCACTGCCCCTGTGGATAACCGGTGCATTAAGTGCCTCTGCTTGTGCACAGGATGGGGACAAGCATGTGGACAAGTCTGGTGAAGACCCAAAAAGAGGCTCCTGACCTGCATAAACACTCCCCACCGCCTGTGGATGAATAGTTTTTTGGCACAATTTTCATGGCCCCACCGACGCTTGGTACAAACGTTAATCACAAATGGCGCGGGGGATATCCACAGACATATGTCAGTCTGTGGATATCCCCCGCCGCACTGGGCCCGCTCGCACACTTCCTTTATGCGCGCTTGGGCATGTGCTTCCTTCTGGACCTCACAACGAGGGCCACACCGGCAGCAACAATCAGCAACCCGAACGCCATCACCAGGGCCAGACCGCTTGCGCCAGTGTTGGACAGTTCGTCGTGTCCGGGTACGGTCACTGCGGTTTCCATGGCGGTGATAAGCACGGGCACCACCACCGCGTGACTGGAACTCTGCCCCGTCAAGGTCACTGTGTGCTCGCCCAGGGCGAAGCCAACAGGGACCCTCCAGCTGACCTTGACATTGCCCTTGGCATCAGCCGTGAAGGTGCCCATCTCCACGGGTGTGGATCGGATGACTGCAGTGACCAGCTCGTTCGGCGTGAAACCGCTTCCCGTGACAAGCAGTGAGTCACCTTGGGCGGCCGTCACTGTTGCACCCGCTGTGGTCGACGACGTCGGCACGGCAGTTCCCGTGACAGTCGCCGTTGCGCTGGGTGTTGCTGACGGAGACACACTCGGCGTTGAGCTCGGCGTCGCAGACGGTGTTCCGCTTGGTGCCGCTGACGGTGACGCACTGGGCGTTGCCGACGGTGTGGCGCTCGGTGACACTGACGGAGTCACCGACTGCGTCGAGCTCGGTGTCGCTGAGGGTGTCGCCGATGCGCTCGGCGTTGCCGTTGCCGTGGGGTCGGCAATACGCTCACTGGCCACGAACTCGCCACAAGCAACCCACTTTTGTTCGAAGGACGTTACGCCCGTCATGCGGACAAACCGTGCCGGTGAACCATTCAAGGCGACATTCTGAACGGCTGTGGTGTTGGCCCAGGTGGCAGCTACGGGAGCGGCCCATGTAATTCCATCAAGGCTGGTCTCAAGGGTGACATCCTTGATACGGCCATTGGCAGAAGCCCGTCCCTGACACCCGGCGGAAACCAGGTTGCGCGTCTTGCCCAGGTCGATGATGACCCAGTGCGGGGGCGGTGTTGAGTTGGCACTCCACGCCGTGCTCCAGCCCGGCTCCTGGTTGCAGTCAACCACGTTGCTCGCGGGGCGCTGTTCGGAGGCTGTTTCCTGGCTGCTGAATCCGATGACAGTCATGTCCGAGCACAGCACGGGGGCAATGGTTCCGCCGGCAGTGGCCGTCGCTGTGGGTGTGGCTGTCGCGGACGGTGACGGCGAAGGCGAAGCCGTTGGGGTGGGCGTGGTGCCTCCGTCAACAGACTTCTTGGCGTTGAACTCGCCACAGGTGACCCATTTGTTGGCATTGGTGCCGTCGCCGAGGGTTTCAATGCCCGTGAACTTCACGTAGCGGGCCTCAACCCCATTGAGCTGAATCCACTTGGCGTCGGTGTTGTTGGCCCAGGTGGCCACTGTGGGTGCACTCCAGGTGACACCGTCAAGGCTGGTTGCCATGCTGGCCTTGGTGATGCGGCCGTTCAAAGCCGGGCGCGGGGTGCAACCGGCAGCCGTGAGCTTCACGGTGGAGCCCAAATCAATGACAGCCCAGTGCGGCGGCGGCGTGGAATTTATACTCCATGCCGTGTGCCACATGGTGGTGGTGTCACAGTCGGTCATGTTGATGCCGCGACCGTTCTCGCCAGCGGTTTCCTCACTGCTGACGGTTGTCACAGTCATGGCGGTGCAGGGCACAACTGTGGGGTCAGTAACAACAATGGCATGATCGGTGGTCAGGGTGCTGCCGCCGCTTGTCAGCGTGGCCGCCACTTTGGCCGCGCCCAGAGGAGCAAGCGAGGGCTTGATCTTGAACTTCGCCTGGGCGCTGGTGCCCTGCGCAACTGCTGGGGTGGACGCCGTCGCCGGTTCCACGCTCCATCCTGCCGGGGCGGAGATGGCCAGCGAACCGGCCGCCAAGGCTGCGCCCGGTGCGTTGAGGTTGACGGTGAGGTCGAACGCCGTGCCGCCGGCAATAGTGGCCGGGGCGTCAATGGTGACATTGGCGGTGGAGGAGATCACGTACTTGACGCCCGCAACGCCGTCGAACGTCACAATGCCATCGGCACCCTTGACGGCCGCAATGGTGGCGCCAGTGGTTTCATTCTTGACAGTGAACTTGCCGTCAAACATGGCCGAACGGACAGCGAGCGGGCCTGACTTGCCCGGCTGCAGGACGGCACCCGTAGGTGCCCCATTGGCCCAGGACATGCCAACTTCAACGTTGCCGCGAGCCTTGAGGCCAGAGACCGCTCCCGTGGCCCAGTTGGCCGGCAGTGCGGGCAGCAGGTCAATGGCGTTGGACTGGGACTGCAGCAGCATTTCCGCAACACCGGAGGTGGCGCCAAAGTTGCCGTCAATCTGGAACGGCGGGTGCGCATCCCAGAGGTTGTCGTAGACGTTGTTCTTCAGCAGGGCTGAGAGCATCTTCTGTGAGCCGTCGCCGTCCAGCAGGCGGGCCAGGAAGTTGATCTTCCAGGCCTTGGACCATCCGGTGGCACCGTCGCCGCGGGCATCGAGTGACTTGCGGGCAGCAGCTGCAAGCACCGGATCGTTGCGGACGTCAATGGCGTCGCCCGGGTAGAGGGCAAAGAGGTTGGAGGCGTGGCGGTGCTGGTTGGTGGGCGTGTCGATCGAGGTGTTCTCGATCTTCCACTCCTTGATCTGGCCCCAGGAGCCAACAGCCAGGCCCGGATCCAACTTGTTCAAGGCGCTTGTCAGTGACGCCTGGAAGGCTGCATCAGTGTTCAAAACCTTGGCAGCTTCCAGCGTGTCCTTGAGCAGGTTCACAACAATCTGCTGGGACATGGCGGCACCGGCAGTGAACGGGCCCTGCTCCGGCGAGTAGCTAGGAGTAACCACCAGGCGGTTGTTGTCACGCGGGTCCGGCTGCAGGTTGTGAATCCAGAACTCGGCAGCACCCTTCATCATGGGGTAGGCCTTGGTCTGCAGGTAGGCAACATCGCCGGTGAAGGCGTAGTGCTCGTAAACAGGCTGCATCATCCAGGCTGCCGCTTCAGGCATCCAGAAGGACTCGGCCCAGTCGTGAACACCCGTGAAGCCAAAAATGTTGGTGTTCTGGTTGACAATCCAGCCGGGGGAATCCGCGCCAAAGATGGACTTGGAGGTTACCTTGCCGGGCTCAACGAGCGCTTCCATGAAGTCGTTGAGCGGCTCGGCCGTTTCCGAAAGGTTTGTCACCTCGGAGAGCCAGTAGTTCATCTGCAGGTTGATGTTGGTGTGGTAGTCAGCCTGCCACGGCGGGGTGTTCCTGTCATTCCACAGGCCCTGCAAGTTCGCCGGCAGTGAGCCCGGGCGGGAGCTTGCAATCATCATGTAGCGGCCGTAGTTGAAGAACAGAGCCTCCAGGGCCTTGTCCCCTTCGGAGCCATTGCCCTTGTACTGTGAGCGCAGGGTATTGGTGGGAATGTCGGCAGGCAGGTGGCCGCCAATGTTCAGGCTCATGTTGTCATAGAGGCCCTTGTAGTCGGCAATGTGCGCCGCCTTCACAGCGTCATGGCCCTTGGCAACGGCACCGTCGACGGCGACCGTTACGGCCGCGTGCGGGTCAACCCCCCGGTAGCTGGGGTAGTTGTCCTTGTAGTCGGTTCCCATGCTCATGTACATGGTGGAGCTCGTGGCGCCTGTGACCTTGAGGTTGTTGCCCTCGACCGTGACGGTGCCACCATCGGTCACTACGTGGGCCGCCATCTCGTACTTCAAGCCGTTGTCGGCAACAACACCCTTGACAGTGATGCGGTTGCCGGCAGCCGTCTGCACGGCACCGTTGGGCGAGGTGAAGCGTGTGGTGAAGTTGATTTCCCCGGCTCGGTCGGCGGCGAAGCGGGACACCAAAACGTTGTCCGGGTAGGAGGAGAAGAAGGAGCGCTGCACCTTGGTGCCATTGCTCTTCGTGTAGCTGACACCGGCCACGGCGTTGCCCAGGTTCAGGTCGCGGCGGTAGTTGGTGGTCCCGGCAGCATCAGGGACGTCGAAGTAGAACTGGCCAAAGTTCAGGTAGGAACCAAAGCCCGGGATGACCCCGCCCGGCAGGCTGTAGGAGGGGATGCCGAGCTTGCTGGCCACGGCGCCGGGAGACATGGAGCCGTTGGCTGTAATCTCGTCCCGCACCTCCTTGAGCTTTCCATTCTTGGAACCGTCCGAGGGCCAGTTGCCGCCCGTCCAGCCTTCCTTGGACCCGGGACCGCCGGACCACAGGGAGTCCACGTTCAGGCTCAACCGCTCACTGGCCAGGCCACCGAAGACGTTGGCGCCTTGGTGTCCGCCACCGATGGGCAGCGACTGGGTTTCCCAGTTGGTGGCCGGGGAGGTGTACCAAAGCATCTGGTCGGTCTCGGGAATCTGGGATCCTGCAACGATGCCGGCAGAGGTTATGGGGGCAACGGGAGTTTCAGCTGCGTTGGCACCAGCTATGGTGGTGAATCCCAGGCCAACTACCACGGCCAAGGCGCACACGGCGGCTATTGGCTTGGTAAAAGTTTTTCGCATGTTTGGCAGAACCATAATCCCTCAACAAAGAAGCAGGCTGCCCCACGGACTCACGAACCCCGGACGCGCAGCATGATATGGATAACAAAGTGACAGGCCCCACAGTAATACATCTGATGTATCGCCGTCCATAGATGAAGCAATAGGGACATGAGCGGGGCAGTTCACCATGGCACGGTGCGGAGAAAAGCGGCCAACGCTAAACTACGAGGAACAAAAGGAGCGCGATTATGGGTGCTGAGCCACTGTCACCAAAGACTGACAACAGGACCAACAAGACTCATCCCACAGCAGTGGATCCGATGGGGTTCATCGCCACCGTGGACACCACGGAAGCGCGGCGCCAGGATGCCGTTGTTTTGCTGGAACTGATGGCAGAGATCACCGGACAGCCGCCACGCATGTGGGGGCCAAGCATCATTGGATTTGGCGAATACCACTACAAGTACGCCTCGGGGCGTGAGGGCGACGCGGCCGCCGCAGGGTTCTCACCCCGGAAGGCGAACCTGGTGATCTACGGGCTCCAAGACCCGCCAGAGGCCGGACCTTTGCTGGAAAAGCTGGGCAAGTTCAAATCCAGCGTGGCGTGCGTCTATATCAACAAGCTCGCCGATATTGACCTGGGCGTGCTCCGTGAACTCATTGATCTGAGCTACCGGTACATCACCACAACGGACATGCAGTCGCTGCAGTCCCAAAGGGATTAGTTAAAGCAAGAAGCCCGGCTCCCGAAAACGGGGGCCGGGCTTCTTGTTTGAAGCTATAAACGGGCTATTAGCCTGCTACAACGTTCAAGGTGATGACAGCTGAAACGTCGTCGTGGAGACGAAGAGTTGCAGTGTGCTTGCCGGTGCTCTTGATGTGAGCAGGCAGTTCAACCTTGCGCTTGTCAATGGCTCCCAGACCTGCAGCGGCAACAGCCTTTGCAACGTCGTCAGCCTTGACGGTACCGAACAAGCGGCCTGAGGCGCCTGCCTTTACCTTCAAAACAACAACGTTGGCCTGCAGAGCCGAGGCCTGCTCCTGAGCAGCTTCGATGGAAGCGTGCACGTGGGCCAAGCGAGCAGCCTTGATGATTTCCACCTGCTTCTCGCCACCCTTGGACCAGGTGAGGGCGAAGCCGCGGGGAAGAAGGAAGTTACGTGCGTAACCGTTCTTTACCTCAACGATGTCGCCAGCGGCACCGAGGCCGCTTACTTCGTGGGTCAAAATGAGCTTTGCCATGTTTATTTATCTCCCTTAACCGCGGCCAGCGCCGGAGTAGGGCAGCAATGCAACTTCGCGGGCGTTCTTGATTGCCTGGGCGATTTTGCGCTGCTCCTGAACGGTAACACCCGTGACACGACGTGCACGGATCTTTCCACGGTCAGAGATGAATTTGCGCAGCAATGCTACGTCCTTGTAGTCGATGACAGTGATGTCAGCGGCCTTCAAGGGGTTGGACTTTGGTTTGGGCTTACGGAGTTCAGCCTTAGCCATCGTGGAGCTCCTTAGTATTCGTGGAGCCCGTGGATATTAATCCGCGGGATGGAGTGCGTACGGCGGTTGCCGCACAAATATTTTTAGTGCTAGAAGGGAGGCTCGGAGTTATCCGGGCCAGCGCCCCAGCCGCCGGAGGAGCCGCCACCGGGCGTGGCCCAGGGATCGGCTGCCGGTGCGGGCTGCTGCTGCGCGCCGCCGCCACCCCAGGGAGCGTTGCCGCCACCGGGATTGGCGCCGAAGCCACCTTGGCCTCCGCCAGCGTTGCCGCCGCCGAAGTTGCCGCCTTGGCCACCGTTGCCGCCACCGAAGTTGTTCCCACCCTGACCGCCGGAGCGTTGGGTGCGGTTAACCTTGGCATTGGCGTAACGCAGCGAGGGGCCGATCTCGTCGACCTCAAGCTCCATGACGGTGCGCTTTTCGCCTTCTTTGGTGTCGTAGGTCCGCGACTTCAGCCGGCCTGAAACAATCACGCGGGTACCCTTTGTCAGGGACTCGGCAACGTTTTCGGCCGCTTCACGCCAGATCGACGCGCGGAGGAACAGCGTTTCGCCGTCTTTCCACTCGTTGGACTGGCGGTCAAAGGTCCGCGGAGTCGACGCAATGGTGAAGTTCGCTACTGCTGAACCGCTCGGGGTAAACCGAAGTTCGGGGTCACCGGTGAGATTACCAATGACCGTGATAGTGGTTTCGCCTGCCATCTGCTCCTGCTTCCTGCTTGTGTTTTCCTACGGAGAAAGAACTAAAGAAAGTGAACCGAAATTACTCGGCTACTACTTTCTGCTCTTCCGGACGGGTGATCTTGGTGCGCAGGATGGTCTCGTTGAGGCCAAGAACGCGGTCAAGTTCCTGAGCGGTAGCAGGCTCAGCGGTGAAGTTCACCACTGCGTAGATACCTTCAGACTTCTTCTGGATGTCGTAAGCCAGGCGACGACGGCCCCAGATGTCAACCTTTTCGATGGTTCCACCATCGTTGGTGATGACATTCAGGAACTTCTGAAGCGACGGCTCAACGGTACGCTCATCAACATCGGGGTCGATGATTACCATCAGTTCGTAAGGACGCATATGTGAACCCACCTCCTTTGGGCTAGGCGGTTACGGCATTTCCGTAACAGGAGGTTCATTTGCGGTGTCCGGCGGCCCCCAAGCACACAGATTGAGTGGCCTTGGCGCCAGCACAGACTTATCTAGCTTACCGTAATTACGACGCCGGACACTCGCCCGCGCGCGTAACTCTCACCACATGCCCCGGACCAGCATCAAAAAAGACGGCGTTGGCGGTTAAAGCCGGTGGTCTACTGGCGGCCGAAACCGCGAACGCCGTCTTTTTCGGCGCTGCCATGCCTTAAAATGGAACTTACCCCACCCCACCCCTGCCTGAAAGTCCACGCCATGCGCTCCACTGATAACGCCGTCGCACAGTGGCACGCGCAAAATCAACTGCGTCAGAGCCCCGCGTGGAAGCTGCTGCAGGGCGCGCCGTGGGCTGCAGCGTTTCTGCGGGCCGAGTTCACAGCCACCAAGCAGCGCGTTCCATTGGAAGAGTTCCACGCCGACTTGGCGGACTTCATGAAGGAACTGCGCGAAGAAAACCTCAGCCTCAATGAGTCCTGGCAGGCGTCCCACTACGCCGATTCCTGGGTGCGCAGCCAGTTTCTGGCCCGCCCCATGGCTGACGGCAAATTCTTTTACGAACCCACAGCAAGCACTGCCCGCGTCCTGGCCTTCATGGACACGTTGACGGGTCAGCGGACCAACCTCAACAGCTCCCGGCTGAGCACCTTGCTGACAAGCATTGAAACGCTGTCCTTTCAAAGCGACCCCAACCCGGAATCCCGGATTGCCGCGCTCGAGGCCGAGATCGCCGAGCGCCAAAACGAAATTGAGGCGCTGCGCAACGGCGAGAGCCCCGCGGTGCTGTCTGCCGACTCCGCGGTGGCCGCCACCCGCAGTGTGCTCGATTTGGCCGCCAGCCTGCCAGCTGATTTCAAGCGCATGCGCGACGGCGTGGACCTCATGTTGCACACCATCCGCCAGGAAATCATGGAATCCTCCGTGACGAAGGGTGTAGCCGTGGGCCAGGTGCTGGCCGGCGACAAGGCGTTGCGCGGCACTGCCGAAGGAGAGACCTTTGAAGGCTTCACCGAATTCCTCAACGACCCCATCCAGCAGGCCCGCTTCCGGCAGTCGATCAACGAGGTCCTGGAGCGCGACTTCACGGACCAGCTGAGTTCCGAGGAACGGGCAAACCTGGCCTCGCTGCTGCGTGAAATGCGTCGCGAGGCGGCGGACGTGCACGCCATTTATGGGCGCCTTTCCGAGAGTTTGCACGCCTACGTGCAGTCGGCCGAATTTAGGGAATCCGTGTTGTTGCGCCGGTCCATTCACGCAGCCGAGCAGGCTGTGGCCAAAGCGACACTCGGTTCGCGCACGGCTGTGGTCGAGCCACTGCTGTACTCCCCCACATTTGAAACGCTGGCCGGGCTGGGCATCTTCAACCCGGCGGACCATGTGCCCCCGCCCAAGCTTGCAGCTCCCCCTGAGCTAAGCGATGCCGACATCCACCGCACCCCCGTCACGCCTGCGCCGGACATGCCAACGCTGCACGCCGCCGTCGAACGTACCAAGGTAACCCGCAACGGCAGGGCAACCCTGGCGGACGTTTATGCCAGCCTGCCACCGGAACTCCACCACATCAACACCATCCGGGGACTGATTCTGGCTGCCCGCGCCTCGACAAACACCATGGATTCCACGGGCACACAAACTTTGACTTTCACCCAGATCGACGGCACCGCACGGACTGCCCGCATCCCGTTGTTCACCTTCACGAAGGACTCCGCGTCATGAGCACCAGTTCCCATCCCACGCCCGCCGGGACCAGCGCGGCCAATACGGAGCGGATGTTGTTTCCCGGCGACACGGGCGCCTTCCCGCTGGAACTGCGCCAGGCGTTGGTCCGACTGCTCCGCGGGCCCTACATTGACGGCACGGCTGAACCGGCCCTGTGGACCACCATCCTGCGCCACACCGTGTCCCTGCAGCAGTACCTGAGTGAAATTTTCCTGCTGCTAAGCGTTGATGCGGACCGCAAAATTGCGTTGCTGACACCTGTCCCGATGGACGCCGCGCACACCCAGCCCATCGTCGCGCGCAAGCCGCTGCGCCGCGAGGAGACACTTTTGGCGCTGCGTTTGAGGGTGCTGCTGGACCGTCATGCGGGCAGCGGCACGGATGTGACAGTCTCGCGCAGCATGGCCCGGGAAATTTTGGCCGAACACCGCCAACCGGGCGCGGTCGATGACAAACGCCTCGATGAACAAACCGACGCAGCCTTGGCCAGGCTGATGGGCCTAAAACTGATTTTGCCCACCGAGTTGGCGGGCGAATATCGGGTGAGCAACGCCTTGGCACTCGCACTGCCGTTTGATTCGATCGAGCAAATTCCGGCCTATCTGGCGGCTCTGGACAAAAGCGCCGCCAGCGATTCCTTCGATCTCGATTCCCCCGACGAAGCAACGCAGGAGATCCTCTAATGAGCATTGCCACCACGCTGCCCATTGGTGAAGACATCAACCCCGGCCAGTTCCGGCTCAGCCAAATTCAGATCATTAACTGGGGCACCTTCCACGGCCGCCATTCCATGTACGTGGACCGAGCCGGGACCTTGTTGACAGGTCATCCCGGCGTGGGGAAGTCCACCTTGTTTGACGGCATCCAGCACATTTTCTATGCAGCTCCCCGCCTGAATGAATCAGCGCATGAGGCGTCCAACCGGAAGGACCGGCGCACCACCTTCAGCTATATGCGCGGCCGCAAGATCAAGACGGCCAGCGGCATTGAATACCAACGCCCCAGCGCCACCTGGTCCGCCGCCGCCCTGGTGTTTGAGGACGGTCTGGGCCGGGCTGTCACCATTGCGGCACTGTTTGACCTGCCAGCCAATGGCCTGGAAGGCCAGGTGGGCAAGCACTATGTCATCCACGACGCCGAATTGGATACCCAGGCGCTCGAAGGTCATGGCAGCCGGCGCTTTTCGCCCTCGTCCCTGCACGCTGCTCTCCCCGGAGCCGAGGCCTTTGACGTGCACAAGACATTTGCCGAGCGGTTCCGCCGTAAATTGGGCATCCACAATGACAAGGCGTTCAGCCTGCTGCGCACCCTGCAAAACGGCAAGGGCCTGGACAAGGGTGTCAACCGCTTCTTCCGCTACGAGGTGCTGGACAAGCCGGCAACCCTCGCTGCAGCGGCGGCAGCGGTGGAGGATTTTAGTCATCTGAGCGGGATTTACCGCCAGCTCGAGGATGCCCGCGGGCAGCGTGACGCCCTGGCCCCTGTGCCGGAACTGCACAAAAGGCTGGCGGAATTCAACCACAACCATTCCCGCACAGTTGAGCTAAAAAACGTGCAGCTCCCCTTGTTGCGTCAGCAATTCCAAGCCGAACTGCTGACCGCCAAGGCGGTCGCCCTCAGCGAAGCTCAGGAGGAAAAGCAGCAACAAATCGAGGCAGCCACACTGACCAAGGACGCCCTGGCTGAATCCGCGTCCACCTTGGCGCAACAGCATGCCAACCACGGCGGCCGGGCCATCGAGGGCCTGGAAAAAGACATCCGCACCGGGAAGCGGGAACTTGCCGAACGGTTGCGTTTGGAAGCAAGTGTTCGCGAGGACTTGGACGCTGCCGGGCTCGTACATGAATGGAGTGCGGCCGGCCTGGACGCAGCGCGCGCGTTGGCGGGCGCCGGCGTCGAACACCAACAAGGTGAGACCGAGTCGGCACGGAACCGCGAGTACCAAGCCGTCGCAGCGAGTGTAAACCTCAAGGACCAAGCGAAGGCGCTGCGGGCCGAGATTGAGTCTTACGAGCGCAGGGGCAGCAATATTGACCCGCGCAGTGCGGCCGCCCGACGGGCTATTGGCGCAGTCACAGGCATCGACATCGCGGACATGCCCTTCGCCGGTGAGCTGGTGGACATGGGTGGCGGCCACAGCGTGTGGCGGCCTGCGGCGGAGAAGGTCCTGCGTTCCCTGGCCACCACCTTGCTCATCAAGGGTGGGGACATTGAAGCTGTCACCGCCGCCATCAACACCTTGGACGGGCACGGCAAGCTTCGCTGGATAGACATCAGCCTCCCCACCCGGACAGGCGCAGTTGCCGGCACCGACGAGTTGGTGACCAAGCTGGACTTCCACGCGTCCGACGCCGGCGACTGGGTCCGGGCGAAAATTACCTCCGACTTTGCGTTCGTCTGCGTTGAGAACGACGCGGAGTTGCACCAGCACACCAGGGCCATTTCACAAGCCGGCACAGTGAAACTGAACTCGGCGGTATTCGAGCGCGACACCCGCTCCATCAATCCCGGGGACTACCTGCTCGGTTTCAACAATGTTGCCAAGATTGCCCAGCTGGAAGAGCAGGCTCTGGCCCTCGCCGCCGACCATGAGGCCTCTGCTTCCGCTGCCACCCAAAGCAGCCTGGCCAAGGAACAGTCTGCTCAGCGGCTGGCTTCCCTGAAGCGCATTTCCGGTGACCAGCGGACCTTTGCGCAGCTGGATTCCGCAGCACTGGCCGCAGCGTTGGAAGTTCTGCACGCCACCTTGGAGCAAACCATTGCCGGCAGTGCCACCTTGGCCCAGTTGCGCGAATCGCTGGCTTCCGCCAATGCAGAATTGGAGGCGGCCGTGGGCAAGGTGGCCGTGCTACACCACGATCTAGCCGCCATTGGCAAGGACCTTGCCAACGTTCAGGCTGCCCTGCGGAACGCCAGTGAACTACAGCAGGCCGCCCCGGACTGGGCAACAGCTGCGTTTGCGCCGTACTTGAGCGACGGCGAACCCGCGTCCTTGGATGAGCTGGAGGTGCTTCTGTCCCGCGTTGCTGTGGACCTGGGTGAGCGAGCCGCAGCCTTGAAAGAACGCCAGTTCCGCACAGAAGGCGCCCTCAGCGAGATTTTTAAGTCCTTTGCGCGCCAATTCGGCCCCACCATGAGTGCCAGCTACGGTACCGGGGCCGATGCCAGCATTCACTATGGAGAGCTGTATGAGCGCATTATTTCCGACGGCCTCCCGCAGCGTCAGGATGAGTTCCGGGAGTACTTCAACAACCGCTCCTACGAACGTTTCTCCGATCTTTTGCAACTCTTGGAAGAGGAGCGGCGCACCATTGAGGAACGTATATTGCCGCTGAATCAAATCTTGGCGGATGTGCCTTTCGAGAAGGGCAGCCGGCTGCGGCTGGAAGTCAAGACCACCATCCCCGATGAGGCCAGGGCTTTCCGCAACGATCTCAAGGAGGCCTTGGGGAATGCGTACACCAAGGCGAGCGAAGAAAAGATGGCAGCCAGCTACCAGCAGCTGGAACGATTGGTCAATGCACTTGCCGATCCAGGCATGGCCCACTGGGCAGATACCGTCCTTGATGTGCGCCAGCATGTGACCATCAGCTGCAACGAGCACCGTCCCAACGGGGAAGTTGAGATGGGCTTGGAACCGGGCACACTCTCAGGTGGTGAGGGGCAGCGCTTCACTTCCTTCATCATGGGCGCGGCCTTGGCCTACCAGCTGGGCATAGATGTGCAGGGCTACAGCACCTATGGCACTGTCATGATCGATGAGGCCTTCATCCAGGCGAACTCAGAATACGCTGGCGCGGGTATCAACGCGCTGCAGGAATTTGGCTTCCAGCTTCTGCTGGCTGCCCCGGAGGACAAGGTGGACCTGTCCAAGCATTTGGGCTCGGTCACCGACATCATCAAGCACCCACAGGCGAACGTTTCAGGTTTCGTCTCCACCGGTCAGTCCCCCGCCACGGCCACCGACATTATCCTGCGCTAGGCTGCTGCTGGCGCGCCAGAACCACTAGCCCAACTGCAGCGCGGCATTCCCGGCAACGGCCGCCGTCGTCAATCCAAGCCGGGTCTTGGAGAACCTCTCACCAATGAACAGGACTCCAATGACCCCGGCGAGCAGCACCGAGGACTCTCGCAGGGCCGAGACCAGCGCAAGCGGAGCCACACTCTGGGCCACAACCACCATGCCGTAGGCCAGCATGGACAGCACCCCGCCCAGCGACCCGATCTTCCAATGCTTGCCAACCGCCCGGACGTGGACCCGGCGCCCGGGGGCCATCAGCAAGCACACCGAGGGCAGAATCAGGCCATGAAGCAGGAACAGCCACGAGATGTAACTCAGCGGGTTCCCGGATTGGCGCACACCCAGCCCATCCACCAGGGTGAATGCGGCAATGCTAATACCTGTCATCACGGCAAAGAGGGCACCCTTTTGCTGCCGCCGTCCCCAATCAGCGTCAACGCCAGCAAGGTCACGGCAATTACCGCCACCAGAAACACCGCCAACCCGCGGGCCAAGGGATAGATCTGGCTAAAGGCGCCGTACTTGTAGGAGGTGGTGAGCAAAAGCAAGTACGTTGTTTGCAAACATGCCGAGGCAAGGATGAACGGCCACGCGGCGTGGTCTGCGGCACTGCGTTAGTCACGTTAAACATCTGACCCGCAGTAGTGGTCGAAAAAACGTGTTTTTGGCGTGTTTTTCGACTGCTACTGCGGGTCAGTTGTTGTTTTAATGAAGGGAGGCCCCTCACCGTGGTGTGGGGCCTCTACCTTTTTTACGTGTTGTCCGGCGGTGTCCTACTCTCCCACATC
>NZ_PPXC01000018.1:0-57803 GCF_002909445.1 Arthrobacter glacialis
TCCATGAATAATTATCTCCTCCTGCCCCACCAAACATGAATGAGAAAAACTCTCTCACTCAAGGCTGGCACGTAGGGGATACGGGGTGTTTTTCCCTAACGCTCGCGCAGTTACGACAAGTAATTGGGCGACGCCCGCTCACTCAGTGCCCACGAGATTCCGGCCTCACAGCCATGTGCCGACGGAATCCGGTATCCGGCACCCACTGCTGCAGGAGCGTTGGGGAAAAACACCCCATAACTGAAGGAGCGTTGGGGTTGAGGGAGGGCTACTTCTTGGGGATCAGAAGTCGCCAGACAACCAGTGCCACCAGGGGTGTGGTGAAGGCAATGCCGTAGAGCCACACACGGCCCTGCAGGTTGTCGATGATCATGCCGAAGGAGCCCCCCTGCATGGAGAGCAGCCCGGCGGTGAGGTAGGCGGCGGCCCCGCAGAGCACCACAACCCAGGAACTCTTGCTCCACAGTCCAACAAACAAGCTCACGGCGGCAAGTAATAGCAAGGCCAGTGCCGCGCCAATGGGAATCAGCGCCCCGCCGTCGAGATGCCAGAGGTGGCCGTGCAGGGAGGTGCCCAGCAGCCCGCTGCCCACACCAGCACCGGCAGCTGCGGCCAGAACTGCCCACCGGCGCGGCGGCGGAAGAACGAACCGGGACTTTTGGGCCCGGGCGGGTCCGGGCTGCCCGGCCCCTGTCTCAGGTCCTTGAGTGCGTGCTTCCAACGGTTCGGTCATGGTGTCTGCGCCCCATAAATCAAGGCCGGATCCACGGCAACAAACTCTTCCAAGGCCGTGATGTCTCGCCACACGTTATCGGAGAGGGCAAAGCGCTCCCCCTGCACAGTGATTTGGGTTCTGTGGGCCTGCATGGCCGATTTTTTGGCGGCCAGATCGCCCTGGACGGCAAGCCGGGCCACGTCAGCTGGCAGTTCGCGCTCCGGGCGGTCGCTGACAATGGCGTAGATGGCCGGCACCACCCAGCCGGAAGGTTCAGTCGATGGCGTTGCAGCCGCCTGCAGGGCTGCCATGGTCAGTTCATGCGTGCGCACGTGATCGGGGTGGCCGTAACCGCCGTCGGCAGCGTAAGTGACAACCAGTGCAGGACGCAAGGCCCGGATGGCTGTGGCCAGCAGATCCGCCGTCTCCGCAAGGGGCGCCTTGGAGAATGAACCCGGCAATACCGTTGACGCGGCCGCGGCTCTGCCATCGGACCCCCATTGCATGCCCGAATCCCGGAAGACCACCGGTCCGCCGCTGGGCGCCGTGAGGCCCTGGCCCAACCAAATATGTTCTCTGACGCCCAGGGCATCTAGGGCCGCGGCCAGTTCGCGTTCACGTTCCAACGCCAACCCCGTGCCGTCCGCCGCTGGAGCGCTGCTGGTGTGTCCGACGTCGTGAGCGCCCGCTGCAATGTCGGCTGCCTTCACTTCCAGGTGGGCCAACTCCGGTGGAATCACTTCACCGAGCTCCCCGCGCGTGCAGGTCACGAGAACCACTCGGGTCCCGGCAGCGGCTGCAGCTGCCATGGTGGCTCCCGTAACAATGGTTTCGTCATCCGGATGGGCGTGCACAAACAAGGCAGTGACATCCGGGCCCATACCGGGCAGAAGGTGCTCGAAAGCAGTGGCGGCGTTGTTCTCCATATCCACCAATCTACTCGCTGGCAGCAGCGCTGCCCCAATGCCGGTGCGCGACAAATGCTGGCGCCGGGACGCAAAAAGCCGGCACACCCGGGCAAGGCCACGGGTGTGCCGGCTTCGTTGCTGGTGCTAGACCAAGAGCGTGGCTCCCGGAATGGCATTGAGCAGATCTTGCGTGTACGTCTGTTTCGGGTTGTTGAATACCTCATCGGTGGAGGCTGCTTCCACAATCCGGCCATTTTGCATGACACACACCTGATCAGCAATCTGGCGAACCACGGCCAGGTCGTGGGTGATGAACAGGTACGTCAAGCCCAGATCTTCCTGGAGCTCGTTGAGCAGGTTCAGCACCTGCGCCTGCACCAACACATCGAGTGCCGAGACCGCCTCGTCACAAATAATGACGTCCGGGTTCAACGCCAGGGCGCGCGCAATGGCGATGCGCTGGCGCTGGCCGCCGGAAAGCTCATTGGGGTATCGGTGCATGGTGGCCGCAGGCATGGACACCTGATCCAACAACTCGCGGACCTTCTTCTCCCGCGACTTGGAGTCACCGATCTTGTGAATCTTCAGCGGCTCCTCAATGGTCCGGTAGATGTTGAACATCGGGTCCAAGGAACCGTAGGGGTCCTGGAAGATGGGCTGCACCCGCCGGCGGAAATCAAAAAGCGCCTTGCCCTTGAGCGTATTCACCTCGACACCGTCAAAGAGAATACTGCCCTCGGTGGGCGCCAGCAGGCTCAACGCCATCTGTGCCACAGTGGACTTGCCCGATCCGGACTCACCGACAATGGCCATGGTGCTGCCACGCTTGACGGTGAAGGAAACATCATCAACAGCCTTGAACTGCGAGGACTTGCCCAGCGCGCCGCGGAGCTTGAACTCCTTGGTAAGGTTCTTGACCTCCAAGATGGTGTCGCCCTTGCCCGCGGGCTTGCGTGCTTCGGACGACGGCGTGGCGTGGCTGACGTGTACGGGAGCCGGGTGTGCCCCGTCCCCCACGTCGGGAGTCGACTCCTCGATGTCTTCCACGGCAGCGGCCAGCACATCCTTGGCTTTCTGCGACTGCAGGCGCCGTGATGACAAGGACGGGGCTGAGTTGACCAGTCGCTGCGTGTACGGGTGCTTCGGGTTGCGCAAGATCTCCAGTGCGGGACCCGATTCAACCACCTGCCCCTTGTACATAACCACTACTTTTTCCGCCCGCTCGGCCGCAAGGCCAAGATCGTGGGTAATGAGCAGCACTGCCGTGCCCAATTCCGTGGTCATCCGGTCCAGGTGGTCCAGAATCTGGCGCTGCACTGTCACATCCAGAGCAGAAGTGGGCTCATCGGCAATCAGCAAACGGGGTCGGCAAGCCAGACCAATGGCAATGAGCGCCCGTTGGCGCATGCCGCCGGAGAACTCGTGCGGGTACTGCTTTGCACGGGCCTCAGCATCCGGCAAGCCGGCCTCGGAGAGAACTTCCGCCACTCGGGCCTTGGAGTTGCCGTCGTCGAGCCCGTTGGCCTTCAGCGTCTCCTTGACCTGGAAACCAATCTTCCAGACCGGGTTCAGGTTCGACATGGGGTCCTGGGGAACCATACCGATGGAGTTGCCACGGAGTTCAATGATGCGTTTTTCACTGACGTTGGTGATGTCCTCACCATCGAAAATGATCTGCCCGCCGCTGACCCGGCCGTTACTGGGCAACAGCCCAATAGCTGCCAGTGCCGTAGTGGACTTGCCCGAACCGGACTCCCCCACAATGGCCACAGTCTCGCCCGGCATGATGGTCAGATGTGCATTGCGCACGGCATTGACGGGCCCATTCTGGGTGTCAAAGGTGATGGCCAGGTCCCGAATTTCAAGAAGCGGCGCATCGTCGTTGCGGGAAGACCGGGAATTCACGGGCGTACCTTTTCCATTTATTGACATGCCGTCACCGCTTCCTTGCTTTGGGATCCAGCGCATCGCGCAACGCGTCACCGAGCATGATGAAGCTCAAGACGGTGATGGACAGTGCCACGGCGGGCCACAGCAGCACACCGGGGTTGTTGCGTACCTGTGGTTGGGCTGCAGCGATGTCATTGCCCCACGACATCACCGATTGCGGCAAGCCAAGGCCCAGGAAGGACAACGTCGCCTCGGCAACGATGAACGTTCCCAGGGAGATGCTCGCCACCACAATAATGGGTGCCAGCGAGTTCGGGATCACATGTTTGACCAATGCCCGGAAGGGCGTCAAGCCAAGCGCCTTGGAGGCAGTGACAAAATCGGCGTTGCGGTTCTCAAGGACTGCGCCGCGGGTGATGCGGGCAATCTGCGGCCAACCAAAGGCCACCAACGCGACAACCACTGTCCAAACACTCCTGTTGTCGCGAAAGGCGGGCAACTGGTTGATGACGATGGCGCCAAGGATCAGGGGCAGGGCAAAGAAGATGTCTCCCAAGCGTGCCAGGATTGTGTCGAGCCAGCCACCGTAGTAGCCGGCAAGGGCACCCATGATGCCGCCGATGACCAGCACGCCAAGGGTGGTGAAGATACCCACCATGAGCGAAGCCCTCGTGCCGTAGATTACGCGCGCATATACATCGCAGCCCTGCAAGGTGAAACCGAGCGGGTGCCCGGCGCGGGCACCCTCGGCTGAGTCGTCAAGTGTGCAGCTGGTGGGATCCACGCTGGCAAACCACTGCGGCACCACGGCCACCACCACTACCAAGATGATCAGCAGTGCGGAAATGATGAACAGCGGCTGCTTGCGGAGGTTGCGCCACGCATCGGCCCAGAGGCTCAACGGGGCTGCTTCCTCATCGACCTTGTCAACGGCCGCCAGCGGAGTCTCCTCCAGGGGTGCCACAAAATGTTCAATGAAACGGGTGGAAGTTTTTCCCTGTCGGCTCGCGGGGGTCACCCGGGCGGCAGGATCATTTTCGGGTGTCAGGTTCTCAGACATAGCGAATCCTTGGGTCGAGCCACGCGTACAAAAGGTCCACAACAAGGTTGGCCACCACAAACACAATGACCAAGATGCCAACAACGGCCACAACGGTGGCGCTCTCGCCCTTCTTGATGGCTTGGAAGAGCAGGTTGCCAACACCGGGGACGTTGAAAATGCCCTCGGTGACAATCGCGCCACCCATAAGCCCGCCCAAGTCTGCCCCGAGGAAGGTCACCACAGGGATCAGTGAGTTGCGCAGGATGTGTACCACGACAACGCGGCGGCGGCTCAGGCCCTTCGCCGTTGCCGTGCGAACGTAGTCAGCATTCATGTTTTCGCTGATGGAGGCCCGTGTCAGGCGGATCACGTAGGCCAGCGACACAAGTCCCAGCACCAGTGCGGGCAAGATCAGTTCATTCCACGGCGCGGTACCGCTAACGGTGGGACGGGCCCAACCGAGTTTGACGCCAACCACCAGTTGGAGCACAAAGCCCAGAACAAAGGTGGGGACTGCGATGACTACGAGTGAAGCAACCAGTACTGTGCTGTCAAACAGTTTGCCCTTGCGCAGGCCGGCAATGACACCGAAGAGAATGCCGAAGAAAGCTTCAAAAGCCAGTGCCATGATGGCCAGGCGGGCGGTGACGGGGTAGGCGCGGGCAATGACGTCTGCGACTTCCTGGCCCGAGAAGGTTTGGCCAAGGTTCAAGGTGACAAGATTTTTCAAATACAGGAAATACTGCATCCAAAAGGGCTGGTCCAGATTGTATTGGGCCCTCAATGCGGCTTCGACGGCGGGAGCCATCGGCTTGCCGCCGGATAGGGCGGCAATGGGATCTCCGGGGGTGGCGAAGACAAGGAAGTAGACCAGCAGCGTGGCCCCGAAGAAGACGGGAATCAGCTGCAGGAAACGGCGGATTGTAAACATGACCATTACGGCACCACCACTCCCCGGGTTCCCAATCGCAAAGCATTCATGAAATTACCTGTTCATTAGTTGACGGTACAGGGCGGTTTTCTGCGGATCGCGCATAAGCTGCTGTACGGAAAATAACATATATGTGTGTCGGTGGGGCAGTAAAAGGGGACCCGGCACCAAGGCCGGACCCCCTATTTACTGCGCCGCGGAAGTAAGAAACCTACTTTGCGGTAACTGCGTATAGCAGCGGTTGGCCGTCCCAGCCAAACTGCACTGTGTTGACGTTGTTGCTCCAAACACCCTGGACTGCCTGGTACCACAGTGGCACGGCCGGCATGTCCTTGAACAGGATTTCCTGGGCTTCATTGAAGAGCTTGTTGCCCTCGTCGACGCTGGTGGCAGCCAGTCCTGCCTTCAGCTTTGCATCGAAGGCGGGGTTGGAGTAGTTGCCGTCGTTGGAACCTGCACCCGTGCCGAACAGCGGGCCCAGGAAGTTGTACAGCGACGGGTAGTCAGCCTGCCAGCCGGCACGTGAGGCACCGGTGAGCTCCTTCTTGTTGACCATGGCGCGCATTTCCTTGAACGACGTGACCGGGTTCAGCTCTGCCTTGATGCCCAGATTGGTGGAAATCTGGTTGGCCATGGCAGTGATGTATTCCTTGTTGCCGGGACCATCAATGTTGGAGGTGACGGTGAAAACCTTGTCTGCCGGCCAGGGGCTGATTGCATCGGCCTTGGCCCAGAGCTCCTTGGCCTTGGCTGCGTCGAACTTCAGGACCTCGTTGCCGGGGATTGCCTTGTTGAAGCCGTCCAGGACCGGGGAAGTGAATTCCGTGGCAACAGTCTTGGTGCCGTAGAAGATCTTGTCGATGATCTGCTGGCGGTCAAACGCCATGGAGATGGCCTGGCGGCGCATGGTTCCGGCTTCGCCCTGGAATTCAGGCAGGTAGCTTGGGATGGTCATGTTGGCGTTACCGGCGTAGGGCTGGTTCACGTTGCGGCCCTCAAAGTCCGTGGTGAAGTTCTGCAGACCGCTCGGCGGCACATCCTTCAAAACGTCCAGGGTGTCCGCCTGCACGCTGGTGTAGGCGGCATCAAGGCTGGTGAAGATGGTGAAGGTCACGCCGCCGTTTTGGGCCTTGCGCGGTCCGTTGTACTTGTCATTGGGCACCAGCTCGATGGAAACGTCGTGCTTCCAACCGCCTTCTGCCAACTTGTAGGGGCCGTTTCCGACCGGGTTCTGGCCGAATGCGGCCGGATCCGCAAAGGCGGACTCGGGCAGCGGGTAGAACGCCGTGTAGCCCAGGCGCAGCGGGAAGTCGGACTCGGCCTGAGCCAGTTCAACCGTGAAGGTGGTGTCATCGACAACCTTCAGGCCTTCCATGGTGTCCACGGTGGCGCCCTCGGCGGAAACCGTGTCATAGCCCTTGATCGACTCAAAGAAGTAGCTGTTCAGCTGCTTGTTCTTGGCTGCAGCGCCAAAGTTCCAGGCGTCAACAAAGCTTTTGCCCGTGATGGGCGAACCATCGCTGAACGTTTGGCCGCTCTTGATCTTGATGGTGTAGTTCTGGGAGTCCTCGGTCTCGATGGACTCCGCCAATTCGTTGACGGTCCTGCCGGTGACGTCGTAGCTGACCAGACCGGTGAAGATGAGGTCCATGACCTTACCGCCACCAACTTCATTGGTGTTGGCGGGCAACAAGCCATTTTCCGGTTCGGTGTTGTTGGCTGTGATGACCTTGGTGGTGTCGCCGGTTGCGGTGTTGCCGCTGTCCGTGCCGCCACCACATGCTGACAGGGACATAGCAACTACTGCTGCCAGACCCAATGCCTTGGAAGTGCGTGAGAAACGCATTCCGCCTCCTTGATTTTTTTAATGGTTGCGAGAAGAAACATCCGTGTTGCAAGGTAACCGGGATCGCCGTTGACCCGGATAGTGTTCCAACTCATACCCTATGAGCCTAGCCACAAAATGTTACTAGCAAGTAAACGCGACCACATTTTGAGCAGATCTTGATCAAGATGAGACCTTAAACACAAAAGCCCGCCCCAGTTGCAACTGGGGCGGGCTGTTGTGTTATTGCTATGAGTAGCGCCAGGCGCTACCGAAAGCTTGAAGCGTTAGTTCTTTGCGCGGCTGCGGGCGGCCTTGGCGCGCTCGGAAGCGTCCAGGATCAGCTTGCGGATGCGAACCGACTCCGGGGTAACCTCAACGCACTCGTCTTCGCGAGCAAATTCCAAGGACTCTTCCAGAGTCAGGTTGCGCGGCGGGGTCATGTTCTCGAAGGTGTCCGAGGAAGCTGCACGCATGTTGGTGAGCTGCTTTTCCCTGGTGATGTTTACGTCCATGTCATCGGCGCGTGAGTTCTCGCCAACGATCATGCCCTCGTAGACCTCAGAGGTGGGCTGCACGAAGAAGTTCATGCGTTCCTGGAGCTTGATCATCGCGAACGGGGTGACCACGCCAGAGCGGTCAGCCACGATGGAACCGTTGGTGCGGTATTCGATCGGGCCGGCCCACGGCTCGTAGCCTTCGGAGATGGATGCCGCAATACCGGCACCGCGGGTGTCGGTCATGAAGCGGGTGCGGAAACCGATCAGGCCACGGGCCGGAACGATGAATTCCATGCGGCACCAGCCGGTGCCGTGGTTGGCCATGTTGGTCATGCGACCCTTACGGGCAGCCATCAACTGAGTCACGGAGCCCAAGTATTCCTCGGGTACGTCGATGGTCATGTGTTCCATCGGCTCGTGGGTCTTGCCGTCGACCTGCCTGGTCACAACCTGCGGCTTGCCAACGGTCAGCTCGAAGCCTTCGCGACGCATCTGCTCAACGAGGATGGACAGAGCCAATTCGCCACGGCCCTGAACTTCCCAAGCGTCGGGACGCTCGGTGGGGAGAACGTTCAAGGAAACGTTACCGACGAGTTCCTTGTCCAGACGATCCTTGACCTGGCGTGCGGTGACCTTGTGGCCCTTGACGCGGCCGGCGATCGGCGAGGTGTTGATACCGATGGTCATGGAGATGGCCGGCGGGTCAACGGTGATCAGCGGCAGCGGCTGCGGGTTTTCCAAGTCGGTCAGGGTCTCACCAATGGTGATGTCCTCGATACCGGCAACAGCAACAATTTCGCCGGGGCCAGCGGACTCGGCCGGAACACGGGTCAGAGCCTGGGTAGCCAGCAGTTCGGTGATCTTGACAGGCTTGACGGTGCCATCAGCGCGGCACCAGGCAACGGTCTGGCCCTTGCGCAGGGTGCCGTTGAAGATACGCAGCAGAGCCAAACGGCCCAGGAACGGGGAAGCGTCCAAGTTGGTGACGTGCGCCTGCAGGACACCTTCCGGGTTGTATGTCGGGGCCGGAATGTGATCGATGATGGTCTTGAACAGCGGCTCAAGGTCCTCGTTGTCCGGTGCCGTGCCGTTATCGGGCTGAATGGTGGAGGCGCGGCCCAACTTGCCGGAGGCGTAAACAACGGGAACGTTCAGAACGGCGTCGAGGTCCAAGTCCGGAACTTCGTCGGCCATGTCGGAGGCCAGGCCCAGGAGCAGGTCCATGGACTCGGCAACGACCTCGTCGATGCGAGCATCGGGGCGGTCGGTCTTGTTGACCAACAGGATGACGGGGAGCTTTGCGGCGAGTGCCTTACGCAGCACAAAGCGGGTCTGCGGAAGCGGGCCTTCGGAAGCGTCAACGAGGAGTACAACGCCGTCAACCATGGACAAACCGCGCTCAACCTCGCCACCGAAGTCAGCGTGGCCGGGGGTGTCGATGACGTTGATGGTCATGACCTGGCCGCCAGCGGAAGGACCGTTGTAGGCAACCGTGGTGTTCTTGGCCAAAATGGTGATGCCCTTTTCGCGCTCCAGGTCACCGGAGTCCATGACACGCTCTGCAACGACACCGTGATCGGCAAAGGAGTGCGTCTGCTTGAGCATGGCATCAACCAAGGTGGTCTTGCCGTGGTCAACGTGGGCCACAATGGCGACATTGCGCAGGTCAGTGCGCGAAGCAGTGTTCAGAGAAGTGTCGTTCATGCGTTAAGACTCGTTTCAGTTGGGCCCGGCTGCAGGCCCGGAAGGGCTAAAGCAGAAAGTCACATTGATGGTTGGCCGTGAAGAATCGGCAGATAACACCATTCTAGTCGTACTGACAAATACGGCCTAGTCACTTTATCCCATCTTGGGCGCATTTTTTCCATCGCGTAGCCATGGATCACTCCCCAACTGCTAATTAACCGCGCATTCACGCCTTAAAAGTTCGACGCCGGACACTTCAGCGAGTGATGAAACTCACCCAGGCTGCAAAGTGGATTGCTCAATCACGGAAAGCCGAGCTCACGCACGCCCCCGCATCTTGGCTCTCATCAAGGGCAGTGAGCGTCAGCTGGCCGTCGTCTTGCAGGGGCAGGGCTGCCAGCTGCCTTGAGCCGTCGGCGTTGACTTTCACATTGGCCACGGCTGTTTCTGCACCCAGCCGGTGGCGGCGCACTGTGACCAGGCCGCCGTCCATGGCATGGGCCTCGGCAACCAGACCGTTCACCGTTTGCTCAAGAAAATCTGCGATGTCCATGTCGGCACGCAATGGCAGGCACAGGTACTGGCTCAACGGCCTGAGGAAGATTGCGGCCTTGCCGTGGGGAGAGCTGACTATATAGGCGGGCAATGAAGAAGTGGCACCGTAACGCGTGGCCTCAAACCATTCCGTGGCTGTCGAGAGAATGACTGAGAGGACAAGCGCGCCGTCGCGCAGGTGGATGCCCTCCCCGTCGGCCTCGGCCATATCCCGAACGTGCAGGGTAGCCAACCCGGCGCGGACTAGGTCGCTGTCTTCGGGCAAATCGGCAAGGACCAGAACCTTGCGGCTCAAATCGGCCCCGGGCCCGGGGCCGAAGGAAAGCAAGGCCAGTACTTCGTGGCTGGTGACGCGGAGGGCACTGTTGGGGATTGCTTCGGCGTTCATGAACTCTTCTTTCCTTGGCGCTTCCGGGCAGCGCTCACTGCTGGCATGCGGATGTGCACAACGAGCTAGTTAACGTATGCCCACTGGGCGACGCTCTTCCACGGACCAACGTCCAGTGGAGAGAACTGCACGCCTGAAACGTGCTTGCCTGTGGCGCTGAGGGCCGTGCGCTGGAACAGGGGCAGGCCGTAGGCAGCTTCCACAACCAGCTGGTCGATCTGCATTTTCAAAGCATTTTGTTTGGCATCGTCAGGGTTGACAGCAAGCTGTTCGGTCAGTTGATCCACCACTGTGTTGGAGAAATTGTTGAGGTTGGAGACGGCTCCCGTTGTGAAGACCTGAGGCACCTGAACAGAACCCGTGGGGTTGCTGGTCCAACCATAGAGGGCCACATCGAAGGCCCCTTCCTTCAACGCAGCGAGCCATTGCTTGGAGTCTTTGCCCGCATCGGTGACACTAAATCCTGCCAGCGTGGCCGAGGCGGCGATCAGGGAATACTCCTTGGCGCGGTCGGGATCGTCCTTGTTGTACAAGATGCGCACAGTGGGACTAGCGCCGGCCAGGAGTGCCTTGGCGGCTACCAAGTCCACTGCAGCCATATCCGTGGTGCCGTTGCTGCGTGCGGATTCCTTGTAAGGAACGTGTACGGGGTTGAACACAAATGAGTTCAGTACCTCAGCGTTGGAGTCAAGGGGCTTGGCAATCTGGTTCACGATCTCCTGGCGCGGGACCGTGTGCAGGAATGCACTGCGCAAATCTGGTGGCGACAAAACACCCTTGAAGTTCAGCACCAACTGGTCAAAGCCCAAGCCCAAGCCTTGCTGGACTTGCACCCCGGCAGACTTCAGCGCTGCCAGCGCACTGATCCGTTCTGCACTAGCAGCAGGTGTGGCCACATCGGCAGTTCCAGCTTCAAGCGCTTTTATCTGCTTGTCGGGGTCGCTTTCATAGTGGACGGTCAAGGTGTCCAGCTTGGGCACATCCCCCCACGTGTAGTCCGCGTTTCGGGTCAGGATCAGTTCTTGGTCCGCGGTAACTCCCTTGACCAGGTAAGGCCCGTTGGACAGCGCCAAGGTCGGATCAGGCATGGTCTTGCTGTCAAAACCTGTGTTCCAGAAATCCGCAACCTTGCGCAGGGCCGGATTGGCGGGGACGGGTTTTGCAGGATCTCCCTTGGGCACGGACTGCAGCAGTGCAGTCAATGCCTGCGCATCCTTAAGCCCTGTTCGGACGGCCACAATGTGGGCCGGCACGTCCACGGAGGATCCGAGGGCTGTTTCCCAGTCGGAGAACGGGGTGGTGTAGGTCAGGGTCAGCGACAGTCCGTCGTCACCGATGACGGGAAGCTCCGTCTTGGCCAGGCCCGTGTTGTCACCGGCGGCGTGGAAGTAGGCCGTTCCTGCCGTTACGGCGAAATTCTTGTCCAAGGTGGCATCGTTGAAATATCCCGACTCCGAAGCCCACTGCAGGAACAAGTCATCGGCCGTCACCGGGGCGCCGTCGGACCATTGGACACCGCTGTTGATGGTGTATTTGATGGTGAGGGGCTTGTCCTTGACCATCTCATACTTGCCAAACTTGTCGTTCTTGATGATCTTCAGGTCGCTGCCCACGGAGTTGAACCCGGAGTGGGTGGCAGAAGCAATGCGGGCGTTGGTCAGGGTGTTGCCTGTGACGCTTGTGGCGTTGAACGAGCTGAAGGGGGAACCCTCAAGAACAGTGACATTCCCGCCGGCCGTTGACGTGGCGGAGGTTGTGGTCTGGTTGGGGGCCGGGGGTGTGCCCGTGCATGCCGCCAGGGCCAATGCAAGTGCCGCGGCCGTGGCCAGTACTTTGGAAATGCGTCCGGGCCGCATTCCACCTCCAAGTTCTTCGCTTCAAAATGGGCTTTACGGGAATTCAACGGCGACTCGCCAGTCCCTTGGAACAATCCTGCTTTTCAGCGTACCGCAGCGTTCTGAACAGGAGCTGTGGAATGTCCTAGCTCAACGGATGAATGTGAGCATCGACTCACGGCCGGTGCAGGCGCCCAGTCCAGCATCCGACGTCGTACATCAATACCCTGTTCGGCCGTCAACACATTCGCGCAGCAGGTCCACGTGCCCCAAGTGGCGGGCGTACTCCTCAATCATGTGGGTGTATACCCAGCGCAGGTTCAGCTGCTGGCCGTGCCGGAGCGCGGGCAGGGGTGCGTCGAGGTCCGTGACGGCGGCGGCCAGCTCCCGGACGCTGGCGAGTTCCTCCGTGTAGGCGGCCACGTCGGCCAGTGCCTGCGCTTCGGAGTAGTCGTTGAAGTCGGCGTCGGAGTTCTCGGCCTTGTAGCGGGCAACTTCTGCGCTTCCGGCCGCCACATTGGAAAACCAGTAGCGCTCCACATCGCTCAGGTGGCGGACTATGCCGGCGATGGTCATGCTCGACGGCGGGACGGCGGCTTGGCACAGTTGGCTCGCCGTCAGTCCGCCCACCTTGATGGGCAGGGTCGCCCGGTAGAACTCCAGCCACGCCTCAAGGGACTCCCGCTCCCCTGCCATGAACGGCGGACCTGTTCGGGTGTCGGGCAGTTCCGGTGTGCGTTCCTCAGGTGTGTCCATGGCCTAACTTTTCCACACATTGGACCGATTGGCGGGAGCTTGTGGCCGCTAGGGCTATTCGGCGGAGACCAGGGGCCAGCTCTGGCCAAGAGCTGTCGGGGAAGGCACAATGGCGGCATGGGATCACGCATCGAAAACTTCTCCATTGACTCAACAACACCCCGCGAAACTGCGCAGTTCTGGGCGGAGGCCCTTGGCTGGCGGATAGTCGTCGAAGATAGCGATGACGACGAGGTGGCCCTGCAACCTCATGCCGGCAGCCCCGAAGCGGGAGCCCTCCCGGACATTCTGTTCCTGCGCGTACCCGAGACAAAGGCCGTCAAGAACCGGTTGCACCTAGATCTGCGCCCGGATGACCAGGCGGCCGAGGTGGCCCGGCTGGAGGCACTGGGTGCCAGGCGGGTCGATATTGGCCAGGGAACCGACGTCACCTGGGTGGTCATGGCTGATCCCGAGGGCAACGAATTCTGTGTGCTGCGAACGCTGACAGAGGCGGAGCGTGCCGCGCAGTAATTTGTGGATGTGCGCCCTGTGGATAACCTCAAGCGGGAAATCCTGATCACTGGAAAAATTGCTGCATGGGAATCAGATACTTTGCACTTCCGATGCCAGCACCAATGGTCAACATTGCCCGCATTAATCCACGGGCGTTCCTGTCCGACCACCACTTTTGGGCGTCCTGGTCCGATCCACCGGATCGGCCCGAAGGGCTGTATCTCGACAAGGCTTGGCGGGACCTGCAGTGGCTACTGGGTGAACCGGAGCCACCCCGGGCCTCATATGAACTGGTCAGCGGTGACGTGGAAATGACCAGCTGCGGGTGGATTCCCTTTGACCGGGTGCTGTCTGCCGAACAGGTCCGAAGCGTGGCCACAGACCTGACATTGGTCGACTTGCGCGAGCTCTACCAGCGCCGTCTGCCGCAGGAATCCCCAGACTGGGCGGCGATCATGGACTACAGGCGCGACTATGTGGAGTCCTACCTGGAGGCAGCAAGAAAATTCACGGCACAACTGGCCAGCCTAGGACTCGGTTTGATTTACTCGATCGGCTAAGGCCACCATGGTCCTGGGCCTCCCACGCTCTAACTCAACAACTCACTTTTCGGTGTCAACGACTTTCGGGGTAACGTCCCGACTTCCGCGCCCGATCCCCCACCTATCATGAGAATCAGCCGTACTCCGATCCATGAAGGAAGCCATGACCGACTCCTCACGTCCGCTGCGCAAGCTTGGTTTCCTCACCATCGGATTGTTCGATCCGGCGGACCCTGCCGCGGGTCACGAATCAACGTTGCAGGTCATCGAACTGGGCGAGCGACTCGGATTCGACAGCGCCTGGCTGCGACACCGCCATCTGCAGTTCGGCATCTCCTCCCCCATTGCGATCATGGCTGCGGCCAGCCAGCGCACGTCCCGGATCGAGCTTGGCACCGCTGTGACCCCCATGGGCTGGGAAAACCCCTTGCGCCTGGCCGAGGACCTTGCCACCGTGGATCTGCTCTCCGGCGGACGGATCAATCCGGGCCTGAGTGTGGGTGAACCGATGCACTACGACACGGTGAAACACGAACTTTATCCCGATTCCGCCGAGCTGGAGGACTTCAGCTACGCACGGGTAGATCGGCTTGCCCGTTTGGTTGCAGGAGAACCGGTTCGGGAATTTTCCGGCAAGCAGGGCGTTGTGGAAGAATTCTCCAATCGTGTTGAGCCGCACTCTTCGGGGCTGAGTGAACGTCTTTGGTATGGGGCGGCAAGCAAGAAATCGGCCATCTGGGCCGGAGAAAATGGATTCAATCTGCTCACCAGTAGTGTGGTCTTCCCCGAAGAGCATCAAGAACCGGTGTTTGCTCAAATCCAGCAATCACAAATCCGCGCCTACCGTGCAGCAGCCGAGGCATCAGCTCAGACGCGCGGGCCAGCCCGGGTCTCCCAAGGGCTGGTGGTGATCCCGACGGATTCAGCCTCGGTAAAACAGCGGGAAAAGTACCAGCGGTACGTCGACGAGCGCACTCCCCGCACCAAAGCGCCGCAGGGGCCAAAACGGATGCTGTTTGCCCCGGATCTCATCGGCACCAGCGAACAGATCGCGGAGCAGTTGTACGCACACGCGGGATTCCAGGAGGTGGATGAAGTGGCGTTCGCGCTGCCCTTCAGCTTCGACCATGAAGACTACGTGCAGATCCTCACCGACATTTCCACAAAATTGGGCCCGGCCCTGGGCTGGACCCCTTCTAAGGGCTAGACCCTTACGGGACCCCAGCGCCTTCGCCTGCCTTCCGTGAGTGCGCAGCTGATGTGACTTCCAGCGCCGGAAGTCGCATCAGCTGCGCACTCACTGCATCATTCGGCGGCGCGACGCCCTGATGTGGGAGTTGCGTCGCATCACACACTCTAGGCAGCCGAATTTGACGATGACCAGTAAACTATAGTGTCCATAGGACAGTATTATTGAGTTATGAACACCAAGACATTCCCGCACCTGATGGCCGCCGGACGCATCGGCCCCATGCAAACACTCAACCGCATTGTCCTCCCGGCGATGGACATGAACGTCTCCGAGCACGGCGAGATCGAACAGCCCGAGATCGACCACTACGTGGCTCGCGCCGCCGGAGGAGCCGGACTCATCATCACCGGCGCCTGCGCCATTGCCTTCCCCTTTGGCGCGGCCTCGATGAAGGAGCCGGGACTCTCGGATGACAAGTTCATCCCGGGCCTGAAAGCGCTGGCTGACGCTGTCCACGCGGCTGGCAGCAAGCTGTGTATTCAGTCCACACACCACGGCAAGGTTGCCCGCGTTGACGTCGCCAACGATCGCCCGGTCCTTGCACCCAACAAGCCTGACTACAGCTACAACATGTCGGCACTGGCAGATAGCACCCCGGATGAACTGCGTCGGATGGGTGCAGCCACCGCCGGGAAGCAGGCAACGTACAAGGAAATGACCGACGATGATATTTCCGGACTCATCTCCGACTGGGCCGACGCCGCCGAACGCATCGCCAAGGCTGACTGCGACGCTATCGAAATCCATGTGGCGCACGGCTACATCCTCGGAGTGTTCCTGAACCAGCGGGATAACAAGCGCACTGACGAGTACGGCGGCCCGCTGGCCAACCGGGCCCGTCTTGCATGCGAGGTCATCAAGGCCGTCAAGGAGAGGGTCGGCGACAAGCTGGCCATCCTCGTTCGAGTTTCCGGCGAGGAGTACGGGCAAGAAGGTGGCCTGACGCTACCGGAAGCGATTGAGGCCTCGCAACTGTTCGAGCAGGCTGGCGCGGACGCAATCCACGTGACCGGATGGGGGCGGAACCCCTTCGATAATTTCACCGACGGCCCCTTGCCCAGCAAGGTTGGCGCCTACCTGAAGAACGCAGCCGAGATCAAAAAACACCTCACGATCCCGGTCATCGCCGTGGGCCGGATGCTGCCGGAGATCTCCGAAAAGGCCATTGCGGCCGGCCAGATCGACTTTGCCGCCATGGGACGCCAGCTGCTGGCCGACCCGGACTTGCCGAACAAGCTGCGCGACGGCAAGTTCGACCAGGTCCGCCCCTGCATCAACTGCTACCTGTGCGTTGCCGAGAACTTCTTCGACGACACCCCCTTCTGTGCAGTTAACCCTGCACTTGGAAACGAGGCGCTGCTGCCGCTCAAGCCCGCCTCGGCGAGCAAGCATGTGGTGGTGGTGGGCGCCGGCCCTGCAGGCCTGGAGAGCGCCCGTGTCCTTACCGAGCGCGGACATCGCGTCACCGTGCTCGATAAGTCAGATCGCCTTGGTGGCACGATGTGGTTCTCCACGATGACCACCCCTGACAACGAACGCCTGCTGCGCTGGTTCAAGGCCGAGATCAAGCGCCTGCGCATCGCGGTCAAGCTCAACACACCGGCCACCGTCGAGACGATCCGGGCACTGAACGCCGATCACGTGATCGTGGCGACCGGCGCTGTCCGCCCCAAGCCGGACTTCCCCGGCGGCGACTTGCCGAACGTACAGACCGGCGACACCCTGCGTGCCATGATGCTCGGGACCGCGACGGCACAGGAGGCTGGTTTCGTCCTCAGCAACCTTGGCAAAATGGGACGCCTCTCTGGCCTGACCAAGAGCCCCGAGTTCGTGCGTCAGTTCACCAAGTACTGGCTGCCCATGGGTAAAAACGTTGTGGTCATTGGCGGCTCGCTCGTTGGCTTGGAGCTTGCCGAATTCCTCGCCGAGCGTGGCCGCAATGTCACTCTCCTGCATGAGAAGCAGCAGCTGGGCTTGCCCTTGGCCATGCCGCGGCGCTGGACTGCTGTGAAGGATTCCCTTGACCACGGCGTGAAAATTCACCGTAACGTCACGATAGACCGCATCACGCCCAAGACTGTCGAGTGGACCGAGGGCGAGGAATCCTTCAGTGCCCCGGCGGCCATGGTGGTCTACGCGGACGGCACGACGGCGGCCGCTCCCCTAGCGGACAAGCTGCAGGACGCCGGAATCAGTTTTGACGTGGTTGGCGATGCCGGCGCCGTCAACTATATTCACGGCGCCATCCACTCCTCGTGGGAAGTTGTCACCGAACTGTAGCCAGATAAAGATCGACGGCGGCACCCAAGGTGGGTGCCGCCGTCGAGCTTTATTCAGTTCAGCCGGGCGAGTTTAGGCTTCCGCGTGGTGGCGCTTGGGCAGCAGCTTTTGGACAAGCAACATGACGCCGACGGCGATCAGGCCAATCAGCAGTCCGGCCAACGCGGACACCAAGGTGTCGCCGAACCAGGTCACAACGGCGCCGAGCGGCTCCAAGGCATGCTCAACTTTGTGCAGCAGGTCTATGGGCCAGTGCCAGCCCACCTCGCCCACGTTGAGGATGGCCAAGTGACCGCCCACCCAGAGCATGGCCACGGTGCCAATGATGCTGATGACGCGGAACACGGCTGGCATGGAACGCACAATTCCGGCGCCTATCCTGCGCGTGCCGCTGTTCTCGCTGGCCTCCATCTTGATGCCGACGTCGTCGAGCTTCACCAGCAGCGCAACCGCACCATAGACCAGACCCGTCATCACCAACGCAATCACCACGAGGGCACCGAGCCGCATCCAGAAGCCCATCTCCGGGTCAAGATTGGACAGCGAGATGAGCATGATCTCGGTGGAAAGAATCAGGTCCGTGCGCACCGCACCAGCAATGAGCGCCTTCTCATCGCGTGCCCCCTCTTCCTTGTGGGCATGAACGTGACCAAACCATTCGGTCACCTTTTCGGCACCCTCGTAGCAGAGGTAAACACCGCCGATAATCAGCAGGTACGGCAGCACCCACGGCGCAAAGGCCGTCAGCAGCAGGGCCAATGGAATGATGAAAACGAATTTGTTGATGAGCGAGCCGCGGGCTATCTTGGCCACAACCGGCAGTTCGCGGGCGGGCGTCAGGCCGGCAACATACTGCGGGGTGACGGCGGCGTCATCAATCACCACGCCAGCCGATTTAGCAGACGCCTTCAAAGCGGCGGTCAGAATGTCGTCAACGATGGCGAGCAAGCCAACAGACATGGTGCACTCCTTGGGTCTTGCGGTTGGTGTAGTCATGACGCCTGAGAGCAGAAATGCATTGATTCTCTGACACTCCGGAGAAAAAGCCGGGCAGAGAACATCTTAGACCGAACCAGCGAATCCGGACGGTATTTTTGCGCCCGCCGTTGCGCCCGGGGCACTTGCCACTACAGAACTCTCGGCCTTGCGGGCGCCGGTAAGCTTCTCGAAGACATCAACGGCGTCGACGACGAAAGAGGAATTCGTGAAGATCACGATTATTGGCGGCTCGAAAGGCACCGGAGCTCAGCTGGCTTCCCTTGCCCTTCAGGCAGGGCATTCGGTCACAGTCCTCTCCCGGAGCGGCAACGCGCCGGCCGGGACTCGGGCGATCACCGGCAATGCGACGGATCCTGTAGCAGCCGCCGAAGCCGTGGCCGGAGCCGACGTCGTAGTTGTCACCGTAGGTGGGGCTAAGGGCGTCAACCATCAACGTGCTGCTGTCACACGGACAATCATTGCGGCCATGCAGGCGGCAGGCGTGCGCAGGCTCGTTGTGCAATCCTCACTGGGGGCAGGTGATTCGGCGTCGGCGCTACCGGCTCCTATTCGGCTGATTACTCAGCTCGTGCTCGGACGGGCCTTGGCTGACCACAACGAGCAGGAGTTGGCCGTCACCACCTCTGGTCTTGACTGGACAGTGGTCCGACCAGCCGGCCTCACCAACAAGGTCCCCAGCGGCACCTGGACTGCGCTCGGGGCAACCGGAGAAGGGAAGCCCTACGGTTCGATTCCACGTGGTGACCTCGCGGCATGCATGCTCGAAATTCTGGATAATGATTCCACTCACGGCAGTGCGCTCAGCCTGAGCAGCCGATGAGTTCGCAGTGGTCAGCCTAAGAGGCTAATGATCCGACCCACAGAAGAAGCCGCAGAGGTGGGCTCTGCGGCTTCTTTGCAATTGGACCTCTTACAGCTCTGGTTTGTCCAGAAAACTGGGCCTGGCCTGTACGTGTAGATCAGGGTAGACAGCCTTGTGGGCTGCAAGATCCCTGATGTTCTTCTGCACCGCCACGACGGCGAACAAGCTCATGGCGAAACCGATGCCGTAGAAACCCTTCTCGCTCAACAGCAACTCTGCATTCCAGAGACCTATCGCCAGCAACAACAGTGACGCCAGCAGCGCAAACCAGGCGATCCCGAGGTAAATGGATGTCACGGGGATTTCCTCGGACTTATCGCGGACCGCTTTCTGGAGGGACACCGCCGCAAAAAGCCCGAATAGAAACACAGTGAGATAGAAGCCCTTCTCATTCAGCTCCATCTTCGCGTTCCAAAGGCCTATGAAGTAGACCCCCATTCCTAGCCCCAAAGCAATCCAGGAAGCCCCTATAAAAGCACCCGTCGGTTTTCCTAGCTGGTTCGTCGCACTCATGATTCCTACCCCTTCACGTTAATTACTCCATCGAATGTTGTATCTAGTATCAGCATAGGTGATTTCTCGTCCCATGGCCGTATCAGCTCAGTCTCAAAAACCATTTAAACGCTAGAAGCCCGGCATCGTTATAGATGCCGGGCTTCTCTTGTGTCTAGAAGCTACCTTGATGCTCTCAGTACTCGGAGTGGCTCCAAGGAGACACTTTAGGCATTCAAACGAACCATCACGCGATCCTGAACCACGTCGAGGAACAGCTCAGACGCAACACAAACCCCCAACCGAAAATAGGGCCAGTAGGGCAATTTGAAAACAGGGCCATAGGTTGTGTTTTTCTATTGCGCCTTGGTGTCGGTGGTTTGGTGTTTTCGTAGTCGGCAGCTGTCGCCTTTGAGGCTGATGATGGGCTCAACTGCCGCACGGTCGTCATTCACGCGCGGTCCTTCCGATTCCACAGCTGATGCGTCAGCCCGCTGGACGTGCTGATGGATTCGACGCTGAACCGGCCTTCCAAGTCAGCCAAGTGATCCCAGATCCGAACACCGGAGCCGAGCACGATCGGAACGATCACCACATGCAGGAAGTCGATGAGATCAGCCTGCAGGAATTCGTTCACTGTCGACGGCCCGCCTCCGATCCGAACGTCCAAACCGCCGGCCGCTTCCTGCGCCAGACGAAGCGCTTTCTCGGGAGACGCATCTACGAAGTGGAAGCTGGTGCCGTTTGCGAACTCGAGTGACTTGCGAGGATAGTGAGTCAGAATGAAGACCGGAGTGAGGAAGGGCGGTGCGTCTCCCCACCATCCTTTCCAGCCGTCGTCGGGCCATTCGCCCGACTGCGGACCGAATTTTCGGCGGCCCATGATCTCCGCCCCGATGCCTTGGGCCCACATGCTGAACATGGCCCGATCCACGGTCACCGGGTCGTCCATGCCATGGATGCCGTGGATGACGCGTCCGTCGAACTTACCGAAGAGCGCCCCGGCATCACCGATCGGCTTTTCGAGCGTCACGTAATCACCAGCGGCAAATCCGTCTGAAGAAACGAACAGGCTGTGTACCCGCGTCCGAGCCATGAGATCTCCCTGTGTGCTTGCAATCTGGAATCACTTGAACCCTAGCTCAGAGTGATTTTGAACTGCAATCATTTTGGAGGTCAGGTGGCCGGAAAACTGCCTCGCCGGGATCGGTTCGGCGACCCGCGGGCATGACCGCACGGTTAAGTTCGCGGCACTGCCCGACGACTTCGGGGCAGGGCTGCACTGGCGGGGCCTGCAATAATAAATAATTGAGACGGCGGTGCCTACGCTGGGACCGTCGCGCCAAGCAGTCGCCTAAAGCACAACCGCGAAGATGGGAATTGAACTATTGGACGAGAGCCAAGACAGCACTCCCATGAGGAATCCACCATGGCACAAGCAGCCTTTCAAAGCGTTCATCAGTTCGGTTTCGCACCATGCCCCCAGGATGGAGAAGAGCACAAAACTGTTGTTCGTGGCCGCGATCATGCTACCGCTGGGCCTGTACTTGATCCTCAACGGCCTTCCCGACACGTCGAGCAGTCGCGCACGGATCATCGTCAATGGGACGCCTACGATGGTTGGCGGGCTGGCTCTCATCTACGGCCGTGTCGGGGTGGTGACTGCGTGGTCGGGCATGGCACGCAAAGGCAGCGATGCGATCGATCTGAAGATCGCATCGAGCGGAATCACCGTGAGGGGTGGTCACAAGATCCCCTGGAAATCCATTTCCCGCGTCACCAGCATCCAGTATGACAACACTGCCAAAATCCAGCTCTTGTGGGACCGAGCTGATCTGAATCGCGCTTTCGAGGTCCACTTCAACGGGCCCATGGACATTCCTCGGCTCAGGACGAAAGACGGTGTTCCTTACCTGAAGGTCAACGTGGTCCGTTATCCCGCCGTCGACTACACACGCCTCCACGAAGCGTTCATCGCCGAGTTCGAGCGCCGAGGCATTCCGATCGACGAGAAGCGGAAAACGAAAGAGACGTAGCCACGTCTTTGTTCGGCCGTCGCTGACGATCTCGTGACCGGCAGCTGATACCAGGAAAGCGAGAAATTTACTCCTTGAAGAACGCAAGATCGGGCAAATACGCCATCAGAGACTTCGTCAGTTCGAGTCCGCACTACTGGCCCATGCTGGACAGGAGCTTCAAAAACCTCTTCTTCGGCTTTCTCATGTTCTTTCCGGGCCTGTACTTGGCGACCATTGACCTTCCCGGCACGCCGAGTTATCTTGCACAGATCAGGGTCGGCGGTCTGCCGATGGCAGTTGGCGGAATCTGCGTCATCTTCGGCTGCATCGGGTTCGCGACTGGCGTGATGGGGACATTCCGTAAGCGAGAGAACGCCATTGACCTGAAGATTTCTGCAAAAGGGCTCACTGTGAGGGGAGGCCACGAGATCCCCTGGGATTCCATTTCCCATGTCACCAGCATCCAGTATCACAACCATGCCGCAATCCAGGCCATTTGGGATCGGGCTGATCTGAATTCCGCTTTCGTAGTCCATCTCAAGGAGCCCTTGGGCATTCCGAGACTCAAAACGAAGGCCGGCATACCGCAGCTGAAGATCAAACTGTTTCGTTATCCTGCCCTCGACTACAAGCCCCTATATGACTGGGTTGGCACCGAGTTCGAACGCAGGCACATTCCGGTCGACATGAAATGGAAAACGAAAGAGACGTAGTCGACGTCTTCGAACGAGCCGAACTCGAGGTGACCGCGCGCGAACGCGTGATGAGATCAAGGGGCTACACCTGCACCGGCTTGCTCTGATTGTCCATCAAGTTGGTGACACTCGGCTTCTGGGCTGGGTTCGTCGACGGCGGGTGGCTAGGCTGGGTGGATGGCAACAGTTATTCTCGTGCGGCACGGCCGCACCACAGCCAATGCCACTGGACTGCTGGCCGGTCGGGCTGTCGGCGTCAGCCTGGACCAGATCGGGCGGGACCAAGCGGCTCTGACCGGAGACCGGCTCGCGCCCGTGCCCTTAGTCGGAGTGGTGTCGAGCCCCCTTGAGCGCTGTCAGCAGACCGCCCAGTTCATCCTCGATCGCCAGACTGGCGCGCCGTACGCGCCCGTTGACCTCGATCTCACCGAATGCGATTACGGCCAGTGGCAGGGCCGCATGCTCAGTGAGCTCACCACCGAGGATCTGTGGCCGGTTGTCCAGTCGCAACCGTCCGCCGTCGTCTTTCCCGGAGGTGAATCCATGGCAGCGATGCAGGCTCGGTCAGTGGCAGCAATTCGCCGCCACGATGCAGACTTCGAAGCCGAGTACGGGCCAGGGGCCGTATGGGTGGCGGTGAGTCACGGTGACATCATCAAGTCAATCCTCGCCGACGCGCTCGGCATGCACCTTGACCTGTTCCAGCGAATCAACGTGGGCCCCGCCTCCGTATCGATCGTGCGCTACGGCCCCAGTCGGCCGAGCGTCTACGCGACCAACACCGACGCGGGTGATCTATCGTGGCTCTCGAACCACATCCACTCTGGCGATGCGCCGGTGGGCGGCGGTGCAGGGACAAAGGCGCCATGAAGATCATGCGCCTAGAATATTGACATGCCTACACTTGTTCACGAGTTTTCCTGGCCTGATCGGGTCGTCGTTGGCACCATCGGCCTTCCGGGGGCACGCACGTTCTACCTGCAGGTGCGCGCAGGGAAGCAGATCGTTAGTATTGCCCTGGAGAAGCAGCAGTCGGCTCTGCTCGCCGAGAATATCGACGATATTCTCGATCAGCTCCTCACCGTCGAAAGCAACCCCTTCAGCATTCCCACGGGTACTCCCATTGAACTTGTCGACAATGAGCCGCTCGAGGCCGTCCAGGAGCAGTTTCGCACTGGGGCCATGAGCTTGGGGTGGGACCCAACCACGGCCCAGATCGTCATTGAGGCGTACCCCATCCCCGATTCCGATGATGACGATGATGACAACGACGAATCGTCTGATGAGGACGGCGCTATCGAGTCCGAAATGTTGCTGGTGCGAATCCCGGTCGGCACCGCCCGCGCATTCGCCAAGCGCACCCGCGAGATCGTGGGTGCTGGGCGTCCCCTGTGCCCGCTCTGCGGTTATCCCGTGGACGCTGACGGACACATCTGCACCCTTCCCGAGCTCTGATGCCAACGCCGGACCTAGAGACCGCCGAGCTAACGCTCACCGGCCGCATCACGACGGCGTCAAACGCCACATTTCTTGGCAGCATCGGCGACGTGGTGGTCGTCTACAAGCCGATAGCCGGCGAAAGTCCGCTGTGGGATTTTCCCCAGGGAACGCTGGCCCACCGGGAGGTGGCCGCCTATCTGGTTTCGCAGGCCCTCGGCTGGGGCGTCGTGCCCCACACCTGGCTGCGCGATGGTCCGATGGGCGAAGGAATGGTGCAGCTCTGGCAGGAGCAGGATCCCGCCCAAGACGCCGTGAACCTGATCGCGGCCGACCACGTGCCGGAGACGGGTTGGAAACAAGTTCTCCAGGGACAAGATGAGAACGGACGGATGGTCGCTCTCGTTCACGAAGACTCGCCTGCACTCAGACGCATGGCGGTGTTCGACGTCATCGTCAACAACGCCGACCGCAAAGGCGACCACATCCTTGCCATGGCTGACGGACACCGGCACGGTGTGGACCACGGGCTCACCTTTCACCGTGACCACAAGCTGCGCACGGTGCTGTGGGGCTGGTTGGGAGAGGACCTAATTTCCGAGGAACTGGACGGCATAGATCGTGTCAGCGAAGGACTGCATGGTGAGCTGGGCCGAAACCTGGCGGACTTGCTCAGCGCCGAAGAAATCGCAACGCTCGCCGCGCGCTGCGCCCGGTTGCGCTTGGCAGGGCAGTTTCCGGCTCCGAGCGGTGAAATGTCGGCGGTGCCCTGGCCGCTGTTCTAAGGAATTACGGCTACTGGCTTCGCGGTCAGTGTCACGTTGACTCGTCCTCGGCGGACGACATCATTTCCATTTGGTAGCCCGTAGAAAAAGCACATGGCCGCCAAGAACAAGTGTTCTCGGCGGCCATCACAAAAGATTGCATGAATGTCAGGACCTAGACGTTGAAGCGGAACTCCACCGAGTTACGTCATGGAACAACCTTTCACACGGTCCGCGCGCGGTTGGAAACGCCTGAAGCTTGCAGGCTACGTGGCTGGCACAAGTTCACTTAGACAACGTATGCCTGTGCCCTGTCCATCATCATGGCGTAGTGCCCAAAGTGCGCACCGCTCGACGTCTTCTCAAAGAGACGCTTGAACGCGTCAAGCCAATGACCGCTTGGAGCTGAATTTTGTGCATAGACGTCGTCATCCATGATCGTGTGTGAGCCGCTGTGTGACCACGCAATGAGCGCGTTGTGAAGTGCACGCTCCACCGGCAGAAGCTCGGCACCTACTTCATAGAGATTCTTCTCGCCGCCAAGAGTCGTGAAGTAGCTTTCCAGAATTCGCCGCATGACATTCGGCAACCACGGCATCTGCTTCGTCCGATGGGTGGCAGCGGTTTGAACCTCGTCCCACAATTCCTGGTACGCAGTGCGGATGGGGTTCTTCTGCCCGCAGTCTTCGACGGCGTTGGGTTGGGGCGCATACTTCCTGATGCGGTAGTACTTTGTTGCCGAAGAAGAACTGGCGTTGTGGTGGTAGCTGACTTCATTATGAAAGCGGGTGTTGTGCGTCAGCATGATCACTTGCTGGACCCGGTCATGATTCCCAATTCTAGTTTCCTCGATCAGCATGCGAATCAAAGCTGAAACTACAAACATGATGTCCCCGTCAAGACTTGAGATGGGATCGTCGATCACAGCAAGAACCCTGTCAGATTCATGCTCCTGCCTCACTTCGGACAACGAATGGTAGAAATAGAGGAAAGTGATGAACGTTCGTTCGCCTTCGCTCAACGTCTCGATGTCTGCAGACTGGCCGTCCTCACGAATGATTCGATAGCCGTCTTTCTTGGCTTTGGCAGCGGCCAGCCTAATGCTGTGAAACTGGCTGAGTTCGAGAAACCTGTTGATGTCTTCGATAGTCGCGGCGCTAGACGTTGTCTTCTTCCTCAGCTCCTTAAGTTGCGTCTCGTGGTCTTCGGAGTAATCGCCTTGGGTGCGGATGGTGTCCCGGAAGGACTGGTTAACACGATCTGATTGCTCGCATTGCTTTACGTGCGAATTGAGCAATTCGTTCAGATGGCCACGTGCAAACTCGCGCCAAGCCTCGTCAACGATGAGGTTCCGCTGTCCATGTCGACCAGCAATGACTGTGTTGGTTTTCGTGATGTCATCGTTTGCCCTGTCCACAATGGCGCTCAATGAGTCATAGTCAGCCTTGACGGAGGGGAAGCTAACCTTGTCAGAAGGCTTGAGAAGTTTCTGGTTCATGGCCTTCTCCGCCGCGGCGAGGCCAAGCATTAGTACATGAAACGCGCTGTCAACTTCTTCTTCTCCGACTGCGCTAGCGAGGCTCGTGGCATTGATTATCTTGTATTGTTCTAGGGCCGCTATGGCTTGAGTAATGATCGCAAGGAACCCCACCACTTCAGCTTGTTTCTTTTCATAGGTTTCATCAAAAACGATTGCGAGCTGCCCAGCCAGTGCTGCCGGAGACTTCTGCTGACAAAACGGGCACAATCCTTCCGTGTTTTCCCCTGAATTGAGATACTCCAAACCTTCGTGAACCCAGTCAGAGTTGCTCAGGCGATCAATTAGATCCATGAGCGGGACATCTGCACTGCCAACGATGGGCGTCTTCAGAGCTGCTTGGAACGCGGCTTCATCCCAGACTAATTCAGGTGCTGCAGAGTACAGTGGCCGTTCTTTGGCCGAGTCATCAAATGCCGCCACTGTCTTTTTGGAGAGAGCGTCAAAATCATCGTTACCTCGCAGGGGATGGGCTTTAGCCGCAGCGAGCACTTTCTCTAGACACTGGTCTTTGCTTCCCCTCAGCCCAGACATGCGTTGTTGGACCAATACTGGGATGACAGACCGTTTGAGCCAGATTGTGTCGGCCAGATCAGAACGCAATTTTTTCGCTTCTGCTAAACGTTGATCTAGGTTTGTCTGGGCAGCTATGACCTTGTGATCAGCCTTGGCTTTTTGCTTCTCAATCGCTTTGATCTTCTCGTACGCCTCACCACCGTCTTCGCCAAGCAGGAAGACCCCGGGTTCCTCGCCATCAACGCTGGTGAATGCCTTACGCACGTAATCTCGGTTATACACCTTGACGGTTGGCTTCGTTTGTCCCCATCGGACCGCTAGTCCACCGGCGTCGCCATCGGTTGCGGACAAGCTTGCAAGGCCTTGGCTGATCGTCGTTTTACCGGATCCGTTGGGGCCAAAAACATAGTTGATCGTCGTCAGGTCACCTAATACGGCACCGGCTTCGAAGCAGTGCGTTCCAGCAAGCGCGATCTCCTCGATCACAGAGTTCTCCTAAAGGTTACGGAATTGCCGACGCGACGACTGCGCACCGGGCGTTGATGAAATCGATAACGTCAGCTAGTGACTAGCCGACGACCGTCAAAACTCACACGTTAAGAAGCGATTAAGCTCGTACGACCTCCGCCTGATCGACCCACCGCGCAAAAACACTGAACGCTGCCAATTGTTCCAGCGCCACTTGCTTGTCAATGGGCTGTTCTGTGTGGTGTGAGCCGGGATTGCGGATGCCCCAGAAAAGTCCTTGTGCCAACGCAATCGCACCCTTGTGTACGTTCTTGTAGGTGTCCCCGCCGTTGTCCTCCATCAACCTAAGACGCGGACTACCTTCCTTCGGCTCTGCCAGAGAAAACGCCTGAGCGAACAAGTCAGCTTCACTCAGGTCGAAGCGTACTAGTTTGCGTTGACACTCCGTGACGATCTGCTTCGCGGCCTCCAAGATGGCATGCATGTAGAAGCCTTGGCTCCACAGCCCTGACGCCGCGTTCCAAACCCAAGGATGCAGGCCCGCCGGCACGATCTCCGCATCGAGCCCTTCCCGCTCGTTACGAAGCCGCAGCAGCGCGCCCTCCTCGATCTCGACCCGCGCGTGTTCGGCCTTCTTCCTAGTGAACTTGTAGCTCTTGTCCCGAGACTCCACGTCGAACCGCCAACGAGGAAACAGGAGATCCAAAATTCGCTCAACTTTGTACGCCGCTTGACTGATCTGACCGGCGTCACCGCGCATCGTGGTGCCGAAGAAAGTGATCCCCGGAGCGGTATCTACCCCAACTTGATCAGTCAGGTGAATGAACTCACCAATCAGTCGGAGTGCCTCGTCATCTGACGGGATCAATTGGAACGAATCACGCATGGAGATCGTCCTCGTTCTCGGAGTACGCGGGCTCTTTCCGCTCTTCCATTACCTCCGCAATGCGCGGGATGGTGGACTTGACGCTGTCCGCAATTACCTTCGTCGACGCTGCGATCATCTCCAGTCGACCGGGGACCGAAGACGATGACACAGCATTTCCCTCCAACAGGACTAGCCGCACATTGAGGTTGTAGAAATCGCTCAGCTCCACGCCGTCCAGTCCGGTGTAGGTGAAGGTTACCTTGACCTCGTTGGGTAGGCCGCGAACATTGCGTGAGGACGGGTCATCGAGGCTGAAATCTGAAAGCCACCAAGAGTTGCCGAGTTGCTGCCCGGGAGCGAGGGTGGGGATGGCCTTGTCATACCTCTCGTGCAGCACCCATGCGTGGGACCCCTTTTCACCCTCGGGTATCGGCGGTTCGAAGACTACCTGTATATCCCGGGCTGGCGTCTCCCCCATGTTCTTGACAACCAATCGAATGGTCTCTGAACTGAACTCGGACGGGCCAAACTCGGCGACCAGGACCGGTTGGGCCCTGGTGCGGTTGTCGTTGGTTGTCCGGCGAATACCCCATCCGGCGAATACTGCCGCGCTTACTGCGGCTACTGCTCCGACGCTCGCGCCAACGGAGTTGATAATGTCGAGGGTTCCCATTTCTCAAGTCTGCACTACGGCACAGACATGTGCGGCCCGTCCCTGAGCGACACTGTCCACGGCTATCTCAAAATCCTCGACTGAAGCTGAAATCTATGCCCTTATGATTCCCATCGCTTACAGCGCACATCGTTCTCATCGACTCCGGAGTTTCCTAGTTAGTCCTTGTTGTCAAACACTGAAGACAGTATGGATGTCATTCCGCTCGCCAGCATTTCATCGAGTATCCGAAATAGAAATACGGACACCTGTGACTCGTGTTTTTGCGCCAAGGCAGACAAGGAAAGGCCAGTTCTTCAGCTATTAACTGCTGGAGCAGCCCATCCACAAAGACAGAATTAGACGCTAAATCCAAAATCAACCTTTCGCGGCGATCAGTGGCCAGCCAAGCCGTTTCCTACTGCAAGACAATTGAATGCCTCGGGCTTCTCAGAACGAGACGCTATTGCGTGAATCGCGCGGGATCTCCCGAAAGGCGAAGACCTCCGATGGCCATCAGTCCAGATTCAAGGGGCGATCCTTTGTCCTCATCGCTCCTTGAACATTCGTTAAGGATATTTTAACGCCGGGTACAGAAATGCCCGGAATGTAAAACCATTCCGGGCATTTCTTACGGTCTAGACCGAGGCGGTTCTATACATTAAATCTAAATTCCACCACGTCGCCGTCGTGCATGACGTATTCCTTGCCTTCAATGCGAACCTTGCCCTTGGCCTTGGCCTCGTGCATGGAACCGGCCTCAATCAGGTCCTCGAAGTGGACAACCTCAGCCTTGATGAAGCCGCGCTGGAAGTCGGTGTGGATGACGCCGGCAGCCTGCGGGGCGGTATCGCCCTGGTGGATGGTCCAGGCGCGGGTTTCCTTGGGGCCTGCCGTGAGGTAAGTCTGCAGGCCGAGGGTGTGGAAACCAACGCGGGCCAGCTGGTCCATGCCTGACTCTGATTGGCCACTCATCTCCAGCATTTCGCGGGCTTCCTCCTCGTCGAGTTCAACGAGGTCAGCTTCCAGCTTGGCATCCAGGAAGATGGCGTCGGCCGGGGCCACCAGCGCGCGCAGTTCTTCCTGGCGTTCCGGGTTGCCCAGCACTGCGTCATCAACGTTGAACACGTAGATGAAAGGCTTGGCCGTGAGCAGCGCCAATTCCTTCAGGTGTTCCATCTCCAGCTTGTCGCTCTTGACGGAGGAGAAAATGGTGTCGCCGCGTTCCAGAACCTTCTGGGCCGCCAGGATGGCACTCAGTTCAGCCGCTTCGCGCTGCTTGAGCTTGACAGCCTTTTCGATGCGCGGGATGGCCTTTTCAACCGTCTGCATGTCGGCCAGGATCAGCTCGGTGTTGATGGTCTCCATATCGGAGCTGGGATCAACCTTGCCGTCAACGTGGATAACATCCGGGTCATCAAAGACGCGGATGACCTGGGCGATGGCCTCAGCCTCGCGGATATTGGCGAGGAACTTGTTGCCCAAGCCTTCACCTTCCGAGGCACCCTTGACGATGCCGGCAATGTCCACGAAGGACACCACTGCGGGCAGGATGCGCTGGGATCCGAAGATCTCGGCGAGCTTTGCCAAGCGGGGATCGGGCAGGCTGACGATGCCAACGTTGGGCTCGATCGTGGCGAACGGGTAGTTCGCTGCGAGCACATTGTTGCGTGTCAGTGCGTTGAAAAGAGTTGATTTGCCGACGTTGGGCAGTCCGACGATGCCAATAGTAAGAGCCACGGTAAGTGATTCTACCGGTCGGGCTGGAATTATGCTTGCGTGTGCGAAATCGGGCCAGAAAACACCAATGTCAGTGGCTCATGCGAAAGTGGTTCCATGACTGGAATCGCTTGGCTTGTAGCCATCTTGATGTTGTTGGCAGGCGTTGCGCTAGGCGCAGCCGTGGTGGCGTGGCTGCTGCTGGGCAGGCTGCGCGGTGCCACGGAGGAAGCGGATGCGGCACACAACCGCGCGGCCGAGCTCAACGCGAATTTCGCTGCCGCCGATGCCGAACGCCGACTGTTGGCCACCCAGAACCACGCCCTGGCGGCGCAGCAGGGCTCTGACTCCAACGTGTTGCAGGCCCTGGGACCGGTTTCGGAGAAGCTCAATGCCGTGCAGCGCCAAGTGGCCCTCCTGGAACGCGACCGTGTTGAACAGTACGGCCAGCTCGCCGAGCAACTGCGCGACGCCAAGGATGCCGACGCCAAGTTGCTGGCCACCACCTCGTCGCTCGCCGCTGCCCTGCGTTCCAACAGCGCACGCGGCAAGTGGGGTGAGGTGCAGTTGCGCCGCGTGGTGGAGGCCGCTGGCATGCTGGCACACGTTGATTTTCAGGAACAAGTCCACACCAATACGGACGACGGCGTTCACCGCCCCGACATGGTGGTGCGACTCCCCGGCGGCAAGGAGCTGGTCCTGGATGCCAAGGTTCCGCTGACCTCATTCCTTAACGCCCACGACGCCGGAACTACAGACACTGCCGAAACCCAGCAACACTTGGCCCGCCATGCCAAGGCTGTCAAGGTCCACATTGATGCCCTAGGCAACAAGCAGTACTGGACCTCGGCCAAAAACTCCCCCGAACTGGTGATTTGTTTTGTCCCCGTGGAGTCGATCCTGTCCGCAGCCCTTATGGCCGACCCCGAGCTCCTGGACTACGCCATGAGCAAGAATGTGGTGCTGGCATCGCCCATCTCGCTGCTGGCCATCTTGAAGTCCGTGGCCTTCACCTGGCGCCAGGATGTGCTCACCGAAAGCGCCAAGGAACTTTTTGAACTCTCAGCCCAGCTGTATTCCCGTCTGGGCACCATGGGTGAGGCTGTTTCCGCCGTGGGTGTTTCGCTCAAGACCAGCGTGGACAGGTACAACAAGTTGGTGGGCACGCTGGAGGCCAGAGTTCTTCCCACCGCCCGCAAACTCAATGCCATGGACCCGAAGACGCTCGAATCCCCCGCCCAAGTGGAGGTCACGCCACGAATGCTCACAGCTCCGGAATTCGATGTAGCCAGCTGACTTGAGTCGTCATTTTTCCGGCGACTATCCGACGCGTCGGCCGCGGGCGGCCTTTGGCGTCTCCTTTACGTCGCCTACAAAAAATGCCGGCTCCAGTCAGTTGGAACTGTAAGGCTAGCTGTTGCTCTTGGCGCCCATCTTGTACGTGGGATCGCCGGCGGCCTTCATGGTGGCGCGGAGTTCCTTGGGCAGGGAGAACAAAATGTCTTCCTCGGCCGTGACAACCTCTTCAACGGAGCCGTAACCGTACTCGGCCAGCAGGCGCAGCACGTCCTGGACAAGAACTTCCGGCACCGAGGCCCCGCTAGTGACGCCAACACTGGCCACACCAACAAACCAGGCCTCGTCGATCTCGTTGGCGAAGTCAACACGGTAGGAGGCCTTGGCCCCGTATTCCAGCGCAACTTCAACAAGGCGCACGGAGTTTGAGGAGTTGGCGGAGCCCACCACAATGACCAGTTCAGCCTGGGGGGCGATCTTCTTGATGGCCACCTGGCGGTTGGTGGTGGCATAGCAGATATCGTCGCTGGGAGGGTTCTGCAGGTTGGGGAAACGCTCGCGCAAGATGTCGACGATCTCCATGGTCTCATCAACTGACAGGGTGGTCTGGGAAAGCCAGATCAAATGGTCAGGGTCATCAACCTGGACGGTGCGCGCCTCTTCGGGGTTGTTCACGATCGTGGTGCTCTCAGGCGCCTCGCCGTAGGTGCCTTCAACTTCCTCATGGCCTTCGTGGCCGATCAACAAGATGTGATTGTCCTCGGCGAATCGGACAGCTTCCTTGTGCACCTTGGTGACAAGCGGGCACGTGGCGTCGATGGTGCGCAGGCCACGGTCCGCAGCCGATTGCACCACGGCGGGTGAGACACCGTGGGCTGAAAAGACCACCAGCTCCCCTGCGGGCACTTCCTCATTCTCTTCAACGAAAATGGCGCCACGGGCTTCCAAAGAGGAGACCACGTGAACGTTGTGCACGATTTGCTTGCGCACATAGACCGGGGCACCGTAATGCTCCAAGGCCTTCTCCACGGCGATCACTGCGCGGTCAACACCAGCACAATAGCCACGCGGGGCCGCCAGCAGCACCCGCTTCGGGGCAGTCACGGGAGCGGCGGCAGCCACCTCTTCGGGCGACCTGCGACGACGCGGAACGGCGGGCATGGGGACGGAAACAGCAGTGGCGCTCATAGCTACCATCTTACGTGGTGCGCCTGCGCGCCACGATGAGAGATGTGCCACCAACTGCCGCCACCACGGCCGCAACAATAAACGTGGCAGTAATGCCGCCCTGCCAGCTGTCCTGCGCCAGCACAGCCAGTTGCGCACCCATCTGGCTGGCAGCAGCCGGCCCCACAGCCAAATTAGCTAGGACGGTCTCCACCATGCCGGAGGCCAGGAACCACAACAAGGCAACAAGTGCCAAGCCAACACCGACGAAGATGAGTGCCAGCGATCGACGTCGGGCAACAAAAACGCCCAGCACCAGAAGGCCCACGGCGATGACAGCCAGCCATACCGACCAGCCGCCCAGCGTTGTGGCCAGCGGCAAAAGACGCGCGACCTGCGGCTGCTCCAGGCTCACCACCACGTCCTTGGGCGTAGGCAAGGTGACGCCCACGTCCTCGCTGACACGGGCGGCAACCATTGCCACGAGGGGAGCAATGTCCAATTGCAGATCGCCCTGAATCTCCTTGTTGCCAGCTGCTGCGAAGGACAGTGCGTGACTGCGGGCCAGGGTCTCAGTCCAGGCCTGTGGGTAGCCCGGATCCGTGTAAAGGCTGCGCGCAGTGGAGTTGACAATGGCAGCGGCCAGTTCCTTCAATTGGGGCGGCAGATCCAAGGAGGCAGTGGTTTGAGTGGCCACCATGGTGGACAAGCCATCCTGGAATTCCTTGTTGCTGCCCAACGGTCCGGCCAAAGCCACAAAGCCGTTCTGCTCAACCACGTTGCGCTGCAACCACACTGCGGGCCCTGCCACTGATGCCAGCAATAGGGCCACAATGATCAAAATTGCCGAGCCTGCGGTGCGCATGTGCCATCCTTATAAACCAAAAAAGAATCCAATAATGGATTTCCACACTAGTACATGCCTGTGGATAGCGCGGTTTGAATGTCAGTGAGGAAAGCTAGAGTTACTTCATAGGCTGTACTGGACGGCCACGCTGGACACCCTTGTGAAGGACGGTGAGCTTAAGCCATGGCAGAAACCCCTGAACGTAAGGTCATTGCACCCACGGCTGCGGAGACCTCCCCGGACAATCCCTGGCCGCTGCAGCTGCTCAGCCAAAAGCTCAAGGCCCATATTGAAAAGGCCCCGCCGGCATGGGTTGAGGCGCAAGTCATTGAATTGAATCAGCGCGCAAATGTCAGCTACCTGACGCTGCGTGACATTGATGCCGAAGTCTCCCTGAGCGTAACCATCTGGGGTTCTGTGTTGAGCCGCCTGGAGGCCCCGCTGGAACGTGGATCCCGGGTGGTGGCACAGCTCAAACCCGACTTTTGGCTTAAAACAGGCCGTTTGTCCATGCAGGGACAGGACATCCGCCCCGTCGGTTTGGGCGATCTGCTGGCACGCATTGAGCAACTCCGCCAGGCACTGGCCGCCGAGGGACTCTTCGATGCGCGCCGCAAAAAGCCCTTGCCCTTGCTGCCGCACAGGATCGGCCTCATTACGGGCCGCAACTCCGATGCCATGAAGGACGTGGTGCGGAATGCTTCACTGCGTTGGCCTGCCGTGGAGTTTGAAATCCGTGAGGTGGCTGTCCAGGGCGTCAATGCCGTCACGGCCGTCATTGGCGCCCTGGCCGAGCTCGACGCCGATCCCCGCGTTGACCTGATTGTCATTGCCCGGGGTGGCGGGTCTTTGGAGGATTTGCTGCCGTTCAGCCATGAATCGTTGGTGCGCGCCGTGTCTGCCGCACAAACCCCCGTGGTCAGTGCCATTGGCCATGAGGCCGACCGGCCGCTGCTTGACGAGGTGGCCGATCTCCGCGCCTCCACCCCCACCGACGCGGCCAAGCGCATAGTTCCCGATGTTGGCGAGGAATTACGGCGGGTGGATCAGGCCCGCACGCAGCTCAACCGCCGAATCCATGACCTCTTGGACCGTGAGACCGAGCGGCTTGCCTATTTGCGTTCCCGCCCGGTGCTGGCCAACCCTGCCATGATGCTTTCCACCAAGTACGACGACGTCTCGGCCCTGACGGGGCGGGCCCGCACCGCGGTGCGTACCCAGGTGGGGCGCCATGCCGATCAGTTGACACACTTGCAGGCCCAAGTACGTGCCCTGTCGCCGCAGAAAACACTTGACCGCGGTTACGCTGTGGTGCAGTTGGAGGACAGCAGCATTGTCCGGCTGCCCGAACAGGTCCACACCGGTTCGCCTCTGCGCATCCGGGTGGCGGGCGGCACCTTTACGGCCACGGCCTCCAGCGGCGAAAAGCCCTCAGGCGCAATAGAGACTCTAGAGCGCACCGACACCACAGCAAAGGAATCCGCATGAGCCCCACCACAGCCGCCACCCCCAACGGCGACGTTGCAGCCCTCAGCTATGAGCAAGCCCGGGAACAGTTGATAAACGTTGTCAATCAGCTTGAGGCTGGAAGTTCCAGCCTGGAGGACTCCCTGGCCCTCTGGGAGCGGGGCGAAACGTTGGCCAAGCGCTGCGAAGAATGGCTCGAGGGCGCCAAGGCTCGCCTTGACGCCGCCCGAGCAACTGATGGCGACGCACAGCCCGGGCAGTAACCTCACCTGCGATCAGCACCCAACGGACAGGAGCCGTGATGGCACAGGCGTGGCTAAAGTCCCTCTTGCCGGGACCCACCCGAGCTCCCGCCGCGCCAAGAGTCTCCAGCCGCAGCGAAACGCTCATGGTTGCCGGCAGGAGACGGCGGTACCTGTTGGTTGGACCACCACCTGATGCACGCCGCTACAGCCAGCCCGCCGCCGTCCTCATCGTGTTGCACGGCTCGAGCCAGACAGGGCAGGCGGTGCGCTCCTTTAGCGGCAACAGTTTTGACTTCTTGGCGGCGGAGGGCCGTGTGGCGGTTGTTTATCCTGACGGGCTGAAGAAGCGGTGGAACCACAACAAGTCCGCCCGCGAAGCCACCAATGACGTTGCCTTCATGGATGCGCTGGCCGGGCACTTTAATGCCCTCCACGGTCAGGTTCCGGTAATAGTTGTTGGCTTTTCCAACGGCGGGCAGTTGGCCATCCGGCTTATCCATGAGATCCCGCACAAACTCTACGGAGCTGCCATTGTGGGAGCCACCTTGCCGCGGCCCGGCGGGCTGGCCTTTGCAGACCAGTACCAGCCGGTGCCTGTGATGCTGATCCACGGGACCCATGACCCAGTGGTGCCCTATGGGGGTGAGGGCTGGTTCGGTAGCCTTTTGGGCAGGCCGCGCGGACCGTCAGCGCCGGAGACGGCCGCCTACTTTGCAGCCAGGAACGGGATCACAGCAGCACCAAAGACCACGGTGCTGCCACATAGGCCCGAAAGCGGACGAACCGCCGTGACACTCACCCGCTACGAGCAGCCGGGTCTGGCGCCTGTGGCACTGTACACGGTGTTTGGCGGTGGGCATGTGGTGCCCAACCGTCAGCGAAAGGCCGTCATTGTTGCGGGCAGAACCACCCAGGACATCAGCGCCGTTGCGGCGTTGGCGGAGTTCTTCCCCGTCCTGCGTCAACAACCGAGAGGCTAGGCGCCGACCAGGCGGGACCTTTCATGGGCCAGGTCGTAGTCCCCCGCCGGCCAATGCAGGTTCATCCCGCGCATCGCCTCGATGAGAATTTCCTGAACAGCCATGCGGGCGTACCACTTTTTGTCCGCCGGAACCACGTACCACGGTGCGCGCTCAGTGCTGGTGTGTTCAAAGGCCCGCTGGTATGCGTTCATGTAGTCGGGCCAAAACTCGCGCTCATCCAGGTCCGTGGGGCTGTACTTCCAATACTTGGTGGGATCGTGCAGGCGGGCTGAAAGCCGTGCCAACTGCTCATCGGGGCCCAGATTCAGCATGACCTTGACAATGGTGGTGCCTCCGTCTGCGAGTTCCGCTTCAAAGTCGTTGATGGCTGCGTAGCGCCGCTCAATTTCAGCCTCATCGGCCCACCCGTGAACCCGGTGGATCAGCACGTCCTCATAGTGGGACCTGTCGAACACACCCAGCATGCCCGGCCCGGGCGCCGCGGGGCGCACGCGCCACAAAAAGTCGTGCTCCTTTTCCTCATCCGTTGGCGCCTTGAAGGTTTTCAGTTTCACGCCCTGCGGGTCCACCGCCCCCACAACACGGCTCACGATGCCGCCTTTGCCGGCGGTGTCCATGGCCTGCAACACCAACAGCACCGACTTCTTGCCGCCATAGCGGCTCTCAGCAAAAAGCTGTTCCTGAAGTCCGGCCAGAACTGGCGCCCGGGCAGCCAAGGTGGCTACGCCGTCGACCTTCTTGCCATCAAAACCAGACGCCGCATCGGTGGGTTGTGCAGCCAAGGAAAAGCCCTTGCCCACGCGCAGAAGATCGGACAGTTGAGAGGTGAAACCAAGCGGAAGTGACACGGTGGAGCCTTTCCCTAGGGTTTGTACGTGCTCAGGAAATCTGCAATGCGCCCAATGGCTTCCTCGAGATCAAGGACATTGGGCAAGGTAACAAGGCGGAAATGATCGGGGCGAACCCAGTTGAAGGCAGTGCCGTGGGAAATGAGGATTTTTTGTGATTCCAGCAAATCCAAGGCGAATTTCTCGTCGCTCTTGATGGGATACACCTCAGGGTCCAACTTGGGAAACAAGTACAGTGCGCCCTTGGCCTGGTTGGTGCTCACACCGGGAATTTCATTGAGCAGCTTGTAGGCCACGTCGCGCTGCTCGCGCAGCCGCCCGCCGGGCAGGATCAAGTCCTCGATGCTCTGGTGCCCGCCCAAGGCCGTTTGGATGGCGTGCTGGCCTGGGGCATTGGCACACAGTCGCATATTGGCGAGCAGGTTAATGCCCTCTAAATAGTCGGCGGCATCGGCCTTGGGCCCTGAAATGGCCAACCAGCCGGAGCGGTAGCCGCAAATCCTGTACGCCTTGGACAGTCCGCTGAAGGTCATGCACAACACGTCCTCCCCGGTGATGGTGGCCGTGTTGATGTGCTCGGCATCGTCGTAGAGGATCTTCTCGTAAATCTCATCGGAGAACACCACCAGGTCATGCTTGCGGGCCAAATCAACCATGCCCTGCACAATGTGCTTGGGGTAGACGGCACCCGTGGGGTTGTTGGGGTTGATGATGACTATGCCCTTGGTTTTGGGCGTAATCTTCGCCGCAATGTCCTCCAGGTCGGGCCACCACTCGTTGTCCTCATCGCACAAGTAGTGCACGGGACGCCCACCGGCGAGGCTGACAGATGCCGTCCACAGCGGGTAGTCGGGGGTGGGGATCAGGACCTCATCGCCATTGTTGAGCAAGGCCATCAAGGACAAGGTGATGAGCTCGCTGACGCCGTTGCCCAGATAAACATCATCGACGTGGATGTTTTGGATGCCGCGGGTCTGGTAGTACTGGACCACTGCTGTGCGTGCCGAGAAGATGCCGCGGGAGTCCGTGTAGCCCTGGGCGTGGGGCAGGTGGCGGATCATGTCCACCAAGATGGCGTCCGGAGCTTCGAAGCCGAAGGGAGCTGGATTACCAATGTTCAACTTCAAGATGCGGTGGCCTTCGGCCTCCATCTGCTGCGCCTTTTGCAGCAGCGGACCGCGGATGTCGTAGAGCACATTGTGAAGCTTGGTGGATTGCGTAAATTCTGCCATGAGACAAATATGGCACACGGGGCCCGGGGTTTGTTTCCAAGACGTGCCCAACGGCACAGGCCAATGGCTAAGAACTGGCCTTGATGAGTCCTTGCTGAACAAGCCAGGCTTTGGCGACGTTGGCCAAACCACCAAATTGGGTGTCCTGCGACAAGCGGTTGAGGTTGGTCAATTCCTGGGATGTGAGGGCAGCACTGACCTTGTTCATGACCTCTTGCACCTCGGCAGGGACCTTCTTTGAGGCTACCAACGGCACAACATTCTGGGTGAGGAACAGTTGCTTGGGGTCTGTGAGCACCACCAGTGAGTTGTCCTCAATGGCCGGGGAAGAGCGGTGAAGTTCGGCCACTTGAATGCTGTCACGCAGAAGCGACCACACCACGGAGTCCTTGTTGGGTTGCTCGTTGGGGGCCAAGGGGAGGTACGTCTTGGGTACACAGTTGTAGTCGCTGCCCAAGCCGGCCAAGCCGCGATCCGCGCTCTCGAAGGCTGCCGATCCGCCCATGGACAGCTTGTCGCAGATTTTTCCCAGATCACTGAGGCTCTTAAGTTGATGCTTCTGCGCAGTAACAGCTGTGACCACCATGGCGTCGCTGACTTCGGCCTTGGCAGCATCCAAGATGCCCACCTCATCCGGGAGCGAAGTTTTCAGGGCTTCCAAAACTTCAGCGGTGGCCTCAGCCGTGAGAGCGGGCGCCACGTCAGCCAAGGCCACGCGGGAGTAGACAGGGACAATATCAACGCTGCTCAGTTGCAGATTGGATACCAAGGACCCTTGAGTTTCGTTCGCCGTTTTAACACTTGTCTTTACCCCGGCGGCATTGAGGGCTGCGGCGTATACATTGGCCAGCAGGGCACCTTCTAGCGGATTTACGCCGTCGGGCACCTGGGGAGTTCCCACCACCAGGGACTCTGCCCCTGGTGAGGCGGCGGGTATGCCCACAATGGGTTCGGGCGTACATGCTGTGAGCGCACCCAACAGCAACGCCACGGCGCATGCGCCAGAAAGAACTTGACGCAGCACCATACCCTCCCCTAAAAACGATCTCTACTAGTTAGCTCAAATCTTCCACATACGTTACTCCCTCAACACCCAATATGGGATTCTCATGGAGTTCGGCGTGTATTCCACCGTGTTCCAGTTCAAGCACAGTGACCTTGTTGACTCCTGCTTTCAGCAGCGGGCCGGGCACATAAAGGGTTACCTGCGGCCCAATTTCCCAGAAACGGCCCAACAGGAAGCCGTTAATCCAGACCAGGCCCTTGCCGAAGCCCGGCAGCGCCAAGTAGGTGTCGGCTGGTTCGTCAATGTGCAATTCACCGTGGAAGTAACCGGCACCAAGTTCCGCATCTGCAGGCGCCGCTGCAGCTCCGGTAAAGGTGGGGCTTTCAGGATTGTCCGAGCAGTCCTCGGCAACGCCCACCTGCAGGAGCTCAGCCAGCGGCTTCTCCAAGTTGATGGGGCGCTGTTCCCAATGGAAAACGTAGCGCTGGTTGATCAGGACGCCGTCCAAGATGCCCTTGCCCTCGCCAAAGCGCGGACCGTAGTTGATACGTCCCTGGTTCTCCACCAGGATTTCCAACTGAGCCAACCCCCCGCCGCCGTTGACCTTGAGCCCGGTCTCGCAGTTGGCGTCCGTCAGGACACCCGCATAAGCGCCGTCCACCCACACGTACGCCCGGTCATGGAGTTCGCGGACCTTGATGGTGCCTTCGCCGGAGGGCAATACAGCTTTGGCGCTGTAGTGAACCAGCCCCCGGTCAAGTCCCAGCTTTTCAAAGGACAGGGGCTTGATGCTGTGAACAGGCCTGATGGCCCTGACAAAATCAAGCAATGCTGTGCCGCGAGTCAAAGTGAAGGTGCAGGCGGGAACAACGCCCGCGGGCGTGTTCAGGTGGACGGGGATGGGTGTCAGTTCCCGGCCTGAGGATGCATAGAACGCCTCGCGCATGGCGTGGAATTTCTCGGTGAGACGCCCGTCTTCGGCAATGGGGGCATCGGAGTCGTAGCTGGTGATGGTGGGCTGGATGGCTCCATCATGATTAGCCCCGGAACTCAGACCAAAATTGGTGCCGCCGTGGGCCATGTAGAGGCAAACGGAACCGTCAAGGTCAAGAATCTTTTTGACCTCGTCCGCCGCGTCAACCGCGGCACGCGTGTGGTGTGGTTCTCCCCAGTGGTCAAACCAGCCATTCCAAAACTCAACATTGAAGAACGGCTCGCCGGGGCGCCGGCGTTCCCAGATCGCATCGGCCTCGTCACCGCGGGAGCCAAGTGTCGCCGTCGCCCAAGTATCCGGCAGGGCACCGCCGTCCAGGAAATAGTCCGTGCCGCCGTCGGCCGTAAAGAGAGTCTCGGTAATGCCGCGATCCACCAAAGCCTTGCGGTTCCAGCGCAGATATTCCTTGTCGTCGCCGTAGCTGCCGTATTCGTTCTCGATCTGCACGGCAACCACGGGGCCGCCATGGCACGCCTGGAGCGGGGCGATTACCGGCAGGAGCGCATCGAACCATTCCTCCACGACACCTGTGAAGAGCGGGTCGGAGGAACGCAGCACCATGTCCGGGTTGGAGATGGCCCAGGACGGGAATCCGCCGTTGTCCCACTCGGCACAGATGTAGGGCCCGGGGCGCACAATGACGTCCAGTCCGGCGTCACCAGCCAAGGTGACGAACCGGGCAATGTCCTTCCAACCCGTGAAATCCGGGGCAGCATCGGCTCTGGGCTGGTGGAAATTCCAGGCAATGTAGGTATCAAGGGTGTTGACGCCCATGGCGACCAGACGGTCAATCCTGTCCTGCCACTGATCCGGATGAATCCGGAAGTAGTGGATGGCGCCGGCAATAATCCTGTGCGGCTGGCCGTTCTTGAAGAGTTTACGATCCTCGTAGCTCAGGGCCGGGGCCACCGCCAATTCTTCGGACAACTCGGCGGGCGCGAGCGATTTGCTGGCCGGGGCACCCGACGCGGTCACAATGGTAGACAACTAAACTCCTGGTACTAGTCACACAGACGCACTCGTGGACATTCTGTTATGGATAACAAATACTGTCCTAACAATACCGTCAAATGTTGATGACCCGCCGGAATTGAAAGAATTCACAGCGTGTTACAAGTAAACAAATTAGACTTGCCCCAGACTCATATCTTGGATGCACCGCCCTGACGGATGAATCCGAACCAGCCAAAGGAACCTCATGACGGCCCCCCAGTTCACCCGTGGCCCAGCAATGCGCGACGTTGCCTCCGCAGCGGGCGTTTCAGCACAGACCGTCTCCCGTGTGCTCAATGAGCATCCAAACGTCCAGGAGAGCACCCGTCGACGCGTTTTGGCCGCGGTGGAGGAGCTGGGATACCGCCGGAACAACACCGCCCGGGCGCTGGTGACAGGCCAGTCCAAAACCATTGGTGTGCTGACTCTGGCCACCAACAACTACTCGCGCTCCTCCTTGGCGTTGGGCGTTGAACTAGGTGCACGCGAGGCCGGGTACACAGTGAACTCGGTGACCTCCAGCCTGAGCGCGCAGGCACTCACAGATGCTGTGAGCAGGTTGGTGCACCAAGGCGTGGACGGCATCATCATCGCCGCCCCTCTGCAGGAAGCGGCCGAGCAGGTCAGTAAAATTACGTCCCGCATTCCCACCGTCAACACTGACGGGTCCTCCAGTATGGGAGATCGCATGGTGGGTGTTGACCAGGACATTGCGGCCGTTCTGGCCACCAAGCACCTGCTGGATCTTGGCCACAAGACCGTGTGGCATGTTGCTGGACCGGTGGAGTGGTCTGATGCCGCGAGCCGCCTGGGCAGCTGGCGGCGGACCCTGCAGGAAGCCGGTTGCGAGGTGCCCCCTGAACTCCACGGCGACTGGAGCCCGGAATCCGGTTACCGCAACGGGCTCATTTTGGGCCGCATGCCGGAGGTCACAGCCATTCTGGTGGCCAGTGATGAAATGGCCTTCGGTGTCATCCGAGCCCTCACCGAACTGGGCAGGCGCATCCCCGAAGATATCTCGGTGGTGGGCATTGACGACATCGATTTGGCCGCGTTCTCCAACCCGCCACTCACAACCATCCGCCAGTCCTTCGAGGACACCGGCCGCCGTGCCGTGCAGCGCCTGGTGGCTCAAATTGCCAACCCAGCCCTGGAGAACACTCCCGATCTGGTGGCGCCAACACTTATTGTTCGCGGCAGCACCGCTCCCCCGCCCGCAGACAATTAGCGCCGGACCGAACGGGCAGTAGTTGTTGATGTTTCTGAAAAACATCAACAACTACTGCCCGTTCGCGGTTCGAAAAGCCGCGCCTGCCCTCAGGTGCGGGTTGCCACCAGCAGCGGGATGCCAAAAATGGGGTCCTGATCCAAGACGTCAACATCGTCCAGTCCGGCCGCGGCCAAATGAGCCTTGAACGCAACTTGAAGGGCGGGGACATTGGTGCCCAAGCCGCTGCCAAGCACAATGGGACCGGTAATCGATAGCTGCCGGGCAACTTGGCTGGCCATGGCAGCCAAATCCTTGGCGGCCTGCTCCACCAGGCCCAGTGCGTGGGCATGTCCCTGTTCGGCCGCGGCAAAAATCACCGGCGATGCTGCAGCCCAGTAGCGACGAGTGGTGCCCTGGTGAAAATGGGCAATCAGGCCCTGCGGATCAGTGAGCTTGCAGTAATCCAGCAAACCGGCTGTCAAACTGTCCACGGGCTCGCCCAAATCCATCCTGTGCAGGCTGTAGCGCACGGCCTCGCGACCCAACCAATATCCGCTGCCCTCATCGCCCAGCAGGTATCCCCACCCGCCGGCGCGGGCCTGCTCCCCTGCCGCATTCACCCCCCAGGCAGCCGACCCTGTCCCGGCAATGACGGCGATCCCTTCGGTTGCACCGGCTGCGGCGAGCAACAGGCGGGTGTCATGGACAACGCGCACCTGCGCCCCCGGCACAAATCCTGCGATCAGATCGCGAAGGGCTGCTGCGTCGTCGTCCGTGTCAACACCCCCGGCACCTGCCAGCACTTCCGTGGGCTCGATGCTGCCCAGCAGGCCAAACAGCTCCGCCATGTTGGCGCGGGCCGTCTCGGGGCTCACATTCTGGACGTTGGTGCTACCCACACTGAAATCAGCCACAACTTCGCCGTCGATCCATGCGATGCCGCGGGTCTTTGAGCCGCCAATGTCCAGACCCACATGGCAGGCAGGGACATTGTTCAGGTTCCGTATGTTGTGATTCACACACCTAGACTAGTGGCATGTTCACTTCGCCCCTGATAGCTGCCCCGATGGCCGGTGGAAGTACGACGACGTCGCTCGCCTTGGCCGCCCAAGGTGCGGGTGCATTTGTGTTCGCCGCCGGTGGCTATAAAACAGCGGAACAGCTTGCCGCGCAGATAGCCCCGTTGCGGGCCACCGGCATTGATTTTGGCGTCAATCTGTTTGTTCCGCGCAACACTGCACTCGCAAGCGGACAGGCGGCGGCACTGAGACGCTATGCGGCCATGCTGGGGCCAACGGCAGAACGTTACGGCGCAGTGGTTCCAGAGGTTTCGCTCGCCTGGGCGAACCCGCAGGGGCAGGATTATTGGGATGAGAAAGTAGCTCTGCTCTTGGCTGAGCCCGTACCCGTGGTGAGTTTTACCTTTGGCTTGGCCCCCTCCCGCGTGGTGTCCGCATTGCACAATGTTGGTACCAGGGTGGTTGCCTCAGTGACAAGTGTGGCCGAGGCGCTCGCTGCAGCGCAGAGCGGCGCGGACGCCTTGGTGGTCCAACACGCAAATGCTGGCGGTCACACAGCAGCCTTCTTGGCGGGTGGGGAAGTTTACCAAGGCACCCTTGTTGATTTGATTACTGAGGTCCGTGCTGCCGTATCTCTGCCGTTGGTTGGCGCAGGGGGCATCTCCAATGCCCGGGCGGCAAAGGAAGTTCTGCGCGCCGGGGCAGTTGCTGTTGCAGTGGGTACGGCCTTATTGCGCACTGATGAAAGTGGCGCCAGGGCTGTGCACAAGGATGCACTGGCTGACCCGCGCTTCACCAGCACAGAAGTAACGCGCGCATTTACCGGCAAGCCCGCACGTGCATTGGTGAATGATTTTGTTCGCAGCTATTCAGCGACCGCGCCCAACGCCTATCCCGAGGTCCATTTCCTGACAGCTTCGCTGCGTGCGGGCGCAGCAGCCACCAATGACCCGCAAGCCCTGAACCTGTGGGCCGGTACGGGCTGGAAGTCGGCGCAGGAAGGCCCGGCCGCCGCTGTGGTCAGGACATTGCTGGCGGAACTGTAGCCCGGGCAGTTTACGTACTGAATTCTTGAAATTACTGGGAATTGAATCAATTATTCGGTATTTTGTTAGAATAGCGAACTAACGAACGCCGCACCCCGGCAGTTTTTCACCGTGCTTGTCTAACTTCTTGGAGAATCCCCATGGCAACAGTCCCGAAGAACGTTCGGCGAGATCAATCCCAGGTGCACTACGGGGCCGAGCCGCTGGACTCCGTGGACCGTCAGATTATTGACACGCTGGTGGCCGATGCCCGCATCACCAACAGGGACCTGGCCGACGCAGTGGGGATTGCCCCGTCAACGGCGTTGATGCGCACCCGCGCCCTGATGGAACGCGGCGCCATTGAAGGCTTCGAGGCCAAGCTGAACCTGGCCTCCATTGGCCGCGCAGTTCAAGCCCTCATCGCTGTGCGCTTGCGCGCCCACGACAGGGACGAGATTGACACCTTTACGGCAAGGGTCCCCCTGCTCCCTGAAGTGCTTTCCACGTTCCACACCTCCGGTTCCGTTGACTATCTGCTCCATATTGCTGTGCGGGACACCGACGCGCTGCGCGACTGGGTGCTGGACAACCTGACCACGGATCCTGTGGTGGGCCACACCGAAACTACCCTGGTGTTCAAGCACATTCCAGGCCATACGGGTCCGCTGGACTAGTCGTGGTTTGAGCATTCCGCCCCGGATTCCAGGCCCTGCCGGGGCGGCTGCAAATCTTTTGCCCCATCCGCCCCCATAATGGGCTTGTGACCATCATTGACAACGCCGTGTACGTCAACGGCCGGCGCTACGCGGCCCCCACCAGCCTTGATCAGACGTATGAGCTCATGGACTCCTGCCATGGGATGGCATGGATTGGCATGTACCGTCCCGATGCCGAGGAGATGAGATCCCTCGCCACAGAGTTTTCGCTTCACGAACTCGCCGTTGAGGACACCATCATGGCCCACCAGCGGCCCAAGCTGGAGAGGTACGACGACGTCCTGTTCACCGTGCTTCGACCCGCCAAATACATTGATGAAACTGAAGCTGTTGAGTTTGGCGAACTGCACATCTTTACTGGCAAAGACTTTGTGGTGACCATTCGCCATGCCGAGACGCCAGGGCTTTCTTCCACCCGCACCCGGCTGGAGGCCGATCCCGAGTTGCTGGCGTTAGGTCCGGAAGCTGTGCTGTACGCCATCATGGACCAGGTGGTTGACGACTACCAGCCGGTCATCAATGGTTTGGAGAATGACATTGATGAGATCGAGGACCAGTTGTTTGCCGGCGACCCAGCCGTGTCCCGACGCATTTATCAGCTCTCCCGTGAAGTCATCCAATTCCAGCGGGCCATCCACCCCTTGAGCGACATGCTTACCCGGCTCAAGGGCGGCTTTGAAAAGTACCACATCAACGTTGAGCTGCAACGGTACCTTCGCGATGTGGAGGACCACGTGGAATCAGTCACGGCGAAAGCTGATTCCTTCCGCCAGCTGCTGCAAAACGCGCTGACAGTTGATGGCACCCTGACCACCAACCGCCAAAACGAGGCCAGCGCCGCCCAAAATGAGGAAATCAAGAAAATTTCATCCTGGGCAGCGATCTTGTTCGCTCCGTCCTTTGTGGCAGGCATTTACGGCATGAACTTTGCTGTGATGCCCGAACTCCATTGGGCATGGGGGTACCCCTTCGCCTTGGCCTTGATGCTTCTGGTAGGCCTAACCATGTACGTCATCTTCAAGAAGAAGACCTGGCTCTAGCTCTGACCTCAGCGGACTAGGTGCGGGCCAGCGCGGCGATGTCCTCCAGGAAATCGGCCGCCACAGCATCACTGACGGTGGCTTTGGTCTCGGCAATGGTGTCCAGGTAGTCGGCTGTCACGGGACCACGGCGCTCGGCGGGCGCAACGCCGTCGAACACGGCCTTTTCCAAGGCACGCTGCGACGCGCTGCGGGCGGCAAACTCAATATCCGCCGGTGAGAAGCCAACGCTGGCGCTTACCAAAGCGGCCACATCAATGTGTTCCACCAGGTGCCCGGGAATGAAACGGTTCCACATGGCTGCTCGGGCTTGGGCGTCGGGCAGCCCAATGGGGATGACGTAGTCAAAGCGTCCGTGGCGTAGAAATGCCGAATCCAGGGAGCGGATGAAGTTCGTGGCGCACACCAGCAACCGGCCTGGCTGGTCCCGGAACGCTGGGATGATCTTCAGCAGCTCGTTGGTGACACCCTGCATGGGCGACGGCGGCTCCCCCGAACGCTGCGAGGCAATCTCCTCGACCTCGTCAATGAAGACCACGGCATGCTCCAACTCGGCGATCTCCAAGAACGTCTGGCGCAAGGCACCGGCCAAACCGTCCGGGGAACCTGCTAGCCGGGATGGGAAGACTTCCACAAAGGGCCATTCCAGGCGTGAGGCGATGGCCTTGGCGAAAGTGGTTTTACCTGTTCCGGGAGGACCAAAAAGCACCACAGCCCGCGGCGGCACCACACCAAACTCCTCAGCCAGCTCCGACTCCGCTAGCGGAAGCACCAGGCGGCGTTCCAGCAGCTCCTTTTCATCCACCATGCCGGCTACACGGTCCCAGAGGTCACGGGGCAACAGCCTGCCACCCAATTCCTCCAAGGCGCCACGCTCGGCCCGTTGGACGGGGATGCGCCGTTCAAAATAGCGCAGGTTCTTTTTCACCACGAATCCCCTGTTACTAAAGGCTTCCACCCGGGTTTCCGTTTCAGGCATGAGGGCTGAGAGCTTGTTCAAGCCATGGGCGGTCATGCGATTCTCAACCGCAGCCAGCAGCAAGGTGCCAATGCCGCGGCCACGAAAAACAGGCAACGTGGCCAGGAAAACTATCCAGCCCTGATCGTGGGCGGCCCGCCCCACGGCCGCACCAATAATTTGCTCACCCTGGACGGCCACCACTGCATGGTCCTTTTCACAGGATGCCAACACCTCTGAAAGGTCGTAGACGGGGTCCACACCGTTCTCGCGCAGCGACTGCCACAACTGAAGAATGCCTTCAACATCTTGTGAATGAAAATCACGAATAGTCCATGCCGTCATGTAACTGCCGCTCCTTTGCGTTAGCCAATGCCGCCATCATGGCACAGTGCTTGGTCCGCACGGAAACCGTCAGCGTATCTAAAGTCACAGGCACGTTGGAAACAATCCTGGCCTCTCCGGCGCTGTAGACCCCAGAGAACATTCCTCACCGCTAAGAAAGCTGGACCCCATGAGCATCGACATCGCATCAGAACCGGACCTGAACAACCAACTCATCCTTGACGCGGACGCGGCAGCAGCACTCTTCATGGAGGCCCGCACAGCCAATAGCTGGTCAGATGAAAAAGTCAGCGACGAAACTCTTCAGGCCATCTACGCACTGACCAAGATGGGACCCACCGCCTTCAACGGCCAGCCTCTGCGCATTACTTGGGTCCGTTCATCCGAGGCCCGTGAGCGTTTGGTTGAGCACATGATGGACGGCAACAAAGCCAAGACCCTCACGGCACCCATGGTGGCCGTGCTGAGCTTCTCGCAGGAATGGCACGCCCTCATGCCTACAACGGCACCGCACATGGCTGACATGCTGATGCCAATGTTCGAGGCCAATGTTGAATCCCGCATTGCCGCAGGCAACAACAACGCGCATGTCCAGGCTGGCTATTTCATCCTTGCAGCCCGCGCTGCAGGTTTGGCTGTTGGCCCCATGACAGGCTTCAACCCCTCCGGTGTGGATGCCGAATTCAACGGTGACTCGAACTTCAAGTCCTTCATGGTGGTCAACATGGGCAAGCCCAGCGGTGACGTCGATCGCGATCGCCTCCACCGCCTGGATTTTGACCTCGCCACCGTAACCTTGTAAAAATTTCTTTCAGTCTTTCGGGACAATTTTGACTAAATTACCCACTAGCGCGCTGTCCTCGTTTTTTACGGGTGACAGCGCGTTTTTTGGTGCACCAGCCCGGAACTGCGGGACGGGCAACAAATACGAGCAAGAACCATCTAGCGCTTTTTCAAGCTTCGCCACTCCTTGGCACCCCAAACGCGTGCGGAACCGGCATCCCGCCTGCCGGGCCGCGACCCCAACCTGGAATTAACACTCTTCCCAAGGAATTTTGATATGGATAACATGAAGTTTGTGTGACCTGTATCTCTCATTTCAGCAAAGGATGAACACGTGCATTCCATGTGGAAAAAGACATTAGCAATGGCGGTGGTGACCCCTGCGATGCTGCTAACGATGGCGGCCCCGCCGGTGGTTGCAGCCCCTGGTGACCCCGTTTCGGCGAACCTAGCCCTGGCCTCTGCCGGCGGCACTGTAACCTCGTCCGGCGACGAGTCGGCCAGCAGCAACGGCACCGACTTCGCCACCGACGGCAGCGCCAGCACCCGCTGGTCGTCCAATCACGCCGACAATGCGCAGTTGACGGTCAAGCTGGCAAAGCCCACTCTCATTGAAAAAGTAGTCATTAAGTGGGAAGCGGCTTGTGCCGCCAAGTACAAGCTGCAGGTCTCCAATGACGGCGTCACCTTCATTGACGCCACGGACGTCATTTCCCGCGCGAATTGTGATCCGGCAACTCTAGACACTCAGACGGTCAAGACTGCCCTGGCCACCACCAAGTACCAGTACGTTCGCATGCAGGGCGTGGAACGCACACCCATCGGCGGCACCAAGTGGGGCATCTCCCTCTTCGAAATGGAAGTTTGGGGCATCCCGGCAGCAGCAGGGAAAAACGTAGCCTTGGCATCCGCCGGCGCCACCGTGACCGCATCGGGGCAAGAAGTTGCCAACCAGTGGGGCCCCGCACTGGTCATCGACGGCGACACCGACGCATCCAAGCCCAATGCACAGCAGTCCCGCTGGTCCTCCAACACCGCCGATAATGCCCAGATCACGGTAAAGCTGGCAGCGCCGACGGTTATTGACCACGTCAGCATCGTGTGGGAGGCCGCCTGCGCCAAGACGTACAAGCTGCAGGTATCCACGGACGGCATCGCCTTTACCGACGCCACCGACGTCATCACCCCCACCTGCGCCACGCGCGACACCCAAAAGCTCAAGGCAGCAGTGGCCGCAACACCGTACCAGTATGTACGCATGCAGGGCATTGAGCGCACGCCCATCGGTGGCACCAAGTACGGCATGTCCATGTGGGAATTCCAGGTTTGGGACGGCGAGGAAGCGGTCACGGCAGCTCCCGCCGAGGGCATCAATTTGATCCCCCTTCCCGTCAATATGGAGGCCCCCACAGAGGCTCCCTTTAAGCTTGCCGCTGGCTCACGAATTGTGGCCAACAACGCTGAGACCAAAAAGACGGCCAACTACCTGGCAGATATCTTCCGCACCTCTACCGGCCTGGCCTTGCCGGTAGCCGATGGCAGCACGGGCGACGCCGACGACATTGTGTTGGTCCAGACCCCCGGGGTAATCCCCAACCTGGAAACTCAGATGCAGGCCGAGGCCTACACCCTCAGTGTTGACGCGCTAACGGGCGCAAAGGTCACGTCCCCCACCAGCGACGGTGTTTTCAACGGTATCCAAACCCTGCGCCAGCTGTTCCCGGCTTTTATCGAATCCAAGCAGAAGGTCTTCGCCGACTGGAACGCACCGGCCGTGGAAATATCCGACGCGCCTCGTTTCGACAAGCGTGGCATGATGCTCGACGTCGCCCGCGACTTCAAGCGCCCCGATGAGGTCAAGAACATCATCGATTCCCTGGCTGCCTACAAGATCTCCACCTTGCACATGCACCTGGCAGACGATCAGGGCTGGCGCATCCAGATCACCAACGACGGCAAGAAGGCCGGCGACACGATTGACTACGGTCTACTGACTGACATCTCCGGCAAGACGGCCGTGACCAAGAACCTCAGCTTCCAGGACGAACTGGGTCACACCGGCTTCTACACCCAGGATGAGTACAAGGACCTCGTGGCCTACGCGGCCTCCCGCCATATTGAGATCATCCCGGAAATCGATGTCCCGGGCCACACCTCGGCCATCCTGCACGCCATCCCGCAGCTGAACACCGCCGGCACCAAGCCCGGGGTTGACGAGTGGGGCGTTGTGCCCGCCGACGGCACAGGCAATGTGGGCGGCTCCACCCTCGACGTCGCCTCACCCGTGACCTGGACGTTCCTTGAACACGTGTTCGGCCAGATCGCCGGCATGACCACCACCAGCGACTACGTCCACATCGGTGGCGACGAATCCCACGTGACAGGCCACGACAACTACGTTGAGTTCATCACCAAGACGATTAAGATCATCCACGATCTGGGCAAGAAGCCGATCGGCTGGAACGAGTCGGCCATTGGTGGGCTCCAGCCAGGAGACGGCATCCAGTACTGGACCGGCGGCACCGCCGACACGCTTGACGCCATCAAGAACAAGGGTGCCAAGTTGATGGTGTCCAACGGCTCCACCTCCTACATCGACATGAAGTACAACTCCAAGACACCCATCGGGTTGACCTGGGCCGGCACCGGCGATTTCCCGAAGTACTACAACTGGGATCCGGCGGCCACCATCAAGGATGGGGCCAACAACCTCCCTGATTCCAGCATTCTCGGTGTGGAAGCAGCCCAGTGGGCCGAGACCATCCGCGGCGGCAAGCAGGCAGAATTCCTGGCCTTCCCGCGCGTCGTATCCTTTGCTGAGATTGGCTGGACACCGCAGGCCAAGCGAAATGTGACTGATTTCAAGGTGCGCATGTCCTCCATGGGCCAGCGCCTGCTAGCCACTGGCACCAACTTCTATGACGGCAATGAAGCCAAGTGGCGTTCCTCCATCGCCGGTTTGCCCATTGCTGTTGCACCGGGCAAGAGCCTGAACCTCAACGTTGGGCAGTTTGCAGCCCCCGGCACCAAGGCCTCGGCCGATGGTTCCACCATTTCCGTGGACATTGTTGACGACGCCGACGGCGTCAGCGCCTCGAGCATCATCGGCAACCTTGGCGTCACGGTTAACTGGGGCGACGGCAGCGCCACCACCCCTGCCGCGTTTGTGGCCAAGGAGGCACGCCACTCACTCGCTGCAGGAAGCATCTACACCCTGAAGGGCACGCATAACTACGCAACAGCTGGCACCTACACGGGAACCTTGACGGCTTCCAACGGCAGCACCGCCAAGTTCACAGTGGCAGTTGCCGCTGGTACGGCTGATCCGGCCGGGCCCGCAGTGTGGGACTCCTCACAGACCCCCACTTTGAGCACCGTCGACACACCCGTCAAGGCCGGCTACCGCGCGCAGACCACGCTGACAGGCTTTGAGCCCGGCAAGTACGTGGTTTTGACGCTCGACGGCGGTCGCGTGGGCTCAGTTTTGCCTGACTCAACAGGCAAGCTGACCTTCCAGTTGCCTGTGTACCCTAGCGTCTACAGCGGAACTTTCACGCTCACGGCAACCCAGGGTGCTCGGACGGCAACTGACAGCATCACCGTCAATTCAATGGTGGTTCCCATGGAAAACAAGATCCCGCAAGCCGGGATCGGCATTCAGTCTGTAACATCGCAGGAAACTGTCAGCGAGACTGCTCCCAGTGGACCTGCAACGGCTCTTCTGGATGGCAAGCTGGATTCGTTCTGGCATACCAAGTACTCCGGCGGAACAGACAACTTCCCGCATTCGGTGGTGTTCAATCTCGGCAAGAGCTACAACGTCACATCGTTTGAATACACGCAGCGTCAGTCCAACTCCAACGGCAAGATCAAGGACTACGAACTCTTTGTCTCCGACAGCCCCACCGAGTTCGGCACCAAGGTTGCCTCAGGTTCACTCCTGGACCTGAGCCGCCCCCAGGTGATTGCTATTGCAGGCGGAAAGGCTGGCCGGTACGTCAAGCTGGTTGCCTTGAACTCAATCGCAGGCAACGCCTTTGCCGGTGGCGCCGAGGTCAACATTGGCGGCAAAGTTCCCGGAACCGTTGAACCCACGGTTGCACCGACCGTTGCGCCCACTGTAGCTCCCACAGTTGCACCCACCGTGGCACCGACCGTGGCACCCACCGTGGCGCCCACCGTGGCGCCCACCGTGGCGCCCACCGTGGCGCCCACAGTTGCACCGACCGTGGCACCCACGGTTGCACCGACCGTTGCACCCACCGTGGCGCCCACAGTTGCACCCACAGTTGCACCGACCGTGGCGCCCACTGTAGCTCCCACAGTTGCACCGACCGTGGCGCCCACTGTAGCTCCCACAGTTGCCCCCACAACGGCGCCGACAACTCCGGCCGCCGGCGAACCCTCAGTATCCCTGAGCAACGCATCCGTGGCCGCAGGCGGGAAGCTGACCGTGATGGGCAGCAACTTCAAACCCGGCACCACGGCCACCTTTACGCTGCACTCGGACCCCGTTGTCCTGGGCACGGCAGTGGTGGCAGCCAACGGAACTGTTTCACTGACGGCCACATTGCCGGCAACAGTTCCCGCTGGCGTCCACAGCGTGATTATTACAGGTACCGGTGTCAACGGTGAAGCCGCCGAAGTCAGCATCAAGCTGACCGTGGCTGCAGCCGCAAGCACCGCACCGACCACCAAGGCTGCTGGCAGCACCTCCGCCGCTGCCAACCCCGGTGGTGATGGTCTGGCCAGCACCGGAGCAGGAACCACACCGTTCCTGCTCGGTGGCTTGATGCTGCTGCTGGCAGGAGCCGTAGCCATTATCAGCCGCCGCAAGCGGAATTCCTCCCACGCCTAGCGGTTGAAGATGAAGTAACTAGGCATAAAAAAATAGCAACGAAATAAAGGGCGGGCTTGTCAGTGTTTCCACTGACAAGCCCGCCCTTTTCCTCTTTGACATATTTTCGCTTGACTTGTTTTCACCATCAGGAAGGCATGTTAACTACTTAGCTCGTAATCTCCCAACAGAACCGCCGAATAGTTTCAGATTTCTCTTCCAAAAACTGCTTGATATGGATAACATCAGCGCAGGACAGTTATTCTCGCATGCTCAATTTAAGGAATTTCATGGGATCGTATTGGAAGAAGACTTTGGCAACGTTGGTGGTTGCGCCAGCGTTGTTGCTGGCCCTCACCGCTCCACCTGCCTTGGCCGCACCCGGAGATCCTGGCCTTGTCAACGTCGCCCTGGCAAGCTACGGCACCATCGCCACCAGCTCGGGGCTCGAGGTGGCCGGCTCCAACACCGAGGATTTGGCCATTGACGGCGATGTCAACACGCGGTGGTCTTCCAACAAGGCTGACGATGCCCAGCTCACCTTGAAGCTGGCCCAGCCAGCGCTCATCAGCCATATGGTCATCAATTGGAAACCCGTCTGTGCGAAAAAGTACACGCTGCAGGTTTCTACTGACAATGCACTGTGGACAAATGCCACCCCCGAGATTACTCCTGTGTGCGGGTCCACTGACACACAAGTCCCAACACTGTTGGATCCAGCAGCGAAGTACCAATACGTGCGCATGCAAGCCAACGGCCGCACCGCAATTGCTGGCGTATTTTACGGCGTCTCCCTCTCGGAATTCCAAGTATGGTCCACACCACCAGTTGTGCCAGTTCTGGAAAACAAGATTCCCCAGTCCAGCATCAGCATCCAATCTGCCAGCTCCCAGGAACTCACAAGCGAGACGGCACCCAATGGTCCCGCAGTCGCCTTGCTGGATGGCAATCCGGCAACCCACTGGCACAGTAAATACTCGGCCCCGGCTGCTTCCTACCCGCACAACGTTGTGTTCAATTTGGGCCAAAGCTACGCTGTTTCGGGTTTCCAGTTAACCCAACGGACATTCAACAGCGGAAGAATCAAGAACTATGAAGTTTACGTCTCAGATAATCTGGCGAACTTTGGGACAGCCGTCACGACAGGCGTATTAGGCAATACAGCAATACCTCAAATTCTTGCCATTACTGGAGGAAAGGTGGGACGCTACGTCAAATTCGTTGGGCTCACACCCATTACGGCGGGCCAGGCATTTGCCAGCGGCGCTGAAGTAAATATTGCCGGTGCGCTGCCACCAGCTTTGGCCGCAGCCGAAGAAACCGTCCAGGCCGGCAGTGATCTGGCCATTACGCTGACAAACTTCCCCGCGGACACAAATGTGGCCATTGCCGCCGGCGGCAGCACCCTGAAGACGGTTGCAACCACAGCCACCGGTGGAACAAACTTCAATCTCACCATTCCTGCCGACACCTCCGCAGGACTGGTGACCATCACCGCAACGGCCGGTACCGTTGTGGCAAGTAAAGCCGTCACAGTCACAGCCGCCCCGAGTCTGAGCATCTCAGCGCCGTCTGTTCAAGCTGGAAGCAGCGCAACGGCGACTGTGAACCGCTTCCCCGCAGCGACCGCCGTCGAAATTCGACTGGGCAGCTCCGTGCTGGCCACCATCACCACCGATGCCGCCGGGGCCGGCAGTGCTTCCATAACCATCCCCACCGGGACGGCTGCGAACAACTACACGTTGAGCGCAACGGCGGGGAGCAAGACGGCAACAACCACCTTGGGCGTCACACCGGCGCCGGCCCTGACGTTCGCGAACGGAAATGTGGTTCAAGCAGGCAGTGCGCTCAACGCAACGGTTACAAGTTTCCCTGCCGGAGCGACGGTACAGTTCACCCTGAATTCCTCCGCCACAGTCTTGGGAACACTTGTTGCCGATATCAGCGGCGCTGCCTCGGGAAATATCACCATCCCCAGTGATACCACAGCAGGAAACCACAACCTTGTGGCAACGGCTGGCGCAACAACCGCGACCAAACAGATCTCAGTCACGGCAGCACCAGTTGTCTCCAATGCCGTGAACCTTTCGTTGGCCTCGCTGGGCGCAACGGTCACATACTCGGGAAATGAAACAACCACCTCGAATCTGGCCGGCTCAGTCATTGACGGCAACACCACCACCCGATGGTCCTCAAATGGCGCAGACAACGCATGGGTCGCCGTCAAGCTCCGCCGCCCCACTAACATTGAAAAGGTCGTCATCAAATGGGAAGCAGCCTGTGCTGCCAAATACAAGCTGCAAGTGTCAACAGACGGCATTAACTACGTTGACGCCACGGCTGAGATCGCACCCACGTGCGGCACCACTGACACCCGAACCATCAAGCCGGAGCTCGCCGGAAACTCCTACCAATTCATCAAGATGCAGGGCATAGACAGAACCCCCATTGGCGGACAAAAGTGGGGAATTTCCCTCTTTGAACTCGAAGTTTGGGGAGCACCCAACGACCTCGTATCACTCGTGCCCCAAAGCCAGATCAGCATTGCGGCCGTCAGTTCCCAAGAAATGACAGGTGAAACCGCACCCAGCGGCTTGGCAACGGCCATGCTTGATGGAAACCCGGCCACGTTCTGGCACACCAAATACACTGGCGGCGTTGCCGCATACCCGCATCAGGTCACCTTTGACCTGCACAACTACTACTCCGTCGCCGGATTCGAGTTCACCCAACGCAACAACGCAGGCACCCGCATCAAAGGCTACGAACTTTACGTCTCCAATGATCTGAACAATTTTGGCACCCCAGTGGCAACGGGCGAGCTTTTGAGTATCCTCCCTGTGCAGCTCATCGACCTGCCCAGTGGCAAGGTGGGCCGCTACGTCAAACTCGTGGGGCTTTCCTCCTACGCGGGAACGGCCTTTGGCTCTGGCGCCGAAGTCAACATCCGCGGAACTCTGGCACCCCACCTTGAAGCAAGCACCAACTCGGTGCAAGCTGGTGACCAATTCACCGCCTCCGTGGTGAACTTCCCCGCAGCCACTCCAGTAAGCATCACGTGGGCTGGCGCAGCGCTTGGCACCATCACCACTGCCGCCGACGGATCCGGCTCCAAGGCGTTCATCATCCCTGCCAGCACTGTTGCAGGAACACAGGCTCTCGCAGCGACAGCCGGAAGCCTGATCGTTACGACACCGTTGACGGTCACCGCTGCCCCGGCTGTTTCCGTCCCCGGCCCCGTTCAGGCGGGCAGCGACGTCACGGTAAACGTGGCGAACTACCCGGCCACCACAGCCGTGGAAATCAGGCTCGGCACCACACTGCTCGGCACGATCACCACAGCAGCCGACGGCTCAGGTTCCAAGGCATTCACCATCGCCACCAACACCGCACCCGGCAGCCTGACCATCACAGCAACGGCCGGCACCAAAACCGCCACAACCCCGCTGACAGTCACCCCCGCCCCAGCAGTCACCACCGCTGGCACGGTCCAGGCAGGCAGCCCCGTCACGGTGAACCTGGCCAACTATCCGGCCACCACAGCCGTGGAGATCAAGCTCGGCACCACAGTGCTCGGCTCGATCACCACAGCAGCCGACGGCACAGGAACCAAGGCATTCGCCATCGCCGCTGGCACCACACCCGGCAGCCTCACCATCACGGCAACCGCCGGCACCAAAACCGCCAGCACCCCGCTGACAGTCACCCCGGCACCAGCAGTCACCACCACAGCCGGCACGGTCCAGGCGGGCAGTGACGTCACGGTAAACGTGGCGAACTACCCGGCCACCACAGCCGTGGAAATCAGGCTCGGCACCACAGTGCTCGGTTCGATCACCACAGCAGCCGACGGCACAGGAACCAAGGCATTCACCATCCCGTCGTTATTGACTGCGGACGACTACACAATTATTGCCAGCGCCGGAACCAAGACAGCCTCGGTCACGGTGAGGGTCACCTCGGCGCCAGCTGTCACCACTTCTGCATCAACCGTTCAGGCTGGATCATCAACTGATGTATCCATCGCGAACTACCCGGCCACCACGGCCGTGGAGATCAAGCTTGGCACCACAGTGCTCGGCTCCATCACCACAGCAGCCGACGGCACAGGAACCAAGGCATTCACCATCGCCGCTGGCACCACACCAGGGAACCTGAGCAT
>NZ_PPXC01000018.1:57851-82916 GCF_002909445.1 Arthrobacter glacialis
GCTGGCACCACACCAGGGAACCTGAGCATCACAGCAACCGCAGGAACCAAAACTGCCAGCACCCCGCTGACAGTCACACCGGCACCCGCCGTCACCACCACAGCCGGCACGGTCCAGGCAGGCAGCCCCGTCACGGTGAACCTGGCCAACTACCCCGCCACCACCGCCGTGGAAATCAAGCTCGGCACCACAGTGCTCGGCTCGATCACCACAGCAGCCGACGGCACAGGAACCAAGGCATTCACCATCGCCGCTGGCACCACACCAGGGAACCTGAGCATCACAGCAACCGCAGGAACCAAAACAGCCACCACCACACTGATAGTCACATCGTCACCAGCAGTCACGTTGCCCAGTGAGGATACTCAAGCCGGCGACGACCTCAAGGTCTCAGTGGAGCATTTCCCTGCCGACACGGAAGTAACGGTTTCTTTGGGCGGCGTGGTGCTGGCAACGATCACGACCGACTCCATTGGAGTGGGAACAGCCACTGTGAAGGTTCCCCGCAACACCCCTGCAGGAACAGTGGACTTGGTGGTGACGGACGGCACCAAGACGGCAACCATTCAGGTTGACGTAGCCGCGGCACCAGCAGTGAATGGGCCTGGTACTTCCACCGAGGTACCAAGCATTCAGGCTGGTAAGAAGTTTGAGCTCACCATGTCCGGCTTCCCAGCCAACAGCGACGTTTCGCTGGTGCTGCACTCCACTCCTGTACTTCTGGGAACTGTCACCACCAAGGACGACGGCACCGTGACAACAACCGTCACAATCCCGGCATCCACTGAGGCAGGCGCGCACACCATTGTGGCCAGTGCAGGCAGCAAGACCGCATCACTTCTGGTGCAGGTGAGCGCGGCAGACAAACCCAGTCCCAGCCCGTCCACCACCAAGACACCCGCTAGCAATGCACCGGCCACCACGGCCACCAGTACTGCTGGGGACCTTGCCAGCACAGGATCAACGTCCGTGGCTTTGGCTTTGGCAATGGGTGGGTTGTTGCTGGTCATGGCTGGCGCGGGCACTTTGTTAGCCCGTCGCAGCCGCCGCTCGGCACACTAGTGAGCCAAACGACGTCGTAAGTCAACAGTGAAAGGTGCCCTTCGCCATCACGGCGGAGGGCACCTTTTCATTGGCGGGGATCAAACAGGTTACGGCAGATCGTTGCAGTTCCCGGTTGCCGGCTTCCCTGCGATCCGATCCTGTGTCCACGCCAGCAGCTCTGCAATCAGTGGCGAGTCCGGCGAGACAACGCCCATGTGGTCCTTGCCCGCGTACTTCTTGTACGTCAGCTCCTGACCTTCGGCGCAACGCCCTGCCACATAGGCGTCCTGGACTGACGGGACCACCAAGGTGTCGGTCTCGCCCTGGGCTATAAAGAGCGGGAACGGAATGGGCAGCACGGGCGTGTTCTGGCGCAACCGGTCCCCCATGGCACCTGTTGTGGGGTCCTTGCTGAAAACAGTCTTGTCCTTGTCAATGGCAATGGCGTTGATCAGCGACACCAAAACACCCGGCTCGGACAAGCAGCGGGCGGACATCTCCCGCACAAAAGTCCTGGCCACGGGCGTGATGTAGTCATTGAAGGACACATCAGGGTAGGTGTCGGCATACGCGGCCGCAACATAGGAGGCAAACAGGCTGCCGCCAGCAAGGTTCGGCATGTTTTTCACCAAACCGATGGCGTCGCTGGCCGGGGCCATCGCGGCCACCCCGGTGATGGCCAGCTCCGGCGCGTACGTGGATGCCAGGCCGCCAGTCCACAACGCGGCCTGGCCTCCTTGAGAGTGGCCCCACACAATGGTTTCCGGCACCATCTCCAGATCGGCCTGTTGAGTGTCTAGGGCCTTGGCGGCCCGCACCGAATCGAGAACGGACCTGGCTTCACCCTGCCCGATCAGGTATGGCTGCGGCCCCTGAGTGCCCAACCCGGCGTAGTCGGTGGTTACCACCACCCAGCCATTGTCCACAATCTCATCGAGGGCGGGCATGGCCCCCGAGGAGAATGGCTCCGGCAGGTTCGACGGCGCACACGCCGGCGCATAGCCTGTGGTTCCGTGCGCCCACGCAACAACTGGCCGGGGGCCGCTGGCGGGTTTCGTCGATGTCAGGATCACGGCGCTGGCGACGGCAGGGGTTTTGTCGTCCCGGGTGGTGGTGTAGAGGATCCGCCACGCCTTCGCATTGGCCGGGACCGCCGTCGTAAATGCCTCGCTTTTCAGCAGCACGCCGGGCTGCGAGGGCACTGTTTCGGGGGCGTCGTAGAAGGCTGAGAGTTGTGGGGCTCCGTCACGCAACTGCGCACCAAGGCCCGCTGCCGCCACGGCGAGCGCCAAGGACAGCACAGCGCCGGTGACACGCAGCCAACGCTGCAGGGTGTTGAGTGGTGCTGGTGCCGTGGAGCGGCGGCGTCCGCGCCACAGCTGGGTGAGTGTATTCCAGATCCGGCCCAAACCAAACACAAGGGTCCGCACCCCGAACAGGACGGCCACAATCAAGAGCGTCACGTCCGGCCAGGCCAGCGCCACGACTCCCAAAATGAGGTCGGCGAGGGCAAAGATCGTGGCCGCGAGGCGTTCATCGGCAGGCCTGCCCACCCCCCGAATGCCATCGATTCCACGGATCAAACCAGAGACTATGAGGGAGATGGCCACGAATGCCGGCAGTACCGCCATGGTTCCGCCTGTCCACACAAGCATCACCGCACCTGCAACTATCCATCCCCAGCCCAGGATCATGCGAACGGAGTCGGACTCGTCGAGCTCGATCAGATCAGCCACACCGGAGATGATGAAACTTGCGCCCAGATAGAATGTCAGGGCGCCCAGTGAGGACAGCGGCTTGCTGGCCAGCGTGATTCCAAGCCACACACACAGTGCCCCCACCACCAGGCTCAGCCACCACGGGGCCCGGGCCAACAATGCCGGCAATGCCCTGGCTCGCTGCCCCAAGGTGCTCGTGGTACGGCTGGTGGTTGAAAAATTAGACTCGGACATGCAGTCCCCTTGTGCATTGAATTGTATTAACGGCGTTGGCCGCTGGGCGCTCATTGGTATGTATTCGTGGACCGCTGAATTCACAGTGCGGCCGCGGGTCCTCAGCTGTCTTTGTTGGCCAAGGACGTTTCTTTGGTGATTTTTTCATTCGCGAGTTGCTTACGCCTGATCCGCGAGGCACCCATCATGAAAACGATGATGACGATGACGGCCGCGGCCCACACAACTGCAATCACGGCGAACACTAGCCACTGTGGCATTCTTGCCGGCTCCTATGCTGTTGGGTTGAGGGCCGTCACATCCATATTTAGGATAGACGAATGGTGCCGCTGCAAGCTGATGTTCACGCTACCTCTCTGGGGTGTGGTTAGACTTTCCCCATGAACGCACATGCTTCCGCGCCCGTCACAATTACTGTCACCGGCGCCGCAGGTCAGATCGGCTACGCGCTGCTGTTCCGGATTGCCTCCGGCGCCATGCTCGGCCCCGACGTTCCGGTGAAGTTGAATCTTCTGGAAATCCCACAGGCTGCCCAGGCGGCAGAGGGCACCGTCTTGGAACTCATGGACTGTGCGTTCCCACTGGTGACTGGCCTGGAAGTGTTTGATGACCCTTTCAAGGCGTTCGACGGCGCCAACATTGCCATGCTGGTGGGTTCGCGGCCGCGCGGCCCGGGCATGGAGAGGGCAGATCTGCTCAGTGCCAACGGCGGCATCTTCTCGGTGCAGGGCAAGGCCCTTAACGCCGGTGCCGCGGATGATCTCAAAGTGGTGGTGGTGGGCAATCCCGCCAATACGAACGCCTTGATTGCAGCGTCCCACGCGAAGGACATCCCCGCTTCACGCTTCACAGCCCTGACCCGCTTGGATCATGACCGGGCCTTGGCCCAGCTTTCCGCCAAGACCGGCACCCCGGTGAGCGAGATCAAGAGGCTGACCATCTGGGGCAACCATTCCGCCACCCAGTACCCGGACATTAGCCATGCCACAGTGGCTGGCCGCCCTGCCATTGAGCTGGTGGACCAGCAATGGTTGGCAGATGAGTACATACCCCGGGTGGCAAAACGCGGGGCTGAGATCATCTCTGTGCGCGGCGGCTCCTCCGCCGCGTCCGCAGCCAACGCGGCCCTGGAGCACATGCGTTCATGGGTTCAGGGCACTTCCGACGGCGACTGGACTTCCATGGCTGTGCCTTCAGACGGTTCCTACGGTGTGCCCGAAGGCCTGGTCAGTTCCTTCCCCGTCACCACCGCCAACGGCGACTACAGCATTGTGCCCAATCTTGAGATCAGCGAGTTCTCCCGTGCCCGCATCGACGCCTCGGTGGCTGAGCTCGAGTCAGAACGAAGCGCCGTTGCTGAATTGGGCCTGCTCTGACAAGGCCAGCCCCAACCACGCCCGGGGCCAAGGTCCGCCTTGTGCCCCGCACCGTTGAACCCTAGTTTTTGCGGCCCTTGAGGAAGTAGGCAATGGGTCCAACGAAATTAAGGAACGACGCCGCCACCCACTTCCCCTTGGCTCCGTTGACTTGCGCCGGGGTTCTTTTGGCAAGGTCTCGCAGGGCCGCTAGCTGCAGGGCAATTTGAACCACGGTGCCCAGCATGATGGCGGCCTTGGCCGGCTTGCTAAGGTCTTTCCAGTGCTTCCTGGTGGACATGACGGCTCCTGCTTTCTGACGGCGGTTGGTACTCAAACTGTACGTTCAAAAACCCAAGGCAACCCGGTCATGGTGAGCCTGTGCCTTGCACCGGCCGGATCCCTAGCCCCAGGGTAGGCCTCATCTCCCGCCCATAGAAGACCCGCCGGTCCATGACCTGTGGGCCGGATCCACGGTTCGGGAATCAACAGTTGAGTCTCGTAGATGAACGGCGCTGTGCTCCTGCCTTGTTCCAGCGCCTGAGCCACGGATTCCATCCGGGCCAGATGATGCAAGGTGACCCAGGTGGGCGGCACCAGCGTCATCTCCTGGGCCGAGTGCTCGCGCAGTGCCTCCGCCGGTGACATCCACGAGTACCGATCGTGCTCTTCACGATTCAAAATTACCCTGTCCGACGCCGCAGCTGCCAGCATGAACCAGGTCCTAAAACGCCGCGGAAGGTGTTGCATGGGTGTCCACTGGGACAGCCACACCAAATCGTTGAGGGAAAGGTGCTGCCCGGTTTCCTCGGCCAATTCTCGAAGGCCCGCCACTTGGGCGGCTGCAAAAACATCGAGCCTGCCGCCAGCAGAATCCACACGGTCCGCCGGGTCCACCTTCCCACCTGGGAAAACCCAGGCACCGCCAAAGGTCCTACTGTGGTTCGGCCGCTCAAGCATCAGCGCCTCAAGACCCGCAGGGCCGTCGCGCAGCAGCACAATGGTGCAGGCATCCTCCAACGGTGCAAGTGGTGCATCTGTTTCCATGGGGACAGCCTAGTCCCCACTGGCACCTTAGCCTCGTGCTTGTGGGCCAAACCGGACAGTCACTGAAAATTGCCTCAGTTGTGCAACATCTCAGGATGCTCGCGAAATCATTCCTGTGTGACTTGTCGTGGCCTCTGCCCGGACCTTCAGCGTCGCATAATGCGCAACGCCAGCACCCCGGCGTGGGCATGACCCAAGTCCACTTCGGCTATGCGCCAACGGGGGTGCTGGCACTGCGCCACTGTCATTCCTGCGCAAGCGAAGCGGCTGGCAACGCGCATAGGCAATGCCAGCACGAGCTCTTGCCGCCTGCTATACATGCGAGTAGCATCCTGTTCATGAGTGCAGCTCATGAGGATTTAACTGCTCGGGCGAGGTTGCGGGATGCGGCCATTGAGTGCTTTGCGGCGCAGGGGTTTGAAGAATCGCTGCGGGCCATTGCCGCACGCGCGGGAGTCAGCGCCGGACTGGTCAGGCACCACTTCGGTTCCAAGGAGCAGCTACGCGCCGAGTGCGACGCCACAGTCCTCAAACGCTACAGCACGCTGAAGTCGGAGAGCATCAAAACCGATCCCCAGCAGTTGTTCGCACAGTTCCCTGCGTCCCGGGAAGGCGGCATCCTGCTGGTGTACATTTTGCGCAGTGTCCGCGAAGGCGGGGCTGCCGGCCGCGAGTTCATTGAACACATGATCGACGAGGCGCTGGTATTTACCCGCGCTGCTGTGGAGCGCGGCATGGTGGTGCCCAGCCGCGACGAGGCAGCCCGCGTGCGTTTCCTGACCTACCAATCAATTGGCGCCCTGGTGGTCCGACTGGCCATGCACCCCGGCACTGCGCTGGATGATTTTCAGGCCGTCATGGAGGCCTTCTACGCCGACACCATGCTGCCGACTCTTGAGCTGTATACCGAGGGCCTGTTCACCGAGCGCAGCTATCTGGACGAGTACCTCAACTACGTTGCAGCCGCCAATCACCCACCCGTGGGTCTCGCGGGAGAATCTGCACCACGCTAAGGAAACATCATGTCCTCAAGCAATCTGGCCATCGAGGTCACAGACCTGCACAAACATTTTGGCAAGACCGCAGCTTTGGCAGGACTGAACTTGCAGCTTGCCCAAGGCAGCGTTGGCGGCTTCCTGGGTCCCAATGGATCAGGCAAGTCCACCACCATCCGCATCCTGCTGGGTCTCTTGAAGTCCGACGGCGGGACTGCCACCTTGCTGGGCGGCGATCCCTGGCGCGACGCCGTGGAGCTGCACCGGCGGATCGCCTATGTCCCGGGGGAAGTGAGCCTGTGGCCCAACCTCACAGGTGGGCAAGCCATTGACATACTCGCGCGTTTGCGTGGCGGGGTTGACTATGCCAAACGCGATGAACTGCTTGAACGGTTCGGGCTCGACCCCAGTAAGAAGGCCCGAAGCTACTCAAAGGGCAACCGTCAAAAGGTGGCGCTGGTGGCCGGTTTGGCCTCAGACGCCGAGCTGTTGATCCTGGATGAGCCAACCTCCGGCTTGGATCCCCTCATGGAGCAAGTTTTCACGGAGTGCATCCGTAAAGTGAAGGCGGAGGGCCGCAGCGTGCTGCTCTCAAGCCACATCTTTGCCGAAGTGGAAAAGCTGTGTGACACCGTGACCATCATCCGCGAAGGCCAAACTGTTGAGGCTGGCCGGCTCGATGACCTCCGGCACCTGCACCGCACAGTGGTTTCGGTGGTCCTTGATAGGGATGCCGCTGTGCTGGCCACGGTAGCCGGTGTCAACGACCTCGTCACGGACGGATTCAAGGCAACATTTACCGTGGGTGAGGAGGAGCTGGGCGGAGTCCTGAAAACGATTTCCACCTACTCGCCGCGCACGCTTGTCTCCAGCCCGCCGTCCTTGGAAGACCTTTTCCTGCGCCACTACGGCGGCGCGGGCAGGGCGCAGCTCACCACCACGCAAGTGGCAGGTGCCCGATGAACACGGGAACGCCCGGCACACATGGCGCGACGCGTCCGTCCGCCCGGTGGGACACCATGACTGGCTTCTTGTTGTGCGTGCGCTTTATCCTGCGCCGGAACTGGTTGCGGCTGCTCGTGTGGGCAGCAGTCCTGGCCGTCATGATCCCGGTGGTGTACGACTCCCAGCAGCAGGCTTTCCCTACCCAGGCTGCCCGGGACGCATACGCCCAAGTGGCCAACACGCCCGCAGTTGCAGCCATGACGGGCCTGCCCTATGCTGCGGGCTCCCTGGGTGGCATCCTGGTCATCAAGATCTGGATGACGCTTGCCGTAGCCCTGGGCTTTGCCTCGATCTTCCTGGTGACCCGCAACGGCCGGGCCGATGAGGAGGCCGGCCGCACCGAGCTGCTGCGTTCCTCCGCCCTGGGCCGCCACGCGTATAGCATGGCCAATTATGTTGTGGCTGGCGGCTTGAGCGTGCTGGTGGGTTTGCTGGTCTCGCTGCTGTGCCTGTCCGTCAGCCTGCCTGTGGCCGGCTCGTGGGTCATGGGCGCCTCCATCGCGGGCACGGGTCTGGCCTTTGTGGCCGTCGCAGCACTCTGCGGGCAGTTGAGCACAACCAGCCGAGGGGCCAATTCCTTGGGCGTTGCCGTGCTGGCGCTGTTTTACTTCATCCGCGCGGGAGCTGATCTGCAGACCCACGGAACGGAGGTCAGTCCGCTGAGCTGGTTCTCCCCCATTGGCTGGGCGCAAGACATGCGCCCCTTCGGTCAGGACACCTGGTGGCCGCTGCTGGCGCTGGTGGCCCTGACTCTTCTGGGCTGCGCCCTGGCCTTGCGCATCGAGACCACCCGTGATCTGGGTATGGGCCTGCTTGCCGAGCGGCCGGGCCCGTCACGGGGTTCGGCGTTTCTGGCCAGCCCCGTGGGCTTGGTGTTGCGTTTGGAGCGCGGCAGCTTGATCGGCTGGTTGCTGGGCGCCATTGTGGCAGGGGCGTTTTTTGGTGGCGTGGCCAAGGCAATGACCACGGCATTGGATCCGACAAATCCGTTCGCCAAAGCGTTCATGGGCAATTCGGCAAGCGTGCTCGACGGCGTCATGAGCCTCTTCGTCATGTTCAACGGGCTACTGGCGGGCGCCTTTGCGGTGCAGTGTCTGGCAGGCGCACGCGGCGAGGAAGCCAACGGTCGACTGGAGTGCCAGCTTGCCGGTGCGCTCTCCCGCTCCAAGTGGCTGCTTGCCCAGCTGCTCGTCGCCGCAGTGGGCTCAGCACTGATGCTGCTCATTGGGGGGTTCCTCACGGGGGCTTCCTCCAACGGTGCGGCCACGGGCAGAGACATGGCTGCCGCATCTCTTGGGTATTGGCCGGCGGCGCTTCTCATGACGGGTGTCATGCTGTTCCTGCACGGATTCCTGCCCCGCCTCAGCGTCAGCCTGGCCTGGGCTGTCTATGGGCTGTCTGCCCTGATTGCCATGTTTGGGCCGTTGTTTTCCCTGTCCGAGTCCGCCATCAAGGCAACTCCGTTTGGCGCCGTGCCGCGAATGCCCATCGAGGACTTCGCGCTGCTTCCAACAGTGGATCTGACGGTGATTGCAGTGGTGCTCGCTGCGCTGGGTATCTGGCGTTTCCGCACCCGGGACATCGTGCCGGAATAGCCCCGCACCGAGTACCACCCGCCACGACAGCCTAGGGTCCGCTGGTCAGCGTAACTACGAGGACAAGACCCTGGATCAAGGCGAAGCCCCATAGTGCGGAGATTAGGGTCCACCAGAGATGCCGGCTTCGCAGGGCAAAGGCTGCCCCCGCTATTCCTAGCGCAATAGGCACCAAGAATAGCCAGAGGGGCCTGTTGCTACCGGATCCAGTCCAGTCGGGCATAAACAGGACGACTACCAATGCCAGAGCCATAAACACCCAGGTAACAATTGGCTTTCCTGTGGGGTTCGTTGAACCCGTTGGCTGATTAGTACTCGTCATGGTTTTGGGGCATCGTCCTTACTTGAATGGATTGCACATGCAATAGGTGAAGTAGACGCTCACTGCGGCAGCAGTGACGCGTTCCTGTGTCTTCATCCTGTTAACATTCCTGTTGATGTCGCTGATGATGGCGCGGTCGCAGGAACACGCAAAGTACCCACGGGATCCGTAGCACTTGTCGTGTGTGCGACAAATCGAATCCAGCACATCTACTGCCGCTCCGCCGCCGTGACCAGGGCCGCACCAGTTGCCCCAAATGGGAAGACCCAGCTTGGCCGCCACTTGGTCACCGCGACCACTATTTTGTGCCGCCGCCAGCGTATTAACTATGGCGCCCACTTCAAGCGTTGCAGCGTCGGCCCCGCTCGCTTCGGCGGCAGCCGTATCAAAGTAGGTGTCCTGCCCCTCAGCAACTCGCATGAATTTCAGGGCCTCTGACACCTGGGCATCAAATTCCTTGTTGTTCGATTTTTTTGCTTTGGAATTGAAGGTGGCAGGTGCAGAAGAGGAAAGGGAATTAGTGTTCTGGGAAGGCGGCACAGCGAGAGCCGGGGAGCCTCCGAGCAACATGTGAACAGCAACACCCAGAGCCGACCAGGCCTGGGTCTTTCGTTGTTTGTATTTCTTGAGCAAGTTTTCCATGTTTAGTTCCCCCAATGAGTCATGTCTGCGAAGCATTTACGAGCCAACAATCATGACAATAACCGCAGGAGGGCCAGCCGGCTAAACACTGAAGTGGATCAAACTTTTCAGCTGGCCCACAGACGATTGCCCTGTCCTTTCGGTCAAGCTGGAAGCCTCACCTCATGAGAAGGAAACACAAGAACGGCGACAATGATGCATCCACTGCTTCAAAGCCGTTGCACTTGCCGCTGGTGTATTCCCCCGATTCAGCACCGCCTGGCTGAACGCCCTGACCGAACGATGGATCCAAAGAGTTGTTCCTGCACCCTGTGGCTAGCGGTCAGTGCGCAAATACTAACCATCCAGATGCCCTGAACCCAGCGCTGAGCGGGGCGCTGCTGGAACCGAAGAACTCCTGGACCATCACCTGGAACATGACCCAGTTGTTGTCCGGAATGGCCGCCCCGCCCCGGAGACCGGATCGGTGCCAGCCAGTGCTCCTGTGTGTAGCCGGTGACCGGGCTCAACACGCGGTTGCCCTCAGGCTTTCCAAGGGAATTGTGAACGTCAGCTTTCCCTTAGACGGGCCCCATGCAGGCGGCCCAGGCGCAGGCATATTCCCACGGCAAACATGGCCAGGCCAACCCCCACGGACAGCGGCGGGAGTGTGGCCACCAAGACCACGCACGCCAGGGCACCGAGGACTTGCAGGGCCTTGGGGTAGCGGCGGTCCGCGGAAGGCTGCGTGAACGCAGCAACATTGGCCACCAGATAGTAAACAAGAACGCCAAAGGAGGAAAATCCGATGGCCCCGCGCAGGTCAGCCACCAGTATCACCACACAAATAAGCACTGCCAACACCGTTTCGGCCCGGTGCGGGACCTTGTAGCGGGGATGGATGGCGGAGAGCCAGTGCGGCAGGTCGTGCTCGCGGGCCATGGCCAGGGCTGTCCGGCCCAGACCGGCGATGAGAGCCAACAGGGCACCCAGGGCTGCCACCGCTGCACCGATTCGCACCATGGGGGTGGCCCATGCGCCGGATCCCTGATCCACGGCGTCGGTCAGGGGTGTGGGTGTCGCTGCCACGCCGTCGGGCCCAAGCACGGCAAGCAGTGTGATCGCGATGACGGCATAGACAACGGCTGTGATGGCCAAGGCAATCACTATGGCCCGCGGGATGGTGTACCTGGGGTTGCGAACTTCCTCCCCCATGGTGGCGATTCTGGCATAGCCGGCAAAAGCGAAGAACAACAGGCCAGCAGACTGCAGGATCCCGTACCAGCCATGCGCCAGCAACCCGCCACCGGCAATCATCCCCGCGTCCGGCACCGATCCGCCCCAACAGAGGGCCACGGCCAGGCCTAACGCCAGGATGACTGCCACCACCAGAATCCGTGTCAGTCCGGCAGTGCGGCTCACCCCGTGGTAATTCACGGCGGCGAGAATCACCACGGCCGCGATGGCAACAGGGCGTTCCCACCCGGCGGGCGCCGCATAAGCGGCAAAGGTCATGGCCATTGCGGCAGCGCTGGCCGTCTTTCCAATGACAAAACCCCACCCGGCCACGTACCCGGACCAAGGCCCCAACCGGACACGGCCGTAAAGGTATGTTCCACCGGAGCTTGGGTAGGCGGCGGCCAGTTGCGCCGACGAGGTGGCGTTGCAGAAGGCCACCACCAAGGCAACGAGGAGTCCGATCAGCAGCCCCGAGCCGGCGGCTTGGGCGGCCGGGGTGAACGCCGCAAAAACACCAGCCCCGATCATGGAGCCCAGACCGATGAGAACAGCATCAAAAGTGCCCAGGCGTCGGGCCAGGGCGGGAGGACTACTCAACTAGGCACGGCCCCTTCAAACAGGTGATGGCCCCGAGGAGCCAGGCATTCAACAGCGGAACTGCAGCGATGATACTACCTGGAAGTGAACACCAGGCAAGCTGTGAGAATCTCCTGCTTGTTCGTGACCGCGCCCCAATGTCAGGGCAGTTTCCCCGACTCATAGCTGAGCAGGGTTGCCGACACGTCGTCAAGGAAATCGTCCACCTGGCCTTGGTCGTATCCAGTGCGGAACTTGGTGGGAGTGAAGCGGGCACTAACAACGGATTCGGCGCTTAGTCCGCCGGCCCGGCCGCCCTCCCAAAATTGGAGGGTTTCACGGACGGTCTCAAGGAAGGAGTCAACCTCATCCGGGCTGTAGCCTTCGCGAAACTTTGTGGTGGAAAATCTAATGTTGGAAATGTCCAAACTGTTCATCGTGCATCCTCTACCCCCGGGCGGAACAACTTTGTTCCGCAATTGACGTTCCACACCTACCCTAAACCGGCGGCGGGAGGTGGGGAAACCTTCTCCCCCACCTCCCGCCGTCGAGCATCAAGAAACGCGGAATTACTTCCCTGCCGCAGCCGCCAGGATGGTCTTGGCGAGCGGGCCGCCGGTGACGGCACCCAAATCGCCGTCCTCAACAAAAACGGCCACGGCAATGTCGCCCTGCGCTGCAATAACCCAGGAGTGCGTGCGCGGCGGCACGTCATTGCCATATTCGGCGGTTCCAGTCTTGCCAATGGCCTCGGCGCCGGGCAGATCGGCCAGAATGTCCAAGTAACCATCGGTGACCACTGCGCGCATCATGGTGCGCAGGTCCCCGGCCTCCTTAGCCGTCAGGTCCGCACCTTCTGCGGGCTTGGCCTTGCCATCGTGGCCGTCAACCAGCACCGGCGGCACCGCCGAGCCCTTGACCGCGGCAGACATCATCGCCGCCATGGCCAAGGGCGAAGTCAACACCTTGCCCTGGCCAATCATGGACGCCGCATGTTCGGTTCCGGCAGAATCGCGTGGCACGGCACCCATGTAGGCATCCAGGCCAAGGTCATTGCTCATGCCGATGCCCAGTGCACCTGCCGCATCGGCCAACTTCTCCTGTGAGAGCTTGTCAAACTGTGAAACAAAGGCTGTGTTGCAGGAGTGGGCCACGGCGGTTGTCAGCGAAATGTCACCCGTGGCCTCGGCCGCGTAGCCCGGGGCGTTGAGGAACTTCTTGCCGTCGGCAATGAAATCCGTGGTGCAGGGCACCTTGGAGGTGGGGTTCATGCCCAGGCGGAAGAGTCCCAGCGAGGTGGCAATCTTGAACGTTGAGCCGGGAGCGTACTGGCCCAAAAATGCCGTGTTGTAGCCCTTGCTGTCGGGGCCGTTGGCTGAGGCCATGATGGCACCCGTGGACGGGCGCATGACAACAATGGAACTAGGTGTCTTGACGCTGGCCAGCGCTTCCTCGGCCGCGCTTTGCAGATCCGGCACCAAAGTGGTTTTTACGTCCTTGCCGTCAGTCGCTTCGGCGGTGAAGAGCGTCTTGGCAGGCGCGCTTTCTGCGGCGGGTGCTTTCTCGGCGTCCGCGGGGGCAGTTGTTGGCGTGGCAGCGGCTGGCGTAATGGCACTGACGGTAACGCCCGGTGTGCCGGAAAGTTGCGCATCAAAGGAGGCCTGCAAGCCACCGGAACCCACAACCTGACCGGCAACCACTTTGCCTTCAGACTTTTCAATGTCCTCGGCCGTGGCTTCATGCACCGTGCCCAGGATGGCTGAGGCAAAGGTGCGCGACGGCGCCAGCGGCAAGGTGGCAGGCGTGACAAGAATGCCCTTGACGGCGTTGAGCTGGTCCTGATTCAGCGCCGCAAACGCATCCTCGCGCAGGGTGATGGCGTCCACAAACGCCACCGGGCCGTAGGCCTTGACCTTGGCAACATAAGCTGCGGCGTCGATGCCCAGCACGGCTGCGAGCGCCGTTGCTGAGGCCTCCGCCTGTGTGTCACTCAGGCCTTCCTTGTTGATGCCCACAATTTTTACGGGGCGGTCCTTCACAATGGCCATTCCATCGGCGGAGAGGATGCTGGCCCGCTGCCCGTACGTGGTGGTGAGCTTGAGGCGTTCACCGGCAGCCAGCTTGGGCTCCACCATTTCCGGGGTCCAGGTGATGGTCCAGTCCTTGCCATTGCGCTTCATGTCGGCCCCGGTGGAATACGTCCAGGGCTTCGCCAGCTTCGGGATGTTCCAGGTGTAGTTCAGGGAGACTCGGGCATTGTCGTCCTTGACCTCGACGCCGGCCACAGTGACCGTGGGCCACACCGGGTCGATGCCCTTGGAAAGTTCGGTCAATTCCTTTTGGACGTCTGCGGCTGGTTTATCAAAGCTGAGGTCCCCCACGGTGTGGGCGGAGAGGGCCTTGGCCAGCGCGTCGGCGGTGGAGGTGCCGTTGTCCGGCGTCGAACAGGACACTGCCCCGACGGCGAGACTGAGAGTTAGCAGCAAAACTGTGACGCGACGAATCATGAGCTCCCTGACGTTGGTATGCATCCCACCCTACCCATCGTGATGAAAAATCCAGCGACATTCGCTGGCAGTTATGCTGATCTGGCGGCAATCTCATACTGAGGGCGGACATTTCTTCACGCCCGCAGGGTTCCGCCTCCATCATCACGCTCCCCCGAATTGCATTTGAAAGGCCGTCACATGGGTCAACGGTTCAGGTCATGGGCCGTAGCTGGCGTCTCAGCCATTGCGCTCGCGGCCCTTACGACGGCGGGAGTGGTCACCTTAGGCGGGGGCCTGGCCGAACAAGGCAACGCCTCAGCCCTCAGTGCTGCGGGCAGCACCTTGGTCAGCACTGCTGGCACAGTGAAGGCCAATGCCGGCGACACCGAATGGTCGCAGATGCCGGTGCGCTTCATCACCGAGGGCGGCGAAGCCATTGAAACCATGGTGTGGACCAGACAGGGCAACAGAAATTTTGACGTCGGCGAGCTAGTGGAGCTGGACTATGTTTCCCAGTACCCATCCGCGGCCAGGCTGGCTGATGGGCAGGGTGGCCCAGCCAAGTCCATGGGCACAATTCTGACGGGAGCTGGAATCCTGGCTGCCGCATTCCTGCTGACTGGGGCTTGGATCTGGGACCTGGTTGCACGGTCCAAGCGTCGTGCCGGAAAACGCACACGGCCGCTCCGGCAACCCTAGGCTCGTGGTCCGCCGTGTGCTGTTGCGCTAGTGGGCCGCTTGGGCGGGAGCCCCTGATTCTTCGCGCGCCTCCGGCGCTTTGAGGTTTTCCCTGGCTGTGGAAGTGGCCGCTGTCATGTCACGCAGGAACCGCTCCACCAGCTCCAACTCCTCGGGTGTGTAATTTTGCACCGCGCCGCCAAGCTCCATGGCCAGTGGTAGGAACAAGGTGCGGCCCACGTTTCTGGCGTGTTCGGTCATGGAGAGCTGGATTTGCCGGCGGTCCGCTTGGTCGCGCTGGCGGACCACATGCCCCGATCGCGCAAGCCTGTCCACCAGGGCGGTGGTGGCAGGCGAGCTGAGGTTGAGTGCGTCGCCCAACTTGCCCGGCGTCATGGTATTGCCTTCGCGGCTGGGACGAACCAGAAAGCCCAAGGCATTCAGATCGGTGCGGTGAAGGCCATGCAAGGAAGCAACCCGCTCAACATAGCGATCCGATTCAAGGGTGAACTCGCGCATCACTGTGAATAGTTCGGTATGGGGCTGGGGTGACTTCATGTGAACAATCATCCCCCCATTTGTCACTCACGGGTTAAAATAATATCTCCAGTATGGAATCTCTCTGTTGTGGAAGTAATATGATTCCTATGAAACCTCTTGACTGATCGCCCAAACGTTGGCTGCGGCTGACATTGCCCGCAGTTCTGATAGTTGTCTGGTTCTTGATGGCAGGGCTGGGCGGGCCCACGTTCGGCAAAATCTCGGATGTCTCAAGCAATGATCAGGCCAGCTTCCTTCCCGCCAATGCAGAATCGACTGTTGCGCGCGACTGGCAGTTGCGGTTCGTGGACAGCAACGTGATACCTGCCGTGGTGTTGTTGACCAGCGACGAGCCACTGACGGCGGCCCAGCTGGGGGAGATCGCAACCCTTGCGGATAAGTTGGGTGCGGTTGCCGGAGTGCAAAAGCCCACACCACCGGCCACCAGCACGATTGCCGGCCCCATTCCCTCCGCAGACAAGCTTGCTGTTGAGTTTCTGGTTCCCATCTCCGACACCGGTGAAATAAAGACTGTTGTTGACGAACTGCGGGACGTACTCGCCTCCTCAGCACCTGCCGGCATGAGCGTCTACGTCACGGGGCCGGCTGGTCTGACAGCCGATCTGGTCAATGCCTTTGGCGGCATTGACGGGGTTCTGTTGCTGGTGGCGCTCTTGGCGGTGTTTGTCATTTTGCTTGTTGTGTACCGCTCAGTGGTACTGCCAATCTTGGTGCTTTTCACCTCGGTGGTAGCCCTGTGCGCCTCCATTCTGGTGATCTACTACATGGCCAGCTGGGATTGGATCAAGCTCAGCGGACAAAGCCAAGGCATTCTTTCCATCCTGGTGATCGGCGCCGCCACCGACTACTCGCTGCTGCTGGTGGCCCGGTTCCGCGAAGCCCTGCACCAGGTAGATTCCAAGTGGGCCGCCATGGGACGTGCCCTGCGTGGCGCCTGGGAGCCAATTGTCGCCTCCGGATCCACAGTCATTCTGGCCATGCTTTGCCTCCTGTTCTCAGAGCTGAACTCCAACCGGAGCCTGGGCCCCATCGCTGCCATCGGCATTCTGTTCTCGCTTTTGGCGGCACTGACGTGCCTGCCCGCCCTGTTGGTGACCTTTGGCCGGGGATCCTTCTGGCCCTTCAAACCGAAGGTGGAGCATGACCACAAGCATGGGGCCATGGCCAGCTCCGGGATGGGTGAGGCAACCGCCACTGACGTTGAACGGGGATTGGCCGGGATTGGCGGCCTATGGCGCCGCATAGGCCTGCTGATTGCCCGCAAGCCGCGCATGACCTGGGTGGCCACCTTGGTACTGCTCCTGGCCGCGAGCACCGGAGTTCTGCAGCTGCAGGCCAACGGGGTGTCCCAAACCGAGATCATTCTGGGCCAAAGCAATGCCGTGGACGGACAGCGCGCCTTGGCCGAACACTTCGACGGCGGCAGCGGCAGCCCCGTGGTGATCATCGCCGACCAGGGCAGCAAGGACCAGGTGCTGGCCGCCGTCGAAGGTCAACAGGGAATTGCCGAGGCCAGCGTCTTCACGGGCAATGGCCGCCCCGACCCCGCAGCGCAGCCAGTGGTCAAAGAGGGTCGGGTGCTGATCAATGCCACCTTGAAGGATCAGGCCGATTCTGAAGCCGCGGAGCAGGTAGTTGTGGAACTCCGTGAGCAATTACCCTCCGTGGATGCAAGCGTTTTGGTGGGTGGCGTATCGGCGATCGCCCTGGACACCAATGTCACGGCTCAAAACGACTTGTTCAAGATTGTGCCGCTGGTGTTGATTGTCATTTTCATCGTCTTGATATTCCTGCTGCGCTCCATCGTTGCGCCGCTGCTGTTGATCGGCACTGTGGTGCTCTCCTACATGGCCACCATGGGGGTCTCGGCGCTGGTGTTCAACCACGTGTTTGGCTTCCCCGGCGCAGACGCTACAGTGCCGCTGTTTGGCTTTGTATTCCTGGTGGCGCTGGGCGTTGACTACAACATCTTCCTCATGACCCGTGTCAGGGAGGAGTCACTGCTCATGGGCACCCACGCCGGGGTGCTGCGCGGTTTGGGCAAGACCGGCGGAGTCATCACTTCCGCTGGCGTGGTGCTTGCCGCAACGTTCGCTGCTTTGGGCATCATTCCGCTGCTGTTCCTGGCGCAGCTGGCGTTCATCGTGGCCTTTGGTGTGCTGCTGGACACCGTGATTGTGCGGACCCTGCTGGTTCCGGCGCTGAGTTACGATCTCGGTGACAGGGTGTGGTGGCCCGCCAAGCGCAGCAAGTTCGGCCAAGCTGCCATTGCGCCCGCCGAGGGCACAGGCGGCAAACGGTAGGCTTGTTGGGCCGCAACCGCCACCAGCAAGGAGATCCGCCCGCATGGCCAAGAAGAGACCCTGGAACCGGGTGGGGACAGTTGCCAGTGTCCTCTTCATGGCCATGGCGGTCTTCGGTGGAATCGCCGTTTTCAAGGGCGCCGTTGCCGAGTCGGAGCGGGCGGCCGCGCTGGCGGACCCCGGCACCGCCCTCCATCAGGTCCCGTCCACTGTGACAAAACTCGGCAGCGGTAAATATGGCGGCAATGAGCTGCACGTCAGCTTCGAAACCGTTGAGGGCACCAGGGTCACAACTCGAGTCCGCACCCTCCAAAGCAACCGCGGATATTCCAAAGGCCAGCAGCTCGATGTGGTCTATGCGGAACAAATGCCCAAGGCGGCCCGGCTGGCCGTGAATCCGGGCCCTGCCGCCAGCTTCGGCGGGACCATGGCCCTGGCTGTCTTCGTTTGGATGACGGCCGCCGTTGTGGCTTGGCGGGCCCTCCGCGATATCTGGCCCAAAGCCAAAAAGCCCGGTTCAAAGAAGCCCCGGGCTCCCCGCCGGGGCAGGAAGGCCCGCTCCGGCCGGTAACTGTCGGCGACCCCAAGCCTTGGGAGAGGGGAGCATTGGGAGCGGGGCGCCTCAGGAGCGGGGCGCTTTGAGGGCTTTCTAGCCGCCACTGACGGCGATAACTCCAGGGTTCTCGGCGTCGAACACCAGGCGGCGGTTGGCGATCTTGTCGGTGAAGAACCTGTCGTGGCTGACCACCAGCACGGCGCCGGGGAAGTGCAGCAGCGCCCGCTCCATGACCTGGGTGCTGGACATGTCCAGGTGGTTGGTGGGCTCATCGAGCACCAGGACCGAGGCGCCGGACAGCAGGCACTGGGCCATGGCCACACGGGCGCGCTGGCCACCGGAGAGGTTGCCAATCTTTTGCTTGAGATCGGCTTCGGAGAACTGGAACATGGTGAGGAACCTGTTGACCGACTTCTTGGTGGCTGTCAGGGCAAGGCTGTCCGGCATGGCGTTGACGGCGTGCGTAACGGTGTCATCGGGATCCAGTTCGTCCAGGAGCTGGTTGTAGGAGACCAGCCCGCCGCCCTTGGCCCAGGTGACATAGCCGGAATCGGCGGCTTCTTCCCCGGTCAGGGCGCGCAGCAGCGTCGACTTGCCGGAGCCGTTGGAGCCCAGCACCACAATCCTGTTGCCGCGGCGGATCTCAAAGCTGAGGTCGTTGAACAAGGTACGGTCACCGTATGACTTGGTGAGCGATTCCACCCGGCAGAGGACGTCCTTGACGTGCAGGCCACCGTAAATCTCGGTGATGATCTTGTCCACTGGCCGCGGTGCACGGGACTTCTTGATCTTCGAAAGCTTTGAATCCAATCCCTTGGATGCAGCCTTGGCGGCCTCGCGGCGGTCGGAGATGCCTTCAGCTTCAAAGGCCAGCAGCTCGGATTCGTGCATGAATTGGCTTTCCAGCGTCTTCAGGCGGAATTGCTTGGCCACAACGTACTCGGCAAAGTTGCCGGGGTACTCGTGCAGGTGGAAGTTCTCCAATTCAATGATGCGGTTGACCACCGCATCCAGGAACTTCCTGTCGTGGGAGACGATGATCGCCGCACCCTTGAAGTTCTTGAACCAGGATTCAAGCCATTCCACACCTGCCACGTCGAGGTAGTTGGTGGGCTCATCAAGGAGGAGCACATCGGGTGCTTCGAGCAGGATCTTCGCCAAGGCGGCACGGTTGCGCCAGCCGCCGGAGAGATCATCGATGGCTGAGACTCGGTGGGCCTCACTGAAGCTCAGAGTGGTCAGCACCCTGTCGATGTTTCGCTTGTAGTCCCAGCCGTCCAGCCGGTCCATGTCATCGAATAGCTCGGACTGGCGGTGGATCAGGCGGTCCAGCTCATCGGCGGCCGGGTCCGCTGCGATGGCAGAGTCGATGCCGGCCAGCTCAGCCTCAATGTCCTTGACGTGGGCAAAGAGCTCTTCGAGCACCTCAAGGATGGTGGAGGCCCCGTTCAGCTCGGAGAACTGGGAGAAGTAGCCAATCTTGGTGCCGAGCTCCACGGCCACGGTGCCGGTATCGGGTTCCACCTGGTCCATGACCAGTTTCAGCAGGGTGGACTTGCCGGAGCCGTTCTTGCCGATCATCCCCACCCGGTCGCCGGCTTCAAGCTTGAAGAACGCCTCGCGCAGCACCTGGACCTTGTCGAAGCGCACGGAAACGTCATTGAGGCGGATCAAGCTCATGGGTGTGGTCCTTTGTTGCAGCGAGTCGGGGCGGGAAAAACACCCGCCTCCACTTTACCGCGCAGCCGCGTCTAGGCACTCAAGCCAGGTGCCGCCGTCGAACTGTGCAATCTGGATCGGGCGGCCGCTGGGTTTAATTTAAGTGGCAGCTCCGTGCCGTGGGGATCCTGTGGCGAGACTACAGTCAGCCAACGGTCGGCGCCCATCGGAATGTCATGCTTGAACACAAACCCGAGGGTATCGGCGCAAAAGACCCGCGGCTGTTCCTGGTCATCAACGAGCACGCTGGTCAGATTAATTCTCACGCCGATCCCTCACCGTCTATGGCGGCGCCGCTGCTTGGGCTTCCACCGGATTGATTGCCCCATCGGCCCATGATGGGGTCCAACGGGGCAGTATTGATGTAGTGGAATTTGTACCGGCCTTCTCGCCTGGCCTGAACCAAAACTGCCCCCTCAAAAATGTCCAGGTGCTGCGAGACGGACTGGCGCGAGGAATTGAGCCCGTGGTTGGTGATCAGCCGGGGGGCAGAGCTCAAACAGGCTCTGCCTGTTCCGCAGGGTCAGCTGGTCCAGGATGATCCGGCGGGTGGGATCTGCCAGGGCTTTGAATACGTCAGCCACAATCTCACCACAGGCAAGTGTTTACTTGCATGTCAAGGGTGCGGAACCCGTTGTGGCGGCGTGCGAACTTGTGCGGCGTCCCTGCGCAGCGAGGAGCCAGCAGCTATTCCTGCTGTGAAACCAACTCGAACTGTGCACTGTCGGCACAGATGGAGCTGATTGTCAGCGAGTATCCCCTGAAGGTGATCTGCTCCCCCATGGCCAGCCTCTTGAACGATTCATCGATCGATGGCTTGGGCTCATCGGCCCACAGCACCAGACTGACGGTGGGGACGGCGGAGCCAACATCCGTTCCGGCTAAACCGACGGCGGGCGTGAAGCTTGCGCCCTTGGCGGACTGGGGCAACCCGGGGGTGGGCCCCACGGCGGAGGTGGCAACCCGGTAGCTTCCAACTCCCGTGCAACTCACGTTTGTGGCGTTGGAGGATTCGTGCGCATCCGGGCTCGGGCCTGTGCCGTGAGATGCCCTGCAGACGGTCACCCCGAGAAGGGATATGGCCACGAATACGCGCAGCGCCAGGATTGCCGCAACCTTCACGGTCCCACCACATTTGCGTTCGGGACGCCGTCGTTCGCCCCTGAAAAGACCGCCACATCAACCACCTCAATTTTTCGCGCTTGGCAACCCAAGCATTGTCTTGACTGTACGAGCATCCGTGCGAAACTTCGATGGCGTGTTGCATCCATCGCCACCAGGAGATGCCAGACGTGTATGAGGTCATTGGGACTCTGATCCCGCTGTGACTGGGTATTTCCTTGAGCCCGTTTCCCATCACCATGATTGTGTTGCTACTGGGATCGTCCCGCCCCAAGGCGAACGGTTTGGCGTTCCTGCCCGGCTGGGTGGCGGGAATCGCGGTCATCGTCGCAGCGCTCACCCTCCTGCTGGACACCGTTGAAGCCTCCGGAAGCGGAGACCCGAATGCCTTGGCAGGGATTCTGTGCCTGGCCTTGGGCGCTGGGCTTCTATTGCTGGCGGGGCGCAAGTTTGCCAAACGCATCAAACAATCCACCGCCGGCTCCCTCCCCCGCTGGATGGCCTCCGCCGAGACGATGGCCCCCTCCCGCAGCTTGGTCACAGGACTGGCATTGTCTGCTGCCAACCCCAAGAACCCGATGATTACGGCGGCCGCCGGTGTCACCATCGGTGCCGCCAGCCTCAGCGTCTCGGAAGAGCTATGGGCCATGGCGGCCTTCTTGGTGGTGTGCTCGGTGACAGTTGCCATCCCAGCGGCCGGCTACCTCTTGGCACGGTGAAAATGGCGGTGCCACTGGCGTCGCTCAGGGGCTGGCTGCGCACCAACCACTCGGTCATGACGGGACTGTTGCTGCTGGTTTTTGGCTTCATCCTCATCGGCAATGGAATCGGCAGCTTCCAAGCATAAATTCAATCCAAACTGGCGACCGCTCCGAACTACACCGGCGGCCGTTTCATCCAGCCGCACCACAGTGGGCAATCTGTTGCCGCGATCGGTGAGGGAAACGCATGGAGCACAAGTTCGAGAAAATCACAGGCCTGTGGCCCTTCGCCGTGGGAATCCCTGAAGCCAAGGGAGTACCCACCAGGGAAGAAGCACAAAGCCCGACTGCGGAGCACCACAGCTGCTTGTGCGGATCCCAGCCCTAGCAGGACAGGCCCCGAACGGCGTCGTGGTTGGATCTAGCCGTTGGGCCTGCTGGGGAGGTACTGGACGGCCCACTTGTTGCCGTCGGGGTCGGCGAAGTACACAAAATGGCCCCACTCCTGGATATCGACGTCGCTGACTTCCACGCCGTTGGCATTGAGCTGGTCATGGGCGGCTTGGATGTCACTGACAACCATTTGCAGGTTCGGCGCAGTGCCCGGGGCAGCGTCCGTGAGGCCTTCACCAATACAGATGGAACAGGCCGAGCCGGGTGGTGTTAGTTGAACAAAGCGGATTCCACCACCGGGCCGCTCATCGTAGTCGGCGTTGAAGCCAACCTTGTTCACATAGAAATCCTTGGCGCGGTCCACATCGGACACGGGGACAAATACCAGTTCAAGTTTCCAGTCCATGCCGGACACGCTACTCTCTGGCAATGTTTACCAACAGGGCATCCTGTCATTTTCCGGGTTCATTTGACGATCAAATTTGCCGAAGCACCCTCAGCAAAATGAGTGGTAAAACATATATTCAGATCTTTGAACTATCTATATCATTCGGCAGACGCAATCACTAGGGTTGCAGCAAGTGCACCAACGAAGGGCAACCAGCCTTGACTTGTGAATGGTGCACTTCTGGCGGTGCACTGGGCACAACCAGCTACTTCTTTGAAAGGTACCGTCATGACTGAGAACCAACCAAGCACTGACGATATCCGCTCAGTTCCCATCAGCGACTGGTCCGATTTGGGGCAGCAGCTGTGGCAGTACCTGACGGGACGTGGAGCAGAGGTCAACTACAGCTTTGTGGACATGAGCGTTGAAGTGCCCCGCGACATAGGACCCGACGCGCCCAGGGCCACCTGGAAGTTCAACGGCACCGTGCGCGTCACCACAAGCGACAATGAAGGCACCGTCGCCCCGGCGCTGAAGCCGTAGGTGAAGGCCCATGCGTTTTGACATCGATCTGGAATTCTCTGTTGAGCTCCCCGTTGAGGACGGCAGCGAACCCACAGTGGTTCATGGCAGCATCAAGGCCGCGGGACGAGAAATACAAATACACACCGACAGCGCGGCCCTGTTCCGGCTCGGCTCCCGCAGAAATTTGCCGGCCATTCGGGATGTGGCGCGGTACTTGGCGAAGAACGGAATCACGGTTACGGTTTCCGTCCCGGAAGGCACCATTGTCAGCCTGGGGGCCGTGGAAGTCTCAGCATTTCACCGGCTGATCACCAATTCTGCGCATATCTTGCCGGGCAGATCGAACACCTGGTCAACCTTGCTCAAGGCACAAACTCGAGGCGACGTCCAAGGCAGCCTGATTCCTCCCGGCACGCCATTGCCGTTGGCCCCCACATTCCAACGGCGCTTCCGCCTCAAGCCCACCACCACGCACTACACCTTTGGCGGCGGGCGGCCCCGGCTGATATTCGTGCGGGACAGCGAGACGTGGGACGGGCACCCGCCCAGCGAGTTCAATTTGGTGGCGGAAACCACCCTCATCGGCAGTGACGGCGACGCCACGTTCGTCTTGCCCGAATTGGCTGCCGTGCAAGCACACATAGTGCACCGCGAAGATGACGAGTACGTGTTCTTCGCCGGCGGGCCAGACAGCCCCACAGGGCGCCCGCAAGTGTTGCGCACTGGCGCACGGTTGGTGCTTGGACCGTGGCGGCTGGTCTTCTTCCGGGAGGAATACGCCGACCACGGACGGCCGTTTGGTGGGCGTTCCGCAGGAGAATTTGCCCGCCCCCAGCGTCCCCAATTTGATCCGCGCCGAGGTCAGCTGGAGTACGACGCCGTCGCAGGAGTGGGTGATTCGCGCCAGCCACAGTAGCTCTAGGGGGAAGGGACGGCGCTAGAGCGCACTCCTCCCTTTGCGCCAGCGCCGTCCGAAGTCCCATGTATGGGCCCGAGCCCACCCGCTTCCGGCAGGGAGTCTAGGCTGTTGAAGGTGTACAAGTGGATGCCGGCCGGCGGTACTGGCAGGTCCGCCAAGTCCGCAATGAACTGTTCCGGCTGGTAGCTGGTGCCGCCCAACAAGGTCATGCCCAAAGCCCCCTTGCCGGTAATGAAGCGCAGTGAACTGCCCACACCAATCTTCGTTGCCAGGCGGAGCAGCTTTGTTCGCGGGACGGCTCCCGCAACGCCCGCCCACACGGGCAGCTTTACGCCATCACGGCGCAATACCGCCATGTACTCAGCAATCGTGGACGGCGAAAAACACATTTGCGTGACGATGTGGGTTGCCAGATCCTGTTTGATGCGCAGGGATTCCATGAGCTGGCCGTCTGCGATGCTGGGGTGTCCCTCCGGGTATCCGGCAACGCCCATTTTCATGCTTTTGCCACTCAACTGCGCGATCTCGCGCATGAGGTCTTCGCTTGATTCGAAGGGTCCACCAGATTGTCCTTTGTCGCCCCCAATGACGAAAAGCTCTGTGATCCCGGCGGTGCCGCACGCGCGCAAGATACCGGCGAGCTGCCCGCGCGAAGAAATGGAGCGGGCAGCAAGGTGCGGGACCACGTTGAAGCCATGCCCCGCCAGTGCGGACGCCGTGTCCATGGTGCGTTCCACTCCGTGCTGGGGGAGGCAGGTCACGGTGATGGTGGTGCCGGCGGGAACCCGCTCCAACACCGCGGGAACTATGTCCTGGGTGGGGATGATTTCCAAGCGTGAGGCGAACATGGTCAGGCCCTTCCCTGGTTGGGTGGAACTACCGGGCTGTTATGAGTGAGGCTGCTTCTTGGCGGGTGTGGCCGGAGTCTTCGATGCCTTCGGCGATGTGGGCGAGGTGTTC
>NZ_PPXC01000019.1 GCF_002909445.1 Arthrobacter glacialis
GAACTATGCGGACGCATGAAAAACTCCCCGGAAGTAAAGATCTGAATTAATCAGTCCAACTTCCGGGGAGCAGTTCACTGCTGAAGGAGCGTTTCGTGATTAAGCCCCGGATCTGAGCGAGGGTCTGAGGGGAGAAAGCGGTGAGGGGCCCAGTGTCTGCCGCGAGAGCGTGTGAAAGGGAGGGCAGACGGCCGTCGTTCATGTCCGCCGTGTCCCACGTCACCCGACGGGGTGAACGCATTTGGCTTGTATTGACAAGCAGTGTTCACGCTGCGATCACCGGCTTAAAACGGAAACTTTCATCTGGCTCATTATCGTTCAAAAGGTGCCAACAACGGCACCAGAGACGAAAAAGAGATCATGCGCTCATCACATCGCGTCGTCCGCCCACTTGTAGTGACTGCCGCCGTGGCGGTGGCTGCCATGACGTTTTCACCCGCCGCCTCCGCAGCAGTCCCAGGCGCTCCCTATGAAGGACTGCCCTCGGGCACCAAGATCCAGAAGTCGCTGGTGATCGGTCTTGACGGGGCTTCGATCAGCGTCATGGACAAGACGGAACTGCCGGCCATCGAGTCGGTCCGCACAGCGGGCATGACGGCCGTCAGTAACCTCTTTGCCAACCCCATGGCGCCCACGGTCTCGGGACCGGGCTGGAGCTCCATTGCCACCGGCGCGTGGCCGGACAAGCACCAGGTGGTGGACAACAGCTTCACTGGCAACAACCTGGAACAGTTCACCAATTTCCAGGACCGCCTGGAACACAGCGACTCCGCCACGTCCACGCTGGTGGCCGGCACCTGGGGACCCATCCCCGATATCATCTTCAACTCCGGCACGGACCTGAAAATCTCCGCTGGATCGGACAACAACACCACCGCCAAGGCTGTTGACTACCTCAAGAATGGCAACCCGGACAGCACCTTCGTTCATCTTGACGACGTCGACGGCGCCGGCCACAACTCTGGCAGCAGCAGCGCCAACTACCAGGCGCAGTTGAAGATCACCGACGCCAAGGTTGGCGAGATCCTCGCAGCCGTCAAGGCCCGCCCCAGCTACGCGGCGGAAGAGTGGCTCATTGTTGTCACGGCGGACCATGGCCACACGCCCACCGGCGGCCATGGCGGCAGCACCCAGTTGGAACGCCAGTCCTTCGTCATCGCCCAGGGTTCCGGCATCCCCGCCAATTCCACGCGCGAGGACGTCAAGGTCACGGACATCGCCCCCACAGTGCTCAAGCACCAGGGCGTGGCGATCGATCCGGCCTGGAACCTGGACGGCAAGCCCATCGACGAAATTGTCCCGGACGCCTTCGACACACTCCGCGGCCAGCTCAAGCCCCGCGCCGATGAAACAGCCGTGGGAGCGGACGTGCTCGGCTGGACCCACACAGCCCCCGAAGGCTGGAGCATCGACAATTCAGCCATGCCCACCGGCGGAATCGCCGAGTGGAGCGGCTGGTCCTTCGCCACCGACGAGTTCTGGACCAACATCGAGCGAAACCAGGGCCGCGAAACCAGCGTCCGCAACCGCAACGTCTTTGCTGTGGCGGACTCGGATGAGTGGGATGACAAGTCCCACGCCGCCGGAAAATTTGATTCCACCTTGGTCAGCCCCGCCTTCTCGCTCAACGGCAACCCTGCCGCCTCGGTGAACTTCGCCAGCAACTACCTCATCGACGGCCCCCAATCCGCTGAGGTCTTCATCAGCTTCGACGGCGGCACACCCCAGCTGCTCAAGGCCTACAAGATCGACACGAACAGGATGGAAAGCCTGCCGCTCGACATTCCCGCCGGCGCCAAGGAAGCACAGCTGCGCTTCAAGTACACCGGCACCAACAGTGCGTTCTGGACGGTTGATGCGGTCACGCTCACCCAGGAAGCCTGGACAGTCCCGGTCACCACCGCCAGCATCGCACAAGCCCCCGCTTCGGGCTGGTACACCACTGCCCCGACCTTGACCTTGAGCGTGCACGGAGGCGCCGCGGCCCTGGCTGCAGAGTCCGGAATTCGCACCGAGTACCAGCTGAACGACGGCGAATGGGTCACCTACGTTGCTCCCATCCAGCTCGCCGACGGGGAGACCAAGGTGAACTACCGCTCCGTCAATGGTGGTAACGGTACCGAGGAGACCAAGACCTTGGGCACCATCAAAGTGGACACCGTGGCTCCTGCCTTGACCTCGGTGGCAGCGAACCGCACCGCTGTGGCTTCGGCAACGGATGCCGGCTCCGGCATCGCAACACTGGAATACAGCGTTGATGCCGGCTCCACTTGGGCGCCGTACACAGCAGCAGTGGTTGCCGGAAACAAGGCGGCGACCGTGTTGTTCCGAGCCACTGATGTGGCTGGCAACGCCACTGCAACGCAGGAAGTCCGGTTCGTGGCCGTGGGAGCGCCAAGCGAATCAGCACAACCCTCTCCGTCAACAAGTGCTCCCGGCAGCGCCACGGCTCCTGGCACTGCCGGCACAGATCATGCGGCGCAGGACTCGGGTGGGCTGGCTTCCACCGGTGCCAGCGGCGGCTTGATCTGGCTCTCCTCAGCGGCGCTCATGCTGGTGCTCGGCGGATTGGTGCTGCGCCTGCGCAAGCGAGCCCGCGCCTAGCAGGGCTCACGCCGCAAGACGATAAAGCAATGCCCCGTTGTCTGCCGCCCCTTGGCATGGCAGCGGGGCATTGCCCGTTCCATGGTTATTCGCTGATCTTGATCCCCAGGAAGCCCGTGGTCCTCAACAGGTGGATGATGCGCTGAATGGAGCCGGTCAGGCACACAACTCCGCCACCCACCACGGCCAGCAGCAGCGCAATGAGCACCGCCGTGTTGTAGGACCCGGGAGGGAAGACTATAAGACCGGCAATGCCGGCAGTCATGATGGCCCCGCCAATGAGCATGAGTTTGATGCCGGGGCGTCGCCTTGGTGTGTCAGCCATGGTAGAAAAATCTAGCACCAAAGATTCAGGCCCTTGACACAAGCCAGCCATAAGTCGAAATTGCGCAAGCCCGCCCCTATGCTGGGGCATACGACAGTTTTTTGTGCGGGGGGTCACAGTGCTGCTCGTGGCATTTGTGTTTGGCCGTCAAGGCAGCGCACAAGGAAATTGACGCTGAAATTGGCGACTCCCACACAGAATCATTGAGGAAATCCGTGTCAAAACGTTCAGCTGTCTTCAGCCGTGCCCACGGCGTCCCATCACCTGCTGCGAGCGTAGTTGCTGTGCTGGCCGGGGTGGCACTGCTGCTGAACGGTTGTGCGCTGATGCCTGACGCCAAGGCCGCCTCACAGGAGACCCGGACAACAGCCCAAGGGGCTGTGCTGGAACTTGCTGGCGCAACCATCACCGTGCCCGGCACAGCAGTGGCCACGGACACGGCTGTGAGCGCCTCGCTGGGAAGGCCAGCGGCGGCGCCCCAGGACGGCGGCGTACTCAGGACGGTGAGTCAGAAACTGCAGCTGACTTTGGGCGCACCACTGGCCGATGGTGCTGCCATGAGCGTGACGCTCACACTGGATCCGCAAGAATACGCAAAGGGCTTCAGCCCCAGCGTTGATTCCCTGGCACTGGTCCACCAACGCAAGGATGCCGCCGAACCGGAATTAATGAGAGTGGCGTGGAATCCAGACACCAAGGAAGTTAATGCCCAGGTGCCAGCTGATGGTGAGTTTTGGGCTGTCCACGTTGACGTTTCCCAAGTATTGAAAACCGTGCAATCCGGTGTGGAGAAAACCGCGGAAATGGCGGCCAGCAAGCCAAGCTGCGTGGGGCAACAGGCAGCGGCTGCGGGCATGACATTTGATGCACCCTCTCCGGCGGGCGCCTGGATTTGTTTGCGTGAGTCCACCGGCAAGGTGGTGGTTTCCGTGAGCGCCAGTACGTCAGTTCCGCTGCGTCTGGCCACGGCCGAACAGCGATTTGGCGCTGCTGTGCCCAATCCCACGATACTTAACCCGTACTTTCAGCAGGTGTTCACACCGCTGGTGAAAGGCGCCAACGCGCGGGCGGGTGCCGTGCCCGGGGCCGCCGTGGAATTTGAGCTGTCGGCCGCCGGGGCTGATCAGACGGAGTGGACATTCCAGCCATACCCTGCCTTGTTCTTACTCAACTACCTCAGCATCATGGTGGCTGCCACTCTTGAGAGCCAGGAGAACCTAGAGGACTTTGATGCCACCACCGCCGCGTGTGTGGCTCCACTGGTGGACACCACCATGGAACAAATCTCCCTGGCCAGCAGCTGGGCTGTGCCGTTTGTCGAAGGCTTCATGGATTGTGTCGCCAAAACGGTGCAGATCAGTCCGCGGATGGATGTGATTCTTGGCTCGCTCAATGCCGTCCCGGAACTGGTGGCCAGCTCCGCAGCTGCGCTGTGGGAGCAGGGGTTTCTGGGGGAGCAGGCAAGGGAGAGTGTCACAGTGAACATTGCAGGCACCATGCAATGGGCCAGGTATTCCGGGACCCTGAATGCGGCCAAAATCAGTTTTGAACACCCGGCCGGCTGGACCGTCATGGATGGCTCAATCAACCAGCAGTTTGGGCAGCGCAACAGCGTGGTGGTTTACGATCACAGCGGCAGCAAGAAAGCTGAACTCACGGTCATGGACAGCGTCCACGCGGGCATCGCCGGGACGCTGGTGCCCGTGACGGTGCTTGGCACCGTAGCTGGAGGCGCCAAGCTTTCGGCCCCGGCACCGTTCGCTGTCCAGTCCTTGGCCATGGACTTGGGTGGCAAGGACCAGCTGCGCAAAAGCAACCTGTGGCCGCAGAATGTCAAGCTGGCCGCGTCCATCAGTGCCGCCGCCGCTGAACCCACCCAGCGGGCACCAGGTCAGCTCACCGGAACGGTCACGGTGGAAACTGGGGTGAAGTCTGCCGTCCACAACACAACCACGCGCCAGGTCAGCTTCAGCCACGTGAGCAATTTTGATGACATGGCGTCGGCACAAAACTATGCCGGGGGAAGCGAATTCGCAGCCATCCAAAAAATGCTGGCCTCGTTCACGGGCTAAACTAGGGCGTTAGTCCTGTCCTGTGGGCACTCGCCAGCACTGCTTGGCCCCGGCAATCATTCGAGGAGCCCCACCCCATGAGCATTGAACCATTGCCGCCGTCGAATACCATTTCCTGGACGCACGGCGAGGCGCAGCACAACGCCCCGTGGTACTCAGCCAGCGGTGCCGCAGCGCCCCAAAAGGTCCAGGCCGTGGATGACTCCGTGACCGCCGACGACGCCTACCGCCTGGCCGCCCAGGGCACAGCATTGTTGTGGCAGGGTGATTATCACAATGCCCGCCAGCTGCTCTCAGCCATGGCCCGGCGCCTGCCCACCTTTTCCCGGCACGACGGCGAAAGCGTCGCCCAAGCCTTCTACCGCTACCGCCAGGGACGGACACAAAGGGCAAGGATGCTGGGCCTTGTGCTGGTCCCCTTGGAGCCCGGCCCGGCCGTTGCCTTGCGCCGCGCCCCGGACGTTTCAGCAGCCTGGCAAGCCGCTGCCGGTGACGTGGACACCCTGACGGTTGCCCCGTTGCAGGACGTGCTCGGCGCCGTGGGCGCTTTCGAATGGCGCCGCAACGGATTGTTTGTGCAGGAACTCGATGACCTCATCTACCCGCACTATGGGACGTTTGCGCCCATCCGCAGCGAATACTTGGCGTTGGTGGCGCAGGCGCCCCTGCCAACCAGAGAGCTGGCCTTTGACATTGGCACGGGCACCGGGGTGCTGGCGGCCATTTTGGCCAAGCGCGGGGTGAAGACTGTCATTGCCACGGACAGTGAACCACGGGCCATTGCCTGCGTCCAAGACAACATGGAACGCCTGGGTCTGGCCGACGCCGTGGAAGCGAGCCTGACCAACATGTTCCCGGACGGGCGTGCGCCCCTGGTGGTGTGCAACCCGCCGTGGCTGCCCGGAACGGCCAATACGTTGTTGGACAACGCCGTATACGATCCCAAGAGCCGCATGCTCAAGGCCTTCCTGACGGGCTTGGGCGGACACCTGGAACCCGGGGGAGAGGGCTGGCTGATCATTTCAGACCTGGCCGAGCACCTTGGCCTGCGCTCACGAGAAGAACTGCTCGGGTGGATCGAGAAAGCTGGGCTCACGGTGCTGGATAAGGTGGACACACCAGCCAAACACCCGCGCTCCATGGACAGCAGCGACCCGTTCTTTGACGCCCGCAGCAAGGAAGTTACGTCCTTGTGGAGGCTCGGCGAACAGGTGTAGCAGCTAGCTCTTAGGGGTTTCCAAGTCCCCGGCGCCTACGCAGCTGCGGGTGGCTGGAATCTTCGCAGCCGCGGCAGAAATCTGCGTCAAGACGGTGTCCGAGGGAATCGTGTTCTCCTTTAGCACCAGTTCGGTGGCCGGGGTGCGCCCGTACGTGGTGATGGTCCATGTTTCCTCTTTTTGCTTCAGGACCCAGTCCACGCCGTTGACGCTCACGCACTTGTCCGTTGTGGGTCCGAGTACCGTCACACCGCAGCGCAACACCACCAGGGACGGCTCGCCCCAAGCTGCCGTGGCCTGGCTTGTGGTGGTCCGGCGCTTGGCGTCGGCCAAGGAATCCGGCAGCGCCACCATCATGGGGGCACACGCCGGATTGTTGGCGTCCTCGGCGGCGGTGATGGTCACGGACGGTGCACAGGCCGTCATGACAAGCAGGGAAGCGGCCGCCAGGGCCACAAGTGGACGGCGGGAAGGCACAGACAAACGCATGCTTCAAGCCTAGCTGCTGGCCACCGCGTTAATTGCCGCAGTGTACGCCCGGCCAGGCAAGGCGGTGGTCAGCCCGGCCCGGGCCAGTGGTAATCTCTGACGGGCGGACAGGCCCGGCACTGCAACGCGCAAACGGCCCCGGAAGACGGTGCCCCGAAAGACGGTTGGATCCTATGAACTACCTGAGCATCAACGGCGAAGAATTGTATTCGGAAGTTGCCGGCGCGGGAGATGCGGTCCTATTGCTGCATGGGGGTTTCTGCTCCCTGGAGTCGCTGCGCGGGCAGTTTGATGAGTTGGCGCAGAACTACCAGGTCTTTGCCTTTGAACGGTCCGGCCACGGGCGTTCGGCTGACATCAACGCCGACTACAGCTACGCCCGCGGCATTGCTGACACTCTCGCCTATCTTGACGCCCACGGCCTGCAATCGGTGCATGTGATCGGCTACAGCGACGGCGCGATCATTGGCCTGATGCTGGCACTGGAACATCCGCAGCGGGTGCGCTCGCTTGTGGCCATCAGCGCCAACCTTGATCCCGCCGTCTTCACCCCCGCAGCCGGCAACGGCCCCCGGCTGGATTCCCCGCCGTCGTCCGCGCAGGGGGAAGTGAAGCCGGATCTGGAACGAATGCACTATGGGCGACTCTCCCCGGATGGTGCCGGCCATGCCGACGCCGTCCTCGCCAAACTCATGCGGCTGTGGACCAGCGAGCCCCAGATCGATCCTGCCAGCCTGGCTGCCGTCACCGCACCGACGCTCATCATGTCCGGGGACCGGGACTCGATCCCGCCGGCCCACAGCCTGCTGATCGCGGCGTCGATTCCGGGCGCGCAGCTGTCCATAGTGCCCGGAACCGGCCACGGACTGATTGCCGAGCGCCCGGAACTGATCGGCACCCTCGTCCGGGACTTTCTGGCCCAGCTTTGACCTTGCTCCAACCGCTGGCCGCTAACCCCGCGAGCGTCGCAGCAGCCACACAAAGTAGGGGCCGCCGATCAAGGCAATCATGAGCCCGGCCGGGATCTGGGCGGGCGAAATCAGGGTCCGGCCCAGAATGTCGGCGACGGACACCAACAGCGCGCCCAGCAGCATCGAGACCGGGATGAGCCGGCCATGCCGGGCACCAACCAGGGCCCGGGCCAGGTGCGGAGCCACCAGCCCCACAAAGCCGACGGCGCCAATCGCCACCACGCTCAGGGACGCCAGAACGGCGGCCGCAGCCAGCAGCAGCAGGCGCGTGCGCTCGGATCTGATCCCGAGGATGCGCGGGGTGTCCTCATCGATGGCCAGCAGATCCAGCTGGCGGCGCATCATGAACAACAACGGCACCGCCACAAGCAGCCCCAAGGCCACCGGGGCAACATCGGGAAACGTCCGGCCGTAAGTGGTTCCGGAGAGCCAGGTCAGGATCCGGGGAGTGTTCCACGGATCGGCACGCAACAGCAGAAACGTTGTCAAGGCGCTGAGCCCATAACCGCACCCAATGCCGATCAACACAAAACGATCCGGCAGGAATCCGCCGCGCCACGCCAACAGGGCGATCAAAGCGAAGGTGGCCAAGCCCATCACCACCGCCATGATGATCAGGAGGGGGCGTCCGCCAGCCCCCGAGGTCACCACACTGACGGCACCCAAACCTGCGCCGGCCGTAATGCCGAGCAACCCCGGCTCCGCGAGGGGATTGCGAACGGTGGCTTGAACCACGCAGCCAGCCAAGCCCAGTGCAGCACCGGCCAGGGCGGCAGCAGCCACCCGCGGGCCGCGTTCATCCAGGGCACGGCCAATCAAGTCAGGCGCGGCACCTTGGAGCCACAGCGCAATGTCACCCAGCCGCAGCCACAAACTGCCTGCCAACAGACCCATGACAACGGCCACGAGGAGTAGCACCGCGGCAATCGAAAGGGCCGCCAGGAAGCGGCGGCGGGAGTGGATGCCGACCCGGGCATGGGGTGGCTGGCGGATGGGGCCCGAATCACGCATTCGCATCGCGAGGATGACGATCAGAACGGCACCGAGCATCGCCGTGGGAATGCCGGTCGGGATGGAGGTGGCACCTTCGGCGCTGAGAATGCCGCGCAGCACGGCGTCGGCGAGCAGGATCAACAGCGCGCCAAGCAGCCCGGACAGCGGCACCAGGAACAGGTGCCGGTGCAGCGCCTGGACGCGGTTGGCGATGAGGCGGGCCAGTACTGGGGCACCGAGGCCCACAAAAGCGATGGGGCCGGCTAGAGTCACCGAGATGCTGGTCAGCAGCACGGCGCAGATCACGGCGATGAGCCGGGTTGAACGGATCGGCACACCGAGTGTTGCGGCGGTGTCGTCGCCCAATTTCAGGACGTCGAGCCGCCGGCACAACAAAAATGCCACGCACAAGACCACGATGATGACAGGGGCGGCCCGGACCGAGGCGTCAACGTTGAGTTGGGCCAGCGAGCCGCTGCCCCACGCGAACAGGCCCGTGGTGTTTTCCTTGAACAGGATCAACAGCATGGCCGTGGCAGCATCCAAGGCCATGGCCGTGGCCGAACCGGCCAGGATGAGCCGGGTGGTTCCGTTGCCGGCGCTGTTGCCGGCCAGACCCAGGACCAGGGCGGCGGCCAGCAGGCCGCCGACAAAGGCAACGCCGCTGGACGCCCACAACGGCACGGCCAAGCCAAAGGCTGCCACGAGCGAGAGCGCAAAGTAGGAGCCTGCTGTGACGGCCAAGGTGTCCGGGGACGCCAGCACGTTTCGGGTGATCGATTGCAGCAGTACGCCAGCGACACCGAGGGCAAAGCCCACGGCGACGCCGGCGAACAAGCGGGGGAGGCGCGAGCCGGTCAGCACGTCGATGACCGGCACGCCGCCCACCTTCTCTTGCGCCCCGGTGACCAGGCGCAGCAGCTCCGCCGGGCCCACGCCGGAGGTGCCCTGGGTCATGTGCCACAGACCCACGGCCACGATCGCGAGGACCAGGACGGCCAGAACGCCAACCCCCGCGGCAGTGTCGCGGGGGTTGGCGTGAAGCTTTTGGGACAGGCTCCCAGGTGCTGCAGTGGGGGTGAGAGTGTTCACCCCTTGAGGAGGGCGTTAACGAACGCGTCAATGGCCTGTTGGCAGGACAGCGGCCCGCCGGCGCCCCAGACGCCTGACGGGAACGCGTAGGAGCGGCCTTCCTTGACGGCCGGCAGCGCGGTCCAGATCGGGTTCTTGGCCAGTTCGGTCACGTAGCTGTCCGCGGTGTCGTCGTTGGAGTAGAACAAGTTGGCGCCGCCCACCGCGGTCAAGCCCTCAATGTCGGTCTGTCCCAGGCCGTAGGCCGGGTCCACGCCGCCGTTTCCGTAGCTCTTGTCGATCTCATCGGTCCAGGCCGTGGTCATGCCCAGTTCCTCGCCGAGGGCGGTAAACAAGGCACCCTTGCCGTACGGGCGGATGGTGACGTTGCCGCCCTCGATCCAGCCGTCAAAGAACAGGAAGCTCGACGTCGGCAGGCCGGCGGTCTCGACCTTGGCCTTGGCGTCGGTGAGGTACTTATCAAAGCTGCCCAGGACCGCTTCGGCACGCTCGGTGCGGCCCGTGGCCTCAGCGATCATCGAGAAGACGGATTTCATGTTGCCGATGGGGTCGGCGCCGTTGGCTCCGAGGGTGGCGAGCACGGGCACGCCGCGCGCCTCGAGCTGTGTGATGAGCTCGTCGTCGGCGCCGAAAGCCTCGATGATGATCAGGTCTGGGTTCGCGGCATAAAGGGTGTCCAGGTCAGGCTCGCCGCGAGTACCGATGTCGACCACCCCTTCGGGGATGGTCTCGGCGCTGACATACGTGCCGTAGCCGGCCGAATCGGAGACCGCGACCGGGGCGACGCAGAGCGTGAGCGCATCCTCAATCTGCTGCCATTCCAGCACGGCAATCCGCTCGGCGGGCTTGTCGAGCTTGACCGTGCGGCCAACGCCGTCGGTCATGGACACTGCGCCCGTGGCGGTGGTTGTGGTGTCGGCTGCGCAGTCCTGCGAGGCGGCAGCGACTGCCGCATTTCCGGCGCTGTCAACGGTGGTGGTGCCGCAGCCGGTGAGGGCGAACGCGGCGACGGCGAGTGTTGCCGCGGCAGCCGTCAGGGAAGGAATACGGATCATGAGGATTCTTTCGGGTTGGATGAAACTAGGAAAGTTGGGCAGATGCTGCCCGGACCCGAGGCGAATGGCGCCCGAGCGGATCGATGCGAAGACGGTTGCTGTGCTCGTCGAAGCTGACCTCTACCCGGATGGAGTAGACCTCACCGATGTTTTCGGCGGTGAGCACCTCGGCGGGCTGGCCGGAGGAGTGAATACGGCCTGCGGACAACAGCAGGAGATTGTCGGCGATGCGGGCCGCGTGGTCGAGATCGTGCAGCACAATGCCCACGGCAACGCCGTGATCATCGGCCAAATCACGCACCAGATCCAGGGTTTCTATCTGGTAGCGCAGATCCAGGTGGTTGGTGGGTTCATCCAACAGCACGACGCCGGTCTCCTGGGCCACACAGGCGGCCAGCCAGACCCGCTGGATCTCGCCGCCGGAAAGCTCGCCGACGGAGCGCTCGGCCATGGTGCCAACGCCCGTGGTGCCCATGGCGTGGTCGATGGCGGTGCGGTCCTTCGCGGACAATCCGCCAAAGCCCCGGCGGTGCGGATGGCGGCCCAAGGCAACAACTTCGCGCACGGTCAAGCCCTGCGGGGCGGGCCGGGATTGGGAAAAGAGCGTGACCTCGCGGGCAAAATCCCGCGCGGAGAGCAGGGACGCAGCGCGGGCGTCTTGGCCGTCGTGCCCGCCAAGGATGGTCTCTCCCTCGTGCACGCGGTGCAGCCGTGCCAGCGCGCGAAGCAGTGTTGATTTTCCGCTTCCGTTGGGGCCCACCAGGGCTGTCACCTGGCCGGGTTCGAGGGTGAGTGAAACCCCGTGCACCACTGTGTCGCGGCCGTATTGCAACACCAATTTTTTCCCGCTGAGCGAGGTTGCCGGAATCACGCCGGGCTGCCAGTGGCAGCGGCTCGCAGATCAACGTGCGCGGTGGGGGTGGGAAGCATGGCCGGACCTAGGGCAGAAAGTGAAAGGATCAGGCGCGGTACGCCAGTCCGGGGTGGGCAGGCGCCCTGCCTAACGAGCGGTGTAACCGCTGACGCTGTTGGAGGTTAGGTTCGCCTTGCCTTAGTGAGTATATGGGGCACCCTGAGGTGTCCGCAATCTGGATTGTGGGACAGTCGATTCGGGTTTTCGGACACTCCCGGTGCGTGCTGGAGTGTTATTCCAGTGCACCGGCGAATGCGCCGGGGGTGGTGCCCAGAACGGTGCGGAACGCGGCAATGAAGGAGCTTGGTTGCGCGTAGCCCACCATCTCCGAGGTGGCGCGGACGTCCCAGCCCTCGGACATCAGGGCCAAGGCCCGGTGGACCCGCAAAGCCCGCCGCCACTGCGCGAATGACAGGCCGGTGGCGTGACGAAACGCGCGGGTGATGGTGCGTTCGCTCATGTCCAGCAGCCGGGCCCAGTCATCGAGGGAACGCCCGTCTGAGGGGTCGTTGAGCAGCGTCTCTGCAATGGGGTCAATCCTGGTGTCACCCGGCAACTGGAGTTGGAGCTGCTGCCGCGACGGCTCCAACACATCGAACACCACGGACTCGGCCCGGACCCTGGCGTCGCTGAGAAGATCCGTGCGGGCGAGATGCTTGAGCAGGGATTCCAGGAGCGGATCCATGGTGATGACAGTGGGCCCGTCAAAGCTCAGCGGTGTGCGGTGCGGAGAAAAGAAAGCGCTGTGAAATTCAACGTTCGCGGTGAGTCGCCCGGCGTGGACCTGGCCCTCGGGCAGCCACAGGCCTTCCCCCTCGGACACGGTGAAGACCAGGCTGCCCACGCGCGCCGTCAGGGTGCCGCCCCGAACCCACACGAGTTCGTGCAGGAGGTGCGAGTGTGGTTCCCACTCCAGGGGAGCCTGGGGACTTTCCGATTCGGCAAAGATGACAAAGGAGTCCAACATGCTCGCCGGTGCGGACATCCCTTGGCGGACAACGGTGCTTGGCTCGCGCCGCCACGCTCCGTGTCCGGCATCGGGGAGCGGTGCAAGGGTCATGCGAGTGAGTGTACCGGAGCCAGGAGGTGCGTGGTTGCCGTGGGGCGCCCAGCCTGTGGCGAGGCGAGGCAACAAGGTGACGTCCCGCCGTCGTAGTTCGGGATTGTCTGGAATCACAGACGCAGTGCGTGCCGAACCCCTAGGATTGCGTGGCGCTGCGGAGTTGGATAAGAACATAAGAACTTTTGCCGGACTCTTCCGGCCTTGAACGCCGAACCGCTAGCAAAGGAACCTCATGGCAACGATGCATGACCCGTCCCGCACCATCCGCGCAGCCCGTGGCACAGAACTCTCGGCCAAGTCATGGCAGACTGAGGCGCCCCTGCGCATGCTCATGAACAACCTTGACCCCGAAGTTGCCGAGCGCCCTGAGGACTTGGTGGTGTACGGCGGGACGGGCCGCGCGGCACGCTCGTGGGAGGCGTACGACGCCATTGTTGCCACGCTGAAGACCCTCGATGACGACGAAACCCTTCTGGTGCAGTCCGGCAAGCCGGTGGGCGTGTTCCGCACCAATGTGTGGGCGCCGCGCGTGCTTCTGGCCAACTCCAACCTGGTGGGCGACTGGGCCACCTGGCCGGAGTTCCGCAAGCTGGAGGCTGAAGGTCTGATGATGTACGGCCAGATGACGGCCGGGTCGTGGATCTATATTGGCACCCAGGGGATCCTGCAGGGCACCTTTGAAACCTTCGCCGCCATTGGCGAAAAGCGCTTTGGCGGCAGCCTGGCCGGCACGCTGACCCTGACGGGCGGCTGCGGCGGCATGGGCGGTGCCCAGCCGCTGGCCGTCACCTTGAACGGCGGCGCATGCTTGATCGTTGATGTGTCCGCCGAGCGCCTCCAGCGCCGCGTGGGCAAGCGCTATCTGGACGAACTGGCCCCTTCTTTGGATGCGGCCCTTGAGCGGGTGTTGGAGGCCAAGGCTGCCAAGACCCCGCTGTCCGTGGGTGTTGTGGGCAACGCTGCCGAGGTGTTCCCGGAGATCCTGCGCCGCCACCAGGCCGGTGAGTTCACCGTGGATATTGTCACCGACCAGACCAGCGCTCACGATCCGCTCTCCTACCTCCCCACCGAGTACACGGTGGATACGTGGGTGGCGGAGTCCGAGGCTGATCCGGAGGGCTTCACCAAGAAGTCCCAGAATGCCATGGCCCGCCACGTGCAGGCCATGGTGGAATTCCAGGACGCCGGCGCCGAGGTTTTTGACTACGGCAACTCCATCCGCGACGAGGCCCGCAAGGGCGGCTACAACCGGGCCTTTGAATTCCCCGGCTTTGTGCCGGCCTACATCCGCCCACTGTTCTGCGAAGGGATGGGCCCGTTCCGCTGGGTTGCCCTCTCCGGGGACCCCGAGGACATTCGCGTCACCGATGAGGCACTGAAGGAACTGTTCCCCGAGAACGCGCACCTGCACCGTTGGATCAACGCCGCCCAGGAACACGTTGAATTCGAGGGCCTTCCCGCCCGGATCGCCTGGCTTGGCTACGGCGACCGTGCCAAAGCCGGGGTGATGTTCAACCAGTTGGTGGCGGACGGCAAAGTCAAGGCACCCATTGTGATTGGCCGTGACCACCTCGACTCCGGCTCGGTGGCTTCCCCCTACCGCGAGACAGAGTCCATGAAGGACGGCTCGGACGCCATTGCGGACTGGCCGCTGCTGAACGCCATGCTCAACACCGCATCCGGAGCCACCTGGGTTTCCATCCACCACGGCGGCGGCGTGGGCATTGGCCGCTCAATCCATGCCGGTCAAGTGTCAGTTGCCGACGGTACGCCACTGGCCGCTGAGAAGCTGGCCCGCCTGCTCACCAACGATCCCGGCATGGGCGTCATCCGCCACGCCGACGCCGGCTACGAGCGTGCCATTGACGTTGCCGCCGAGCGCGGGGTTCGTGTCCCCATGCAGGAGCATTAAACTCGTCCAAAACATGAAATGACGCCGATATGGTCCGGCGCTGGTGATATATCAAGCGCGAATGACCGTATCGGCGTCATTTTCTGATGAACTTAGTGACCTACTTGGTGAGGGCGGGTTCTTTCTGCGCAGCAACGTCAAGCGGGACACTCGTGGCCGTCGCGGACTTCTTCTTGGCTGCTGCGGGGATGCATGCGGCCATGACGGCGGCGAGGAGGGAGATGCCAGCACCGAGAATCAAGGCCATCCGGAAACCAGCTTCCGAGGGGATGGGAACACCGTGGAAGTCTGTCGTCATCTGCGCCAGGACCAGGCCGACGACTGCGGCACCGGCAGTGGTACCCAGTGACCGCATCAGCGTGTTAAAGCCATTGGCGGCAGCGGTTTCACTGCGTGGTACGGCACCCATGATGATGGCCGGCATGGCACCGTAGGCCAGGGCCACACCACTATTGACCACAAGACCTGTCGCCAACAAGCCCCAGGTGCTGCCCATGCCCAGCAGGCCAACACCGTAGCCGAGCGCAATAACCGCAACGCCCAGAACCAAGGTGAATTTGGGCCCGCGTGCGTCGGAGAGCCGCCCGCCCAACAGAGCGAGCACCAGCATCATGAGTCCTGCCGGAGCCATCCACAGGCCGGCGGCCAGGATCGACTGACCCAGACCGTAGCCAGTCTCGGCAGGCATCTGCAGGATCTGGGGCATAACCAGCATGCTCGCGTACATTCCGAAACCAACAAAGATCGAGGCGATGTTGGTGAGCAGCACGCGCGGGATGACAGCTGTGCGCAAGTCAACCAGTGGATCCTTGGTGCGAGTTTCCCACATGCCCCACAACAGCAGCGAGATGACCGCGAGGGCGAACAGGCCCAGTGTCAGCGGATCAGTCCAGCCCCACGAGGAACCCTTGGAGACGGCCAGCATGAGGGAGACCAGACCAATGGTGAGTCCAATGGCGCCCAACCAATCGAAGCGTTGACCGGCTGCACCGGCGGACAGGGTGGGAATGAACTTCCAGATTGCCGCGACCACGATCAGTGTGACGACGGCGCTACCGAAGAACAGTGCTCGCCAGTTCGCGAACTCAACGACTGCTGCCGCAATCGGCATGCCGATGGCACCGCCGACGCCCAGCGTGGCGCTGACCGTGGCGATAGCAGACGATAACCGTTCCTTCGGGACAAGGTCGCGCAGCATGGCGATGCCCAGAGGTACCATTCCGGACCCCAGCCCCTGCATGGCACGTCCAATGATCATGACCTCCACCGTGGGGGCCATGGCGCATACGATCGCACCAAGCATCAGAGGCATGGCCAAGATCAAGATCATGCGTCTTTTGCCGAAAAGGTCACCCAAGCGACCCGAGATCGGCACTGCCACGGCGGCGGCGAGCAGTGTTGCCGTGATGATCCAGGCAGTGTTCGACGCCGAGGTGTTGAAGATAGTGGGCAGCTGGGGGATCAGTGGCGTAACCATCGTCTGGGTGATGGACGCGGCGATGCCTGCGGAGGCAAGGACGCCGACGACTAGTCCTGAGCGCGGGATTCCGGCTGAGGTTGCTTTGGACACGATGGCCTTTCAGAATAAATGTGCAGAGTACATAAATTATTCATAGTACATGTTCAGCTAGACTCTTAGAAACACACGGGAGGATTTGAATCGATGGAACGCCGCATCGCGGACATTGAATACGAGCAGATGCTGCTGAGCCGCTTCACAGTTGCCCAGCATCGCGATGGCGACGGGCTGGACCGAAGCGTCTACCTGCTGATGAGCCGAATCGCCAGCCAAGGCCCCATGTCAATCGGCGAACTCAGCACGGCCTTCCGCCTGGACGCGTCCACCCTGCAACGCCAAACAACAGTGGCGGTGCGGGAAGGGTTCCTCGAGCGAATTCTCGATCCGGCCGGCAGTGCTGCCCGCAAATTCTCGCTGACGACTTCGGGCCAGACCCGGCTCAGGGAGGTCAGCGAACACTCGGTGAGCGCGCTGAAACGTATTTTGGCCGACTGGCCGGATGCAGACGTGAACATGTTCGCGGATTTGATGCACAGGTTTAACGTCTCGATCGAGGACTATCGCGAAACGAAGGCCAAGTAGGAGCTCGGATGCCACATTGTGGCTCCCCGCAGGCGCCCACGCTCCTGACCGGCACCGAAAACCAGTGACGCTGACGGCCGCCGGGCTCAGGCTTGGATTACCCGTTCCGGCGCGGCGCTTTGGCATGTACGGCGTCGTGCTTCAGCGGCGCCAGTAATACGGGATGGTGGTGGAGACCTTCAGCAGGCCCGAGCGTTCCAGAATGGGGCGGGAGAATTCGGACGAATCGCTGTGGGCCAGCGTCTTTCCCTGCTCCAGGGCGGAGCGTGCCCTGGCGGCCGTCAGCGCCCGGTAGATGCCGCGGCCCCGGTAGGCCTCGAGGGTGGACCCGCCCCAAATGCCCGCGAAGTCGGTGCCGTGCACTGGCTCGAGCCGCCCGCAACTGACCATTCGGCCGTCGGCCTCGGCCACCCAGAGTTCCATGCCGTCGTTGCGGGACAGACGGGCCAGCAGGGCATCGGCCATGCGCGTGTCGACTGCCTCGCCAAAGGCTTCGTCGGCCATGGCGCTCATGGCCCGGACATCGGACTCAGCGGTGACTTTTCGCAAGCTCACGCCGTCGGGTTCGGGCACGTTGGCGCACAGGCCCTCAAGTGGGCCCACCATGATGGATTCGGCCTCTTCAGGGGCGAAGCCGTGAGACACGAGCGCTGCGGGCAGCCCGGGGGAGGCGTCGTGCATGCGGACCTTCCACTCAACCTTGTCGATCCCGGGGTCGGCGCGGTAATGCTTCAGTGCCGCGGACACCAGCCCCGGCATGTCCGCGGCCAGGGCACCTCCCAGATCCCGGTACGTGATGAAGCCGAGCCCGCCGGCGAACGTGGCCAGGCGCAGGGGACCCAATTTAGTCACGCTGAGCGCGCTGGGTGTTTCGGCGTCGGTGCGGAGTTGCTCGTCGTAGGCCTGCAGGTAGCGCTCTTTAATAGTCATTGGCATCAGCTTCTCAGGCGCGGACGGCCGGGGCAAGTGCCCTGCGCCACCCGCAGCGACGTTTGAGTGCAGTGGCAACTCAGTCCACACCACCGGATCTTGGTGGAGGCCGGCCAGGCAATTGCGCAGGAGAGCCGCAAGGGGGTCGGGGCCGGTGCCGTGCATCTGCAGGGGGAGTAACCTGATCCCATGGAATCCGAGGTGAGGAATCTGGTCCTGGGAACCGGCATCTCAGTGCCGTGCCTCATCCAGGGTGATGCGCGGGCACAGCCGCTGTTGCTGCTCCATGCGTGGGGTGAGTCCCGGCGCAGCTTTGAGCGGATGTTGCCGTTTCTGGACAACTTCAGGGTTTACGCCCCCGACCTCCGCGGCCAGGGCGATGCGGACAAGCCGGAGGACGGGTATTCCCTGGCCGAACAGGCCGGGGACGCCGCAGCAATTCTGACTGTCCTCAAGGTGCGCAGCGCGTTCGTGCTGGGTTCCTCCAGCGGCGGGTATGTGGCGCAGCAACTGGCGATCATGCGCCCGGACCTGGTTGCGGCGCTGGTCCTGGTGGGATCTCCCGTGACCCTGCAGGGGAGAGCCCCTTTCGCGGCCGAAGTTGAGGCACTGACAGACCCTGTCGCGGAGGACTGGGTGCGGGACTCACTGTCGTGGTTTCCCTTGGTGCAAGAGGTGCCGACGTGGTATCTCCAGGACCGTGTCAGCGACGGCGTCAGCATGCCGGCGCACGCGTGGAAACGGATTCTGGCGGGGTTCTCTGATGCAACTCCGCCCACTGAGGCCGGGGCCATCCAGGCACCCGCGCTGATTCTGTGGGGCGCCCGCGACAACCTGCTGCCACGCTGGCAGCAGGACGCCCTGGTGGAGCGCATCGACGGGGCGGTGTTGAAGGTCTATCCCGAGGCGGCGCACCTGGTTCTTTGGGAATGCCCCGAGCAGGTGGCGATGGATGCGACGGAGTTCCTGCTATCCCTTGGTTGATGTCCCGGCCCAGGGTGTCGCCCGCTGCAACTGCCCTGGCGGAGAAATGCGCTGCGACACGGAGTTTTAGGGCCGCAGCCCCGACGCTCGTCCGGCAGCGTAGTGCGCCGCCACTTCGCTGTCAGTGAGGGCTTTGCCATTGTAGATGGCAACATCGTCAAGCTCGCCCTGGTAAAAGGCGCTGGTACGGTTTGTGGTCCACGTATTGCCAGGGCCTGTTCCGATGATCCAAGAACCAGTCGTGACCGGGCCGGATGTGACGCCCGCCGAAAAGTTGGTTCGCACTCCGTCCACGAAGAGTTTAATGCCCGCACTGGACATAGTCGCGGCAACATGATGCCACTTGCCGTTGTTAAATGCGCCAGCTGCGGCTGGTGTTGTCAGGTACTGGACGGTATCAGGTGTCAGTCCAAATCGGAGTTGCCCATTGTTGAACATATAGAGCACCCGATTGTCGGAGGCGGCTATCGCGCCATTCTGCGGTGTCACGAAGGACATCAACTTGCCGCCACTAGTGGTGGTGGTGCGAAACCACATTTCGTAGGAAAAGACCTGAGGTGCTGCCATTCCTTGCACAGGGGTGGTGATGGAGTTAGTGGACCCGTCGAACATGGCTGCGTTGCCGCCGTCGTCCGCGCACGCGCCGTTATTTGCTGGCGCGGCCGGCCGGACGCCTTGGAAGGTGCCGTTGCCTGCTCCCGGGGTAACGGAATCTGCAACGGCGGCGTCGGCGTCTGCGTTGAACTGGTAGAAGGTGCTGGGGCTGGCGGCCAAGACTGCCGGGCTGCAGCGGAAGAAGGTATTGGCGGCGAAAGAGTTTGTTGCATTTACCGTGGTGGATGTGTAGGCCGCTTGTGCTGCCACCGGCACGGTACCGAGCACCAGAGCTGAAACAACGACGGCGGCAGTTCCGGCACGCAGACTGCGCCGACCCGTGGGGCGGGCGCGGAAAGCAGTGGGTGCCCTGCCCGTTTCGCCACCCAGGCCCAAGGCAGCCAATCCGCCGTCGGCATTGGGGCGACCGGCGGGACTGTCGCTGCTACGCGTGCCAGCTCCTCGCTCGGGCGGATCGCCCCTGTGCCGGCTACGCTGCAGTGCGCGATCCAGCGTTGTGGCCCAGCACAATAGGACCAGAGTCCCGGCGAGTAGAGCCAGTTTGAGCCATTGGGCCGAGTTGAACCAGTACCCCGGGAGGCCCGCATAAGGAATCCGTAGGAAGCCCACACCGTGGACTGCATCGGGACTAACTGTCGAGGCGTCATCGGTGGCGTTTGCATCGCCGCGCAGCACCAGTGCGCCAGTGTCATCCTGACGCACTACTCGGTGTAGCCGCAGCCGGCCTTCTTGATCGGGATCTTCAGCGAGAACAACCCTGCCCGATTTGTATTCGGTGGGATCCACAGGGCGGACCACCACAACGTCACCGGTGAAAATGCGTGGTTCCATGGAGCCACTCATGACAGTGGTCGGCTCCCAGCCCAGCAAGACCGGCAAGGATGACCACGCAGCCAAGCTGACAGCAAAAATCAGTACAGTGCGTGCCAGCGTGGCAACCACCAGTAGTACCCAGCCACTGGAGGTTGAACCGGATTCCCCGCTGACCTCCGCAACAGTCGCAGCATCGTCGTCCGGACTGCGCGGCGTCGACTGTGTTGCGGCTGACATGGCGATCCTGCCTCTCATTGCTCAGTGTCTACATCAGTGCGTCGGGCTATTGGGATCAGAGTTAGGGATTGATCTGGGATCCGGCGCCCTGGTCTGCCGTCCAGATGAAGTCAATGGACGACGACTTGGTGGCAAAGGCTGCGGAGGTGGCGGTCGGATCAAAGACCCAGTCGATCAGGTAGGACTTTGTTTCGGCTGCGGCCGTCGGCGTCCAAACGGGCACGCCCGACGTCGCAATAAACGACGTCAAGGTAACGCCGGCTGTGGTGGCGATCGGGGCGGTACTGACAGCGCAGGCAACCGCGGGCGTGGTGACCTTGACGAAGAGTGCATCGTTGAGCTCCGCCTTGGACCCAACTGCTGCGGCCGTCTTGGCTTGCATCTTCACTGTGGTACCCGAAACGATTTTGTCCGCCGTGACTGTGATGCACTTGGAACCCCAGTCGCCGGGCTTGATGTTTGTCGCTGTGAACAGGGCCGTCGCCGGTGACGAGTTGCTCAGCGCGATAGCGCCGGAGTTCCAGCTATTGGTGGGGTTGGTGGTGGTGGCGCTGAAAGCCGAGTACGAGGCCTGTGAGACCAAGAGGCCGCTGACGATCAGCGCGGCGGGAAGTGCTGACCATTTGACGATGCGGGCAGTGCGGTTGGACATGCGAGCCATGGAATTCTCCTGAGACGAGATTTTGAAGTGAAAGGTGGCCGCGTTCGTCCGGTAAGAACACACCCGGCGCAATATGTCTTGCGGTTAAAGTAAACCTATCAGGAGTAACTCGATAATCAAGTAACTTGCAGTTAAAGTAACTAGTGTCACAAACTGTGTACCTTCAGCAGCTAGGCGGGCCTCGGAGGGGCAATATTGGTCGCTTTATAGTAGAGTTAGTTGCCAGCCAAACATTTTTGTACACCTAGGGAACCGTGAATAATAGCCAGGATCATTACCGCAGAGTGGCCTCGGCCATGAGGGTCTTCAACGCAGGTTCAGACCGCCTTCGAGCCACGTTGGCCGCCAAGCTCGGCATCGGGACTTCGGAGATGCGGGCCATGTCTTTTGTCGAGGAGGCAGGCATGCTAACTCCCAAGGAGTTGTCGGTCCTGATGGACATCACAACTGGTTCCATGACGGCCATGGTTGACAGGCTGGAAGCAGCGTCCATGCTGGCACGGCAGCCGCACCCCACTGACCGCCGCAGCATCCTCCTGACGCTTACCCCTGCAGGGCTACACGCAACCCAATGGGCAGATGGTGTCTTCGCGGATGCCATTGCTGCGGTCTACCAGTATGACGAATCCCGGGACGCGGCCGGGGACGCCGTATTCCTCGAGACCGTCGGCGCAGCACTAAACGCAGCTGCCCTCGTCAAACAAGAAGCCTGACTCACTGTTGGGAGCACGGTCCCATCGTGACTCACCTGACTCCCATCCGGCCGTGAGCCAACATCTGAATGCTAGGGTTCGACATCACCTGCACTATCCAGATCCAGGTTGGTTCGTTTTCCTCAGATGCGGTGGCAGGTCCCCGGGCTCGGGCTGCCTCTGTGAGGTCGCAGCCGCCAGTGTCGCACCCACCGGCTACGGTTAAAGCATGACCCTCACAGTGGCCCAACTCTCCGAATCCGAGCTCCTGGCCCGGATTTTCCCGCGCCTGCACGCTGGCAGCTCCATGCTGCTGGGCCCGGGGGACGATTCCGCCATCATTGCCGCAGCCGACGGCCGTACGGTCATTTCCATTGACACCCAAGTCCAAGACAAGGACTTCCGTCTGCTCTGGCCCAACGGCGGCACTTCCTCCGGATTCGACGTCGGGTGGAAGGCCGCCGCCCAAAACCTCAGCGACATCAACGCCATGGGCGCCGTTGCCACGGCCATGGTTGTCAGCCTCACCTTGCCGGGGACGACGCCGGTCGGCTGGGTTGAGGACTTTGCCGACGGCTTGAGTGCGGCGATTGTTGGCCTCGGAGCGCCGCAGTGCTCAGTGGCCGGGGGAGACCTCTCCGGCGGCAGCGAACTGGTGGTCACTGTTGCCGTGACCGGTTCCCTGGACGGCCTTGCGCCAGTGCTGCGCAGCGGAGCGCAGGCAGGAGATCAAATAGCTGTCTGCGGGAACATGGGTTTTGCGGCCGCCGGTTGGGCGCTGCACGAGAGTTCAATTCTCCCGTCCACCCACAGTCCGGCGCTGGCCACCGCCGCAGCTCTTTTCTCCCGGCCCGAGCCACCCCTGTCCGCCGGGCCCGTTGCAGCACGCGCCGGAGCCACCGCCATGATGGATATTTCCGACGGACTGTTGCGCGATGCCACCAGGCTGGCCGCCGCCAGTGGGGTCACCCTCGACTTGGATGGAGCGGTGCTCCGCGGGGTGGCCCGCGCGCTTGAGGATTGCGCCGTCGTGCTTGACGCCGACCCCCTCACCTGGGTGCTGACGGGAGGCGAAGACCATGGACTGTTATCCACATTCCCGGAGGGTGCCTCACTCCCGGACGGCTTCATTAGGATAGGCTCGGTACTGTCCTTGGACGTGGCCGGATTGGCTGTGACCATTGACGGACAGAACTTCAAAGGTGCCTCAGACGGCGCCGTGGGATGGGATCATTTTGCAGTCTAAGATCGCCGCAACTGCGCCCGTAGTGCGCCGCTGGTTGGCCATGGCTGAACAAACGCTGGCCAATCATAGTGACCGGCTCAACGCCATCAACATCTACCCGGTGGCGGATGCGGATACCGGCACAAACCTTTACCTGACGGTCAAGGCGGCAGCGCATGCAGTGGCTGAAATGGAGCCTGCCGACGTGGGTGCCACCATGAGCGTTGCAGGGCGCGCAGCCATGGAGCAGGCACGCGGCAACTCGGGCACTCTTTTGGCGGTTTTCCTGGTGGCGCTGGCCGAGCCTCTCGCCGGTGCACAGCGCCTCAGCGGCCCCTTGCTGGCTGCTGCCTTGCACCGGGCTCAGTTGCGGGCCTGGAGTGCTTTGAGCGAACCCATGCCCGGGACAATTTTGTCAGTGTTGGAGGCGGCCGCCCAAGGGGCAACGTCGGTGCAATTCAGTCTCGGCGGCGATGAATCCAACCAGGCACTGGCCCAAACCATTGACGGCGCAGTGGTTGCGGCACGTGAAGCCGTGGTGCGCACGGAGTCCCAACTTGGTGTGCTGAGCGCAGCCCATGTGGTGGATTCCGGAGCCGTTGGCGTGTTGCTGATTCTTGACTGTTTGCGCTCCGTGATTGTGGGCGAGCCGTTGCAGGAGGACCTGCTGGACGGCTTGTCAGGCTACAAGGTCCAAGATCCCAACATTGCCGTGTTCATGCCGGAGCAGGAAGGCGTGGAGGTCATGTGCACCATTCAGCTGACGCCTCTCGCGGCAGCCGGATTGCGCCTCCAGCTCGACGGCCTCGGTGACTCGGTGATCATGAGCGCCGTTTCCGAACAAGCCGATGCCACCGGCGCCTACCCGTGGCGGTTGCATGTTCACGTGCCCTCTGCCACCGTGGCACTTGAGGCAATCCAGGCTGTGGGTGATCCAAGCAATGTGAGCATTTCGGCGCTAACAGCCAATGCCACCGAGGACGCCCATGACTTCATCTGAACCAGAACCGATCTACCGAGACCTGGGCCTAGAGCTGTCCAGACTTGTTGGCACCGCCACCGCCAAATCGGTGGCCAAGGCCCTGGAGATCACCACTGTGGGCGGCATGCTCCACCAGTTCCCGCGGCGCTACCTGGCACGCGGGGATCTGACCGACCTTGACCAACTTGAAGTCGATGAGGAAGTCACCATCCTGGCCAGGGTGGTGAACCTGTCAACCCGGTACATGCAGACCCGCAAGGGCACCATCAGTGATGTTGTCATCACTGATAATTCAGGTCACCCGTCGTCACTAAAAATCAGTTTCTTCAACGGTTTCAAGGCCAAGGCGGAGCTAAAAGCCGGCGTGCTGGCCATGTTTTCCGGCAGGGTGTCCCTGTACAACGGAAGCAAGGTCCTGACCAACCCCGGCTATGTCCTGCTGCCCGACGACGAGCTTGCTGAGCACGAAGTTGAGGTGCAGGCCGCCAAGCCCGTGCCGATTTATCCGGCAACGGCAAAGTTCCCCAGCTGGAAGACCCAAAACGTCATCGAGGCTTTGCTGCCCACACTGGACCTGGCGAAAATTCCGGATCCCGTCCCCAAACACATTGCTGCCCGGGAACGGCTCATGCCCCTGTGGGAGGCGTACACCGAAATCCACATGCCCAGCGACATGGACGCCTGGCCCAAGGCCCGCAAGCGATTCCGCTTTCAGGAAGCCCTGGCCCTGCAGACGGCCCTGGCCCAGAAGCGCTTCGAGTCGATGCACCAAAACGCCACCGGCCGCCCCCTTGTCCGGGGCCGGCTCCTGGATGCCTTTGACGACCGGCTGCCGTACACCTTGACGGCCGGGCAGCTGGACATTGGTGAACTGATCGCTTCCGAAGTGGCGGCGGGCCATCCCATGCACAGGCTGTTGCAGGGTGAGGTGGGCTCGGGCAAGACAGTCATTGCCCTGCGCGCCATGTTGCAGGTGGTCGACGCCGGCGGTCAGGCCGCGTTTTTGGCCCCCACCGAGGTGCTCGCCGCACAGCACCTGCACTCCATTTCGGCGCTCCTGGGCGCCCTGGGTGCCGGAGCGCTGCTGGGCGGGCCCCATGCCACCGCCGTGACCCTGCTGACCGGATCCATGCCCGTCGCGGCCAAAAAGAAGGCGTTGCTGGCGGCAGCCTCGGGCGAAGCTGGCATTGTGATTGGCACCCACGCGCTCCTCTCCGACCACGTCCAGTTCGCGGACCTTGGCTTGATTGTGGTGGATGAGCAGCACCGTTTCGGCGTGGAACAGCGCGACGCCCTGCGCGCCAAGGCGCTCAAACCGCCGCACCTGCTGGTCATGACGGCCACACCCATTCCGCGAACGGTGGCCATGACAGTCTTTGGTGATCTGGAAGTCTCCGAACTGACAGAACTTCCGGCCGGGCGGGCCCCCATCACCACCCATGTGGCGCCCCTGGCTGAACACCCCAGTTGGGAGTCGAGGGTCTGGGCGCGCTGCCGTGAGGAGGTCGACGCCGGCCACCAGGTCTATGTGGTGTGCCCCAAGATCGGTGACGGCCCGGACGCTGACGACATCGCCCCGAGTGGCGGTGACACTCGCCCCATGGCGGGGGTGCTGGACGTAGTGCAGTATTTGCGCACCGTCCCTGCGCTGGCAGGCAAACGCATCGAGGTCCTGCACGGGCGGATGGATTCCCCGGACAAGCAGGGCACCATGGCGGCCTTCGCCGCGGGTGAGATCGACGTTTTGGTCTCCACCACTGTCATCGAGGTGGGCGTGGATGTGCACAATGCCACGCTCATGGTGATCCTGGACGCCGACAGATTTGGCATCTCCTCACTTCACCAGCTGCGTGGACGGGTGGGGCGCGGCGGCCACAAGGGGACCTGCCTGCTGGTGACGAATCTGGAACCGGACCATCCCAGCCGCAAGCGCCTGGACCTGGTGGCATCCACCATTGACGGTTTTATGCTGGCCCGGGAGGATATGCAGATGCGGCGCGAAGGCGACATCCTGGGGGCCAAACAGTCAGGTGGAAACAGCGGGCTGCGCGTGCTCAGCGTGCTCCGTGATGAGGACCTGATTGCCCGGGCCAGGGCTGACGCCACCGAAATTGTGGAGAAGGACCCGGAGCTGGAATTTCATCCGGCCCTGAAGCTTGAAATTGACATGTATGTGACAGAAAAGAATGAGGCATTCCTTGAACGTGGCTAGCAAAGCGGTACACCGGACGGCACAAGCATGAGCCGCATCGTGGCAGGTGCCGCCGGCGGGTCTGTGCTGGTCTCGGTGCCGGGGGATGGCACCAGACCCACCACCGACAGGGTCAAGGAAGCGCTGTTTTCCCGGCTGGAATCCATGAACATGCTCTCCGACGTGCGCGTCCTGGACCTGTACGCGGGCTCCGGCTCCTTGGGGGTGGAAAGTGCCAGCCGTGGCGCAAAATCCGTTGAACTTGTTGAGTTCAATGACAAGGCTGCGGCCGTGTGCCAACTCAACGCCCAATTGGTCAACAAGGTCCTGGGCACCAAAGCGGTGACCGTGCAGCGCTCCAAGGTGGAGTCGTTTCTGGCCCGGGTGGCCGAGGCCGGTGTGGACCAGTGGGACCTGGTGTTCATGGACCCGCCATACCCCCTGACCGAGGAGGAGCTCGCGCTCGTTTTGTCCCTGTTGGCACCGCGCCTGAGCTCCTACGCCGTGGTGGTGGTGGAGCGCTCGGCTAGGACGCCAGAGCCCAGTTGGCCCGAGTCCCTCGAGCGCTTTGCCGAGAAGAAGTACGGCGAAACCCGACTCTGGTTCGCCGAACCCGCAGGAGACTAGCCCTTAGCCCGCCGTCACTGGACAGATCATGCCGCTATACGCTTTTTTGGGGGTATTGTCTGTCCAGTGACGGGGCTATACAACCATCAGCAATACATGGCCTGCGCCAAGAAATGGAGAGTATCTTGGTGGTAGGGAGCTCCCCATGCGGGGCGTTCCTGCATAGTTTGTTTACAACTACATAGACAGGCCGTTGAGATCGTCCCGGGTGGGGCAGGGTGTACCGCTGCGACCAATGCTCCTGAAAGGATCTGGTCATGGAGTACCTCACCCCGTTCATTCCATTGCTTGTTGTGCTACTTTCCGTGCTGATTCTCGCTTTCCTGATCCGGGCAGGCGTCAAAATGATGTGGCAGGTGGCCGAGCCCAATGAGGCACTCATCATTTCCGGGTTCACCCGTGGCAGCATGGGGACCAGCGACGGCATGGACTTCAAGATCGTCACCGGCAAGGGGGCGTTCGTCATTCCCGGACTTCAAACCGTCAGGGCACTGTCCCTGACCCTGAACGAGACCGAACTGCAGGTCAACTGCGTGACCTCCCAAGGCATCCAGGTGGTGGTTCAGGGTGTGGTGATCTTCAAGATTGGCGACTCCCCTCCGTTCATCGCCAACGCGGCACGGCGTTTTCTGGGCCAGCAGGCCAAAATGGAAAGCCAGGTGTATAACGTTTTTGAAGGCCATCTGCGTTCAATCATTGGCAGCATGACAGTGGAGGAGATCATCCGCGAACGCGACAAGCTCGCCTCCCAGGTCCGCAGCGCCAGTGGAACGGAAATGGAAAAGCTGGGCCTGGTGGTTGACTCCCTGCAGATCAAGGACCTGGAGGATCCCACCGGCTACATCCAAAACTTGGCGAAGCCACACATAGCTCAGGTCAAGATGGAGGCCAGGATCGCCGAGGCCACCCGAAACCGTGAGGCGGCTGAAAAGGAGGCGGAGGCGGCGTCACTGATTGCCGATGCCCAAAGTGTCTCCGCCATCAAGCAGTCTGCCGCGCAGGCCAACGCGGAGACGGCCAAGGCCAATGCCGCCCAGGCCGGCCCGCTGGCTGATGCAACAGCCCGCCAGCAGGTGGTGGTGCAGGAAACGCAGGTGGCCAAACTGGAAGCAGACAGGGAGGAACAAAAACTCCAAACGTCCATTCGGAAACCCGCCGATGCCAAGGCCTACGCCCAACGGACCGAAGCCGAAGCGCAAAAAGCAGCAGACATCAGTGCCGCAGAGGCCAGGGCCAGGAAGACCGAGCTGGAGGCGCAGGCAAATGCGACGGCGGCCGCCGCCACGGCAGGTGCCACCCGCGTCACGGGCGAGGCCGAGGCTGCGGCGACGAAGGCACGTGGGGAGGCTGCGGCGTCGGCCATCAAGGCCAAGGCGCTGGCAGAAGCGGACGGCATCAAGGCCCGGGCCGAAGCACTGGGAACCAACCAGGATGCTGTCATCTCCCAACAACTGGCTGAAAACATGCCGGCCATCGTGGCGGCAGCTGCGGAACCCTTTGCCCACGTGGGCCAGCTGACGGTGCTCAATGGCGGCGACGGCATCAACAACATGGTGGGCGGGATACTGTCCCAGGTGGGCAGCTACTTGCCAGCCATGCAGGCGTCGCTGAAGAACGGCCGCGTTCCCAAGCCACAGGAGCCGCCGCATGCACAGGGATCGTGACAGGAGCCTCACCGGGAAGATTGGCCGTGTTACGGGAACCATTGGACCTGACACTCTCGGTGAGGTGATGTTGGAGGTCAGGGGCGGGACAGTCGCCTATCTGGCCCGCCCGTATGACGGCGCCAGCGTCTACCGCATGGGTGCGCGGGTTCTTGTCATGTATCTGGACCCGCCACAAACCGTCTACGTTGAGCCTGTGCCGGAGTTCCTGCAACACCCGGGGTGAGGTGCTGGCGGCGTGCCACGTCACGCAAGGGGAAAGGGTGGCCCGTCACAGTAGGGTGGTACACAATCCCCGCCCCAACGGACGCTAAGGAACCCGCCGTGACGCAATTGAGAATAGGGCTCATTGGTGCCGGCGGCATTGCCGGTGTCCACATTGCCGGCTGGCAACAACTGGGCGCACAGCTCAGCATCTATTCACGTTCCGGTGCGGCGCAGCTGGTGCAGCAATACGGCATTGCCGAGGTGTCCACGCTGGAGGAACTGCTGGCTGCCAGTGACATGGTCAGCATCCTGACTCCGACCACCACGCACCTCCACTACGCCATGGCCACCATCGCCGCGGGCAAGGACGTGATCTGTGAGAAACCGCTGGCCGAGAACGCTGCGCGCGCAGCCGAGATCGCCAACGCTGCGGCCGCCGCCGGTGTCCGGCTCTTTCCGGCCCACGTGGTGCGGTTCTTCCCGGAGTATGTTGCGGCCCACAAGGCGCTCGACGCAGGAGCCTCCCCGTCCGTGCTCCGGCTCAGCCGCGCCAGTGCTGCCCCCGCGGCTAGTTCGTGGTTCTTCAACGAATCCCTCGGCGGCGGCATCATCCGCGACCAGATGATCCACGACATTGACCAGGCCCGCTGGCTCGCCGGCGAGGTGCAGCGCGTTCATGCAGCGCAAAACCCGCCCAGTATTGACGGAATCCTGCCACGCCCCGTCAGCGCCACGGTGGTCCTGACCCATGTCAACGGCGCCGTCAGCCACCTGTCGGGGGAGTGGGGCCCGGACGGCCAGCCGTTCAGCACCAGCATCAGCATCGAAGCCCCGGACGGCAGCTCCCTGTATTCATGGCCGGACGTGGCCGCCACGGACCCCGCCGCAGGGAACACGCCGGGGGACTATCTGCCCGCCCAGACGCCTGCCAGCAGCCCCTACACCCTGCAAGTTGCTGAGTTCGCCGCGGCAAGGGCGTCGGGGGAGGCGTCCCGCGTCACCCCGTACGACGGCGTCATGGCCGTTGCGCTGGCGGAGGCGGCGTACGCTTCCATCGCCTTGGGCGCGCCGGTGGAATTCTCCAGTGAGGATGTGCTGGCCCTGCTAGTCGGGGCGGACCAGCCGGCCTGACGTGCCGTGGCCGGCTTGACGTTGGGGCAGAATGGGGAAATGCGAACACTTCCCCCTGGACGCGAGCCCGGTATGCCCCCCCGCCACGATTGGTTCCGGGATCAGCGCTCAGTGCAGACGGCCATGACCGTGAAGCTGAGCCCGGCGCTGTGGGGTGCGGCGGAAGACATGAACGAGACCATCAACAAGGCGCTGTTGTCGGGGCAATTTGACGTGCTGGCGGATGAAAACCGGCTGGATGATTGGCCGGAAGAGTTGGGGCGGCTGTCCGAGCAGGTTTTCCGGCGGTCCCACCAGCAATCGCGGACGGGCGGGGAACTGCTGCAGCACGAGATTGACTTTCACCTGGAGATGAAGTTCGGGATCGGGCCCGAATCCGGTCCAGGCGACCCCCACTACCTGCAGCTAGCGCGGTATTTTGCCGCTTGTGACGTGCTGGGCAGCCAGGGCTGGTGGCGGGATCGGGGCAGCGGCCGTTCGGATGGATCGATCACGGTGCTTCGTGCCGATCGCGGTGGCATCCGCATCCACCTGTTCTGGGAGTTGCAACACGTTCACGCCAGGATTGCAGTGAGCCATATGCGCGAACCTGAGCGGCACTTCCTGTTCACCCTCTCCGACGGCGGGGTCCTGATGGCCGTGGACGGCCTCCTGCCCGAGGGGCCGGCGCTGCGCCAGGGCGAGTGGGAGGCGCTGCGGCAGGTCATGCTTTGCCTCCGGGAAATACAGTTGGACCGGCAGCAGCGCAGCTACCAGCGCATGATGGACCAGGCTCACTAAGCTGCGCCTTCCTCCCGCCCGGACGGGGTCAAACCCATGATTGACAGCTCCGTGCCTCTGTCATTACTCGTCGGGGCCCTAGTGCTTCCGGGACTCGCCGCCTGCACAGGTTCATCGCCGCAGGCGCCGCCGGGCACAGCCGAGGCCACCACAGCTCCTCCTGGCGCTGCGGATATTCGTACAGTTGATCTGGGCGGTGCACAATGGCTGTATTCCTTCAAGGGCCTGGATGTGCCCGTCACCGTGCAACTGACGGGCGGGACGGCATCGCAGGGGACGGGCGTGGAGTTGGTCACCTACTCGCTGGATGGGGTCACGTACGGGGACGTTGATGGCGACGGCGACGAGGATGCCGTGGCTCGCATCAACCGTGCGAACGACATGGCCTTTGAAGGTCTTTGGTATGTGTGGCGCACCGACGGCGCCGTCAGCTTGACCGAATACCTCAGGATTCCGGGCCTTGATGCATGGCCCGTGCAGACAGCTCCGGTGGCTGCTTGGGGCGGCATGTGGCCGCGACCGCAGCACCGGACGGCGGAGCGATCTTTGAGCTGTCCGACGCGCCACTCATGCAGCGCGACGGGTGGTCCCTCATGAGATTCAGGCTGATTGGTGCCGACTTGGCATGTGCCTGGGGTACCGCAGCCTGAGTTTCCGCCTCAGCCTGTCAGCTCGTCCAATTCAACACCTGTCAGGACCGTGGCAGGGTGCGGGCCCGCTGCCACCAATGCCTGGGCCCAGCCTTGCGGCCAGGACCCGTTCCTGCCCAGCAGGATGATGTTTCCTGGGTAACGGCGGCTAAATAGCATGCTTGTGCCATAAGCTGCCACGCTGGTCATGGCCTCCTGCAGCGCCTTGCTCTGGCTGGCCACCAGCGTGAACCCGGGCTCGTCACCAACGTTGACCGCCAGGATGCCTTCCGGCGCCAACAAGGCGGCGGCTTCGCGGTAAAAGTCTGCGCAGGCCAGATGGGCCGGCGCATCAGGTCCGCTGAAAATGTCCAGAATCACGACGTCGAACAACAGGCCCGCAGGCAGCCCGGCCAGCGCCTCGCGGGCGTCGCCCACATGGCTGGTGAGGTTGGTGCCAGCTGGCATGGGCAGCTGCTCCAGCACAAAGTCCAGCAGCTCACGCTCCAACTCCACTGCATGCTGCACCGAGCCTGGCCGGGTGGCCTGGACATACCGGGCCAGGGTCAGCGCGCCAGCGCCCAAGTGCAGTGCCGTGAGGGGCTCGCCGGGCTCCTTGAGCTGGTCCACGGCGTTGGCGATCCGGCGCAGGTACTCATAAAAAACCTCGCCGGGCTCGGCCAGGTTCACATGTGACTGCTCAGCATTGTCAATGCTCAGCACGAACGCGTTCTCATGCCAGGGATCTTTTTCAATGCTGGCGTGGACGCCGCTGGTGCGCAGGAAGCGGCTGTTTTGTGCCATTAGAGCTTGTCCTTCAAGGTGGCCAGGCGCTCCGCCGCCTGCTCCAGCAATGGAACCTTCTTGCAGAAGGCAAAGCGCAGCAGGGATCGGGTTCGCAGGGCGCCTTCGGGGTGGCAGAAGACGGGGACAGGAATGGCCGCCACACCAATCAGCTCGGGTAGTTTGCGGGCCAGTGCCGTGGCGTCGGTGATGCCCATTTTTTGGGTGTCGGCATTGATGAAGTAGGTCCCTTGTGGCAGGTACACGTCAAAGCCGGCCGCGCGCAGCCCCTCACCCAGGATGTCGCGCTTGTGGGCCAACGTTGCTGCCGTGTCGGTGAAGTAGTCGTCCTCGAGTCGCAGACCGGCCGCAATGGCGCTCTGGAACGGCGTGCCGGAGGAGTAGCTGAGGAACTGTTTCACGGTGCGTGCCGCGGCCACCAGCTCGGCCGGGCCGGAAAGCCAGCCGATCTTCCAGCCCGTGAAGGAGAACGTCTTGCCGGCCGAGGAAATGGTCAGGGTGCGTTCGCGCGCGCCCGGCAGCGTGGCCACGGGGATGTGGGTGGGGCCAAAGGTGAGGTGTTCGTACACCTCATCGGTGAGGATGACGGCGTCGTACTTGATGGCCAGGCGCACCACCTCAGTGAGCACTTCCAGCGGGAACATGGCCCCCGTGGGATTGTGCGGATTGTTGATGATGACCATCTTGGTGCGCGGGCTGAAGCTGTTTTCCAGTGTGGCCAGATCCGGCATGAAATCCGGCGCGAGCAGGGCAGCCGTGGTGTGCCTGGCACCGCTGAGGCCAATCATGGCACCGTAGGAATCGTAGAAAGGCTCGAAGGTGAGGACCTCCTCGCCCGGGCCGGTCAGGGCCAGAATGGCTGCGGCAATGGCCTCTGTGGCACCCGTGGTGACAATGACCTCATGCTCCGGATCCAGCGTGATTCCGTAGAAACGGTTCTGGTGCTCGGCTATTGCGTTGCGGAGATCCAGGATGCCCTTGCCGGGGGCGTACTGGTTGTTGCCCCGAGCGATGGCCTCTTGGGCAAGGCGGCTGAGCTCTGCGGGGCCGTCCTCATCCGGGAAACCCTGGCCCAGGTTGATGGCCTGGTGCTGATTGGCCAGAGTGGTGATCTCTTCAAAGATAGTGACACCCAGGGAGCCATCAGGGCCCATCAAATTGGCGCCTTGCGCCGTGCGTTGCCATGGGTGGGACATTACTGCTCCTTTGAAGAACCAGCCGCCACTGCGGAACGTGTGGGCGGGCGGTGAAGTGATCCATGCTGAGTAGACCCTCAATACGTTACCGGCCGGCACCTCCTACGCCCTAGTGAGAGGCGCGGGGGCACTGGCTGCCACTACCCGCCAGTAGCTTAGCTAAATGGCTAGGAAATGAGTGAAACTGCCACATGATGGCGAAGATGTCGGCTAGATTCATGACTATGCGACGCGCAGTATGCCCCGGATCATTTGATCCCATTCACAAGGGCCACATTGAAGTGATTGCCCGAGCCGCCGGACTTTTTGACGAAGTCATCGTGGCGGTATCAACCAACTACGCCAAAAATTACCGCTTCACCCTCAATGAGCGCCTGGAGATGGCCAAGACCACGTTCTCCGCATTGTCGGGCATTGTGGTGGAACCCATGGGGGAGGGGCTGCTCTCTGAGTACTGCCACGCCCGCGGAGTTTCAGCCATTGTGAAGGGGTTGCGGTCCTCTTCCGATTTTGACTATGAACTGCCCATGGCCACCATGAACCGGCAGCTCTCAGGCGTTGAGACGGTGTTCCTGCCTGGGGACAGCCGCTACCTGCACCTGTCTTCCACGTTGATCAAGGAAGTTCATACACTGGGCGGGGATGTGGCCGACTTTGTGCCCCGTGCTGTGCTGCGCCGCCTCCAAGGCGATGTGGGGCCGGATACTCGCCCCGTTCCCATCGTCCCGCCCCGGCGGTAGCCATACCCGGCCTCAATTGTGTGAACTTATGCGTTGAACTCGAGGTGGGTTCTACGCATGAGCACTCATGCGCAGAACTGGCCGTGGGTTCTACGCATCATTAAAGTCGTGAACTTATGCTCCAAACCTGGCCACGGCGCACGCAAGCAGGCCCGCGAAAACCAACGTGTCCGGCGTCGAACATCTACAAAAGAGCGGCTGAGAGTTACATCACGCGCTGCATGGGCTGGTGGGGTCGCCGTTAAGCCGTAGTCTGTCGTAGACTGGATAAGGCCAATTTGGTCTGGTACCGCTCGTTTTGATGCCCGACAGCTTTCGGGCTAAGATGGTGCGTCGGTCATATGTTCTTACAGGAGTTCTCATTAGCGAAACCACGTTGGGCAACAAGTCCAACCATGGCACGCCCCTCACCATTGGTGTAAGGGAGCTTGGGCGAAGCCCGGGCAGCATGTGGAAGTTCGAAGAACGTATACCTGTGCCGGAAGATTTTGGCACTCCGCTCATCGGCGCGACGCCTGGATCCATTTTGGATCTGGAACTCCGTTTTGAGGCCGTCCATGAAGGAATTCTTGTGTCGGGCAACGTACTTGTCGAAGTGACAGGCGAATGCTCCCGCTGCTTGGAGACGTTCGAGGATGACCTTGAAGTTGATGTGCAAGAACTTTTCTTCTACGAGGAACCGCCTGCGGAATTCCTTGATCAAGAAGAAGATCAGCAACGTTGGGTCGAGCACGATTCTATCGATCTTGAACCGGTGTTGCGGGACGCAGTGGTAACCGCCCTGCCGTTCCAGCCGGTGTGCCGGGAAGACTGTGAGGGTCTGTGTTCCGAATGCGGAATACACCTTGCAGATGAGCCGGGGCACCATCATGAGGTCTCAGATCCTCGATGGGCTGCCCTACAGGGCTTTACCGGCGAAGAAAACTAGCAAATAAGTTTTTACTTGTGGGCAGATGCCTGTGAGTTATCGAGAGAAAAGAGTTTGCCGTGGCTGTTCCCAAGCGGAAGATGTCCCGTGCCAATACGCGCGCACGCCGTTCCCAGTGGAAGGCCACCGCGCCTGCTCTGGTCAAGACCATTGAAAATGGCGAAGTTGTTTACAGCTTGCCGCACCAGGCACGAGTTGTAACCGACTCAGCCGGCACCGCACTGTTCTTGGAATACAAGGGCCGTAAGGTTGCTGACGTCTAAGACGTCCGTGCGGCCATCCGGCCGTTCGATTTAGTGGTTAATAATTATTGCAGGAGCTGCTCATGTCCTCAGGTACGGAATCCCCGAAGCTGACGGACGGGCAGAAACTGCTTTTGAAGCGTCTCGGTGTCACTATTGATGCCGGGACGCTTCGTCTTGCCCTGACACATAGGTCTTACGCCTATGAAAACGGTGGCATCCCCACCAATGAGCGCCTGGAATTTTTGGGCGACTCCATTCTGGGTTTCTCCGTCACCGACGCGCTCTACCGCGAGAATCCCTTGTTGCCCGAAGGCGAGCTGGCCAAGCGCCGCTCCGCCGTGGTTTCCACCCGGGCCCTGGCGTCGATCGGGCGGTCACTGGGCGTTGGCGAATTCATCTACCTGGGCCAGGGCGAACGCCTAACCAAGGGACGCAACAAATCCTCCATCCTGGCCGACACCATGGAGGCCCTCATCGGCGCCACCTACATGACCCATGGCATTGACGTGGCCCGTGACCTGGTCATGCGCCTGGTGGGCCCGCTGCTGGCAGACTCCGCAGTTCTTGGCGCCGGCACCGACTGGAAAACCAACATCCAGGAAATTGCCGCAGCCCAGCATATGGGCGCCATCTCCTACCAAATTACCGGTGTTGGTCCCGACCACGACCGCTCCTTCACCGCACGCCTGCTCATCGGCGGCGAGCTCCACGGCACGGGCACCGGGCCGTCCAAGAAGGAAGCGGAGCGTTCGGCAGCCGCTGTTGCCTGGGTTGAGCTGGAGAAGCTTTTCCCGCAGAACCACGACGCCGGAACCCCCTCAGGAGCCGGCTCACCCGCTGCTGCTTCCGCCGACGCCTCTGGCGGGGCAACGGCCGCAACTGCCGCCGTCAAATAATGCCTGAGCTGCCCGAAGTTGAGGTGGTGCGGCGCGGCCTTGAGCGCTGGATTGCCGGGCGCAGCATCACAGATGTTTCAGTGGTTGACCCCCGCTCCATTCGCCGCCACTCACTCGGTGCTGAAGATTTCCGCGGAAACCTGCTGGGCACCACAGTTCTGGACGTGGTGCGCCGCGGCAAGTTCCTGTGGATGCCACTAACGGATGACCCCTCGTCTTCTGCTGCGCCGCACACAGCACTTGTAGCCCACCTCGGCATGAGCGGTCAGTTGCTGGTGGAATCCCCGGAGCAGCCGCACGAGAAACATCTCAAGGTCCGGTTGTCCTTTTCACCCCGTGCGGATGCACCCGAGGAACTGCGCTTTGTTGACCAGCGCATCTTCGGCGGCCTGTTCGTCACCTCCCTGGTGCCCACCCCGGACGGGGCACCAGGCGGCTCCGGGATGGCCGGTGTTGGCGCCGGGGACGGTTGGGCTTTGATCCCCGGCGAAGCTGCGCACATTGGCCGCGACCCGTTGGACCCGTTCTTCTCGATTGCGGAGCTGCACAAGAAACTGCGGGCCCGCAAGACCGGGCTGAAACGTGCGCTCCTGGACCAGGGGCTGGTGTCCGGCATTGGTAACATCTATGCCGACGAGGCGCTCTGGGCAGCCAGGATGCATTATGCCAGGCCCACTGACACCCTGCGTCTGCCAGATACCGAACGGATCATCCATGCGGCCCATGACGTCATGACCAGGGCCCTGGATGCCGGTGGCACCAGCTTCGACTCGCTCTACGTCAACGTCAATGGGGCATCAGGCTATTTTTCCCGTTCCTTGAATGCTTATGGCCGTGAAGGTGAACCCTGCCATCGCTGCGTAGGACTGGGCTTGTCCACCAGAATTCGCCGGGACACCTTCATGAACAGGTCCTCTTACAGCTGCCCTGTCTGCCAACCAAAGCCACGCAACGCCCGCCTGTAGCCGGGTGCGAAATTGCTGCAGCCTGGGCTACGACAACGTGAGTGCTGACCTTAGCCACCAGAAACTCTGTGTAACCATGCATCTCGCAGCGGAGATCAGCAGAATCGTGAGTACTCCGGGCAGGTGGCTGGCCTAGATGTTTCATGCGGCAGCTTGCTGGGCAGCAAAATATGCAGCCATGATCCTAGCCATGAGAAGCTCTGGGTTGCTCAGATGCTGCCATTTGACGCGGATGAACCGCCAACCTTCCTCGATCAGGGCATTTTCGCGTTCGCGCTCCTCTATCAATGCTTCGGCAGTGGGCTGGACGTCCAAGTCCTTGGTGTCGCCATCGAATTCGAGGATCAGCCGGATGCCGCGCCACGCAAATCCACGCGGAAGGAGCCACTGGCAGTGTCAAGCCACACTTGTTGCTCTGGTTGCTCGATGGACAGTTCCATCACCAGGAGGCGAGTTCTGGACTCACCCGCTGATTCCGAGTCGGCACTGAAGGCCTTGATGGCCCGGCGCGCCCGTTTGATGCCCCGGCAGCCAAGGAATCATTCCGCCAGCTCCGCCAGCTCCGCAAGTTCGTTCAGGTTCAGGCCTGCATGGAGCGCCGAATCACCAATAATGACAGCCTGTTCCAAGGAACCCCTCATGGCGCACTCCAATACCGTCCTGGGCAGGCTGGTGTGGTGGGCCAAGCCAACCCCTGGAATGAACCGCTGGACGAGTTCCCTGGGGGCAATTTTGGCAAAGTGGACGGCGATATCCTGTGAGGTCCGTGCGGGTGAAGCACTGTAAGGCGTGCTGACATGAATCAGTTTTGAGCTGTTCCACAGCTGAAGATCATGTAGGCGTGCTGAACTGAAATGCGAATACACATAGCTCCCATTGCCGGCGGCAATGTGGCCGGCAAGCACCAGCTTGTCTCTGTCCCAGGGTTTGGCCCCCTGCCACGTATGCATGGGAACATACACCCCGCGCCTTAGGCGTAAGATCAGGTTCCGCTCCACGCCAGCCTCAATGATCCGCGTGTCCAATCCGGCATGGAGCAGCTGTCCCGTGGTGGCCACCACACGGTCCGAGGGCCAGAGGCTTGAAAAGGAGTTCGCTACAGTGTGGATGTCCATGGGGTTGATTCTGGAAAGAATAGGGTCTGCGGGGCAAGGGCCCAACCCGCCAAAACGGGAAATCTGTGGACAACACAGGGTCGGATCCGCATGGACACGAAATCTTTTAATGACCCTGGCTGCGAGATGCTTGGTTGCACGGTGATTCTTGTGGCTAAGGTCAGCATTCGTGCGGACCGGCCGGCAGTGTGGCTGCCTAACCCTGCGCCCGGTAGTGCGCGGCCAGCTTCGCCAGGCCCTCATCGAGGGAGACGGCAGGCGTCCAATCAAGGACAGCCTGCGTGTGGCGCTGGTCAAACCAGTGCGCTGTGGAGAGCTGCTCGGCCAAGAAACGGGTCATGGGAGGCTCATCATGAACCCAGCCGCGGCTGCCTGCAGCCGTCCAGGCCTTCTCAATAGCGGAACCGGCGCCTCTGGCCAGCCAGCCGGGAACCGAGTATCCCGGTGCCTTTACGCCGGCGGCCGCGCAAATGCCTGCAATCAGCTCACCAACCGGGCGGGGTTCGCCATTTGTCACCACGAGAGCCTGGCCGTGGGCGTAGTCCATGCGTTCCAGTCCGCGCACAATGGCCTCGGCAGCATTGTCCACATAGGTGGTGTCAATCAGGGCGCGGCCGCCGTCCAGCAGTGGAAGCCTGCCGGCGCGGGCGCGTTCCACCACGCGCTCCACCAGCTGGGTGTCGCCGGGACCCCACACAATGTGCGGGCGGATGGCTGTCGCTCTGAAGGTGGGGGAGTCTTCGGCCAGGGCCATTTCCTCGGCGGCAGCTTTGGAGCGGGCGTAGTGGCCGCGGGCAAATTCCGGGCTGGCAGCGCCTGCTCCACTGCCAACAATGGACGCGCCAAGATGGGCCACCGACGGGGAGGACACAAACACAAAGTCACGCACCCCCGCATGCTGGGCAGCCGTGATGAGTTGCCGGGTTCCAACAATGTTGGTGGCCACGAACTCATCCCACGCACCGGTGAAGGACACCTTGGCAGCCAGGTGAACTATGGCGTCGACGCCGTGGACTGCGCGGGCTGCCACATCTGGATCGGCCACGGAACCCTGCAGTGAATCCCACGGGGCGTCAACGGCCCGGCGCTGCAAGGTCACCACCGAGTATCCGCGGTCAAAGAGCAGCTGCGCCACGGAACGGCCCAGCAAACCGCTGGTTCCTGTCACTAGGACCCGGCGGCCACCGCCAACAACGCCGGGCCCGGACGTGCTCATGGACGTCCGGCCTTCTCGCCGGCAAGCATCCGCCCGGCCCAGCGGGAGAGCTTGGCACGGTCGATCTTGGAATTGTGCCGCACATCAGTGGGCATGGAATCGATCACAAGAACTGCTGCCAGTGGCATATCCACGCTCAACGCCGCAGCACGCACCTCGGCGGCCAGGGCTGGGGACGCTAGGCCGGAACGCTTTGGCGCCGGATTGGTCTCAACGATGGCCACCGCTACTTGCGTCCCGGCAGGCCCAATGCCCACCACGGCCGCGCGGGCCACTGACGGGACGAGCTCCACTGCCTGTTCGGCGGCAACAGGTGTTTTGACGCCAGCCGGGGTGCACAGAATGTGCTCCATCCGGCCCTCCACCCAGAGACGCCCTTGCGCATCAAGATGGCCAATGTCGCCGCTGCGATGCCAGCCAGGTATGGAGGTGCTGCGCTGCTGCGTGATCCACAAACGGTCGTAGCGTTCCTTGACATGCGCGGCGCTGACAAGGATTTCCCCCGTGACCGACGCATCGAAAGTAGGCGTGGGAATCACCTGTCCGTCGGCATCGATGGGCGCAATGGCCACCTGGGCGCCGCTGACGGGCAGGCCAACGCAGACGCCGTTGCCAACACCGGCAGCGCCGATCCCGGCCAGGTCAATGTCCGTCACCGGCAGCGCTTCAGTCATGCCATAAGGGGTGTGCAGGGCCGCGTTGGGCGCCAGCGTTTGCACCTGGTGCAACAGTTGTTCGGCCAGGGGGGCCCCGGCTGACAAGAGGAGTTCGACTCCGGCCAGGGCCTTTTGCTGCCCGGGCGCCAGTTGCGCAGCGGTTGCCACAACATTCACCAGGGCCGCTGGTGAGGCGAACACCACAGTGGCGTTGATGGCTGCCGCGGCATTGGCAAGGGCCGCGGCAGTGAGTGTGCGCGGCGCCGTGACATCCATGTCCGGGGTCACGGTGGTGGCGCCAAGGGCCGGTCCCAGCAGCGCGAAGGGGGCGAACCCTGCCACGAGGGCCGTCCCCGCATCCAGTGAATACGTTGCCGCCAGGGTGTCCCGCATGGCGGCCAGGCGGCGGTGCGTGTAAACAACACCCTTGGCAGGACCCGTGGATCCGGAGGTAAACAACACGGCCGCATCGGTCTCTGGATCGGCTGTGCTAAACCCGGGGCGGGTGCCGGCCAGGCGCTCCACACGCCCATTGGCCATGAGCTGCGGAATGGTGGCGGCTACGTTCAGGACCGTCTTGCGTGCTGTGGCCGTGGCAGGGGTGAAGTCTTCTGCCGCAATCTTGACGCCCGGCCAGTTGTAGAGGCGGGCGCCCAGCAGGGCCTTTTCAATGCCTATCAAGTAGTCCGGGCCGGCGCCCTTGATGGCACGGCTCATGCCACGGGTGCCGAGTCCGGCGTCGGCCACCACAATGATGGCACCCAGGCGCAGGCATGCATAGATGAGCGTGGTCAGGTTGATGCCCGGAGGCACCAGCAAACTCACCCGGTCCCCGGCCGTGACGCCGAGTTCCCGCAGTCCTGCTGCGAGGTCATCAACGTCCCGGGCGAGTTCTGCCCAGCTCAATTTCTTGGTGGAACCGTTGGGCAGCATGTCAACCACGGCCGCAGACGTCTCCGCACGGCGGGCATCGAGCTGCGCCAGCATGGGCGTAAACGCGCCTGCATCCCCGGCGTGGCCTGGGGCCGCGTCCGCCAGGGCCCCGCGGTGAGCTTGCGAGCGGCTGGGGACGTTCTGCGCCAGCCAGGCGAACGTGGGTGTGGCGATGTCCCGGTCTTCTTGCACCAAGTGGCTGGCGCCTTCAAAGCGGTGCACATCAGCGTGCGGCAGCCGGGTCAACAGATCACGCAGGTACCTGTCGGAGAATACAGGATCCTTGGGGCCCCACAGCATGAACGCGGGAACATCCAGAGTGCGAATGCCGGAGGACACGGCATCCAGGGCCGGCCACGACGGGTGCCCTTCACCGGCCGGAATGTCGGCCACAAAATTCCCCACGCCGTCGCGCCGTGCCGCGCTGCGGTACGGCGCCATGAATGCCGCACGGACATCCTCGCTCAACGCCGGCTGCGCCAGACCGTGTGTGACGGACAAGAATGCGGGCGAAGTCTTGGTGCCCCAGGGGTGCACGGCCGGATGCAAGGCAAGCTTCAAGGCCGGTGGCAGCGTGAAACCGCCCGGGTGGACTGCAGTGTTTGTTAGCACGACGCCGGCCAGCTGGTCCCGGTGTCGGGTGGCCCAGCCCAGTGAGATGATGCCGCCCCAGTCGTGGCCCACACTGACCACTGGACCAGCAAGGCCCAAGGCGTCGGTGAGGTCGCCAAGATCGGTGATCCGGTCCTCTAGCCGGCGGAAGGTGCCTGTGCGCTCGGAGAAGCCCATGTCCAGCTGGTCCACGGCTATGACACGCCAGGGACCGCCGGCAGCCACGGCGGCAGGGGAGGTGGCTCCAGCCAGCAGGGTGCGCCACAAGTAGGACCAGGTGGGGTTGCCGTGTACGCACAGCAAGGTGCCCACAGGCTCCATGCCCGTGGCAGCAACATCGTCAGCGTTGTCCAAAAAATGCCATTGGCGGCTGGTTCCCGGGGAGTCCACCGGTGCCGTTGAGGGCACGGATAGCGTCCGACGCCAGCCTGCCCTGACGCCGGGCCACGGCTCGGGAAGTTCTGTGACGGGCAAAGCCGCAGCTACCACTGAATTTCCATCATGGTGGTGTTCAGTCCAGAGCCCACGCCCATGCAGAGAACCCTGTCTCCGCTGTTGAGGGTGTGGGATTCCTGTGCCAGGGTCATGGGCAGCGATGCCGGGCCCACATTGCCCCACTTGGGGAATGTCATAGGTACCTTGGAGCGCACCAGGTTCACAGCCTTGATGATGGCGTTGGTGTAGGAGTTGGAGACCTGGTGGGTGACGTACCTGTCCATGGAGCCCCACTCCCAACCATCGGTGTGGGCCTCATCCCAGGCATCGGTGACAAGCTTCAAACCGTTGTCCAGCAGGCCCTTGGTGTCGGTGAACATGCCGTCGGGGCCGCCAACGCACAATTCGTGGTGTTCGGTGCCCGCGCGGGAAACACCGCCCAAAATGCGGTGTCCGTCTGGATGAAGATCCGCCGGGCCGATCACGGCGGCTGCTGCGCCGGAGCCCAGAGTCAAGGTGGCAAACTCGCGCAAGTAGTCCTCGCGGGTTGAGGTCTCCGCATTCAAGCGCCGGAAAGTTGTCTCCTGGGTGGCCTGGGCGTCCTCGCCGGCCACAATAAGTGCGTATTTGATCTGGCCGGAATCAATCATGTTCGCGGCGAGCGTCATTCCGTTGACAAAGCCCAGGCAGGCATTCGCCACATCAAAGTTCATGGCCGAGGACGGCAGGCCCAAACCGTTGTGAATCTTCACGGCAACTGAGGGCTCCAAGTTGCGGCGGGTGACGCTGGTGTTGATCAGCAGGCCCACCTGGCTGGCATCAATGCCGGACTCCGCCAGGGCCTTGGCGCCTGCCTCTATGGCGGCGTCGTCAAAGGATGTTCCGGGTGCCCACCAGCGGCGTTCCTCAACACCGGCAACTCGCTCAAGCAAGCGCTTGGACAGGCGCAGCCGTTTCAGGCTCGGGGCTAGGCGGTCATCAAAATCGCTGGAACGGACAACTACCGGAGCCTCAATGCTGGAGACGGCAAGCAAGGCAGTGTTGTGGTGTCGAAACGTAGCATTGCCGATCAAGTTCCAGCCTTTTTCTTGAGAGATTCGGTGACATTTGGCACCGGAAATCCAGTGACCTGATCCTGATTCACGGGATGTTCTCTGCAGCAGCCCCCATGGTTCATCAAGACCCACCCTTAACTATGCACCTTTTAGGGGTGTTCATGCACATACGCCACAACGCATACACGCGGTGCCTGCCCCGGTGCACGGAGCCATTTCACGGTAGATTGGCTTGTGAGAAACAGTCCGGCGCAGGAGAAGAAACCAGTTTGCATCTAAAAAGTCTTTCCGTGCGCGGATTCAAGTCCTTCGCCTCGGCCACCACTTTTGACTTTGAACCGGGTGTGACTGCAGTCGTGGGCCCCAACGGTTCGGGTAAATCCAATGTGGTGGATGCGCTGGCGTGGGTCATGGGCGAGCAAGGCGCCAAAACCCTGCGCGGGGGCAAAATGGAAGATGTCATCTTTGCCGGCACCTCCGCCCGTCCGCCGCTGGGCCGCGCCCATGTGGCGCTGACCATTGACAACGCCGACGGCGCCCTGCCGATCGACTATGCCGAGGTCACCATTTCACGCACCCTTTTCCGGGCAGGCGGCTCCGAGTACGCCATCAATGGCACCTCCTGCCGGCTCCTGGACATCCAGGAATTGCTCTCGGATTCGGGCTTGGGACGAGAAATGCACGTCATCGTGGGCCAGGGCCAGCTGGACAAGGTGCTGCACGCAACACCGGAGGACCGCCGCGGATTCATTGAGGAGGCGGCAGGAATTCTCAAGCACCGCCGTCGCAAAGAAAAGACGCTGCGCAAACTTGAGGCCATGAGCGCCAATTTGGCCCGCCTGAGCGATTTGACCGGGGAGATTAGGCGCCAGCTGACACCCTTGGGCAAGCAGGCAGCCGTGGCCAGGCGCGCCCAAAGCGTGCAATTTGACCTCCGTGACGCCAAGGCCCGGCTGCTGGCGGATGAAATAGTCCAACTCAGTAACGCCGTGGAAAAGGACGCTGCGGATGAGTTGGCCCTGAAAAACCGCCGCGAACTGGTGGAGAAGCAACTCCTGGCCGGGCGCACGCAGCAAGGTGATCTTGAACAGCTCGCCGCCGCCGCCACTCCAGTGTTGAATGCTGCCAAGGACGATTGGTACCAGCTCTGCGCCACCCGTGACCAGTTGAAGTCCATGGGTGCGCTGGCTGCCGAACGCCAACGCCACCTGGGCGCCCCGGACGCCGTCGCGGATCCCCATCGCGACCCCGACAGGTTGGCTGAGCAAGCCGCGCGGCTGCGAGCCGACGAGGCTGAGCTGGATTTGGCCCTGGGAGAACGCCGCTACGGGCTGGAAACCGCCATGGAAATCAAGGAAGACGCCGAGACGGCGGTGCGGGCCGAGGAGCAGCGTGTCCGTGAACTGCTGCGCGCCACGGCTGACAGGCGTGAGGGCCTGGCCCGGCTGGCGGGCAAAGTGGCCTCCGTGCGTTCCCGCGTGGAGTCGGCCGAAGCCGAGATCGGCCGGCTGCACCAAAGCAAGGCCGCCGGAGCCGAGCGGCACAACGCCGCAGCCCAAGAGTTTGCCGCGCTGGAGTCCCAGGTGGCTGGTGTGGAAGCCGGCGAGGAACGCCTTGATGCCCATTATGAGGAGGCCGCCGCAGCCCTCGCCGAGCTGGATGAGCGGATCCAGTCACTAAGCGCCGATCAGCTCGCTGCCGAGCGCGAACGTGATTCCCTCACCGCCCGGCGCGATGCCCTGGCCGTGGGTTTGCTGCGCAAGGACGCCAGCGCCCACCTGCTGACTGCCGCGCCGCCAGGGGTTGTGGCCGCCATGGCCGCCCTGATTCAGGTGGCACACGGCCACGAAACAGCCATTGCTGCCGCACTGGATGCGGCCGCCGAAGGTGTTGCCGTCAGCGATATGTCGGCAGCCCTGGATGCCTTGGCACTGATCAAGACTGACGACGGCGGACGCGTCACCCTGGTGGTCACCGGCACCCCTGCCCAAACCCCCCACCCAACGTCTGTGCACCAAGCAGCCCTGATCGCCGCAGCGCAGACCGCGGCGGACGTGGTTGCTGGTGCCGTTGTGGCCCGTACGCAGCTCAGCGGCCCGCCGGAACTGGACGCCGCACTCGATAACCTGCTGGCAGCAGTGGTGCTGGTTCCCGATCTCGCCGCGGCGCAACAAGTCCTGGCCCACCACGCGGGCTTGACGGCTGTCACGGCGCAAGGAGATGTGATCACGGCGTTTTACCTCAAGGGCGGTTCGGCCACGGCTCCGTCGTTGTTGGAACTGCAGGCAGCAGTGGAACAAACACAGGATCAATTGCGTGCCGCCACTGCCCGCGGCGAGCAGGCCAGGTTTGCGCTGGCCGGCCTGCGCTCCCAACGCCCGGAGTTGGCTGACGCCGAGGCCGGTGCCCTGGCGGAACTGCATGAATCCGATGCCCGTCTGGCAGCTGTTGCCGAACGCCTCGGCTCACTGGGTGCCACCTTGCGGTCGGCTGTGGGGGAGTCGCAACGGCATGCTGCGGCGTTGGCGGCGGCCACGGCCAACCTTGCCCAGGAGCAGGACGCCCTGGCGGAGATTGCCGCACGGTTGGCCGTTGCCCAGGACGCACCGGCCGACGGTGAGCCGTCCATGGATGAAAGGGACGCCCTGGCCGCTGCAGCCACGGCCGCCCGCGCCGTGGAGTTGGAAACCAGGCTTTCTCTGCGCAGTACCGAGGAATCACTGAACACCGTGAGAAACCGCGCGTCGGCCTTGGAACGCGCCGCCACCACGGAGCGGCTGGCCCGGGAGCAGGCAGCACAGCGGGCCAACAGGCGCCTCTTTCAGGCCAAAAAGGCCGCCGCCGTGGCACTGGCTACCGAACACATTCTGGGGTTCGTGGCGCAGTCCATTGAAATGGCTGAGCAGGTGCGCGATGCGGCCGAGGAGCACAGGGCGGCCCGTGAAGTGGAGTTGATGGCCGTCCGGGCAGCCATGGTGGCGGGCGAGAAGGAACTCGCCAAACTGACTGACTCAGTCCACAAGGATGAAATGGCCCGTGCCGCGCAACGCTTGCGCATTGAAACGCTGGAAAACAAGTCCATCGAGGAATTGGGGCTGACCGTAGACCATTTGATCACCGAATACGGGCCGGACGTTCCGGTGCCGCACGGGCCGGGGGAAGCCACGGACAAGTGGGCTGCACTGCGCGTCACGGTGGATGAATCGGGTGCCGAAGTCCGTGAGGGCGTTCCGTTTGTCCGTGAGGAGCAGGAAAAGCGCCTCAAACGCGCAGAACGCGACCTCGCAGCGTTGGGCAAGGTCAACCCGCTTGCGCTGGAAGAGTTTGCCGCATTGGAGGAACGCCACCAATTCCTGGCGTCACAGTTGGAGGACTTGAAATCCAGCCGCAGGGACTTGATGGACATCATCAAGGAAGTGGATGCGCGGGTAGAGGAAGTTTTCACGGCCGCCTACACGGACACAGCCGTACAGTTTGAGCGGGTTTTTGGCCGGCTCTTCCCAGGAGGAGAGGGCCGGCTGATCCTGACGGATCCGGCGAACATGCTCACCACGGGCATTGAAGTTGAAGCCCGGCCCGCAGGCAAGAAGATCAAGCGGCTCTCACTGCTTTCCGGCGGGGAGCGCTCGCTGACGGCCGTGGCCCTGTTGGTGGCCATCTTCAAGGCCAGGCCGTCGCCGTTCTATGTGATGGATGAGGTGGAGGCGGCCTTGGATGACACCAACCTGGGCAGGCTCATCACCATTTTTGAGGAGTTGCGCGAATCCAGCCAGCTCATCATCATCACGCACCAAAAGCGGACCATGGACGTTGCCGACGCCCTCTACGGAGTGTCGATGAGGGGCGACGGCGTCTCAACAGTGATCAGCCAGCGCATGGACCGCGAATCGTCCAACGCCTGACGCCTCCGTCTTTCCCCAACTGTGACGCACTTGTTGCTGTGGAAAGCGCATTCCGGGACGCATTTCGTGTAACAACTGCGTCAAAGATTGTCAGGAGAGCCGTGTGTCCTTGACTGGCAGCCAGAACAGGATACTCAGCAGGGCGATGGCCGTGGCCATGGCGAAGGCCGGTCCGTAGGAGAAGGTGTCCACCAGGATGCCCGCTGCGATGGGTCCGATGATGGCGCCTAAATCGGAGCTCATCTGGAAAGTGGCAAGAACCTTACCGCCGGAGCGGTTGTTGCCGATGACGTCGGCCACGGTTGCCTGTTGGGCCGGGCCCATGAGCCCGCTGCCAAGTCCTGCCAGGGCGGAAACCACGAAGAACCAGAACTCGTTACCCGTAAAGCCCAGAACCCCCATGGCCAGGCCGTTGACTGCCAGGCCCGCCAAGATCATGGGCTTGCGGCCCCACGTGTCAGCCAGCTTGCCCGAGAAGGTCAGGGCAGCGCCTGTTCCGATGGCAAAGACGGCGAGGGAAATGCCGGCCACTTCAGGCCCCGCACCCAAGGCGGCCGTGGCAAAAAGCGGCACCAGGGCCATGCGGATGCCGAAGGCGGACCAGCCATTGGCGAATCCTGAGGTAAGCACAGCCCTGTAAGCCGGCAACGCCAAGGCCGCCCGCAGCGGCAGCGCTGGCGCCTTGGCCACGGACTTGGCAGCCGAACCGTGCGGTGCGCCAACCACTGCAGGGAGCATGGTGGCCACCAAAAGTGCCACCAGAACCAGTGCCCCGGCATAGACCAGGAACGGCAGTTGCATGCCCAGGCCCGCCAGCAATCCACCCACCACGGGGCCGGCAATGTTTCCCAGCAGGAAGGAACCGGCATACAAGCTGGAGACGCGGCCCCGGGCTTGTGGCGGAGCCATCCTGATGAGCAGACCCATGGCGGCCACAGTGAACATGGTGGAGCCAATCCCGCCCAGCCCCCGGTACAGCAGCAATTGCCAATAGTTTTGGGCAAAGGCGCATGCGGCGCTGGACGCGGCAACAATGAGAATCCCCAAGATGTAGGTGCGGCGTTCACCCATCCGCTCCACCAGCCAGCCACTCAACGGCGCGAACGCAAGCCGGGTGAATGCAAAGGCGCTGACCACCACTGCCGCGGCGGCCACGCTGACATCAAAACTCTGCGCGAACTGCGGTAGGACGGGCGCCACAATGCCAAATCCAATGGCGATCAGGAACGCGGCGGCAACCAGAACCTTGATCTCGCGGCCCAAGTGAATTGGAGGTGCATCGGCAGTGTTTTTGGTGTGAGGACTTTTCATTGACATCAAGGATGAGTTTGTCACAACCAGACGGCACCTGCTGGTTCCCAACCACCGTGAGAGACTGGGGGAGTGAACGATATTCTCCCCATCATCCTGTCCATTGTTGTTGGGCTCGCCGTCATTGGTGGCCTCATTCCCGTCTTCTTGAAGGCCCGACGCACCAGCCAAGACTTCTCAGGCCCGCGAGATGCCAACGATCCAGCCCCGGTGGACACGGCCGATGCCGCCGGCTCCACCGACACGTTGGTGCAGGAACGCCCCGAAGCCCAGCTGCCGACGTCGGACCTTGAGATTGTTGAGCAGGAAGAGCTGGCCGCACCCTCCTTGGAGACGCCGCTCCCGGTTGAGGGCCGTCTTGTGAGGCTGCGTGCTCGGTTGGTTAAGTCCAATAATGCGCTGGGCAAGGGGCTCTTGGCGCTCCTATCCCGGGACACCATCGATGAGGATGTGTGGGAAGAGGTGGAGGAGACGCTGCTGCTGGCAGACGTTGGCACGGATTCCACCATGGAGCTGGTGGACACCCTGCGTGAGCGCGTGAAGGTTTTAGGTGCCCGCAGCCCGGAGCAGGTTCAGGCCATGCTGCGCGAGGAATTGATCAAGCTGGTGGATCCCACCATGGACCGGTCCTTGAACATTGACCGCCACGATGACCGCCCGGCCATCCTCATGGTGGTCGGCGTCAACGGTGTTGGCAAGACCACCACCGTGGGTAAGCTGGCGCGTGTGCTGGTGGCCGAGGACAAGGACGTGCTCCTGGGTGCCGCCGATACTTTCCGTGCCGCCGCCGCTGAGCAGTTGGCCACCTGGGGTGCCCGTGTTGGTGTTCCCACCGTGAAGTCCGACGTCGACGGGGCAGACCCGGCCTCTGTCGCCTTTGAAGCGGTCAAGGTGGGCATCGAGCAGGAAGTCGATGTGGTCATGATCGACACCGCAGGGCGCCTGCAAAACAAGGTTGGCTTGATGGATGAGCTGGGTAAGGTCAAGCGGGTCATCGAAAAACAAGCGAGCGTTGATGAGGTGCTGCTAGTTCTGGATGCCACCACCGGCCAGAACGGCCTTACCCAGGCCAAAGTATTTGCCGAGGTTGTCAACATCACTGGCATTGTGCTGACCAAGCTGGACGGAACCGCCAAGGGTGGCATTGTGGTGGCCATTCAGAAGTCACTGGGCGTGCCCGTAAAGCTTGTGGGCTTGGGTGAAGGTGCCGACGATCTGGCTCCCTTTGATGCGGAGAGCTTTGTGGATGCCCTACTCAGCTAGACCGCAGTAACGCATAGTTCCGCAATGGCTTAGTCCCAACATGACAAGCCTGCGTAAAGTGCCCGCTTCGGCGGGCACTTTTTTGGTTAAAACGTCATAACGATTCAAGCATCCTCATGGGGGATTTTGGGGATCAAGTGTGGCTGGGTGGAAATCCCGTCCGGGGACTAGCCGACTGGCTACGGGCCCTTTTTGGACGGAAACGCCATTGAATGGGGGAAATCAAAATTGCTTATTTTATGCGACTTTGAGTGCTAAATTAGGCATCCATCAGATGGGTATATGGCGTGGGCCGTTCGGGTAATTTTAATTGGCTGAGCATCTAAAATGAACGCTCCATGTGACTTTGTATCGTCTCCAGTGGGCACACCCATGTGGGCCCTACTTTTCGAAAAGTAACTGGGAGGATCAACGTGATATTTGAGACAAGGAGCCGCGCTAGCGGTCGGGCTACCCGATCTCTGCGAACCGGCTCAAAGGTGTTGGCGGGCGGTGTCGCCGTCAGCATGATGTTTATGTCCATGTCTGGAGCGAACGCGGCGTCGACCGATGACTCCGAGGCCTTGGGCCAGGTAATCTCAGCAGACCTGCTGAAGGCACAATTATTGGCATTGGCTTCAAGCCTGGCTGGAAACCCCAGCGACGCAGGCCCGAACGCCGCGCCCATTAACATCGGCCTCCCGGCCCTCGGTGGGCTGCAGCTCAATGCAGGGACCGTAACCCTGCCGCTGCTCAAGACTGCCGGCCAACCCAAGGGTCTTCTTGACCTGGGTGCCCTGGGCGTGTTGAACAGCTATGCTGCTGCGCCGTCTGCAACCTCGGCAACAGCTGCCGCCGGTGCAGTTGACGCCAACGGTGCCATCGCCTTGAACAACGCCGACGGCAGTCCCCGCGGCAATGCCAAGATCAATCTGACCGATTTGCTCGCGCAGGCTGGACTTGATCCGTTGACCAGCCCCGCTGTCAGCGAACTTGGCCTTGAAATCGGTGCCCTGGCGTCCAAGGCATCAAAGAACGCCGCCGTCATCAGCCCGGAGTACGTAGTTGCTGATGCCAAGCTCAACATCAAGAGCCCTGCCGTTGGCGCCTTGACCACATCAGTTGGAGGCGTGGTTGACGGACTCGGCGTCACGCTCAATGGTGTTGCAGGCTCCAGCAGTCCCCTGCTGGGCACCATTACAGGCATTTTGAACGGTGTCAACGTCGCTGGCATTGGCCTGAGCAACACGACCATTGGCCTCAACGGTGTTAACACGGCGCTTAACGGCGTAAAGACAAACCTGATCACCAAGAACGTTTCGGATCCCAACGGGATTGCAAACATCAATCTGGGCACCGGAATGGTCACTATCGACCTCGCCAAAGCCTTTGATGCAACAGATGGCCTCAACGGCCAGGATCCCAATACTGACGTCATCAACGCTGCAACCCTTTCGGCCATTACCGTGGCTCTGGGTGCGGCCATCGATGATTTGACGGCAACCATTACCCAGGAAATTAAGAACGCTCTCAACTCCATTCGCCTCGTTGTGAATGCCGAGGCCAGTGCCGTCCTCCTTACGGGCACGGTCACGATTGACGCGTCCTTGGGGCAGCTCCTCGGAACCGACCCGACGGCCCCCGTTGTTGACGTCACCGGTTTGGGGGCGGTCCTCGATGGAACACTGGAGGTCGCACTCAACACTGTTGCCCTGCCGCTCATCAAGACAGCTGTCGGAACGGCAGTCAACCCTGTTTTGAACAGCGTTGGCGGCCTTGTAGCTGGCGCCACCGCGCCTCTGCTGACGACTCTGTCACCCGTGATTAACGGCGTTCTGGCGCAGGTTGTCCAGCTGACAGTTAATGATCAGCCGGTTGTCGGCGCCCTCGGTGCCGGATCGTTCTCGGTGAGTGCTTTGACCCTGACGCTCCTTCCGGGACTTGCCGCACCGGCGACCGTGGCCAAGGTTAGCCTGGCCACGTCAACGGTTCGCGCCCTGGATGCGCCCATCGTCCTGGTTCCGACAGTTGTGGCTACCCCCAGCAGCGTTCAGGATGGCAACACTACTGTTGTCACCGGTGCAAACTGGCCGGCCAACACCGCAGTAACCGTCCAGATTGTCAATGGTGCAGGTGCTGTCATTGGCTCGCCGGTTACCGTTCAATCCAACGCAGCTGGCGAAATCAACGCCACCCTGACGGTTCCTGCCGGAACTCCCGCTGGCGCGGGCAAGGTCGAGGGAAGCACTGTTGCTGGCGACGAGGCGGAAACCCCGTTGACCGTTACCAATGGCAGCCCGACTGACGTCAACACCGCTGTGAATACCGCTGTGAACACCGGGACCAACACCACCGTAAACACGGCTACGAACACTGGTGACAACACGACTGTCAACACTGGGGTGAACACCGCTACGAACACGTCCACTAACACGACTGCGAACACTGGCGTGAACACCGCTACGAACACGTCGACCAACACAACCGTGAACACTGGCGTGAACACGGCTACGAATACGTCGACGAACACGGGTGACAACACGACTGTCAACACTGGCGTGAACACCGCAACGAACACGTCGACCAACACGGGTGACAACACGACTGTCAACACTGGCGTGAACACCGCAACGAACACGTCGACCAACACAACCGTGAACACTGGCGTGAACACGGCTACGAATACGTCGACGAACACGGGTGACAACACGACTGTCAACACTGGCGTGAACACCGCAACGAACACGACTGTCAACACTGGCGTGAACACTGGCGTGAACACTGGCGTGAACACGGCTACGAATACGTCGACGAACACGGGTGACAACACGACTGTCAACGCTGGCGTGAACACCGCAACGAACACGTCGACGAACACTGGCGTGAACACGGCTACGAACACGAACGTGAACACTGGCGTGAACACTGCGACGAACACGAACGTAAACACGGCAACGAACACCGCAGTGAACACGGGCGCCAACACGGCTGACAACACCATCCACCAGGACTTTGACTTGGTACCCGGTGTTGTGACGGTTGGTCAGGATTCTCTGGTACTGGGCGAGAAGTACACGCCCAATGGGACAGTGAGCGTCAAGATCAAGGACCGTGGCACGGGAATTGAAACCGTGCTGACAACCAACGAAGTTGTTTCAGCTGGTGGAGACATCGACTACACGATTAACACTGATGGCTTGGCTCCGGGTACATACAAGGTGACTGTCGTGGACAACACCACAGGAAAGTCCACCGCCAGGTATTTGGTAGTGAATGCTCCGGCGCTGCCTTTGGTGAGCGTTGACGTTACGCCGAAGACGGTCGAACAGGGTCAAAGCACACTCCTGACCGGCTCCAAGTTCTCCGCAGGCCAAACAGCAACTGTATACATTGCTCCTGTGGGCCAGGGCGCCGGGACCGTAACACCGCTCGCCATTGTTGGTGAAACGTTGTTGACGGACGTACTGGCGATCGACGCGCAGGGCAATCTTGCCTTGCGAGTCGACAGCACGAACCTTGCAGTCGGCGACTACCAACTCTTGGTTACCGACAACAAGACCACGGCTTCTGACAGCGTGACGTTCACGGTTATTGCTCTCGAAGACAACACGGCTGACAACACTGCTGCGAACACGAACGTGAACACTGCTGTGAACGGGGCTGCGAACACGAACGTGAACACTGCTGTGAACGGGGCTGCGAACACGAACGTGAACACTGCTGCGAACACGGGCACGAACACTGCTGTGAACACCAACGTCAACACCGCTGTGAACACCAACGTCAACACCGCGACCAATACCGCTGTGAACGGGGCTGCGAACACTGCCACGAACACGAACGTCAACACTGCTGTGAACACGAACGTCAACACAGCCACCAATACCGCTGTGAACACGGGCAAGAACACCGCCGCCAATAACGGCAGCGTCCACGTGTCGAAGGGCAAGCAACTCGCCTCCACAGGTGCGGAGTCCGCCGGACTGCTCATCGCTGGCGGTTCGCTGTTGCTCTTGGGCATGGCAACAATGATGATTGTGCGCAAGCGCAAGTCTGCATAGTCAGTTAGACCCCAGCTGCGCTGGGTGAAACACGCGTAGTCAGGGCTCACTCCCTTTCGGAGTGGGCCCTGACTGCGCCTCATATTCTTGGTTGCTGTTGCTACGGCCGGCAACAAAATTTGAAGAAGGCATTTCGTGAAAATTCGACGCATCGGACGGCTATCTAGCATCGTCTTGCTCATCGGTGGACTCTTGGTTGGCGGTCACTTGGCGGCAACCTTGGCGTTTACCGGCCCTCAGACACCGCTCAAACAAGCCCTCCAACCGGCCCTCAACAAGTATTTTCTGGGACCGTTGGACCAAGGCTGGAGCCTCTTCGCGCCAGGCCCGTACTCTCAGAATGAGTACTTCTTGATGCGTGCTTGCGTGAGCTCGGCGGAGGTATGCGCCAAGGGTGAAAGTGCTGGCGCGGAATTCACGGAATGGCAGAACGTCACTCAGCAGGAAATGGACTCCGCTAGGTTCAACATGTTCTCCAACCGGGAATCCAAGCAGTCACGATCCATTCATAGCCGGTTCTGGACAGCAGCTGAGAAACTGTCCGCCAAGGAATCAGCCATGGCGCAGGCCAACCACATTGAGGGGAAACCGGTTTTTGAGGTGGACCTGGATTCGGCCGAGGCGGCCAAGAAGTTTACGCCCAGCGAACTCACCACACTGCAGAACTACCAGCGGCTTGAAGATGTGGCCGTGGGATTTGCTTCCTTGAAAGCCCTGGAGCTGTGGGACGGCAAGGCCTCTATTGTTGAAGTTCGCATGCGCAGGGATCCCGTTGTTCCCTTCGAGCAGCGTCACAACAATGTTGTGGAGACCAGCTCCACATTTATCAAAATCGGCTGGCGTGACGTAAAGACATTCGACGAAGACACCATGGCGGCATGGAAATGAAAAACGAGAAGATCGACGAAATGAGCTCAAACAACGTGGCAGTGCCGAGTGAGGACACCTCCGCACAGCCTCCCACCATTCGCGCGTGGCTGCGCAGCAATCGCTGGGCGCCAGTGAAGTTCATCAACACCATACTGACGTGGTTTGTGGGCAATCGACACGCTGACTACGGCCTGGCCGTCATGCGAATTTCCACGGGAACTCTCACCCTCGGGTGGCTGTTACTCAACATTCCCGTAGCTGCCCGCATCTGGGGACCCGGATCCGCCTACTGGGATGGTTTCAGGGAAATTCTGGGCTATCAATGGCCGCTCGATCTCCTGCGCAACGCTGGTACCGGACCATTCTGGCTGTGGTACGCAGTCACGATAGTCCTGGCAATAGCGTTCCTTCTGGGTTGGCGCACCCGAATTGTCACACCGTTGCTGTTTGTCTTCTACGCCGGTATTAACGCCCAGAATGTCACCATTGCCGACGGCGGAAACTACTTTTTGCGCATCATGCTCATCTACTTGGTGTTCGCAGACATTTCCCGGCGCTGGTCGCTGGATTCACGCCGTCGTGCCAAGAAAAACCTGAAGGAAACCGAAACCGGTACTGTCCTTCACAACTTGGCCTTGATCCTGGTAGTTGGCCAGTTGTGCCTTGTCTATTTGGAAGCTGGCTTGTATAAAGTCCAAGGCCTGCTTTGGCAAAATGGCACAGCCATGTACTACCCACTGCAGTCCGACGCATACGGGGTATTCCCCTGGCTCTCGGACATGGCCACGAATTTCGGTCCGGTTGTAGTTCTAGTGACCTACTTCAGTGTTCTCATCCAGATTGCATTCCCGTTCATGCTCTTCAATAAGTTCACCCGCAGAATTGCATTAGTTGGCATCTTGGCCATGCACTTGGGGATTGCCGTTCTCATGGGATTGCCGTTCTTCTCGGGCGTGATGGCCTCGGCAGATGCTGTCTTGGTCTCCGGAACAACATGGGTGCTGATTGTTGCTTGGCTGGATCGCACTGGTCGCAACATTCTGGGCCGGCTGCCAAAAGCAGCTCCACGGGAAAAATCGGCGGCGGACAGTTCGCCTTCCGCCGCATCTCCAGCTCCGGCCAAACTGCCAGCAACACCAAATTCAGGAACCAAAAAAGATTCAGAGCCGGATTTGACGCCCATCTCCTAGTGTCTTGCACGGCTGCCCACCCCCATGGGTTGTCCGCCACGCCCAACACATGACGGAACGTATTAATACAGAACATTGCGAACTTAAACCAGGCAATGTATTGTTTTTGATCGATCTAATGTCCTGTTGCGATATGATGACCAAAAGTGAGCACAAGGGTTGTAATAGGCGGATAGTCGCCTCTGTTTCCAAATGCCCGGATTAGATGCTCGTCCAAGTTCAGTCTTCTTGCTAACCGGTCGGGTACAGACACATGACTTTTTTGCGAATAACATATTAGAAGAAAAATATTGGGGGAGTTTCTGGCGGTGAAGAGTTGAATTTGGGGATAGCAAGAAATAACTCTAAAATACGTATGGCAGTCGTGGGGTGCGACTATGTAACAGCACTGGGCTTGGCTCAGCTGTTGCAACCGGCAAGTTTCATCGACGTGCTCGGATCGTGTTCGGACTCCGATGAAATTCTGGAGCTGCTAGCAGATCATCCGCTGGACTTGGTCCTTTTGGACGTCGCCATGGGGGAGCAGGAGCTCACGCTTTCCTGCAAAGCACTCAGTAATACACCGTATCCGCCCACTATTGTGATCATGGGCGATGTGCCTGAAGATATTGGCCAGTACCTCATTGGTTGTGGCGCCAGCGCAATTTTGCGCAACGAAACCATCTCCGAGGACCTGCCAACGGCGCTGCGAATGATCCACCGAGGCGGGGCCCTCATTCTCAGCGATACGGCGCGACGGGCAATCAAGTCGCGCAGTGTATTCCTGGACAAAATACATCTCAAGAGATTCGACGACCTTAACGCCCGCGAACAACGCGTGGCCGAAGGGGTCACCTCAGGCTTGACAAACAGTCAGCTGGCGTCCTCGCTGCACATCAGCGAAGCGACAGTGAAGCTGTTGGTGTCCAATGTGATGAACAAGCTTGGGGTAGGAAACAGGGTGCAGATCGCCGTAGTGGTTACCAAGGCCCAAGCGACGTAGTTCAAGCATTAATGGCCTCAAGCAGGGTGCGTCAGCGCCTTTCTTGAGGCCATTTAACTATGGGCCGGAAACACGGCCGAAACATTCCCGACGTTTGAAGTTAACGCCCGGGCGGCGGATGTAACGTGGTGGAAATCATTGGCGCGCCGTAGTGAAACACGCAGGAACCAACATTGTAAGAGTCCAGATTGCACAGCCCCGATGGAGCGGCACGCAGTAACTCTCGCAATGAAAGGCCAGCAGCTAATGAATACTGGCGATACAGCTTGGGTCCTCATATCCGCATCTTTGGTGCTGTTGATGACCCCAGGACTAGCGTTTTTCTACGGTGGCATGACCCGGGCCAAGGGTGTGCTGAACATGATGATGATGAGCTTTGGAGCCATCGCAGTAGTAGCCGTCATATGGGTACTGTTTGGCTACTCGGCAACGTTCGGTACTGACATCGGCGGGGGACTGCTCGGAAACCCGTTTGAGAAGTTGGGTCTGCAGGGTGTTCTCGATACCGGCGACGGAATGCCTCTGGTGGGCACCATTCCGGAAGTTGCCTTTGTGGGATTCCAGGCAGTGTTTGCCATCATTACGGTTGCGCTCATTACAGGCGCCATTGCCGACAGGGCCAAATTTGGTGCCTGGATGCTCTTCGCCGCAATCTGGGTGACAGTCGTCTACTTCCCCGTGGCTCACTGGGTGTTCTCCTTCACCGAGGATGCCGACGGAAACCCCACAGGCGGTTGGATCGGCCAAGGGCTCGGCGTCATTGACTTTGCCGGTGGTACAGCAGTTCACATCAACGCCGGTGCTGCCGCACTAGCCCTGGCGCTGATTCTTGGCAAGCGAAAAGGCTTTGGCAAGGATTCCAGCCACCGCCCGCACAACCTCCCCTTCGTCATGCTGGGCGCCGGACTGCTGTGGTTCGGTTGGTTTGGCTTCAACGCCGGCTCCGCTCTGGGAGCCAACGCCGTGGCCGGCTATGCCTGGATCAATACGCTCGCCGCTCCTGCCGCAGCGATCCTTGGCTGGCTCCTGGTTGAAAAGATCCGCGACGGACATGCAACCTCCTTGGGTGCCGCATCAGGTGCCGTCGCCGGCTTGGTCGCCATCACTCCGGCCTGCTCCGCCTTGACCCCCATGTGGTCGATGGCCCTGGGCCTGCTCGCCGGGGCCGTCTGCGCCTTGGCCGTGGGCCTGAAGTACCGGATGGGCATTGACGATTCTCTCGACGTGGTCGGCGTCCACCTGGTGGGCGGTATCGTCGGAACCCTGTTCATCGGCTTCGCGGCTGATCCCAACTCGCCTGCCGGCGGCCAGGGACTGTTCTATGGCGGTGGGTTTGAACTCCTGGGCAAGCAGGCCATCGGCGCCTTGGCAGTCATGCTTTACTCGTTCATCATTGCGTTCATCATCGGTTGGATCATCAACAAGACCATGGGCTTCCGCATCAGCAGCGAACACGAAGTGGATGGAATTGACGTTTCCGTTCACGCCGAATCCGCCTATGATCTGGGCGGCCGCAGCTCCGGCAGTTTCCAGCCGATGATTGAAAAACTGCCGACGACTTCAGGGTCCAAGGAATCACACACTGAAGAATCGAAGGTTGATGCATGAAACTCATAACAGCAATAATCCGCCCGGAACAGCTTGACGAGGTACGCAACGCCTTAGAAAGCTATGGCGTCCAGGGGCTGACCGTCAGCGGGGCCCACGGCTACGGGCGCCAACGCGGCCACACGGAGGTCTACCGCGGGGCCGAGTACACCGTTGATCTGCACCCCAAGATCCGCATAGAGGTCCTTGCCAGTGACGATCAGGCCTATGACCTCATGGACATCATTGTTGCCAGTTCCAACACAGGAACCGCCGGCGACGGCAAGGTCTGGATGATTGAAGTGTATGAGGCGGTCCGCGTGAGAACCGGTGAACGCGGCGTAGCCGCTATCTAAATCAATAAACGTATGGGCCCACACACCCGAGGGTTCCTTGACCGAGCTTGCGGGGCCAGGGAGGGTGTGGGGAGACGGCGGCATCTGAGGTGAGTGAGTAACTCACCTCAGGTGCCGCCGTCGTTCTTGTGCCTTGTTCTTGCTAGTCGGAGCTGGTGGCCCATCCTTTCGGGCCCAGGCTGCCAGCGGGGTATTCCTCCATGGGGACGTTCCCGGACTTCCACGTGGCAAAGGTTGCTTCCACAATGCGCCAGCATTCCTCAGCTGTGTCCCCGCGCACCGATAGGAGGGGATCCGCGCTCAGCACACCATCCAAAACTTCGCCGTAGGGCAGCAGGGGATCACTGGCCAGCGCTGCCTCCAGATGGACGCGGTCCAGGGTGAACAAGTCCCCAGGACCATTGACGTCCAGGTCAAGGGTCAGCGTTTCCGGCCCAAAGCCAATGTGCAGGCGCGTGGGGGAGTCGGTGCCCTTGAATCCCACCGGCAGATGCGGGACGGGTTTGAACGTAACGACGGCTTCCTTGCGGGCGCGGCCCAGTGCCTTGCCGGAACGCAAAATGAAGGGAACATGCGCCCAACGCCAATTGTTCACATACACCTCAACCTCGGCCAACGTTTCAGTGTCGTTGGCGGGGTCCACACCTTCCTCGGCCAGATAGTCCGGAACCGTGCGGTCACCGATGTGCCCGCTGGTGTAGCGGGCACGCCGGCTGTGGAGGGCCGCATCACCGGAGCCGGCAGGGCCTACAGTGCTGGCCCGCAACACGGCCGCAATATTGGATCGGACATCATTTTCGCCCAACGTTGCCGGTGGTTCCATGGCCATGATCGCCATGATTTGCAGCAGGTGGCTTTGAATCATGTCGCGGCCGGCACCGGCGTGGTCATAGTAGCGGGCACGGTTTTCCAAGGTCAGGGGCTCATCAAAGATGATCTCCACTTTTTCAATGTGCTCACCATTCCAGGAATGCTCCAGTAGCCTGTTGGCGAAGCGCAGCCCCATAATGTTCAGCACAGTGGACTTGCCCAGGAAATGATCCACCCGGTGAATGTGGTCCTCGGGCACCAGCGTGGCGAGGGTGGCATTGAGCTCCTGGGCCGATTCGGTGCTGGAACCAAACGGTTTCTCCATGACCAGCCGTGTGCCTGGCGGCAGGTCACTCTTGAGAAGAATCTGGCACGCTTTCTGGCTGACGGCCGGAGGCAGCGCAAAGTACAGGGCAACCGGTCCCGCAACACCCTTGAGGAACGCGCCCAGCGCTCCCTTGGCTGTGACATCCAGCTGCAGGTAGCTGCTCTCCGACTGAACCCGCCGCAACTCGTCAATGCCGGCAGCGGTGGATTGGCCGCCCGGAGTCAGGGCGTCGGCAAAACTTCCCGTGAGCCGTTCCTGCCACTGCCCGGGGGACCAGTCGTCGCTGCCGGCGCCCACCAGGGACAGCCCGGGAGCACGCCCTGAGGCAATGAGTCGGGCAACTCCGGGCAGCAAAAGCCTGCCGGTGAGATCGCCCGAGGCTCCCAGGATGACGAGCGTCTTGATCCGATCAGCCGCGCCAACCGCCTGGGTCGGGGACCCGGCGTCGTGCGTGGCAGTCGATGCGGCAGGGGAATCACTGAGGGCTGCGGTGTTTTCTATCACCAACTCAGCATGTCACTTCGGCGTGAACAATGCTGGGCAATGCCTGTTTGTGGCGAGGACTTTTCTCTCCTTGCGGCGCTGGTGGCCCGAGACGTGAACGCGCCGGGAGTGTGCAGCGAAGTGGCCCGCTAGTTGGTACCCTTGATAGTTGAGTCCCTCAGGAAAGGGAGCGAGGTGGTGGCCAAGAGCCAACATTTCGCCGGTCTCATCCTGAATAATGTAATTGCCGCGCCCGTCATGCGCGGCCAGGTCAGATGGCCGGGTCGCGCGGGTGCTGGTTAATCCCTGACGAAAGAAGTACGCGGCGCGTGTTCAACTCCCTATCTGATCGGTTGACAGCAACTTTCAAGAACCTCCGTGGCAAGGGCCGGCTCAGCGAAGCCGACGTCGATGCCACAGTGCGCGAGATCCGTCGCGCCCTTCTGGATGCTGACGTTGCAGTGCCCGTGGTTCGCGAATTTACCTCAAAGGTCCGTGAGCGTGCCCTGGGCTCCGAGGTCAATGAGGCGCTGAATCCGGCGCAGCAGATTGTCAAGATTGTCAACGAAGAGCTCGTGACCATTCTGGGTGGCGAAACCCGCCGCATCAATCTGGCCAAGAACCCTCCCACTGTCATCATGCTGGCTGGATTGCAGGGTGCCGGTAAGACCACCTTGGCCGGAAAGCTGTCCAAGTGGCTCAAGGGCCAGGGCCACAGCCCCCTGCTGGTTGCGGCTGACTTGCAGCGCCCCAACGCTGTCAAGCAGCTTCAGGTCAACGGTGAGCGCGCAGGCGTCCCCGTGTTTGCCCCCCACCCGGGTGTCAGCAGCGAATTTGAAAGCGCTACGGGCGATCCCGTAGCCGTAGCCCTGGCCGGTCTGGCCGAGGCGAAGTCCAAGCTGCACGACGTGGTCATTGTTGACACCGCCGGCCGCCTGGGCATTGACGCCGAGCTCATGAAGCAGGCCTCGGACATCCGGGCCGCCATCAACCCCGACGAAGTTCTCTTTGTCATTGACGCCATGATCGGCCAGGACGCTGTTGCCACGGCGCAGGCGTTCAACGAAGGCGTGAACTTCACCGGAGTTGTCCTTACCAAGCTCGACGGCGACGCCCGCGGTGGTGCGGCCCTCTCGGTTGCCTCCATCACCGGCAAGCCCGTTATGTTCGCCTCCACCGGTGAGGGCCTGGACGACTTCGAGTTGTTCCACCCGGACCGCATGGCCAGCCGCATCCTTGACATGGGCGATGTGCTCACGCTCATTGAGCAGGCTGAAAAGAACTGGGACAAGGGCGAAGCCGAGCGGATGGCGAAGAAATTCGCCGACCAGGAAGACTTCACACTGGATGACTTCCTGGCCCAGATGCAGCAGATTCGCAAAATGGGCTCCATGAAGAAGATGCTCATGATGATGCCCGGTGCTGCGAATATGCGCCAGCAACTGGAGAACTTTGACGAGCGCGAGATTGACCGCGTTGAAGCAATTGTCCGCTCCATGACACCGCATGAGCGTGTGGCCCCGAAGATCGTGAACGGCTCACGCCGCGCCCGCATCGCCAAGGGTTCCGGTGTCCACGTATCCGAGGTCAACGGCCTGCTGGAGCGTTTTGGCCAGGCCCAGAAGATGATGAAGAAGATGGCCCAGGGCGGCGGCATTCCGGGCATGCCCGGCATGGCCGGACCCGGCGGCTTCAACAGTGCCCGTAAAGGCAAGCAGAGCCCCAAGAAGAAGGCCAAGTCGGGCAACCCGGCGAAGGCTGCTGCCGAGTTGAAGGCAGCACAGGAAAAGGCGAACGCCCCCAAGGGACTGCCAACAGGTGCAGCCTTCGGTGCGGGAGCCGAGGACTTTGACCCGTCAAACCTGAACCTGCCCAAGGGATTTGAAAAGTTCCTGGGCAAGTAGGCGCCGCAAAACTTGATGCTGCCGATGTGGTCTTTCGCTGGTGATATATCACCAGCGAAAGACCACATCGGCAGCATTCTTTGCGTTCACCGGGTATTTTGTCCGGTAACCTGCTCCAATGAGTAAAACCCGGATTGTGTTTGTCCACGGCGTCGACGGCTTCGGTGCTGCGGCCTGGCCGGCCCAACATCTCCTGGCGGGCCGCTACGACTGTCTCTTTCTCAAGCGGACCGGGTTCGACGCCATCGAGCAGCCCAAAGCGACCGACTTTGCAGCTGATGCACAGATAGTGCTCAACGAGCTTGGCGACGGCGGGCATGTAGTGGCGCACTCCCAAGGTGCCGTTGCGGCCATGATGGCTGCCGTGCAACGCCCCGATCTGATCCACTCCCTGATCCTGATTGAACCGTTTCTGCTCTCCTTGACGGCTGAGCTGCCAGCCACGGCCGCATACTCAACGCATCTTGCGGACCTGGCTGCACGCTCCCACGAGCTCTCCGATGAAGACTATTTGGCGGAGTTCAATACCCTGATGGCAGTTGTACCGACGACGGGCGTGGAGACCTCTGCCCGGGTGGCAGCCAGGGCCCGGTTGCAGGCGCCGTCCACGGATGCGCCGCTGCACATCATTCCCGGAGTTCCCACCACTGTCATCACCGGCGGCTGGGAGCCCCTGTATGAAGAAGTCGCCGAGTATCTGAATGCCACAGGTGCCCGGCATATTGTGCACCGGAACGGGCACAGGCCTCACGATAGCTCCGACGGGGCTGCATTGATTGAGAAGCTCCTTGAGGCAGCCGTTGCCGCACGGCTTGACTAAGCACGGGTAGGGCGCCAATGTCGGCGCCGGAAGTTAGTCTTCTTATATGTTTGAAATACGTCCAGCAGCGTTGAGCGAGTTTGCGCTCCTGCCATCCATAGAGGCGGAGGCGGACACGGCCTTCGAAGCGCTGGACCCGCCCATGAGTATTGCGAATTTCCCACCCCCGGGCACAGCAGCCGATTTCGCCGCCGCCTTCCACATTATGGTTGCGGGGAGGCCTCCGGCCGGTTTTGTCAGGCTGGAAATCGTGGACGGACTGGCACACCTGGAGCAGTTGGCGGTCACGCCCGAGTACGGCCGCCAGGGGATAGGCCGGTCCCTGGTTGCGGCAGCCAAGGCCTGGGCCCAGGAAGCAGGATTCTCCGCCATGACCCTGTGCACTTTTGCTGACGTTCCCTTCAACGGGCCCTTCTACGCGAGTTGCGGCTTCACTGAAATTCCAACTGATCATTGGACCTCGGGGCTGGCCGCTGCACGAGAACATGAATCACAGCTTGGGCTGGATGCCCTGGGCCGGCGCATTGTCATGAAAATTGCACTCAACGTTCCGGAATAAGTTGAAGCTTCAAGTAGTTTGCTACTATATGAGTACAACAAACCTTGGAGACACCATGACCGCACACAAAGACCTGCTTTCCGCCGACCTCACGATGGGTACCGTCATGCTCAGGGTGGGGGACATGACACTCATGAGCAACTACTACCAAACGGCGCTGGGCCTTGACATTGTGGCCGAAGCTGACGGCGGCCAATATTTGGGTCGGGGCAGCACTCCGCTGGTGCACCTGCAGCCTGCCGGAGGTCTGCACCTTCCGGGACGTGGCGAAGCTGGACTGTTCCACACGGCGCTACTTTTCAACGACCAGGCCGCCCTCGCCGCAACTGTTGCCACCGCTGCCCAGTACAGCCCCCAGGCATTTGCCGGCAGCGCCGACCATCTGGTGTCCGAGGCCTTTTACTTCACCGATCCCGAAGGCAATGGCATTGAGCTGTACTGGGACCGCCCCCGCGACTCCTGGTCCTGGAAAAACGGCGAAGTTGAAATGGCCACCCTGTCACTGTCGCCGCAGCACTACCTGGACCAGCACCTCACGGAGGAAGCCGTTGTGGGCCAGCGCCAATCCGGCGCCGATGTTGGTCACGTCCACTTGCAGGTCGGTGACGTGAAAACGGCTGAGAAATTTTATGTGGACACGCTCGGATTTGAAAAGACCTGCGACTTCCATGGGCAGGCGCTATTTGTGTCCGCAGGTGGCTACCACCACCACATGGCCATGAATGTGTGGAACAGCCGTGGCGCCGGGCCGCGCAAGGACACGCTCGGCCTGGGTGAGGTCCTCATCCAACTGCCCCACAAGGACGACGTCGGATCGCTCCATGAGCGGTTGACCCAGCATGGCATTGCTGTGGCCAACACAGGTGCCGAGATCCTCTTTGACGATCCGTGGATGAACCGGATTCGCGTTAGTGTTGATTCCGGAGCATCCACGCAGTAACTGCGATGGGCTCCCCGGAACCCTAAAGTGCCGGAATCCCAACTTGAAAGGCTTATGCGTGGCCAATTACTCAGAGTTCTTCATCGCCGACCACCACCAAGCAGTGGCCCGTGCCAAGGCACGGATGGCAGGCAAGTCGCCGGCTGTAGACGTTCCCGTGTTGCCGACCCCCGGTCTGAGTGACTTTGAGATTGAAGTGCTGGGTGAGTTCGCCGTCAAGGCAGTTCATGCAACAGGCGTGGCAGCCGAGCTGAGCCTGGTGGATATTGAGCTAGACACCCTGTTCGCCGTTCCCGATGCCTTGCTGGAAGTCTTTGCCGAACTGAACGCTCCGGAGGACCCCGAGGAGGTCGTGGACCTGGCAGCCCAATGGGCGGCGGCTGAGGAGATGGAATCCACTCCCGAGGTGACCGAGCCATTGCTGAAGGCCCTTGCCGCCATGGCGGCAGCGGCTGTGACTGCGGCCGAAGAGAATGCCAAGATGGGCTTGTTCTTCTACTCCGCGGATTAGTCCACACGTCCCGGCCGGGTGCTGACCTGGGCTGCGAGATGCACGGTTATCCGGGCATTTTTGTGGCCAAGGTCAGCACTCGCGGCACCATGATGGACAACACGTAGGGTGAAATGCGTAACGAGTGGCATGTGCAAGAAAACTTCTGGCATAATGGACAGGTACTCGATCCGCGCGGCCCCTCTCTCCGCGTGATGGTCCTGTCCTTAGAAATCCGCCGATCGGCCCGCCCCACGGGAGCGTGAAACGGAGTTCGACCCTTTTTCGAACCAGGAGTAACCACAAAAGTGGCTGTAAAGATTCGCCTTAAGCGCTTTGGTAAAATGCGCGCCCCGTACTACCGCATCGTTGTTATGGACTCACACTCAAAGCGTGACGGCCGTGCCATCGAAGAGATCGGCAAGTACCACCCGACCGAGCACCCCTCCTTCATCGAGGTCGACACCGACCGCGCTCAGTACTGGCTCTCCGTCGGTGCTCAGCCGTCCGAGCCTGTTGCCAAGATCCTGAAGATCACCGGTGACTGGCAGAAGTTCAAGGGCCTCAAGGGCGCCGAAGGCACCTTGAAGATGAAAGCTCCCAAGGCAGCTTTCGTTGCACCCGAAGCCAAGAGCGTAGTTATCAAGGAAGCCATCACCAAGAAGGCCAAGAAGGCCGACGCTGATGAGGCACCTGAGAGCACCGAGGCTGAGTAGCTTGTTGGCTGAAGCGCTGGAGCACCTTGTCCGCGGGATTGTTGACTCTCCCGAGGACGTCAAGGTGAGCGTCAAGACCAACCGCCGCGGGGAATCCCTCGAAGTGCGTGTTCATCAAGACGATCTGGGCCGGGTAATTGGCCGACAGGGCCGCACCGCCCGTGCATTGCGCACAGTGGTTGCTGCCTTGGCCAATGGCGAGCCGGTACGTGTTGACGTCGTCGACACCGACCGCCGCCGCTAACCTGCGTCACAGAACTTCGCACAGCCACTAGGCTGGGCAAGTTTTCAGCAGTAAAGCCAAATGTTTGGCCCCGGCACCATAATGGTGTCGGGGCCAAATTTTTTTCCATCTATACCAAGTACTAGGAGTACACATGCAGGTTCAGGTTGCCCGGATTGGCAAACCCCACGGCATTCGCGGCGAAGTGACAGCACTTGTCCTCACCGACGCCCCCGATTCACGCTTTGCCGTCGGCACTGAATTTGTGGTGGAGCCGGCCAAGCTCGGCACGTTGACCGTTAGGAGCTCGCGCTGGAACAAGGACATTCTCCTCCTCGGCTTCGAAGGCACCAACACCCGCAACGATGCGGAGCTGCTGCGCGGCGCCACCTTGTTCTTTGAATCCGATGATGACGAGGACGACGACGCTTGGTACGAACACGAACTGCTGAACCTTGAGGTTCGGGTCGGCACGCAAAAGGTGGGCAAGGTGATTGGTTTGCGCACCCAAGCCGTGCAGGACCTGCTCCTGGTTGAAGACAACGAAGGCGATGAGGTCCTTGTCCCGTTCGTGGACGAGATCGTCCCCGAGGTCAACATTGAAGAAGGCTACGTACTGTTGACCCCTCCGGCGGGTTTGTTCACCGTGAACAAGGAAACAACCGCGAGTGACGAGTCCGGCGAAGCGGCCGACATTGCTAACTCAGAAGGAACGCCCGAATAATGCGGTTTGACGTTGTCAGTATTTTCCCGGAGTACCTGGCGCCCCTGGATTTGAGCCTGATTGGCAAGGCCCGCACCGAAGGGCTCCTGGAGCTGGCTGTGCATGACCTGCGCTCCTACACGGCCGATCGGCACCGCACAGTGGATGACACACCCTACGGCGGTGGTGCCGGCATGGTCATGAAGCCTGAACCGTGGGCGCAGGCGCTCACAGATATTGCCGTGGCCTCTCCCGTGGCGGAGGGCGCCAAGCCCACGCTCATTGTGCCGTCCCCGGCTGGTGAAGTGTTCAACCAGCAGCTTGCTTATCAGCTCGCCGAGGAACAGCATCTGGTGTTTGCCTGCGGGCGCTATGAGGGCATTGACGAGCGGGTGCTGGAGTGGGCGGCTGATCAGTACACGGTCCGTCCCGTCAGCCTGGGCGACTACGTGCTCAACGGCGGCGAAGTTGCCGTGCTGGCCATGGTTGAGGCCATTGGCCGCCTCATCCCCGGTGTGGTGGGCAATCCCGAGTCCCTGATCGAGGAATCACACTCTGACGGTTTACTGGAGTACCCCGTATACACGAAGCCCTCCAGCTGGCGCGAACGTGACGTCCCTGACGTGCTTCTCAGTGGCAACCACGGCAAGATCGCCAAGTTCCGCAAGGAGCTGCAGCTGCGCCGCACGGCCGAGCGCCGCCCCGACCTGATCGATGCCCTTGACGTCTCCAACGTCAGCAAAGCGGAGAAAAACGTTCTCTGGGAACTGGGGTACGCCGTCGTCGATGGCAAGGCAGTACGCCGCGGCGACGCCTAAACCGTGACGATTCGGGTACTTCTGGCCAGCCAGGCGATTAGTCTGCCGGCATGGAGTATGGCAAAATAAGTAGATGTGCCTACTGGGCGCGTTCCTGCCACAGGGGGAGCGTTAGTCAACAGAGCGGCACACCGGTGATCCATCCTAGGAATCCGGTCTAATAATTTTCGATTCCCGTGACTGGCCAGCTTGGCCGTCCATGGAAATCGTGACACAAAGTAAATGACCTGTGGCGTTTGCCTGGAGTGAGAAAAATGCATCTTCTCGATTCCGTTGACGCAGCCAGCCTGCGCAGCGACATCCCCGCCTTCCGTGCCGGCGACACCCTCAACGTTCACGTGAACATCATTGAAGGTTCCCGCTCACGTGTCCAGGTATTCAAGGGCTTCGTCCTTGGCCGCCAGGGCGACGGCGTTCGCGAAACCTTCACGGTTCGCAAGATCTCCTTCGGTGTCGGTGTAGAGCGTACCTTCCCGGTACACTCCCCGGTTCTGGACAAGATCGAAGTTGTCACCAAGGGTGACGTACGCCGCGCCAAGCTGTACTACATGCGCAACCTGCGCGGCAAGGCTGCAAAGATCAAGGAAAAGCGCGACAACCTTCCCACCAAGTAACTGTCGGGAAAAGCACTTTGACTCAAGCGAAACGCCAGTCCAGGAAACTGGGCTGGCGTTTTGTTGTGCTGGCAGTTGTCATCATCTTTTTGTTCCTGGCGGTGATACGCAACGTCTGGATGGATGTTTACTACATTCCGTCGGAATCCATGGAACCGACACTGCTCACCGGTGACCGCGTGCTGGTTTCCAGGCTGGCTTTCGTTAACCAGCCCATTGCCCGTGGTGACGTGGTGGTATTCGACGGCAGGGGTTCCTTCACCCCGCTCAAATCAGGGGCAGCCCCCGTGCTGGACGGCGTTGTTGGCGCCGGACAGTGGTTGGGCCTGGTGCCCAATAGCAACATCTACGTCAAGCGAGTGCTTGGCGTGGCCGGGGACACCGTGAAATGCTGTTCGGCCAGTGGGCTCCTGGAAATCAACGGTGTACCCGTTACTGAGAGTTACCTGTTTCCGGGCGATGCGCCCAGCGATGTGAAGTTCGAGGTCACTGTCCCGCACGGTAGATTGTGGCTCATGGGGGACCACCGTAGTGTTTCACTGGACTCACGGTCCTTGCTGGGTGCTCCCGGCGGTGGTTTGATTTCCACCAGCAAGGTCATTGGCTCCCCGGTTGCCACAGTATGGCCGCTGGGCCGCATTCACGTCCTGAACCGCGACGGCGCAGTCCAGCCCTAGCGCCACTACGCCCTTGCGCTCAGCAATGGCGTGTACGATCATTTTTTGACCTGACTTTGCTAAGGAAATAAACGTTGATGCAACCCAGTGACTCGGAGGAAACCGGTGGCGCACAGTCCCATGACGGAACCGCCCCGGAGCCTGCTGACCCGCGGGTTCGCCATGACCTGCGGGCCCGTCACTTGAATTCGGAGACGCCGGGCCCCGACGACGACGGCACTTTGGGTGCACGTGTTGGGCGCCAGGCCTGGGCGTGGGGCAAGGAACTGCTCACCATTGTGGTCATCGCCGTTGTACTCTCCTTCCTCATCAAGACCTTCTTGTTCCGTGCGTTCTTCATACCGTCGGGATCCATGGAGAACACCTTGCAGATCCAGGACAGGATCTTTGTGAACCTGTTGGTGCCGCAACCTTTTGCGCTCAAGCGTGGAGACATTGTTGTTTTCAAGGACACCCAGGGCTGGCTGAAGGAAACACCCAAGGACGACGGCCCCGTTGGCTGGATCGGCGACGTGGCCACCTTCATTGGTTTGGCACCGGATAATTCCCAACAGCACCTGGTCAAGCGCGTCATTGGCCTGCCCGGTGACAAGATTGTTTGTTGCGACGCTGATGGGAAGTTGACCATCAACGGCACCGCCATCACCGAGCCTTACCTCTATCCCGGGGCTGCGCCGTCGGACACACCCTTTGCTGTGAGCGTCCCTGAGGGGAAGCTGTGGGTCATGGGGGACCACAGGAACAACTCGCAGGACTCCCGCTTCCACAACAGCTATGACGACACGGGGTTTGTGCCGATCGACGATGTTGAGGGCCGAGCCATTGTCATTGCCTGGCCGTTGTCGCGATGGGACATTCTGGGCAACTACCCCGATGTCTTCAAGGATGTTCCGGCACCACAGAGTTCCAGCGTTGCCGCCCAACATTTGACGGCGGGGCCGTAGTGGCCGCTGCAGCACCCACCCTTGCCTGGGAGCGTGAGCTCGCGGCCCAGGGCTACGCGATTGTTGCCGGTTGCGATGAAGTGGGCCGTGGCTCGCTGGCCGGACCCGTCAGTGTTGGTGTGGTGATCATCCACGCCGGCACTGCCAGTGAAATCCCCGGCGTCAAGGACAGCAAGCTGCTGCGCCCAGCCGTGCGAGAGGCCCTGGTGCCCGCCATTGTTGACTGGGCCGCCGCCAGTGCTGTGGGGCATTCCAGCGCCCAGGAGATTGACGCCATCGGCTTGGTAGGGGCCCTCCGGCTGGCAGGGAATCGCGCCATGGCCGAAGCTGCCGCCACGCTGTCTCCTGACTTTGTGATCTTGGACGGCAATCAGGACTGGCTCTCCGAACCCGTGCAGGGCGACCTTGACCTGTTCGCCGCCAACGTCGCACCGGCCGCTGCCCAGCCCTGGCTCACCCAGACACGGATCAAAGCAGACATGACGTGCTTGTCAGTGGCTGCTGCGAGTGTTCTGGCGAAGGTTGAGCGCGACGGCATGATGACTGGACTAGCCCGGCAGTTTCCCAGCTTCGGATGGGAATCCAATATGGGCTACGGAACGGTGTCGCACCGCGCAGCCATCGCCGAGCAGGGCCCCACCGATTACCACAGGAAGACCTGGCGCCTGATCTAAGGTTGGCGGTTGGTGCTGGCGGCGCAAGCGGCCCCGTTGGGAAAGTGAGCCTCTAGTGATGGATGATGGAAGCATGAGTGCTGAGGATCTGGAAAACTACGAAACTGACATGGAGCTGCAGCTTTACCGCGAATACCGTGACGTGGTGAACCTGTTCAGCTACGTGGTGGAAACTGAACGACGCTTTTACTTGGCAAACCATGTGGATTTGCAGGCCCGCTCGGCCGACGGCGAGGTGTACTTTGACCTGACGCTGCAGGACGCCTGGGTGTGGGATGTGTACAGGACGGCACGTTTTGTGAAGAACGTACGCGTGATCACCTTCAAGGACGTCAATGTTGAAGAATTGATCAAGTCCGATGACCTGCAGATACCCAAGGACGGCGAGTTGGGTCCGCTGGGCTAAACGCTGCTTTTAATTCAAAGGACGACGCCGGAACGCAACTTCCGGCGTCGTCCTTTGCTGTGTGCCCTGGTTTCTTTGTGTCCTTGGGCCCCGTTGTTCCTCCACAGCGCGGGCTGGCCCGCTGCTTGTCCACAATTGCCGCTGGGGGTCTACTTCCGCATCCCGTTTTCAGCCAAGCTGAGCGTGGAGGCAGTCATGAAGGCAAAAGATGTGTTGGGCCAGACCGGTGAACGGATGGCAGCAGACTATTTAGAGGACCGGGGCATTCGGGTCATCGACAGCAATTGGCGCTGTCCACGCGGAGAGATCGACCTTGTTGCGCTGGACGGCGACGAACTGGTCATCGTCGAGGTCAAGACGCGCCGTTCTCGCCGGTACGGTGATCCCCTGGAGGCGCTGACTCGGGCAAAAATTCTGCGTCTGCGCACCCTGGCCGTGCTGTGGGCCCGGGAACACCAGCACGTCCTCGGGGCTGTGCGGATAGATGCTGTGGGCATCGTCATGGACAATTCTCCGTCCCCGAGCATTGACCATCTCAGGGGTGTGGCGTGATGGGCATGGGAAGGTCGCTTGCCGTGGCCCTGGTGGGCCTGAATGGGGACGTCATTGAGGTGGAGGCGGATATTGGCCAGACCCTGCCCAATTTTGTCCTGCTGGGACTACCTGATGCATCGCTGTCGGAGGCCCGTGAGCGGATTCGTTCTGCGGCGCAAAACTCAGGTATTCCCTTGAGCCGGCGCAAGATCACCGTCAATTTGGTGCCGGCGTCGCTGCCCAAGAAGGGCTCCGGTTTCGACCTGGCCATAGTCATGGCCGCGCTCAGTGCTGCGGGGGATGTCCGTGGCACCGACGGCACCGTCTTCATCTCCGAACTGGGTCTTGACGGCCGGCTGCGCCCCGTCAGGGGAGTGCTGCCGGCCGTTCTTGCCGCACTGTCGGCAGGGTACAAACAGTTTGTGGTTTCGGCCGACAATTTGTCCGAGGCCCGCCTGGTCACGGGGGCCGAGGTCCGCGGCTACGGCTGTTTGGCGCAGGTGGCGCTGGATTTTGGTGCCGACCCCAAGGACTTGGTGATGATGGACGGTGCCGGTCTGCACAGTGCCGAGGACACTGCACCAGTGGATTCTGCAGGATCCACGCAGGCGGGTGCTGATTTGTCAGAAGTGGCCGGGCAGCCGGTGGCCAAGCTGGCGTTGGAAATTGCGGCCGCGGGCGGGCACCATTTGATGATGGTTGGACCTCCGGGCTCTGGCAAGACCATGTTGGCTGAGCGGCTTCCGGGGCTGCTGCCCGATCTCACTGACGCCGAGGCCATGGAAGTGACTGCCATCCATTCTTTGGAGCACAGAAGAACCTCATTGGTGCAGCTGCTCCGCCGCCCACCCTATGAGCGCCCGCACCATTCAGCCAGTACGGCAGCCATCATTGGGGGCGGAAGCGGTGTCCCGCGGCCCGGGGCCGCATCACGTGCCCATCGGGGCGTATTGTTTTTGGACGAGGCCCCCGAGTTTGATAAGCGGGTCCTGGACGCGTTGCGCCAGCCTTTGGAGAGCGGGGAGCTGGTCCTGCATCGCGCAGCTGGCACGGCAGCCTACCCTGCCCGCTTCCAACTAGTCATGGCCGCAAACCCGTGCCCCTGCGGGAAGGCCACAGGCAAGGGGATCAATTGCGAATGCACCCCCATGGCCCGTAGGCGCTACTTTGGTCGGCTCTCGGGCCCTTTGCTGGACCGGGTGGACATCCAGCTGCACGTCAACAAGGTCCAACTGGAGCAGCTGGCTGATTCCGGCGGGCGGGAGTCGAGCGCCCAAGTGGCACAACGGGTGCTGCTGGCCAGGGACATTGCCGGCGAGCGTCTCAAACCGTGGGGATTGAACCACAACGCCGATCTCACCGGAACGGTGTTGCGTGGCCCCCCTGCGGTTGGGCGGTCATGACACGGCATTGCTGGACAAGGCCATGGCCACGGGCGTGCTGAGCTTGCGCGGCTACGACCGTGTCCTGCGGCTGGCCTGGACGGTGGCCGATTTGCAAGGACATGAGCGCCCGGGCAGTGAAGAAGTTGGGTTGGCGCTGACACTGCGGCAACGGGGAGTGGGGCCATGAGCGGGTTTGCTGATGGGAAAACAATGGATGGCAGGGGACTGCGTGTGGCACGGGCGGCCCTGACACGATTGATGGAACCGTCTGATCTGCCGGGATTGGCCTTGATTCGTGTCTTGGGGCCCGAAGACGCCGTGGCGTTCATAGCTGGAGGGGACGCCACCAACGCCACCGTGGAGCGCCAAGTCACCCAGTTGCTCAGCGAGGCTGGCACCCAGCGGTGGACGGGGCTGTCCGAGGCGCTGGGGCGTTGGCGGCCACGGTTGGTTGATGTTGCCCCCGAGCGGGACCTTGCCACTGTTGCCAGGCTGGGCGGCGGACTCCTGGTTCCGGAGGATGGGTCATGGCCACGAGCCCTCGACGATTTGGAGCTGGGGGCACCCATTGCGTTGTGGTGCAGGGGCAGTGCCGCGCGCATTCCGGAGCAGTCCCGCTGCATTGCCGTGGTGGGTTCCCGGGACAACACCGCGTATGGGGCCAATGTGAGCGTGGAAATAGCCGGCTCCCTGGTCCAGCGAGGCTACACAGTGATCAGTGGGGGAGCCTACGGGATAGACGCCCATGCCCACCGGGGGGCCCTCAGCGCCGCCATGGCCATGCCGGGAACGTTGGGTGGCACCAGCCAAGAGACCGTCGTTGAGGATGGGAGTGGGCCACCCACCGTGGCTGTGATGGCAGGGGGAGTGGACAGGCTCTATCCGTCGGGAAATGATGACTTGCTGCGCACCATCGCCGAACGTGGCCTCATTGTGGCTGAGGTTCCTCCCGGCACCAACCCCACACGGTACAGATTCCTTCAGCGGAACCGACTCATAGCCGCTCTGTGCGGGGTGACGGTTGTTGTGGAGGCACGGTGGCGTTCGGGTGCTCTCAACACTGCGCACCATGCCGAAGCTCTCAGCCGTCCGGTGGGAGCGGTCCCCGGTTCGGTGTACTCGGCCAATTCAGCGGGCTGCCATAGATTGTTGCGGGAGGGATCGGCGGTGTGCGTGACGGACGCAAGCGATATTGCTGAACTGGCCGGGGCCATGGGCGAGAATCTTGCGCCTGAACCTTTGGCGCAAACGGCCCTGTACGACGGGCTGGGAACCTCGGACTTGCTGCTTCTGGACGCACTTCCCCTGCGAACGGCCACCTCCGTGGAGAAACTGTGCATAGTGGCCGGGTTGAGTGCGGCCACTGTCTTGGCAGGATTGGGGCGGCTGGAAGCTCTGGGGCTTGCCGAAGGCGTGGCAGGTGGCTGGAAACGCAGGAACCGGTAGTTCACAGCCGCCGGTGAATTATTGCAGCGGATGCGGAAAAAGGCAGCAGACAAGCAGCCCGCCGCCGTGGCAAGATGACCTCTATGAGCCAGGCCTCAGATGAGCAAAAGCCCGCAAGGCGCGGGCACAACCGCAGCCGCAATGTCCTGTTGATCATTCTTGCGGTGTTCCTTGCGGTTCTTCTTGCGGCTGCCGTGTTTGCTGGCAACCTGGTTCACAGCTTTGACTCAAAGACTCAAAAGATACCCCAGGCTTTTCCCAGCGAACAGCTGCGCCCAAACAAAAAGCCGTCGACCCAGGCAGCTTCGCCCATGAACCTGTTGCTGTTGGGAAGTGACAGCCGTGGCGATGCAATAGACCTGGCCGAAGAAGGAATTCCCTCGAACCAGCGCTCTGACACCATCATGTTGGCTCACATTCCAGCTGATCGGAAGAACATCTATCTGATGTCAATCATGCGCGACACCTGGGTAGAAATCCCTGGGCAGGGGGAAGCAAAAATCAATGCCGCCATGGCCTTCGGTGGCGTTCCCCTCGTGGTGCAAACGGTGGAAGGGCTTTTTCAGGACCGCATAGACCACGTAGTCATAGTGGATTTTGAGGGCTTCAAGGCCGTGACTGATGCCTTGGGCGGTATAGAAGTCAATGTGCCCGTGCCTTTCACCTCGGTCCACGGCAACTACACTTTTACCGCCGGTCCACAAACGCTCAACGGAGACCAAGCCCTGGGCTTTGTTCGTGAACGGTACGCCTTTGCCGAGGGGGACTATCAACGGGTGAGAAACCAACAAATGTTTCTCAAATCCGTCCTCAATAAAGTCCTGGATCCGGCAACGTTGTCCAATCCGATTAAGATCACGGAGTTGGTCAACGAGGTGTCACCGTATGTCAGTGTCGATTCGGACGTGAACTTGGCCATGCTGGCCTCTCTGGCGTTGAGCCTGCGCAGCGTCAGGAGTTCAGATGTCATCTCCTTCACCCTGCCCACTTTGGGAACGGGTACCAGCGCCGATGGTCAATCGATAGTGCTCAGAGACGATGCCGCCATCGCAGCATTTGCCGAGGCGCTGAAACAGGATTCACTGCGTAACTATCTGAAAAACGCTGGAGTGGGATAGCCGCCCGGCGGCGGGGGAACTTGCCCCTGCAGCTCCGACAGCGCACAGTGGGGTTGTGGATCTTGTCGAACGCTCAGCACTGCCCCCGGCCCTGGCGACGGCTGCCGATGCCTTCGAACGGTATTTGCGCATGGAGCGTGGACGTTCCGACCACACCATTCGGGCCTATCGAGGCGATGTTGACGCGTTGCTCATTCACGCAGTGGCAGAGGGGTACTCGAGTCTGGCGGAGCTGGACCTGGGCTCCTTGCGGCGCTGGCTCGGTGAGCAAAACTCTGCCGGATTGGCGCGCTCCACGCTGGCCCGCCGCGCCGCTACAGTGCGCAGTTTCACCGCATGGGCTCTGCGGGAAGAAATTATTGCCGTGGATCCGGCCCTACGACTCAAAGCCCCCCAACGCGAGAAATCGTTGCCCGCAGTGCTGCAGCAACAGCAATTGAGCAGACTTCTTGAGGGCATGGGCGCAGCTGCACAGACAGGAGATCCGGTGGCAATCCGGGACCTGGCCATGGTTGAGCTTCTTTATGCCACGGGAATCCGGGTTGGCGAGCTGACCGGTTTGGACTTGGCGGATGTGAACCGTGAGCGACGCACCGTCAGCGTGGTGGGTAAGGGCAACAAGGAGCGCGTAGTTCCTTTTGGTGTGCCCGCCGATGCGGCGCTGGGACTCTGGCTCAATGCCGCGCGTGCCTCCCTGTACAAACCACACAGCGGCACGGCACTTTTCCTGGGCCAGCGCGGCGGTCGCATCGATCAGCGTAGTGTTCGCACTGTGGTGGATCGGGTGTTTTCTTCCTTGGCAGACACCTCTGCCACGGGGCCCCACACCTTGCGACACTCGGCGGCTACCCACCTGCTCGACGGCGGGGCGGATTTGCGTACGGTGCAGGAAATTCTGGGCCACAGTTCCCTTGCCACCACTCAGCTTTACACGCACGTCTCGGTGGAGCGGCTCCGGGACAGTTACAAGACGGCTCATCCGAGGGCTTGACTGGTCGAAAGGCTCAACAATTACCCTGCGTGGCGGTGGCGGTGGCGTAATGTGCCCGGCTACGGCACAATGATAGAAAGCTAACGCTAAACAACCAAAGGCGGGCCTCAAGCCCAGACAGACAGGGTCAGTACACGCAATATCCGCGCAACAAGAATTTTCATCCTATGAAGGTCGTTGGGGAAGACGCACCTACTGCAATGGAGGATGGAATGAAGGTAGAAAACACGCGCGGTGTTTTGTTTGTGCACTCAGCCCCGGCTGTCATGTGCCCACATATTGAGTCATCCATTGCCGGGGTGATGGATCAGCGCACGGACTTGCAGTGGACTGCACAGCCCGCTGCGCCCAATGTCTTGCGCACAGAACTGCTGTGGCGCGGCGCAGCCGGCACTGGTGCCAAGCTCGCCTCTGCACTGCGGGGGTGGGCCAATGTGCGTTATGAAGTTACCGAAGACCCCAGCGCCGGTGTTGATGGTTCGCGCTGGTCGCACACCCCGGAATTGGGCATCTTCCATGCAGTCACGGACGTACACGGGAACATTATGGTCTCCGAAGACCGGATCCGCTACGCCTATGAGATTGGCAAGGGTGACCCCTCAGTGGTCTACCAGGAGCTGTCCCTGGCATTGGGTGAAGCGTGGGACGAGGAACTGGAACCCTTCCGTCACGCAGCAGCTGGTGCCCCCGTGCGCTGGCTCCACCACGTAGGCTGACCCGTTTAAACAACTGACCCGCAGTAGTGGTCGAAAATTCGCGAAAATCGCATCTTTTTCGACCACTACTGCGGGTCAGTTTGTTGTGGGAGCGGGTGGGGCCTAGCTGGGCAGCTCCACCTTGGGGCCTGTGCTGCGGATGGCTACAACAGCGTTGTGGCCGCCGAAGCCGAAGGAGTTGTTCAACGCCATGATCTCGCCCTCGGGCAGTTCACGCGGTGTGCCGGTGACGACATCCAGCGGGATTTCCGGGTCCTGGTTTTCCAAGTTGATGGTCACAGGGGCCAGACGGTGGTAAACGGCCAGAACCGTCAGCACCGACTCAACGGCGCCCGAGGCGCCAAGCAAGTGGCCCATCTGGGACTTGGTGGCTGAGACACATACGTTGTTCACGTGATCGCCCAGGGCGGCCTTCAGGGCCGTGTACTCGGGCTTGTCCCCCACGGGGGTTGACGTTGCGTGCGCGTTGACGTGGACAACGTCCTCGGGCAGGGCGCGGGCGTCAAACAACGCGGCCTTGAGGGCGCGGGTGGCTCCCAGGCCCTGGGGGTCCGGAGCTGTGATGTGGTACGCGTCGGCCGTGACCGCAGTGCCGGCCAGCTCACCGTAAATGCGTGCACCGCGGGCTAGGGCGTGCTCTTCAGCTTCCAGCACCAGCGCACCGGCGCCTTCACCCATGACAAAGCCGTCGCGGCTGATGTCGTAGGGCCGCGACGCGGTCTCCGGGGAGTCATTGCGCTTGGAGAGTGCTTGCATGGCGGCGAAGGAGGCCAACGGCATGGGGTGAATGGCTGCCTCGGCGCCACCGGCCATGACAACATCTGCCTTGCCCGAGCGGATGAGCTCGAGTCCGATGTGCAGTGCTTCGGTGCCTGAGGCGCAGGCGGAAACCGGCGTGTGCGCACCGGCGCGGGCGCCGAGGTCAAGGCTGACCGCTGCTGCCGGGCCATTGGGCATCAGCATGGGAACCGTCATGGGCAAAACGCGGCGGGGTCCCTTTTCGCGCAGGGTGTCCCATGCGTCCAGGAGCGTCCACACGCCGCCAATGCCAGTTGCGAATGCCACGGCGAGGCGGTCGTGGTCGATCTCCTCAATGCCGGAGTCTTTCCAGGCCTCACGGGCCGCCACAACGGCGAATTGAGTTGAGGGGTCCATACGCTTGGCTTCAACGCGACTCAAGACATCTGTTGCGAGAGTTGATGCTTTGGCCGCGAAGTGAACGGGAAGATCGAACTTTTCCACCCAATCCTCGGTCAGCGTGTGGGCGCCGGAGACGCCCTTGAGGGCGTTCTTCCACATGGTCGGGACGTCGCCGCCAATAGGCGTCGTTGCGCCTAGTCCGGTGATGACTACTTTGCGGGCCATGATTCAACTCTCTACAAAATTTATGGGGCAGGGCTAAAGGATGGTGATGTGGTTGGCCGGCGTCCTGCTTTCCGGCCAACCACCATGCCCTGAACCGCTTGCGCGGACAAGGAGTAAAACTCAGAGGCAGATTAAGCCTGTGCGCCTGCAATGAAGCTGACAGCGTCGCCAACGGTCTTGAGGTTCTTGACTTCCTCGTCCGGGATCTTGACGTCGAACTTCTCTTCAGCGTTGACAACAATGGTCATCATGGAGATGGAATCGATGTCCAGGTCATCCGTGAAGGACTTGTCCAGTTCTACAGCCTCGGGGGCCAGGCCCGTCTCTTCGTTGACGATTTCAGCCAAACCGGCCAAGATTTCTTCGTTGCTAGCCATTGATGGCTCCTTTTCTTGTTGTGCTGTGATCAAGGAAATGATCTTTTCAGGCATTTTTGATCGCCCCACGGATGTGGAGAGATACGTTTGTTAGGGAAGGCGCACCACTTGGGCGCCAAACACCAGTCCGGCACCAAAGCCGATCTGAAGCGAAAGTTTACCGGAGAGCTCCGGGTTCTCTGTCAGCAGCCGGTGTGTTGCCAGTGGAATGGAGGCAGCTGAGGTGTTGCCGGCATCGGCAATGTCGCGGCCAATGATGACGTGCTCAGGCAGTTTCAACTGCTTGGCCAGCTCGTCGATGATGCGCATATTGGCCTGGTGCGGCACAAAGGCGCCCAAGTCCGCGGCGGTGATACCGGCTGATTCAAGGGCTGCCTTGGCAACCTTGGCCATTTCCCACACGGCCCAGCGGAACACTGTTTGGCCGTCCTGGCGCAGGGTGGGCCACAAGCTGGCGTGTGCCTCATCGGCGGCGGCCAGATCCACGCCGTCGCCCTTCATGGCCTGCTCGCTGAAGTCGCGGATGTCCAGCTGGGAATGGGTCATGCCAATGGTGTCCCACTTGCCGCCGTCAGATCCCCACACGGTGGGGCTGATGCCGGGCTCGTCGGAGGGGCCAATGACAACCGCGCCGGCACCGTCGCCCAGCAGGAAGGAAATGGTGCGCTCGTGGTTGTCGATGACGTCCGAGAGCTTCTCAACACCAATGACCAGGACGTACTCGGCGGTGCCGGAGCGGACCAGTGAGTCGCCCTGGGCCACGCCGTAGCAGTAGCCGGCACAGGCGGCCGAGATGTCAAAGGCCGGGGCCGGGGTGCAGCCCAGCTTGTCGGCAATCAGTGCTGCCGCTGAGGGGGTGGCGTAGGGGTGCGTCACCGTTGACACCAACACGGCGCCAATCTGGGACGGCTCAATGCCTGCACGCTTAATGGCCTCGGCGCCTGCGCCGACGGCCATGTCCACCACGGACACGTCCTTGGGGGCGCGGTGTCGGGTGACGATGCCTGTCCGTTGGCGGATCCATTCATCGGATGAATCGATCCACTGGCACACGTCGTCATTGCTGACGATCACCGAAGGCCGGTACGCGCCAATGCCCAAAATGGCCGATCCTGGGCGGAGGGTGCTTTGTTTTAGCGTGGGAGTGCTCACAGGGTTCCTTCATCAGACGCGGTGTGGGCTGCCAGTAATTCCTGGGCAGCCGCAAGATCATCAGGTGTTTTCACGGCAACGGTGGCGATGCCGCTCATGCCGCGTTTGGCCAATCCAGTCAAGGTGCCGGCCGGGGTGAGCTCTATCAACGCTGTCACACCCATGGCGGACATGGTTTCCATGCACAAATCCCAGCGGACAGGCCGCGACACCTGGGCGATCAACGATCCAAGCGCCGCTTCCCCGGAAGGCACGACGGCGCCGTCGTAGTTGGAGAGCAGCGCCACCTTGGGCGTGCGCGGGGTCAGGGACGGGGCGAGGGCTTCCAAGGCCGACACGGCTGGGGCCATGTGGTGCGTGTGGAAAGCGCCGGCGACCTGCAAGGGGATGACGCGGGCCTTGGCGGGAGGCGCGGCGACCAGGGCAGCTATCTGCTCAAGTGTGCCGGCGGCAACCGTCTGGCCCTTGGAGTTCATGTTGGCAGGGGTCAACCCCGCTGCGGCAATGGCGGCCAGCACCTCATCGGCGTCGCCACCCACCACCGCAGCCATGCCCGTGGGGGTGGCTGCCGCGGCCTCGGCCATGCGGTTGGCGCGTTCACGCACAAACGCCATGGCATCAGCGTTGGAAAGGGTTCCCGTCAGCGCGGCCGCGGTGATTTCACCCACCGAATGTCCGGCAACCACTACGTTGCGGCCGGAGAGGGCGGTTGCCACATCCGGACCCAAAAGCGCCTGGGCGGCGATAAGGCCGGCTGCCACAATCAAGGGCTGGGCAACTGCCGTGTCCTTGATGGTTTCAGCGTCGCTGGTGGTGCCGTGGGTGAGCAGGTCAATCCCCGCGGCATCGCTCAAGGTGGCCAATTGGGCGGCCACGCCGGGGCGTTCCAGCCACGGCGAAAGGAACCCGGGAGTTTGAGAGCCCTGTCCAGGGCAGACTATTGCAAGCACATTAACCAGCTTTCCAAACAAAATGGCTTTTTCGCGGTGTTTTCATACACCAAGCTCTTCGCCACGATTTGTAGGAAGTCTACAATAGTGCCGCGTTCTGGGCCCCATTGGTGACTTCTTTTTGGGAACGTTCCTCTAATTCCCTGCCGCGCTAGGTGGCAGCCTTGGTGGGTGTTGCGCCTTGTTTGCTGAGTGTCGGTTTGGACACCGGTTGTTTTGTGGGAGTGGCCAGCCGGCCCACTATCAGGGCAGTCTGCAGAACAAACGCTTCCCGGGGGATCAGCGGATCCCACCCCGTGACGTCACAGACACGGCGCAAGCGGTAGCGGACGGTGTTGGAATGGACAAAAAGGTCGCGGGCGGCGGCCTCCAGTGAGTGCCCACCTTGCAGATAGCTGCTGAGAGTTTCGATCAGGCCGTTGGAAGCGGCAAGCAGCGGCCGGTAGATGCTGATCAGCAGCGCCCGCTTGGCGGAGTCATCGCCGCCAAGAACCCGCTCCGGCAGCAGGTCATCGGCCGAGACAGGCCGTGGTGCAGCCGACCAGCCCTTGGCGACGGACATGCCCGCAAACGCCGCTTTGGCCGAAGCGGTGGCGTCCTGCAAGGTGGCAGCCAGGGGGCCGTAGACCACTGCCCCGGGGGCGAAAAGTTCGCTCAGCCGGACATAGGCCGACTCCGGATCAGTCACATTGCCCAGCACCAAAATGAGTTTGTCGCCTTGGATGCCCACCATGACGTCTTCGGCGAAGCGGCCTGCAGCGCGGCGCAGCGTGGCCAGAAACAAGGCGTTGGCCTCCGAGGGGGCGGGGCCAACCATGATGGTGAACTGGCTGTGGGAGGTCCATCCCAAGGCGGAGATGCGTGATTGCAGGGCGTCGGAGTTTTCCCCTCGCAGGATCCCGTCAACAGCCAGGGCTTCCAGACGGGTGTCCCACGCACCGCGGTTTTCAGCGGCCCGGGCGTAAACGTCCGCAGCGGCGAAAGCCACTTCCCGCGAATAGCGCAGGACTGCCTCACGCAGATCAACCTGCTCCTCGGCGGCGGCTAGCTCTGGGACCCTGTCCTCCACCACCTGAACAACCGTGCGGATGAGCTGCAGGGCCCGTTGGAGGCTGATGGACCGGGTGAGTTCGGTGGGAGCTGTGCCAAAGACGTCTGAGAGCACCCAGCTGGGCGAGGAGGGGTGTTCGTACCAGGAGACAAAGGCTGTGATGCCGTTTTGGGCCACCAAACCAAGGGCGGACCTTTCATCGGCGCTGAGCCTGCGGTACCAGGGGAGAGTGGTTTCCAGCTCTCGGCGCATCATGGTGGACAGCGGGCCAATGTTGGCGCGCAGCCGCTCCAGCGTTTCCGAGGTGTTCTTGCTGTCAGCTGTCTTGGCACCGACCGTGGCCTCAGTGGGGGGAGTGGCTGCAGGTGTTTTCTTGGCTACCATCCCTTGAGGATATGTCCTAAGTCGCCAAGGTGGCTATTTGTGTGAACCCAACAACTGAACAATACGGGAAACGTCTAGTGCCGGGGCTTAACGCATAACGGGTGGTTGCCGTGACTGTAGGGGTTCTACAGTCACGGCAACCACCCGTCTATGGGTGCTGCTGGTTGTCTAGCTGTTAGCCTTCGCCGCCTGTGTTGCCGGTGGTGCCGGCGTTGACGTTGAGGAGGTCGTATTTCGTGGCTGCCTGGATGGCT